>NZ_JADOEQ010000009.1 GCF_016745255.1 Enterococcus sp. BWR-S5 | reverse complement strand
ACCTCCAAATAATTTGTAGTTATTTGGAGGTTTTTATAATCATAGAATTTCTATAATTATAGGTATTTAATACATGGCGTTTTCGTTCCATGGAGACTTCGGTATAGATTTGAGTGGTAACGATGCTGGAATGCCCCAGCAACTCCTGCACTTCCCTAATGTTTGCACCATTATTCAATAGTTCTGTCGCAAAGGTATGTCTTAGGTAATGCGGGGTTGCTGTGGTTTCGATATTTGCTATTTTTAAGTATTTTGAAAAGATGTCTTCAATTCCATAAATAGAGAGACGCGTGCCATATTTGTTGATGAATAGGCTGTGGTCAACAGGACGATAATCTTTCCTGATGTTCAGATAGCTGCTGATCGCTTGCTTTGTTTCTGTGCTGGAGAGGTAAATCAGGCGTTCTTTACTGTTTTTTCCATGAATTAAAAGAGAATTGTCAGATAGATTGTAATCATTGAGGTTGATATTGCTTGCTTCACTAATACGAATGCCTGTTGAAATGAGCAGTTCTAAAAGAGCAATATCCCGAGTACAGTTTTTTCTTTGATAAGCACTGATTGCATTACTTTGGACACGAGTATACATCGTAGATAATAGATGATTGATTTCGCTAATTCGTAGGGTTTTAGGCATCTTTTTTTGTTTTGGGTAGCTGATTCGAGTGTCTTCAAACTGTTGATTTCTAGGAATAAGCTCATTACTAGTCAAGTATTTATAAAACATCCGATAAGTAATCAATTTTCGCTTGAGTGAGGAAATTTTTAATTGGTCTTCTTGATTCAATTTATTGATAAAAAGAATAATCCCCTCTGGAAATGCAACTTCTTGATTTAAACAGTAGTCAGCTAATAAACTAAGGTCTGAATGATACGCCTTTATAGTTCTAGAAGATAAGTTGTGGTAGTTCTTTTTGTAATTTAGAAAATCTGAAATCCATTGCTTCAAAATGAAAATCCTCCATATCTTTTTATTGATAAGTATAATAAAAAGATATGGAGAAGCTATATGCATGTTTATGAAGATGTCTAGTTCTGGATAACTAAGAACCAATATACTCCGTAATCCCCTCTAATAATGCATCAGCAACCTGCTGCTGATAGTATTCCGTAACGAAGGTTGCCAAGTCGTAATCGTTGTTCATGTACCCAAGCTCAAGGAGCAACGCCGGGCGAGTATTTTGACGCAAGACTTGAAAATTCCCAACCTCTACACCACGATTTTCCAGTGGTAACGTGTACGCTAGCGACTGATTGATGGTTTCCGCTAATTCCGCGTATTTTTCATAATAGTAATAGGTCGTTGTGCCGGAAGCATCGTTCATATAGTCTGTAGAGTCATAATGGAGGCTGAAAAAGAAATCCGCTTGATTGCTAATGCTGTCTTCACAGATATCATCCAACGTTTCTGTTACATCCGATTCTCTGGTAAGGATGACGGTACAGCCCGCTGCTTCCAATGTTTCCTGAATCACTTGAGCCGTTGCCAGAGTGATATTCTTTTCGTAGTAGTAATAGTCGTTGCTGAGGGCGCCGGTATCCTCTCCGCCATGACCGGGGTTCAAGACGACAACCGTCTTTTCCAGTGAGGTTGGTGTCACAGGCTCCTCTATCTCTACAAGGGCACTATATAAGCTAGATACATAGCCTTCGTATTCTCCATTCACCACTACATGATACCAATCATAGCTCTCATCAATATATTCAACATATTCACCACGTGTCACCGTGATCAGCTCTGTGCTGTCGGCATCGGGCTGGCTGTATAAAGGGATATCCTCTTCACCGATTTGAACGGCTGTAACAGCTAGCGATTCATTCTCATCTGCTTCATCGGCAGCGGCGACGGTCAATGCGGTTTGATCGACTGGCGTAGTTTCCTTTGTTGTATCGTTGCTTCCTGAAATAGGTGCGCGTAATTTAAAATAATAAAAGCCAGTACTTGTGCCCAAAATAATAATAAACAAGAATAGTAGCCGTCTTGTTTTTCGTTTTTTACTCCTCATACATTCTATCCCCATCATTCTTTTTGATGTTCTAAAGATACAAACCCAAGCTTAAAAACGACTTAAATAAAAAATAAATGCTTCATTTTGGGTTGAAGTTTGTCTGATGGTTCGTTAAAGTAAAATAAAAAGTAGGTGAAGTAGATGGAAATGATGATTAACTACAGTTTGATATTGGCAAAAAATCAGTATTTAGAAACAGAGCGTCTGCACTTGCGACCGGTAACATTGGCCGATGCGGAGGATATGTTTGACTATGCGTCAGATGGGGAAACAGCAACTTATGTTTTTCCTGTTCATTATAAACTCGCGGATACAGAGGCGGCGATTGCCAGCTACTTTATAAAAGAGCCTTTAGGCAAATATGGAATTGAGCTGAAGGAAAATGGAAAAATGATTGGCTCAATTGATTTACGTGTTGATGAGGTGAATCGAGTTGCGGAAATCGGCTATACCTTGAACAAGGCCTATTGGGGACAGGGAATCGTTGCTGAGGCAGGAAAAGTGCTTGTTCAGCTAGGGTTTGAAAAGCTGAATCTTGTTCGAATATTTGCTAAATACGATATAGATAATCCAAACTCAGGAAAAGTGATGGACAAGCTGGGGATGAAGGAAGAAGGCGTCCAGCCCAATGCACGGATTAATAAAGGGAAAATAGTGACGGATGTCATCAAAGGGATGACAAGTAGAGACTGGGAAGAAATGAATAAGTGATGGGAGGCTGAAAAAATGGAGTGGAATGATACCTTTTCCAGAGAGCAGCAACCGGAAATTGAAGATGTTGGTGTGTATATCGATACGGCGGAGTGGAAAACGCTTTTTCACGAATTGACAGAAGTCATTGGTGCGAAGCCTAAGCTGGAACATAGTCGTTGCTCGATTCCTGGCTGGAATATGAAGTTCAAAAAGAGAGGCAAGAATCTGTGTACAGTTTATCCACAGTCAGGAAAGTTTCAAGTATTGATCGTTGCGAATCAGCAGTATCAGTCGGAGATTGAGGCGTTGGTAGTGACCATGGATGAACGAATCCAGCAAGCCTATGAAAAGTACGAGTTTCTCAACGGCGGGAAATGGTTGGTTTTTGATATCGATGGGAAAGAGATATTGGCTGATGCCCTGCAGCTGATTCAGTATCGATTACTATAAGAAAGAATCTTGAAATCAGGGGTGTGCTGTTTCCTGTTTTCAAGGTTTTTTATTCAATCTCCTGTTGTTTTTCTTACTAACGATAGGGAAAAGCAGAATGAGACCTTGGTTGGAGAAAGTTCGTGGTTATTTTCAGACTCAGGCACGATGTAAAGCGTGGCGTTCTTCTATAGAATAAGGAGTATAGAAGGTGAGTTGGAGGGATGACAAATGAAACGATTATCAAAAGCAGCGACAGTCATATTGTGGAGTGTGGGAATCATTTGTGTCTTGGGGATGGCCAGTGTAGGGTTGCTGGAAATCAGAAATGCGCTATGTGAAGTGAAAAACGACGTCATCACAGCCGTTGAAACCATGCGTGACGAAGGACAAGAGCTAAAATATACCCTTAAAGATGAGTTGGCAGATTTGAAAGATACAATCAAGTCGTATAAATAAATGAATTTTTTCGTTATAAAAGGATGCGGGAGCTGTTTTTAACTTCGCATCCTTTTTTAGTGTGCTGAGGCAAGTTAGTTTCTATTTCAAAAAACGCTGGATTTCTTTTTCTGTCATAAACACGCTCAGTAAAGTCGTAAGTCTCTCAATTGGCTCCGAAGAAAGCATTGGCTGCGGCGTGTGTGCTTCCCATTTTTCAGCAGTAGTATAAACAAATGTCGACCAGTTTGGGTTGAGAATGCGGCCATTTTGAATAGCAGTGACATAGCGCTCCTTTAAAAGAAAATCAAAGGCTTTTTTATATTCATCTTGCTTCATAAAGGAGAACGTCTTCAGCTCGTTTGTCTCCATGTCATTTTTTTCCAGCAGTCGATAAATTTGTGCCGCTTCCTTGGACATCGTTTTTTGCTGCTTGCATTGTTTCATAAGGTAATACGCTTCGGGAGACAGGTATGTCGTCCGATTTTTGTAGGATTTACAGTAAAATAGCTCGTGTGTATCAATCAAGCTCGTAACATCTGACCAGTGGAAGCCTAAATCAGTAATATTAGGCATTATGGGTGTAGAGTTGCAGGTCAATACGCCATAATGAGTCAGGTAGTCCTTTAGTGTTTTGTCAGTCATTCCAACAATCCTCCTTTTTGATTGATTATATCATGAACGCAGAATCAGAAAATCTGATGGCTGTAATAAATAGGCTGAAAATAATTTCATGAAAAGTAAAGAAAAAGCCTTGAAAATCATTGACTTTATGCGTGATAGAGGGTATTATGTTAAATGGTATTGTTTGCCCCACAAGAGCCCCGGAAACTCAAGTGTAAGTCAAACATCGAATCGAAAATTGGAGGAAAGAAACGTGCGTACAACATATATGGCCAAAGCTGGCGAAGTAGAACGTAAATGGTACGTAGTAGATGCAACTGATGTTCCTTTGGGACGCCTTTCAACAGTTGTAGCATCTGTACTACGTGGAAAAAATAAACCAACATTCACACCACATGTGGATACTGGAGATTTTGTAATTGTAATCAATGCTGACAAAGTGAAATTGACTGGTAAAAAAGCTACTGACAAGATTTACTACCGTCACAGCCAATACCCAGGTGGTTTGAAATCTGTTACTGCTGGTGAACTGCGTGAGAAAAACTCTCGTCGTCTAATCGAAAATTCTGTAAAAGGTATGCTTCCTAAAAACACTTTAGGCCGTAAACAATTTACTAAATTGAACGTATATGGTGAAGCTGAGCATCCACATGCTGCACAACAACCAGAAGTTTTAGATATCACAAACCTAATTTAAGGAGGAAAGTTCATTGGCTCAAGTACAATATATCGGCACTGGCCGTCGTAAAAATGCAGTTGCCCGTGTACGCTTAGTACCAGGTACTGGTAAAATTACTGTAAACAAAAAAGATGTTGAAGAATATATCCCACACGCTGACTTGCGTGAAGTGATCAACCAACCATTTGGCGTAACTGAAACAAAAGGCGCTTACGATGTTTTAGTTAACGTTAACGGTGGTGGTTATGCAGGACAATCAGGAGCTATCCGTCACGGAATCGCTCGTGCATTGCTGCAAGTAGATCCTGATTTCCGTTCAGCACTAAAACGCGCTGGGTTACTTACTCGTGACGCACGTATGGTTGAACGTAAAAAACCAGGTCTTAAGAAAGCTCGTAAAGCTTCACAATTTTCAAAACGTTAATCCTTGTTACACCAAGGGTTTTGGACACTTTCCACTTAGGTTGGAAAGTGTCTTTTTTATTTTGGTTACGACTTTGGTTACGAGTTTTCATAATCCAATACTTCGACGCTCTTCATTCAATCTTCTTAGAGCATCTTTTTGTTTTTCTGGATCATAATGAGTGTAACTCTTTCTTGTTACGTTGGAGCCCTCAACGTGCCCAACTAATGACTGAACAATCGATTCACTGATGTCACTATTAATTAAGTCACTGATATACGTATGACGTAATCCATGAGGCATAATGTGAGGTACCCCATATTTTAATTCCAACCTATCTAATTTATTATTTAAATAGTCAGGATGTAGGGGTTGGTTAATTAGTCCCTTCTGAGTAGTGTAAGTAAATAAGAATTGTTCATTTGACTGAAAAATACCTACTTCTTGTAGTTGCCTAAACTGTTCCATTTTCCACTCTTTTAACAATGCAACAAGTTCGGGGGAGATAGGAATATCTCTCAGCCTATGCTTATTCTTTGAACCTTGAATTCTGGTACGAATCCCTGTTTTTTTATTTTTGATTAGTTTGTGTTCTAATTGGATCGTCATATTATCAAAATCTATATCTTTCCAAATTAATGGATAAATCTCACCTTTTCCTGCTCCAATAGAATAGGTAAGTGCAAGTAAGGTATATTCTTGTAGTCCATAATGTTTGCGCATAAAGTGTAAAGATTGTTTAATAGTTTCTTTAGAATAGAATTTTTCTTTCCTACGTTGTTCTGCTTGTTTTTTGAACTCTGCATTTATAGGTAACTGAAGTAGCTCAAACGGATTTCTCTTTACAATTTCTTTTCTTTCAGCATAACGCATGACTTGTTTTGTATACGATATTAACTTTTTATAGCCTGAATATGGAGAGATATTTCTTTTTTTGTCACCAAAGGCCCAACTGAATTGTAATTTTTCAGCAAAATCAATAGTAATTTTATTCATTTGCATGTGCCCTATTTGAGGAAGTATGTGTAACCTAAACAAATCTTTTGTTCGGTCTAACGTGATTTCTTCATGATGCCTATAAACTGTATAATCATTACTCCACCACATCTGGTACACTTCTTCAAAAGTATATGATTTAGTCTTCTGTTTTACTTCTCCTTTCTTTTTTGCTAATTTTGCTTCTGCTTCAATAATTTCTGCCTCTTGTTTTGTAGACGCATATTGTACAAAACGTGAAGCATTGGCTCCCATGTAAACATTAATTTTATATTTATCATCTGCTAATTTTTTAATTGCCATTCTATTTTCTCCTTTATTGAGAAGGCACATCAAAAAAACTACATTATGATTGTACCGTCCTCGTTCTCTAGTTGTCTGCATTAATTTTTTTGTTATCTTTGTAAGAGTTAAAGGAGACTTGCTATTAACAATATTTTCACTTAGAATGAAAGTACCTGAAAGAATACACTTTTCTAAATGTATTCTCTCTAACATATCTGCCTACATATTAGAGTTGGTCGCTCATGTGGGCTTTTTTTTGTACTTTCCATAAAATTCTCCTCTTAAATCTTGACTGAACTTAATTATCTATTTTTGGTGGTCAAGCATAAATCGTTCCAATTCTTTCCTGTGGTAGTAAATTTTTCCTCCTGAAATGGGCTCACAACGTTTTAATCCTTTAGTTTCGAAACTAAGAACCGTATTTATGCTAATTCCACCAAAATATTTTGGGACATCTTTCTGTTGAATGAATTCAGGTTTCTCTACGGATTGTTCTGCTAAATTCAACATTTTTTCAAAAATTACTTGTGACTCCTCTAATAGCTTTTGTTCAAATTCCTTGCTAAATAACATTTATTCAACACTCCCTTACCTATTTTTACTCCTAAATAATTTAATTTTTTTGTTTCAATTTTGTTTCATCTCTAAATACAACTTTCCTTATTGCGTTGAAGATCTACTCTTCATGACCTAGCATCATTTGATGTTACTAAATGCCTCTAAAAATCTCTTTAAGCACATTTGCCAGTTAGTTAATGTAAATGTCTTTAAATCGCTTAAGTCTGTTAGAAAGCCTTTTTGTACTATTCCTGAGTTCCATTTATGCTCATATCTTGTTTGAATATAGTTGTTTTCTTAAAAAATTTTTTTCAATATATTTTTTTATACTCTTTGCAAGTGCACGTGACACACTGACGGTTACAGCATTCCCAGTTTGCTTGTACAACTGAGTATCCGAAACAACGTATTTCCAATTTTCCGCATCAAATCCCTGTAATTTTAAACATTCACTCGGCGTTAAGCGCCTAAGATTACTTTTTTTAGGATCGATTGCATTTTTATCATCTGTAACATAATTATTTTTAGTGCATTTGTTGTGCGTACCTGAAGATGTGAGTAGTGTTTTAGCAACCTTTTGATTGATTGGCACTTTGGATAGATCACCATTTTTGTTACTTGGGACATCCAACACATATTGTTTCACTTCTTCAGTCAAAAAATAGTTGCTCTCCACCTCCTCGTCCAGAATATCCTGTAAAGTAATAGTTAATTTTTCTCCTTTTGGAAATTGGAAGGGGATATTCTTGAAATACTTCTTATGAAAGCAAACAATAAATACTCTCTTTCGTCGTTGCGGCACTCCAAAGTCCTGACTATCTAAAACTTGATAGGATGTACTATAACCAAATACATTTAAGCATTGCAGCATATGCCTAAACGATTCTCCATTATCATGATCTATGAGGCTTGCCACATTTTCTAAAAGGATAACTTTAGGCTGTCTAACACGAATGACATCTAAAACATCAAAAAACACAAGCCCTCTGTCATCATAAAAACCTTCGAGTTTACCTGCTAATGACCAACTTTGGCAAGGTGTTGAAGCTAGCAATATATCATGTGTAGGTATTTCTTTCATTGCTGCTCTTATAGAGGCGCACATAACCTTCTCTGATATATTTGCTTTATAGCTCTTTATGCACTCTTTATCAAAATCCACCGCCAACTCTAAATCAAATCCCTCTTCAAGAAATGGAAGACCTAAACCGCCAATACCTGAACATAGCTCTACTATTTTCATTTTTCATGCTCCTACATATGGTTTTATTAAGTTTAAACTTATTTTTCTACTTATTCTGATTTTCGTTAACGTCTTTCTCGTGATCACATTTACAGTATACACCATAAAAAACGCCCTTCTCCGTCATTTTTACACTGATTTCATTTTTCTAAAAAAAATAGCTACAATATAAGACTTGTCTATACTTACAAATATGTTTTCTCTTCCATTTTAGACCATACTAATTCAATCATCTTCGTTACAATAACTTTCACACAATTATTTTTTAGCTCATATACACCTCTGTATAATACTTATTCTGTCTACTGTTCATTTATAGAAATTATTCTTATTTATCCGTACAGATGCATTTTCAATTATTTCATAGAACAATTTTTTATTTTTAAATTCTTTTCTACAAATCAAACCCTAATTCATTGGAACACTTACTTAATATGAACATCCCTATACCTTAATACTAATTCTCACTACTCAATTTCAGCTTGCTACTAAGCCATTTTCAATCTTTAGACAATTGTAGTAGGCAATAAATCGTTCAAATCCTTATACTTCTTGCTTTTGATCTTTATATGAAAACTTTCTAGATTATCTGCCTATCTTTTTTGTCATCGCAATAATCGTCATTTAATGATAGAGGTATTGTTGTTGCATCAAGCTTTTAAGTATTAAGTTACCCAAAAAAATATATTTTCAAGGAAACGTTGAAATATTTTTTAACTTATCTGCTTACTTACCAAATTAGTAAGAAAAAGAAAGTTGCTTCACTTCTTTTATTGTTATATTCTTGAATTATTAGATTCAATGCGGGGGTATGTTATGAAGCAGTTTGCTGTAAATATAAAAAATGCTAGGAAGAGAAAAGGGTATTCGCAAAAGGGGCTTGCCAAAGAGGTGGGATGCCCGCCGACAACGCTAGCGGGATGGGAACAAGGAAAATTTGTGCCGAATAAAAAACATCTAGGGAAGCTTTCATCTATTTTAGATTTACAAACGGAAGAATTAATTGATTCCACTGAGAACACTGAGGATGAGTTAAAAGTTTTAGCATTAGAACAGGCCCAAAACATCTCCAATTTTGAAGATGTGGATAAAAATGTGGAAACAGAACAATTGTCAGATTTAATTAAAGGGTATTGGGTTCTAAATGAAAAAGAACGTTTCCAATTGATAGAAATGATGAAAATTCTTATAAGTTCTCGAAAATTTAACAACAAAAAAAGGTAGCGAGTTGCTACCTTTTTCATTTTATGAAGTATATTCAATAAAGCTTTAAAATCTATTATATGGTTCTTTAGAAACACCAACATTTATATCCTAACTAGGTTAGCTACAACTTCTCCATCTTCTTGAAGTAAAATAGCTGGTTGTAATTTTTGCGTAGGCTCGACAAAGTCATAATCAATTCCTGCAAATGTCCTTAAAACGGCCATCATAATATGTCTCAAACCTTCGGGTGGAATAGCCATTCCAATTTGCTTTCGAACGCTTTCTTTCCCACCTTGGAAGTGATAATGATCTGGAAAAGTTTGAAGACGAGCACGTTCCCGATTTGTTAATGCTCTATTCTCAGTCCAGTGATACATATGAGTTCCACCACCACCAGAGCCTGTTACTGTATACGAAGGTGTATTTCTATTTAGTCTTTTGTATATATTACTCAATTTGGCACCTTTAACATTTAGGCGATATTCTTCAGGAATATCTTCCACCCATGCATTCCCACCTTCTGGTATATAAGAAAGCATATTAACGGTTCTAGGATTATGATTGGTTAATTCATGATTGAATGCATCGTTTGGTATTGGAGGTTCCAAGATAGCTTCAGATGAGGTCATATATTGATCAGGATAAGGTGTAGTAGGTGCAGGTACTTTAAACTCAATCCCTGCTTGTGCTAAATCATTCCTGATGCCAACAATAATAATACGATGGCGTGCTTGAGGGACACCATACTGCTCAAATTTATAAAAATGAGGTGTAAGTGTATAACCTGTTTCTTGTAATTCACGCACTATTTGAATAAATGCCTCACCTTCATTCGCAGATGAAAGACCACCAACATTTTCTGCAATAAAGACACTGGGTTGAAACTCACGAAGTGCTTCTACACCATATTGATATAGCGGTCCGTAACTTCCATCTAGTCCTTTTTGTTCCCCAACTAATGAATAATCATTACATGGAAAACCAAAAATCAAAGCATCAATATCTCCTAAAACATTTCGATCATGCAAATCAAAACTTCTAACATCTTTACAATAAACAGATGTTGCATTTGGATCCTGTAATATATTTAGCTTATATGTTTCAACAGTATCGGGGTCATATTCGTTAGCCCAAGCATGTTCGAAGCCCCATTCTTCATCATGTTCATCTACAAATCTTGAGGTCATTGCTGCGTAGGCACCGCCACCGGGTCCCGCAAACAGCTCTCCTGTATTGAATATCATTGTCGTCCTCCTTATATACGAACATAAGTTTTAGCATATGCCTATTATTATATTATACCGTAATCAAAGGAAGTGCAACAAAATTCGCTTAATTTCTAAAGAGGGTGGATAAAAAGGTGTAAACAAGCTATCATTAATGTATAAATATGTGACTACAAAAATGAGAGGATTGATCATATGGAAATTCTTTATTCAAATATTCCGCCCTTAACCATTGGACAAGATCAGAAAACTATTGCAAATGAAATCAAGGCTAACATAGCTCTTTCAGATAAAATTGTTTTTGCTGTTGGTTATGTATCAAGAAATAGCTTGATTGAACTTGACCGCTTGGTAGAAGAGCATAGCTTGAAAAATGTAACCTTAATTGCTGGTATGTACGCTACAGATGGAATTCCTGAAAGTATATATATTGAGATTACAAAATTGCATAATAAGTGGATGCGTAATAATATTGGAAACATCTATTTTGTTAACAATATGAGTTATCATGGAAAATTATATACTTTCTGGAAAAATGGAAGCATATTCAGAACGATTGAAGGTTCTGCCAATCTTAGTGTACTTGCTCCTACAGGGACTACACTAAGACAATATGAAATAGCAACTTCCATTGATGATTTACAAAAAAATATCGAGTTTGCTGAACACCTTGAGATGTTACAAAATCGTTGTACATCTATAGCTTCAGAGTTAGAAGGGTTTAGAATTGTTCATGAACCGATTGAGCTATTAAATGGAATTGAAAATATAACTGATCTTACCCAAAGTGCTGTTGAAACATACCAAAATTCACAAATAGATATTACAATTCGCTTTCCTATAAAAGCTCCTCTTTTTGATAAGCGTTTTAGTAATGACCGTAATGATTTTGCAAAATCAAATATTAATGTTTGTTATGGTGTAGGGAGAAAGAATTCTAAAGGGACTTACGACCGACGTAATTGGTATGAAACTCAATTAACTGTTGCAAAAGATGTTTGGAGTTTACCTTCATACCCCACCGACAAACCATTTTTCGTTATTACTGATGATGGGTATCAATTCGAAGCACACACTACAAGTGATAATCATAAACAATTTACTGCTTATGATAGTGATCGTATTCTGGGGAGATGGATTAAAGGGAGACTTGTAGCTAATGGTTTATTGTTACCAGTTGATGATGTAAACAAAGACCCAGATCATTTGGGTGTTGTTACTTCAGAGATGCTTCAACAAGCTAATATGGAAGTATTGGTCTTAACCAAAACTAACCGTCAGGAATTAGGGCGTGTATATAATAGAAAAGATAATGGTCGATTGGATAAGAGTCAATGGACTTATGAACCACTAGATGTATGGACTATTAGCTTTGACAAGGAAAGGGGAGAAAATGGATGACTTATTTAGAAACATATGTACAAAGTATTAGAGATAATAACCAAGATGAATTAGCAGATTCTGTCAAAAAAACAGCTGATGATGTTGGGAATAAATATCTGTCTAAATTTAATTATAGATCAAATCAAATAGGTATGCTACTTGGCAATGTTCAATCAGGAAAGACCGGACAAGTCTTTGCTATAGCATCAGAAGCTGTTGATAGAGGTTTTCCTTTTTTTATTTTATTAACTACTGATAACACTCGCTTACAACAACAAACTTTTGAACGAACACAAAAGGATTTAACCGCATTTGTTGTTTGTGATGAAAAAGAAGAACAAAAATTTAAAAATGCAAATGGAAAACCAGCAATACTCGTTTTAAAGAAAAATACCAGTATATTAAGAGAGTGGGCAAATATTTTAAAAAATATGCAAAGTTTTAGAGGGAATCCGCTATTTATCATAGATGATGAAGCTGACGCTGCTTCTTTAAATACTAAAGTAAATCAAAATGATGTTTCTACAATTAATAAGTATTTAACTGAAATCCGAGATACAGCTATAGCGAGTATCTATCTTCAAGTAACTGGAACACCGCAAGCTTTGCTACTTCAATCATTAAATACAGAATGGCATCCAAGCTTTACTTACTACTTTGAACCTGGAAAGGGGTATCTAGGAGGGAATTTTTTCTTTCCAAATTCAGGTGAAGTTCCAAAACATGTAAGGTTTGTAGATAATAAAACCTCAGTAGAGTGTATGAAAGAAGTTGTGATTCGGCATCTAGTTGTTACGGCACAGGCTTTTTTGAATAATGAAAATGTATCCAATTGTTTAATGCATCCAGGTATTCGACAGGCTTCCCATGAGAAGGTAAAAAAAGAGCTGGAAGAAATGCTTTTGTATCTAAAAGCACATATTAACGATATTGAGATTTTAGAAATGATCAAATATGAATACGATTTAATTGATCCTAAAAAAAGTTCTAAGGTTCTCCTTTCTGATTTAAACGATAAGGTCAAGTCATTGTTGATTTCATCTGATTATCAGATATTGACTCTAAATGGAACTAGTACGGATACCAGCTCTGATTATGAAACTGGTTGCAACTTTATCATTGGAGGAAATACACTTGGCCGAGGCATAACCTTCAATCGATTAAACACATTTTATTATATAAGAACTAGCAAGGCCCCCCAAGCAGATACAATGTGGCAACACAATCGGATGTTTGGTTACGACAGAGATCCAGGATTGGTTAGTTTATATTGTACTCAAGAACTGTATCAGTTATTTTATGATATAAATGAAACTAATAATCACATTATTGACCAAGTAAAAAGAGGAGCCAATTTTACTATCGCATATCCAAGTGGCCTTAATCCCACACGAAATAATGTATTAGATAAATCTATACTAGATATTGTGATTGGAGGCTCTAATCATTTTCCACTTGAACCAGAAAACCATTCTTTTGATGATATTACGGCTATGGTTGATGGATTTAGAGATGAAGATGATGCGATAAATGTCAGTTTGGGATTTGTCCTCCAACTCTTAAAGCATTTTAAGGCAGAAGAATCATTTAATTTAAAAGGTTATATGAATATTATTGAATCTTTGTTCAAAAGTAGTCCAGCTACTCAAGGTCGCTTATTAGTGAGAAGAGATAGAGATATCACTCGTGCAACAAGAGCATTGCTTTCTCCAAATGATTGGGCTGAAACTAATCAATATGAAGATCAATTTGTTTTAACACTGTACTGTGTGAAAGGTCAAAAAGAGAAAGGTTGGGAAGGTCACCCAATATGGGTACCAAACATCAAATTACCGAAATCGAAAGACTACTATATCATAGAATAAAAAAGTTAATAACTTAACAAATAAAAGGAACGTTACTAGCTCTATCAGAGTATAACGTTCCTTATTCGTTTCGATTTAAAGATGAAGATATCGTCTTGTCGAATAAAAGTTATAATTGTATGGATTGTTGTCATTCACTAATAATGCTATTTTTATCTAGTCAGTTTCCTTTTTTATAGTATCTAAAATTTCAGTAAAATCATTCACCAATTTAGTATAATCTTTTTCTTTGTACATATAGTAACCTTCTAATCCGCGATGGATTATAGAAAACATTGTAGGATGAAATTCTCTATCTGTTGAGTTAATAATAAATTGACTTAGTTGAGTTGCACTTTCGATGGAATAATTAAGTTTGTTTGTTAATAACTTAATTAAATTAGCTTGAATATCTGTAGGTTTAACTCCGCATTCTCTACCAAGGCCATTTAGCATACCAAATAGATATGTGCTTAATATCTGTTTTTCTTGCTCATCATTCAAATTTATTTTAACCACTTTAAGTAGTTCGTCTGATATTACTTCACTCTGATTGAAAAAATTATTATTTTCTTCCAAAACATTCACTCCATTCAAATTACTTTTATAGTTCCTTTGGGATATTGTCCATTCCAACCACAGGGAATATAGCCACTTTGGTAAATATTTGATAATAAATCATAAAATTCAGATGTGTAAATATCATCATAACTTTTGTACAACGCAATATTTATTATATCAAATAAAATTTGGTTTATCATTTCTTTCAAAATTTTTTGTTCTTCAATTAAGGTAGTTAACTTTTTCTCAATAGTTGGAATGACTTGTTTCTTTATTTCTATTGCTAGTTCATTCCAAGTCTTTTTATATAGTTCTTTATGATTTTTTGAGAGAAATGCAGTAACATTACCAATCTCTTCTAAACAAAGATTTTCCCATTGTAGATTGTTTATGCTTTTTGCTGCATCTTTCAAATCTTTTGGGTATTCAAAAGGAATATTCAAGTCTTTAGTATGTGATAAAAAATCAATGGTACATAAGGAAAGGATAATCTCTTTTTTTAAATTCATTGGTATTCTCCATTAAGGTTTTGGTTTTGGCAGATTTATTCTCCCAGGGATTCGAGGGATAAAATCATCAGAAAATAACCCTGCATTTGCTTGTTGGGCAGCAGCTTTTAATACAGCTGCATCTGCTTGTGCTTCGGATAATCCGGCATTTAGAAGCGATTGCTTTAATGCAGCATTATAATCAGATAATGAAGGTTTTAATCCAAGTAGATCGCCATTTTTTCTATAATTATTCCAAAAACCTTCTAAGCTTTCGTGAGCGTTATAATGTGGGCTTCCAATGTCTGTAAAAATATTCCCTTCTAATTTTACTGCTAATCCATCATTTTTAGGAATATAATCTCTAAATGCAGCATCTTGATTTAAGTGGTGGGCTTGACCAGGTATGTCTTTATTAGTTCTTAAGTTCTTATATGAATCGACCAAAATATCATCAGAGACGGTACTTGCCCTAGCAATATCATCTGCAATATCTACACCTTGCATCATTGCATAACCTTTTTGTAAATTTGTTAGCATCTTGATTCCTTCAGCAGTAGATACGGCTCCTAGCAATCCTAATAAGCCAGAAAGGGAGCGCTGATTATTTGTTAGCTTTTCTCCGGTAATAGGGTCAACACCATTAAAATATCTATAGAAATCATTGATTCCTGTCGTTTCTAAGATAAAATTACCCAACTCACCTAACTGAGCTTCTCTCATCATATCAGTCATTTTAGTTGTTAATTCTTCATTTCTTTCGCCATTTCTATAAATTTCGTAAACAACTTCATAACCCAGCAGTGTTCCATTTTCTCTATACATTGCTTTATAAGTTTTCACCATTTCTAGGCGTTCTGTTGGTTGTGTTTCATTATATTTACCAATATTTTTATACCATTCTTTATCTTTTAGGGAAATAGTAGAAAAGTTTCCTGTGCCTGCTTCAAAAGAAACCGACCGATTTAATTCTGACAAACCTGTTTTTAATTGAGTGAGTGCATCTTGAACAGTAGAGAAATCATTAGCATGTGCTGCTTCAAAAGATACATATTTTTCAAGTATTTCAATATCTTTGTTTAAATCTTCAATAGAGTTATCTAATGCGGTAGTTCCAAGACTGGAGAAAGAAGTACCAAACATGGTTGTTTGTGGTCCATATTTTACTATATTTGCGCCTCGTTGAATTTCAGCTAAGATAGAGGCCTTTTCACTTTTTATACTATTTAAACGATTGTTTAAATCAATAAGTTCTTCCGAATCCAATCTGTTTTTAGGGCTACCAACCTCTGATTGAAAACTAGAAAGATAGAGGTCTAATGTTTCACCAACCTCTGCCAACGTGTTGAATACTCCTGTTACGACGGGCGGAAGTTGAGTTAAATAGTTTTTAGCAGAGTCCCATGAATCTCCTGTAAGCTCAGATTCACCAGAAAACTCATTTATAGTAGTGTTGAATGGATTAAAATGATCTAAAATAGCTAATCTAGCTTGTTGAACAGTTTGTTGAACACTTGTTAATTCAGAATAGTCAATCTTCGTCACTAGTTGTTTCCTCCTGATTTTCTATGTTCATTCGTTGATATTCTGTGTCACTTAAAGTCTCCCTTAATGAACGTTTTTGTTGTTGGAATGCTTCTTCAATATCTGAGAATGTTTGTCTTCTTTGGCGTTCAATTAGTTGATGCTCATCATAAGATCGAAGGGCAGAGGCTTCGGCTACTGTTCCTTGGCTCAGAAAAGCAACTTCTTCTAACAAACGTTGTTCTTGTTGTTGGATTTGCTCATAAATTTCCAAATTTTCGGACATTTTCCTTTCTTCTCTATCCAAGTCTTCAAGGTATTCCGCTAATTGACGTTCTTTTTTTTGCAATTCTTCTGTAGAGAGAGTTTCTTTCGTCATTAGTTTGCTCCCCCAGCAATTTCAGCATCTTTTGCTATCCAATAATTAGATAACTTAGTAATATTATCTCCTTCTTTAGTAGCAACCTGAGAAAATAGAGTGACTACTTCAGTAGAAAGTGCCAAAGCCTGTGTTAGCCCAGATACTGCTCCGCTTTCTGAAAAACTAATAGTTACTGCAGGATCAAATGAGACGGTACCATGTGTTTTTAGCTGTGATGCATAGTGTTCCGCACGTTCTGGATTATTTTTGATAACAGCCATATATTTTAATCTCCTTATTATTCAATTTGTTTAATATATTATAACTTCTGTTACCACTGTTGTAAAACTCACTTAGTTAATAAAGCCAATTGGTTTTTGCCAAATTTGGATATTGTGATTGATCCACTCTATTTCTTTTTTCGATAAACCACGTGTTTTTCCGGTGTCGCTATCTAACCCTAACAATAGAATTTTCCCTACTAGTTGGTAATCGTGACTATTGATGTTTAAACCAATGATATAATTCCCTTTTTTTAATGCTCCAAAATCATCAACCCAAGCATCAATTGAGTTAGTTAGTGATTGAACATCTGCGGAATCAACATTTAAGCTTTTCTGAATTACATCTAGGTCATTTTCATCGTTCCAAGTGATTCTGTGAGACATAACCACATCATCTTTAAGATATATTTTTATTGCATATGACATTATCAACTAGTCCTTTCTATTACTCTCTAACCTTAATTTTATCATAGTATATATATTTGTATTCAAAAAATAGGGGAGTTGAATTTTTAATATAAAATAACGAATATGGATTTTCTAAACATAAAATTGAGTGATATAGTTTGGTGAGAATACTCTACACATATTAGTTGAAAAAAGTAGGAGTTTATCATCATGATAAACTTTTTAAATAAATAGCTGTTCTACAAAAAAAGTACTATTTAAGCAGTTTTTTTGTTTATTTTTGAAGAAATTGCTTGGAGTTTATCATGATGATAAACTAATTTTTTTGGTGATGTGCTCAATTTTCTCTCATTCAAACTCATTTTCTATGTCTAATATGTTCAGATGATTCTCACAATTTAATTTCATAAATACTAAAATGTCTATATAATTCTCACGATTTTAGTAAAATACAATGATTTCATATTTGATATGTCTAATTAATTCTCACTAAAAAAATCAATCAGCTATAATGTTCAACTGATTCTCACTAGCAAATAGCATGACAGCAACGAAAAAGAGAATTAACTATTTTATTCACGAAAATAGTTAGTTCTCCTCAAAATGAATAAATAACAATTTATACAATCATTTCTTCCACATTAAAAAGACATATTAGAAATCTTTTAAGGACATCTAAATGAACCATATCATCCACCTTTTTATCAAAAATGCATATTTCTGATAGGTAAACTTCTAGAATATAGTGGTATGGTTCGGTATTAATAAAGATTTTAACAGGATTTTCACCAACCAGTTGTTTGGTATCTTTTAGATTTAGCCATTCAATGTCAGAAAATAGTTGTGAATAATCTATTGCCATCACCTCTTTAAAAACCATTTTATCGCATAATTATAGGTAACACAGCTAGAATAAAGGATTTTTAAATACAGAAAATATTAATCATCTTTAAAAAGTTACTGAACAAATAGACATCTATGAAGATGTCTATTCCCACGTATTCCTCTTGTTAAATATGCGGTCACTCCGTTTTTGTTTTTCCATTTCTCGTTGCTGTTGAGTAGCTTGTTTTATTTTTTTTCGAACTTGCATTTCATCTTTCTGTAATTGTTCTCGTTCTTTTGCTTTGGGACTAAAAAAGTTATGGTAAATGGATCTTTTTGTCATGTAAATAAAGAATACTGCTAGCAGTATCACTATAAAAAATGCGAAAAGCATGACTAAAAACCCTAAAATGGTTTTGTAGAATAAAAAGAACAAAATGAATAGAACCGGAGTAGCCTGTAAAAACAATTTTTTTTTAGTCATTAAATCTTTCATATGTTTATTCCTTTAGATTAAAGTGCTGTTGAAGTATTTGTTTTGCATGAGGCCAATTGGTATCTGATAATGTGAATCCTTGGCCTATTAAGGAAATATCATTTAAGAAGAGTGAGTATGTTGTTTCTTTTCCAAAGAGTGGAGAAGAGACACGAAGTTCAACAGGAGAATTATTAGCAACTTCTTTTGCTGTCATTAATTCGTACCACTCATCTTTTGTAAAGCAATCTTTATAGTCAACCATGTTATTACCTCCTAATATGAATGAAAATAATAGACTATCTACATACTTATATACGTTTCTTTATTCGTACTAACTTATTGGGTTACCCACACCGCATAGAATCCATAACCATTATTTAAAATCACATAATCCCAATCTGAGCCATGTAAATCATTCGTTAGCTTGTAATCATCCATCGCATCCATTAGCGCAGTTTCATCTGAATAAGTTCCTACAATTCCATTCTCAACACCTGGAATTTGGGTTCCAGTATAAGGGGGCTGTGGTAATTCGGGTTCTGGATCAGTAGGCTCCGCTGGATTAATTGGTTCCGTTGGATCTACTGGATCAATCGGATTAGTAGGTTCAACAGGTTTTGTAGGCTCTGTTGGTATTGCTGGCTTAACTGATGTATCTGGGACAACAGGACTTACAGGTGTGGTTGGAGTTGTAACTGACGGATCAACTGTTACACCAATATCTTGATTTGGGTTAATTTTTTGCTCGTCACTCACTACAGTTTCGCTTATAACATTTCCATTTATTTCTTTTACAATAACTGTATTTCCATCAAAATAAATTGTGCGTCCTACTGGCAATAAGTATTGTTCTCCTAAATTTAAATTAATGCCATTGATATCTGCTAAAGCTTGAACAGTCAGGTTAGTCCGCTGAGATATCGCCCATAAAGTATCTCCAAGGATCATAGTATAACTAGTTTGTCCGTCCTGAATTTTTAACATGTCTGGTGTATTAGCTGTCCATGGATTGGCATAAGCTGTTTTTGTACTTGTTAATCCTGTGGTTAATAGGACTCCGCTAAATAATGACATAAATAAAAACTTTTTCATTGATATATTCCTCCCTTGAATTATGACTATTTACAAATACGATTTTAACATTTGATAGTGTTTTAAACAACACTTATTTTTATAAAAAGTGGCTTTAGACGCCATTAAAGTGTTCTGGAAACCACTATATGATAAAAGAATAAGGGTGGTGTATGGAATGGAAAAAAGTAACCTTAGAAATTTTATAGCTAAAAGAGTAAAGTATTTTAGGAAAGAACTAGGATTTAGCCAAGAAACTGTATCAGAAAAGGCTGGTTTAGAACCTAAGTATATAAACAAATTAGAAAATGAAAAATATAATCTCAAAATAGATACTTTGGAACAAATTCTAGATGCTTTAAATATCTCGTTAGATAATTTTTTCAACTTTAAATTTCCTGCTAGTAGTAAAGGGATTGAAAATTTATTAAAGGATTTAGAGAAAGTTCCCGAAGAAGATCAAGAGGCTGTTATTGATGCAATTTCAGTTTTAGTGAGTAAAATCGTCAATAAAAAAGAAAAGTAAAATGATGATAGTAAGTACTAATTAAAATATATTTATAGCTGTAGTTTTTTTGATGTACCATAATCTAATTTGGTTACGATTTTTGGTTACGGCGTAATGAATATGGCTTAAAGTCGTTTATAGTAAATCAACAAAGTTGAGCTAAATTTCCTCTACTCTAATGCGGATTGAAACTAGGTGAAATCAGGGAGTGACCAACCAGGGCTTAAGAAAGCTCGTAAAGCTTCACAGTTCTCTAAGCGTTAATTGCTGGAGTCGTTGCGAATTTATTCGCTTACGAATACAGTATGGAACGGAGATTTCTCAGGAAATCGAGTGCCATTCAATCGAAAGATTTCAAGACACTTTCCAGTTTTTGGAAGGTGTCTTTTTTTTGTTTTGGTTACGACTATTTAGCCAGTCGTAACCAAGCTCTTACTCTTGTCTTCCATAATTCTCTAATAATTAAATCGTATTGATTTTTGTTTGGTTATTTGCATGACCGTAAACATCACGAATTATGTTAGAGGTTTCTCCATGCCCAACCGGTGACTTGATGATTAGATTGTCTACTAAATCAGAAACAAAGCTATGTCTTAAACCATGAGGAATAATGTGAGGAAGCTCATATTTTTTCTCTAACTGATTTATTTTATTATTTAGCAAATCAGGATGCAAGGGTTGATTGACTTCGCCTTTTTGTGCTACATAGGTAAATAAAAATTGTTGAGAAGTCTGTTTGATTCCTAGTTTTTTTAGTTATATTGCTTGTTTCTTTTTCCAATTACACTATGTTTATATAGATAATAATATTTGGTTTGGAGGAGGAAATTACTATGATTGAAGATAAACATGAAGCAAAAGTCGAGATATTGATAAATGAGTTGCTAGCAGAAAAATTTAAGAGAATTAGCTAGATTATAAAGAATAGAACCATCAAATTTAAGTAATATTTCTAACGATAGAATGAAAGAGAAGCTATCTGTAACATATTGAGTGGATAGCGGATGCCTTGAAGATTGATGATATATTGAGGATTATGAGATTGAAAAAAGAGAATTGAACAGTCTGAGAATAAAAAAATATTTTGATATGAAATTATTTTCATTTTGTGATAAAATGAAAGTGTCCACAAATTTTAAGATTGATGGAATATGATGTTTGAAACTGTCTACTAACAATTTAATCAGCCAACTTGGCAAGTATTGGATTGGGGTTATTTCAATTATTAATAACGTTATTACTAATCGAAATAACCAACTGAGTGAGGAGATAAACAATTGGATATATATTTCCATGAGATCACCTTTCTTTGAGTTATCTGGATAGTCATTAATATCATAACATATGAGTTGAGTAACCCTGGCATGCTGCACATAAAAAATGGGGCAATAGTGTGGCGATTATGTCCCGGTGCAGGAGAAATATGTATCAGGGGCTAGGCCTGATATTTCTCCCGCTCAAAAGTGAGGTATAGAAATGCTAGATAGAGAAATTGTTGATAAGCATTTTAATATAAAAGGTTATCTTCATTTTGACAGACGAGTACATTTTAGAAATGTTGAAAACTATGTAACTAATCCTAAAAAGATTATGTTTCATAGTTTTTTGCCTTTCCTTCACTATGTTGATATGTCTGAAAAATTTACAGGAAAAGCTAATCCTAAAATAGAAAATCGTCCTATCAAAGAGAAGAAAAGAAAAATCATGTATGCTGGACATTTAGATGGCTATATTTATAAGTATTATTCCATTTTAGTAAATAAGGACTATGATATATGGGCGAGTAGACATAAAATTGATAACTGTTCTCTCGCTTATCGAGATAACAAGCCTAGACAGTCGAATATAGATTTTTCTGCAGAAATTATCAATAAAATTGTTTGTTTTGGAAATGCATATGTTTTGGTTGGAGATTTTACTGATTTTTTTGATAGGCTTGATCATAGAATTTTGAAAAATAATCTAATTGATGTTCTAGCTGATGCTAAACTGATGGAAAATAGGAAACTGAGTAAAGATTGGTACAATGTTTTTCGTTCTGTTACTAAATTTGGCTATTATGATAAAGTGGAGATTAACGAGATTTGTGGAGAGGATCAGGAATTATGGGGAAATAAGCAACATAGGTATTTCAAATCAATTAATGAATTAAGAAAATATCAAAAAGAACATAAAGCACAATACAACAAAAATTCTTTTGGTATTCCTCAAGGAACTGCGATTAGTGGTGTACTTGCCAATATATATAGTGTCAATTTTGATTTAGAATTAATGAAAATAGCTAATCAATATGGAGGAGTATATAATCGTTATTCCGATGATTTTATTTTGGTGATTCCTAAAGCTCAAATAGTTAACATGGGATTGAGTGAATTTAATGAAATAGAGTCTGAAGTTCGAAGGATAGCGAAAGAAAATAAAATTATTTTGCAGGAAAAAAAGACAGCTAAGTATGAATATGATGGTTCTAAAATAGTTAATTTAGAGAATCAGGAAGACTCACGCGTGGACTATCTAGGTTTCGTTTTTGACGGGAAAAGTGTTAGGATGAGAGGGAAAAGCCCTTATAAATTTTATAGAAATGCATATGATTTAGTTAGAAGAGGTAATCGTATTAAGAGAAAAAAGAATTTGAAGAAAATACCTTATAGAAAACAGTTATATTTGTTATACACTGATTTAGGGACGGAATTAAAGCCGTATGGAAACTTTATTTCATATGCAAAAAGATCACAAGAAAAATTTGATGAGCTGTCTCCGAAGACAAAGAATCTGATGATGCGTCAAATAAAAAATCGCAAAAGGAAAATTGAAAAAAGGCTTGGGATTAAATTACATGTTAAGATATAAATGGTTTAATATAACTGTTACATTTTCTAATTATACTTTGAATTGAATAATTTGAAAAAAGTAAAAGGTACTTTTCTAGTCTGAAAAGTGCCTTTTAAATATTGTCTACATTTGATAAAATATATTTAGTTCTAAAAGTTTTTAAAAATGTTTTTTTAGAGAGGATTAATGATGGGGATATCTAAAGAGTTGAGAAAAGAATTAAAATTACCAATAACAAAAGACATAGTCTATTATAAACGTGTCATTGGTAAAGAATATGATAAGTTTAATGTAGATGCTATTGAAAAATTAAATCAATACAAACCTTCTGGAAGTTACTCATTACGAATTATATTATCAGGTTCATTAATGAATGAGTCAGAACAAGTGGATATACTTTCAGATTTCTTAGCTCAAATGCAAAAGCCAACTTTTATTCAAGATGTTAATGATATAGATTATTAATTAATCGCTACAAATAATGATATATTTATGGAGGAAAAGAAGTGGATTCTAAAACTCAATGGTATAAAAAAGCTGAAAAAGATAATTGGAAAGCTAAGTTTAAAGTTATAGTTAAAAATGTGGAATGGCATAGTGAAGAGAATTATGTAAAATTTTTAGGTGAAGTCATTGAGCATCAATCTGAATATATGCGTAAAAATCCTTCTTTAATTCCTTTATTCAAAGGATATGTAGATCACCGATTATCGGAAGGAGAAGTTTTAGAGTGTATAGGGAGAGGTCGATTGGGTCATAAATTAGGACACTATGAGATAAGCTTCATCAATCCAAAAGTCATTGTACTGAAAGAAAGTCTTGTTGAGGTTACAGAAATATTGAGTGAACCAACAGGAGCGGTAGAAAGTTCAAATGGAGAAATTAGATACTATGTGAGACATGGAGATTTAAATGCAACATATAGTCAGTCCACCAGTTATGAAGGGATAAAGAAATCTCTAAAAAATGTCGGAAGAAACAGGCTCATGAACGATTGTGGATCGTTTAATCTAAAAGAATTACGCATGAATGATAAAAATAACTCTCCAGTCACTTTAGCGCGAAAATATTGGGAATATCGGTCAATTGAAGACATTAAAAATAATGAAAACTATAAAAAAATTAATGGAGAAGCTGAATATAAAATAATAGAATTATTGTATTAAATGTGAATGTGCATTCTGACGTGCAAGATATTTATTCGATTACGAATATAGTACGGGACGGAGATTTCTCAGGAAATCGAGTACCATTCAACCGAAATGTTTCGAGGCACTTTCCATTCTTTGGGAGGTGTCTTTTTTTTACAAAGTATAAAGGAAAAAGAATTCATAATTACTGGGAAAATTAGTTGTTCTAAATATGACGAATAAGTGGAATGAAGGGGATAATTATGGAGAAATTTATAGGTTTGTAGACAATATGAAAGTATTCTATTTTAGTTATTGTTTTATACATAAGAAGTAACTTTAAAATGAACTAAATGCGAAGTTTTAGACAAGAATTTTGAGGTATATTTATATTAGAGAAAATTACTACTTTTTTATGACATACAGAGATATGATAGTTACGGTAGTTTGATTCTTGATTAAAAGCGATTGACTTATAATATTTTATAAGATATATTTGAGTTAATAGAACCCCGCACACCTCTCAACGATGTGTCCCAAGCGGGGACGTTTTTTTATAGGAGATTAATATGGTTGATTATAATAAGCCTGCTACTACTTATGACGAACAAATAGAATTGTTAAAAAAACGTAATTTGGTTATTGAAGATGAGAACACAGCTAAAAAATATCTTAAGAGTATAGGCTATTTTAGGCTCTCTGGTTATTGGCTTACTCTTTGTAAAAGTAAAGATAATTTTAAGAATGGAGCATCTTTTAATCAGATTATCAATATTTATGATACAGATGCAGAACTAAAAAAGCTTCTATTTGGTTTATTAGAAGATATCGAAATTAATTATAGAACTATTATTTCACATGCATTTGCATTTCACTATAGCCCAGTTGATCACTATAATAAACAAAATTTTGTTAAAGAAGACTGGTATGATAGATGGGCAGCAACTTTTGAGGAATCGGTAAAGAGGGCCATTAAAAGAAACGAGTTGTTTGTAAAGCACTATAACCAAAAATATGAAAAGATATTTCCGATATGGACTGCATTGGAAATGTCTAGTTTTGGCGATTTATCAAAATTTTATAATAATCTGAAACCCGATATGAAGAAGATTATAGCCAAAGAAACAATAGGCTTTAGCAGTATATATTTAGAAAACTGGCTATATGTTCTCTCTGTTATACGAAATATGTGTGGGCATAATAGTAGGTTGTATGATAGAAGGTTAAACATAAAACCAAAGTTAACAAAAAAAGAAATTACAAAAATTAGTAATTCATCATTATTTTCAGTTTTAGTTATTTGTAGAAAAGTTTCTTTGCAAGAAGGCAGTTGGCAGTCGTTCTATGAAAATATTTTAAGAATTAGGAATGAAAATAGGGATGGAATAGATTGGAAGTTATATGGATTTCCAGAAAATTGGAAAGAATATCTTTCTGACGAATAAATTATGAATATTTTTAGGCTCGCATATTTTCATTTGAAATTCAATAAAATTTTTGAACATGAATCACGCTGTATCCACTGACACTAAAGGTTTTTGAAACTCATTCAAAGTCCGAACAATCGAACCGGGTCTTAAGAAAGCCCGTGAAGCTTCACAGTTCTCAAAACGTTAAACCTTGTTATATCAAGGGTTTTAGGACACTTTCTCATTGCGAGAAGGTGTCTTTTTTAATATTCATTCCCCCCACCCAATTTTTAAGCACTTACCTCTTTTATCCCCTCCCACCAACTAAAGAAATGCTATAATAAGCGTAGCAAATACATAGTTTTATAAACTACGACAAAATAAGCATTAATCCTCGGAGGTGAGAGGTACGAATGGCATCAGATAAAAGCAAAGAGCTGATAATAAGAGAAAATCAATCACTTTCATCCATGAAAGCAGAAGCTGGTTTACCAGCAGCATTGGCTGACAGGTTAGAGCTGTATCCTGAAAACAAGCGGCGTCCTGTGAATAAAACGTTGTTTAGAAATGATTATTTCCAATTAACCTGTAACATGAGGGACAATTCGATGTCCATCTCATCAAGAGGTGATATTGTCTATTCAGCGATTCCTTATGATACAGCGAGAAACTATATTCAACGGGCAGCGATTCAGTATCTGCTTCATCCGGAAGAGGTACGCCGTTATATCGACATGCATAAGCCGAACATCGAGCAGTATTTGGTGCTCAGCATTTTTCAGGTGACGGGGAAGCGAGTGAGCAAAGACTCTCCTGAAGTCGCACAAGCCTATCGTGCAATTCTGGAAAATCCTTTGTTGGAGATTCAAATTTTAGGGCGTTTGCTGCAGCATGATGAAACGGGGCCGTTGTCAGCTAATCTGGCGGGGAAGTTCTTGTTTAGTGAAAATGTAAAAACAGGAATAGCCGGCTATGTTTCGGAATACCTCAACTTTGTCGTACAGCTTACACAGGCCTTACCATTGACGACAGATGGGAAAAACATCCAGCTGTTGGAGTCTACGATACCGGCAGCTCTGGAAGGTGAAGAAATGTATAAACAGCTGACCTACGAATCAGATATCGCACCAGCATTGGATCTGCTGCCTCAAGAAATCAAGCAAACCATTGAACGTTCAATCCTCCATGCGACACAACCGATGCTTACGAATAACCAACCGCTATTACGCTCAGCGTATGGGAAAGAGCTTTCTGACGTTCGTAGGAATTACGTAGCACATAGTGTGGAACCGCAAGAATTGAAGCAGTATTTTGAAAATGTGTTGCCGACAGAGAATATGAATATAATTAATGTCGTGTCGGATATGCATATTACTGATGGCAGATTCCCCTTCAGCAATACACACTATAATATTTTGGCTGGAGATATTATAGATTCAGATGTCACCAATGAAAAAATCAAAGGTATCTATGTTTTAGGAAATCATGAATTAGCTGCAGTTTTACCTAAAAATCTTGAAACGAGCAATGAAGAGTGGGAGAAATGGCAGCCCTTCGCTAAGTATGAATGGTTTAAGCTGCTTATGGAAAATCCCGATGACGCGTGGCCATTGCTGCCTGTTGGCGATCACGACTATTACGAAGTTGTGAAGGAAGAAGTTGAAAAAAGATTTCCTAAGATGCAGGTGCTGAATAATAGCAGTATCATTCATGAGGGGATTCGCTATATCGGTCTGACCATCCCTGTGGCATTGGTTCAACGAAAGAAGAGCCTGCAGAAATTTATTCTGAAGTCGTTGAAGAAAGAGCTTGGTGAAGATAAAGAGATTCCAACCATCATCGTTTCTCATGCGCCGTTGTTCAATGAGTTGAGCAGACTGTCACCAAGAAGCAAGTCCTATAATAAGGCCTATGTATGTTCAGAATCGGCAATCGAGCAGTTATTTGAGCAGTATAACATCATTGGCGCCATTCATGGACATCATCACATACCAGCAGCTTTTGGCAGATATGGTGTAGTGGAGTTTGCAGGCAAAGAGCGATTCATTGTTTGTTCCATTTATTCAGATATGAACACCGGTTTTGAATTGATGAGTTTGATTAACCAACAGGATTTGAGTGGAAGATAGAGTCTGTTACTAGACGCTGCGCAGTCTTTGTGCGGTGTCTTTTGTTAGAAATTGTGATGTTTACTTTATCCGAAAATTTGGATAGAACAATTTTTATGTAAAGTAAAGCTGTAAAAATAAGTATTTCTTCCTATCCTTACTAGGCGTTTTGATACTGTTCACGAGTTTGACTAATTTCCTTTATCATTTTCAGTAACTGATTCTCGTCGAGCGCGCGTTAGCAAAGATTTCAATGAAAAAACTGTACAATAAAATATAGAAACGGAGGGTATTTATGAAGGATAAAAATACAATATTGCGTCCATTAGGCTCTGGATTGGCGATGGCTGTTCCTCTAGTGATAGGTATCCTAACGAACGATCTGAAAATCAGTTCAGTAGGAACGATGGGGGCTTTTTCTTATTTAGCGTTTCAACATCGCTCACTGGCCTATAACATGAAGGCTATTTCTATTCATGGTCTTTCTTTATTGACGGCGTTTATATTGGGAGCTGGAACGGCGATGATTCCTTGGAGTGCACCGTTCATTATTAGTATATTATCTTTTGCGGCTTTTGTAGCCTCGAAGGTTTTTCGTATTCCAAAGCCGGATTATTTTTTTGTGATTATGCTTTACGCCACAGGGTTCAATTTTCAGGCAGATTCATTTGTTGGAATTTTGCATCATAGCACCTACCTGTTATATGGAATAGCCGGTTCATTATTCTCAGGCTGTTTGATTTCATTGCTGGAAAAGCTTCCGCATAAAATACCGAAAGAACGCTATCAGCAGTTGTCTGCTGTTGATAAATATTATCTGACGATGTATGAGCATCCGAATACGCTGGTAAAGGCACTGCACTTCTCTATGGTTTTATTTATTGCGACATACATAGCTTATCTTTTAAGGGGGAGCAATGGTTATTGGGTCTTGATTTCTGCGGCTGCGGTACTGGCCGGAGAACATATGGACAGAATCAAGAATCGGACAGTTGGTCGAGTAGTGGGCGGGATTGTTGGTATCATGCTGGGCTTTCTTTTAGTAACTTTGGGATTGCCGCTGGAAATCAATGCAGTAATATTGGTTATTCTCAATATTTTGACGGAATTTTATATGCCAATCAATTATATGGTAGCAAATTTCTTTACGAATCCGCAGGTACTGCTTCTGATGGCCATCGGTACAAATTTTGTGCCACTTGAGTTGATTCCAATGCGTTTATCCGGTGCATTGATCGGAAGTTTACTGGCGATGTGTTTGATTTTTGTGATGGAGTACTGTTTGCAGCAGCTTCAACCGGATAAGGGAGCATCAGATAGATGATGTTCACTTCGGGAAACTGATAATGGACGGATAGGGGTAAAAAGTAAGTACCCGATTCTTAGTAATCTTACTTATAAGCTTGAACACTAAAGCGTATCACAACTCTTTTGATATCTGAAAAGAAGGTTGTGATACGCTTTATTTTATCGCTTATAATCAGGTGTCTCTAATTTAAACGGCACAGGATTCAGCAATACCCACTGAACGGCCAATTCACTGAGTCGCCCCAGCTCCTCATCGCCATTACCGCCACTGATTGCTTTTGTAAGCTGCTTGGTTTCTGTCAATTGTTCTTGAGGAAGTGGTTTCCCAACCATAAAATAGTCATTCAACGAACGAACCATTTTATTATAGTCACGATCCCAATTACCGCCGCCGTTTCGGAAAATCTCGTCTGCCGCTTTTCCGGTAATACGAATGACTTCGCCTTGTACTGTTTGACAAGGACCGCTCCCTGGTACTAATAACTCCCAAAGCTCTCCGTGCTGCTTCTGCCAGGTTGTTGCGTTGACCGAGATGGGAGAGAGACCATCATGCTCTCTTCTTCTGGAAATTGGCGTCACGTTGAACTGTTTGTATAATGTTTGCAGTGCTACATCTGTTTCTTCAAGGCTTTCCGGATTGAAATTGCTGCGGTAAAATTCAAAGGTTTCACCGATTTTTTTTACATGGTCAGCCATCTTTTCATTTTTTTCTGCTCCGGCTTCCACTAATAATTCGACGACTTTCGCGGCTTCTGTCAAACTAGCGTTTGTGCATTGGATTAGACAGAGCTCTAAAGGGGTTATTCCTGCATCATTTTTCCCATCAATTGGTGCATGATAAGCGAGCAACGATTTTACCGCTGCCGTTCTGGCGGCTCTAGCTGCCTCGTGCAAGGGCGTGTTTCCGTTGGCGTCAACAACAAGAACCGAAGCATCATTTTGCAGTAAAGCACCGATACTGGATTTCCAATAAACGGCATGATGATGTAGTGCTGTTTTCTTATAGGTATCCTGTGCGTTAATGTCCGCTCCTTGCTCTTTTAGCCAAACAATGAAGCTTTCAGGGATACCGAAACAGCTGTAGGCGGTAGCTTTGCTATAGCCGGTATAAGCTTCTAAATCACAGTGTTGATAAACAGCTTCTAACTCATTAAGCTGTCCACGTGCACAGATGTCTTCAAAATCTTTGGGTAATGTCTTTCTTTTTCTTTTCACAAGATGACCTCCAAGGTTAGCTTTGTTTCTTTTATTATAATATAAACGATAGAAGAGAAATATAGTGGGAAATAATCTATGTGGATAAAGAAAAGATAGAAGCGAGGAGATTTCTGCTAGGAGTTGTCTATCTATTTCATAAAGACTGGTTTTCAAAGAACGTGAAACCCCGCATATTTACTGATAATTATTGATGCTATCGCTAATTTAGCTTGACTATTAAACGGATTCTCTTTAAAATAAAGCATGTAATAGTAGCGTAAATCAAAATAAAAAAAGGCACTTTGCTTCATGGCGGCAACCATGAAACAAAGCCCTGTAAGGATAGTGTGACCTATCAATACAAGTTGCCTTAGTCAGCCAACGCGAGCGTTGACCTGTATTTATTTTACTCAATTTCATTAGAAATTTCCACTCTTTTTATTTTTCTGTATTTCGTATGCAGAGAAACAGAATGAGGAGAGGACAAAGGACGATGATTGTTTCGGATTGGTTTTTTGAAAAAGGCCGAACGGGATTGAGTAAATGCGGACAGGGATAGATAATTGTTGATTAAGCAGTATTGAGAGAGACATATGTCCCCTCGATACTGTTTTTTTGGTTTACCTACTATTGCCTTAATGAAAAGTTTAAAGCGGAATTCTTTTCGACCGTACTGTCAGTGACTATACGACCTTAAAAAAATGAGATTATATTAGACCTGAACCTGACAAACAACGCTTCATAAGATAATACTACCTACCCATAACACAACTGAAAATACTGACAGTACGTAAAAAAAGACCGGAGAAATCCGGTCTTTTTTTGCACATCGTGAGTTGATTATATGAGAGGAACATAAGATTCTTAAAATAATAGTAAAAAAATAAACTATTGAGATGAAATGGAATCACTGACTATTTCATCAAAAGAGCTTAAAGGGTATATTTATAAAAATACCATTTTAATATTAGTACGTACTATAAGAATACACAGGTATTATTTTTCTTAACTTTGTACGTATGAATTTTTATTATCAAGTAAAAACTTTACCAAAAAGATAAAATACATATTTGTTAGCTATAACACGAAGGAAATGCCTTATTATGTAATTAATGGAGTATTTTATCATTTAAATTTATGTTTAAAATAAGATTCTTGTAATTTAGTATTACAAGAAAAGAAAATATTGATATTATTTCGATGTATTCAAATTATAATTCATATTTTTTTGATAGTCTATACCAAAAACGGTAAATATTTCTAATATTTTTCATTTATTAAACAAAAAAATGAGAGAATATATTTTATTTTTGATGTATTGTAAGTTATTTCAAGGAATCTGCTTTTAAAGAATGCAAATAAGTCGTCAAATGAAACGTCAAATGGGAGTGAAGCAACGTGGCTAAAAGAGGAGAAAACATTTACAAAAGGAAAGATGGGCGATGGGAGGGAAGATATAAGAAAGCTCGAAATAAAAATGGACGAATCATTTATGGGTACATATATGGAAGAAAGTATAGCGAGGTTCGACAAAAACTGTCAGAAAAGAGGGTGCATTTTCCAGCTGCTAACCTCAAGGTATTTGATGGTACAACCGCTGAATGGTTGGACTATTGGTTGTATACGGCAATTAAAGAACAGGTAAAGCAATCCACATGGACAAGCTATGAATCGAAACTGAGAAATCATATTGTTCCATTTCTGGGAAATAAAAAGCTTCATTTAGTAGAACAAAAAGATGTTCAGGCATTTTTAGAGCAGCTGTCGACAAAAAAATATTCCGAGAATACGATTCAAAATGTTTTTACCATATTAAGCAGCAGTTTTAATTATGCTGTTCAAACGGGTCAGTTAGCAGTGAATCCTTGTCGTAAGCTGACGGTTTCTTCACGTAATAAAGTAAGAGAAGTGCATGCTTTGTCTATTGAACAGCAAAAGAAATTGGAACAGCTGGCCTTTCAAGAAACGGGCTGTTCAGCAGTCATTATTGGTTTGGCAACCGGGATGAGAGTCGGAGAAATCTGCGGACTGAGATGGTCAGATATTGATTTCGATTATGGAATCATTCACGTGACCCGTACACTACAAAGAATTCCAGACCCAGATAATTTGAGACAAACGAAAGTATTAATTGATACACCAAAGACAAAAAGTTCTATTCGGAAGATACCTCTTGCCAAACGCTTGAAGAAATATCTGCTTGAAAAAAGGAAGAGTAGCGATTCAGAATATGTGGTTTCTATTAATGGGCATTTTGCGGAACCAAGAGTCATAAATTATCGCTTACAGCGCTTAATTGAGCGGACGGGGCTGGAATCTTTTCATTTTCATATGCTGAGACATACATTTGCGACACGCTGTATAGAGAATAATGTAGATATTTCTTCATTGAGTAAATTATTAGGACATACATCGGTTAAGTTGACCTTAGATACCTATGCAGATTCATTGTGGGAAAAAAGAAAAGAAGCGATGCAAATTATCGATCGGTTGCAGTTTAAAAACAGCTGAGACGAATCTATTCACCGTCATAAAAATCGTCAGTTATTGAAAAAGACCTTGATTTCATTGAGAAATCAAGGTCTTTTCTTGTAATACTAAATTACAAGAAAAGTGTTTTTGCTTGTCTATCTGCTTCACTAAATAATAAAACATCGATAAAAAAATTGGAAATTTAATGCTGTAACTACATAAGAAGGAGGATGAAGGATGTATAACATAGGTGTCAATCAGCCAACAGATGAATTTGAGCATACGTACATAGAAAACTTGAGTAATTCTAAATGCAATCTTGTTCAGGTTGATTCGGAGAATATGGATGCAATAATCAGTGACTTGGATGGTGTCTTTCTTAAGGAAGACACTAATCAAAATATTGGGAAAATCTGCGGACTAATCATGAAAATTAAGGAAAAGTCCAATCCGCTTATCTGGGTATTTTCTGAGGAACCTTCTCCGATTCAAAAAATTATTTATCTTCAAATGGGGGCGGATGGCGCCTTCACAAAAGAAGATGAGCCGGAAGCGGTAAATTTGATGATTAACAATTCGCTGAAACGGTACCAGCAAGATAAGAAAGAGGAAATGATTGAGCAGTTTGTTGACAAGCCTTGTGGGATTGAGTTAATCCCGCATAACCTGAGTGTTAAATTTTCTGGAAATTCAGAGGAAATTGCATTAACGAGACTGGAGTTTCAGTTGATGCAGCTGCTGTGTGATAACTACTTGAAAGGGGTCTCCTACCAAGAGATTCATGAGCATATCTGGCAAACCTCTTATAAAAATAATAAGTATAAGGTGGCGAATCTGGTTTTTCACTTAAGAAGTAAATTGGAAAAGTCAGGTGTAGAGCCGATGCTTATTCGAACGGTGCGTTCCAAAGGGTATATGCTAAGCGAAGTCTAGCAATTGGTATAGAGTGGTATTTCATTTTCTGAAAAAGTGGAAGGGTTATGTTGGAGGGTACACAATATGAAATCTAATCCACAACCATTCATTTTTAAGGGGAATTGAAATAGATGTATATCTGCCTTTAGATATGCAAAAAAATAAGAAAGGAAAGGAGATGAAATTATAGAATGAAAAAAGGCAAGAAGAAAATTGCTTCATCCTTATTTGCGACAGTAGTTACTGTAGGAATATTGGGCTCATTCTTATTGGGAAATGTAAGTCCAATTCGTGCAAACGACTCTCTTTATGGTAATGATATTCCCGCTTCATCAGAAAATGAGGAAGCAGATTCAGAATCATTTGTTTTACCATTAGTTGGCGATGATCGCTCAGTTACTGCGTTATCTTCCAGCACATATTCAACAGATTTTGATTATGGAGTATCTTACAAATCAGATTCAGACCCAAATTGGGGAAAGATTGAAAATGCAACGACGATAGTCCATGTATACAATTGGACACAATTGCATAAAGCAGTAGTAAGTGGGACTGCAACAGCAGATCGTTTTGTAGCAGCTGATGGTGTCGATCCAGTAGATGGTGTTGCATATTCGGAGAAAAACAATGCTGATTATATTGTCTTGATGAACGATATCATTGGTACATCATTTGCAATTGGCGTAGCTAGACAAAATTCTCCAGCTACTCGTCCAGATTACGTAATTGATGGAAATGGCTTTAAATTGGATTCGGGTGCTCGTTCGTTTGGTTTTCCTGAAAAAGCTGCAGCCACCGCTTGGCAAACACCAAACAATGTATACGTAAAGAATATTACCATGTATTCTACTAATCCGTATGGAGCATTTATGGGGCCGGAAAACAGCTATAACTTCTATACAATTACCTATGAAGATGTCAACTATATCGGTTCACAGCTGACGGCTTCGTGGACATCTACATTGATTTTCAGAGGGACAAACCATGTGGAGAGTACAAACTCCTATACGATGTCTTATGAAAATGTCAACAATACGGGTGTTAGCGCAACTGTAACTAGACCGACTTATACAAATCAATCTGGTTTAGAAGCGCATCGTGTTATTTTCGATAAAGATAGCGTGAATACATTCGATATTGAAAATGGAGATGGTCTGTTGATTGGAGGCTATCTTAGTAATAACGTAGCTAACGGCACAAACGGTAGTGGACGGGCGATTCCTTACGCGGCAGTTCGTGAGAATGCTGATGTGACGATGACTTCAAAAGGGAATTCTGGTGAATCGTATAGTTATAATGCCGGTACTTCAGGGGTTATGTATGCGGGAATCAACATTCAAAATGGTGGTCAGCTATACGTTGGAGAAAATGCAGACCTGTTAATGAATACAGCAGGAACAACACGTGCTGGTATGCGTTTGACAGCATCAACAGCAGCAGTCAACGCAGGAAGACGTCCGGTTGCTACTATTGCCAGCGGCGGAAATCTTCAATTCAACATGGATGGCAATATGAACACTGGAACCTATTATTCAGGCTTTTTCTTGGAGGGCTATGCGACAATCAACGTTGCTGAGAGTGGGCACTTAGGTTTGAGCATGAAGAATGAACAAAATGGCAAACCAGCTATTCGAATGGATGCCAACAGTACAGTCAATATAGGGTCTGAAGGTCTATTGAAAGTAGACATGGATAATTCTATAGGTAGTGCGATGCAATTAGGAACCAGTTCGAAGTTTGATGTGGAAGCGTTAGGACAGGCAGCTTTTACCCTATCAAATCAGGGAGGAGCTAGTTCAAACGTTATCAATGTGGCCGGAGGAACTTTTACGATTGGAAAAAAAGGAATTTTTGATCTGAAAGTAGCTGATGGTACTGCGGCGAGAAATATGTTCTCTGTATCCAGCGGTTCATTTACATTTGCCGATGCTTACCGAGTTGACTTGGACGCACAAGGCAATGACAACGTAAATATTGTCAATATGAACGGTAGCTTTAATGCGGATATTCAAGCGGTTTATGCGTGGAATAAAGGCAATCAAGCGACAGCTAAAGAGAATTCAGACTTTGATTGGACACCAATTTATAACGCAAAGGTAACCTACTCAGGTGCTAATACAACAGCAGTTACTGCAAACAGTGTTTCAACAACGACAAAAAACTCTTTTCAGGATAATTACAGAACACAGAATTTCAACCGTGTGGTATGAATGGATACCGGATGTCGAGGTTGAGGTAAACGAAGTTTCAGATAACGAAACAATTCTAAGTGGTCAGCAAATCTCAGGACGTACCAATCCGTTGGCGATGGTGACATTCTATATTACTCGTGTTGGTTCGTCGACAGAGGAGAAACTCAGCGGTGCTAATTTGACAAACGAGGTTGATGACTGGGCTAGTGATTCTAGTTACAACTACCATGTCAATGCGGATGCAAATGGGGACTATGTCTTTACTCTTCCAAGTGATGTGACCTTGTATGTTGGCGATACCATTCGCGTACACTCATGGCGCTATGGGAAAGAAAACGATACGACAACTGTCGTGTTGGATAGAACTGCACCAGAGGTCGTAACGAAAGATATCTACGTAATAGTCAATGGAGCGGCACCGGCTGCTTCTGATTTTGTATCAAGTGTGACGGATAAAGGGGTAACACCTGCTATTTGGGACGCGACATATAATGGTGCAACCCCTCAGGCTACGATTGACAACTGGGTAACAACGGTAGGTGACTACACTGTGAGTCTGGATGTTGCAGACCAAGCAGTAGATGCAGATGGAAACGCAGCACCAAATAGTAATGATCCTAGTACACCGTGGGAAGCAACGCTTCATGTTTTAGCGGCAGATAAGGATATTACAGCAGATGATATCACTGTTCCGGCAACAACGCTTCGAGGATTAACTGATGAAGCAGCATTGAGACAGTATATCTTGGATAACAGCAATAAGTCAGCATATAAACTGGACGGTCAAGCCTATACAGACTTGACGAATCAGGTCGCTGTAACAAACTTGGGTACATTAACTACGAATAGTGGTGCAGGAATCTATGAGGTTGTTTTAGGTGTAACTGCTGAAGGCTTAACAGTGAAAATCAATGTGACTGTTACCGACGATGTTCCTCCAACAGGGACAGGGAAGCTTACTCTGGTTCCTAAAGGCGACGCTGCTTATATTACCGGTGAGACAGATTTGACAAAATTCTTATCGGCTTATGGTGACGATGTGACTGAGAAGGCGAATATCACTATCAGCTTTGCTCCGGGTCAAGATTTTGATGCATTAGTGGCAACTGCTGATACCGGCAATTCATCAACTAAGAGCTTTGATGTGATTCTTAAGGATGAAGCTGGAAATGCGGCAACAGTTGCTGTTCCAATTTATGTTTATGATGGTGAAGTCAATGGCTCTGTCGCTGTAAAAGGCTCTGACATGCGTGTTGACCGCAGTGATTGGAATGACGCGGTAACGAATGGGACAATCCGCGACTTTATCATTAATAACGGCTTAGTTAACGCGATTGAAGTGAATAGTGCCGGTTCCATTGTTGATGTAACCTCAGATGCTGCAAAACTGGCAATCAATTATTCTTCAGTTGGACAAGACGAAGAGACTGAATATTCAATCACTTTGAAAGTCACTGGAGCAGATGGCAGTGTGGCAGAAACAACAATCAAGGTAATCTTCAATGATAAAACACCACCGACAGCTGTTGAAAAGACAGATACTCCGAGATTCCCTGTAGGAAAACCGGAATTAATTACCGGGCTTGATTCAGATGGGTTGAAAGACTTGTTTGATTCAGTTTCAGATAATGTTTCCGATGCGGCTGATGTAACGGCTGTATTAACTGCAGGACAGAATATGGCAGATATCTTTGCGACAACAGGTACAAAGACAATTTATATCGATTTAACTGATGAAGCTGGAAATACTGACAGTATCCCATTGGAAATTATTGTCTATGACGATGCTGTGATTGTTAAATTTATTGATCGTAACGGCGACGAATTATTGACGCCTGTAACGATTAATGGATTTTCTTCCGGACAGACAATTGATTTAACGGATCCTGTACAAGGAGCAGCAGTCCTTACAGCAATTAGTGATGTTGAGGATAAACGCTATCAAATCTATCAGCGTCCAAGTGATGAAAAAGCCGTCCTGGTAACAGATGCCGGCACAATTGTAACGTATGTATTCGATGGGACTCTTGCTATTTATCAAGCACCAAAAGTAATTAATTTTGGTGTAGAGAATGTTGTGGGTAAAGATATTCGAGTAGATACACCAGTTTATGATCAGGATTTTATCATTTGGGATAATCGTTACCAGCGTACGGAGTGGTATTTGACTGCTGAGCTGGATTCACCATTAACCAGACAATCAGGTACCGGCACCGTTATTCAAAATGCAATTCGCTATCGGAAAGTCAACGATGATCCGAGTAGTGAACTCATTTTAGGCTCACAGGCACAGGAAATTGTTGATCGTTCTCAAAGTACAGATACGTACAACATCTCAGATGAATGGCGTTCAGGTAATACCGGTTTTAAGTTGGAAGTTCCTGCAGGCTCCGTAAAAGGACTTGGAGAATATCAAGCAACAATTTTATGGGTACTTAGTGATACACGATAGGAGAGGAAAAAGACATGCGGAAAAATAAATTAGTTTTAAGCTTGCTTGTAGTACTCTCCCTTCTTTCATTAACGCCACTGACTGCTTTTGCAACAAGTGAGAAAGATTCAGAAAAGTCTACGAGTGTACAGACGAATGGGGCAATCACATTTGAATCGGAAGCCACTATCGACTCAACGACACCGATTACTACAGAACCCACCACTACGCCGACTGAAAAGCCGCCAGGTGGCACGACAAAGCCCGGCGGAACGTATCCGTCAACAGGTGAAATTGTGAAAAAGGGTCTGACCTTTGGTGGTGCAGGGATTGTGGCGCTTGCTCTGATTCTCTTTTTCTGGAAACGGAAAAAGGATGAAGAACATGAAGAGGGGGATGTGCATTAATGAAAACATGGACACTACTCTCATCGATTGCATGCGGCTGTATTCTATTCGGAGCTGTTTATGCAGCTGTCGAAGCAGAAGCTACATCAGGTTCGGCAACAGGTACGATTGAGTTCGAAGTAGAGGATAAACAACAGGTTTACGATCCAGAAAATCCGGGAACAGTTGTTGATCCGGGAGATTCACCAAAAACTGAAGGACCATTGAGGATTGATTTCGTTCCGCAGTTCCGTTTTGGAACAAATAAAGCTGTCAATGAAGACACTGTTTATTCAGCCTATGCACAGCTGTTTAAGGATGATACCAGTGCAAGAGGAAACTTTGTTCAGGTATCGGACTACCGAGCGGAGGAATCTGGCTGGGAGCTGTCTATCAAACAGGAAGCGCAGTTTGAAAACGAAAATGGACGTACCTTGGATGGCGCAATCATTTCTTTGGACCATTCTTGGACAAGCTCTATGAGTGACTCTGCGACGGCACCTACGGTTAAAAAGGACGTTATTACTATGAGCGTTGGGGAATCACAGATTCTTGCAACTGCAGCAACTGGTACAGGTGGGGGCACCTGGGCGATTAATTTCGGTGCTTCGGCAGCTAATTCTGCCGGGCAGCAGGACACATTGACTCCATTACTTGATGCCAATGGGAATCCGGTTCCTGACAGTACTTTTGGGGACAAACCGATTTACTTGAACTCTGCTATCGGTTTAAACATTCCGGGGAGAGCAGAGAAACAACCCGGAACCACTTATAAAACGGTGATAACTTGGACACTGTCCGAGTTGCCATAAATAAAACAAAAAGAAATTTAGGAGGAAACACACATGAAATCAAGTTACAAATTCGCTTCAGCAGCTTTGCTGGCTGCTTTAGGTCTTGGCCTAGCAGTAGCATCAGAAACAAAAGCTTACACACAAGATGAAAAAGGAACAGGGAAAATTGAGTTTACACAGTCAATTGACTCAAACGATCCAAATGAACTTAGCTTGCCACCAGATACAACTGAGCCATACATCACTCTTACTGAACCAGATGTAATCCCTGGAACAGAGGAATTACAACTACGTGTTATCACGTCAATGGATTTTGACAAGCATAACTTGGTTGCTACTGATACAGCAGCAAAAACTTGGCCTGTAAAAGCATACTCAGCTGAAAAATTAGATGGTTCAGGCAACTTCGAAATGCCTCATTTCGTACGTTTCCGTGACTACCGTGCAGAAGATGGAAAAGAAAACAACTACAAAATTTCTGCAGCAATGACAAGTCAGTTCAAGAACGGTTCAACTGTATTAGGTGGAACATTGAACTACAAAAATACTAAACTAACTACAACTACGAACCAGCAGACTTTACCAAGCCAAGCTGTAGTTCAAAGCGGTGGAGTGTTCTCATTGAATCCTGAAGGAGATTCAGTAGACGTTCTTATTCAAAATGAAAACGGAAAAGGTTTCGGATTGTTCGATCTTATGTTTGGTGAGTATAGCGAAATTACTGCTGATGGAACAACTGATGCGGTTACTTTAAGCGTGCCTGCTAACACTAAAATTGTTAAAGGAACATACACTGCAGAGATCACTTGGACACTTTCAGATACTATCTAATTGTCGAATAGGTCTTATGAGTCAAGAAATCACCGGTTTCGGTGATTTCTTGCTTAAAGTGAAGAGAGGAAAAGCAAAGTGAAGAAAATATATAAATCCATTTTAGTTATTTTATACATAATTAGTTTATTTATAGCTTCTCCAATAATCAGCTATGGAGAGGAGACAGGAACAGCGGCAGAAGAAGCTCAAGTAGAGGGTGCAACATTCAGCTATGAAGTTATTAAGCCTGAAAATCAAGTAGACCCTTCTGTTGGTTATTATAATCTGAAGCTGGCTCCAGGTCAGGAGCAGACAGTTCAGATTCGTCTAACTAACCCGAGCGCAGTAGAGGTAGCTATTGAAGTTGCCTTGAATGGAGCCGTAACCAATGGCGGCGGCGTTATTGAATATGGTCCGAATAAGATTGAAAATGATGCGTCATTGAAGTTTCCGTTTACAGAGGTTGTTTCAGCGCCGGAAGAAGTGGTACTTGCGCCTGGTGAGGAAAAGATGTTGGACATCACAATCAAAATGCCGGAAACCTCTTTTGAAGGCTATATTTCCGGAGGAATTCGTCTTTTACGTAAAGGGCAGGAAGCAGAATCTGAAACAATGGTTGTGAATAAGATTGCTTATATGGTTGGGATGCTCCTGAGTCAACAAGATCCAACGGATATTGAGAATATTTCTGAAGAGTTAGGGTTTAACCAAGTATATCCGGCAACATCAAATTATCGAAATGCTTTTATGGTTAACTTTTCTAATATTCAACCAATCTACGTAGATGATATGACAGTAGAGGTGCAAATTACCAAAGAAGGCAGCGAGGCGGTTCTTTATGATACGAAGAAATCGCAGATGCGAATGGCACCAAATTCAATGATTAATTTTCCGGTGGAGCTGAATGGTGAAGCAATGGTGCCCGGAGATTATCGTGCAAAAATTTCTGTGAAGAGTGGTAAAGGCGGCAGCTGGCAATGGGATGAAGCATTCACAGTAACAGATGAAGAAGCAGAAAAATTTAACGCACAGGATTTGTCATTAGTACAGGACCCAGGTCTGAACTGGCAGCTGATAGCGATGATTGCCGGTGGTGTATTAGGCGTTCTTCTGGTGATTTTCTTAATTATTCATTTCATCAGAAAGAAAAAAGGCGGAAACAAGAAGGCCAAACGGAAAAAAAATAAAAAGAAACCTGAGAAGAAAAAATAAATTAGGCCGATACAGAGGAAAGGAGAAATGATTATGGGGTTGGAAATGCTGGATTGGCTGCTAATCGGTCTGATTGCGGCAACAGTGATTTTCCTCGTGCTCTTCCTTGCGTATCTGATTCGTTTTTTCTTTACCTCTCGTAAGCTGTCCGTGCTAAAAAGGAAGCGTCCGAAAAAAAAGAAAAATCGAAGAAAATGGGCAGGCCAGGTCAAGAAAATGGAAAAAAAGAAGAAAGGAGCCGTCAAGCTGTTCCTATTCTTTTTACTTCTAGGTGGACTTTGCGGCGGCGGTGGCTATTATCTGAAGTATTATCAAATGACCAACCTGGCTGATAAAGATAAGGAAGCATTGGTACAAGGATATTTTCTGATGACAACAATTGAAGAGCAATTAAATGAAGCCGCAACAACAGATAGTCCTAAACGGGTTCAGGGGACGGTTTACGATCTTTCCGCACGTCTGGCAAGCTATGGTGCGACGACACCTGATGGACGCCTGTCGAAGGACGGGTACCTGTTACTAAAACGATTGTATCAATCGATGAAGGAACTTGGATTAGTCTTGACTTCAGTAACGGAGGAAAGTATTCAGAATCCGGAATCCATTGAAGAGTACATGGGAGATATTGAGAAGACGAAAGCACATCAAAAAAATGTTTTGGAGCATTTTCGCATCGATGAATCTTCCTTAAAACAAGATAATTAAGAGGGGTTGTTGGGCAAATGGTACAAAAAAAGCAGACAACAGCAAGAAAGAGATCCCTTCAAAATACCTCTAAAAATAGGAAAGAAAAAACTGTTTCTAAAATGGTGAAGCAGTCTGCTCAGCGAAAAAAACAGCGTAAAACTGCTTTCGGATACAGTAGAGGTAATAAGCAAACAAGGAAAAGGAATGATAAAAAGCGTTGGCAATCTTTCAAGAATGTTCTTGTAGAGCTAACGCTTGTCTTGTTTCTATTTGGCCTTCTCTTGATTCCGATTTTTCGTTTTTTTGTTGTCTTTCCTGAAGCAGGAGGATATGCAATGAGCCCTACCTTGCAGGATGGGGTACGTACAATGGTTTATCAACAGGGGAAAGTCAAACGGTTCTCTTTAGTCTATTTCAAGGTTCCGCAACGCAACGATGGTATAAAGACGATTCGTCGAGTGATTGGTCTTCCCGGTGAGCGTGTGGAGTATAAGGATGAATGCTTGTACATTAATGGCGAAGAGAAGGTAGAACGTTTTTTAGGTAACCAGCTTTTGGCTGCTCAAGAGGGAGGCTATACATTAACAGAGAACTTGTCACTTGAAGAGATACAGGGAACGGAAAATGGTGTAATCCCTCAAGGATATTATCTGGTTTTAGGAGATAATCGAGTGTTTTCTGTAGATAGTCGGGAATACGGGCTCGTCTCGGAAGAGGAGATTATAGGGACAGTGGAGTTGATTTTTTGACATTAGAGAGCGGATATTCTTGATAATATAGTGAAATGTGTCAGATGGTCAGTACTTTTCCCAATTTACAATGCGGTGAGCAATTTCTCTGAGATACATATGACAAATTTTAGGATGAGGACAAAGTGGAAGCGAAAAAAAAACAAACGATAAAGAATAAAAGAAAAAGGCCTACTGGGAGTAAAGGGCAGAAAAAAAGGAAGCGGCGACCTTCTACAAAAAGGACTGTGAAAAAGAAAACTGGCAAGCTGTCACGGGTACTGAATCAACTGCCAATTAAGTGTCCATTTCCGTCGTTTTGGCAAAAACTGCGGGCATATCGTGAAGGGTTCCTCCTATTTGTGATAGTGTGTGCAAGTATTTGGTGTTTTACAACCTTTACTGTTCATCAAGTTTCCGGAGAGTCGATGGTACCGGCATTGGCGGATAAGGAACGTATCGTCATTCGGAAAACAGATAGTCCGAGTCGTTATGACATTATCACTTTTATTCCGGAGGATGATCCAAAAGGAAACTATGTAAAACGAGTAGTGGGTATGCCGGGCGATGCGTTCTATATTCAAGGAAAAAGGCTATATCTGTTTTCTGCCGGTGCAGAATTTGCAGATACAGCAGATTTATTGTATTCCAGTAATTTGCCGGATAGTACAATATCGTTTTATTTAACCGATGAAGCAGTCAATCAACTGCTTGGTAAGAATAAGATTCCGAAAGATTCTTATTTTGTTGTTGGCGATAATCGTCGTCATTCAACAGATAGTCGAGCCTTTTCATTTGTTGAAAAAAACCAAATAGAAGGGGTTGTATCGTTTCGAATGTACCCTTTCAATAAATTTGGTGTCGTACATTAATCATTAAGTAAATGGAGAAAGAAGAATGAAATCAAAAATTATCAAGTTTATCAAACAAAAGGGTATACTATTTGGCTTGCTCAGCTTTTTGATTCCGGTTGTAATCATGGCGCTTGCCTATTATAAGGTCGACGTACTTCCTATTGAGGGGCACCGGTCAATTCTGGCATCAGATGCGTATTCACAATATTCGATGTTTTTCGGAGGCTTTAACAATTTAATTCGGAATGGTGAAAGCTTGTTGTTCAACTGGTATGCGTCACTTGGACTGAATAATGTAGCTTTTATGTCGTATTACTTAAATAGCCTATTTACACCACTGGCTTTGTTATTTGAAAATATTCATATGGATTACTTTATGTATTATCTCACGCTATTAAAATTTGGCTGTTTAGGGCTGGGTTTTTGGGTGTATGCTTCACAGACCTTTAAAATCAACCGATGGCAGCATTTAATCTTGGCGATTAGTTATGCCTTGATGAGCTTTGCAGTCGCTTATTCGGAAATCACGATGTGGTTTGATGGGTTAATGTATTTGCCTTTGGTTATATTGGGCGTTAATCGTTTGATGGATCAGAAGAAACCAGTCGTGCTGTTTGTGTTTTACTTCCTATTGTTTATATCTAATTTTTACATTGCTTTTATGATTGGTGTATTCTCGTTTCTCTATTTTTTGGCTCGTTTTGCTACTGGACCAAGCATATATAAACGAAGTGTTTTGCTGTATTTAGGAACATCTTTCGCGGCGGGTGGCGCTTCTATGCCGATTATTATCCCAACAGTTTTGGATATTACCAGTAATGGGGAAAGCTTGACCGAAATTACCCGCTTATTTACTAAAACAGCGGCACCGCTCAGTATTTTTATTAAAAATATGGTTGGGGTGTATGACTCTACGAAATACGATACGGTGCCGTTTATCTATGCAGGAACACTCGCGTTGGTATTCTGTATTTTCTTTTTCCTGACAAAAAAAATTACGAAGCGAATGAAGCTGGCCTATGGGAGTGTTTTAGGGTTCATTTTTATCAGCTTCAATATTGAAGCGTTAGATTTGCTGTGGCAAGGGTTGCATGCGCCGAATATGTTTCTGTTTCGCTACAGCTTTACCTTCTCTTTTATGGTGCTGATGCTGGCAGGTTATGGTTGGGAAAAATATTCAAAAGAAGACTTTTCTAAAATCATGCGTGTCATAGTGACTCTATTTGCCATTTTTCTAGGTGTAAAAATTTACACAAACTTTAATGAGGATAATTACAAATATTTTTATATTAGCAGCCTTTTATGGAGTACGGGTTCCCTATTCAGTCTGCTGGGTCTCTTCTGGCTGAAGCAGAAAGAGAAGCTGCCGAAAATCAGCAGTCTATTAATGGTGGGAGTTGTTGTTGTTGAACTATGGGCGAACACGACAGGCTTGGTAGTCGGTATCCTTCATGATTGGACCTATCCGAACTATATTGGTGTGACCAATGTGTACAATGATATTGAGACACTGGTTGATTATACAAAGGAGGAAACACCAGACAGTTTTTATCGAATGGAAAACTTGACTCCTATCACGATGAATGATTCCTTCCTATTTGGTTATAGTGGCGTATCGATGTTTTCTTCGATTCGAAACCGTCATTCCTCTCAATACCTTGATCAGCTGGGCTTCCGCTCGAAAGGAACAAACTTGAATGTTTTGTATGCCAATAATACCTTGCTAATGGATAGCTTGTTGGGAATAAAGTATAACCTTTCTAAAGAAGAGGACTCATTGAAGTTTGGTTATCGTGCGATTCAAACAAGTGGTGACTATACGTTGTATGAGAACGAGTATGTTTTACCATTAGGTATTTTGACAGATGACTGGATTTATCAGGAGGGAGCGGTCGATAACCAGACAAAACTGATTAATCATTTGGCTGGTCAGGATGAGAACGAATCGATGTTTGCCTTTACGGAGGCTGAGGTTATTGATAGTAAAAATATAGATTTTGATTCTCAGATAGTTGAAGGAAATAATGTAGAGATTGTTACATATGCCAGAACTAATCCGGAAGAGCCAATGGAAATCACTTATGAGGTTGAAGTTCCTGCAAAGCAGCAAGCCTATTTGACGATATATCAGGCGCAAACAGATGGCGTAACAGGTGCACCGATAATGAAAGCGGAGGTCAATGGTACCACTCACTCTTGGATGTTCGGCAGAGTTGGACAATACATTTCATTAGGATACCATGAAGAAGCACAGACTGTTCAGGTGAAGCTTACTTTTACTTATACCAAGGCCGGAGATGAGGAGAAATCAGTCATCATTTTAAAACCTGATGCAGCATTGATGGACACGGAAAAATTTGTTTCTACATTGGAAAAGATACAGGAAAAAGGAGTAGACATCGAAGTGAATGGACGCCATGCTTCGGCTTCTGTTGATTTAAAAGAAGATCAAGTGTTAATGACGACGATTCCGTATGATAAAGGGTGGAGGGCCTATGTCGATGGAGAAGAGGTCGAAATTCCGACCTTCAAGGACGCTTTCCTGACGATTCCATTAGCAGCGGGAAAATATACTGTTGAGCTGGTTTATTTCCCTTATGGCATGAGACTCGGACTTTGGATTGCCGGCGGCAGTGTCCTACTATTCTTAGCAATCATTTTCTGGCTAAGAAAAAAGCATCGTGAAGAGCCGCAATGGATGAGTAATGTATCCGCTGAGCCAGCGGGAGAGTGTACTCAGAAATTAAACCGCTTAGATGAACAGTCAACTTCTGGAGAAATACAAGAGGCTCCAAAAGAATCGACTGTCGCAGAAACAAGCGAGCCAAACGAAAGACTGGATGGAGCAGAAGGGAAAACTAAGCAAAAGCAAGAATCCTTAGTCACTACTTTTTCATTTTCTCAAAAGGAAGAAGACCCGTTTTCTTTTGATTTTGACACAACGAGGATAAAAAAATCAGAAGACCCTCCTAAGGACTAGTCGTCAGCTCGGTTTTAAGTACAACATATAAGAAAAAATCAGACACCTCATACCTAGACTCAAGTATGAGGTGTCTGATTTTTTTATTTACTTCGTTGATGGGCCGCTGTTAACCACAACTGTCGTACTATATCTATGCCCAGATTATTTAAAAATAGTAGTTTCTGTTCTGCGTATTATTGCAAGTTATTTTCTAAAACATATTGAAACTCACTGAACGCGACTTCATCAATGCCGCCGTTCATTTGCAGTAGGACCAATTTTGTTTCGTTAACTGCGGTCCATGATTTGTATTGTTCATTTTCAGCAGTTAAATTGTCATAGAAGGCTTTTGCTTCCTGTAAATCTGCTAAATTTGTATAGGCGGTTACACGACCGTTTAAATACGAAGCGGAATATTCTGAGTAAAATACTCCGAAAATAACACCCGATGCTGCTTTCATAGGTGCCAATCCGTAATCTGCTTCCGTCATATCTCGCTCTTCATATACTGCCAAGCCGGCTTCTTTGAACTTTTGAACGACTTCCTGTGCAGTGATGAGGGGTTGTGCAGGAGCTTCACTGGAAACTGTTGTACTGCTGGCTGTTGTTGTCGAACTGTTGGATGTTGTTGGTTTTTCATTGTTACTGCAAGCAGCCATCATGAAAGAGCACAAGCCCAATAAAACAAAAGCAATCCCTTTTTTCATACTTCTCCTCCTTATGCGCCAAAACTGATAAATATGTAATTTCTTGTTATCGCTATTCTAACATGTTTTTTAAAGGCAAAGCTACAAGATTAATCAAAAATGTATATATGTTTTTTTATTAAATGAAAAAAACGTCTCATTTGATTTAAACATGTACTGTTAGTAGAATTTGATGAGGAAAAGCAGGATGTAATCAATGGATGGATATTTTACATATTTTGGAGTTGCAGGTCATTTGTAACAAAATTTCTGTGTGTTAAAATGAAAGTAGAATTTTTTACGTAGATTAATTGAGAAGAGGAAAAACATGAAGGCAGAGATTATAGCGGTTGGTACAGAATTGCTGCTGGGGCAGGTAGTGAATACCAATGCAACATTTTTATCTGAAGAGTTGGCAGATTTGGGCATAGAAGTTTATTATCATACAGTAGTTGGCGACAATCTTCAACGCCTACTGGATATATTGAATGAAGCAGAACAAAGAAGTGATCTAGTTGTTCTATGTGGCGGATTAGGGCCAACTGAGGACGACCTGACAAAGGATGGCGTAGCTCTTCATCTTCAAAAAGAGCTGGTTCCAGATTCGGATGGACTGGCTAAGCTGGAAGAGTTTTTCCGTTTTTCCCAACGAAAAATGACACCGAATAACTTGCAACAAGCACTAATCATTGATGGAGGAATAAGTATTCCGAATCCAACAGGTCTGGCTGTGGGTACCTTGGTGACTGAACGGGAGACTAGTTATTTGTTGCTGCCGGGACCGCCAAGCGAGCTGAAGCCGATGGTCTTTCAGCACGTATGTCCGTTGCTAAAAGAGCTGTTTCCGACAAAAGAGCAGTTAATATCACGGGTTCTGCGTTTTTATGGTATTGGCGAGTCTCAGCTAGTCACTGATTTGAAAGAGCTAATTGATCAGCAAAGCAATCCAACCTTGGCACCATACGCCAAGCCCAATGAGGTAACACTGCGTCTTACAGCCAAGGTTACCTCTCAGGTCGAAGGAGAAGCGATGCTGCAGGAATTGGAAGAACAGATTCTGGCAATTGTAGGAGAGTTCTTTTACGGCTATGGAGATGAGAACAGCTTAGAAGAGACAACCGTTAAGCTATTGGCGGCCCATGGTAAGACCTTAGCGGCAGCTGAGAGCTTGACTGCGGGACTTTTCCAAAGCATGGTTGGTAATGTCTCTGGTGCGTCTAAGGTGCTTAAAGGCGGCTTTGTTACCTATTCTGCGGAAATGAAGACTGCGCTTCTGTCTATTCCGGAAAGCCTGATTGAAGAACACGGAACAGTTAGTGAAGCATGTGCACTGGCGATGGCTGAGAGTACACTCAGACTCACTGGTGCAGATTTGGCAGTTTCCTTTACGGGAGCTGCAGGTCCTGACTCGTTGGAGGGGCATCCGCCAGGCACCGTGTGGATTGGTCTTGCGGAGAAAGGACAGCCGACAAGAGCTGAGCTTTGCCATTTTAATAGGGATCGGCAATATGTTCGATACAGTGCAGCGATGAAAGGACTGGATTTTGTTCGACGTGCCGTTTTAGAGGGAAAATAAAATGCGAATGTTTGTTCGTTTTTTCTTGATTTTTATTTGTAAAACAGGTAAGATATGATTACTGGAAATAAAACTATGTTTATATATAAGGAGGATTATCAATTGGCTGATGATCGTAAAGTAGCACTGGATGCTGCGTTGAAAAAAATAGAAAAGAACTTTGGTAAAGGCTCAATTATGAAGCTGGGTGAAAAAATTGATCAGCAGGTGTCTACAATTCCAAGTGGTTCTTTGGCGTTGGATGTTGCTTTAGGTGTTGGCGGATATCCTCGTGGAAGAATTATTGAAGTATACGGACCGGAAAGTTCCGGTAAGACGACTGTTGCTCTTCATGCGATTGCGGAAGTCCAAAAGCAAGGCGGAACGGCTGCCTTTATTGATGCAGAGCATGCTTTAGATCCGCAGTATGCGCAAAAACTTGGTGTAAATATTGATGAACTGCTGTTGTCACAACCAGACACAGGGGAACAAGGATTGGAAATTGCAGATGCGCTGGTTTCAAGTGGTGCGATTGACATTGTTGTTATTGACTCGGTAGCTGCTTTGGTTCCGCGTGCGGAAATCGATGGAGAAATGGGTGCCAGCCACGTTGGTTTGCAAGCGCGTTTGATGTCTCAAGCATTGCGTAAACTATCTGGTTCTATCAATAAAACTAAGACGATTGCTATCTTTATTAACCAAATTCGTGAAAAAGTCGGCGTAATGTTCGGTAATCCGGAAACAACACCAGGAGGACGTGCGTTGAAATTCTACGCAACTGTTCGTTTGGAAGTACGTCGTGCAGAACAATTGAAACAAGGAACGGATATCGTCGGAAACCGTACAAAAATCAAGGTTGTAAAAAATAAAGTAGCGCCGCCTTTCAAGGTTGCTGAAGTTGATGTTATGTATGGACTGGGTATTTCCCAAGAGGGTGAACTGTTGGATATGGCTGTAGAGAAAGACCTTGTGGAAAAAAGTGGTGCATGGTACAGCTATAATGGTGAACGAATTGGTCAAGGGCGTGAAAATGTTAAGACCTATATGATTGAGCATCCTGAGATGATTGCTGAGCTTTCTCCGAAAGTCAGAGCAGCCTATGGAATCGGTGACGGATCAATCGTTGTTGAAGAAACAGAAGGGCAGGAAGAACTGCCGTTAGATGAAGAATAAGGTATAATCGACTCAATAGAAGACGCTCAATAAGACAAGGAAACAATGTCTTATTGAGCGTCTTTTTTTGTCTTCTTTTGCTGTACCTCAATGGTGATGAAAGGGAGTGCACCATCAGTATAGATAGCATCACCGCCACCATTGAAGCCATGATAGCTGGTTGTAAAATGTTCAACAATTTCGATAGACAGGGGCAGCTTCGAAATTCTAAAAGTATCCAGAACAAAGTCTCTTTCGTCATCGATATCTGAATTAATCTTGTGGGTAATTTGTCCTGTAAATGCAGAAAATCCAACTTTTCGATCGTAGGTAGCAGCTGCCAGCCAATCTGCTTCTTTTCCGCCGGGAAGGTACCAATTATCAGGTGTTTGCCAAATCCGAACATGATGCCGCCTTCTTGGATTATGGTTTATTTCTTTTTCAAAAGCTAAATCCTGTTTGCGACCAAATAGAAATAACGAACTGACCGGAGCTGCGGGATAGCTATGTCCAAACACGCTGGATATAACCATACGAATCGAGGAGGTCAGAGAGAGGGGCTGAGCCAATGTCCAACCACTTTCTGAAAATAGTTTTATGAGCTGCTCTTTTTCACCGATAAAAGCCAGATTAATGGGATCGCCAAGCAATCCGTCGTTTGTTCTGGAACGTCCAATGAAATAATCAGGTAAATAATGGTTGGTCATTACTTTATTGATTAAAGGCAAGACAAGATAAGAGCTGAACAACCACAAAATAATATAAGCAAGTATGTGGATTTTCTTTGTCAGAACCTCTTCAAGCAGAGCTTTGTAAATTAGATAGCCGATAATAATAATAAAAATAAAACGCAAGACTCTGAATAAACTATTAAGAATAAGCTGCCTTTTCATCGCTCGTTTCCTTTCTTTAATTAACAATGTTTTTCATGGCACCAAACGATGTTGGATGCATGGTTAAAATGGATGATGTTCAAATAGATACACCATGATATAGCTGTACACGCCGATAGACCAAGGCTTCAACAGCAAGATGATTCTTAAGAATTTTTTTAAGGAGATGTCTGTCATTCCCGCAACGAGACAGACGATATCATCTGGGGCAAAAGGAATGAGCAGCGTCCAAATCAGTAGTCGTTGAATTTTTCTATCATCATTGGCATTGACTAAATCTGTGAATTCCTCATATTTTTTTGGTGTTAGAATCGCTTTAACAAACCCTTTTCCATAATGTCTAACAAGTAGAAAGGCTAGAATCTCACCAATTACCAGCCCGATGTAGCTATAAAGAAGTCCATAGATATTACCAAACATCAGCATTCCCGCTACTGAAGAGATACCTCCGGGCAATATAGGAATGATTACTTGAACAATCTGAAGAAGGATAAAAACAATGATTGCCCATTGACCGAATTGATGAATGAAGTTCTTTAATAATACCGGAGACTTGAAAATTCCCAGGTGCAATCCATAAAGAACCAAACCAAAAAGAATAAATAGTCCTAGAAAAGGAAGTAAACGAAGCGATTTTTGAAGACGTGTCAATATAATTCCTCCAATCACACGCGGCTCATGTAACAGGTTAGAAGCCGTCGAATAGTACAAGTGCTGATAAAATCGTAATAACTTTGTTGCCTTAATTATATAGCCTTTCTCCAAAATGAAACAATTATCAGCATTTCAGCAGAGGTGGTAAAAGCTGGGATAGCTGAAAGACATTCAATTGCTATGCCTGAGAATTATCGTTGCCCCAAATGATTGATACAAATAAAGAAGTGGTCAACCTGTAATGTATTGGCTCAAATAGTATCGAATAAACAGCGCCATCTCTTCTATCTAAAAAGTTGGATACTTCGTTTGACTGTTGATTAAGAAGAAGTGTTTTAAAAAGCTGTAAAAAAATTTGATTTCAAATAGGATTTTTTTCCTTTTTTTTAGTTGATTGGAGCATAAAACCATTTAGTATCAACATTTGTCATTTTTAGGATAAGAACAGGTGTTTCAAATAGGCTGTGGTGTTGATTATATTAGCTATTTTAAGTTGACACACTGATAGACAACAATTAGAATAAAGTTGTGTGCATTTTCTGTGCATGCACCATTGATGTATTGATAATGACAATCACTTTTTGTCAATAAAACTACATGAATATTGAAGTGAATAGATAGTATGGAGGTGGAAACAATGGGTTTATTAATTCCCCTTGCTATCGTCGCATTAATTGTCGGTCTTGGAGGAGGGTTTTTAATTGCAAAATCCCGTCATGAAAAGGCAGTGGATGGAGCAAAAAACTCCGCTGTCGGTATTATTGAAGATGCCCGCAAAGAAGCAGAGACTCTGAAAAAAGAATTTTTGCTTGAAGCCAAGGAAGAAAACCAGAAGTATCGTTCAGAGGTTGAAAGTGAGTTGAAAGAGAGTAAACTAGAGTTAAAAACACAAGAAAATCGTCTTTTGCAAAGAGAACAGACATTGGATCGTAAAGATGATGTTCTCGAAAAACGTGAAAGCTCACTGGAAGACAAAGAAGAAAAACTGGTCGCAAAGCGGCAATTAATTGATGAGCGGGAAAAAGAAGTAGAACAACTGGTAGAGAAGCAGCAGCAGGAAATTGAACGCGTTGCATCCCTATCTAAAGACGAAGCCAAAGACATCATTATGAAATCAACAGAACAAGAATTGAACCATGAACTGGCTGTGCTGGTTAAGGAATCAGAGCAGCGAGCAAAAGAAGAGGCAGATCGTAAGGCGAAAAACCTGCTTTCTCTGGCAATTCAACGTTGTGCAGCAGACTCAATATCAGAAACAACCGTTTCTGTTGTCAGCTTACCAAATGATGAAATGAAGGGTCGAATCATCGGTCGTGAAGGTCGTAATATTCGAACACTGGAAACTTTGACAGGGATTGATTTGATTATTGATGATACACCGGAAGCGGTCGTACTTTCCGGCTTTGATCCAATTCGAAGAGAAATCGCACGCATGACTCTTGAGCGCTTGATTCAGGACGGACGTATCCATCCGGCTCGCATTGAAGAGACTGTAGAGAAATCTCGTAAGGAAATGGATGAACGGATTCGCGAATATGGGGAGCAGGCAGCCTTTGAAGTCGGTGCCCATACGTTACATCCGGATTTAATCAAAATTCTAGGTCGGTTGCGTTTCCGTACCAGCTATGGTCAGAATGTATTGAATCACTCAATTGAAGTTGCTAAACTGACAGGTGTGCTAGCTGCCGAGCTGGGAGAAGATGTTCAACTGGCAAAACGTGCAGGACTGCTTCATGACATAGGGAAAGCTTTGGATCATGAGATTGAAGGCTCCCACGTGGAGATTGGTGCAGAACTAGCTGCGAAGTATAAGGAAAATGCTACAGTGATTAACGCAATTGCTTCTCACCATGGTGATATTGAAGCGACATCCGTTATTTCTGTGCTGGTTGCAGCCGCAGATGCTCTATCTGCAGCAAGACCGGGTGCTCGTAGTGAATCTCTGGAAAATTACATCCGTCGTTTAGAGAACCTTGAAAATATCTCTAATGGTTTTGCCGGAGTAGAATCAAGCTTTGCTGTACAGGCTGGGCGCGAGATTCGTGTAATGGTGAAACCGGAAGAAGTTTCTGATTTAGAAGCGGTTCGCTTAGTGCGTGATATTCGTAAGAAAATTGAAGATGATTTGGATTATCCAGGTCACATCAAAGTAACTGTTGTTCGGGAAACCAGAGCAGTAGATTACGCGAAATAGAAAAAACTGTCTTTCATCGAAATAGATGAAAGACAGTTTTTTTGTTGTGTATAAAATTCTAAAAGTAAACAATATATATCTATTGATATAAAATGTATTATTTGTTAAGATTAAATAGTAAGAGATAATTAATATCTTACAAAAAGAATTTTTAAGGAGAGATAGAATGATTAAAAGTGTAACGAAAACAAGTATCATCTGGAAAGCTTTGGCATTACTAGGCGCGCTATTTATGTTTGTCGGAACTTTCGGAGCAGAAGCAGAGGCGGCAGAGAAATCTACACGGGGAATCTCTGTTTATGAACGTGGTGTATTGAATTTGACTGGTGATACACAGCAATGGGGTGTTGGCTACTACGGACCTGCAAATGCACGTGGTGTATTGAATTTGGAATACTATGCGCAGTATGGTTTCGGTGTTGGTATCGCGGACCAAACGTATTACACAGTGAAATTGCCGGATGAGTTTGCATCAATCAGTGCAATGCCTGAGTTCAAACAGGCAATCACAGGTCTTTACAGACAGAAAGCTACCGGAATCACATTGAAGAGATATGAGTATATGCAACAGGATATCGCGATTGAGAACAATACAGTTATTTTTAAAAATCCAAAATTTTCATATATCGTTGAAACAAGAATTCACGTGGATGTGCAAATTGATTTAGGTGCATTCATCAATAACACTGGTGTACACATTCCTAGAGCCGTTGGTGCGAACTATCGCTTTATGGGAACTAACATCCAAAATACAAATCTTCTGAACTGGAACATTTTCAATGGGACAGATGCAGATGCACGTACTGTAACAAACGTGTTGGATTTCATGGCATAAACGAAGTAGTTGAGCGCAGAGCAGCCTGTAAAGGAGGTTGTCCTGCGTTTTTTTTGTAAGTAAAGGGGATATAAATTTTTTAAAGATGTAACTCTAGTGAGGCAAGTGAGTGGGAAGGAATCATCGGGAAATTGTCTAGCTTTACTAACTCGTTCAGCTTTTCTAATCGGATGGTAGAGTAAATAACTCAGAAGGGCTGAAAAAGATAAAAAATAATAAGAGTATCCAGCTATAAACTACATAGGAAATTTCTCATCTTATTCTCCCTGAAAACTTACTGTTTGCTTAAAGTAGTGGAGGTGTATATCATTGCGATATTAGTATTTCTTTGATATATTTCTAATAGGTCTAATTATATATAGGAGGTTTTCTAATGGGGATCAAGAAAAAAGCAGCTCTAGGGCTTGTTACAACCGCTTGTGCAGTAGTTTTAGCTGCGTGCGGAACAACAACTGGGGGCAGCACATCTGACAGTGATAGCGGATCAGGTGGGTCTGCAAGTGGAGAACAAGTATTAAAATACATTGAAAGACAGGAAATGCCAAGTGCGGATCCATCTTTAGCAACGGATGAAGTGAGTTTTGTTGCGCTAAACAATGTATATGAAGGTATCTACCGTATGGATAAGGACAACCATCCACAACCGGCAGGTGCTTCTGAAATGGCGGAAGTCAGTGAAGATAGTCTGACTTATAAAATCAAACTGAGAGAAGATGCGGTTTGGTCAGATGGTGAACCTGTAACGGCTGCTGACTATGTCTACGGATGGCAACGTACGGTTGATCCTGATACAGCGTCAGAATACTCATACATGTTTGCACCTGTAAAAAACGCTGAAAAAATTGCAGCGGGTGAAATGGATAAAGAAGAGCTAGGAATCAAGGCTGTTAGTGATTACGAATTGGAAATTACTTTGGAAAAAGTAACACCTTATTTTGATTACTTGCTGGCATTCCCTTCATTCTTACCACAACGTCAGGATATTGTTGAAAAATATGGCAAAGATTATACAACAACAAGCGATAATGCTGTTTATAATGGCCCATTCACATTGACAGATTTTGATGGACCGGGAACTGACACAGCATGGTCTTATACGAAAAATGATACTTACTGGGATAAAGATACAGTAAAATTAGATAAAGTTGTTATTGATGTAGTAAAAGAAGCACCAACATCTCTGAATCTGTACCAAGATGGTCAAACGGATGATACACCGTTGACTGGTGAATTGGCTCTGCAAATGAAAGATGATCCGGATTATCTTGTTCTTGAAGATGCATCTACTTTCTATTTGGAAATGAACCAAAGAGATGAAGATTCTCCATACCACAACATCAATTTGCGTAAAGCATTGGCTTATGCAATTGATCGCGAATCTTTAGTAACACAAATTCTGGCAAATGGTTCAACAGTTGCGGAAGGACTTGTGCCAAAAGGTCTATCAAACAACCCGGACTCAAACGAAGATTTTGCTGAAGAAGCGGGCAATCCGATTTCTTATGATGCAGACAAAGCGAAAGAATATTGGGAAAAAGCTAAGAAAGAACTGAAAATCGACTCTCTGGATATGGATTTATTAGTTGATGATACAGATGGTTCTAAGAAAATGGCTGAGTTCTTGCAAGGTGCCTTGGGTGATACTTTAGACGGCTTGAAAGTAACTGTCAGCCCTGTACCATTCTCTGTACGTTTGGATCGCACAAGCAAAGGCGATTTTGAAGTAGCAGTTGGTGGATGGGGAGCAGACTATGCAGACCCAAGCAGCTTCTTGGATTTATTTGTTACAGGAAACTCTTACAACCGTGGACGTTACTCTAATAAAGAATATGACAAACTGATTGAAAGTGCGTCAACAAAGAATGCCAATGATCCGGAAGCACGTTGGCAAGATATGCTGGATGCGGAAAAACTGATTATGGACGACATGGGTATTATCCCGGTTTACCAAAAAGCAGAAGCGCATCTACGCTCTCCAAAAGTGAAAGACATGTTCTATCACTCTACTGGAGCAAAATATGACTTCAAGTGGGCATATATTTCTGAATAAGCCTATAAGTATTGAAACAGAGAGAAGAAGCAGAAAACTGCTTCTTCTCTTTTCTTTTTAAATCTTTTCATTCGGGGTGAAAAGCTCTATAATGAAACAGTAAGATTAAAAGAGAAGAGGAAAAGTGTTTGCGTATATTATTTATTGGAGATGTTGTAGGTTCACTTGGCAGAGAGACGATTACAGAATACTTACCAAAGCTGAAAAAGAAGTATCAGCCGCAGGTAACAATCGTAAACGGAGAGAATGCTGCAGCCGGCAGAGGGATCACTGGGAAAATCTATAAGAAGTTTTTGCAGGATGGTGTTGATGTCGTAACTCTGGGCAATCACACTTGGGATAATAGAGACATTTTTGAATTTATCGATGATGCGAAAAAGATGGTTCGACCAGCGAACTTTCCGGAAGGAACTCCAGGACAGGGAATCGTTTATGTCAAGGTCAATCAGCTTGAACTGGCGGTGATTAATTTACAGGCACGTTCATTTATGGTGGATTTGGATGATCCGTTTAGAAAAGCTGAACAGCTGGTGGAGGAAGCAAGAAAGCGGACACCATTGATTTTTGTTGATTTTCACGGTGAAACGACCAGTGAGAAGCAGGCGATGGGCTGGTTCTTGGACGGAAAGGTCAGTGCGGTAATTGGGACACATACTCATGTACAAACGAATGATCGTAGAATTTTACCAAAAGGAACGGCGTATCTGTCGGATGTTGGGATGACAGGACCCTATGATGGGATATTAGGAATGAAAAGGGAGGCAGTGTTGGAAAAATTTTGGACCGCTCTGCCTCAGAGGTTTGAAGTTGTTGAAAAAGGCCGCAGTATTTTATCTGCGTGTTTTATTGAACTGGATGATCAGACAGGTCATGCCAAAGACATTCAATTAATTCAAATCAATGAGGACCGCCCTTTTCAGGAGTAATAAAAAAGTTGAGGCAGGAACTCGTTAGGCGATCTGCTTCAACTTTTTTATTTTGAGCATGAGAGTTACTCCAACTCATTCACGATAACAGTGGCGTTGTAGCCAATATAAATGTTTGTTTTCAACCCAGTATCTGCATCGATATATTCAATGCGGCCGTCACCATAATTGATATCAAATTTCCCTGTTTTTTCATAAATCACTGAGCCATCTGCATTGTAAACCAAAATTTCCCGCTTCAGTCCATTACTGACACTGGATTGCAGATTTTTCTGCCAACGTTTTCCGCCGGCAGTGCCGAAGATGATGAACAGAATCAGCACAGCAAGAAGTAATACAGCGAAAAGGGTGCCAAATAAAGCTTTTTTCTTTTGATTTGGTGTCATTTTCTTTTCCATAAATACACTCCTTTAATTGTTTTATTATAAGTATACCAGAAAGTGCCGGCAGCTTAATCGGGTAGTCAAAAGAAGAAATGGATTTCTAGATTTTAGCAAAATTGGATTTGGCAAAAAAAAGGAATGTGTTAAAATAAATATACATATTTTGAAAGAAAATCAACGAGTGAAGGTGTGAACTATGGACTATTCCATTGACGATAAAAACATAGAGGCTGAGCTGGATAAACTGCTTCAGCTATTGGACCAAAACGAAACCATTCAGCGTTACAAAGAAATTGAGCAGCGCGTGAATAATAACGAGAAACTGACACAGCTTGTCGAAGAGATTAAGCAAGCGCAGAAGGATGCCGTGCAGTTCGCACATTATGGCAAGCCGGAAGCGGAAAAGGAAGCAATCAAACGAGCGGATGAATTAACGGCGCAATTTGATGAGCATCCGCTAGTGATTGCATATAGGGAGCAGCTGGCAGAAGCCAACGATCTTTTACAGCATATTACCGCAATGATTCAACGAGGAATCAACAATCAATTAGAGAAAGAAGGGCTATGATTTGCCTCAAAAAACAAAGCACACTCCTATGATGGAACAATACCTGACGATAAAAGGGCAATATCCGGACGCCTTTCTTTTTTACCGATTAGGCGATTTTTATGAAATGTTTTATGAAGATGCAGAGAAGGCAGCACAGTTATTGGAGCTGACATTGACAAGCAGAAACAGAAATGCGGATGACCCAATTCCGATGTGCGGTGTCCCTCATCATGCGGCGCAAGGCTACATCGATACATTGGTTGAGATGGGCTACAAGGTGGCGATTTGTGAGCAGGTAGAAGACCCAAAAACTACTAAAGGGATGGTCAAGCGCGAAGTGGTTCAACTGGTTACTCCCGGAACAGTCATGGAAAGCAAAGGGCTGGAAGCAAAAGACAATAACTATCTGACCGCTATTGTGGAAAATAACGGCGTTTACGGTCTGGCCTATGTCGATCTATCCACAGGCGAGCTGAAAAGTACCACGTTAACGGAAGAAGAGCATGTTGTTAATGAGGTTGCGGCGCTACAAACCAAGGAAATCGTAATGGGCAGTGCTTTACCGGAATCTCTGATTGCGGTTTTGGAGCAGCGTCTGACCGTTGTCTTTTCCGAGCAAATGAGTACAGAAGAAAATTCGGAGTTCAGCTTTTTGACGAGTACTTTATCACAGGAAATCGAAAGTGATGTGACACAAAAACTGTTGACCTACCTGGCGGTTACGCAAAAAAGAAGCTTGGGACATATTCAACAGGCGGTGGAATATCAGCCGAACCATTATTTGAAAATGGATTATTATTCTAAATTCAATTTGGAGCTGACACGTTCGATTCGTTCCGGTAAAAAGCAAGGAACCTTGCTTTGGCTGCTGGATGAAACGAAAACGGCGATGGGAGGTCGCTTGCTGAAGCAATGGTTGGATCGTCCGTTAATTCAAGAGAAGCAAATTGTTAAACGTCAGGAGATGGTTCAGTCTTTACTGAATGCATACTTTGAGCGTGTGGATTTACAAGCAGCTTTTGCGAAGGTCTATGACTTGGAACGTTTAGCCGGACGCGTGGCTTTTGGCAGTGTCAATGGTCGAGATTTGATTCAGTTGAAGACTTCTTTGGAGCAGGTACCGATGATTCGAGAACTGATTATTGGCATCAACCAAGGGGAATGGAATGATCTTTTAGTAGAGCTGAATCCGATAGAGGACATTGTTGAACTGATTGGACAGGCGATTATGGAGGAGGCTCCTCTGCAAATTACTGAAGGAAATGTCATCAAGGACGGCTATAATGAAACACTGGATGAGTACCGAGATGCGATGCGTAACGGGAAGAAATGGCTGGCGGAGTTGGAAGCAAGAGAACGTCAGGAAACTGGGATTAAGACCTTGAAGGTTGGATTTAACCGAGTATTTGGTTACTATATCGAAGTGACAAAAGCCAATTTGGGGAACCTTGAAGAAGGTAAATACGATAGAAAACAGACGCTGGCAAATGCCGAGCGCTTTATCACGCCGGAATTGAAGGAAATGGAAAAACTGATTTTAGATGCAGAGGAAAAATCTGTAGATTTGGAATATCAGCTGTTTCTGGAGGTCCGCGAACAGGTGAAAGGAAGCATCGATCGTTTGCAAAGACTGGCTAAATCGTTGAGTACAGTCGATGTTTTACAAGCCTTTGCGACAGTCAGTGAACGATATCAATATGTTCGTCCGACCTTAAAAGCAGGTAATGGCGAGCTGCATATCAAAGAAGGCCGACATCCTGTTGTAGAAAAGGTTTTAGGGCATCAAGAGTATATTCCGAACAGTATCCATATGAACGGCGAAGACTTGATTCTCTTGATTACCGGTCCGAATATGTCCGGTAAGAGCACGTATATGCGGCAGTTGGCATTAACTGTAGTGATGGCACAGGTAGGCTGCTTTGTCCCTGCTGAAGCAGCGGAGCTTCCTATTTTTGACCAGATATTTACGCGTATTGGTGCCTCGGATGATTTGATTGCCGGTCAAAGTACCTTTATGGTTGAAATGATGGAAGCCAATCAGGCATTGCGTCATGCAACGCCAAACAGCTTGGTACTGTTTGATGAATTAGGACGCGGAACAGCAACCTATGACGGGATGGCGTTGGCACAGGCGATTATTGAATATATCCAGAAAAATGTGAAGGCCAAAACACTGTTCTCAACTCATTATCACGAGCTGACGGTCTTGGATGAATCATTGACCGGCTTGAAAAATATTCACGTAGGTGCGGTGGAGAAAAATGGCGAGGTTGTTTTTCTGCATAAAATCATGGAGGGACCTGCGGATAAAAGCTATGGGATTCATGTAGCGAAAATTGCGGGATTACCGACTGCACTGCTTGAGCGGGCAGCAACCATCCTTTCGGCTTTAGAGGCGCAGGAAATCGGGCATGCCCCAATTAAGAGTGAAGCACCGGTGATAGATGAGGAAAGTGAACAGCTATCGTTGTTTAAAGAAGTATCTACAGATGAGTTAAGTGTGATTGATACATTGAAGAAAATGAATCTGTTGGAAATGACACCTATGGATGCATTGAATGTGTTGTATGATCTGCAAAAACGAATTTAAGACTCCATAGAGGAGGAACGAATCGATGGGGAAAATTAAAGAATTATCGGAACAGCTGGCGAATCAGATTGCTGCCGGTGAGGTTGTTGAACGTCCGGCTTCCGTTGTGAAAGAGCTGGTGGAGAACGCAATTGACGCAGGCAGTACGCAAATTGATATTTTTATAGAAGAAGCTGGCTTGAAAACCATTCAGGTCATTGATAATGGAGATGGGATTGCCAAGGAGGATGTTTTGAATGCCTTCAAGCGTCATGCGACAAGCAAAATCCACACAAGAGATGACCTGTTTAGAATTCGCAGTCTGGGCTTCCGAGGTGAAGCCTTACCAAGTATCACCTCTGTTTCTGAGGTTACATTGGAAACCGCAGTTGCAGATGAGACGGAAGGCAGTTATGCAAAGCTGATTGGCGGAAAGGTCGAAGAGCATCGTCCGGGGGCACTGCGTAAAGGAACAAAAATTACTGTTGAAAATCTGTTTTTTAATACACCCGCTCGATTGAAATATGTGAAAACGATTCAGACGGAGCTGGCGACGATTGGTGATATTGTCAATCGTCTGGCATTGAGTCATCCAACCATCGCTTTTCGATTGGTTCATGACGGCAATAAGATGATGAGTACAACCGGTAGTGGTGATTTAAAACAGACGATTGCCGGTATTTATGGGATAAGTACAGCTAAAAAAATGTTGGAAATCAAGACGAATGACCTTGATTTTGAGGTCAACGGGTATGTGTCGCTTCCGGAAGTAACACGTGCCAGCCGCAACTACTTATCAACAATTATCAACGGACGGTACATCAAGAATTTTATGTTGAACAAAGCGATTATTAATGGCTACGGCTCAAAATTGATGGTTGGTCGTTTTCCAATTGCTGTTATCGAGGTAACGATGGACCCGCTTTTGGTGGATGTCAATGTTCATCCGACCAAGCAGGAGGTACGTCTAAGTAAAGAAAAAGAATTGATGACACTGATTACACAGGCTATCGAGGCAGCTTTGAGCCAAGAACAACTGATTCCGAATGCCGCAGCAAATCTGCAGTTCAAGAAAAAAGTGGAAAAACAGCCGGCTGTTGAGCAGATGGAAATTCCATTGGCTGAGGAAACAACACATGCACCAACTGTGTCGGAAGGTGTTCGGAAGCCGGGAAGCTTGAGCTATGATTCTGAAAGTGGACGATTCTTTGTTGAAGGACAATCAGAACAGTTAATGGCTTCGCCTGAGACTTCTGCTGAACCAACCCGATTTCCTCCACAGGAGCTGGTAGAGGAAACGGTGACTGAGGAATACACAACAGCGTCGCCGTCTGGAAATGAGGCGGAGGAGCCTTCAACTGAAGGCGGAACGAATCAGGATGTACTTCATGAAGATGCATCTGAGCGCGGTGTGTCTTCTGAAGACAGACAAGAGACGCAGCAAAGGGAAGCAGAAATGCCAAGTGAGGTGGATCAATCGCCAATTGAGCAGCAGTTCTCCTCGGTTAACCCATTCTCTTCTCAGGAAGAGGAAGCACGTAATCATCCTGATTTTGATATGTCCAGTAAAGATACGGTGAAGGAATTAAATCGGACAGTAGAACGCTTGGAGCATGAGAAGAAGCCGGAGCGTTTTCCCGTATTGGAGTATTTTGGTCAGATGCATGGTACGTATCTTTTTGCGCAAAGCAAGGAAGGCTTGTACATCATCGATCAGCATGCGGCACAGGAGCGGATTAAGTACGAATATTTCCGTGAGAAAATCGGTGAGGTCTCGAATGATTTGCAGGAACTGCTGGTGCCCATCGTACTGGACTACCCAAACAGTGATGTCATCAAAATCAATGAACAGAAAGAACAACTGGAAAGTGTCGGTATCTATCTGGAGGATTTTGGTCAGAACAGTTTTATTGTCAGGGCCCATCCAACGTGGTATCCAGGTGGCGAAGAGGAAGAAATTATTCGTGGGATGATAGATATGCTGCTGGTCACAGGACAGGTCAGCGTGAAGAAATTCCGTGAAGCGACAGCAATTATGATGAGCTGCAAACGCTCCATCAAAGCCAATCATTACCTGAACGAACAGCAGGCCAGAATTCTATTGAACGATTTGGCCGAATGTGCGAATCCGTTCAATTGTCCCCATGGACGTCCGGTATTGATTCACTTTACTAATTCAGATATGGAAAAAATGTTCAAGCGAATCCAAGATCCGCATTGAGTAGCAGAAAGGTTGTCAGGAATGGGTATTGTACTAGCTTCCCAATCGCCGCGCAGGCAGGAGCTTTTAAAGCGAATTGTTCCATCATTTCAGATTCAGGTTGCAGATATTAATGAGGAAGTACAAGAAGGAATCCATCCAACAGAATATGTTCATAATATGGCAATGGAAAAAGCAGCCAGTGTTTTTGAACAGTTTTCGGAGGATCAGGTGATTGGTTGTGATACGATTGTTGTCTACGAAGGCGAAATTATCGGCAAGCCGACTTCACGGGAGCATGCCTTTCAAATTTTGAAGAAGCTGAGCGGGCAGACCCATACTGTGTATACAGCAGTCGCAGTTATGGAGGAAGGTCGGACCGTTACAACGGTTGTTCCGGCAGAGGTTGAATTCTACGAGCTGTCAGATGATGAGATTGAAGCATATTTGGATACTGATGAATACAAAGATAAGGCCGGAGCTTACGGGATTCAGGAACAAGGTGCACTTTTGGTTAAGGGAATCAAAGGAGACTACTATTCCATTATGGGGCTGCCGATTGCAACCTTAGCTCGGATGCTTAAGCATGACTATGAACAATTATAGAGGTGACAGAGAATGAAATGCTCGGAAACAAGATCTGTACAAACACATATTATTACATTCCCGTATTTAAATTTTCATGAAACATTGTTTGGCGGACAGTTGATGGCTTGGCTGGATGAAACAGCAGGTATTTCTGCTATCCGTTTATCCAGAGTACCGATTGTCACAGCTTCTGTCGATCAGCTGGATTTCCTGGCTCCTTTGAAAGCCGGTCATTCGGTCTGTATAGAAACGTTTATTTCAGGTACTGGTCACCGCTCAATGGAGGTTTTTGCTAAGGTTATTGGTGAAGATTTGGTTTCCGGCGAACGTTATCTGGCAGGGACCAGCTTTATGACCTTTGTTGTTCCTAAAGGGAATGAACTGCCAACAGTCGAACCCGTTACGGAAGAAGAGCGATTCATCTGCGGCGGTTATGAAGGACGGAAGGCAGCCAGACAGCAAAAACGTTCCGAAAGTCTGGATTTTGCCGCGCACATTGATTTAGATACCCCTTGGAAATAGCTGTTGGGTAAAAAGCAGTAAGAAGATAGAAAGAGAGTGTGGGACAGACGATAGTTGGTTCCCGCTCTTTTTGCTACGCTAAAACAGAGTAAGGGATGTTCCGAAAGCTGTCTCCTGTTTTATACAAGACGTCTCACTTTTTCTTTTAATGAGGGCGTGCTACTATAAAATAAATACAGGGGAGTGATTCGCTATGAAACCATCTGAAGATGAACTTAGGAAGAGCTTGACGGATACAGAATATGCAGTGACACAGGAAAATGCGACCGAGCGGCCTTTTAGCGGTAAGTATGATGATTTTTACAAGGATGGCATCTATGTTGATGTCGTCAGTGGAAAACCGTTGTTCAGCTCGAAGGATAAATACGATGCTGGGTGTGGCTGGCCGGCGTTTACACGACCAATTGAAAAACGAGTCGTCAAAGAAAAAGCTGACTTTTCTCATGGCATGCATCGTGTAGAGATTCGCAGTGAGGAAGCTGATTCTCATCTGGGTCACGTATTTACTGACGGACCTCAGGATGCTGGGGGACTTCGATATTGTATCAACTCAGCGGCGCTAAAATTTATTCCTGTTGAAGAGCTTGAAAAAGAAGGCTACGGGGAATATAAAAGCTTATTTGTTTAATAGAGGAAGCTGTAATTGTCATTCGATTTAGGAATGTCAATTATAGCTTTTTTGTATTTTTAGCGGGTGTTAGAGAAAGTCAGCGAATGTTTGCGCAGTGTTCACAGCGTTGTAAACTTGTTATACTATCACTAATAGAATGACGACAAAAGGATTTGGCTGGAGGGAAAACAATGGACAATGAGCTGGCACGATTTGCTGAAATGAGTATGACCAGGAAAAGGGGAGTAACCGCGGCGAATATACAGGAAACGGAGCAATTACTCACTGTAACGCTTGATGAACAGTATAAAACACTGTTTCAACTAGTTAATGCACCGGAATATGGTGAATGGTGTTTTTACCCAATTAAGGACGAACGAAATTTGAGAAAAACCATGGATGATGTGGTGAGAAATACGAAGCTGAAAAGAGCAGAAGGACTCCCGGCAGAGTTTGTTGCCATAGCAGAAAATGGGACCGGAAATTTTCTTTGTATGAAGAGCGGTGAGTCAGCAATTTATCATAGTGACCACGAGGAAGAGTGTCCGTTGAAGGTTTTTCAAGACTTAAAGGCGTTTATCCATCAGGCAGAAACTTTTGAGACATGAGAAGAACAAGGCAGCAGAATAGGAGGGTAGCTGATGATACGGAAAATTGACAATAATCACATGGAACTGACAGAGGCGTTGCAATTGGTTTGGCGTACTTTTTTAGCATTTGAGGCCTCAGAGTATTCTGTGGAGGGAATTCAAGAGTTCAAAGAATTTATCGCATTCGCCAATATCAGTGAGAAGCTGGGGAATGAAGACTTAGTCATTTGGGGCTATTATGAAAAGGAAGAGCTTGTCGGCGTGATTGCCGTTCGAGAGACGAACCATATTTCACTACTTTTTGTTGAAAAGGAGCACCACCATAAAGGGATTGCTCGAGCACTGTATGCAACAGCTGTTGATTATTGCTGCAAGCAGCATCACAATAAACGGATAACAGTCAATTCATCCACTTATGCAGTCGAGGTATATAAAAAGCTGGGATTTTCTGCTGCTGGAAATGAAGAAACAGTGAATGGTATCCGCTTCACACCGATGGAGCATTTCTTGTCATAAGGCCGTACAAGTGTAAAACGCTGAAAAATAGGAGTTAGAGCAACAGTGCTTAGTGGGAATTTTGCCAAAGGCTGGGTTTAACTAATCAACAATTTGGAAGAGCAGAAAAGGTCTTTTAGTCATTTTTTTTAGATGGGAAAGCCCTTTTCTGTATTTTTTGTATGGAAATTAAATGCAAAATAAATACATTCGTTATTGAATACGCTTTATATTTAGTATATACTATAGAAAATTGAATAATCACTTTATGGAATGTAACCATTTGGGCATAACCTAAGTACCTCTTGACATGTATTTTCAAGGGGGACTTAGGTTTTTATATTTATTATAAGGAGGAAAAGAAGTGTGAAGAAACTGAAAAAAATGAAGTGGGCAGTGGCTTTGGCAGTAACCGTAGTAATTATTAGTGGGTGTAATCAGCAACAGAAGGCTGGAACTGATTCTTCGGGATCAACCGTTGCAAGCACCCAAAAGGATACAGCCGCAGTTGTTCGGGAAACTGCTTTTGGTAAGGTAAAGGGAACCGAGGAGGAGAAAGCACTGATTTGGATGGGGGTCCCATACGGTGGAGATACATCCGGAGAGAACCGCTGGAAGGCGCCGACTGATCCGGAGCCTTGGACGGATGAACTGGATACAACAGAGGCTGGCAGTGTGGCTTTACAGGCTGGAGCTGATGGTGTCGTTGGTTCAGAGGATGCGTTGAATTTGGATATTTATCGCCCAAATAATGACAAAGAAGACTTGCCTGTTTTGGTATATGTGCATGGTGGAAATAACCAAACAGGGCATGCTCAAGAAATATCTGGCAGATCCTTTGTGGCTGCACACGATGCATTGGTTGTATCGGTCAATTATCGATTAGGCGCACTGGGCTTTAATCCGCTGCCGGCATTGAAAACCGGTAGTGAGGAAGAAAATTCAGGGAACTACACAATGCTTGATTTAGCGAAGTCTCTGGATTGGATTCGTGAGAATATCAGCAGCTTTGGCGGAGACAGTAAAAATGTGACGGTTGCCGGATTTTCGGCTGGTGGACGAGATGTGATGGCCATGTTGGTTTCTCCGATTTTTGAAGGGAAATTCGATCAGGCAGTTTCCTTCAGTGGTGGCATGACGATTACTGATGAAGAGAAGAGTCAGACAGTTTTTGCAGAAGCGATTGCACCATTGGTTGTAGAGGATGGTGTAAAAGAGACAGAGGCGGATGCCAAAAAATGGTTGTTAACAACAGATGAAGAGGTTAAAGACTATCTGTATGCGCTAGAGGGTGATCGCCTAGTCAGCTTGATGGGCAATGCCGGTATTCGGATGGGTGTATTCCCGCATTTGTATAATGATGGTACGGTACTTCCAAAAGAAGGCTTTGATACAACCAGCTATAATTCTGTTCCGTTATTAATGCTGACAGGTGAGCAGGAATTTTCTCTATTTGGGCGCTTTGATCCTTATTTTGGTGAATATGTGACAGATGGCTCGATTGATACAGACAAGGAGATTTCCAGCCAATATGATTTTGTAAATAAATATGGCGGGCAGCTGTATAGCTTGTTCAATTTAGAGGATTCTGCACAAAAAATGAACACTAATTATAAGGCTCCAATTTATGGCATGGAAATTTTATTCGGGGAAAACCCAGATGCTGTCAGTGAAGAGATGGCGAAGCTGGGCTCCTTCCATGGTGTGTTCGTTCCATTACTTGATACAGACAGTCAAAACTATGCTGGCTTGGTTACGGATTCCTATGAGTCTGATGGAGCGAAGGAACTGAGTGTGATGTTCCAGAACTATCTATTTGCCTTTATCAGCAATGGTGATCCAAATGAGTCTGAGCTGCCAAAATGGACGGAATGGAAGCCGGATGCTGAGGAAAATCTGTTATTCCTTGACGCAGATAAAGAAACAGCGACTGCGGAGATGGGGAAAAAGACGTTTGATTATGAGCAAGTATTGGACGCAATGAAGAAAGATACATCGATTACCGAGGAGCAGAAAAAGACCTTGCTGTCTAAGGTAATGAATGGGCGTTGGTTCAGCTATGAATTGGACAAGGCCAATGGCAACCTTTCTGCTTTTGATAAATAAAGAGGCGGGTTGCTCAGTTATTAAGTAAAAACAAATGAGACAGGAGAGTTGGGTTACAACTCTCCTGTCTCGTTTTCATTCATAGGTACCTGTAATCAATGTGTCTGGCGGTATTCCTTTGGTGAGATGCCTTGTTTCTTTTTAAAGAGGAAGCTAAAATAATTAGGGTCGTTATAGCCGATTTCAAAAGCGATTTCGGACAGCTTTTGATTCGTTTCTTTAAGTAGATTCTTCGCCAGACCTACTCGCTGATCGGTCAGGTACTCAATAAAGGTTTTGCTCATAGATTGAGAAAAAATCGTACTAAAGTGTGCCGGACTTAAAGAGAGCTCCTCTGCGACCATGTTCAATGAAATATCGGGGTCTGTATAATTGTTATTGATAAATGCAATGGCATGATGGATGACGCTTTGATATTTTGCCATGGACGGGTGGATATTGACCTCAATCAAGTAATGAATCATACTTCGCAGGAGCTCTTCGTAGTTTTGACTGTCAGAGGAGACACTCATCAAATCGGTCAAAGAATCCTGAGAAGGAAATGCAATAGCAGCTGTTTGCTGTTTCTTTTTAACTAAGCCATTCAGCTCAGTCAGAATAAAGAAGCGAATCATTCGTGTTCGTTCAAAGTTTCCTTGCTCCTGCATCAGTTTTTGAATAAAATCCTCAATGTTCTCCTGTGTTAGAGAAGAAATTTCTTTAGCCAAATCCATTTTAAATGGATGGGTTGGCGACAGCTCCCCCTCCTTCATATCATCTTCATAGCTGATGATTTTTTCTGTTCGAAAATAGCCGTAGGTTCCCAGCATCTCTCTGCATTTTTCAAATGAATCAGGAATTTCACTCAGACGATCAACGATGGGCCCAATTGCCACCGCTAAATCGTCCTGTGAGTTTTGCTCCAGCTCGTGAATTAGAGTATGCGCAATTTGATAGCTCTTTTCCAATACATGTTCCCTTTGGTTATCAAAAATCAGAAACTTGATGAAGCGTGATGAAACACTGGAGAATAGAAGAGTTTCATCTTCGCCAAAAAGAAAATTCAGGTATTCGCCAAAGTGAGTGTAATCGTCAAAGTCACTATTAAACTGGTTTGTGGCTAAAAGGACCGTGAACTTTTTGCCGATAATCGATCGTTGGAAGCTTTCCGCCTCTTTGATGGCCGCCGAAATGGGTAATTCGCCTTTAAATAAACCATTCAGAAAATGATTCTTTTTAACCTCGGAAAACAGGATATCGGAGCTTGCTTTAGGATCAGCGACCTGTTTCTGTTGATCCAGCAGCTTCACCACCTTGGCGATGGTATTTTCCAGCTCGCTGTTTTTGAAGGGCTTTAGCAAGTATTCATCGGCTTGTACCTGAATTGCTCCTTTGGCATATTCAAAGTCATCAAACCCGCTGATAAAAATGATTCGTGTCCAGGGCAGCAGCTTCCGTGCCTCCTTTGCAAAGGTCAGCCCATCCATGAACGGCATTTTGATATCTGTCAAAATAATATCCGGTTGTAAATCTAAGATGGAAGCTAAAGCCATCTCACCATCACCGGCTTCTCCACTAAAAGCAATGGGGTATTTTTCACTAAGCTGCAGGAGCTGTTTTCGCAGACTATCTCGAATTAAATGTTCGTCCTCCACAATAAAAACCTTGTACATCTTTTACCCCTCCTGTCGTTTTGGCACAGTTACCCGAATCGTCGTTCCTTTTCGGTAGTGACTTTCAAGACGAATTCCCGCTTGACTGCCGTAGTACAATAACAATCTTTTGTTAACGTTGTATAGGCCGTATCCGGTGCTGAAGTCAGAGTCCACACCTTTTGCCAGCTCTTCTTGAATCTCTTCCAGTTGTTCCGGCTGAATGCCAATACCATTATCGGCAACAGTAAAAATCAAGTTGCTTTCTTCTTCCTCTAAAGTAACTTGAATCAGACCGACGCGGCGGTTGAACTTCACCCCATGGTAAACGGCATTTTCCACTAATGGCTGTAGAATCATTTTCAATATCTGATAATTACGTAAGGAATCAGGCACATCAATTTGAAATTGCAACATTTCTCCATAGCGAATCTGCAAAATAACCAAATAGTCTTGAATATGCTTAATCTCCGTGTCTACGCTAATCCAGTCCTTCCCTTTACTTAAAGAAATACGGAAGAAATCAGATAATGCAAACGTCATCTCTTTTGCCTTTTCGTATTGCTCCTGCTCAATCAGTGAAACAATCGCATCTAAGCTATTATAAACGAAGTGCGGAGTAATTTGCGCTTGCAGGACACGCACCTCACTTTGAGCGAGATGGTATTGCTTCAACGCATTCTCCTCCAGCAACTGGGTTAAGTCGTCGGCCATCTTATTGAGGCTTTCTGTCAGAGAGGATAGCTCCGGTGTTTGCGGAAGTGCCAGACGGTAGCCCAAATGCCCTTTTGCCAGCTCATTTGACATGTGAATCAAATTGTTGAGGGGCTCTTGAATTCGCTCATTTAGAAAGCGGCGATTTTTGCGAACGAAGTAGATGATGCCCACAACAATCATTAGCTCGACAACACTGAGAATCATCAGAGACTGAATCATTTCCGTATTTTTTTGACTGGCTAGATTTATTTCGATACGGACAAACTCCTGTAAAATATCTGAAAGCAGCTGAGTGACAGATTCGACTTGCACCATCACTTCCTTGTTCTTTTCATAAGAATTTTCCTTTGAAAGATTGGTGAGAATGTCTTCCTGATAGCTTTCAAGAGAGTCAATAATTCGCAGAGCTACATCTAAAATACTGCGTTCTCCTTTGGTATTAATGTTCTCCTGAATATGAAAAATATCTTCCCGCAGCTCATCAACGATACTGTTTTTTGAATATTGTTTTAAAGGTATTTGTCCGGTGACAACATCCCACATCTCTTCTAAAACAGTATCATCAACCTTGGCAGCAATAGCATTTGCCTCCTGAATGTTTGCGACTGTTCGTTGGTAAATAAACAGCTGTCTGGAATAGAGAAGGATACTGATGAGCAGTGGAATAATTGCTAAAGCAAACATCAGCTTGTTTGCCTGAGAGAAAATCTGTTGGATACTGGGCGCCTTTTTCTTCATATAGCTTCTCCTCCTCTAGTAGTTTCTGGTGGGAATCGTATCCAGATTTGATTCAGAGAACACCGTTTCCGGCATATAGATTTCGTGGGAAAGCTCCTTACCGTCAAAATAGCGATTGATTGCATTGGCTACGTACCAGCCGGCATTTGGATTGCACTCGACCACGCAATTGACAACACCTGCCCGCAGCTGTCGAATCATATCCTCTTGAGCATCAATCGTGACGATAACAAGGTCCTTTCCAGGAATAATATCGGTCTCTTCAAGAGCCTCCAAGGCACCGTGAGTCATTTCATCGTTATGACTATAAAGGACATCAATCCTATTGATATCCTGCGTTTTGATGTATTCTTCCATCTGCTCCTTGCCCTTCATTCGGACATAATCACCGGAGAGTGTGTCCACAACCTTCATGCGAGGATCACGGGAAATCGTTTCTTGAAAGCCCTCGGTTCGCAAGGTCGTTGGGGAAGTCTCTGTTAATCCTGCCAGTTCCAAAATATTAATTTCTTCTTTTGGACTGTCGGAAAAATAGTTGGTCACATATAATCCGCCGCGATTTCCTTCTGCTTTGAAGCTGGGACCAATATGTGTGATGTACAGACTCTGGTCACTGACATTGATATGTCGATCGACGACAATCACAGGAATTTCCGCCTGTTTAGCCTCCTTCAATATCATTTCCCAGCCATCCTCTTGTAGAGGCGTGAAAACAATCAAGTCCACCTTGTAGGCAATAAAGGTGCGGATATCCTGAATTTGACGTTCCTGACTCATATAGCCATTACGGTACAGCACTTGGTTTTCTTTTTCCAATTCATTTTTGATAGAGTCGGTATGCCTTTTTCGCCACTTGCTTTCTGTACCTGATTGGGAAAAGCCGATGACCAGACTTTTCTCTTCTTCAACATCCTCAGCAGTAGTAGTGCAGGCACTTAAAAGTAATAACAATGGAAAAAGGAGCAGCAATATTTTTTTCATCTTCCTCACTCTTTCTATTCTATAGGTACTATTCGCGAATGGAGTAATCCTTGTTTTTCCGTTGCTTGTATGAATTGTACTTTTTTATGTATGAAATCCTTTTCAGAACTGCGGTAAAGCGTTTTCTTATCTTCATTCTACCAAATTATTACCCATTTAAGGTGCTCTACTACTGGAAACGAAAAAAAATCAAGAGAATCAAAAAAATTCCCAGAAAAAAGTATTTGTGCAATGACGAGCAAAAAGAATTCCCAGAAAAGATGAAAAACATTTAATGTAAGCGGTATCTTTAAGAGCTATACTTCTGAGTGTAAAGCAATTATAAAATCTGGAGGGATAAAGATGAAAATTGGATTTAAGAAAGCCGCAGCGTTGGGTGCATTATTATTGGTTGGAAGTATGACCTTGGCTGCCTGCGGAGGCTCTGGTTCCGGTGGAGGTAGTGGCGATAAAGGCTATGTAGGGATTGCCATGCCGACAAAATCAGCGGAGCGATGGATTGCTGATGGAAATAACATGGTTGATGAGCTGGAAAAGCTTGGCTATAAGACAGACCTTCAATATGGGGAAGACAAGGTAGAAAACCAAGTGGCTCAGATTGAAAACATGATTACGAAGGGTGTAGACACTCTGGTTATTGCTTCAATTGACGGTTCAGCATTAACCGATGTGCTGGAAAAAGCAAATAAGGAAGACATCAAGGTTATTGCCTATGACCGCTTGCTGATGAACTCAGAGTATGTAGACTATTATGCAACCTTTGATAATTTTGGCGTTGGGGTTTTGCAGGCTTCTTACATTGAAGACAAACTAGGATTGAAGGATGGAGAAGGCCCTTATAACATTGAGCTGTTTGGCGGTTCTCCAGATGACAATAATGCTCTGATTAATTTCAATGGTGTCATGTCTGTTTTCCAACCTTATTTAGACAGTGAACAATTGAAGGTTCCTTCCGGTCAAACCAGCTTCAACCAAATTGCTACGTTACGTTGGGACGGTTCGACTGCTCAGGCACGGATGGATAATCTATTGAGTGCGAATTATACAGATAAAACATTGGATGCTGTACTTTCTCCATATGATCCAATCAGCTTAGGAATCATTTCTTCTCTTAAAGGCGTAGGCTATGGTTCTGCAGATAAACCATTACCAGTAATTACCGGACAAGATGCAACAGTTGCCGGAGTGAAATCTATTATTGCCGGTGAACAGACACAAACGATTTTTAAAGACACACGTATCCTTGCGAAAAATACGATTGAAATGATTGAAGCCATCAGTAAAGACGAGGAAGTTCCTGTCAATGATACTGAGACATATGACAACGGTGTGAAGGTCGTTCCAACTTATCTGGCAAATCCAGTGTCTGTTGATAGTGATAACTATAAAGAAGAGTTAATCGATACGGACTACTACAAAGAATCAGACTTGAAAGAATAAAGGACGTGATGGGGCTTCTCCGCGTGGCGAAAAAAGCCTGAAACACGGGGAAGTCTCAGAACACTATTGCGTCATTTTATCGTAACTGAAGTCAAAAGAAAGGATGGGCAAGATGGCAGATCATATTCTGGAAATGAAGAACATCATTAAAGAATTTTCCGGTGTACGTGCCCTTGATAATGTTAATCTCAGTATCGAGCGTGGAGAAATCCATGCCTTGTGCGGAGAAAACGGCGCGGGAAAGTCAACACTGATGAATGTTCTCAGCGGCTTGTATCCGTATGGCAGTTATGAAGGTGAAATCATCTACGACGGAGAGCTGTGTAAGTTTAAAGATTTACGTGACAGTGAAAATAAAGGTATTGTTATTATTCATCAGGAGTTAGCACTAAGTCCCTATTTATCAATAAAAGAAAACATCTTTTTAGGCAATGAGCAAGCCAAACACGGCGTTATTGACTGGGATATGACAGAGAAAAAGACAGATAATTTGCTAAAAACAGTTGGTCTGAAAATTGATCCGAACACGTTGGTTTCACAAATTGGTGTCGGACATCAGCAGCTGGTTGAAATCGCTAAAGCCTTTTCTAAATCAGTCCGTTTACTAATTTTAGACGAGCCGACTGCAGCCTTGAATGAAGAGGAAAGTGCCAATCTGTTAGAGCTTATCAAAGAGTTCAAGGTACAGGGAATCACATCAATCATTATTTCCCATAAGCTGAATGAGATTGTGACGGTGGCTGATCGGATCACTATTTTGCGTGATGGACAAACAATCGAAACACTTGAAAATGAAGACATCAATGAGGAACGAATCATCAAAGGCATGGTTGGCCGTGATTTGACGAATCGTTATCCGGAACGTCATCCTAACATTGGGGATGTCTATTTTGAAGTAAAGGACTGGACTGTTCACCATCCAATCGATGGCAGCCGAACCATGAATAATAATATCAACGTATCTATTCGACGTGGCGAAATCATTGGTATAGCCGGTTTGATGGGTGCGGGACGTACGGAATTTGCCATGAGTGTTTTCGGTCATTCCTACGGCAGTAATATCAGCGGTAAAGTTTATAAAGAAGGCAAAGAGATATCGGTGAAGGATGTACCAACCGCCATTCGAAATGGTCTGGCATACGTATCAGAAGACAGAAAGGCATTAGGCTTGAACCTGTTGATGGATATTTGTGAAAATACAACGATTGCCAGCCTTGGGAAAATCAGTCGTACCGGAGTGATCGATAAGGAAAGGGAAGTACTGGCAGCTGAAGAATACCGCAAGAAAATGCGGACCAAAACCAGCTCTGTCTTTCAAAATGTCGGTAGTCTGAGCGGTGGGAACCAACAGAAGGTCGTGCTGGCAAAGTGGTTGATGACGGAGCCTGACATTCTATTTTTAGATGAACCGACAAGAGGAATTGATGTAGGAGCGAAATATGAAATCTACACAATCATTGAAGAAATGGCAGCCTCCGGAAAAAGCATTTGTATCATTTCTTCCGAGCTTCCGGAAATTCTCGGAATGTGCGACCGTATCTATACAATGAATGAGGGGCGCATAACAGGTGAAGTGATGCGCGCAGATGCCAATCAGGAAGTGTTGATGAACTTAATGACCATGGAAGAAGAGGGTGTGAGTTAACATGGAAAATACAGATAAATTAGAAAAAGAGAAAAAAGGCTTTAACTTAAAAGATAGGGCAATGGACATCTTCAGCCGTTACAGCATGGTGATTATTTTAGTGGCGCTGCTGATTGCTTTTCAGGTGATGACAGATGGTATTTTTTGGCGACCGTTAAATATTACCAATCTGGTGTTGCAGAATAGTCATATTTTGGTATTGTCGGCAGGTATGCTATTGGTTGTTTTACTGGGGCATGTGGATTTGTCAGTCGGGTCAGTTATGGCATTTGTCGGCGCAATTGCCGGTATGCTGATGGTTAATAACGGGATTAGTCCTTGGCTGGCTGTTCCACTTTGTATCGGTATCGGTGCGTTGATTGGTGCATGGCAGGGTTTTTGGGTGGCTTATGTTGGGATACCAGCGTTTATTGTTACCTTGGCAGGGCTATTGATGTTCCGCGGATTGACTCAGGTTGTGTTAGGCGGACAGTCTTTAGCGCCATTCCCTAGCGCGTTCCAAAAGATTTCAACAGGCTATTTGCCGGATATTGCCGGTGGGGAGCATCTTCATTTCCTTTCGATGATTATTGGTGTCATTATTGCCGCAGTCCTGATTCTAGGGCAATGGCGAACAAGAGAACGTCGGAAGAAAAATCTGTTTGAAGTAGAATCGATGAACGCCTTTTTCATCAAAGCAATCTTTACCGGTCTTATCGTGATCGGTGTAACATATATTTTTGCTGCATATCAAGGGTATCCGATTATTTTAATCATCCTGGGTGTTATTGTTTCTGTGTATGGATTTTTAACCAATAAAACAGTTGCCGGACGACAAATTTACGCAACTGGAGGAAATAAGAAGGCGGCAGAGCTGTCCGGTATCAAGACGAAAAAAATTACCTTCTGGGTATTCGTTAATATGGGTGCGATGGCAGCTTTAGCAGGTTTGATTCTGGCTGCTCGTCTGAATGCAGCAACACCACAGGCCGGTACATCAATGGAGCTGGATGCTATGGCGGCGGTTTACTTCGGTGGTGCATCGACTTCTGGCGGGATTGGTACAATCATGGGTGCCATTGTCGGTGGTTTAGTGATGGGTGTGCTGAATAATGGGATGTCTATCTTGGGTGTCGGTGTTGACTGGCAACAGGCAATCAAGGGTCTGATTTTACTGTTGGCTGTCGTGTTGGATATCTATAATAAGAAGAAAAAAATCTCTTAAGAGTAAGAGAAAGGATAGAAGTTATGACTAGTGAAAAGGAGCAAAAGACGATTTTACTGATTTGTACAGCTGGAATTACGACAGGTCTCTTAGTGAGAAATGTTCAGCAGGCAGCGGATGAACAGGGTGTAGACGTTCATGTGTATTCTGCACCGGCCATTGTCGCTGAACAGATTATCCAAACACAAGCTGTCGATGCGTTGCTGATTGGTCCGCAATCGAAATACGAAGTGAATCGCTTGAAGGATTTTCTGAACTATAAAGCTGTTCCATACAAGCTGATTTCAAAAGAGGACTATGAAATATTAGACGGTGAGGCGGTTTTGAAGGAAAGCCTACTTTTGCTGAAGGAAGGGCAATGAGCTAACTGCTTACTCTTTTTTAAGCAAAATATTGAACTTGTCTCTGAACGGAATAATGAGAAAAATAGTCAATTATTGCCAATTTTGACAAGAAAATTAGTGGTCAAGGAACAGAACAGCGAAGGGTATTAGAGAGTGCGGTTTGCCCTCAACCAATCTCTCTGACAAAATAAAATGGATAGAAGCTGCAGCAGTGGCTTTTATCCATTTTATTTTTTTATCCTCAAACATAATAAAAAAACAAACTGAAAACAACTTGTAACACACGTCGATAGTGCGTTTTAATAATTATTTAATCACAAGTATAAAAAATATGAACAGCTATTTTCGCTAAGAAAAACAAAACTTTTTTCTACTCTTGAGAAAAAATGATTGCACTGGTTTCCTTTTTTTAGTATTATAAGAATATTCTAAAAATTAAAAAACGGTAAGAAAAATATGATGTATTGGAGAGAGAAAGATGAAAAGGAATAGTGTGAAGAAATTTACCAGTATTGTTTTGCTGTCTACACTAACGTTAGCAGCATGCGGATCGACTGGCGGAAGCTCAGATTCAACAGATACAAGCGGTGGTTCAGGCTCAAATAATGCTTCTGGGGAGCAGTTATTTAGAGTAGTTGTTCAGCAGGAGATGCCGAGTGCTGATTTATCATTAGCGACAGATACAATCAGTTTTTCAGCATTGAACAATGTGTATGAAGGTCTATATCGTTTAGATGAAAACAGCAAGCCGCAACCAGCTGGCGCTGCAGAAATGGCAGAAGTCAGTGACGACAACTTAACGTATACGATCAAGCTGCGTGAAGATGCAAAATGGTCGAATGGTGACCCAGTCGTTGCAGATGATTATGTCTATGCATGGCAACGTACCGCAAACCCTGAAACAGCGGCAGAGTACGCGTATCTATTTGAATTAGTGAAAAATGGCGCAGCTGTCAGTGCTGGGGAAAAAGAGGTTTCTGAATTAGGGATCAAAGCGGTCAGCGATTATGAGTTGGAAGTTACTTTAGAAAAACCAACCCCTTATTTTGATTACTTACTGGCATTCCCATCCTTCTTCCCACAAAAACAATCTGTGGTAGAAGAGCACGGCAAAGAATATGCTACATCAAGTGATAACGCTATCTATAACGGACCATTCACATTAACAGAATTCGATGGACCGGGAACAGATACAAAATGGTCTTATACTAAGAACGATGAGTATTGGGATAAGGATACAGTGAAGCTGGATAAAATCAGCGTAGATGTTGTAAAAGAAGCACCAACATCATTGAACCTATTCCAAGACGGACAAGCGGATGACGTGATTCTAAACGGCGAGCTTGCACAGCAAATGGCGAATGATCCTGAGTTTGTCAGCCAAAAAGATGGTCGTACTGTTTATATGGAGTTGAACCAACGTGAGGAAGATTCTCCATACCATAATGAAAACCTGCGTAAAGCAATCTCTTATGCAATCGACAGAGATGCTTTAGTGAACAGTATCTTAGGCGATGGCTCAATCGTTTCACAAGGCTTGGTACCTTCAGAGCTGTCATTCTCGCCAGAGGATAACAAAGACTTTTCGGAAGAGAACAAGAGCGTTCTTTCTCACGATGCTGATAAAGCCAAAGAATATTGGGAAAAAGCGAAGAAAGAATTAGGCATCGAAACCTTTGATATGGATATCGTACATGATGATACAGACTCAACGAAGAAATTGACAGAGTACATCCAAGGTGCCTTGAATGACACATTAGATGGCATCAATGTAACAGTGACACCAGTACCGTTTTCTGTACGTTTGGACAGAGGGAATAGCGGAAACTTTGAAGCAATCATGGGCGGTTGGGGCGCAGACTATGCGGATCCAAGCAGCTTCCTTGATTTATTTGTAACAGGCAACTCTTACAACAGAGGTCGTTATTCTAATAAGGAATATGACAAACTTGTAGCAGATTCTAATACGACACACGCAGCTGATCCAGACGCACGTTGGGCTGATATGGTTGCTGCTGAAAAAGTATTGATGGATGACATGGGTGTAATCCCTATGTACCAAAAATCAGAAGCGCATATGCGCAGTTCAAAAGTCAAAGGTGTAGTTGCTCATGCGGCCGGTGCACAATATGACTACAAATGGACGTATATTGAAGAATAATTGAACAAATGATTTGTCTGAAGAGATAACACAACAGGCTGTCGAATGTTTCAGTTGATTAGCAGAACAGGCAAACGAGAATACCGGAGGCATCAGCGCAATAGCAGATGTTTCCGGTTCTTTGTTTTTACTACTCTAAACGAATTTAGAGTTGACAATTTAAGCATAATGTTTCCATAAAAATCTTTAACACAAGAATGATGTGGATTGACATCGCTTTTTTATACTTGGTTTCTTTGATAAAATAAAAAGGAAAGTAGTTTACCATAAACAATTAAAATGAAGCAAGAAAGGTACATGGTAAAAGAGAATGTCAGTTAAATTGAAAAATGTATGCTTGCCTATTATAGTCACAATAATCAACTTGTTCTTTTCATTTATTCTATATACATATTTGAATAACAATAATTGGCTAATTAGTAGAAATGATATAGCAATGGATAATTTGATCTGGCGATTGCTAACAGATTTTCTAGGTAACTTCTTGATTATTTTCCTATTGCTACTACCTGTAATCTTAAAAAAATGGTCGTTAGAAGAATTTGGACTAACGAAAAAAAGCTCAGTTGCTGTTATTGTTTTGAGTATAGTCTATTCTATTTTATTTATTTACAATAATGATTTCACACTTGAAGGATATTACACTTTTTTCTATTTTTTAGTATTTGTGGCATTTTCAGAAGAATTTCTCTACCGAGGTTATTTATTCAACAAGATAGACCAAGAATATGGATTTTGGATAAGTGTAATAATCAGTGGACTATTTTTTGGTATTGGGCACGCAATGTTACCTACCATTATGCAGGGAGAAAGTCTATCATTTTTTATTACTCAAGCGATGAGCAATATTCTTGGACAAGGAATATTCAGTTCTTTACTTTTTTCCTTAGCGTTCAAAAAAAGTAGCAACCTCCTAGTCCCTGTTCTAATCCATGCAATTCTTGACTATGCCGGCATAGTATTTAGTTAATTTTTCTTAGGGAGAATCAATTCTTCTTGTTTTAATATTGATAAGTCACATTGAGTTACGTTTGACGAGTTTGTATGAAGTCACAGATAAATTTCTCCTGATAGTTATGATTGGTCAATACCATTATAATAGGAGATGTGTCTGTGACTTTTTGATAGTGTATTCTAAATATAAATTCTAGATTATTAAGAAAACAGATGTTCGTACATTTGAAGCTATTGATTTGCCTTGCTTTGTGATAAACTAAAGACAATTCAGAAACGGAAAAGGCAGTTTTTTATTTAGTAAAAGCAAAGAGGAGACGACATGTACGAGTATATTATTGGAACAATTACATATATCAGCCCTTACTATATTGTTTTAGAGACAAATGGCATCGGATATCAAATATCAGTGGGGAATCCCTACCGTTACTCAGGAAAGACAGAGGAAGTCAAGGTCTATCTGCATCAGGTGATTCGTGAAGATGCCCATACATTCTACGGTTTTGGTGATTTGGAAGAAAAGCAGCTGTTCTTGAAGCTAATCAGTGTTTCCGGTATTGGTCCGAAAAGTGCTTTGGCAATCATGGCGTCAGAGGATCATGGCGGGTTGATTCATGCGATTGAAAGTGAAGACGCTGCGTATCTGACGAAGTTCCCGGGAGTCGGAAAGAAAACGGCTCAGCAAATGGTTCTTGATTTAAAAGGGAAGCTAGGCGACTTGGAGCGTTCAAAGGCAGCTGTTGAAGCGATGGCACAGGCGGTTCCTTCAAATGCCAATCATGCATTGACTGAAGCATTAGAGGCGTTGGGCGCATTAGGCTACAGCGAAAAAGAAATCAAGAAGGTCACGCCAAAATTGGAAGAGCTGGAACAAGCTCAGACGGATGAATATTTACGAACAGCCTTGAAGCTGATGATGAAACGCTAAAGGAGGGAACAGATAGATGAATCATGAAGAAGAACGCTTGCTCTCCGCAGAAGGGAATGAGCAGGAGGAAATTCTGGAGGTCTCTCTACGCCCTAGATTATTGAAGCAGTACATTGGTCAGCACAAAGTAAAGCAAGAGCTGAGTATTTATATCGAAGCTGCAAAACGAAGACAGGAGTCCTTGGATCATACCTTGCTTTATGGACCTCCCGGACTAGGGAAAACAACGATGGCAATGGTTATTGCCAATGAAATGGCTGTAAACATCCGTACTACCAGCGGTCCGGCAATTGAGCGGCCAGGTGATTTAGTGGCAATTCTAAATGAATTGGAACCGGGGGATGTCCTGTTCATCGATGAAGTACATCGTTTGCCTCGTGTAGTGGAGGAAATGCTGTATTCGGCTATGGAGGACTTTTTTGTTGATATTATGGTTGGACAAGGCACAACAGCTCACCCTGTTCATTTTCCATTGCCGCCGTTTACTTTGATTGGTGCAACGACTAGAGCAGGAATGCTTTCAGCTCCCTTAAGGGACCGCTTCGGTATCGTTTCTCATATGGAATATTACGAAGACCAGGATTTGAAGGAAATCGTTCTGCGCTCTGCGGATATCTTTCAGACAGAAATTGTTGAAGAGGGCGCCTTTGAAATTGCTCGACGTTCTCGCGGAACACCGCGGATTGCCAACCGCTTATTGAAACGGGTGAGAGATTTTGCCCAAGTTCAATCAGACGGAGTCATCAACAAGCCGGTTGCCGACCAAGCACTCACGCTATTACAGGTGGACAATCAAGGTCTTGATTACGTCGATCAAAAGCTGCTGCGCACCTTAATTGAACTCTATGGCGGTGGCCCGGTTGGCTTAAGCACCTTATCTGTCAATATTGGTGAAGAGACTGAGACCGTGGAGGATATGTACGAACCTTATCTGATCCAGAGAGGGTTTATTAAGCGAACACCTCGTGGTCGGATTGCGACAGCCCGAGCCTATGAACATTTTGACTATCCCTATTTCGATCAAGAATAAATCTATCAAATATTTTAAAAAACACATGTTTTTTAATTGAAAAATAGCGGGTTTATTATAAATCAGTTAAGTATACTTTTAAATTTGATGATGGCTACATGGCGTTTGCGTAAAAATTGATATTTTATGCATAATTTGTCGTGTAGCTGTTGATTATTGTTTGTGAATCGGGCTACAATAAAGAAAAAGGGAACAGGGGAGGATAGCTATGGACATAAAGGTTGAGCTAGGAAAGAAAATCCGCTTGCTTAGAGAAAAGAAGGGTCTGACACGAGAAGATTTTTGTGATGACGAACTAGAACTGACTGTAAGACAGTTGACAAGAATTGAAGCCGGACAATCACTCCCTACATTACCCAAGCTGACATTTATTTCTCAACGTCTGGCTGTACCAATCCATCATTTGATAGATGAAGAATATTATGAATTGCCGAAGAGATATTTGCAGTTGAAGCAAAGGCTTTATAAACTATATACATATCGAGAAGAGGACAGAATCGCAAAGAAAGAGCAGACGTTTGATGAAATCTATGAAAATTACTATGGTAGTTTACCGGAAGAGGAACAGTTATCAATAGATGTTCAACAAGCTTGTATGGATGTGCATTTAGCAGAAAATGCTGATTTTGGTGAAGGGATTCTTAGTGATTACTTTTCACAAATTTTACAGAAAAAGGAGTACTCTATCAATGATTTGCTGATTATTGAGTTATATTTTCACTGCATACACTTCAGAGGATATGATGAGAAAATTTTTCTGGTTTTATTTAATAAGGTCATTGAACAGGTAGATTATTCTGTAGATGTTGAAATGTTCCTGCTAATTAAAGTATTATTGGCAGCGGGTAGTGTTTTTATGGAGTACGATAATTACAGCAAGTTAATTGATATTGTAAAAGTTATTAATTTAATTATGCAGACAAGCCAAGATTTCCAAAAGAAGCCTGCAATAGACATTTTTGAAGCCAAGTATTGGTTATTCTCTCAAGGGGATACTGAAAAAGCTGAACAGAAATATGTAGATGGAGCGCAGTGTGCTAAGCTATTTGGTGATATTGCTTTAAGTGAGAAAATCCTTAAAGAATGGGAACTTGATTTAAAAGTATTCAATGAAAAACAATAGGATAAAAGTAAAGCAGCTGTGATCTACTAAATCACAGCTGCTTTACTTTTATAATTGAATAAATGCTATTTTTAAATAGTACATTTTTGAAAATTCTACATGACTACTTGGATTAACCATGGTTGCCTATTTGGCAAGCTGAAAAGATACGTTAAGTATCTTTTTGCTACTAACCATTTCTATCCTAACATCGTGTATAAGAAAGAGTATTCTATAGAAATGTGTTTTTCTATTTGAGCAGAGAGTAATAACTAAATAATGTTTGCGCTATTTTTGATAAAAAGTATTTCTTTTTTTACAGGACATTTATGTCCTGTTGAGAACGATAATAATTATCTATACTTAACTCAACAAATGAGAAAAGAAACAAGTGGGAGGAAGTATAGATGCGTGTTCTATTTAGTTTATTAGTTTTAATTAAACTCGGCTCTCATTGGGTCATCGGATAAAAGGAGGACGTAGGTTGGAGAAGGTAGAATATTCTATAGAAACCCAGCAGATAACCATTCAAAACCTTGTCATCCATAATGAAGAAGAAAATGAAAAATTGTTGAAGGTCGTTTTAAATGGTGAGCTGTTCAAGATCATCATGTTAAAAAAATGGGAAAAGAAAATCCTTTCCTTAAGTAGTGATATCGTTGATAAAATTGAAATATCCGAGATTGTCTGACAATCAAAGGTGATTCGATTTTTCTCATAAACAACTTATTTTGAAAGGGGAGATGGTGTTAGTTGTGGTTGGATGCCTCTTTTCTTATCGGTGAATAATTTTAAAGTGCTATTTGTCGATAATAAAAGAGTTAGGGCAATGATAGATTGTTCTTAATTGGGTCTGGTTAAATAATAGAGGGGAAGAGGGCACCTTTAGCTAGGGTGTCCTTTTTTCTGTTCTCAAATGCTAGATACAGCTTCCCAAATTACTGCTTGCTTCCAGCCTGTATCAGAATATCACTCTCATAGCGACTGTAGTATAATAGAAAAAACAAGAATGATATAATCTAATACAAATCTCTGGCAGAGGAGGAAATAGAATGGGTGGATCATCAGCAACGAAACGAACCATTGCAGATGCCTTAATCAGATTGAGCAAGGCGAAGCCGTTCGATAAAATCAGTGTGCAGGATGTTACCAAGGAAGCGGGGTTGAATCGGCAGACATTCTACTATCATTTCTCAGATAAATACGACTTGCTGCGTTGGTTCTATCAGCAGGATGCTTTCAGCTATTTGAGTGCAGAGGATGTTAAAATCGATAATTGGGAAGAACAAGCCTTGAAAATGTTGAAGGCGATTATAAAAGAAAAAGACTTTTACTATAATACGGTGGTTGCCTGCCCGGATATTTTGCAAAAGGATTTTTCAGCTGTGACAAAAAAATTATTGTTTGGTCTATTCGAGCAAATGGATGCAGAAAACGAATTACTGCCGGAGGATAAAGAGTTTTATGCCCGATTTTTATCCTATGGCTGTAGCGGGGTTCTATTGAATTGGATTCTGGAAGGCTATCAGGAAACACCGCTTACTATTGCGACACAGCTGTTTCGACTGGCAAAGGACATCGAATTTTTTTCTTATCGTATCTATCAGCAAGATGTAAATGATTCTTTTCTGTGATTGTTTTAATTTTCTAAAAGAAAAAAATTAAAGACTTTTATAACGAAATATTGTAATATATACCTATCTTATTGATGGGATGGTGTATTATGAAAAGAAGAAGCACAGCGTTAGCAATCATTGGTGCATTAGGCACGATGTATCTTGCTAAAAAGATGCGAGCGGAGCAGGCAGAGAGAGGCGCAGTGACGGAGCAGCCTTTTCAAGAAAGAAAGAATCATTCGTCGAAGGATAAGCATATTTATTTGATTGGCGGCGGAATTGGCATGCTTGCGGCAGCGGCTTACCTGATTCGTGATGCACATATTGAGGGCAAAAATATCCATGTTATTGAAGGTCGTCATATCCTTGGCGGAAGTAATGATGGTACGGGCTCGAATGAGCAAGGATTTGTTGTGCGAGGCGGACGCATGTTGAATGAAGAGACCTTTGAGAACTTATGGGAGCTTTTTGGAAGTATTCCATCACTCAGATGGCCGAACCATAGTGTGACAGAGGAAATTTTGAATTTTGACAATCTGCATCCAACGCATTCACAGGCTCGTTTGGTGACTAAAAATCAGGAAATTGTTGATACTTACACGATGGGCTTCAGTAGTGAAGACCGTTTGGCGATGTCAAAGCTTTTGACGATGCCGGAGGAAAAGCTGGATGGACTGCGAATTAACGATTGGTTCGGCCCGGCTTTCTTTGAAACAAACTTTTGGTATATGTGGCAAACTACATTTGCCTTTCAGAAATGGAGCAGTTTATTTGAGCTTCGCCGCTATATGAATCGTATGATCTTGGAGTTTTCTCGAATCAATACACTGGAGGGTGTGACAAGAACACCGCTAAACCAGTATGAAAGCTTGATATTGCCATTGAAAAATTACCTAGACGAGCATGGTGTAGACTTCACCTTGAACATGGATGTGGTGGACTTGAGCTTTAAACCAGGATCGAAGATTACGGTCACTGACTTGATTTTGAGTGATGGAACAAATGTCGCAATCGGCAAGCAGGATATAGTCATGATGACCAATGGTACAATGACAGACTGTTCAACAGAAGGAAGCTGGGGACGCCCTGCTCCGAAGACGACAGAAGAACCACGCTCGGCACGTTTATGGCGAAACATTGCGGCGAAAAAATCAGGCTTGGGGAATCCGGAACCTTTCTTTGGAAATGAGTCGGAGACGAATTGGCAGAGCTTTACTATAACTTGCAGAGGTAACAGCTTGCTAAAAAGAATGGAAGCTTTTTCGGGTAATATTCCCGGATCGGGTGCGTTGATGACCTTGAAGGACTCCAGCTGGTTAATGAGTACGGTTGTTGCTGCACAGCCGCATTTTGGGAAACAAGCTGCGAATACGACGGTTTTCTGGGGCTACGGTATCTTTACCGATAAAATCGGCGACTATGTCAATAAGACCATGCGGGAATGTACCGGTGAAGAGATTCTATATGAATGGGTTTCTCAGATGGGCTGGCAGGAAGATTGGGATGAAATCGAAAAGGATATCATCAATGTCATTCCAGTATATATGCCCTATATTGATGCCCAGTTCCAGCCGAGAAAAATGTCTGACCGTCCTAAGGTTGTGCCGGCAAATAGTACGAACTTTGCGATGATTAGTCAATTTGTCGAGATACCAAAGGACATGGTATTTACCGAAGAATATTCGATTCGGGCAGCACGGATAGCGGTGTACAAGCTGTTTGATGTTAACAAGCGTGTGATTCCGGTAACACCGTATAACCGGGACCCTAAAGTTCTGGCAAAAGCCATGCATACAATGTTCCGATAGCTGGCGGCTGAAACAGATAGCGACAAAATGACTTGCAGGTGCAACCTCTGCAGGTCATTTTTTATAAGAAAATTTTTGGGGGAGAGAGAAAAATCGTTTAAATGCGGATAGGTTCTTGACAGAGGCTGTACAGATGATAAGGTAATAGTGAGGAGAGAGCGTAAGAAAAGAATGTAGATAGATAATCAGGTCGACAGGACGGCTCGTTATACAACCACGTATTAAGGAGGATGGCAAATGTTTAACATGGTGATTATTTTATTGGCAACACTGAACAGCGAGCCTGTGGGAACGAACGACTACCGAATTTCCCGATTCATCTTAAGTAATCTTAAGGAAATGCATGGCTACAACATTTCTCAACTGGCACAAGCTTGTTTTGTCTCTAATTCCAGTGTGTCACGTTTTTGTCGGAAAATAGGCTTCCGTGATTTCACTGAGTTGAAGCATCAGTTTTTCCAATGGACAGATATTGGCAGTAAAAAGTTTGCCTATCCCGGCTGTAGAACAGAAGCGTTGAAGGATACATATATTGATGGAATCATTGAGAATCTGCTGCTTCTAAAGAAAAGCATACAGGCACAGGAACTGCATCAGCTGGCAAAGGATATCTTGTCTTTTCCTAAGGTTGCAGCGTTCGGTTCCCTGCATTCCCAAAGTGTTGTTTTGAATTTGCAGACAGACCTTTTGACTAGCGGCATTGTTATGGATACTCGGACACGATTTCAGGAGCAGCTGGAATATATTGAAGAGGCAGATAGCGAGACCTTGATTCTGCTGTTTTCAAGAGGCGGCAGTCATTTGAAGCGCTTTTTGATTCATGATCTGCAGCTAAGCAAAAACAATCGTCCAAAAATTGTTATGGTTACGGCGAATCGTGGATTTAAAACGAATAAATACATCGATCAGTTTATTTATTATGATGAAATGGAAGGATTTACCGCTTATCCTTATGCATTCGAAGCCATCAAAGGAATTTTAGCGTTAGAGGCGTACACACAAACACAAAAGAACAACGAAGAAACATCTTAAGGAGCGCTGCTCTTCTTAAGATGTTTCTTTTATTAAATAGTTAAAGCTGCTGAAAATTGATTACATTAATACCGCGTTGCTGAATCAATTGGCGTGTTCTGGAGGCTTGTAAGGTTTCAGCTTCCACTGATCGCTGAATATTGTAGCTGCTGTGTTCCATAATCCACTGATCCAAATAGGCAGGGTGGCACATCATCTCATAAGACTTTCCTTCTTCCAAGTTCAGCTCAGCAAAAAAGTTAGGCGTAATCGTTGTTCCATAAAAGCTGTTCAAAAATTGATCGGCATAGCGCAGTCCTTTGAGAAGCGGCAATGCTTGTTGAATCTGCTGCTCTGACCATTTCCTTGGATGGAAACGAATGGCCAGCTGAAACTCTCTTGCTAAGCGAAGATAAATAGGGAAAATATTGACCATCATATGGATATGATGATGTGAATCAATATGGCTGGGGGTCAAACCAATAGCAATCACCTTTTCAATTTGAGCCCGCCATTCTGTATACACCTCTTCTGGATTGACATCAATATGATTGGCTTCAAGATTATACCGATTGAATTGATTTGTACTATCAAGAAGTGTGGAAATCATATGACAATCAGAGAGCGGTGCTCCCAGATCCAGAGAAAGGTGGACGCCAATATCCAGTGTGGGATGCTTTTTTGCTAACGAACACGCGTGATTGAAGGCTGCCCCTGTACTGAGAAGCGTTGTTGAGGCAACTACGCCATTTATGAAGCAATCAATAATGCCATAATTTTGACCGTGGCTGAGACCAAAGTCATCCGCGTTGATTATTAATTTCATTTTCCTGCTCCTTTCATAATCAGTTAGTTACACTATAGGTGCTTTTACATGCAGAGAAAGGCGATTTTTATTATTTGGAAAAAATTTCCAAATCGTGGAAATTTTGATTTTGACAACGTTGGAAGCGCTATACTCTGGGTAGCGGAAAAGAAAAAAAGGACTGCAAATACTTGCCCTATATCCTGTATTTGTTCATGTCAGAAAAATGAAGGAGATGAAAATATGAGTTTCATGGATACGTTTAATCAGTTGGCCGAGAAGAGCTTGTTACCAATAGCCAATAAGCTGGCCGCACAACGTCATTTAACCGCCTTAAGAAATGGAATGGTGTCTTCGATTCCATTGTCGATTTTAGGAGGAGTGAGTCTAATCATTGCGACACCACCGTTTAATCCGGAACAAATGACACAGAAAAATATATTTACCGGATTTTTATCGGCTTGGTATGATTGGGCACAGGCAAATGCCTACGCACTAAAGCTGCCGTTTATGATGAGCATGGGTTTAATGGGGTTGTTTATTGCCTTTTCTATCGCTCACAATCTGGCGGAACAGTATGACATGCCTCCATTGGATGCTTCGATTGTTTCTACAGTAACTTTCTTATTGGTAACTTCTCCGGCGTTTTCGGGAGTACCCTTAGATAAGCTGGCTGAGAACATGGCAGCAGAGGAGTTTGGACAACTGGGAATCTTGAGTTTGCCGATGCAATATCTGGATGCCAAGGGGATATTTACCGCTATTATTGTCAGTATCGTTTGTGTTGAAATCATGCGAATTTTAAAGGAAAAAAATATTCGTTTCAAGCTGCCGGATGGTGTTCCACCAGCAATTGCTGCTTCGTTTGATGCGATTTTACCCCTGTTTCTATGTACTGGTCTTTTCTATGGGACGAGCTTAATTATTCAAAACCTGACAGGTGGCGACTTGATCCCTGCTCTGATTATGAAGCTTTTAGCACCGGCTATGACAGGGTTGGATTCATTGGCTGGGATTTGCTTGATTACATTTTTGGCACAGCTGTTCTGGTTCTTCGGGCTTCACGGCGCCAGTATCACACAGTTCGTTCGTCTACCATTTATGAGCGCCTATATCATTGCAAATGCGACGGCTTTTTCAAATGGTGAAACGCTGCAGCATTATTTTACACAGCCATTCTGGTCTTATATCATCGCCATTGGTGGCGGCGGCTCAACCATGGCTTTAGCGATTCTCATGCTGAGAGCTCGCTCTGCCCAAATGAGACAGCTAGGGAAGCTATCGATTATCCCATCTCTATTTAATATCAATGAACCATTAATTTTTGGGACGCCGCTTGTGTTAAATCCAATCATGATGCTGCCGTTCATCTTTGTACCGGTCATCAATGCCATTGCGGGTTATACCTTTATGTATTTTGGCTGGATTGGTAAAGGTGTTGTGGAAACACCTTGGACGACTCCGGCTCCGATTGGTGCAGCACTGGGAACCATGGATATCCGTGCAGGATTTTTTGTCCTAGGATTGATTGTTGTGAACTTGGCTATCTACTATCCATTCTTCAGAGTATTGGATCAACAGACAGTTAAAGCAGAAAAACAAGAAGAGCTGGCTCAAGCACAGAACATAATAACAGAATTGCCGCAGGAGCAGCAAGCGTAATTAGATTAAATTAAATAAGAAGAATTAAAATAGAAGGAGCGAGACGGAATGTCTAAAGATGCATTGAAAATTGTAACAATTGGTGGCGGCTCAAGCTATACACCTGAAATTATTGAAGGCTTTATCCAGAAAAAGCTGGATGGTTTACTTCCAATTAAAGAGATTTATTTAGTTGATATCGAAGAAGGAAAGGAAAAGCTGGAAATTGTTGGTGGGTTAGCGAAGCGAATGGTGGAGAAAGCCGGAGCGGATATTGATATACATCTGACCTTGGATCGGCGAGCTGCACTTGAGAACGCTGATTTTGTGACAACACAGTTTCGAGTAGGCTTGCTTCCGGCACGAATCCGAGATGAAAAAATTCCTTTGAAGTATGACTTAATCGGACAGGAGACGAATGGAGCAGGCGGAGCCATGAAGGCTTTGCGGACGATTCCGGTCATTCTGGATATCTGTAAGGATATGGAGGAATTATGTCCGGAGGCATGGTTGATTAATTTCACCAATCCTTCAGGAATTATCACAGAGACAGTATTGAAGCATTCCACGATTAAGGTTGTCGGTCTGTGCAACATTCCGATTGGTATCGTCAATAAAATCGCGAAGCTATACGAAACAGAGGCTGCAAATGTTTCTGTTGAGTTCTCCGGTTTGAACCATTTTGTTTTCGGGAAGAACATTTATGTAAATGGTAAAGAGGTTACGAAAGAAGTCATAGAAAAAATCAAGGACGGCACAGAGATATCTGCGAAAAATATTCCGAACTTTTCTTTCCCGGATGATATTCTTGATGCCGTGGGAATGATTCCGGCAGGGTACTTAAAGTATTATTACACAAGAGAAACAATGCTGGCTGACTGCAAACGAGCAGCGGCAGAAGAAGGAACACGGGGAGAAGTGGTTACACAGACTGAAAAGGAACTGTTTGAACTATACAAAGACCAGGAATTGGCAGTGAAGCCGAAACAGCTTGAAGAACGTGGCGGTGCACATTATAGTGAAGCAGCAGTCAATCTAATTGATTCCATTTATAATGGTGATGGGAAAATTCATTACGTGAATGTTCGAAATAATGGTACACTTCCGGAATTGCCGGATAATACGGCCATTGAATGCAACTGTGTAGTGACTTATCGCGGTGCGCTGCCAATCACTGTCGGACAGCTGGAAACTAGCGTTCGTGGTCAAATTTCGTTAATGAAGGCCTATGAAGAGCTGGTCATCGAGGCCGGTGTGACAGGCGATTATCTAGCGGCTCTGAAAGCATTAACCATCAATCCGCTGGTAAATGACAGTGATAAAGCCGGAGCGGTATTGAAGGATATGTTATGGGCAAACCAAGACTACCTACCGCAGTTTAGCCAATGGTTTGAAGAAAATCAGCCGACGGCATAAAAACTTTAGAGCTAAGTAATTAGTAATCGATAGAGAAAAAATGCGAAGCAACTAGCTGTTTCGCATTTTTTGTTCACTAAAGAGAATTGCACTAATTATTGGGTTTTACAAGTAGGGAGAGAATCTGCTATGCTGATAGAAAAAGGACAGGAGAGACAAGAATGAGAAAAATGCTTTTTGTATGTCTAGGAAATATCTGCCGCTCGCCAATGGCTGAAGCTGTGATGCGTGAGAAAATCAGTCAAGCTGGATTATCAGAGGCGTTCATCGTTGCGTCCGCTGCAACCAGTCGCTGGGAAGAAGGGAATCCACCGCATCGTGGCACACGAAATCTATTGAAGGCGCACCAAATTTCTGTTGATGGCATGTATTCTACACCAATTACAAAGCAGGATTTCTATACCTATGACTATATTATTGGGATGGATCACGCGAATGTTGGTGACTTAGAGCGAATAGCGCCGACAGATTGGACGGGAAATATTCATTTGTTTATGTCGGTTGTCGAAGGACAGGAAGATAAGGCAGTGCCTGATCCATATTATACAGGTGACTTTGACGAGACGTATGAAATGGTAAATCAAGGAACAGATGCTTGGCTTGAGGTTTTGCGAGCATCGCTCTAAAAAATCAGACTTTTTTCCTCTGGAATCTCAGACTAAAGAATGATGTGGAATAGAAAGAAACTCCTTACAATAAAAGAGTAGGTTTTCGTAGAAGAGAAAACAGAAATTGATGAGTATGGAGGGTAGAAAAAATGCAGCCATTTAGATCCATCGTGTTTGAATTGACACTTTATTACATGTTACTTTCAGTAGGATTGCCTCTGGTTTATGCAGTGACCTATCATTTGCCGGCAGCCGGAATTTTTTCGTTGGATTGGTTAGGTGCCTGTATTATCATTTACCCTATCGTGTTACTGTTTTCGGCATTACGTTATAGTTATCAGAGAGTAAGAAGAGGTCATCAAAGACAGTGATTGATAAATAAAGGGGAGCAGTAAACGGCTATTTCAGCTGTCTACTGCTCCCTTATCTGTATGTCGTTACGCTGTTCGTTGTTCCATTTGGAAGGCGTTAAGCATATCATCATTTGCGTCTTCAATCGGTGTCACGGTTTCCAGCTCTCCTTGGACAGCAATTCGAGTGATTGCCTGAATATCTCCACAGGTAATCAAAGTAATCATTTTTTTGTCTTCGACATCTTCAATCAGCTCTACACGACTAGGATCGACTTTTTCCTTATAAGTAATTTTGTACGTATAGATATTGGTCAAATCAGTGATATAGATTAATTTGCCAATCTCTACGTATTCCAATGGAGAAAATAATGAGACACCATCCAAGGTACGATGGCTGGCTAAGGCATAGTTTCGTTTCCCCATCTCCTGATCTTCCTTCATTGTTCCAGCTCCGGTTAACAAAGCTACATTGGACAGTCCTTTGAATATAGGCAGATTAATTTCTACACTGGGAATAGCAATAGCTCCAACCACAGGAAGGTCTTTATTTTCAAATTGTGCTCTTAATACGGCTTCTGTACTGATGGATTCGACAGAATCAAAATCAAAGGTGGTATCGGCCCCTAGATTTTTTGCCACGTCGTCTTTGGTAAAAGATTCAACGTTGTATGCTTTTCCGTTAAACTGGATGAGCCAGTTTCTAATTTGTGTATTGAAGATTAATGCTAAACCGACAACAAGCAATAAGAACAACAAAATGTTGATTAGCCAATTTGTCTTCTTTTTCTTTTTACGAGGCTTTGGCCGCGTATCTTTTCTTGAACTCATGCGTCACACTCCTATTTTTTTACTAGTTTATCACAAATCGCTAGGAAACTATAGATTTTTATCTGAATCTTAAACAAAAAAGGTACAGAAAAAAAACTGGAAATTGGTCTAAATATGACTGAATGATCAAATTTTGTAATTGAATTTTAAACAAAAAGAAATAAGCATTTTTGCACTAAATAATGTAAAATGGAAGAAGTAGAAATCTGTAAAAGAGGTGATCAGTAAATGTTGGATTTGATTTATGTACATGTGGATATTACAAGTAATGCTGTTTTATCCAAAGGGATTACGCATACGGACTTTGTTCAATCAGTTGTGCACAAGCCTAAAAACCTTCTTTTGCTGAATCCTTATACAGAGGATGGAGAATATGAGCGCCATAGCGGACTGAAAATTATTCGTGGGGAAGATAGCGTCAATCAGAACTTCTCCAGTATCAATCGCAGAAGAAAAAATGAAGAGATTAAATGGATGGACTTTTCAGATATGGCGATGCTAAAGGAACTGACACCATTAGAAATTTCCGAGCTGTTATATTTTGGCCATACCAAAACCAGCCTGCATTCTCCATTTTTCTATAAATTACAAAACAACTTTGTCTTTTTTGAATTTGCAGACCAAATGACAAGAGTCTATTATCGCTATATTGATGAGTTTTATCGTATATTAGCAGATAAGATTTCAGCGGTCGTTTTGGAACTGCTAAATGATAAGAAAAGCTTTTTCCGAAGAAACATTTCGATAGATAAAATGAGCGGTGAGCTGTTGAAAGAAATGAAGCCTATTTTACAGGAAGGGGTCGTTTTCAGCTTTGATAATGTGGAGGAACGCGGCAAAGAATTAAGAATCCCTATTCATATGATTGAGGACTCTTTATGGAAAACGAAGAATACGGCTTATAAAGAGGACCCGGTGATTGCCTCACTGGTTTACAACTCAGCAAAACGTACTTGGCATTTTGAAGAGACAGAAGAGCCTTTGGGTATTCAATTTCCCAAGCACGCCTAAAATAAAAAGATGAGGAGAGCCGCTTAGCGATTCTCCTCATCTTTTTTCAGTTCTCTTTCAGCATCCTCTATTTCACGATGAAGGAAGTAAGAGATAACCGTACGAATCACAACGAGTGCTGCCAGCTTTGAAATATCTTGGAAAGTCGGCTTGATGATTGACTCCATGATATCCGCTGCAATTAAGATTTCCAAACTCAACAAGATATAGCTGCCAAGAAAGTTTTTGATTAGGTTGTTGCTTCGGACGGTTACAAGTTTTTTGTCCTTGGACAAGCTTGCTTTGAAGAATTCGTAAGCAGCAAGAACAACGCCCCAAAGCAGAATAATGATTGACAGGATATTCAAGCCAAGGATTAATAGATCAAAGACCGGAATCAGTCCGTTCAATATCGTTTCAGCTAAATGGTTCATAAAAATCACTTCCTATTGTTTTCACCTTCACGATGACTGTTGCTCCTATCGTATTGGTTGATGTTGTTTATTTTTAGAGGCTTTGCCCTTATTCAAATACGTGACCAGCTTGGGTCAGTACTTGAACTGTCTTTTCTTTTTCTACAGTTTTAATTAATAGGTAATCGGTATTGTAGGTGGATAGAGCAAAAATCGAAATGCCGTTCTCGGCCAACGGATTCGCCAGCTGTGTCAATATGCCGACAAGTGAGAAGTCCAGCTCGCCAACGATTTGGATAATGAACCACCCAGCATCTACAGCAGTAGCTGTTGTTAAATCAATCGTATCTGTAGGGACAATTACAGAGCATTCTTCCTCTGTATAGGTGATGCTTTTGAATGATTTCAACTGCGAGAATTCCTTTGGCACAGCTGTTTCAGTTGGGAATTTTATCACAGAATAGTCAAGAGTATCATGGATTTTTAAGTTCATAGTAAATCTCCTTTTTCATCATTTTGAGGGACTGCAGCATAGCAAGTAAAACAGTGGTATCGTCGAACGGATAGCATGTGTTGTTCCATAATGCTTTTCTCTTGCCGATGCAGCCAGTAAGAATAGAAGGTTACATGCTTCACTTGGAAATACCAAGCAGCCTTTCTGTGTCCTCTTTTCTCAAGTCTATCACAGATAGAATTTATTTTGAACAGGAAGCAGAAGCATTTACAGTGCATTTTCTTTATGCTACACTATTCCTGTCTTTAAAAGACTTAAAAATTGAATAGAACACCATCACATAGGGGAGCTTTGCTGCTGAGAATGAGGTCACTCTAAACCCTTGAACCTGTTACGTTAATGCGTGCGTAGGAAGTTGTGATGGAGTAGATAGATATTACTCCTCCTTTGTTGAATGGTTCGTTCTAATTTAAGGAGGATTTTTTATGTCAAAAAAAATGGATTTACGTGTATGGATTGAAGGAACAATCATCGCAGCAATGGCCATGGGGCTATCGTTTATTCCGCTGGAGTCAGCGAATGCAGCCTTTGATTTGTCACTGGGCTTAATTCCTTTGGTGCTGTTTTCGTTTCGTCGAGGAGCAATTCCGGGGATTGCCGCTGGTTTCATTTGGGGCTTGCTTAGTATTGTACTAGGTTCTGCAATGAAGAACTTCATCTCAGTTCCACAAATCATTTTTGAATATCCCTTTGCCTTTGCTTTTGGAGGGTTAGGCGGATTATTCTCAGGGAAAATTCAGCAGGCGATTTCTTCTGAGCACTCTGGAAAAGCGAGTCGTTACATTATTTTCGGAAGCTTGACAGCCGCACTTTCTCGTTGGTTCTGGCATTATTGGGCAGGCGTATTCGTCTGGGGAGCCTATGCACCGGAAGGAATGAGTCCTTATTGGTATTCCTTCATTTTCAACGGCGGTAGTGCTGTTGCGAATGCCGTGATGGTCAGTGCTGTTTTGGTGCTTGTTGTGAAGATTTCACCAAAGCTGTTTTTACCGAAAGACGGGCACTATATCACCGGTCAGGCTCAAAATAAGTAGTTTATTCTATAAAACACCTGTACAGTCAATTCTTTCATTGAATGACTGTACAGGTGTTTTCTCTATTTTAATGCTCTTCTATCGGGTCTGATAATCGCAGCATAGGTGTTAAGGATTTATTTTGCTTGGCTGATGGCGAATGCAAGTGCTTCTTCTAAGCTCTTTATGGCATTGTTTACATCACCGACTGTGGTTCTGATACCCAGCTGAACCCCAACTGCTTTTGTGATTACCTTGTTCAAGTCGTTATATACAGCAAATGGTACTTTTCCAAGAACTTTTTTATCCCGTTCAAAACGTGTGTGCCAGATGGCATCGCTAAGCTTTTGTTTTACAATAGCAGTTGCTTTAGCATTTAAATCTAAATCGGGATAATTGATTACTGTAGCAATCACTTTTTGCAATGAAGCGATTTGGTTTTTGATTTCTTGTGTGCTTGCGAATGGATCCGCAACTTTTATAATTGCGTGGGCAATTTCTACACCCAACTCACGGTGCGCCTGCTCCACCTTGTTGTCCAGTTGTTCTATAGAAAAGGCAATCGCGTTACCGATTTCTACAATAAGCTCTAGACGTGCCCCAATACTGTCTAAATCATAGATAGTCACTGGATTAAAACGAGCGCTTTTCTCCGGTAAACTTACATCATGCTCGATATTGTCAAGTACTGGAAGTAATTGATCAATCACATCTTCATAAGATGTTCCTGCTACTTTATCCTTTAACTCATCCAGCTTTTCTTTCTCTTGTTGAACAGTTTCTGCATCACTTTGAGTGACTACTTGGTTCTCTTCTGCGAATACCGGCTGACTTGCTGAGTAAGCGATACCCGTTCCTAATACTACTAATGCCAATGCGTTTACTAATTTCATCTTTTTCATGTTTATACCTCCAGGTTTTGACCGAATTTAATCTTGAGTGACATACGACAAGGTGTGCATTTTTGCTTGTTAAAAATACATGGTGAAAAATTTTTTTAAAGGTATCAATACTATTAAAATAGCTTTTTTACATCTGATAGCGCTATCATTTTGTGGGATAATTGCTTTGATTCTGCGGATAACTACCTCGATATTTAGAGTGATAGGCAGTTGTTTGCAACATGTACACTAACTGTACTTCGCTTGCGACAACAGCTTCCTGAACAACGGATACTTAGGCCTAGAGCAACGGCTGCTTTAAAGCAGGAAGCAATCTACATCGTTTACTTAGTTAGTAGATGTGTTATAGAATTTTTCCTCCTTTCTTATTACATAGTAAGTATACCATTTAATTATTAATAAGTAAACGCTTTCATTTAAATGAATTTCTTCACATATACCAATTTTTATTTTGAGTGAAAAAAAAGAATCTCCGACGGCTGTAGCACGGAAATTCTCTTGTTATTTATGATAGTCGATTATTTGATATGTCGTTTGTCAGCGATGGAGAGCATGCTCATTTTTTTGATTTGCTCAACAGGGATCATTTTAATTTGTTGGGCATCATTTTGTGTTCTTAGCATGATTGTATCAACAATATTTTTGGAAACAATCCATCCGGAAACTGTCTCAAATTTTTGGTTAGGGGAAGTCCCTTTTAGCTGAAGAACAACTAACGCCTTTTGTGCAGCGGCTACCTGTAACTCCTTTAATAGCTCTTCCCTATCTTTGGATTGATTCTTTTTATCTTTACTGTCCTCTAAAAAAGACGAGAAGAAGTTGTGGGAAGATTGAGTAATAAGCTTAGAAATACTTTTCATTGTTGATTTATGACCTTTATCCATTCTTCTACCTCCAATTGTGTAAAGATAATTTATTTGAGTATTTACTACAGTTATCCCTATTTTAACTAAATATTGTTAAAATTTCAAGAAAATATGTTCCCATTTCTAAGTATATTTAGAGTTGCAATTTTTCAGCGATTGAGTAAGATTAAAAGAGAGACATTTATTGATGAAATTACAGACCATTTATTCTATAGAAGAGAGAGTGAAACTATTGGGACAAAATCAGAGGATGAACCCTAAAAAATTAATTATTGGCTTATTGGCAGCCGCTGCTTTAGTGGGCGCCTTACTAGGTAAAGTTGCACCTATGGATGCTGGTTTTTCCAGTTTGTTCAAAGAAAAAGAACCAGTGAAGCAAGAGACAAAAACAACGGAGTCTTCAACACCGCCGGAACCGGAAGTACAGCTGAGCTATGTTGATCAGATTAATCAAGATATTCAACAGGATAAGTTTGCCGGTCGTATTAAGGTACCGCTGATTCTCCAGACAGATGAGCGCTGGAAAGCGACGCCGTATGGAACCGGAGAAAACAATACCATTGAGAAAAACGGCTGTGCGATTGTGTCGCTGGCAATGATTGCTTCCTATCTTGATGGTGCTGAGGTCTTACCGCAGGCAATACTTGACTGGGCGCAGAACAATTACTTTGTTGAAGGTCAAGGAACCAACTGGACCATATTCAATGACTTTGCTGTAGCGAAGGGCTATTTATTTGAAGAGCTGACAGACATTACTACAGTTGAAAGTCAATTAAGCCAAGGACATCCGGTGATTATTTCGGTTCAGCCGGGGAAATTCACTGAAACAGGCCATATCATGGTTCTGACAGGTGTCAGTGATGGGAAATTCTGGTTGAATGATCCAAACGATTCAGAAGAAAAAGGGCATTCGAAAACACTTTATACAGCCGAAGAGCTGACCAGTGAAGCAATGAACTATTGGGCAATCTATAAATAATAGAATAGATAAACAACTGTGCTGAAACTGTTTTTCAGTGAGAACCGGATTTTTCATTTCTTAGTTTTTCGTCGTTCAGCGAATGATAAAAAATGGCAGATTGTTTATTTCATTTCAGGAAGGGCTGTAGATACAAGATACAGTTCTTCTTTCGCTTTACTATAAGGCGGCCTTTTCTGCTGAAAAAAATAAATGGCAGTGTTCGGTTTACGAACATCCGTTCCTATGGTATTCTTACTAAAAAGCATAAGGAGATTATTATGGAAAGAACGCGATGTGAGTGGGCAAACAGTAATGAACTGGACCAGATTTACCATGATGAAGAATGGGGAGTTCCGGTTCATGATGATCGTAAACTATTTGAGTTTTTGACATTGGAAAGTATGCAGGCCGGATTGAGCTGGTCAACCATCTTGAAGAAGCGAGAAACGCTGACAGAAGCATATGATCAATTTGATTATCAAGTGATTGCTGCCTATACGGATGAAAAAAAGGCAGAGCTTTTACAGAATCCGGGAGTCATTAGAAATCGTCTAAAGGTGGCAGCTGCTGTGACTAATGCCAATCGATTTATGGCTATTCAACAGGAGTTTGGCAGTTTTGATGCGTATATCTGGTCATTCGTTGACGGAAAACCGATTGTGAATCAATGGTCGACAATGGCTGAGGTTCCGGCGTCCACTGAGCTGTCAGATAAAATTAGTAAGGATTTGAAAAAGAGAGGCTTTAAGTTTCTGGGAACGACAACCGTTTATGCCTTCATGCAGGCGATGGGCTTGGTCGACGATCATTTACCGCATTGCTTTAGGCGGACTGCTCAAAAGTAGTTTTTTTTCTGATGAAAATATGGTATTCTGAAAGCCAATACAATAAGACAAGGACGGTGGGCCCTCCGAATCCTTTTGATCCTGTGGTAGTCAGCCGGATGGAAGGAATTGGAAGCGAGTAGATAAAATCAATTAGAAGAAGTACAGCAGCATTCCAAAGGGAGTGTTTATTTAGGTGTACTTCGATTGATTTTGTTTACTCTTATCACTCCGTTATTTTACGAAGCCATAGAGTAAATCACTCTATGGCTTTTTTTGTATCTCAAAATGGAAAAGCTTTATAGGAGAACGTGATTTACCGGGCTTTCCGTCCTGTCTGATAGGAGGAAGTACAAATGAACAACGAAATTAGCAAGTACCGATTACCGAAGATTTATGAGAAGGGGACAGATAATATCTGGACAGACCCGTATATTTCAAGTCGGCTTTTGGAAGCACATCTCAATCCGGAGTTTGAAGGGGCCAGTAGAAAGAAACCATTCATTGATGCATCTGCGTTGTGGATAGAACAACAGTTTCCGATGGTAAGCTTCTCGAAAGTAATTGATTACGGTTGTGGCCCCGGGCTTTACGCAGAACGTATGGCAGAGAAGGAGTATGACGTAACAGGAATAGATTTTTCAAAGCGTTCAATCAAGCAAGGAAAAGCCTCAGCAGCAAAGAAAAGTCTGCCAATCACCTATATTTGTGGAAATTATCTAACGTGGCAGCCGCAAGCGACCTATGATTTAGCATTATTAATCTATTGTGATTATGGTGCCCTTTCTAAGGAGGAGCGCAAAGCATTATTGACGAACATCTATGCCTCCTTAAATAGTGGCGGACAGCTGCTTATGGATAATTTTACAACAAAGCAATTAGAAGATTTCAAGGAAGAAACTTCTTGGCAGGTTCATGAGGAAAGTGATTTCTGGTCAGAAGGAATGCACGTCGTCTTTAATCGTTCGAAAAAGTATTTTCAGCATACTGTACTGGAGCAGGCCATTGTTCAAAAGGCCGATACGATGCAAGTGTATAATATCTGGAAATACTTCTCGACAAGGGATACTCTGACGGAGGAACTGGAAGAAGCCGGGTTTACTGTTCAAGCGTACTATCAAGATGTGGCGGGAAGAAAGTATGATGCATCCGCTGAAACAATTGCGATTGTTGCGAAAAAGGAGTAGAGAAGCTTATTTTAAAATTATAAAATAACGGGTTTCTGCTTGGGAAAGAGTAATGATTTTGCTTGTGCCCATCATAGCGTATCGTACGGGATTTTTTAGAAAAAAATGAAAGATTTTCACCGTTTAATCGAAAAGGTTGATACAATAAGGATGTCAAAAAGTTTTATCAGTGTTTTTTATCAGTTGTCAAAGAGTTTTGGTAGAATGGCACACTACTCTCAGCTATTCTAAGGGTGTCGAAAGGAGATTTTATGAAAATCAGTGAGCAATTAAAAAAACATCGAAAAATAAAACAGCTCTCTCAGGAAGGACTGGCGGAAGTCGTCCATGTATCGAGACAGACGGTGTCGAACTGGGAAACCGGAAGAAGCTATCCTGATTTGCAGAGTTTGCTGCTGCTGAGTGATTATTTTGAAGTCTCTCTCGACGAATTAGTGAGAGGAGATGTTCCAATGATGAAAAAGACAGTAGAAATCAGAAAAATGAATGTTTTAGCAGGGATCATGATTGGAGGCTTTGTTCTAATGATTGCAACATTGCCGTTGGTTCGAAGCTTTGGCTGGTTGGGAGCCATTGCACCCGCGTTAAGCTGGGCAATTGCAATGGTTGCTGCTCTGGCAGTAGAAAGAATGAAGAAAAAATACAATGTCCAAACCTACACAGAAATATTGAACTTTATGAAGGACGAGGAAATGACGCCGGCAGAAAAAGCAGCTGAAAAGAAGAAACTAAAGCAGCAACGCATCTTGTATCCAATTGGTGCAGCAGTGCTGACGGCGGTATTGGCGTATATTGTGTTGACGTTATTCTAAGAAAAAATCATCAAAATCGATTGTGATTTTGATGATTTTTTTGTCTCTGGAATTTTTCAGATAATCTGTTGACTCGTACCTTAACGTCATGGTTTATAATAGACGGGAAGAGATAGTTACTCGAGAGAAAGCATCTAGGAGGAGAACACATGAAACACGAATGGCGTAAAAAGGAAAAGGCACTCTATTTACCGAAGCAGGAGCCATCAGAATTAGTTGTACCAAAGCAAAAATTCTATACAATTTCCGGTAAGGGAAATCCGAATGATGAGACGTTCGGGGAGCATATTGCTGTATTATATGCCGTGTCCTATGGTATCCGCATGATGCCAAAAAATGGACTGACACCTGAGGGATATATGGAATATACGGTGTATCCGCTGGAAGGAATTTGGACATTGGATAAAGAGGATGTTCGTGGAGATGGCAGCTTCAGTAAAGATGATTTGATTTACAAAATTATGATTCGACAACCGGAGTTTGTGACAGAGGAACTGGCGCTGATGAATAAAGAACAGGTGAGCAAAAAGAAACCACATCCACAAAATGTAAATGTACAGTTTGAAGAGCTGGAGGACGGACAATGTGTTCAGATGCTGCATCTAGGGTCGTATGACGACGAGCCGGCCAGCTTTGAACAAATGGATCAATTCTGCAAAGAAAAAGGCCTCACTCGTCGTACTCTGGCACATAAAGAAATTTATCTAACGGATGCGAGAAAAACAGAAAAAGAAAAAATGAAAACTGTGCTGCGGTATTTTGTTGAGTAAGATTTGATATAAAAGCGTATTTGGTTATTAGACACCCGCTTGAAAAGGCGGGTGTCTTTTTGACTACAAAGAGATTATAGAATTTTTATGGCTGTGAGTTCAGTGATACGAAGGATTAGGAAGGAAATCATCAGGAGGTTGTCTAGCTTCACAGAGCAACTTCTTCGGCAATAAGATAACTTGTCTTCGATGATAAAGGACATTGCCAGTTCTACTTGTGTAGGAACTGCTAGTAGAATGGTATGCGAAGCGAGTTTGAGAGTAACTGCTCTGCTTGAAGAAGCAGTTACTCCATTAAAAGGAGCTAGCCAGTTGGAGTTAAGTTCCTATATTGCTTAGAAGTTCCCGCTCTGTTCCGCTTTTTTGTTTGTCTAGCTTCACGAGTCAGCTTCTCTCAACAATAAGCCAAAACGTATCTCATGGTAAAGAACATTGCCAGTTCTACTTGTGTAGGAACTGTTAGTAGAATGGGATGCGAAGCGAGGCTGCTAGTAACTGCGTCACTTAAAAGAGCAGTTACACCAGAAAAAGGAGCTAGCCAATTAGGTATCTGGCTTTGTCCTATTATTCGGAAGCTGGACAAGTTCGTTCAGCTTTTCTTACTATGCTATACTTATCGAATAAAAGGATGTATTTTTACTGAAAGGAAGAGCAGGATGTTGGATCGTAAAAAGATGTTGGGAAGCAAGATAAAGAAGTTGCGGGAAGAGAAAAAACTTTCAAGAGGTGAGCTGTGCGGTGGTGAGGAAGAGCTGACGGTTCGGCAATTGGCACGAATCGAAGCCGGCGAATCACTGCCAACCTTGCCAAAGATTGAGTATATCGCTGAACAACTTTCTGTGTCAGTAGCAGCGTTGGTTGATAGGAAATATGTAGAGCTGCCGAAAAGGTATTTGCAGTTGAAAAAAAGATTATGTAATTTTTTTACATATAAGGATAAGGAAAGAATTGCTCGAAAAGAGGATTTGTTCAATGAGATATATGAAAACTATTATGATGATTTGCCTGAGGAAGAACAATTGACAATAGATGTACAGCGGACGTCAACAGATGTTGCATTAACAGATAATGTAGCATTTGGTAATGGAATTCTGGGTGAATATTTCTCCCAAGTTTTAAAAAGAAAGGAATACTCTGTTAATGATTTATTGATTATTGAACTCTATTTTCTTTATATCCATTATAAAGACTACAATGAAAAAACATTTATGAGATTGTTTCAGAACTTATGTAATCAAGCGGATTATGCCGTAGATATAGAACAATTTCAATTACTTAGGACAGTGATGGTAGCGGTTGGTGTTTTTATGGAAAATAATAACTATGACAAAATTATTGACGCTGTAACAATTGCTAATGGAATCATGAAGATAAATCAGGATTTTTCAAAAAAACCGGCAATTGATATGTACGAAGGTAAGTACTGGCTTTTCTCACAGAGAAATATTGAAACAGCAAAACAAAAGTATTTAGATGGTGCACAATGTGCCAAGTTGTTTGACGACGAAATGCTAAGCGAGAAAATAATGGCTGAATGGAATCTCGATTTACAGGAGTTTCAACGCCGAGAGTAACACAAAGAACGCACGGTATCTACCTCACCCATAAGAGATACCGTGCGTTCGACCCTTTTATCTATGTGTTGCCTGTTTACTTTTCTACTCGTTTTTTTATTTAATGAATCTTTCTATTATTCAACCTTTGTCAACAACGCTTTTACTTATTCATTTACTGCTTCTTTCTTTTTTTAATCTGACTTATGCAACACCCTTTCTCACACTTCTTTGTTCTTTTGAATGGATGAGCTCATTATAGTGAATTGAAATAAGAATGTAAATGACATGGATGTCATAGGTAGTAGTAGACTGCGAAAAAAATTGCTGTTGTTTGCACAGCTGCTAAAAAAATAATGGAAGAGATATCCAATTAGATATCTCTTCCATTATTTTTATTGAGGCAGAATCACAACAAAGCTTGAACCGCTGCCCATTTTTGATTTTACTGTAATTTTACCGTTATGGAGATTGACGATGCGTTTGGCGATTGGCAGGCCGAGACCGTTACCTTGACCTTGGTGAGAGCTGTCGCCCTGATAAAACTTATTGAAGACATGTTGTCGCACCTTATCAGACATACCAATACCGTTGTCTTTGATATTCACCTTGACCTCGTTGCCAATCTTATAGCAATTGACTTCGATTGTTCCGCCTGATTCAGTATAGTGAATGGCATTGCCAAGAATGTTCAGCCAGACCTGCATGAATAAATCGGAGTCTGCTGTAATGGTAATCGGCTGGAGATTCAATTCGATAACTAAGTTCTTTGTTTCCCAGTTTTTTTGAAGTAAAATCAGTGCGTGGCGGAGCTGTTCATCTACTGAGTAGGGTTCCTTTTTTAAAGTGATTCCTTCTTGATTTTCAACCTTGGACAGCAAAAGAACATTTGAAGCCAGTGAGCTCAGACGCTCCGTTTCCTCCGCGATGATCTTAAGGTAGTGGTTGCGGTCTTCTTCCGAAATATTCGGATTTTGCAGCTGCTTAGCAAAGCCGTTGATTGATACCAACGGTGTTTTCATCTCATGGGAAAAATCATTGATGAAGCTTTGATGTACCAGCTCGACATTACTCAATTCCTTAGACATCAAGTTGAAGTTTTGAACCAAGTCCTCTAAATCATTATTCATTCCAGTTGATTGGATTTGCACGTCGAAGTTGCCGCTCGCTATTTGTCGTGTTCCCTCGACGACTTCATTAAGGGGACGCAAAATCCGTTTGCTGAAAACAGCCGCAATGACTGTTCCGACCACTGTACAGGAAAGTAGTGTGATGATTAGGCGAATCACCGGATAGCCCTTCAGCGAGTTGATGATACCAAGATGCATCAGTACTAGTAGGAAAATACCGGCAACGATGGAGGCAACAAGCAAGATGACTGCAATGATAAGGGAAAAATGAACATACATAGAGCGTCTATTTCGTCTCATTGGCGACTCCTTTGTACCCCAACCCGCGAATCGTGATGATAGAAAAATCATCGGATTCAGGAAACTTCTTTCTCAACCTCTTAATATGAACATCCACGGTTCGTTCATCGGTCAATGAATCGATACCCCAGATATCATTCAAAAGCTGTTCGCGGGTAAAGATTTTATTTTGAAAGGACAATAATTTATAAAGTAATAAAAATTCTTTTTTTGGCAGTTCTGTATAGCTCTTTCCTTGAGAAACAGAAAGGCTGTTAAGGTCAAGAGTTGTTTCGCCAATAATCAGTCGGCCTTCCAGATTGATTTGTGCTCTGCGCAGTAAAGCTTTTATTCTAAGTAGGAATTCATCAAAATCAATTGGCTTTACCAGGTAATCATCGACGCCTGTCAAAAAGCCGTTTTTCTTATCTTCCGCTGTTTCTTTGGCCGTGACCATAATAATCGGCAGTTGTAGATTATCGTTTCGAATAGTACGAACAACCTGATAACCGTCCAGCTTTGGCATCATAATATCTACAATCAACAGATCAATGGCTTGTTCCTCCAAGGTAATCAATGCCGCTTCACCGTTATCAACTTCAAGGACATGATATCCTTCTTGCTTCAGCAAGCTTGCCATGAGGGTACGGATATTTTGATCGTCTTCGGCAACAAGAACTGTAATCATAGCTTACCTCCGTTCTTTTCCAGATTTCTATCTATCCTTCATTAACATACCTCAGAAACTGAAAAATATCTATCCTTTTTGTTCAATCATGTATTGTTAAGTTTTCCTTAAGAAAGAAATGAAAACGCTTTTTATTCAAGTGGAATACATTTGTTCATATTGAGTACATATTCGAGTGATAGCCTGATTGGTGTAGAAATACCCTATGTATTTATAATTTTCCCTACTAGTGGTGTAGAGAAAGTATAGAATGGGCGGTGCTTATTAGGTGTACGAATGACTATAAGCAACCGAAGGATGAGATGGAGGAGAGTGCAGTATGCTTCAGGTAAAAAACATAAAAAAGAGCTATACAACTGGAGAGTTTACACAGGTTGCATTAGACGGAGTTAGCATCAATTTTCGTGAAAATGAATTTGTTGCGATTCTAGGTCAAAGTGGTTCAGGGAAAACAACCTTATTGAATATTATTGGCGGCTTGGATCAATACGATAGTGGCGATTTGGTTATCAACGGAAAGTCAACGAAGAATTTCAAGCAAGGGGAATGGGATGCCTACCGTAACAACAGCGTCGGCTTCATTTTTCAAAGCTACAATCTAATTACTCATTTAAGCATTTTAGATAATGTTGAGATGGGGATGACCTTAAGTGGGGTCTCTGCCGCTGAAAAGAAAACGCGTGCGTTAGAGGTACTGGAAAAGGTTGGCTTGAAGGAACATACTCATAAAAAGCCAAACCAGTTATCCGGTGGACAGATGCAGCGGGTCGCAATCGCCCGTGCATTGGCAAATGATCCGGATATTATTTTGGCAGATGAGCCAACCGGTGCGCTAGATACAGAAACTAGTACACAAATTATGGATTTGATTAAAGAAATCGCCGACGATAAGCTGGTAATCATGGTTACACATAACCCTGAGCTGGCAGGAGAGTACGCGGATCGAATTATTAATTTCCGTGACGGACATGTGGTGGACGATTCAAACCCGTATGAAGAATACGAGCAAGATCATAATTATCAATTGAAAAAAACGAGTATGAGTTTTTGGACAGCATTGAAGCTGTCTGGAAAAAATATCGCGACGAAAAAATGGCGAACAGGTTTGACAGCCTTTGCGGCGAGTATCGGGATTATTGGAATTGCCTTGATTTTGAGCTTGTCTAATGGTTTTCAAAAACAAATTGATTCTTTCCAAAACGATGCCTTATCAGAATATCCAATTACGATTTCCAAGCAGGCGATGAATATGGATGAGGAATCGCTGCAGGAAATGCAAAGTAATTCCGGTAACAGTAAGGATGAATACAAAGATACGGATAAAGTAACGCTTTATAATCCGGAAGAATCAAGTATCATGCATACGAATAAAATCTCGGAAGATTACATTGACTACTTGAATAAGATGGATAAAGACCTGGCAAGCAGTATTGGGTACACACGTGTTGTCGGTATGAATCTACTTAGAGAAACAGACGGTAAAGCAGAGCTGGTCAACTTCAGCTCAGATGCTTCGACAAGCGGTGGCGGTATGGGCGCTCTATCAAGCATGAGTAGTGCAGGGCTGTCTTCTTATCCTGTGACGACGAATGGCTCAATCGATGAGTACTTGAAAAAGAATTATGACGTGATGGCTGGAAGCTATCCTGAAAGTACCGATGACATTGTGCTTGTGTTGGATAGTAAAAACCGTGTGGATGAAAGTATCCTGAAAAACATGGGATTTGATATCACAGACAAAGACAGTATTGATTTTGATGATATTGTTGGAACTGAGTTGAAGCTGGTAGATAATGACAATTACTATGAAAAAACAGATTTCGGCAACTTTGTTCCTAAGAGCAACTATGATGACATGTATAAAAATGCGGCAAAAACATTGAAAATCAGCGGAATTATCCGTCAGAAGGAAGATACACAGGTGGCTGTATTAAGCAGCGGGATTGCCTATAGCGACAAGCTGGTGGAAGAAATCATTGATTTAGAGAAAGAATCTGAAATCGTTAAAGCGCAAAAAGATTCTGATACCAACGTGATGACAATGGAAAAATTGGATGAAACAACGAAGCAATCAACATTGGCTTATATGGGTGGCGATAGTATGCCGCAAATGGTGTTTATCTATCCAACGAATTTTGAAGCAAAAGATGAAATTGTTAAATATTTGGATAAATACAATGACGGCAAAGATAACGAAGACAAGATTGTCTACACAGACTTGGCTCAAACAATGACAGACATGACTGGCGGAATTATGGATGGAATCACGATTGTGTTAATTGCGTTTGCCTCTATCTCATTAGTAGTATCGTTAATCATGGTAGGGATTATTACCTATATTTCTGTACTGGAAAGAACCAAAGAAATTGGTGTTCTGCGTGCACTTGGTGCTCGTAAAAAGGATATCACTCGAGTGTTTAATGCTGAAACATTGATTATCGGGTTGTGCTCAGGTTTGTTGGGTATCGGTATTGCATACCTGCTGACAATTCCAACCAATATCGTATTGGAAGGAATGACAGGCTTAACCAATGTTGCACAGCTGAACCCGTTACATGCCTTACTGCTGATTACAATCAGTGTCGTATTGACATTATTAGGTGGTGCATTACCAGCTAAATGGGCAGCGAAGAAAGACCCAGTTGAAGCACTGCGTACAGAATAAGCTTGCTCCTGCTTTTTAAACAGGAAATAAGTAGGGAAAAGCAAAAAATATTCTCATTGAAAAAGCACCTCATCTCAGCTAATCTGGCTGAAGTGAGGTGCTTTTGAGTTGTTCATTTTATAGGCTGACTTTTATTGGTTTCTGTTCCGCAAGCTCTGGTGATAATCCAGCTTCCAGCTGTTTCAAACGTTTGATTGCTTTGAAATAGGAGAAGACCAGCACGACAGTTGAGCCAATCCAGGCAAGTGGAGAAGCGGCAGCAGCTCCGACGTACCCAAACAGGGCGGTTAAAAGAATTGCTGCGAAGGAACGCATTACCAGCTCCATAATACCTGCGAGCGTAGGGATTACTGTTTGTCCCAAACCTTGAAGGGTATAGCGGACAACGAGCAAAATGGCTAATACCCAATATAAGCTGCCGTTAATGTTGAAGTACAGCTGTGATAAATGAATGACCTGTGTTTCGCTGGCACTGACAAAGAGAGTGACCAACTGACGACCGAAGAAAATGACGATACCTCCGGCAAAAAAGCTGAAAATGATACTTAAACCAAGGGCACTCTTCACGCCCTCAAGAATTCTGCCATATTTTTTTGCACCATAGTTTTGAGCAGTAAAAGTGGCCATCGTGATACCGAAGGACATCATCGGCTGAATGGCAAACTGATCGATTTTTCCGGCGGCTGCCTGAGCTGCTACGGCATCAGTTCCTAGGCTGTTCAGTGCACCTTGTAAGACAATCGCACCGATGGCAATGATTGATGTCTGGAAGCCCATTGGTAATGCTGCATTCAGATGGTCACGAATTTCTCGTTTATCTAGTGTGAAATCCTTTTTCCGCACCTGCAGATTGGGAATTCTTCGTCGAATGTAGATGACACACAAGAGGCTGGCAACGACTTGGGCAGTAACGGTTGCTACACCGGCACCGGCAACTCCCATGTTAAAGTTGATAATCAGAACTAAATCCAGTACTACGTTGATAACACTAGCGATTATCAAAAAGACTAATGGTGTTCGGCTATCTCCCAGGGCCCGAATCATATTGGATAACAGATTGAAGGCCATCGCGGCAAAAATCCCAACCAGAATAATTGAAATAAAGGTTTGAGCATCTGCCAAAATTTCTTTTGGTGTTTGCATCAGCAAGAGTAACGGATGAACAAAAATCAGACTGAGGACAGTCAGAACCAAAGTAACAACGGCACTAATGAAAATGCTGACAGCAAAGCTTCTCTTCACACCTTGATAGTCCTTGGCGCCAAAACGCTGTGCGGTGATAATCGATAAGCCGGAGGTCAAGCCTTGGGCAAACCCGATGATTAAGAACGTGATGCTGCCCGTAGCACCAACTGCAGCTAAGGCATTTTTCCCTAGTGTTTGACCGACAATAATCATATCTGCCATATTATAAAACTGTTGAAAAATATTTCCAATTAACAATGGAATTGTGAACAAAAAAATCAGCTTCAACGGTTTACCACTCGTTAATTCTCTCATATGTAAGAATCCTCCAATTATTATTTCCCGAGTTGTTTTTCTAATACTTTAGCTTATGATACTCAATCTGATGGAAATGTCTAGTTGTTTTTCGAAAAATGTTAATTTTTTAATGGAATTTTCGGTTGCAGATAAGAATAACCTCCGAATGGAGTCGGTTCGAGTGAATTCGATTGTTCCAGCGAGTGATATGTTCGCGAAAATTATTCAAATCAGATAATTGTAGGGACGGACCTATGCTGTAAAACAGAAGCTGCAGCTTTTAAGAGCTGCTTCGTTTTTGCGTTGACTTTGTTCGTTGAGAAAGCGATTTCTATATGAGACGATTGTCTGATATAATTTAGAATATAACAAAAATAGGTTGTTAGAGTCATCTTATTATTCTAAACACGGAAAGCAGGGGGCGATAGCATGTATAAAACGACAGTTATAGAGATTGGTGAACTAGTATCTTCGTTTGCGGAGGAGCATCTGGTTATCTTATTTGGACCTGAGGCGACCTCAGAATTACGGGCAATCAGTGTCATTCATCAGGCAGATAAGTTTGAGAAAAATATATGGATGGTCGGAGGGAAGCTTCGCTTTGGAACACAGGAGTACGAAATCATCAAGATAGGTGAAACAGCGAATAAGAATTTTGATGAGCAGGGGCATGTGTCTATCTATTTTGAGGATGAAGAGAAGGATGTGCTGCCGGGTGCCATTATTGTTCAGCCGAAGATGTTTCCGAACATAGCAATTGGCGATAAGATTGAGGTAACGAGCTAAGAGAACTGTTAAAAGAATCAATGAAGGATAGCACCGGAGCTTGTTTCGCTTCTTCCGGTGCTATCCTGTATTCGTTAGTCGCTCAAATGCAAGCGATAGATTTTTTCATGATACTCATCTATATGGGTGAAAATAAAGCCCAGCTTTTCCAACAGCTTGATTGAAGCGATATTTTCCGGTTCGACCCCGGCATAGATAGCTGTGTGTCCTGCTTCTTTTAGATGAGCAGCCATAGCTTGGACAACTTCTGCGGCAAACCCTTGACGAGCAAAGTTCGGAGCAATCGTGTAACCAATCCAAAGGCCATCGTCCTCTTCTTTTAGGTAAATATCTCCAATGACCTGTGATGAATCCAGTAGTAAAATGGCGAATTGTGCTCCATTTTGAAGGATAGGCTCTACCAATAGCAGTTTGCGATAGTCCTCTGCAGTCAAACCTTTGAAGCCTTGGTATTTCATCCATTCCAAATTATTTCGGTAGCTGATGAACCTGTCCAAATCCTTTTCTTCAAACGGACGAATAAGACAGCGGGAGGTGTGTACATACATGATTATTTCTCCTTTTTTATTACTAGCTTGATTTTACAACAGTTTTGACATCACGTATATCCTCTTCTTCTGCTCACTGTTAGAAAAGTTTTTTTTAGAACCATCTAAATAAAAGCAGACACCAACAGACTGCGAGTGCTGTGGCATAGAGCAGATAGCTTTCTTTTTTTGCAAGAAAGATTCAGCAATCCAAAAAGCGGGAGTAATGCTGAAGAAATATGTATTTTGATGAGGAACTATATAGGGAATGAAAGGGCCTAAAGACAACAGAGAAGCTATTTTTCCGACTGATTTATTGGTTCTTGTCAATTGGAATCGGCAAAAAGAAATACCTGCAGTAGGTTTGTTTCATCTGCCTTTTATAGTACAGTAGAGAAAAGCGGATAATTTAAGGAGCGGTTAAAGCTATTGCTAAATGGATGAAAGAAGGAATGAGCGTATGAAAATAGAGGAAGTACTGGCTTTTTTAGAGGAGCATTCTTCTGAAAAATATAAGAAAAATGTGGTGAAGCTTGGGATACCGGAAACAGAAACAATAGGAGTTGCTACAGCGGATTTAAGAAAGCTGGCAAAGAAAATGCCCAAGGAAAAAGTATTTATCCAAGCATTGTGGAGTACGGGCTATCACGAGTGTAAAATATTGGCTGTGCTGGCGATGCGACCGGAGGATTTTTCAGGGCAGGAGCTAACAGACTTTATGGAGGACATCCATTCATGGGATCTCTGCGATTTATTTTGTAAATCGGTCTTGATTGAACAAGCAGACTATGAAGCTCGAATAAAAAATTGGGTAAAAGAGGAGCGTCTGTATTACAAGCGTGCTGCGTTTACGTTAATTGCGAGCACTTCAACGCACGCGGCGTTGACCGATGAAGAAATCAGCAGTCATTTAGAATTGATAAAAGAGAATAGTGCCGACGACCGACTGCTTGTAAAAAAGGCTGTTTCGTGGGCGCTGCGTGAGCTTGGGAAGACCAATGAAGAAGCAAAGGAAAAGAGCATTGCGACAGCAACATGGCTGACAAATCAGGAATCAAAGGCGCAGCAATGGATTGGAAAAGACGCCTTAAAGGAGCTCTTACTACTGGTAAAAGTTAGCGGACGCAGCCGCTTAATCTCTTCCAAGTCAAAAATGGGGCAAGAGCTGCAAAAGTAATAATAAAAAACTGTTTCTTCCTAAAAGCCATAGGAAGAAACAGTTTTTTTAGTGATAAGGCAGTTCAATAATTGTTTCCTGTTTTGACAGCTCAATTTCTTCATCACTTAGGTAATATTCATAGCCAAGATTCATGAAGGTGCCGCCAATTGCTTGAATTTCTGCAAGCAGCTGATGATACACTGAGACCATGCCTTCATCATAATTACCAACATATAAAATGGATACAGCTTTATATGAAGGCAGGACATAGGCCCTAATTGAATCCTTTTCCGGAATCAGTTTATCCACAGGAAAGCCAATTTCCATCTCAATTTTTGTTTCATCCAGTTTTCCAGTATTGTCAATATGCTTAAATGAAACAAATGGATTGCTGAGGATGTTCGCGCCTTGCTCGGAAATGTACTTTCCGATTTCCATAAAGGTTGGTCCGATGATTTTTGGTAATTCGGTTACGTTTAGACCTGTATGTGTAATGGAAATAATATTCTGTTCTGGTTTTATGATTTTTTCTATTGTCATGTTCAAGCTCCTTTCAAAGTGAGAACGATTCAGCGATGCTTGTACAGCGGTGAATCGGGATACAGTGGGGCATTAAATAATTACCTAGCTAGATAAACAATGCATTGTTTTCTATAGCTTATCATGAGAAAGTGTCGAAACATGTCATATTATAAATTATTTTCCAAAAAGTGTTTCGCGTGAGCACAAATAGTTTCCTTAACCCATTCCGGCTCGATGATTCGAACATTTTTTCCAAACGGTAAAAGGAAGCTGTATAAATCATCGATTTGAGAGAACTCAAAGGTGATAGCATAGCTGTTATCTGAATTGACAGTCGCCTTTTCATGAAAAAAGCGATCATAAAGATTATAGGCAATCCGTTTGCTGAATTGCAGTGTGACTTTAAACGTATCAAATAGAGGATCAATCGTCTCAGGATAAACAGGATGAAAGCTTTCTTCTAACAGCTGAACTGTTTTGATACGCTCTATTGGAAAAAGCTGGTACCGTTGTTCCTCTGAAAGGTAGGCCAGCAGAAACCATGACTGTCCTCTAAAAATGATTTTCAGTGGTTCTACAGTTTTCAGCATCGTCTGACCATGCTTGCTGTAAAAGATAAAGGTAATTTTTTTGGTTAAGAAAATGGATTTTCTAAGTATCGTAAAGGTTTCGTCATTATTTGATAGAGAAGCTGGTAAGCTGATTTCAAGCCAGTCTTTCAGCTCAAAAACAGACTCAAATTTGTGCAGTAGCTTATCTGTTTCAAGAATGCCTAATGATTTCAAAAGATTGAGAGCCAGAAAAAGATCCTCCTGCTGAGTATCATTGAGCAGCGCCTGATCCAAAGTGAAGGAATCGTCTAAGAAGATGCCGCCATTTTTCCCCTTGATAGAATAGACAGGGATACCGGATAGGCTTAGTGTATCGATATCTCGATAAATCGTTCGAGGAGAAACGCTAAAACGCTCTGCCAGTTCTTTGGCCGTGGTTTTTTTACGGTATAAAAGAATCAATACAGTTTCTAGCAATCGATTAATCTGCATGTTGTCACCTCGCTCTTTTGTATAGTGCTGAACAGCCTGCCCTTGGAAGTGAAAAATTGAACGTAGTCTCAGCTAGACCCTCTATTTCGTGATTCCCAGTATTTTCTTTTCAGTAACGGTAAGAGGAAATTCCGTCTCGGTTGGTAAACTGGTTTTTTCTATCTCGCCTAGGTCTAAAAGTCTCTTCGTTTCGTGAACATCCTCCGTGATATCTGTGATATTTTTCGTCCACTCATGGACATAGCGGGGAACCATCTCTCCACGTATACCAAGCTGAATCGCTTTTCTGTCCATCGGCTGCAAATAGATATCTTTGTCAGGGTCCCATTGGCAGCGAACCTGTGCCAGCTTGCCTTTTTCCTGCCAATTTTCTTTTGTTTGATACAGCTCTTGATTGTAGGTGGATAAAACAACTCCATGAAGAATCTCACGAAAGCCTTCAATCGATAAATCAATCGCAAGAATACGCTCTTGTCCTTCTTTTGTTGCCCAACCGGAGCGATACATCATCCATAGAAAAGAAGGCTTAATCCAAGTCATTCGTTCCATTTTAAAACGAGAACCGAAATGGCCCAGTCTGACCGCCTCCTCAGCGATGGAGGGATTGTATGCCTGATAGACACGAATTGTTTGTGCATCGTAGGATGCGAGTATTTTTTTCTCCATAATTTTCTCCTGTAAAAAAGTTGTTAGTATTATTGTATAGTAGACAATGTAGAATGAGAAGACCTGTTTGATTAGTCATCTGTTACAGATGGAAAAAGTTGAAATTATTGAAACCAATTGATGCGTTTTGCGCACTATTAAGGTAAAGAGGTGAAAAAATGGGGGACTTCAAATCCGAAGAAGAAGTGTTAGTAAAAAAAGCAATCAAAGGAGATATAGAAGCATTAGGTCTTGTGTTAGAAAGAAATCAAGAATATATCTATAAAATGGCATACATTTATACAGGGAATCAGCAGGATGCGCTCGATATCTTGCAGGAGGCGGCAGCGCAGTCTGTTAATGCCATTCGGAAGCTGAAGGAGCCTAAATACTTTTTAACATGGTTTTGTAAAATCATGGTTCGTCAAACAGGGAAGCTATTCAAAAGTCGAACCTATGAAGTGTTGGTTGAAGAAAATTCGGAGTGGATTGATCAAGCGAATCTTTTGCTGCAGGATGGTACATCAATTGATTTGTTGAGGGCGGTCATGAGCTTGGAGGATAAATACCGATTGGTTTTGCAGCTCTATTATTATCAGGATTTTTCTGTCAGAGAAATTAGTCGATTACTAGAGTTGAAGGAAGGAACGGTCAAAACAAATTTGAAGCGGGGACGAGAACGGCTTCGCGTGATACTGGGAGATGATTACTATGACCAATCAAAATAAAGATGTATTGCAGCAGGCTATTGATCAAATCAGTGTTCCGGAAAACGAGGTTCGTCGAGCATTAACGGCAGGGCTCAAAGCCGCACCTGTGACCAAGAAAAAGCGACGGGGCTTGTGGCTGGAGCTTGGGGTTGGATTAGCAGCAGCTGCCAGTATCCTTATACTGATACATTACAATACTGTATTAAGCCCTGCTGAAAGAACCGAACCAACTAGCGCAAAGCCGACAATTTCGTCAATAGAGGGGATACCTGAAGTCAGCGAGAAAGAGCTGCATGCAAATAATTGGCGCACGGCTGAAGGTACCTATTATGGTTTTTCAGACAATCAAGTCTTTGTAAAGGAAACCAATAGGGAAGGCGCATTCTATGACTATAGATTGACAGGGGAGTCTTTACAGTTATTCGATTCTGCAGGAGAGCTTCGCTATTCATATAGTGTATCAAAGGTGGATGAGTCGCTTGTCCTGCAATCAGAAGAAAACAAAGCGGATGAAATTGTGCTGCAGCCGATTGTTGTGAAGCACTATACAGAAGCTGACATCGCAAGCTTGGAGCCAGCAGTAAATCCGGAGCTGACGAGACATGAATGGGTGTTGGAGAGTGGTACGTCCGATTGGAACGTTAATATTTTTGTGTTTGATGGAACAACGCTTAGAAATGCCACAGAGGATTTAGGCGCTGCAACACCTGGCTTCTACACGATGCAAGGCAACGAAATTCAAATCAGCTACAATGCAATGGGTGGTATCTCTGCCAGCTACTACATGTATTGGGATGGCGAAACACTTGTATTCTGGCCATCTGATGAAAACGACCATAAAGAGGAGCGCCAAATGATTTTTGAACCAAACAGATAAAAGCTGAAACCATTTCCGGTGTTTCCGCCACTATTCTTATGAAGCGGTTAGTTATTGCTGCTGACAAATCGATAGGAGAGTGACAATGATGAAACGAGCATTAGGGAAATGGGTAATAGTAAGTGTCGGCGTAGTATCTTTAGGTGGAGCCATTCTTTTGTACACCACGAACCAGCCAGCTGATGCAGGGCAGGAAACCACAGCGGGAGCAAAGCTGAATAAGGTAGCAGACAAGCCATTCGCTTTACCAAAGGAAACACAAGTGAGCAGTGTTGAAGAAGCTCAGTCAGAAGAGGCTGTTGTTGATGAGACGGTCGCTGTACGTCTTATCGATATCGAGCATGGCGCACAGGTTACTAAAAAGGATTTAATGAAGTATAAGTGGATGGCAGTAGATACTTACTTGGAGGAATTGGGAGAAGACCTTAGCTCTGTCGAATTTTCCACGATTCACACATTCACGGAAACAGAACGAAAATTGGAGACAGTCAATACAAGAACAGGTGAATCCTTGGAACCGACAGCTAAGCCGGCGACATCAAGTGTATATACCTTTGATGGAAATATATTTCACGAGGAATTTCATCTGACGAACCAAACCTTGCAGGCCACCTATCAGCTGAGCTGGCAGGGAAACAGAATTTTATTCAACCCCTATGACGAATACGACCATAAGGAAGAGCGGCAAACAGTCTTTCAGCCCGTTGAAATTGTAAAATAAGGCGTTTGTATAAAGAGAAAAATACGCGAAGCTACCCTTTGTTTGGAGGGAGGCTTCACGTATTTTTGTTCACTATAAAATTTTTATGACTGTGAATCCAGCGATATCAAGGGAATCCTGAGGACGTTGTCTAGCTTCACAGAGCAACTTCTTCGGCAATAAGATAACTTGTCTTCGATGATAAAGAGTATCATCGAGTCAAGTTCCTATATTGCTTAGAAGTTCCCGCTCTGTTCAGCTTTTCTATTTGTCTAGCTTCACGAGTCAGCTCACTTGACGATAAGATAAACTGCCTTCAGTGGTAAAGAGCACTGCGAGTTCTACTTGTGTAGGAACTGCTAGTAGAATGGGATGCAAAGCGATGCTGCAAGTAACTGATTCACTTAAAGAGGCAGTTACTTCATTAAGAGGAGCTAGCCAATTAGTAGTTGTTTTGTCTTATTGTTCGGAAGCTGGACAAGCTCGTTCAGCTTTTCTAATCGTTTTTTTGAACCGGGAATTGAATCTCTGTCAGCCATTCTGCTTCAGTTTCTTTATTCCAGAGTCCATCAATATAATGCTCTCGTGGAGGACCGCTGATGTCATAGCCGTTGACCTCAATAAAACGAACCGCAGCCGCATAGGCTTTAGGAAATCCTTCATAAGGACCTTGATGAAGCACGCAGACGGCTGTTTCCACTTTGGGAAACTCCTTGAAGGTAATTGTTTCACTGTCTTCTTTTCTTTCTACGACGGCTTCACAGATTTCGGCATTGATATCTTCTTCCCGATATTCCCCATCATGATAGATATTGAAGCAGTAACCAGGATCAATACATTCGCAGCCTAAGCGCTCCATCTCCGCTCCCATAGCGGGCATATGTGTAAATAAAGCGCCGTAATTCGGCAACTGAAGCTGCATAGAGGCGACAGTTACTTCCGGTAATTCCTTAATCACCGGATGATAGGCCGTTTCCTCATCCTTTGTCTGTACGTAGCCTTCCAGCAGCGATAACATAGCTGTTCGATCGGCAATTTCCTTCAGCAGCTGCTGTTTTTTCCTTCTTAACAAGTTTTCTTCATTTGTACCGTTTTGTACCTGTTTGATTTCCTCCAAAGAGCAGCCGATTTCTCGTAAAGCAAGTAATTGATGGAGGACAGGCAGCTGGCTGTAGCTGTAATAACGGTAGCCGTTTTCGGGATCAATAAACTGCGGCTTCAGCAAACCGACATCATCATAGTGACGCAGGGCTTTGATTGTTACATGATTCATTCGTGAAAACAGACCAATACGGTAGAGCTTTTCTTCTTCTTTCTTACAGTCAATAGTCATAACAGGTCTCCTATCTTACGCTTATTTTTGATGGAAAAGTCAGTCACGCCGTTGCTTCATTTGCAGACGTGACATGACAGTGTTGGACTATTCCCAGCGAAACAGCTTGATTGCCAGTGAGCCGCAAATCAAGGCGATTGTAACCATCAGCACAACAATCATCAGTGGATTCCCAATCGGCTCATTTAAGGTGATAGATTTCAATAATTTGATTCCCTGAGTGAGCGGCAGAACACTTGCGATAGTTTGAAAGGACTTGGGAAACAGCTCAAACGGAATGACTGCTCCGGATAGGAACAGCATCGGGAAATAAACAAAGGTACAAACCAGATTAGCGATTTTCAATGTCGGACAAAGACTGGCAATCAACATGCCGATGCTGTACATGGAGAGCATCACTAAAAAGTATGCGCCAATCAGAACCAGCCAGCTGCCGGTCATTTGGTAACCTAGGAAAACAGTGGCAGCAATAATGATTGTTACTGCTGAGGCAACAGCTGTCAGCATACCGACGAAAAATTGAACAGTCAGAATTAAGGTCGGGCTGGCAGGTGTGACACAGTAATGCTTCAATATCTTTTTATCGCGATAATCGCAAATTGTCAATGGTATGCCCATAAATGCTGTGGCACATATGCCGACAGCAAGCAAGGAGCTGAAGCTGCTGTCTAAAAAAGTATAATTGCCGTGAGCGACTTGCTGATTGCCGGCGATAAAAGAAATGAGGATTAAAATCCCCAAGGGCATACCGATACCAAACAGTACGCCATCCAGCGAGCGCAAGCCCAATTTCCCTTCAATTTTGACCAGTGTTAAAAATTTATGCATAGCTTACTCCCTCCATATGATGCAGATAAGCATCCTCTAAATTCGCAGTACCACTTTGTTGAATCAGCTCCGAAACGGTACCCTCGATGACCTTCTTTCCTTTATTAATCAAATAGAGATAATCACACAAGGCTTCGGCTTCCTCCATGTAGTGAGTAGTTAGAAAAATTGTGATACCGGAAGCTTTCAGTTGTTTGAGGATTGCCCAGACGTCTCTTCTGGCTTCTGTATCCAATCCCGTAGTCAGCTCGTCCAGAAAGATGATTTCAGGGTCCGGAATTAGTGCCAGAATAATCGACAGCTTTTGCTTTTCTCCTCCTGACAGCTTTTCGACGGGCTGCTTTTCGTATTGAGAGAGATGGAACATGTCCAGTAATTCTCGATAATCTCTCGGTTGGTCATATAAAACGGAGATTTCCTCACACAGCTCTGAGACCTTGATGTTGTTTTGGTAACTGGAGGCCTGCAGCTGGACACCAATTTTTTGAAACAGTGTTTTGCGGTTTTTCCCCGGCGTTTCCCCCAGCAGCTGCACCTCTCCGTTATTGAACTTCTTGATACCTAGGATGCACTCAATAGTCGTCGTTTTTCCTGCACCATTAGAGCCTAACAAACCAAAGACCTGACCTTTTTTTACAGAAAATGACAGCTGATCGACAATGGTTCGCCCTCCAATTTCCTTCACCAGCTCTTTGACAATAATATGATTTTCCACAATCATTCCTCCTCTCATTAAGAGCATATATCCTCCCCTAACAGGAGGGTCAAGGAGAGTTATAAACTTTTTTAAGAAAAAGGAAGGAAAAAATTAATATTTCGGTCGTAAACTGTTGACTTAAACCTGACTCTAACCTATACACTGTGTTTGTACGGATGATGGGCGTCGGCATAACCGAAGCGCCGTTTCCAGTTCCTGCTATTGATGGTAAAAGGTTTGGATATACAAGGAGGTAAAAGAAATGAACAAAAAAACAAGAGTACTGCTAGTCGAAGATGAAAAACGAGCAGGCTTTGACATAGTAAGAGTCCTGCATGAGAAATTGAAAGGGTTAATGGCAGAAGACGGGGATGTTGAGCTGATGATTGCGTCGTATACGGAGATGAAGCAGCGATTTATCTCAGCGGATATCGTCTTGATTGGTTATCCGAATCGCTCGCTGATTCCACGAATGGCTTATTTGTATGGCAACACAACCTATGTGGATTTGATTGATTTACGAGCCTATAGTATCTTGGATGCGGAGGCCGTCAGAAAGCAAATCATAGCAATTAAGAAGCTGGATCAGGAAACGTTTATGGCGCATCACCAAGCCAAATGGAGTATCCTTTGTTCCTTTAAAAAAGAAAAGAATCGCGTCTGAAGCTAGAGAAAAGAACCGCCTGTTTGAATACACCATTCATACAGGCGGTTCTTTTAGTGCATGGGCTTGTTTTGACTGCGTATTGCATAGGCATCTAATAGGATTCTGGCAATGACAGAGAGCGGCAGCCTAGAACGAACTTCATAGTCGGGGAAGTAAGAGCCTTCCGATTTGAAGCCGATACATGCTAATTCGGAAAGGCTGACCAGTTGGCTTGTTCGATTGGCAGAGATGGTGAGGGTACTAATTTCCTGGTCGTAGCAATTTTGTGCAGCAACAACTAATTCCGGTGTCTCACCGTTTAGAGAAACAAAAATAACAAAGTCATCATCTGCCAGCTTTTTACTGATGCTGGTGATAATATTTGGGTCCGTATGCATCTGAGAGTACTTTCCTGCTAACTGGAATTTTACCATCATTTCCTCAGCAATCAGCTCAGAGAAACCGCGGGCGAAGATGACGATGCGTTTGGCAGAGTAGCATTTTTGAACAGCATCCTCGATGACCCCGCTGTCAATCATATTAATGGAGCGAATAACCTCCTGCTCGTTTTTTAAAATGGCTTTTTTGATTTCATTATCGACCTTTTCAACAACAGAGTAGTTAATCATCGTGTTTGCCTGATCCTTCAAGGAATGTTTAAAAGAAGTGAAGCCCTCATAGCCCTTTTTCTTCATCGTTCTGACAATTGTAGCTGTAGAGACATTGGCTTCTTCACTTAGCTTGACGATGGAATAGGAGGGGATATGCTCGATGTGTTCCTGAATAAACTGCCAAAGGTACTTTTCTGTATCACTTAATTGGGCACTCATAGTTTTTCTCCTTTTACAATTTTCATAGGACAAAATCACTTTGCCCCAGCGTTTTAAAACATTGGACATGCTTCAGCCTTCTAAAACGTATTGTACCCTCTTTTTTTATTTTGTAAAAGTTTTCATCAAGGCTACCTGTTTTAGAAAACATTTTCCATGTTTTCTGTAGCATAATAAAGCCAAGAAAGAGCAAGGAAGAGGGGGAGACGATGGCAGCGATTTATACCTGCACGATGAATCTGGCGATTGATTTGTTTATTGAAACGGATGCGTTGGAGCCGGATGTTGTGAATCGAAGTATTGATGATGATATTCAAGCGAATGGAAAAGGGGTCAACGTATCACTGATTCTAAAGCAGTTGAATCAAAGCAGTACAGCACTTGGCTTTAGCGCCGGTTTTACAGGCGCATACATTGATCAGTTTTTGATAGAAAAGGGAATTCAAACGGATTTTGTAGAGGTAGAGGGGATGACACGAATCAATGTTTTTACGCAGGTGAATCATCCTAAGAGCGAATATAAGCTTGTAAACAAAGGGCCGAATATTTCGAAAGAAGAAGTAAATCATTTATTGGAACAGATAAAAAAAATTCCTTCCGGGAGTTATCTGTGTATTTCCGGCAGCTTGCCGCAAGGGGTAGAGCCAACAGTTTTTGAGAAAATTGGCCGAGTAACTGCCCAAAACGGGGTTCACTTGATTATCGATACGAGCTATCGACAGGTACTGGATTGCTTACCATATCAGCCATTTCTACTGAAGCCGAATGAAGATGAGCTGGCAGAATGGTTTGGTAAAGAGGTACTGACCTTTGAAGAATGTGTTTTTTACGGGAAAAAGCTTATTGAGAAAGGGGCTCGACATGTGCTTGTATCACTTGGCGACGCAGGTGGACTGTATATTACAGAGGGAGCAGTATTTCATGGAAATGCCCCGACAGGGAAAGTGGTAAATACAGCCTGTGCCGGAGATACACTGTTAGGCTGCTTTATCGGAAATTATTTGAAGGGTATATCTCCGGAAGAAAATTTGACTTATAGCCTTGCAGCAGCCAGCTCGACTGCTTTTCAAAAGGGACTGACAGATTTGTCTGATGTGGAAGCGTTGAGCCAACAGATTCATATTCGAAAGCTTCCTATGGATTAGGAGAATTTGCTGAAAAGGTGAGTGAGAGTGACTGACAGGTTTTTACTTATAGAAATTGTTGTAGAGGAAGCTCGCAGAGTAAGGGAATATAAAAGCAAGAAGGAGGAAAAAGTAATGAGTAGTTATCAAATCGTTGCGGCAACAGGGTGTCCGACAGGAATTGCCCATACCTACATGGCGCAGGAGGCATTAGAACAGGCGGCAAAAAGAAAAGGCGTGACAATTAAAGTTGAGACTCATGGGCAGGTCGGCATAGAAAATGCCTTGACCAAAGAGGAAATCGCAGCGGCAGATGCTGTAATCATTGCAGCAGATAAGGATGTACAGGCAGAGCGGTTTGCTGGGAAAAGAGTCATTGAGGTGTCCGTCAGTAAGGGAATCAAAGAGCCGGATCATTTAATCGACGAAGCTTTAGCCGGCAAAGAAACCATTAAGCAAGGAACTGCTGAACAGGAGCAAGTCAAGGAGAGCGTTGAAGCAAAGAGTTCTTCCGGAATCGGTCATAGTATTTATAAAAATCTGATGAATGGTGTTTCTCATATGCTGCCATTTGTTGTCAGCGGGGGAGTACTAGTCGCGATTTCTTTCTTGTTCGGTATCTATTCTGCTGATCCGAGTAGTAGTCAGTATAATGAGTTTGCGGCACAGTTGAAGGACATTGGCGGATTGGCCATGGGAATGATGGTGCCAATTTTGTCAGCCTTTATCGCAGAAGGGATTGCGAAACGTCCCGGTCTGGTGGTCGGCTTTGTCGGAGGTTTAGTTGCTTCCAACGGCGGAACAGGCTTTCTTGGTGGTATTGTTTCCGGATTTCTGGCAGGGTATGTCATTCTTGGACTGATGAAGGTATTTAGTTCTTTACCGAAATCTCTTGATGGACTAAAAGCAATTTTTCTTTATCCTGTGCTAGGTGTTTTTATCACTGGAATGATTATGACACTTGTTTCGGAACCAATGTCTTCGATTAATCAAGGCATGATGGATTTTCTGGCAGGCTTCCAGAATTCCAGTCCATTAATATTGGGTGTCATCGTCGGTTGTATGTGTGCCTTTGATATGGGAGGTCCCATCAATAAGGCAGCTTATGTTACAGGAACAGCATTACTTGCAGAAGGGAATACGAGTTTTATGGCCGGTGTTTCTGCGGCATGTATTGCTCCCCCGCTGATTACCGGAGTAGCTGTTATTCTCTTTGGCAAGTATTTTGATACCAATGACCGCAATGCAGGGTTAGTGAATATCATTTTAGGCAGTACACATATTACAGAGGGAGCAATTCCTTTTGCTGCAAAGGACCCGATTCGTGTTTTACCGACAATGATGCTGGGCTCTTCAATCGCCGCTGTATTGACGTATATGTTCAAGGTGCAGGTACCCGCGCCTCATGGAGGTTTTCTGGTTCTGCCTGTAGTGACTCATGGCTTGTTATGGGTAATCGCCATTTTAATTGGTTCAATTGTCGGCGGTGTGCTTTTAGGTCTAATTCAAAAACGCAGAGTGGAAAAGGCGGCAGCCTAGAAATAAGCAGTTTGATGCAAGGAAACAGAGTAGTGTGAGTTGTTAGTGTCTATCCTGCCATTTAGTCGTCAATAATCGCTGCCGTAATTGTAGGAGGACACTTCTCTATTCACCAGCTAGTAGGAGGAATACGATGGAAATGATTACTGAAAATCATATTTTTTTAAATCAAAGCTATGCTGATAAAAAAGACGTTTTTCGTTTTTTAGCTGACCAGGCGGTAGTGTTAGGTATTGCTGCTTCAGCACAGCCGGTTTATGAAGCGTTGGAGTTGAGGGAGTCGGAAGGAACGACCGGAATGATGGATGGTTTTGCGATTCCCCATGCCAAAAGCACAGCAATTACTGAACCTAGTGTGATGATTGTCAGCTTTACCAGCGGGGTAGAATGGGACAGCTTGGATGGTCAACCTATCCGTTATGCGATTGCGTTGTTCATACCGGACGGAGAGGCAGGTACGACACATCTGCAGCTGCTGTCAAAAATTGCTCGTATGCTGATGAAGCAGGATTTTAAGGAACAATTTGCAGCAGCACAAACACCAAAAGCTTTGAAGGACCTATTAACTAATTATTTGGATGGAGAGTAGAAGATGAGAAAAATCAGTCAGGAAAAATATAAGAAAATGCAGAATACCGCTAATGAACAAGGAGTAATTGGTGCATTAGCCATTGATCAGCGAGGTGCCCTAAAAAAAATGTTTCAGGCAGCTGGTAAATCTGCGGAACAAAAGGATATCGAAGCATTCAAACAGTTGGTTTCGCAAGAGCTGACACCTTATGCAACTTCTATTTTATTAGACCCTGAATATGGTTTGCCGGCAGCAGCAGCACGTGCAAAGACAAGCGGTCTATTGCTAGCATATGAAAAAACAGGCTACGATACAACTGTTCCGGGACGTCTGCCTGACAGTCTGAATGTCTGGTCAGTGAAGCGGTTGAAGGAAGCCGGCGCAGATGCTTGTAAATTTTTGCTTTATTATGATGTGGATGAATCAGATGAAATCAATGATCAGAAGAAAGCCTACATGGAGCGCATCGGTTCGGAGTGTCTGGCAGAAGAGCTGCCATTTTTCCTTGAGTTGGTTTCTTACGATGTGGAAAATGCAGAAAGCAATAGCGAAGCATACGCAAAAGTAAAACCGCGAAAGGTCATTGACATGATGAAGGAATTTTCTAAGCCACGCTACAATGTAGATGTACTGAAAGTGGAAGTGCCAGTTAACATGAATTTTGTCGAGGGGTATGGGGAAAAGAGTTGTTATACAAGAGACGAAGCGCTAGCATACTTCAAAGAGCAGAGTGAGGCAACTGACTTGCCATTCATTTTCCTGAGTGCCGGCGTCAGCTCACAGCTGTTTCGTGAGACACTGCGTTTTGCTAAAGAGGCGGGTTCAACCTTTAATGGTGTCCTATGCGGAAGAGCAACTTGGGCGCAAGGTGTTGAGCCATATGCGGTATCAGGAGAAGCAGCAGCTGTTGCTTGGCTGCAGAGTGAAGGTAGAAAGAATATCGAAGAGCTGAACGAAGTGCTGGCAGAAACCGCTTCTTCTTGGTTTGACAAGCTGGAAAAGGAATAAGCATATAAGATGGTCTTCTATAATGGAGGTCATCTTTTTTTGAGAGTTTCTGTCATTGGGTTCTTCTAGTGGGGGAATGTTCATACCGGTTTGGGATGTTTAAGGAAAATGGCTGAGATGATTCAACCTTTACGGCACAATCCTGCAGATGATAGTATAGAACATAGGAAGTGTTGAGGAGGCAAGTCGGCAATGGAAGTGAATGAGAAGCTAAAGCAGCTGAGAAACGAAAAAGGCTGGACACAGGAGCAGCTGGCAGAGAAGTTATTTGTGTCGCGAACAGCGGTCTCCAAGTGGGAAAGCGGCAGAGGGTACCCGAATATCGAGTCTTTAAAAAGTATTTCTCGCCTTTATGGTGTGTCAATAGACGATTTACTGTCCAATGAGGAGCTGCTGATTGTTGCTGAGACAGAGACACAGGGAGATCGTTTATCGATGCTCAACCTAATGTATGCTTCCTTAGATATTCTACTCTTTTTAGGCATGTTCCTTCCTCTATATGGTCAAAATGGTCAAACAGTGGGGACGGTTATTCATATGGTTTCATTAGTCCAATATCAAAATCCCATGACAAGCAAGGGACTCATTTCTTTTAGTGTCTTCCTAATCATGGGCATACTGGGTTTACTGGAGCTGATAATCTATTTTCTGAAGAAACACTCATTTATGAAACAGGGGAAAATCGTATCACTGAGTATTCATGCGCTGGCAATTTTGTTATTTTCTCAAGCCCATATTCCTTACGCCACTGCGTACTTGTTTATGCTGTTTATAATAAAAATAGCCTTGCTGTTAAAAACCAACACCACTTAAAAGACTATATTAAAGCTCTTGACACGAAAAGTGTCAAGAGCTTTTTCTATTGTGACGATTGGTTTCTTGTTTAAGTAATTCTTTTCCCAGATACTGAAGCTGTAACAGAAATAGTTTTAGTTAATAGGAGGTGTTGTTATATTAAAGCGCCTGTTACAGTAATACAAGTGATGGAAAAGGAGCGATGGAAAAATGAATACTATCGATATTCAAGGATTTCGTATCATCAACAACAGTGCAGGGAGCTGGGAAATACTTGATTTGTTCGGAGCCTTTCTGGCAACATACTTTCCTGTGTTTTTGGCGTTGTTTCTGACGATGAAATGGTTTCAAAAAAGAGCAGATTCGTCGTATCGTGTCATGCTGCTGGTCTCAATCATTGCTTTTATCCTTTCGGAGCTTTTGGCTAAGCTGGTGGGGCAGTTCTATTCTCATGTCCAGCCATTCGCTGCATTACCTAATGTCCATCAGCTTATTGAAAAAGAAGCTGGGAACAGCTTTCCGAGCGATCATACCGTGCTGATTTTCAGTTTTATGATTGTTCTGTTTCTGCATACGAAAACCGCTAGTTGCTATCTCTATCTCTTAGCAGCGGTATTAGCAGGTGTATCAAGAATCTTTGTTGGCGTTCACTATCCCTCAGATGTTTTGGCGGGGGCTAGTATAGCGGTTGTTACAGGCAGTGTCTGTTATTACTTATTGAAGGATTCTGTTTCTCTAAGGAAAGTAGTCGCATATGCAGGTAGTGTAGAAGGGAAAATATTGAGGAGAAAATAGCGTGTGTTAAGTGGTTACGGAACGCGCCGGATACAAATCACTATCCGTAGCGATAACACAATACCAAAAGAGCCGAGCGAAAGGCGCTATCATCTATCTAAAGAAGAGTCTGTGACCTAACACAAGGATTCTTCTTTAGCTAGAAGCTCAATTAATGGCGAAATAGACACAAGCCTTCTTGAGGTTTCTGAAGGCATGAAGTTCAGCATTTCGACATAGATAATCAAATAGTCCTTTTACTTCGGAATTCGACAATGGTGCCTTCAGGAGCAGTTGCTTTGCAAAGGGCGCCGCCGGCAACATGGTAGATAATCTCTCCATTTTTTTTGAGGAAACTATCCTCAGATAAATGAGTATCTTGAATAAACTGCTCTAGGTCGGGTACCCACAAACAGAAGTGAGCAATACCGGTATAATTTTTATTCTCATGTGTGGCTAAAACATCTTTTCCGGTTTGCAGCTCGATAAAGAAATTTTCCAGTTGCAGCCAGGAATTATAGCTTCTGCCGTGAAAGTTTGGTGTTTCTTCAACAAGCGTGAAGCCAATCTGTTGATAGAAGGCTAACGATTTTCCATAATCGTTGGTTTGAATACAGATGTGATGGACAAATGACATGAAGCTTCTCTCCTTTCAATGTAATGTGAAGAAGTACTGGTCTGAACAAAACGATTATTTTATAAGCGGCTGATTGAGCTTTTTCATAAGCTGCATGGCATCAGCGAGTTCTGTTTCAGAAAGAAGGTCGGAAAGTGTCTGCTCCAATTCGCTGAATAGGGCTTGAATCTTTTCGACTACAACACTTCCTTTTTCAGTCAAATAAAGCTGTTTTTGCCGCTCGTTGTCATCAGGAATCTTCCGAAGAATGAGCTGCTTTTTTTCTAAGCTCTTCAATAGGTTTGTTATAGTAGCATCCTGTTTCCCTAAGTAGGCAGCCAGGCTTTTTTGAATGGTTCCGGGATTGGCAAAAATATAGTTCAAGGTACGTGCCTGCTGCACATTTAGGTCTATTTTTTTCAGTCTCATTTGGATATATTCCTGTTGTTTGTTGTGGATTGCGTAAATTTGTTCTGACAGGCTTTCTGTGGTGCTGAAATTCATGTAATCACCTCAACTCATATTCATTCTTTATTAAATAGTTTAATCTACAACATTTCAATTGACAACTAAAAATAGTTGGATTAATATGTGTTATAACAAATAGTTGTAATTACAACTGTCTATTTGAAAGGAGATTGACTTCATGTCTTTATCAAGAGAACAAAGAGAACAGACGATCAAAGAGTTTGAGAAAAATACTGCGATGACTGAGCTGACACGCGAACAGATTGCCTTAGATTTGGGGACAACTACAGAGAAGCTTGAGAGAATTATGCAGCTTGCCTCCGGTTCACTCGAGGAGCCTTGGATTGTACGGAACTATCTCATCGAAAAAATCAGCGATTTGGGAAAAGAACCTGTTCCGTTTTCAGCATTAAAGGGCGATCATCACATGTACTGGTTTTTGGATGCAGAGAAAATTGATCAGAAAAAAATAGATTGAAATCATCTGGACTTGACCGATATACTGTACATGTAGCTTGTTGAATAAAATAGTTATGGATAGAAGAAGTCAAGGAGGAGAGCGAAAATGAAAAAGAAGAAAACACTACGTTTGTTGTTGCCGCAATGGCAAGGAGGAGACAATCCAAACTATGTCTTTGGCTCGGAGCTGTTAGCCCATATTGTTCCACAAAGTACCGTATCAGAAACCGTTCGTATTTCTGTCAATCAGGACTTCGAAAAAGACCGTCCAATTGAGCAGGGAGTGAAAAATGAACGGGCGTTGATGAAGCAATTGGATGAAGCGATGGCTGTTTTGGAGAACAAAGCCCCCGATAAGGTTATCGTCTTAGGTGGCGATTGTGCTGTGTCACAGGCGCCTTTTGACTATTTGAATGGGAGATATGGCGGTAAGCTGGGAATTCTGTGGTTGGATGCCCATCCTGATGTGGCAACAACAGAGGAGACCTCGCATGGACATGAAATGGTATTAGGAAACTTATTAGGCGAAGGAGCGCCGGCTTTTGCTGAAAAAGTAAAGCACCCATTCCAACCCAATCAAGTCATGTTTGCCGGACTGAAATATGAGGAGCTGCGTTCGCGCGATCAGGCCGTTAACCGTTTGAATCTGCGCTATGTGACACCTCAGGATGTGAAGGACAGCAGTGAACCGATTCTGGCATGGATCAAGGAGAATGATATTCAGTATCTTGCTGTTCATTTTGATTTGGACGTCCTTTCACCGATTGATTTTCGTTCGACCTATTTTTCAGAGCCTTATTTGGAAGAGTTTGGTGCAGCGGTTGGTGAGCTTACGTTGAATCAAATTGTTCGTATTTTGACCGATGCGTCTGAACAGGCTGAAATCGTTGGTCTAAGTATCGCTGAGCATTTGCCTTGGGATGCGATGAACTTGAGACAGGCTTTAGCAAAGATTTCTATCTTTGATGATTCAGAGTAGCTTTGTTGTGACTTGACTTAGCCATGTATAAACAAAAAAAGTGTGAATAAAAATCAGCTCTGTAACAGAGGAACGAAAACACCGAAAGCAATCAACGTGCATGGGGCATAGTCGATTGCTTTCGGTGTTTTAATCTAAGGGAGTATCTTTTACAGGTGTGCTTCAACTGTATAGGACATCAATCAATGAGGGTATAAGTGTAGCCAAGTGCTTCAACAACGGCTAAGACATCCTGTGTATCAAGAAACAGCGTTTTTGTATTTATATTTGGATGGAAGCTCATGCGTGCTTCTGAAAGAACTTCTCGGGTGAAGTAGACTTGAACATCTCGATTCGTGTTGTTCAGCAAACCGAAGATGGATACCGCACCGGGGGTCAGCTTGAGCTTCTCCATGAGGGCGTCGGGTGAAGCCATTTTGATTCGACTTGTCTCAACAATTTCTTTAAAGGCATTCATATCAAGTTGTCTGGCATCATCCATAATCAATAAATAAAAAGCCGTCTTCTTTTTATTTGTCAGAAACATAGATTTTGTTCGGGCGCCTTCAATTCCTTCAATGAAACGATCCGCTTCTTCCGTTGTGAAGGCAGGCGGGTGCTCAATCAGTTCAAAAGGAATGCCCAAATCATTCAGAAATGCTTCTACTTTTTTGTCTGGTTCGTTCATCGATAACACTTCCTTTACAGTCGTTACTTGCTGATAAGCGTATGCGAGAGTAGAAAAAATCAAGGGTGCAGAAGTTGCACTCAGTGGTAATCCTCAAACTGTTGTACTATGAGTTCAGCACCAGCTTTCGGTAGAGAGTTAAGGGATCTCTCGTGCATGAGTCGCCACACTGTTTGGTCTTGTTTTTCCCAGTATAACAAATAGTTTATCTTAAGATAAAGTCTTTTCTGGTTTTCAAAACGCCTACAACAAAAAACAATATTGAAATCGCAAGCCCATCATCGTTGTTTTCGACAAGTACATACCAACCGTTACACATCGGTTGTATCAATGGCGGGTCAGTATATTGGCCGGATAAATAACCAATGACAGAGTGAAGCATCTGCAGAAGGGGTAGTCAAAAACGCTTAATTTTAACAAACTAGGGTACTTTGCACAGCAAATAGTAAAGCAGAACTGAAGTAAATAGAAGGTACTGTCTTGACGAATTGAAGCATGCTTCCTAAACTGAAATATAAGAGCGCATTGATTTAATCATGTTGCAACGCTGCGTTGCATGAAGGAAAATCAGGAGCAACGAAAAAGTGACAAGAAAAGCGGACAGTTGTAGTTGCTAAATACCCAAAAAAGATTATGGTTGAACTACGGAGGGAATTATGATGACAGATATTGGCGCCAATATCCAAAATTATCGAAAATTAAAGAGTATGACACAAAATGAGTTGGCTGAGAAAATACATGTTTCAAGACAAACGATTTCTAAATGGGAATTGAACAAAAGTACCCCGACCATTGATTATTTGATCCAGCTCAGCCAAGAACTTGAGGTTACTCTTGACCAATTGATTGTAAATCGAGAGCGGATACTAAAGGATACGGAGGAGACACAGATGAAAAAAGCGCTATTACTTGTTCAGAACTACACGCCGTCTAATGATACCGAATGGGGAAAAGAAGCACAGGATTATGGAACTAGAGATTTTCTTGCAAATTTATCTCAAAAATACCCGGATTTTTCTTGGCGGCCAGCTAGATTTAATGAGCTGGACGCAATCTTAGAGAAAGTACAGATTGATTTTATCGTTGTTGTTCCTGCTGTTGAAAGGTTGCTAGAACCGTTAAAAGAGAAATATTTCGGTGAAGTGCGTGTCCTTAAGCCAGATGAATATGGTCGGATGACGCTAAACCATATATTGAAGAAATGAAAGAAGTTTTTCTATAGTAAGTCAGCTCGTGGGATTTAAAACAAAGCAGGAAAAGTTGTACACACGTATCGGTTAAGTCTGAGGTAAAGAACGGCATAGCCAGCATCGAACAGCACCATATCAAAGAAACGCAAGTAGAATCAAGCGTCGTTTTTTTACTTCTTTTATACTGGATATAGGGTGGTTGAAATGAGGTGACAGAAGAAGGATGTACGAATGGCAGAAGCAGATTCAACAAATTGTTGATGAAATCGACAGATGTATCCAAAGGCATAATGATGAAGCGCTGACTTTGCGTTTTTTAGCTCGTAGGCTGGGGTATTCTGAGTTCTATACAACAAGAAAATTTAAAGAAATAACGGGGATGCAGCTAAGAGATTATCTGCGTCGCAGAAGATTAGCCTTTGCATTGAAGGACATTCGGGATAGTGAAAAAAGTATTTTGACTATTGCCTTTGATTATGGCTTTTCGTCACATGAAGCATTTACCCGATCTTTTAGACGAGCGTATGGCGTAAGTCCAAGTGAGTACAGAGAAAGACCGCGACCCGTCGTCCTTCGAACTAAAATTAACCCGTTTGACCGCTACTTTCTAGGATTGGGAGAGATTGGGATGATAAAATCGACAGAGGACATCAAAAGCTATTTTGTAACGATTCCTGCGCACAAGTTTCTACATGTGAAAAATGCTGAGAGCAATGGCTATTGGGATTTTTGGCAGAAGCAAAGTCTGATTGCCGGGCAAGATTGTGATACGATTTGCGGTTTGTTAGATAGTATTCAGGGAAAGCTGGATGATGAGGGCGGAAGCGAGGCCAACAGCGGCAGTGGTCATGTGATGGCGTATATCAATGATCCGCAGGGAAGACTTTGTGATTGGGGCTTTTCACGTACAGAGTGTTATGGTGTTCGTCTTTCTGATGAATACAGCGGTGAGGTTCCTGAACAAATGCTGCTAATTGATGTGCCGGAAGCAGAGTACATTGTGTTCGAGCATGGACCATTCGATTATGAACAGGAAAATCGAAGCGTCGAGGAGAAAATGGAAACGGCGATGGCAGCCTTTGATTTTACGAATACAGAGTACATTTTTGATGCTGCTCCAGATAGGATTACGTATTTTTATCATTACCCGGAACGATTTTGGAAATATGTTCGACCGGTGAAAAGAAAATAAGGGACGTTTGTCGGTAAGGTATTAAGTAAAGCCCCCCTGATTTTGATGAGTGGTATCAAAATCAGGGGGGCTTTCTATTTTCCTACACGCTGTCCTTCAGCTTAATGGGCACGTAGCGTTGCATTTGCTTGTAGCCAAGGCCCTTTTCGATGTCATTATTATACTGATTCTCTTCGTCTAGGAAGGGCATGTTGAACATGACGTCACGACTCGTATCAATCTCGAAGTTTGTCGTTTCAATCCATTTAGAAATTTTATCATGAACCTTTTGAATACTTTCGTCATCCTCATCGATACTGACAGCCATCGCATACAGCCCACCGGGGAAATCAATCAGCTCAAAGGAACCGACATCCTCTTTTGTTACACTGTCTTTCACAGAGCAGATCATCTCACCAGTATTCTCGCTTTTAGGTAATGCAAAATCCAGACAGTCAAAAAATATTGGTTGATACAGGTGGAAGTATTGCCATAGCTGGAACATATAGCCGCCGGGAGTGAATATTTCTTCCCATGTATGCTCACCGGATGTGACCGCTCTGAATGTGGGGACGCGAACCACCATAATATCCGGTACTTTTTTATCCAGCTTATCGGTTATTTCAATCAAACGATTGACGTTAGAAGGTTTTCCGATATAATCGATGTTTGTTACTTGGGTTTCGATTTCCTTTGCCTTATCATACAGCTGCTTGATATCGGAGTTATCTGTAAAGCTTACCTTCTCTATTTCTTTGATGAAGTCCAATACAATTTCTTTCAGTTCGTGTAAAAGTGAGACCTCTTCATCGATATTGTCGACCTTTTTGCCCAGAACCTCCAAAACCACCTCAGAACCGGATGCTTTAAAAATACGCTGAATATCCTTGATACTGATGTTTAATTTTCGCAGAATAAGTATTTGCTCCAGACGCCTCACCGCATTTTCATCGTATAAGCGATAAGAAACTTCCTCATTTCGAATACTGTTTAATAGTCCCATGTCCTCATAATATCTCAAGGTACGGGCTGTTACATCATACTTACTTGAAACATCTCTTATTTTAATTAAATCATTCATCATTTCATTGCTCCCTTCATTTGCGGTACATAAAAAGTATAAACGCTTCCCCAAAGGAAGAGTCAAGGTGTTTTCTTTATCTTTGTGGGTTATCGTTATTGTTCACTATAGCAGATTTATTTGCTTCCATAATTACTTTTAGCGAAGATTACAATCAACTTTTTTGAAAATATCCTCGATTTTTGAGCTTGTTCATCAGATAGATATTGTTGATAAAAGAATAGGTAGAATTAAGAGATAGCGACGTGGCTATTTTTAATAGGGCAGCTTTTAGGATGTGAAGATTTTTCATAAAGTAAGGTGTAAATGGTGGTAGGAATTAATGAGGGAAATAGTACGCATAAAAAAAAGAATCAATACTTGGAAAACCAAGCTGATTCTTTCTCTTTTACTCAAAGTTGTCGATAGTGGGCGCTTTCTAATCCTGTCATAAGGAATGAACGGCTCCTCGAATTTGCCTCAGTATTGTTTCTCGAGAGCTTGGCAGCTTCGATAAGATGATTACCCGGCCAATAATTTTGCGGCTGCTTTGATTTGTTCTACATGAATGCCCCTCAGCTCATCGCCGGCTTTTTTGGGAACCCATGATTCCTTATAGCCGCCAAAAGCCTCAACAAAAATCGCGTGCTCTCTTAAATCTTGTTTGAACACTTTGGTGGTAATCTCCTCAATTTTTTTCACTTTTTCATTACAAATAAAGTAGGCACATTTTTTTCCTAAAAGAAAATCATGCTGCTGTTTCAAAAAATCCCGCATGGGCTTGTAAATTGTATTATTTTTAACTCCTGCGCCAATCACAATCTGATCGTATTCCTCTAATGCTGGGATTACTTCTTCGATATTAAAAATATCGCAGTTTTCTATTTCTTCTTGAATGATAGTTGCACATAACTGACTTGCGCCATTATTGGTTGCATAAAGTACGATTGTTTTCATATTGCTCTCCTTTGAAAATGTAGTTGGAATTTGCTACAATATACACGATAAATATCTCTAAAAAAAAGTATCTCTATAAACGAGATAAAATAAGTGTAATCAAAGGAGAACCTCATGTCAAATGATAAACAACTGCTGGAGACATTTACTAAAGAGCTGCGAAAATTCGGTGTTAAGAATATATTGAATCAGCAGCAAATCGCCAATCAATTACATATCTCAAACTATGACTTTATTACGATTCAAATCTTGGAAGAAACAGGTCCCATTACAGCAGGAGAAATAGCCAAAAGAACAGGGATATCTACCGGCTCTGTGACGGCTTTGCTGGACCGATTGGAAAAGGAACACTATATTCGGCGAGAACGAGACCCTAACGACAGAAGAAAGGTTCTCATTGTTCCGCAATATGATGACAAACAGGATGTTCAAGAGCTGTACAATGATTTAAATCTTAGTATGCTCGGACTGTTCCAATCCTATGATTCATCTGAACAGGGTGCAATTATTGACTTCTTGGAAAAGGCCAGCGATATTTTAGAAAATAATCGTGAACAGAACAACTTACCGAAAATAAAGTAGGGATGATGATAAGCTGCTATCTTTCTGAAGATATGAATGTAGTCTGATAGTAGCGCTGTGCCTTTTTTGTCTTGGCTGTGTCAATCTCACGGCCTGGCAAGAACAGTCTTTGTTTCACAAATAATTCTCGCTGCTTTTTCAGCTCCGGCCTCTTTTGTTTCAATCAGTTTCTTTAAGTCGATGGCCTTCTCTAAAAACTGAGGATCATTGAGTAGGGAGTCAATATGTCGTGATAAGGTGTTCAAAGAAACCTCTTGTTTTTTCAACTGAATCGCATTGCCATAATTTTCGCAAAGCTGCAGGTTATAGCGCTGCTCCAATTGCAGGCCTAAGCCGATAAATGGTTTACCGGAAGCACACGCAGTTTGGACGGTTCCTTCACCACCGTGAATGATAGAAAAATCAACCAGCGCATTCATCTGTTCAGTAGGCAGCCAGTCAGAAATATAAACATTTTCTGCATAGTGTTCATTCCTGAATTCCGGTAGATAATGAGCAACAGGGCAAACGAACGTATACGGAAGCTGTGAAAAAATGGTTAAAAATTTTTCAATCAGCTTTCTGTTGGAGGAACTGCCCATCGAAAAGTAAACCAGCGTTTTTGCTTGCTTTCGCAGCTCATGAACCTTTTTGGGAAGCTCTCCGGAAAGGTTCGCATACATAAAGCCGATATATTGATAATCATTCGGCAAAGAATCAATTCCGGTAAGCTCTGGAAATGAAGTAATCAAATTATAATCACCATCAAACAGATCCAGTGATTTCTCGAAAATTTTCACGCCATACTTTTTTTCTACATGTGTAAATATCGCTGGAACATAACGGAAGTTCAAGGCCAGTCTCCGTAAGCTTTTACTGAAGGGAAATCCTGCAAACAAATCACCCTGTTCGATTTGCGGTCTGGAGTAAGCAAAAGGCTTGATGTAAAACAAAGGCATCTGACAGATTCTTGCTGAAAGAAAAATACTCATAGAGGTTCCGGTAACCACTTTTACCACGTTGTTCGCTTGAATAAACGTGATTTCATTGTGGACGCGTTCCTCCATCAGCTTTTTTGAATAAGGGTTTTTCAGTGTTTTGAACTGATCGAACCGCAGCATGGCAGCTGCCATTTCTTCGGTAGTTTCAGGTGCAAGCATTGTCAGCTCAAAGTCTGCTTCCTCAATCAAGCCGGCAAACTTTTTTGAATAGGCAATAAATAGGCAGCGAGCGCCTCGTGCCCGTACAGCCTTTGCCGTCTCAATCATTCGTGTCGTTTCTGCTAAATTTATCGTTTCTGGTGCAAAAAGAATCGTCTCCATAGATTTTGGTTCTCCTTTTTAGTCTGTCTATTTAGTGTAACCTATCTGGTTCTTATTTTCGTCCTTAATATAAAAATAATTTTGTCATAAGGTATGTAAATTACTTTTTAACTGCTAGAATTTTACTGAAAATATGGTAAAATAAATCATCCTCTAAGGGTGTATTTTTTTAAAAGGAGTGTTTATATGTATATTGTCTCAGAAAAAAATAGGAATCTAATTTATAAATTTTTATTTTGGGTATACATTGGATTAATTCTTTGTTCTCTGATTATATCAAGCTTAGGGACGTTATATAATTTAACCGTTTCTTCAATTACTGTCGTTTTTTCAGCGTCTATATTTCTATTTGGAGATGCTAAAAATGAAATAATAGATTCTTACTTATATTGTACAAAAAAAGTTTCGCTTGAAAGAGTTTCTTTGTATAAGAAACTTTTATCGGTTTTTGGGAATACGACATTAGTGATCTCTATTAGCAATATTCTGTTTAAGGTTGCCTATAAATCCTATTTCTCAGCACTTATTACAGCAGCAGGTATCATACTTATCCTTTCCGGAATAAAATGGTTTTTAAAAATATTAACCAATGTCTTAACAGTTTACTGCGATGAAGCATATTTTAATAAGAGTATAAATACTGATTCAGATAAGATTATTAAGACTATCTATATTGGTTATAAAAGTTGGATGGTGGATGAAGATAAACCAGTTTATGACGAAGAAGGAAATTTTGTTCGATTTCATCATCATCATTGGCATTACACCATTGAAGAAAAGATTAGTGAGAATAGAGACAGGTATTATTTAATTGCTATGCCTAAAGAAGGTGCAAGTCCTATAAACTTTACTTATGAAGATTATGACGAAATATATAAAGTAAATCCACATATGAAAAAAAATATTCCTATAATCGTTAAGGATGATACCGATTCTAGATTTTCAGCATATATGATTCCAAATGAATGGATGACTGAAAATAGTAACTCACTTTTTAAAACTATTAAGAAAAATTGGGATGTTGAAAAAATTTTTTGATTTGGTGATAGCCGTGTTATCAATTTGGAAATAGAGAATAATTATTTAACTGGGATTTCTATGAATAGTAAATTAGTATCAAATAGGTAATGGATTTGTAGACGAGTTTGGCTGTTCCTATGAAGAATGCTTTATTGCATATTATGACGAATCCTTCTCTGTAGAAGAATATGGTTCTCCGAGATTATTAGTAGAAAAGTATGGCGGTTTGGAAGAGTATGTAAATCTGCCCGATACAGTTGTTCAAATAATTGCGAATCATGAAGGTGAAAATTCTATTATTTATGAACTTTACGAGAGTTCAACAGCTGAGAAAAACTGTGATATGAGGCTATTAGTCGAGATTATGTGAAAGGAGGGCTATTTGCATGAATTATGGAAAGAAGTCATAGATTCTGCTTTAGTTTATGTGGTTATGAGAATTAACTGGGGTCATTTTTCTCGTGAAGAGAAAAATGAGAAAGATAATTTAAGGACTAGCCATCACAATACATTTTTTAGCAACTTAAAGTCATTTCATAAATTGAGAGAAAAAATGAAATTGAATGGGAACTGGCTGGAGAAGCTTGGATCATCAGAAGCAAGAAAATGTTGGGGCGATTTTGTAGGGGATGTTGTGTATTTTGAGAATATCAAAGCTAGATAGTTATTAATGCATAATTATATATAATTGATTAGTCCGATTGTTTAGAGGATAAAATTTTATTCAAGAATGAACTAAGTTTGAAATATGATATAATTCTTTATGTGATTTAATTTTTGCATAGATATTGGAAAGCCTACAATTACATTAGACGAGTAAAAATTGTGCTTATGAATAATTATGAAAGTATCTGATGTTACTTGTATTTCATTAAGTATTAAGGTTGTCAGAAGGAAGTGGAAGTGTTGAAGGGGAAAAAGTGGATACTTGAGGTTTTAAAACAGTCATGGTCTACAGTTTTAGAGTTAATCGGACTGATATTAGGGGGAATAGGATTATTTAGAACAGGATTAAATATATTAAATGTTCTATTTTTACTGATTGTATTGATTAGTATAGTAGTTGTTTTTTTTAAGATTTATGAAATTGGGAAATCTATTAATTTAAACGCATATCCAACTAAGGAAAAATCAATGATTTCATGTATAGTTGGTTAAAAGATAATGGGAAATCAGTTGTTTTTTCAAGGGACATGAGTTGGGCAAATGAGAGACAAATAAAAATTATATTAAAAGAAAAAGCTGAAAATAATGAATTAACAGTAATTTTATCGTCCCAAAATGATTTGTCGAAAGAATTAGAAGAATTGGGAGCAACAATAATCGAGTATGGATACTTGGATTTTATCCCAGAAACACGTTTTACTATTGTAGATTATGGCTCTTTTCGTTCAAAAGTGGCAATTGGCCAAAAAGATGAGATGGAAATTCATAGGATAAATAAATATAGCCAGTCAGATATTCCTATCTACTATTTAGCTAGTGATTTGATTAAGTTAGTAAAGAAAATGGAAAAGAACAGGAAGAAGACAATTGAAAAAAACTGATAAGAAGAGTAATAGCATATTGGCAAGTGAGTGGAATAATATAGCGAGTTTCAGGCATAAACAATTAATGGATAAAAAAGATTTAAGCTATCATTATGTGATAACTCCATCTATTTTAGGATTAGTAAAAACTGAACTGAACCATGAGACTAGTTATTCTGTTTTAGATGCTGGTTGCGGAACGGGGAATCTGTCTTACAAAATCTCAGAACAAAAAAAAATTGATGTTACGGGAATTGATATAAGTAGTGAAAGTATTGAAATTGCACAAAATGAATACAAAGGAGTAACAAATCTGAGTTTTAAGAATATTTCAATTGAGAAGTACGTTGAGTCCCCTCTCGTTTTAAAAAAGTATGATTTAGTAATCGCAAATATGACATTGATGGATGTTTCAAACTTGGACAATGTTTTGTACGCTATATCAAAGTTATTAAATGATAATGGAAAATTTATTTTTTCAATAACTCATCCAATATTTTGGTCTAAATATTGGAAGTACGATAAAATGGATTGGTTCAATTACAAAGATGAAATTTTTATAGAGGCGCCTTTTAGCATATCACTAAATAACTCTAATTATATTACTAGTCATGTTCATAGACCATTGGAAATGTATTTTGAGTATTTGAGTAAAAATAATTTGAAAGTTACGGATTTAATTGAACCAATGCCCAGTTCAGATGTTGAACAAAGATATCCAGAAAAATGGGAATATCCAAGGTTTATGTTGATGAAATGCAGTAAATAGTTTTGACCCTTTTCTTTCTGAGGAAGTTTGATTCTACATAACAAAAGAAGAAATGTTTTGTGTGTCGGCTCGCATGATCTCTTATTAAAAATGAAGTCATAGAATTCAAATTAATTGAATCTCAAGAAAACTATCAAGTATTGGTTATGTTTTAACTATTAATACTGAAAGATTTTGAACCTAATTCAAAAAGACAAGCAATCAAAACAGGTTTTAAGAAAAGTAGTGATACAGAAAAAATCCCTTGTCAGATTAATATTTGACAAGGGATTTTTGGTAGGGAACCATATCATTTTTAATGAAAATCAAGCATTTCATAAGTTGAAAAACGTTGATTTATCGGCATTCCCCATCCTTATTATGTTGGCTCTTTATTCCCACTCTATCAAAGCCGGGGGTAGCTAACCCGTTGATACGACTAGCCTTAAGTGACTTTTTCCATCGCTTGGTGGGGTATTTGGTGGGGAACAGTACTTTACTGCCTGTGTAACGGACTGATTTCCGGTAAATTGGACGTTAGTTTTTTCTGCGGTCTTAATAGTGACATTTCCCGACATCTCTTCTGCTATGCTCTTATCTGCGCCGCTCCACATATGAGCGTAGTGTTTTAATGTTATTTCAGGGGAGCTGTGCCCCATACGCTGTGAGAGGACTAATACAGAGACGTTAAACTCGTTGATTAGATAAGAAGCATGGCTATGGCGTAAGCCTTTCCCTTGTATTCTTTGTACGTTTGCAGTTTCAGCGTACCGTTTGATAATCCGGGCAAGAGTAGACTTAATCATCGGATTTCCGTCATAACTGAAAATGAAATCAGATTCACCGCCAAGTCCTATGGTAGCCTGTCGTTTCTTCCATTCGGAAAGGATAGAAACAGTATCATCGTCTAAGGCAATCATCCTTTTTCCGTCCTCGGTTTTAGTATAAGAATTTCGTTTCCAGTTACTCTTAGATTTCAGAACTAGCATGTGATGTATACGCATACGTTTCTTTTCGAAATCAATGTCATCCCACCAGAGTGCCATCCCTTCGTTTACTCGTACTCCGGTCATGTAGTACACCCATAACATAACAAAGTTTAAATGCTCATAGAAGTCACTTATATATATTTGAGCAATGACTGATTCAAATTCAGTCTTTGTCCAAAATGGGACGACAGCTTTTCCTTTTGGTATGGCTTTTACACGCTTTGAAATATTGTATTCTAGATACTGCATCTCTACCGCTTTGTCTAAGCTCTTGCGGAACATTCCAAATACTAAGCTAGCATAAGATTGTGAGTAACCTGTCCCGCCATCATCCTTGGATGTTAATAGATATGTGCGGTAGTTTTGAACATCTTCTACAGTAATTTGTCTGAGTGGCTTCGACCCGAAACGATCACGGATAGTATGAAGTGTTTTTTCTCGTACAGCATAGGTACTTTCCTCTACATCAGTCTTATAGAAAGGGATGTAGAGCTTATCCATAAACTCAGCATAGGTCATTTTATAATTAGCGTAGCTATTGACCTTGTGATATTCTCTCTTCACACGTACCAGTTCTTTATTAGCCTCAGAAGCTGTTTTAAAGATTTTACCGTTACCATCTGTACGTCCTTTTTTCCTTATGCGCTTACCTGTTATACGGTCTACGCCAAGCTCTGTTTGGTAAAAGTATTGTCCACTTTTTAAGTCTTTGAATACACCGGGGTATTTTGTTGTTTGCTGATTCTTACTTGTCATTTTCAATCACATCGCTCTCATCTTTAGTTAGATGGAGTGTAACGCCTATGATTGACTCAACAACGGGCTTCGGAACTCGTCCAAGCCGTTTGTTGTTGTAAAATGGGTATCCTTGTTGAACCATAATCGTTTTGGCTTGGCAAATTAAAGAACGAGCGGTGTGCTCTTTGTATCCAATCTGTACCAAGTCCTTTTTACAAATCGTGTCTACCATGTGTAAAATCATCCTCTTTTCATAATTCGAAAAGCATGAGATAATAAGTAAGTAGATTTCTCATCTACTCTGTGAGAGGGATTGTCATTATTTGCTGTTGGAGGCGTGATGACGGTCTCTTTTCTTTTGCTTTTCTGTATTTATTTGTGTTGCGTGTAATGCTCTTATTTGAATCAATCAGTGGTATACTGACCTCTAGATTCCCAGTTTGTTAAGATTTGAAATGATTCCGGACAATTGTTAATAAGGAATCTATTTCATCGTCTGTTAGATTTTGTTTCTCGATTGTTGATAATAGTTCTTTGATGTCCAACGGCAGATTTTCTGTGTGCTGGTTTCTCTCTAAAACATTATCTGCGATATTTAGAAACAGGTCTGTAATATGATGAGTTTCTGAGTAACTCCATTCGTTCTGTTTAGCTTTCTCAATAACTTTATCAATTATGGATTGCTTTGCGTCCGGAGTAGTTACTTCATACAGTTTAAAGAGTTCTTTTTTGTAACCAAGCTTCATATAGAAAGCCTTCATGTTTTCGTACGGCTTTGAACCAACTAAGAATAAAGAAGAGATATATTCATCTAAATTTCCATACAAAACCCACTCAACAGTTGTTTTTCCAAGTAAAGCTATAATTTTAAGCCTCTCCTTGTTAGGAAGGCTTTTTCCGTTCTCCCAATTATACACGGCTGCTTTACTAGTTCGGTCAGCAAGAAAACCGAAGTCTTCTAACGTATAATCACCACGAATTTCTCGAATACGTTTACCGACAGCTTTTAAATCATAAAGTTTTTCTCCAGTTAAATTGTTCAAATTTATCACCTCACCAACAGGATAACATAAAATATTTACTAAGTAAATAAAAAATAGAATAAATTCATTTATATTGTTATTTATCAATAGAGGTAAGATGTGATGTGTTTGATTATCATTATATTGTTAATTGTCAATAAATGTTTATTTTAAAAGGTTTTTTTCATTTTCGTGTTGCAATTAAGCATATGGTGATTTAATATATAATTGTATTTTATTGTTTTTTAAATCGGTTAATATTTGTGGTTGTGAGGTAAATAAATGGGAATGGTCGTAGCTAGATATGAATGAACTAGTAGGAGAGATTGTGTCCGGAGTTAGCAAGGTAATTGGAGGAATGACTAATTTGACTAACCAGTACGGAGAATATCTTACTACAGAAGAAACTAGAATTTTTCTAGATTGGAAATCAGTTAACGCAATTAGCTAAGTTACGTAAGAAGAGGCTGAAACGAGATACTATTGATGGTTTATGCTTATATAAGAAAACTGACATTGTTCAATTCTTGGATGAACATACATATTGATTATCAGACATACTCAGGTAATTATTTTTTATTTTCTGAGTAGCCTTTGTAAAAAGGCATAAGGGTAGCTTGAAGACCGTGGGGCTATTCACCCCACACCCGAACAACCTTTCAGCTTGACCGAGAAGGAGCGAAGCCCCTTCGAGGCTATCTTCTTTAAAAATTATTGTTTAAAACTAATTAAACTATATTCTCAAAAAGTATTTAAATTTAGTAAATGAACAAGAGAGGTAAATAGCTACTTAATTGTAACCTAATGCAGATACTATTCAGAGTTACTATTCGTAACCCTTCATAGTAATAGTGAATACAAAAACCAAAAAACGGACAAGAAAGAAGGAAAAAGATTTGCCAAAATTAAAAGAAAGAAGAAATCTTAATGACCAATTTGTTGATAAACTTTTGTGGAAAGCGAGACAGTCTAAGTTTTATCAGTATTCCTTTAAAAGGATTTACACGGTTGCTAGTGAAAAAGGGCGTTGGGATATGCGAAGAACTCAGAATGAGCTTGATTATCAGCTTTGTGAAGAGATGATGTTAGGGAAGCAAAAGTTTTTTGAACAAGGATACAGCATTTTCAATAATGGATATGAGCTATTCTTGCTTAATGATACGCCGGAGAGTCAGAAAGAAATGGACAATATTGTCTCAAACGCCCGGTCAAGAACTATGAAAGCTTATGTTCATGAAGAGGAGGGGAAGAAAGACAAAAATAAAAAAGAGATAGAGAAAAAGTTCGAAAAAAAATACAACTATCTATCCGAAGAAAATAAAACGGCAATAAAAAAAGGTCGAAAGTCTGGAATAAATAGGTATAAAAATCCTGTGACTTTTGTAAAACTAGGAGAAAATCAAAATTATTTGAAGGATAACACAGCAGATTGTCAAGCTGACATGGAGTTGAAAGAGCTCGTAATGAATGAACTTACTACAGAAGAAAAGAAATTTCTTGCTGATTTAATGGTATTAACCGAAGAAGAAATTGCGGTGAAAAGAAATATTCAGATTGATTCGGTGAAGAGAAAAGAGAGACGTTTAAGAGATAAAATGAAAATATTACTGAAAAATAGTGCCTAACACGAAACTGTGTTAGGTCTTTTTTATGGCTTAAAGGTTGTTCGTTCAACTTCCTGCTTTTTAAGTAATTTCATATATTCAATTGTTCGTTTGGCGTCCTCGGTAGTGAGAGAACGATACAGAGTAAGAAACTCTTCTTCTGATTCAACCGTATCTACATCCAAAAAATGGGATACAGGTGTTCCTAAAGCTTTTGAGAGGGCTGTAAGACTCTCTAAGCTAGGTTCAGTAACAGAGGTTTCCCATCGTGTAACAGCTTGCTGAGTTGAGTGGATTCTCTTAGCTAGTTGTTTCTGTGTCCACCCTAAAGCACGTCGTCTCTCTTTAATAGTTTTAGCATATTGCTTTTGTTTCATCTGATACACCTCTCCCTTGTTATGTTACAACAACTTGTTGTATTTGTATTGATAATAAACAATAGAAAACTATATAATGAGTTGAAATACATCAAGTTGTTGTTTATAATAATTTTGAGGAGTGAGCGGATGAAGAAGACTAGTAGGTTTAGTCAGTATAGAGAATCAAAAGGAATTTCTCAAATTGAATTAGCAAAGGAAATGGGTGTAACACAACAGTGTATCAGTTCGTGGCAAATCGGGAGGACTATTCCAAAACCTTATCAAATGAAGCTATTGTCCGGTATTTTAGAAGTACCGATGGATGAGCTTTTTTATGAAGAATTTAATAAGAGGTGAGTGTAGATGAAAAAGTACTTATTAGCCAGTACATTGTTAATAGTCTTATTACTATCTGGCTGTGGCAAGATGGACAATAAAGAGGTAATAAAATCTACAAATAATGAATCAAGTGAAAGTCGGACATTCTTAGAATCGACTCCGAATACTAGTGCAGTAGAATCATCATATCAAGCAATATCCGGAGAAGAGACTATAGAAACTACAACACCAGAGACAGCTAATCTGGGTACTATATACTATGAGAACCTAGACACAACCGACCCGATTCAAGCTAAAGCGAAGTACTTCGGATGCTACATTGAAGACGATGGAACAACAGTGAATTTTATTCCGATGATGTCGGCAACTATTCAGAATTTACAATTGTACATATCTGGAAATGGTAATGAAAACTATTATAATGAGTTTCTAAACGGAGCAACAGAAATCAGTTTATTAACTGGTAGAAAGCCTGTTAACCTCTTTAATGTAGGTGGAGGAGAGATCATTATCACTGCTGTAAATGGGATGGTAATTTACAGCATTTAATCACAGAAAGTAACCCTACCCCGTCGTTCCAGACCGTACTTACACACCTCTAGTAACTCGGGATAAGCTACTTGGGGTGTGTTTTTTTCGGGTTTTGAAATCCGACTATATTTATTTGCATCTGAAATGAAACAGAAATATCCTCCATAAGTGCTGATATAACGATGCTTCATCTGTTTCAGATATAGAAGGATTGTTAAGGAGTTATTTAAGGAATTACCGCTATTTTATCTACTAGCTAGTATTGCTTTTACCGAAAAAAGGTACCTGCAATTGTTTCACATACATATGAAACCGAAGGAGAGAAATAAAAATGAAAAAGTGTAATTTAAAATTAGGAGTATTCGTATTAGTAACAATATTTCTATTAGGATTATCTGGTTGTGGAAACAGTAGTAAAGATTTTTACGGTTATTGGTCTGGGGGAGAAGATGGGCTTCCGGTTACTTATGATATCAAGATTACCAAAGATGGTATTTTTGATTTAGGCGCAGACAACAAGATTTTTGAATACAACTATGTAATGAGAGAGGACACTAGTGAACCTACTATAGAAGTAACGAAAGAAGAGCTAGCTAAAGGGATACCAGAATTGAAGCAAACAACAGGTGAAACCTTTCTTCTTTTTAGACTTTCTGAAAACAAAGATAAATTACTTATGATATCAGCTCTAGACGGCAGTCCTTCCACATCTACACTTTATAAAACAACAAAAGGGGAAAGCCCATTGGGAAAGGCTGAAAAAAGTAGTAAAAACTGGTTATTTTTGTTAATTGGTTTAGCCGTAGCGGGCTATGTCGTAAAGCAACGTAAAACAGGTAAAAAAGCATGAAGAAATATTTGGTGATTCTTTCATTAGTCTTTCTAACTGCTTGCAAAAATCATAATGAGGACACTAGTAGTATTTCAACAAGTACTGTCGAGAGCCAGCAGACCTCCAATCCACCGGAGGCAAAAGTAGATAATCAGATAACAACAACTACACCAGATGAATTACTAGGAGATTGGAAGGTTAATAATAAAGGATTTGGAATAGAAGTACTAGAAGAAAAAGTAGTATTCTATATTGGTGATTCCCGTGCTGTGTCAGAGGATTATTATATAGACAACCCTACGTTGTTACACGCCTATTTTTCCTTTGAATATGCAGGTGTTAAATACGACCAAGTTTCCATTGAAAAAACGGGCTACAGTGAGTATTTTAGCAAGAGCGAAGGAATTATGACGATGTTTGCTAAAGACGGTCAGACGGCAAGCTACAATGTTAGGAGAGTATCTGGGGAAGATGATGAACCTGTCTCCGGACAAACAATAGATGAAAGAATTGATTCATTTATTGCAACTTATACAGCTATACCTCCGGATTGGTACCTTGAAAAAGAAGATGGAGGGATTACAATACATGCCACTTCTTATACAGCTTCGGACGAACAAGGAGCCTCTAGTATCCTTTCAAATCTTACAGGTATTAGTAATACTGTTACAGAGCAAGTCGGAGCAGATGTACCACTTCGTTTATTGGAACCCGGGCAAACAGACTTCTCAGTTATACTTATGGGTGGGCAAGTAATTCGACATAATGAGATATTTGGTGAAGCGATAAAATAACAGTAAATATAATTTTAACAAGAAATTTTTTTTAGGAAATTTGAGCTTTCGTATTGATAATTGAAGCAGAAACAAGTATAATTTTGTTGAAGAAGTGTTTGATTTATCTACTTTAGGTAGGTATTATCAAATACAAAAAAGTTTCCGCAATCAAGAAAGTTGATAATGATTTTTCCATTTTAGGTGGGCTAATCATTATCAACTTTCTTTAGTTTTTTAAGTCACCGTGGATTAACAGATCGTAGGCAAAAAATAATCTTCTGATTACACTTTTGAGGTTTTGTTGTTTGTTTTGACAAGCTTCATTAAACATGCTTAGTGCATCATTCAATATATATTCTGTTAAGTCTTCTTTGTCTAAATTACCTACATTATAGGTAATCAAATTAATTTTTGTACCCATGGAAAAAGTAGTGCTTAATATGTCTGTTATCGAGGTGAATTTCTGTTTACAATTTTTAGGCACGGATTCAGTAGTTTTTTCTAATGTTCCAAGCAAGTTAATCTTTTTACGAATTTTAACTCTACAATCTTCTGAAATTTCTAATTTGTTAATATCCTCATTTTTAACATAGCGAGCAAATGGAGTTCTCGTTCCGGAGTTTTCCTTTGCTATAAATTCCAAAGCTACTGTAGGCATGATACTGTGTTCCTCTCTTAAATAGTCCGTTATATAACTTACTAAATCTGGAAAAACATACATATATTTTCTGTTACCTAATGCTACAACTATAGGTTTACCGTCCTGTATTTGCTGTTCTAGACTTTCTAATTGAGTTGAAGAAACAAGAACGGCATCTAAGTTCCCGGAAGCTCCAGCAGTATCTACAATTTTTTTAATAATTTTCTGATACTTTCTGACTTCATAGGGGGTTAAACCTTCATCGATTTTACTTATTTTATGGAATATTTTAGAATAGTTATCTGTGCTAGCTAAGATGTAACCAATATCTAGTTGTTCATCTCTATTCATTTGTTCAATTACATCGTGTTCATTTTCCAAGTACTCGACAATGAAAATTCTATTAGATGATTTTCGGACATCCTCTTTAGGTAATTGAGAAGCAAAATCCTTTAAGAGCTTTCTAACATTTCTATCCGTTAGTGAATAACCTAAAAACATGATTGGAGCTTCTATCATATTAGAAAGAATTTTTGCGCTTATTAGTATAGAGTTTTTATCATACTGAGTGTAATCATCCTCATTGATTATTATAGACTTTGGGTCTTTTACATCTCCGTGTATTTTATACAATTCTGACCAGTCAATCGTTTTGTCAAAGAAACCATTTTGCCCCACATAGATTTTAGGGTAAATTCCCCTTTTTGATAAAAGCTTTTCGGTTAAAGTGTCATAATTAGTAGTGATTATGACTCTCGCTTTTGCAAGAAAATCTGTATAAGCTTCTAATTCGTCTTCAATACCATCTTTAAAATCCAGATGACTAAAACGGTCGGCTAAATCAAATTTAAAAGGAGAAATCTTTTGAGTGTACGCAGTATCAATATCTAGTCCATCAATTTTTATTTCTTCATTATAAAACATATCATCATATTTTTTTTCAATGTAAGATGCTACTGTAGTATTTGTGTAAAAATCTTTTTCATCTTCGCTGAGTCCCGGAATATCTATATTGCTTTTTACAGTTCTCAAATGGGAAAAGAAGTTCTCTTTTTCTCCTATTTTTTGCCAATATTCTTTTAACAACTCATTCCAAGATGGAAAATTTTTTAAATATCGTTTAGACATGCCGGAACCGATAAAAATTATGGGATAGTTGTTATCTTTTACTAAATCGTCTAACAATAAAATACACCTCCAACCAATAACATTATTTATACAAATTGAAAAACACTTTACTACTTAGAATTATAGCATAAACATTAGAATTGATTAAACGCTCAGTAGGTATTTTTGCTTCTGCTCTATTGATTTTAGTTGAAATTGGATGCTGTTAGCCTATTCATTTTCATTTATATATTATTGGACACAAAGACTGCATAGAACAAGGATGGGATAACGGTCAGGCTTCATTACCATTAGCAAGATAAACAAATGAACCCCACCAAGAAATTTCTTGGTGGGGTATTTGGTGGGGCACGATTTGTATTTAAGTGAAATTATACTAGTTTTACAACATCAAAACGTTGTTAAGTCAGCGTTAACACTCCATTTTAGTTTACTAGGCTATTCCCACTCCACCGTTGCTGGCGGCTTGCTTGTAATGTCGTACACGATGCGGTTGACGTGGTCGACTTCGTTTACGATGCGGACGCTGATTTTTTGCAGGACATCCCAGGGGATACGGGCAAAGTCAGCGGTCATGCCATCGATAGAAGTGACTGCGCGGATACCGATTGTGTAGTCATAGGTACGACCGTCACCCATAACACCGACACTGCGGATGCCTGGCAAGACAGTGAAGTATTGCCAGATGTCGCGGTCTAAGCCGGCGTTAGCAATTTCTTCTCTCAGAATCGCATCGGACTCACGAACGATTTCCAGTTTTTCTTCAGTGATTTCACCAAGAACACGGATACCAAGTCCCGGTCCAGGGAATGGCTGGCGCCAAACGATATTGTCAGGCATGCCAAGTTCTGTTCCTAGTGCACGAACTTCATCCTTAAATAATGTATTTAATGGTTCGATTAGCTCAAATTGCATATCTTCCGGTAATCCACCTACGTTGTGGTGAGATTTGATGGTTTGGGCAGTTTCTGTGCCGCTTTCGATAACGTCTGTATAAAGTGTTCCTTGGGCAAGAAAATCAATGCCGTCTAGCTTTGTTGCTTCATCATCAAAGACATAGACGAATTCATTTCCGATAATTTTACGTTTTTCTTCCGGATCGGACACACCGGCCAATTTATCAAGGAAACGTTTCTGTGCGTTGACACGAATGATGTTCAGACCGAATTTTCCGCCTAACATATCCATGACTTGATCGCCTTCACCTTTTCTCAATAAGCCGTGGTCTACAAAAATACATGTCAGTTGGTCGCCGATTGCTTTTTGCAACAGAACACCAACGACGCTTGAGTCAACCCCGCCAGAAAGACCTAGCAAGACTTTGCGGTCGCCGACTTTTTCGCGTACTTTGGCAATTTCCATATCAATGAAGTTTTCCATTGACCAGTTGCCGGAGCAGTTACAAACATCAAAGGCAAAGTGACGAAGCAAATCATTGCCGTACTCAGAATGGCGTACTTCTGGGTGGAACTGTACGCCGTAGAAATTGCGTGTAGTATCTTGAATCGAGGCGATTGGGCAGTCTTTACTTGTTGCGACAAGCTCAAAGCCTGTTGGCAGTTCTGTGACTAAATCACCATGACTCATCCAGACGGTTTGCGGAGAAGGCAGTCCATTGAATAGTGCTGCATCCTTAGCAGTAACTTCCAGTTCAGCTTTTCCATATTCACGGTTTTTCGCAGGTTCAACTTTGCCATCGAGACAATACGTCAACAGCTGCATGCCGTAACAGATACCTAAAATCGGGATACCTAATTCTAGGATTTCCGGATCAATACGGAACGCATTTTCGTCATAAACACTGTTGGGTCCTCCGGAAAGGATGATCCCTTTTGGTGCAATCTCTTTTACTTCTGCAGCGGTGATACGGTGGCTCAATAATTCTGAAAAGACGCCGAATTCGCGAATACGGCGAGTAATCAGCTGATTGTACTGGCTGCCGTAGTCTAATACGATGATTTTTTCAACATTTGTCATCTCGGACATGTTCGTCACATTTATTACCCCTATCTATTAGAATTTTATATAAAGAGAAGCTGAGATGTTCGCTGAAAGTAAAGGCAACAGACGAAGCTGTTTTTTTACCATAGTGAGACATTCAGAAATACTGCAGCGTTATTGGCTGCAGCTCTCTTTAAAAGCAAGGTTATGGCAGTTAAGAATTGGTTGCTATACAGCAATCTGTACCTATCTGCATGCGTAAATCAGTATTTCCTTAAGTAAATCTCATCGATAATGTGCTTTTCTGTTTTATGGAGTATGATATCAGCTCGCCCTCTTGTAGGCAAGATATATTCTTCTAAATTCTTCAAATTCACACTTTTCCATACGTTTTTTGCCATTTTGAAGGCTTCTTCACGGTCACCGATGGCATATTGATAATAATAGTTATCCGGATCTTGGAAGGCCGTATCAAGTAAGGCGCCGAAGCGGTCCAAATACCATTTCTCAATCAACTTTGGATCAGCGTCAACAAACACGGAAAAATCAAAGAAATCACTGACATAAATCTGCTGGTTCGCAGGCAGCTGCAGCGTATTGATCCCTTCAACAATTAAAATGTCCGGTTGATTGATAATTTCGTATTCGCCTTCAATAATGTCATAAACACTATGGGAATACATAGGGACACGGATTTCATCTTCGCCGTTTTTGACCCGATTCAGAAAACCAATCAGCTTTTCCATATCATAGCTTTCAGGGAAGCCTTTGCGGTTCATGATGCCGCGTTCTTCCAATACTTTGTTTGGGTATAAAAAGCCATCTGTCGTAATTAGCTGTACATTGCGGCGTTTGAAGATTCGTGACAAAATCGTTTGCAGGAGTCGAGCAGTAGTACTTTTCCCTACAGCAACACTTCCGGCAATTCCGATAATGAACGGCGGCACTGGAACGTATCTATGCAAAAATAGCCCTTTGCTTAATGTCAAAGATTCAAACTCTTTCATATGCAAATGGATCAGATGTGTCAGGGGGACGTAAATGTCTTCTACATCCTGCAATGATATCTGATCGTTAAAGCCTTTGATATTTTCCAATTCCTCTTCTGTCATCGGGGCTTCTCCATTTCGGTAGAATCCCAACCATTCCTCACGAGGAATGCGATAGTAGTTCATTTTTTCGTCCATTTGATCCTCCGCCAACAGTGACATGTTTTTCTTTGCTTATTTTAACACAAACAGCGGTAATTCTACACAGTAATTCATGAAAGAAATGTTTGTTTGGGAAAAAGTTTTTCTCAGTGGTATCATAAAGTCAGAAGTGAAACAGAAAGTAGACAATGGCTTGTGGAAATCCGTTATTGATGAGCGCCAAAGAATCGTCAGGAGATGAAAGCTGCAGAGGTTATTGTTACTTGTTTTATAGCGAGAGAAAAGAGGGCTAGTATGACAAAATTAGTGTTATTTGGAGACAGTATTACAGCAGGCTATCTAGGTGAGGCCGTTTCACCGGTGCTGACAAACTTAGTTAAGGACGACCTTTCTGCACAAAATTATACAGATATCACGATTGTGAATGCCGGCATTCCGGGAGATACTACAGCAGGCGGGCTGCGCAGACTGAAAAAGGATGTACTGGTTGAAAATCCTGATTATGTGACCATCTTCTTTGGCGCAAATGATTGTTCTGAAAGCTACCCAATCGATGCACACTCTTATCAGGAAAATCTATCTCAAATGATTGAACAGATTGGCGCGAAAAAAGTGATTTTGTTTACTCCGCCATTTATAGATACTGCCAGACAACCTAGTCGTCAGACTGAAGAGGTTCAGCGCTTTGTGGCAGCAGCGAAAGCGGTCGGTGAAAAATATGGGGTGCCGACAGTGGACATGTATCATGTGTTGGGTGTTTATCCAGGCGTAGATGAATTTTTACAGGAAGATGGCTTACATTTTTCTGAGTACGGGTATGAATTTTTAGCTGCCTTGATTGTTCGGGAGATAAAAGGTAAACTGATGGCGTAGCTGCCAAAAGCAGTTAGAATGAATGGTTGGACCGACAGAAACCATAAGTATCCAATCTTGAGTAAAGGAACGAGAAAATGACAAATCATTATTATACTGAAAATCCTGATACAGCGCATGATATCGAACAGTGGTCTTTTGAACTGGTTGGGAAAAATTTTCATTTTACAACGGACAGCGGTGTGTTTTCCCGAAATGGCGTGGATTATGGTTCGCGTGTCTTGATTGATGCCTTTGACTGGCAGCATCTGCCGGAGGGAAGAATTCTCGATGTCGGCTGCGGCTATGGGCCAATTGGTCTTTCGCTGGCGTATACTTCAGGAAGAACGGTTGAGATGATTGATGTGAACCAACGGGCAGTTGCGCTGGCTGAGGGCAATGCGAAAAAGAATCAAATTGAGAATATTGATATTCATCCATCAAATATCTATGAAACACTTCATGAGACGCACTATGCAGCCATCGTCAGCAATCCGCCAATTCGTGCCGGAAAAAAGGTTGTTCATGAAATCCTGATTGAAGCGGAGCCCCTATTAGTTGTTGGCGGTACATTGACCGTTGTCATTCAAAAGAAACAAGGGGCACCAAGCGCTCAGAAGCGAATGAAAGAAGTCTTCGGTAATGTTGAAATCGTTACAAAGGATAAAGGCTACTATATTTTGAGAAGCGTGAAGGAAGCCTAGCTGAATAAAGGACACCCCAAAAAACGGAGTCGGTAGCGACTCCGTTTTTTGTTTAGAGAGTATTTTATAGAGTGGGACACTAACGCGTAAGCTGTTGGTGTTTTTTTATCTTTGCGATTAAGGATAGCCTAGGTAGCTAAATGGGAGATTCTTTTTCTTGCATGATAGAGGAACGTGTTATTGACTCTAATATCCACTTGATAGCAATGGTTATGTAATTTACACTATAAAAAAGGAATGTATCTATTCTGGCGTGAATATAAGTCTGTAAGTAGAGAATAATACCTGAATAAAAAGGAGTTGATAACATATGAGTGGATTAGATGTAAATATAACTGTTGCTGGTGCCGCATCACAGAAATTTAGTCAAGCAGCGAGTGCTTTGAATAGTGTTTCCGCGCCGGCAGCGAATGTCGAACGGACAACTATTTCCGGTCAAAGCAATGCGCAAAGTACGATGCAACGCATGGGAACAGTCGGCTCGCAGCTATCTGATGCCTTGACCAGAGATGGGAATAATATCCATTCTGTTGCAGAAGAATTTGCGGCCATCGATCAGCAGTTGGGAAAGGGCTTCGATGGACTGACCATCCTCTCAGGACCAGGTAAAGGCTGATGAAAATGATAGAAAGCGAAGAACAAATCAATCGCAAGCGTTCGGAGGTTGCAGACAATCAGGCTGTCAATCGAAAAAAACAATGGCGTTTAGAAGAATTGGAACAGGATTGTCAGCCTTTATCACTACAGCATGAAGCCTTTCTTGCGAACGTTCTCCAATCGATGAAAAATGAAGAAATAAAGCACTATTTTTCAGCTGTAGAGGATGAAGTCAGAGAGATACATAGACATAATTTTTATGAACTGGAACGAAATATAGAAGAACTTCGGCAGGAAGAAAAGCAATTAATCGGTTATGAAGAAGAACTGTTGTGGGAAAGAAAAGAACGTGTGATGAACAAAGAGGATGAGAAGGAGTTTATGGATGGGGCTTAGTTTTTTTGTTGGAGAGATGCAGGCGCAGGCAAGTGAAGCGATGAAGCTGGGAAATGAATACATTCAGCATGCCGGTACTTTGAAGGATAGTGTGAATCATTTTCTGAACGCACCGTTGTCCAGTAAAACCTATGATTCTGCTAGAAACTATTTTATGGCAGTGTATCCGCCACTTGCGAATGCCCTGATTTTGGCAGGTGAATCGTTGAGTCAGGCGCATGCGGACTTTCCTTCTAAATTTCAGGAAATCGTTGGCGGTGGTGATATCGAAGAAGACCGTTTGTTGGAACAAATTCAGCAAGGGAAAGACCTGTTGGATTCTTACAGAGAAGTGTTGAATAAATTAGAGGAACCCAATCATCGCTTAGAACACGCATACATGAGAACACAGGAATCAATCAGAAAGCTGGAGGAAAAGCTGGAAGACCTCTATTTGTTTGACAGCATTTCTCCTGCTATTTTCGCGGATGTAGAAGCCAATATTGATAATCTGGAAGCAGCAATTTCGGCTGTGAGTAAAAGCGGAGCCTGGAATCCAGCTTCAGGAACATTTGACATATCGAGACTGGATATGACCTGGGCGAGACCAATCAATGAGGCGTGGAAGAAGCGTCAGGAGAAAGAAGAGGCCCTTTTGCTGACTCAAGCTTTAAGCAATGGAAATGTAAACTACGATGTGGAAGTCACGGTTGATGAATTTGGCAATCCTAGTTATTTTGTTTATAAAAATGGGTAGCTTGACGCCAAATTAACTGCTGAATTAACTGGCTTGATGGCAGAATTTCGATTATCGGAATATCAAAAATTTCAAGATAGCCCAGTAGGGAAATTGTATACCTTTGCGACCAGTGCGATGTTTATTGTTGATGGAACCAAGTTCGTTGTTAATGGCTTGGTGAATTTAGGAAATGGGTTGGCAATTGGCTATGGTGTGAATGCAGCCACAGGAGAAGCGACTCAATTACTCGTGCGAGCGGACGGTGCAGTGATATCCGAAGCATTAGCGACTGTCTCAGTTGGGGTTTCTGAAATATTGACAGGTGTCTCAATCAGTGCAGTAAACTGGGGACAGACCCCAAGCGACGGCAGCCCGAAAATCGTGTCGAAGATTGATGAAGATACAGGATTGAAAAGGGAAGCAGAAAAGATGGGGAAAGATCAAGAGGTACAAAGGGAAGCAGATCGCTTAGTTGAGCAGTTAGCAAAAGGAAATGTAAATCCTGGGAAAGGAAATAAGAACTTATTTAAGGATGTATGTTACCTTAGAGGAGCGAATGGTGCACGTGTATTTTTCCGAAAAGTTGATGGAGTGATTGAAATATTGGGGAAATCACACAAAGGGAATGAAGACAAGGTTATAAAACTTTTGATGGACTTGTATAAATAAGGGAAGAGGTGCAACTTGAAAATAAAAGCAATTAGGTATCCAACAACACTAGATAAAATTGAGGATATCACCAATGATAATGTTGATGTTTTTGTAGATTTAGAAGATGGCTCTACATACACTATTGTTGTATCGACGATAAAAAATGTAGAAATGTATATGAAAGAAGCAGGGTATTCTGAGCCCGGTTGGGTTCAACAATTAATTATTGTAGAAGAGTTAGAGGAAAACTTAATCAGAAAAGCTATAGAAGCGTATGCGAAAGCTAGAAATGGTTTGTATTTGAAAGTTTCATACCTGACAACTATGTTTGAAATGGAGGAATTAGACCAGGTGCTCGAACGGTTAGATAGGCTTTATAATAGTGATGATGAAGAATAACTGAAGGGCAAGATTCAGAAATGAAAATAAAAGCAATAAGATACCCAACAACCTTAGATAAAATTGAAGATATCACTAATGACAACATTGATGTGTTTGTAGAGCTAGAGGATGGTTTTACTTATGTGCTTGTTATTGCAACAATTAAGAATATCAAAGAAATGATGGAAGATGGTTATTTAGAAGAAGGCCCGCCTTTCATCATCGTGGATGAATTAAGAGAAGATACGATTCGAAAGGCTATTGAAGCCCATGCCAAAGAGGACGCTTATTATTTGAAAATGAATTTTCTATATATGGAATTTACCTCTGATGAGTTGCAGATTAAAATTGATGAGATACGTAAAGTGAATGAAGAGATAGAAAATTCTAGTAGTGAAAATAAGTAATAAAAAAATTTAAAATCTGTTGGTAGCTTATATAGGAATGAGGAAATCAGAAAATGAATGTAATGAACATTGAATACCCGACCACTTTAGATAAAATCGCCGATATAACCGATGATAATATCGATATCTTTGTCACATTGGATGATGGAAATCAGTACACACTAGTTGTATCGACACTGAAGAATATCGGTACATTGATGAATGAAAAAGGATATTCTGAACCAGGCTGGGCGCAACAGTTGATTATCGTAGAGGAATTAAATGAAGAGCTTATAAAGATTGCTGTGGAAGCATTTGCTGCGGAAGCGGATGGTCTATTTTTAAAAGTTTCGTTCCTCGCAACTATGTTTGAAATGGAGGAATTAGACCAGGTGCTCGAACGACTAGACAGGCAATACAATAGCGAAGAAGAATAGCACAAAAAATACATCGATTAACAGCAATCACCTTTTACGAAAAAAAAACAGAAGCCGGTTCACTTAGAATGAAGCAGCTTCTGTTTTCTATTTTTGTCCAACAGTTTTTTTACCCATTCATAATCATTAGCTTAGACACGATGGCAATCACCCATAGATGCAGGGGATAAAACAGGTAAAAGGCATATTTTGAAAAAGCGGTACTCTTTCCTTTCTCTCCGTTATAGAGATGCAGAAAAGGAATGACGGAGATAAAGGCGAAGTCTGAGTTCATCCCCAGCATCAGCAGTGTATTCGACCAATCCCCCATCCATTGAAAGCTGGTAAACAGAAGTAAGAGCGAAAACAACAGGTAACAGGCATCACGTAGCAATACCTTTTTATACGTAAAATAGGTAATTAGAATAAATGGCAGGATGACCGTACCGCCTTCGGTGAACATAGCTCCACCGATAAGTAGGGCTGTTGTGACGACCGCACCACCTAGCTTGAACGCTAAAACAGGCACTTCCTTTGTCCAATTAACGACGATTAGCATGAGCAATCCTACCGTTAAGGTGAGAAAGATATTGTTGTGAGCCTGTATTGCTGGATTATTTATCCAAAGGTTCAATAGACTATTGCCGACCGCCATAATCGCAGCAGCGCTAGCGAGTCGCGATAAATACTTGGTTCGGTTTCTTGTATGGAAGAAGCCTTCAACAATCATATAAGCAAAAAAGACGCCGACACATCGGGTGATGATATGAAAAATGATCGATGTAGTATCTGAGACGAAGAAGGAAATATGATCGAGGACCATCAAGCCCATCATAAAAAATTTCAGTTGGTTTGCATTCAAAAAAGCACATCTTTTTCTTTGGTTTGTTATTGAAATATATTATTTTCTATCTAATTGAAGTGGCTTTTTGCTTCTGGTACTCGTAAAAGCCTATAGGAAAAGCAACCTAGACACTCATACCTACTAACTTATCATGGGGCGCAAAACTGCACCATAGAACGGTCTAACAGCAAACGAACAAAATTGAAAGGTGAATAAAGCTAACGCGTTTGATGATTGTACAGCGCTTGATAGGATGTTTCAGTACGTGTTGTTTAAATCAGAGAAGAAAGCGACTTTTTCTTATATATCTACTTATCTGGCAACCATTTTTCTCTGGGAAACGCAAAAAGAAAGCGTTGACATTTTCGGACCTATCTTCTACAATGAAATGGAATAGAACAGAATATTTTCCAATTGGATAGTGATTGTTTACAAGCAAGCTAAACCTGTGTGGATCAAAAAACATGCCTTCCGGCGTGCTCCTTTTTGATTCATTCAGGTCTTTTTTTATGGCTGGATAGGATTGTTCCTAAAGGTGTCGGCTGCTTGGGTATTGGTTGTACTTACTGGAGGAATGCACCAACAGAAGGGGATCGGAAAGGAGGACTATTTCTGGTATGTTTTCTTTCAGGTTTATTAAATAGGATTTGAAAACGAAAAAGAGCGGAGGAATATTGTGAAAAAAGCAGGGAAATTCATTACTTTATTATCGTTGGGCGTACTACTGACAGCCTGTAATCAGGAAGAGAAATTGAAGGATGCTTCTCCGGAAAAATATACGACAGAAGAAAAAACGGAAGGAAACGTGACGTATATCCAGGTTGAAAATCCGAATGGCGGAGCTGTTTTAGGCTATTTAAAAGATGGTGGTGTCAGCCTGTTAGAGGTGGAGGAAGACAACTACACGTACGCTTTCAAGGATATGAATGGTAATGGCAAGCTGGATGACTGGGAGGATTGGCGTAAGGATATAGACACGCGCGCGAAATCTCTGGCTCAAGAGTTGACAAAAGAAGAGATTGCCGGACTCATGCTGTTCAGCAGCCACGAAAGAGAACCGGAAAAAGGACTGACAGACGATCAGAAGGCCTATTTGAAGGACGATAATCTGCGAAATGTTTTGAATGCCGGAGGGAATGATGTAGAAGCTGCGGTGAACTGGAACAATGAGATGCAGGCCTATGTAGAGGAATTGAGTACAGGGGAAGGCAAGAAATTTATTCCTGTCAACTTTAGTTCAGATCCTCGAAGTACTGCCGGCTCAGATGCGGCATATAATGCAGAAGGGGAGGATATCTCTCGCTGGCCATCGAATTTAGGTTTGGCAGCAACCTTTGACACCGATACTATGCTGAAGTTTGCCAAGGCAGCATCGGAAGAATACCGAGCAATGGGGATTGCTACAGCCTTAGGTCCGCAAATTGAGTTAGCTACTGATCCGCGTTGGCTGCGAGCAGATGGAACTTTTGGGGAAGATACCGCATTAGCGACAGATATGGCAAAAGCTTATGTAGATGGTTCGCAGTCTTCTTATGATGCGGATGGCAAGGATATTGGCTGGGGAGCAGACTCAATCAATGCGATGGTGAAGCATTTTCCGGGAGACGGTATGGGCGAGGGTGGTCGTGAATCACATATGAACAGCGGAAAATATGCGGTGTACCCTGGTGATAATTTTGAAGAGCATTTGAAACCATTTATTGATGGGGCACTGAATTTGGATGGTGAAACGAAAGAAGCAGCATCTGTGATGAGCTCTTACTCAGTGGCTATTGATAAGGATGGCAATCCGCTGTTTGGTGTAAATAAGGGCTCTGCCTATGATAAGGATAAAATTGATATTCTGCGTAAGGACAACGGGTACGAAGGAATCATTTGTACCGACTGGACGGTAACCTCAGCTATTGATGATCCCGATAATGTACTGGGGATTGGAACGGCTTGGGGCGTAGAGGATGAAACCGTGGCGCAGCGTCATTATGAAGTGCTGTTGACGGGCGTGGATATGTTTGGCGGGAATAATGCCATCCAGCCGGTTCTCGATGCCTATGACATCTGGGATGAGGCCTACGAAAAAGGCGATGTAGATGTTTCTGCTGAGGAACGTTTCCAACAATCAGGCGCTCGTTTAGTGAAAATGATGATGCTTCCGGGAATCTTTGAAAATCCATATCTGTCACTTGAAGATTCTACTGAAATCGTCGGCAGTAAAGAGAAAAATGAAGACGGCTACCAAGCGCAGCTGGATTCAATTGTGATGCTGAAAAACAGTGAAGAGACAATCAAAGAAGCCGACGTTGAGAAGGATTATAAAGACAAAGTTGTTTATATTCCAAGCTCTATTCATCATGAGTTTAAGACAGTATTTGCGGACGCAAAAGATACGGCTGATCCAACCATGAGTGTGGACATTGCAGAAGGCTACTTTAAAGAAGTTTTGACAGATACGCCGATTGAGAAGGATGGAAAAGTGACTGGTTTTGAAGCACCGGATTTGAAAGATGTAGATATGATTGTCGTAGGTATGGGTAGTCCTGACAATGGTAGTCCATTCAGCAGCGCCGGTTTGAAGGATGATACCTTCTATCCGCTTAGCCTGCAATATGGAACGTATAAAGCAGATGGTGATAATGTCAGAAAAACATCAATTAGTGGAGATATTCTGGCAGACGGCAAGAAAGAAAACCGCAGCTACTACGGAGAAACGGCAATCATCAGTAACAGCTATGATTTGGAAGCCTTCAAAAATGCGAAAAAACAAAGTGAAGCCATCGAGAAAGAAACAGGAAAGAAAGTACCGGTGGTTGTTGTCTTGAAAGCCAAGAATCCGGTTGTTGTCAGTGAGTTTGAAAAGGATGCAGATGCCATCGTTACAGGATTCTCTGTCAGTGATCAGGCGTACTTTGATATCCTTTTAGGCAAACAAGAGCCAAAAGGCTTGTTGCCAATGCAGTTCCCGGCAGATATGGCAACGGTAGAGAAGCAGCAGGAAGATGTAGCTCACGACATGGAATCGTATAAAGATTCCGAAGGAAATACCTATGATTTCGGTTATGGTCTGAACTACGAAGGACAAATTTCAGATGAGCGTACGGAAAAATATGTAAAATAATTAGTTGATAAAAGCAACGATTGATTCTTTGGTTAGAGAAAACCTTGTACAATTTTTATTCTCCTACTTTGAATTAGAGTGGGAGAAATGACAGATTAAGTCACAATTTTCAGTTTAGTATTTAATCGTCTAATCTGTAGTTGATTCGTTTAAAGCAGCAATCAATGCCATGTTCGAAGGCGTCGATTGCTGCTTTTTTCTATACCTCCAATTCCCGCTCAAGGTAATCAGATGCCGTCCCTCCAACATAAATACCGTGGATAAGACCTTTTTTCTGAGACAGCTTGGCAATAATTTCTGAAGGTGCCCCCCTTGAGTAGCCTTGTTCAAAAATGAAGACCTCTTCATTCATCTCTTCTTCTTTCCTCAGATAGTGCGCCAGATAGCAAGCCAACGCCGCATTTGATGTTCCGGTAGCACTTTCCTCAGGAATATCGAATAGTGGTGCAAAATTTCGACATTGAGCTGTCGCCTGCGGCTGAGATGTTTCTAATGAAAAGACGTGATAGCCAGTTACGTGATGTTTTTTACTAAGCTGTGTAATTTGTTCAAAATCCGGTGTTACTTGCGACAATGTTTCCAGACTTTTGACTGGAATAAGAATATCCTTCAAGCCTGTTGAGACGATTTGGATTGGCAGTTCTTCGTGGAGGTCATCTATAGCAAGGTTTAAGGAAGCCGCAATTTTCTCAGCAGGCAGGATATCCAGATAGTGTGGCGATGTCTGTTGTAGAAAAATTTGTTGATTTTCAGTAATTTCTATAGATAAAATCCCGGCCTTCGTCTCTATTGTATACCAACCGATGGCTGCTTCTTCTAATTGAAGTAAGGCGGAAAATAATGCCACAGTAGCGTGTCCGCAAATCGGCACTTCTTCAACAGGAGTAAAATAGCGTATCTGCCAGTCTGCTTTATCAGAAGGGAGTAAAAAAGCTGTTTCTGAAAATCCTAATATTTTTGCGGCAGCTTGCATGTGATTTTCTGAAAGCTGTTCAGTATCTAAGACCACTCCCGCAGGATTCCCTCCACCATAGTCTTTAGTAAAGGCATTTAACACATAGCTTTTTATTTTCAATGTCCTATCTCCTTTTCGTTCAATTTTCCGTATTGCTCATCCAACTGTTGGTGCAAGACAGCCTTTTCTTCCTCAGAGATGAACGCACCGTCTACAGCATAATGATTCAGCTGTGCCATTTCCTCATAGGTTAATTGATACCAGTCAGACAGCTTCATATATTCCTCCACTAGATTAGTAGCGGAAACCGTTCGATTATCTGTGTTGATACATACCTTAATGTTTTCGTCTAAAAATCGACGGAAAGGGTAATCGGCTAATGAATCGACGGTTTTCGTTTGGAAATTACTAGTAGGACACATTTCCAATAGCACATTCTTTTCACGCATCAGCTCAAAATATTCAGGTGTATCCTTCAAAGCGATGCCGTGACCAATCCGTGTTGCGCCCATAGTCACAGAATCCGCGACGTTCTTCCCGCAGCCGCATTCTCCAGCATGTAGAGTCAACGGGATGTCTAACTGATTCGCCAAGGCCAGCGTTTCCTGAAAATCCTTTGGTGGATAGGCGGCTTCGTCTCCAGCTAAATCAAAGGCAACAATGCCCTTTTTCTGAAAATCTTTTGCAAGCTGAACAACCTCTTCGATTTTTTCACGTTCATCGTGGCGCATCCCGCAAAGCAAGGCATTACTCTTTACACCATACTGTACTTCACCGGCGTTCAAGCCTTTGAGAACGGCGGTGACTACTTGAACCAATGTCAGGCCATCCTCCAAATGTTGCGTTGGTGCAAACCGCAATTCTATGTAAGAGATGCCATCTCGAGCGGCCTGCTCAATCACATCCAAAGCAGCCATTTCTAATGCTTCTTCTGTCTGAAGATAGGATAAAATAACGTCAAAGCAGGTTAAATAGTCTTTTAAATTTTGGCAGTTTTCCGGAGCTGTAACCAATTTTCGTAATTGTTCGGTATCTTCTGAAAGACCGAGTTTTGTCTTCTTGGAAATTTTCAGTAAAGTTTCAACACTTACAGACCCGTCTAAATGGCAATGCAACTCGATTTTCGGCAATTTGGATACAATTTCTCTCTTCACTATTTCGACCTTCCTTTTCATTATAAAATTTTCATTTATCTGTTTTTTTCCGAACATTTCTGCTATCATGTGATTGTTCAATAAGAATTTCGAAAAAAAGTATTTCGAAGAATGTACCATGTCATACACATCATGTCAATGGGAGAGGGGGACAGGGATGAAGCTGACGATTAGAGAGATAGCCAATATGGCTGGTGTCTCGGTAACAACGGTTTCTCAGATCCTCAACAATAAAGGCAGCCGCTTCAGTGAGGCAACAAAGAAAAAGGTACTGGAAATCGTTGAAGAGCATCAATACAAACCGGATTTTTTTGCTTCAAATATTATTACGAGGCATTCAAAAACGATTGGAATGATAGTTCCCGATGTTACAGATTTTTTCTTTTCGAAAGTGGTTGAGGGTGTGGAAACCTATCTGAACTCGCTGGGCTATATGATTCTATTATGTAACTCGAAGCATAGTGAAGAAAAAGAAACCAAGTATGTGACTGAGCTGCTTCATCGATCGGTGGATGGGATTATATTGGCGACGCCCAATGTCCTGCCGCAGGAGCATGTATTGAAACGACAGCGCCAATCTGATTTTCCGGTGGTATTGATTGATAGAGGGATTAACACCAGAGCAGAGGGGCAGCTGCTGGTAGAGGAGTTTGAAGGTGCTTCACAGGCAGTAGAATATTTGATTGCCAACGGTCATCGGCACATCGGTATGCTGAAGGAAACCCATGGCTATTACCAATTAACTGAACGTCTTGCAGCTTACAGAGCGGTGCTGAAAAAACATCAACTGCCTGTAAACGAGGACTATATTCAAAGTGGTGAGTTGACTTTGAAGGGCGGCTATCGCGCAGCGAAGGAAGTATTGAAAAACAAAGAAGTCACGGCGATTTTTTGTGGGAATGACGAGATGGCAATCGGGGCTTACCAAGCAATTTATGAAAAAAATTTACGCATTCCGGAAGACATTTCTGTTATCGGTTTTGATGGTCTGGAGATTTCTGAATATTTGGCACCAAGCCTGACAACCGTGTATCAACCGGCCTTTGACATTGGCTATTATGCGGCGAAGTTTTTAGTGGAAGCCATTCATGGAGATGTGAAAAAAATTCCTAATAAAACTTTTGAAACAACGTTCGTCGAACGGAACAGCACAAGAATGATTGACATTTAAGGAAAAAAATAGTAATGTTCGTTTTATAAGCGCTTTCTTTTTCTTGGAGAAGGGTTAGTAAACTGGTTTACCAAATGTTTTAAGACGACCTTTTTTAGTGTATAATACAACATTGGGAATTCGGAGGAAATTGGAATGAGAATGGTAGATTTGATTGAGAAAAAACGTGACGGCGGCAGCCTGAGCAAAGCAGAAATCCAGTTCATCATTGATGGATATACAAAGGGCGATATTCCTGATTATCAGCTTAGTGCTTTTTTGATGACTGTTTTTTATCAGGATATGACGGATGAAGAGATTACGGACATGACTCTGGCGATGGCTGAATCAGGTGAAATGATTGATCTTTCCGGAATTCAGGGAATCAAAGTCGACAAGCATTCTACTGGCGGTGTCGGTGATACAACAACTTTAATTTTAGCTCCCCTAGTAGCCAGTGTTGGTGTCAGCGTGGCGAAAATGTCAGGCAGAGGCTTAGGCTATACAGGAGGCACGATTGATAAGCTGGAGGCTATTCCGGGATTTCAGGTAGAGCTGCCGGATGAGCGATTTATCCAACTTGTAAATGAAAGTCATGTCGCTGTGATTGGACAATCCGGTGATTTAGCACCAGCCGATAAAAAATTATATGCGTTGAGAGATGTAACGGCAACAGTGAATTCAATTCCGTTGATTGCCAGCTCAATTATGAGTAAGAAAATTGCTGCCGGTGCAGATGCCATTGTTTTGGATGTAACCACAGGCGAAGGCGCCTTCATGAAAAATATTGAAAAAGCTCGACGCTTGGCTGAAACCATGGTGCGAATCGGGAAGTTGGCAAATAGAAACACGATGGCTGTAATTTCAGATATGTCACAGCCGTTAGGTGAAGCAATCGGTAACAGCTTGGAGATTGTAGAGGCAATCGAAACCCTGCAAGGTAAGGGACCTGAGGATCTAGTTGAAATGTGCTATGCACTTGGCAGTCAGATGGTTGTTCTGGCTGAGAAGGCAGCAACGTTGGAAGAAGCTCGCGCTATGCTTGAAGAAGCACTGGCATCAGGAAAAGCTTTGGAGAAATTCAGAGAAATGATTCGTAACCAAGGCGGTGACGATACAATTGTTGATGATCCTGCTCGTTTGTTGACTGCAAAGTATCAAATTGAGCTTCCTGCGAAGAGCACAGGGATTGTACAAAAAATTGTTGCCAATGAGATTGGGATTGCTGCCATGCTTTTAGGCGCCGGTCGTGCAACAAAAGAGGATGCCATCAATTATGCAGTGGGTATCAAGCTTCATAAGAAGGTTGGTATGCCTGTTGAAGAGGGAGAATCCTTACTGACAATCTACGCGGATTCAAATGAGATTAACGAAGTAAAAGAATTGATTTATAAAAATATTGAAATCGGTGATTCAGGCGAGGAACCTGTTCTAATTCATGATATAATTACCTTATAATGTAAAGAGGTATAAATCGTCGTCTGAAGCTTGGTTATAGGTAGTTTTTTAACAGATTTAGACAAATAAAATGGAAAAACGGACAAAGAGGAAGTTTGTTCTTTCTTCTGATGCTCTTTTTGCTGGTTGCACGAAAGGTGTGCACGGTGAATTGGGTGGAGGAAGACCTCGAATGAGTTTCTTCAATCGACAGGAAAGGATGTTAAACGTGGAATTAAACCGAATGATCGACCACACAATACTAAAAGCAAATGCATCTGAGGAAGATGTGTTGAAAATTATCGAGGAAGCAAAAAAATATGAGTTTTTCTCTGTTTGCGTGAATCCTTATTGGGTAGCTTTGGCACATGAAAAATTGGCAGGTACAAAGGTTTCAACTTGTACTGTAATCGGCTTTCCTTTAGGAGCAAACACTTCTGAAGTTAAAGCATACGAAACAAAAGACGCCATTGCCAACGGCGCAGATGAAGTAGATATGGTATTAAATGTCGGTGCGATGAAATCGAAGCAATACAAAAAAGTATTGAAAGACATTCAAGCAGTGGTTCAAGCGGCTGACGGAAAAGCGTTAGTAAAAGTTATTATCGAAACAGCCTTGCTGACAGATGAAGAAAAAATCAAAGCGTGTGAAATGGCTAAAGAAGCCGGCGCAGATTTTGTTAAGACATCTACTGGATTCTCTACTGGAGGAGCAACAGTTGAAGATGTTAAATTAATGAGAAGTACTGTTGGTCCTGATATGGGTGTGAAAGCATCCGGCGGTATCCACAACAAAGAAGAAGCACAGGCAATGGTTGATGCCGGAGCAACAAGAATCGGTACCAGCGCAGGTGTGGCTATTATGGACGGCGAAACAGGAACTGGGTACTAATAGATAGCATCTGTTAAAGACATGACGTCTTTGATTTTTGTACTAACAGCTTTAACAGTATTTATAATAGAATAAACAATAGAAGAGTGGGAAGAAAATGACTGCAAAAACAGAGTGGGTCGATGTTGCAAGAGAGGCCTTAAACAAGGCATATGTGCCGTACTCAGAATTTCCTGTTGGCGCCTGTCTTGTCGCGGAAGATGGACAGATGTATCAGGGAATTAATATCGAAAATGCTTCCTATGGATTGACAAACTGTGCAGAGCGGACGGCCATATTTAAGGCTGTTTCTGAAGGGCAGCGTAATTTTCAACACCTAGTTGTTGCAGGTCACACACCACGCCCAATTTCTCCTTGTGGTGCATGTCGTCAGGTCATTGCAGAATTTTGTGAACCGGATATGCCTGTGACGCTTGTCGGTGATGATGGGGTAACGCTGGAGACAACCGTTGCCAAGCTGTTACCATATGCTTTCTCAGAGGATGATATGTAGGCGCGTTTTCATTATGGTAGAAGGAATCGGCTGACAAGGAGATGCATTGCCAGTTCTACTCGTGTAGGAACTACTAGTAGAATGGTATGCGAAGCGAGAATGAGAGTAACTGATTCACTTAAAGAAGCAGTTACACCAGCAACAGGAGCTAGCCAATTGGGTGCCAGTTTTTTATATCGTGCATGAGCTGAACAAGCTCGTTCAGCTTTTCAATGTCTAGCTTCACGAGTCAGCATGCTCAACAATAAGTGAAAATGAATCCCTGATGAAGAGCATCATGTATTCATTTTACTCTTATTGCTAGCAAGCTAAACGACTCGTTCAGCTTTTCAATATTTCATTTGTTTCATTCAGTCATCTGGCTGTTGAAAATATAAAACTATTTTATTTAGGGGGCTTTACAGAAATGAAAAAAGCGAAATTATTTGGTTTAGGCGTAGTTGCAGCTGGACTGACAGTTGCTCTGGCAGCGTGTGGCGGAGGCAACAGCGATACTACTGATTCAACAGGCGGAGGTTCAAGCTCCGGAGATGCAGCACACAGTGCAGTAATCGTAACAGATATCGGCGGTGTAGACGACAAGTCATTTAACCAATCAGCATGGGAAGGCCTTCAAGAATGGGGCAAAGAACATGACCTGCCAAAAGGTGCCGACGGATATGACTACATCCAGTCAAATGATGCTTCTGAGTACGTAACAAACATCGATACAGCCGTTTCAAACGGATTCAAAACTGTCTTCGGTATTGGTTACTTGCTAGCGGATTCTATCAGTGCAGCAGCAGATCAAAACCCAGATACTCAATTTGTAATTATTGATAGTGTAATCGAAGACAAGGACAATGTTGTTTCAGCAACGTTTAAAGACAACGAAGCTTCTTACCTTGCTGGTGTAGCAGCAGCGAACACTACGAAAACTGACAAAGTTGGTTTTATCGGTGGTGAAGAAGGTGTCGTAATCGACCGTTTTGAAGCTGGTTTCCGCCAAGGTGTGGCAGATGCAGCAGAAGAATTAGGTAAAACAATCACAGTTGATGTGAAATATGCAGCATCATTCGGAGACCCTGCAAAAGGTAAATCTCTTGCTGCAGCAATGTATCAAGGCGGAGTAGACATCATCTTCCACGCTTCAGGCGGTACAGGTGCTGGTGTCTTCCAAGAAGCAAAAGATTTGAACGAATCTGGTGACCAAGACAAAGTTTGGGTTATCGGTGTAGACAGAGACCAAGACGAAGATGGCGCTTATACAACTAAAGATGGTAAAGAAGACAATCTTACTTTGACTTCTACACTTAAAGGTGTGGGTGCAGCTGTAAAAGATATCTCTGATTTGGCTCTTGAAGACAAATTCCCTGGTGGCGAACATAAAGTATACGGCTTGAAAGATGGCGGTGTTGATTTGACTGCTGGTTACCTTTCAGACGATGCTCAAAAAGCGGTTGATACTGCGAAAGAAAAAGTAATCGCAGAAGAAATCGAAGTACCTGAAACACCGGAAGATGTAAAAGACTAATCAATTGTTGAACGAAGAAATAAGGTCGTGACAGCATTGCTGTCATCGTTCCTTATCTGGTTACAGCAGGTAGGCTGGGGCTTTCGAGCTCCAGCGGCACCTGACTGTACCTTAAGCGTTCCGGTTTCTAAGAAAGCAGAGTAGATAAACCAGTTTACTAGACATGTCTGGAAAGCATTTATCGTTACGGTTTTCAGACGTGGCTTAATGCTAGTCTGTTTTCTTAAAAGTCAAACAATCGAAACTGTCTTTTCAAAGCAGGACCATTTTAAAACCGTTAGAGAAATAATGGATTTGGAGTAAGCACTTATTTTTATGATTTATTCTGGACATTGCTCGGGAGCTGGGTAAGCTCGTTCAGCTTTTCTATCTGTTCAGCTTTTCCTTAATACTCCAATTTTTTTCTTGAACGTTTTTTGATGTGTCTGTAATTGAATGACAGAAGAAGAGGGAGACGTCCCTGTGACTTTTTCTAACTGTGTAGCTTCATGTCATTACTATCTTCTGGAAAGTATTGGAAAAACAGCTGTTACAGATGTTTTATGTCAGGCAAAGGTTTGGAAATGGTACTTGTCGCAAGTGAAAATAATGTTAGGATGTGAAAAAAACGTGGCTCAAGAAAAATATGTGATTGAGATGCGCAATATTACGAAACAATTCGGCACGTTCAAGGCGAATGATAACATCAACCTGAAAGTGAAGCCGGGAGAAATTCATGCACTTTTAGGTGAAAATGGTGCCGGAAAATCAACACTGATGAATGTGTTGTCCGGACTTTTGGAGCCAACCTCAGGAGAAATCTACATAGACGGAAATAAAGTGGATATCAATGGACCAACTGCTGCGAACCGCTTGGGTATTGGGATGGTCCATCAGCATTTCATGTTAGTGGACGCATTCACCGTAACAGAGAATATCATCTTAGGGAATGAGCCTTCTAAAGGCGGCGTCTTGGACCGTAAAAAAGCGATAGAGGAAATTCAGGAAGTATCTAAGCGCTACGGAATGGATGTAAACCCGCAAGCTTATATTCGAGATGTTTCTGTCGGCATGCAGCAAAGAGTGGAAATTTTAAAAACTCTTTACCGCGGCGCAAATATTCTGATTTTTGATGAGCCAACAGCGGTGTTGACACCTCAGGAAATCGATGAGCTGATTATCATCATGCAAGGGCTTGTTAAAGAAGGGAAATCGATTATTTTAATCACCCACAAGCTAGATGAAATCAAAAAAGTAGCAGACCGATGTACAGTTATTCGTCGTGGACAAAGTATTGGAACAGTGGACATCAAGGATGTTTCCTCTCAACAATTGGCAGACATGATGGTTGGGCGTTCTGTATCCTTCAAAACTGAGAAGACACCGGCGAAGCCAACAGAAACGGTGTTGTCTATCAAAGACCTTGTTGTAAAAGAGAGTCGTGGTTTAGAAGCAGTCAAAGGGCTGAGCCTGGATGTTCGAGCAGGTGAAGTTGTGGGGATTGCAGGGATTGATGGTAATGGTCAGTCTGAATTGATTCAAGCGTTGACTGGATTACGAAAAGTTGAAAGCGGATCGATTGAGTTGAACGGTAAATCAATCGTGAATCAAAAGCCGCGTCAAATCACAGAAGCTGGTGTTGGGCATGTACCTGAAGACCGTCATAAATACGGATTGGTCTTAGAAATGACACTAGCCGAAAATATTGCTTTGCAAACATATTATAAAGAGCCATTGAGTAAAACAGGCGTGTTAAATTACAACAAGATTAATGAATATGCACGCAAGCTGATTGAAGAATACGATGTGCGAACAACGAATGAGCTTGTTCCCGCAAAAGCATTATCCGGAGGGAATCAGCAAAAGGCAATCATTGCCAGAGAGATTGATCGTAACCCGGATCTGTTGATTGTTTCGCAGCCGACACGTGGCTTGGACGTTGGTGCAATTGAGTACATTCATAAACGTCTGATTGAACAAAGAAATCAAAACAAGGCGGTACTGGTTGTCAGTTTTGAATTGGATGAAATCATGAATGTATCAGATAGAATCGCCGTTGTACATGCAGGTAAAATTGTTGGTATCGTTGATCCAAAAGAAACGAGTGAAAATGAACTGGGCTTGCTGATGGCAGGTTATTCATTGGAAGAAGCCCGCAAAGAGTTAAACAGTGTGAAGGCAGGTGAGTCTGTTGAATAACAAGTCGGAAAAATTAAGAAATATCATGGTGCCGGTACTTTCGGTTTTGATGGGATTTATTCTGGGAGCAATCATCATGTTGATTTTCGGGTATTCTCCTATTAAGGGCTACTCTGCCATGTTTACAACAGTATTTGGTCAGGGACCTAAGAATATCGGAGAAATTTTTGTAACAGCCGGACCATTGATTTTTACAGCGTTAGGCTTTTCTGTAGCGAATTCAGCCGGATTTTTCAATATCGGGCTTTCAGGCCAGGCACTTTGCGGCTGGGTAGCGAGTATTTGGGTGGCTCTTTCCATGCCGGATACTTCTCGTTTTATCGTTTTACCATTAGCAGTAATCGCCGGAGCATTAGCCGGAGCCGTTGCTGCAGCAATCCCCGGTTTTTTGCGGGCATACTTCGGTACCAGTGAAGTAATTGTAACGATTATGATGAACTATATCCTGCTTTATGCAAGTACACATATCGTGAATAATGTGATGTCACCGGATGTTATGAGCAACAAAGGGGTAACCAAAATGGTTGGTGCCAATGGAACACTAAGAAGTGAGTTTTTAACACAGCTGACAAATGGTTCACGGATGAACCTTGGGATTTTCTTAGCACTGATTTTCTTGGTGCTTGTCTGGTTCATGATGAAAAAGACAACTGTCGGATATGAAATTCGTTCAGTTGGTTTGAATCCTTTCGCTTCTGAATATGCCGGAATGAGTAGTAAACGTACCATCATTTTGTCTATGATTATTTCAGGAACTCTTGCCGGTTTAGGCGGTGTGGTTCAAGGGTTAGGAACATTCCAAAACTTCTTTGTTCAAGGTTCTTCATTGAGTATCGGGTTCGACGGAATGGCCGTTTCCCTTCTAGGAGCAGGCAGCTCGGCTGGGATTCTTCTGGCGGCTGTATTGTTTAGTGTTCTTAAGCTTGGTGGACAAGGGATGCCGCTTCGAGCAGGTGTGCCTACCGAATTAGTAGATGTTGTTATCGCATCAATCATTTTCTTCGTCGGAATCAGCTATTTGATTCGTTTCTTAATGGCAAAGACTTCCGGCAGTAAAAAAGAAGTTGCGGTAGTTCAGGAAATAGAAGCGTCGGGCAATGACAAGAGTCAAGAAGGAGGGAAAATCTAATGGATGCAGCATTAGTGTCAACGATTCAAACGATTATCAATCAAACATTATTTTATTCCACTCCTTTGATTTTAACGGCATTGGGCGGAACGTTTTCAGAACGAAGCGGTATTGTTAACGTAGGTCTGGAAGGAATTATGGTTATGGGCGCGTTCAGTTCAATCGTCTTTAACCTGACTTTTGGCGCAACATTGGGCAGCTGGACACCGTGGATTGCATTGATTGTCGGTGGTATTGTCGGAATGATTTTCTCTCTGCTGCATGCAGTTGCGACAGTCAATTTGCGAGCAGACCACATTATTAGTGGTACAGTAATCAACCTAATGGCACCGGCATTAGCAATCTTTCTGGTAAAAGTTATGTATGGCAAGGGCCAAACAGATAGCATTGAAAAATCTTTTGGTTACTTCTCTTTCCCAGTATTAAGAGATATTCCAATTATTGGTGATTTGTTCTTTAAACGGACGTTCCTACCAGCTTATTTTGCAGTAGCAATTGCAATTATTGCCTGGTTTGTGATTTTCAAAACTCGCTTTGGTTTGCGTCTGCGTTCTGTCGGTGAAAATCCTCAGGCAGCAGATACACTGGGAATTAATGTATACTTGATGCGTTACTCCGGTGTGATGTTATCTGGTTTCCTTGGCGGGATGGGTGGAGCAGTCTTTGCTCAATCTATTGCCGGTCGTTTCGCAGCAACAACGATTGCGGGACAAGGGTTTATCGCCATGGCTGCAATGATCTTTGGTAAATGGAATCCGCTTGGAGCAATGGGCGCAGCCTTGTTCTTCGGTTTTGCTCAGAACTTGAGTATTGCCGGCTCAAGCATCCCGCTAATCTCTAAAATACCGGATGTTTACTTACAGTCAGCACCATACGTACTGACAATTGTTGTACTGGTACTTTTCTTAGGAAAAGCCTCCGGACCAAAAGCAAATGGTCAAAACTATATCAAGTCTAAATAAAAGATTGTAAGCAAAGGGCGGGACTATGGGAACATTTCTTTAGTCTTGCCTTTTTTTGCGGAAATGAGTAGAGTGAAACCAAGAGGTTGTTTCTAATGTGTTCAGCTTCAAGAATTAAGGAGAGATTCTTGAAAATTGCTCTGTAGATTTTCAGAGAATGTTGACTTAATTCCGAAGAAGCTACATTAGAAACACCGTTTAAACCAAGAGGCTATCGTCATTGCGGTAAGCTCTCGAAATGCCAGTTCGACTTACCTAAATTAAAGCTAGTCGAATGGTATGCGAACGAAAAAAACTAATTTTCTGAAAGGAAAATTAGTTACTAAAAAGATGAGTAGCTAATAAGAAAGTATTCTGGGAAATCGTTCTGCAGATTTCATCAGAATACAGGCTTATTTCTGAGAGAGTTGCGATGAAAGATACCGTTTATCAAGAGGTTATCGTCATTGCGGTAAGCTCTCGACATGTCAGTTCGACTTATTCAGCTTTAGTTAGTCGTCTCGGTCACACAACTTTTTCTCATTTTCACATAAAGCAATCAAAGATTTATTGAAAAAAACAGTTTAACTGTTTTTCATCGAGAGCGGACATTGCTTTTATCTTTAAGCCATAGTTTCTGAAGTAACCGCAAACCACTCTCGTATAAAGCACTGAACAAAACTTGAAGAAAGAAGGATGGTTATGTTTAAACGTGTACATTTAGTAGTAATGGATTCTGTTGGTATTGGTGAAGCACCGGATGCTGATAAATTTGGCGATGTGGGTAGTGATACATTAGGACATATTGCAAAAGAAGCTGGCTTGACGATTCCTCACTTGGAAAACTTAGGGCTGGGAACAATTGCCCCCCTTCACAACGTAGAAGCAAAAGCAGACCATTTAGGTTATGCGACAAAGCTGGAAGAAGTATCTGTTGGTAAAGATACAATGACTGGTCACTGGGAAATTATGGGTTTGAATATTCAAAAGCCTTTCCGTGTATTTCCTGATGGATTTCCAGAAGAACTGTTGAAACAAATCGAAGAATTTTCCGGAAGAAAAATTGTTTGTAATAAACCCTATAGTGGGACAGCTGTTATCGATGATTACGGCGAGCATCAAATGAAAACCGGAGATTTGATTGTTTACACCTCTGCCGATCCAGTGCTGCAAATTGCTGCACATGAAGAAATCATTCCTTTAGAAGAGCTATACCGTATTTGTCAGTATGTTCGTGACATTACGAAGGATGAACCTTATATGATTGGTCGTATCATTGCACGTCCATATCTTGGTGAGCCAGGCAACTTTACACGAACAAGCAACCGCCATGACTATGCACTGGACCCATTCGGGCACACGGTTCTTGATTCTCTAAAAGGGGGCGGTAAAGATGTGATTGCAGTAGGGAAAATCAATGATATCTTTAACGGTCAGGGAATCACTGAGGCTATCCGCACAAAGAGCAATATGGATGGTGTCGATCAGCTGTTGAACGTCATGAAAAAAGATTTTACCGGCTTGAGCTTCACTAATCTGGTTGACTTTGATGCACTGTTTGGTCATCGTCGGGATGTTGCAGGCTATGCTCGTGCCATTGAGGAATTCGATTTGCGGATGCCGGAATTGTTGGATGCGATGCAAGAAGACGATTTATTGATGATTACTGCAGACCACGGAAATGATCCGACCTTCCCAGGTACTGACCATACAAGAGAATATGTTCCATTACTGGTATACAGCAAGAGCATGAAGGGCCAAGGTAAATTGGCTCAAGGTCATTATGCAGATATCTCAGCTACGATTGCTGAAAATTTCAATGTAGCGAAAACTGAGAACGGCACAAGTTTTTTGAAAGACTTGAAATAGGAGGAAAACAATGACGAAGCTGAAAGAGCAATTACAGGAAACAACTGCATTTTTGAAAGAAAAAGGGATTGGAGACATTGACTTTGGCTTGATTCTAGGTTCAGGTTTAGGTGAACTGGCGGATGAAATCGAGAATCCGATTGCTGTGCCTTTCTCAGATGTACCTCATTTCTCTGTTTCAACGGTTGTCGGTCATGCGGGACAATTGGTTTATGGGACGCTTTCCGGTAAAAAGGTACTGGCAATGCAAGGACGTTTCCACTATTACGAAGGGCACTCTATGCAAGTTGTGACGTATCCGGTTCGCATGATGGCGGCTATGGGCATTCATTCAATTGTCGTGACGAATGCAGCTGGGGGTGTCAATGAAAGCTTTGAACCAGGGAACTTGATGCTGATTACAGATCATATCAACTTTACAGGGGACAACCCATTGATCGGCGAAAATGAAGACGAGATGGGCCCGCGTTTCCCAGATATGAGTCAGGCTTATACGAAAGACTATCAAGAAACTGCCAGAAAAGTGGCTCAGGCTCAAGGCATGTCATTACAAGAGGGTGTTTACATGGGCTTTTCCGGTCCAACATATGAAACACCTGCTGAAATCCATATGGCACGTACCATGGGAGCAGATGCTGTGGGCATGTCAACGGTGGCAGAGGTTATTGTAGCGGCACATAGTGGTCTGAAGGTGCTTGGTATCTCTTGTATTACAAACTTAGCTGCCGGTATGCAAAGCAGCTTGAATCATGAGGAAGTTGTTGAAACAACACAACGTGTGAAGGAGCAGTTTAAACAACTGATTAAGAGCACGTTGGAAGAGTTATAATTTCGTCTGAAAAATAAGAAAAAGGGGCAAAACAAATGAGTGTTCATATTGAAGCGAAACAAGGTGAAATTGCTGATAAAATTTTATTACCAGGTGATCCGTTGCGGGCAAAATATATTGCTGAGACATTTTTAGAAAATCCTGTTTGTTACAATCAGGTTCGTGGAATGCTAGGATACACTGGCACGTACAAAGGCGAACGAGTATCTGTTCAGGGAACAGGGATGGGAATGCCTTCTGCAACAATTTACGCCCATGAACTAATTAACTCTTATGATGTGAAAAAACTGATTCGTGTCGGAACCTGTGGCGCATTGTCAACAGATGTTCATGTACGTGACTTAATCATTGCACAAGGCGCAGCAACAAGCTCGTCCATGATTGCGAAGAACTTCCAACAGTTCCATTTTCCACCAATCGGGGACTTTGACTTGTTGCTGAAAGCATACAAGCTTTCAACAGAGAAGGGCTTTACGACTCACGTTGGGAATGTTCTTTCTGAGGATTCCTTCTATAAAGATGATACAACAGAAACAATGAAGCTGGCTGAGCTTGGTGTTTTAGGCGTGGAGATGGAAGCAGCAGCTCTGTACTACTTAGGTGCGAAATTCCACGTTCAGGCTTTGGCTATCTGCACAGTCAGTGACCATATTATCACGGGTGAAGAAACAACCGCTGAAGAAAGACAAACGACCTTTAATGAAATGATTGAGGTTGGTTTAGAAACGGCGATAGCGGAATAAAGTAAGACGGCTTAATAGAAGAGGTTGGGACAGAAGCGATTAGCTTCAAGCAATAAGCCGGAATTTACGAAAATTGTATTACAAATTTTTGCTAAATTTCGGTTTATTGTCGAAGAAGTTGCTTCTGATTCCACCGTTTATCCAGATTTTAAGAGACTGAGCTAAAACTCAACGAGTTTTGGCTCAGTCTCTTTGTCGTCATAAGCAGAAAAAATTGCTCTATTTACGCTTTATTTTTTGTTTGTTGAAACTCAGAATTTAAAAGGAGAAGTACATATATCTGTGTTATTTTTATTCAAATAGAACTATTTTTATTTTTTATTGTCTTGTTTTCTTTGTTTATTTTATCTAAAATAAAACAAAAGGAGGAGAAAAATATGAATGGGGTATCAGTTAAGTTAGGTGTGGCAGCTTCAGTCTCTCAGAAGATGAGTCAGGCAGCCAGCGCTTTAGCCGGTGTTGCAACAACTGGGAGTACAGCGAGCCGAACAACAGTTAGTGGTAATAACAATGCCCAACAAACGATCCAACGAATCACTCAGTCCGGGCAGCGAATTTCCAATGCATTAACCAGAGATGGGAACACTATTCATTCGGTGGCAAAGGAGTTTTCGGTTATCGATCAGAAAATCGGGCAAGGATTTGATGGGTTCAGTGATTTG
>NZ_JADOEQ010000008.1 GCF_016745255.1 Enterococcus sp. BWR-S5 | reverse complement strand
CGTTCGTCCTGAGCCAGGATCAAACTCTCATAAAAAGTTTAAACTTGACAGTCTTGCGACTGTTACGCTCAATTTGTTTGCTAGCATATTGCTTGCTTGTTAAATCATGTTGTTGTCTTGAATTGAATCAAGACATACTACACATTTGGTTTGTCTTACTTTGTTCAGTTTTCAAAGGTCTACTTGTTTGCCTTGCAACAACTTTTATATCATACCAAAGTTCTGATTTGATGTCAACTCTTTTTTTGAAGAAGTTGAAGTTTTTTTTCTGCTTGGCTGTTGTTGTTTTGTTTCATAACAACTTTTATATCTTATCAACAATCTTGTTATTTGTCAACAACTTTTTTTGTTGATAAAACTGATTTTTTTGTTACTATTTTTTCAATGCTTTGTTATATTATCATGAAGAATTGACTTCGTCAAGATAAAAATCAAAGCTTTTTTTCTGAGCTGTTAGACAGCAATCAGAACATGTATAAATATATCAATTCTTATCTAAAAATGCAACTATTAATTCGTACTTTTTTCAGCTTTTTTTCGATAACGAACAAATGTTATGACGTAGATAAGACCATTCGTCTTTTCTGATATGTTTATCTTCTAAAACCTCTCAATATTCGCTATATTGGTTTGGCTGAAGAAAGCTGTTCTTTCTATATTAGATAGTATCAATTCACAATGATTGTTGCGAGCAAGAAAAAACTTCAAATCAGCTTTAGCGCTGATTTGAAGTTTCGGTGTCTTTATCGGCAATTTTGATGATAGGAATGTATATCCTGAATATTGTCCCTTGACCAATAACACTCTCTGCATCAATTCTTCCTTTATAGCTTTCTATCAGTTTCTTGGCAATCGACAGCCCCAGACCGTTTCCGCCCTTCGTTCGTGCTCTTGCCTTATCGACACGATAGAATCGATCAAATATCTTATTGATTTCTTCCTCTGAGATTCCTTCGCCAAAATCCTGAATGGCTATTTCAAACTCGCCAAAGGTTTTGGAAATGGAAACATGTACTTCTTTTCTCGTAGTAGAATATTTCACTGCATTATCTAAGATAATAATCAATAGTTGTTCAAAATGGTTACGATAGATGCCTAATACTACTTCAGAGCTCAAATCATCATCTAATGTCATTCGGAAATCTGGATAAAGCAATTTGAAGTTATTGAATACTTGATAAACAACTTCTTTTGCATTGGAGGTACGATCGGAATATTGAACATCCACCTGCTCTGCCCGTGATAAATCCAACATTTCCTGTACCAGACTCTTCATTCGAACAATTTCCTGTAAACTCGCCTTCAATGATTCATCTAAAATCTCCGGGTCTTCTTTCCCCCAACGATTCAGCAAATTCAGATGCCCCTCGATAATCGCTACCGGTGTTCTCAGCTCATGGGAGACATCCTCAACAAATTGCTCCTGCTGCTCAATATATCTTCTCATTCTATCTAGCATTTCATTGAAGATTCCAGCTAAGTCCGCCAGTTCATCCTTCGATCCAATAGCCGGTACATGTGCATCGGACTGTGGATTTTTTCTGACTATTTCCATCGTATCTCTTAGCAACTTCAACGGCTTCAAGAAATAAGACGATAGCAGAAAGCCTAAAATGCTGCTTAAGATTAACGAGACCAGCTCTAAAAAGATAAGTGTGAACAACAAGCGATTCTTAATATCATAAAAAGAGGATAGCTCATAGAATGCTTGAACATAGCCTACTTGTTCTCTGGCACTTTTCGAGTGCACCGGTTGAACTATTAAAAAGCCTGTTTCGTCATCAATTGTTTGTATCTCCGCTTCTTGCTTATCTTGTTGAAGCAGCCTCAAATGTTTCTTTTGTGTTTCAAAAAGCAGTTCGCCGCTTGTATCATAAACAGAAAGATATAGCGCCGGAGTTCCAAGCTCAGCAATTACACTATCCATTTCAAGCAGATTACCTACAGCTGTCCTTTGGCTAAGATCATCTGTACTTTCCGGTGGTGGGTTCTTCAATGAAGTATAAACTTCTGTCACAGTCAGTTCTGCCTCTGCATTGGACAAGCGATTCGTTACCTCTGCCACAATACGTTCAACATTTTCCCGTTCCTTTTTCACCAGTAAGTTTACTGATGTCTTATAAGTGATTACAGCAAATATGGTAAAAACAACGAATATAAAGAAAGAACTTGCAAGGGCCCACTTTACAGTAAGTGAGGGCCCTCTCAGTTCTCTTTTCACTATTTCCTTAAAATTGTTCTTTTTCACGAGCGCATCACGTATCCTGTCCCACGTACAGTTTGAATATAGCTCTCTTCCCCAGGAACATCAATTTTATTACGCAGATAACGAATGTATACATCAACAACGTTTGTTTCTACTTCTGTTTCATAGCCCCAGACCTTGTTTAAAAGAACATCTCTGGCTAAAACAACGTTGACGTTCTCCATAAGGGTTAGCAGCAATTCATATTCACGTTTAGTCAGCTCAATCATTTCAGAGTTTCGACGAACCACACGATTTTCTTTCTCAATGGTTAAATCACGATAAGTAATCGTTGTTTGTTTCGCAATATTTTTGTCGCCTTCAATATCAATACGACGAAGCAATGCACGCAGCCGCGCCAACAATTCTTCGATTGCAAAAGGTTTCACGATATAATCATCCGCACCATGGTCCAGACCAGATACACGGTCAATAACAGAATCGCGAGCCGTCATCATAATAATAGGTGTATTTTTCACCTGTCTTACACGTCGACAAACTTCCAGCCCATTCAATTCGGGCAGCATCAGATCCAGCAGAATCGCATCCCAATCATTATTCAAAGCGGCTTCCAGACCTGTCCGTCCATTGTAATGAACCTCTGTTCTGTAACCTTCATGTTTTAATTCCAGCTCAACAAAGCGCGCTAAGTTTTTTTCATCTTCAATAATTAGAATATTGCTCATTGATTTGCTATCCTTTCTCTCATAACAGCCTTTTTTCAGCTTTTTCATTATACCCACTTTTCTAACAAAAAGCCAGTAAATCCATTTTAGCAGCATATTACTTCAAAATACGACTTCTAGTCAAAAAGTACCGGCCTTCCGTCAGTGGAATAACTATATGAATCTTGCCAGCTCTTTCAATTAGATAGAACGTGCACATTAATCGCAATAGGAATCACAATATTCATATAGATTGAATAGTAAAAAACCAAATTTCTTTGTTGATTCACGCACTGACAGCCGCTTCGAAATGACTGGATCGGTTAGAGAATCGACGTCTTAGTTAATTATTCTTCTGTATACCAGCTATAGTGGTAAATTCCTTCTTTATCTGTCCGTTCATACGTATGTGCTCCGAAGTAGTCACGTTGTGCTTGAATCAGATTTGCCGGCAAACGATCAGAACGATAAGAATCGTAATAAGCGATTGCAGATGAGAAGGTTGGTACTGGTACGCCCGCTTGAACAGCCATTGCTACAACATCACGAACAGATTGTTGGTATTTTTTTGTGATGTCTACAAAGTAGTCGTCTAATAGAAGATTTTCAATATCTGCATCTTTTTCATAGGCATCTGTGATTTTTTGTAGGAACTGTGCTCGAATGATACAGCCTGCTCTCCAGATTTTTGCGATATCACCGAATGGCAAGTCCCAGTCATATTCTTTTGAAGCAACACGTAACTGAGCAAAGCCTTGAGCGTAGCTCATGATTTTACTGAAGTATAGAGCTTCACGGATTTTTTCAACTAATTCTTTTTTATCACCATCGTATTGATAAGCTGCTGGCTTCGCAAGTACTTTTGCAGCCTTCACACGTTCATCTTTGTAGGCTGAGATAAAGCGAGCAAACACAGACTCCGTAATCAATGGTAATGGTACACCTAAATCCAGCGAGCTTTGGCTTGTCCATTTTCCGGTTCCTTTGTTTCCGGCAGCATCCAGAATCACGTCAACAATCGGCTGACCTGTTCCTTCATCATCTTTACGTGTCAGAATATCAGCAGTGATTTCTACTAAATAACTGTCTAATTCACCTTGGTTCCATTCGTTGAAAATCTCAGCCATTTCATCAACAGAAATACCTAAGATGTTTTTCATCAAATCATACGATTCAGCAATTAATTGCATGTCTCCATATTCGATACCGTTATGCACCATTTTCACATAGTGACCGGCACCATTGGGACCGATGTATGTTACACAAGGCTCGCCATCTTCTGCTTTAGCAGAAATTTTCTCAAGAACAGGCGCCACAAGCTCGTAAGCTTCCTTTTGTCCACCAGGCATAATTGAAGGTCCCTTAAGCGCGCCTTCTTCTCCACCTGAAACACCTGTGCCAATAAAGTTGATACCGGAGTTAGCCAACTCCTCATTTCTACGCATTGTATCTTTGAAGAATGTATTTCCTCCATCAATCAGGATATCTCCCTTATCTAAGTGAGGCAGCAGCTCTTGAATTGTTGCATCTGTTGCAAAACCTGCTTTAACCATCAACATGATACGACGCGGTTTTTCGATTGAATCAACAAATTCTTCGATTGTATATGTTGCTTTGAAATTCTTATCCGGATGCTCTTCCACTACCTCTGTAGTTTTTGAACCAGTCCGATTGAACAGCGCAACAGAATATCCTCTGCTCTCAATGTTCAAGGCAAGGTTTTTTCCCATAACCGCCATTCCTACTACACCAAATTGTTGTTTTGTCATCATACATCCTCCCAATTACTAAAAAGCCTAATAAATCTTTATAATCTATTTCATTATAGCCTAGTTTACTGGTATTGAAAACAAAATCGTTTGATAAATCATCGCTTTCTATAGATATATCAAATAAGAAAAGGCTTGGCAGCGCTTGATTATTTGGCTCCTTTGTACAAGTTCACTTTGGCCTAGTTTCTCTTCTGAGATTATTTGCCGATCACTTGATGTATTACCAAGGGTTACAGTATGGTAAGTCCTGTGTATTTATGAAGTTTAAATGTAAAAAAGACAATAAAAATCCCTCAGGCTCCATGGTTAGCCTGAGGGATTTTAAACATTTTCAAAAAATGTTTTACGCTTCTTTAGACATTACATCTTTTCCATCGTAATGACCACATGCTGGACATACGTGATGGCTTTTTCTCATTTCTCCACAGTTTGAGCATGCGTTCAAACCTTTGATTGTTAATTTGTAATGTGTACGGCGCTTAGCCTTTTTAGCTTTAGAAGTTCTTCTAGCTGGTACTGCCATTGTTGTTCCACCTCCTTGTAAAAATCAGTGCATTGATTATACATCATACACCATATATTCCAATCTTAACCAAACCAATTACTCTGTATCATCTTTCAACAATTCAGATAACTTGGCAAGACGAGGATCCAAAGTTTCTGTTGCTTCTTTTTCCCGTTTTTCATAATAATCATCTTCAGATATTACTTCCCAGTCAGCACCTTTTGGCAGGTCACTGTTCTGTTGCTCTTCTTCAGATAACACCTGTAACGGAATTGCCAGTAAAATATTATCTTCTACTGACTCAGTCAGATCGATTGTCGGCTTCTCAAGAACGATGATTTCTTCATCTGAAATCAACTCATCCTTCCCGCGAAACTGCTCTTCTGTCATAAATACTTCATCAACACTCAGCTCCATTGGAACAGCGACTGGTGTCAACGAACGAGAAGAAGGCACTGTTACTACTACAGAAAGATTATAATGCAGCAGATACCCATTTTTTTCGACTGTGAGTATTCCATTTACCTTTGCAGGGGAAACATCAAGTATTTGATTATCCCTAGCCATCAATGTTTGTTTTACATCAAGCTCTTCTGTTATTTCAAGAGGAACTTCTCGATGTTTATTTAATTCTAATAATGACCATTTCATCTCTCTCACCTCTACACAACAAAAGCTATTATACAGGGCTATTTGTCCTTTGTCAATGAAATTTTCTCTCGCATTTTCTTTCATACATATTTTATATTTTTTTGTTCTCTCATTCGTTTTTAATGTTACACTAGTAGTAAAAAAAGAAGGTGCTTCAATGTCTATCATTCAATGTAAAAATGTTTCACTGATAAAAGAAAAAAAACTTTTGCTTGAGGAAATCACCTGGACGGTTGAAAAACACCAGCACTGGGCCATTCTAGGTCTTAACGGAGCTGGAAAAACACTTCTGCTCCAAATCATTACCGGTTATCTTTGGCCATCGTCAGGAGAAGTTACCGTATTAGATCAAACATTCGGCTCCAGTTCCATCCCTGACCTCCAAAGGCGTATCGGTTGGGTAAGTACTGCTTTACAACAACGGATACGCGGAAATGATACGAGTGAGCGAATCATCTTGTCCGGAAAGTTTGCAAGTATCGGCATCTACGAACGATTTTCTGAAGAGGACATGGAGAAAGCTAAACGCATTCTGATTCAGTCAGGCGGCGCCTCGCTTATCGGAAAAAGCTATCAGATTCTTTCTCAGGGAGAACGTCAGCTTGTGTTGATTTGTCGTGCTCTGATGGCGGAGCCGGAGCTGCTTATTCTTGATGAGCCATGTAACGGTCTGGACCTTTTTGCCAGAGAAAAACTGCTTGAACAAATCCGAAGTATTGCGGAAGCAAAGGATAGTCCGACACTTCTTTATGTCAGCCATCATACTGAAGAAATTCTTCCCTGCTTTCAACACCTGTTACTATTAAAAAACGGCAAAATTGTCAGACAAGGATTAAGGTCAGAGTTATTCAACGAAGAAATCCTAACTGATTTCTATAATGAACCCATTCAGCTTCTTTCTTTAGGCAGAAATCGATTAGCTGCGTACCCAAAATAAAGTGATACTGATTTTGTTAGAGAGACATCAGTCATATTGAACTGATGCTGGACCAAAAATATTTTGCTTCAAGAAATAGTTTTTATTGATCACCGTTAATTCGATTTTTAGGCGTAAGGAGCGTTAAAGGTTTATTTCTGTTCCAAGAACGATAGCAGGATAGAAGGATATTGGCTGGATATATCCACTTTTGTTACAAGAATAAACGATTAAAGAGCACCGATACTCATAGGAGTATCGGTGCTCTTTGCTTTTACGCAAATTAGATAGCTGTTGTTGCGCCGCGGTAAACAATACCACGTCTAGGGTCAACAGTGATTAATTCATCGTTAGAAACAAGCTCAGTAGCGTCAGCAGCGCCAACGATTACTGGAATGTCTTTAGCAATTGCTACAACAGCTGCATGAGAAGTCAATCCGCCTTCTTCTACAACCAATGCAACAGCTTTATCAATAGCAGGCATGTAGTCTTTATCAGTCGTCTTAACAACTAGAATAGAACCTTCTACTGCTTTTTCATTTGCTTCAGCAGCAGTTTTAGCAACTACAGCTTTCGCGATAACTGAATCTTCGCCGATTCCTTGACCTTGGACAAGTTTTGAACCGATCAATTGAATCTTCATCAGGTTAGTAGTACCCTTCTCACCAACTGGTACACCTGCAGTGATGATGATTAAGTCACCTTCACTTGCAAAACCGTTTCTTTGAGAAATGTCTGTTGCAAGAGTGAATACTTCATCTGTATTTGCTGGTTTTTCAGCAACAGTTGCATAAACACCCCAAGAAAGAGACAAGCTGCGAGCTTTTTGCTCAGAGAAAGTAATCGCAACGATGTGTGCTCTTGGACGATATTTCGCAATCATACGTGCTGTATGACCAGATTCAGTAGCAGCAACGATTGTTTGGATACCCAAGTTACGCGCTGTGTGACCAACAGATTGACCAATAGCTTCTGTCATGTCTGTTTTGCTGTAAAGCTTCAATGCAAATGCATCTTGATCGACTAATGCTTCTTCTGTACGAACAGCAATACGAGCCATTGTTTGTACAGATTCTAATGGGTAATCTCCGGCAGCAGTTTCACCGGAAAGCATTACTGCATCAGTACCGTCATAGATTGCATTGGCAACGTCATTTGCTTCCGCACGTGTTGGACGTGGGTTGCGTTGCATAGAATCAAGCATTTGAGTAGCTGTGATAACTGGTTTACCCAAAGCGTTACATTTTTTGATTAATTCTTTTTGTGCAACTGGAACATCTTCTGTTGGAATTTCAACACCAAGGTCTCCACGTGCAACCATCAAGCCATCAGAAACTTTCAAGATTTCGTCGATGTTGTCGATTCCTTCTTGGTTTTCGATTTTAGGAATGATTTGGATATGTGTTGCATTTTCTTCTTCCAAAATCTTAGTAATTTCCATTACGTCAGTCGCGCGACGAACAAAGCTTGCTGCGATGAAGTCAATGCCTTGACCAATACCGAAACGAATATCAGCTTCATCCTTTTCAGTGATACCAGGCAAGTTTACAGAAACGCCGGGAACGTTAACGCCTTTTTTGTTTTTAAGAACGCCTTCGTTTTTAACTGTTGTTACGATTTCGTTTGCAGTGCGGTCGATATCAGTAACTTCTAAATCAATCAAACCATCGTCTAGTAAGATATGTGAACCAACGTTTACATCTTCAATCAGTTGTGGGTAAGTAACAGAGAATTTCTCAGTTGTTCCCAACACTTCTTCCATAGAAATACGGATAGTGTTACCTGTTTTAAGCGTCATCGCTCCGTTTTCCATATCGTTCGTACGAATTTCAGGACCTTTTGTATCTAGTAAAATAGCCACTCTTTTGCCTGAGATTTTCATTGCCTCACGAATGTTCTTGATGCGGTTGCCATGCTCTTCGAAGTCTCCGTGAGAGAAGTTCAAACGACAAACATTCATTCCGGCATTCATTAAGTCAACCAGCATTTCAACAGATTCACTTGCTGGTCCAATCGTACATACGATTTTTGTTTTTTTCATTACTAAACGCTCCTATTCGATTTTTTTATACAAAAGCTTTAAAGCCTATATACAGTCATCCAGTGTTTAAAATGAGATTTCCTTATTCAAATCATAAAGGGATAGATCCGGTTTATGCTTGTTATTTTCCAACGTATCAACGATGTCCGCTGCCACGACTTTGTTGTCAAGCATACCAATACACAATCCGCCTTTGCCAGCTTTCAGCAACTCAACTGCATAGGCACCAAATTTACTTGCCAATACACGGTCGCGTGCACTTGGAGAACCGCCACGAACTACGTGACCCAAAATAGACACACGTGTATGGAAATCACCATAAGTAGATAATTTCTCTGCAAACTCGTTACCGCCCATTACACCTTCAGCAAGGATGATTAGACAGTGTTTTTTCCCACGGTCGCGTCCTTCTTGAATTCGTTTTGCAACTAATTTCATATCAAAGTCATGCTCAGGGATGATGATTTCATCTGCACCGCCTGCAACACCAGACCAAAGAGCGATATCACCAGCGTCACGACCCATTACTTCAATAACAAATGTACGTACATGAGAAGTCGCTGTATCACGGATACGGTCAACAGATTCCAATACAGTATTGATTGCTGTATCAAAACCAATTGTGAAGTCCGTTCCAGGGATATCATTATCGATTGTACCGGGAATTCCAACAGCAGGATAACCACGTTTTGTCAGAGCCATTGCCCCATGATAAGAACCGTCTCCTCCGATTACTACCAATCCTTCAATACCGAATTTCTTCAATTGCTCGATTCCTTTAAGCTGCCCTTCTTCAGTAGCAAACTCAGGATAACGTGCTGAGTAAAGGAAAGTTCCTCCACGCTGGATTTTATCACCCACATCAGCAATATCCAGACGACGAATATCTCCCGCTACCAACCCAGCAAAACCGTAGTTGATACCATATACTTCGATTCCATCATAAATTGCTTTACGTACCACTGCACGAATTGCAGCGTTCATTCCCGGAGCGTCTCCTCCACTGGTTAAAATACCGATACGTTTCATTCGCTCTTTCACCTCATACATAATATTATACTTTTGATAAAACAGTCTTGCTTCACCATTATTGACTCAAAAATACCACGTCACCCATTTTACCATTAATAGTGCAAAAAGTCTTGAGTTAGCGTTAAAATTTTTGAAAAAAGTTGAAAGCGTCCAGTACAATTTACTGAAACTCATTTGAAAACAACGTTTTCTGCTCCCAATAGTGTTGAAAACGACTCCACAACCGTTTCATTTTCAGTAATCCAGTAATTTTTGTCCAATACAACTTTCTTCTTTTTATCTGCATAAAACAGCACTACCGGAACGTTTCCCGGAGCCTTCTGAATAATCTCTTTTACCTGCCGAAGAAGCTCTTGAGAACCATCCGTTTTCTCAATCTTCAAATAACAGGTTTTTTCGCTGATTTGCGCTTCCTGCGGTGCTGCTTCCGTAATTGTATTAACCAATACCTGCAGCTCTTGATTGTAATTGCTTCGTTCGACCTTGCCTTCCACATAATAGACCTTGCCGACCTCGACAGTTTGTCTTACTGAGCGAAAAACACCTGGAAAAAGTGTCAGTGAAATTGCACCAGTGCTGTCATCTCCTTCGACAAATGCCATTTGCTCACCCTTCTTCGTTCGAATCGCTCGAACGTCCTTCACATAAATTAATAAGCGAACAGCTTGATTTTCAACCACATCATTAATCGTCAGAACTTGCTTCAGCTTCGCCAGCTTCTTGTATTCCTCAGCTGGATGTCCGGAAAGATACACGCCTAGATACTGTTCTTCCTGAGCCAACCTTTCCTCTAATGAATAGTCCTGGATTTCTTCCTCTTTTAGCTCTAAGGTTTCAAAGAGGTCCGCACTGCCGCCGCTATAGACAATATTTTGAATTTTACTTTCCAACTGATTTGCCAGCTGTCTTCGGTTAGCTATCAGTTCATCAAAAGCTCCGATGGCTATCAGCGGTAGGATATTCTCTTTCTTACGCCATTTTGCAGGAATTCTAAAGAGGAACTGATCGAAGCTCTTATAAAACCCGCTTTCCTTACGTTCATTCAACATATCTTGAATAAAGTCTCTTCTGATTCCTTTTAGAGAACTGAAACCAAACATAATTTCTGTGGAGCTCTTCAGCACAAAGCTGTATTGACTATGGTTGATGGACGGTTGAATAATATTGATGCCATTTTTTCGCGCTTCACTGATATACTCTTTGATTTTATTCGGATTATGACGAACAGAATGAAGCAATGCCGCATAAAAAGCTGCTGGATAATGGACTTTCAAGTACGCCATTTGAAACCCGATAAAAGAATAGGCAAAGGCGTGGGATCTGTTAAAGCCATAGTTGGCAAATCGTTCAATATAATCATAGATTTTGTCAGCTGTTTCTTCAGAGTATCCCTGCGCTACCCCACCATCAACAAAGTGTTTCCGTTCTTGATCCAAGACATCCTTTTTCTTTTTACTGATAGCACGTCTCAAAATATCTGCCTGCCCCAAGCTGAAACCAGCCATCTTTGCAGCGACCTGCATGATTTGCTCTTGGTAGACAATGACCCCATAGGTATTCTCCAAAATTGACTGTAAAGAAGGATCCGGATAATCGATGGCTTCCAAGCCCTTTTTTCGTCGAATGAACAAATCAATATTTTGCATTGGACCTGGACGATATAGGGCGTTGACTGCTGCAATATCTTCGATACTTGTTGGTCCAAGCTTCCGCAGGACATTTCTTATTCCAGCTGATTCAAATTGGAAAACGCCGCTTGTCTCTCCTTTTCGGAACAAAGCCAGTGTCTCTTCATCATCCAAAGGGATCTCATTCAGCACAAGTTCTTCATTGTATACACGCTTAACAGATTTCAGTGTATTATCAATAATTGACAGGTTTCTCAAGCCCAAAAAGTCCATTTTCAGCAAGCCAATCTTCTCTACGTCATTCATCGTAAACTGAGTCAACAGGATATCGTTGGTTCCTGTTTGCAGCGGTGTAAGCTCTAATAAGTTTCTGTCACTGATGACGACGCCGGCAGCATGCGTCGAGACATGTCTTGGCAGACCTTCCAGACGAACCGCCGTATCAAACAACAGCCGATTTGCTTCAGAACTTTCCACCAGCTCCACCAGTTTTTTTGATTCCTTCCATGCCTGCTTCAACGTAATTTTCAACGTGCTCGGAACAGCTTGAGACCAGCGATTAGACTCACTCTGGGACAACCCGAATACTCTGGCAGCATCTCGTAAAACCATTTTGGCAGCCATTGTTCCAAACGTAGCAATTTGCGCCATGTGATAATGCCCATATTTTTTTTGCACATAGGCCAACACTTGCTCTCTCCGATTATCAGGAATATCTAAGTCAATATCCGGCATTGAAAAGCGCTCAGGATTGAGGAAACGTTCAAAAAGCAAATCATATTTGATTGGGTCAACATCTGTGATTGAAAGAACATAGGATACTAAAGAACCAGCTGCCGAGCCCCTTCCAGCTCCAGTCACAATTTTCTGCTGATGAGCAAAAGCCATCACATCCCAAACGATTAGAAAATAATCATCAAAGCCCATATCGTGAATAATGGTCAATTCTTTTTCCAAACGTTCTCGATACACATCTGTCACTTCTGCAATCCTCTGAGGCAAACATTCTAAACAAAGAGCTCGCAAGTACGCACCGGCTTCACGTCCATCCGGCACAGGATAATGAGGAAGCAGCTTTTGGTGCAAAGGCATCTCAAAGCGACACGATTCTGCGATTGACCGTGCATTTGCAACACTCTCAGCACTAATCAATTCTTGCAGCTGCTGTTGCGCCTCCTCAGGTTTTCTCAAATAATAAGGACCATCAATTTCAGTTTCTTTCAAATCGACTTTCATCGCTGTTCCAGATTCAATATGCTCTAAAACACGAAGGGCAAAGCCGTCTTCTCGTGCCAGATATCTCGTCTCTTGCAATGCAACAAGAGAATACTGTTCACTATGTATAAAGTCAAATAACAATGAATCTGTTGACGGATTGCACATAAAAGAAGTTCCTATGAAGAAGGCTGCTGAATCAATTGCTTCAAGCAGTGCACTCATTTCACGTTGTACATCGGCTTTGTCACGTTCCTTCAAAAAATTGATTACACCTTTATCAGCAGGCATAATTACGACTAAATCAGTGAGAAATTCAGAAAAATCCTCTAAACGAAAAATTCCATCATTTGTCATTTTCAGGCTGGAAATACGCATTAGATTTTGATAGCCAGTAAGGTTTTTTGCATATAATAAAAGCTGCACTTGTCGGTCACTAATTGCAGGGGTATATTCAATCGTCATTCCTATAATCGGTGTAATATCTTCTTTTACGCAAGCTTCGTAAAATTCAACAGCACCGTGCAGTACGTTAATATCAGCAATTCCTAAATAATCATACCCATACTCCTTTGCTTTTTTCACGAATTCTGGTATTCTAATCGTGCTGGAAAGTAGAGAGTAGGAAGTAATTGTATATAGTTGCGGAAACACCATGAATCCCTCCTTTATAACAAAATTCCCTCATTTCTTTACATTAAAAAAAATTGTGCTAAACTATAGCTAGAAAAGAGGTGCTATCCATGCGTTACATTATTGTATTATTCTGGTCCTTCATCTTAGGGCAAGTTGTAGGATACATTGGCGGTGCCTTAAACAACGGCAGTTATGACTTTGTATGGACGTCTATCATCTCGCTTGCCGCCGGTATACTTATTATATTAATTGGTCAACTTGCAGTACCGAAGAAGAAAACATCTCAAGTATAGTTGTTGCCTCTTCATACAGAGAAATTGACAAGCTATTACTCTCAAAAAAACCAGTTACATTAATTGTAACTGGTTTTTTTTTGTTTTCAACTGTTTATAAACGTTTCGATAAAATTTTTCTGAAATTGAACAGCGACAAACAAATATTGCCTAAAACAAAGCAGGCCGTGGTAATAAATACTGCACTATAGCCAAAACCATGAGCAACAGTTGATCCAATCATTGGCCCCAGAACCTGACCAAAGTTACTAAACATCTGATTGTAGCTGTATATTCTGCTGACGCCTTCCGGAGGTGTCAGTTTACCGATGAGCGTATTGATTGATGGCATTAATGCTCCGGTAGAAAAGCCCAGTAAAAAGCGCAGTGCCCCTAATTGAAAAGGCGTTTTCACAAATGCCATCGGCAGATAGCAAAGAAGTGATAGAACTAACCCCGCCAACAGAACCTTGTGATTTCCTATTTTGTCACCAAGCTTTCCTAGAGAAGGAGAAGAAATAATGGCAGATACACCGGCAACTGATACAATCAATCCGCTAACAAACAGAATGTTTCCTTGATTTCCACTTAACGAGCGGATATATAGGGTCAATATTGGACTGATGCTAGTCACACCAACCTGTAAAATCAACGTTGTAACAAACAGGCCTACTAAGATTGAGAGATGATCGATTTTTGAAAATATCTCTTTTGTCGAAAGAAGATCCTTTTTCTCAACAGGCTCAAAATCCTCTTTAACCATAAAAATCGTCAGCAGCGTTGTAACTAATAGCATAAAGCCCGTAATGATAAACACATTTTCCATCCCAAACCATTGTGCTAAAGCCCCACCAATCGATGGACCAATCAAGTTTCCGGCAACCGCTCCTGTAGATAAGGTACCTAGCGCCCAACCGCTTTTTGATTTAGGTGCTTGTGAGGCAATCATTGCTGTAGCATTAGGAATGTAGCCGGAGAGAATACCATTTAGAAAACGCATAATCAATAGCCAGTAGACATTCGGAACAAAAGCCAGCGAGCCCATTGTAAAGGTCATACCGGCTGCCGCTCGAATCATCATGATTTTGCGTCCTTTTCTATCAGCCAGATTCCCCCAGATAGGTGCAACAATTGCTGCTGCAAAAGCAGTTACTGATATTGCCAAGCCTGAAAAAAGTTCGATTTGACTTTTGGGTGTTCCCAGCTGTTCAATATATACAGGAATGAAGGGCATTACGAGGCTGATACTGGCACCCGTGAAAAAGCTGCCTAACCATGCCACCATCAAATTCTTCTTCCACTCTATCTTCATTTTCTTTTCACCGCCTATAAAGGGTTCTCCTTAACTATACTCCATTTTCAGAAAACTCACAAAATTTTTATTTTCGTTTTTTCATTTTCTGCAATAGCGTTCATAGTATTTCATTAGAAAAGCTGAATGAGCCCGTCCAGCTTTCTGATGATTTCCTTGCTACCCCTTAATATCACTGAAGTTACAACCTAAAAAAACTTATAACCCCTTTATCCATAAAAAAACAGAGCTGATTCCCTATCAGCTCTGTCACACACTATATCGTTTCCCGAATGCTTCTTCATTACTTCTTCATTTTTTAGAGGATTGCTAAAATCACGAAATTGATAATAAACAACGCGTTTACAATCCAAATGATTGGCGATACTTCATTAATTTTTCCTTTTGCAACCTTCACGATTGCGAAAAAGATAAAGCCGGCAGCAATCCCATAAGAAATGCTGTAGCATAGACCCATAAAGATAGAAGCAAAGAACGCAGGTACCGCTTCTTCTAAATCTGTCCACTCAATATCTTTGAATGAAGCCAGCATCATTACACCAACCAAAATTAATGCAGGTGCTGTTGCTTGAGCCGGTACAACAGAAATCAGTGGAGAAAATAAACTACTTAATGCAAATAGCACAGCGACAACAACAGAGGTCAAGCCTGTACGACCGCCAGCACCGATACCGGCAGCACTTTCCACATACGTTGTAACATTTGATGTTCCCACAACCGCACCAACCGAAGTTGCTACAGCATCTGCGAACAACGCACGGTCCATTTTCGTCGCAAGCCCTTTACTATCTTCAAGTGCTGCCTCATCCTCTTTAGAGAAAATACCTGTACGACGACCTGTTCCAATAAACGTACCGATTGTATCGAAGGTATCAGATAGACTGAAGGCAATAACCGTCATCAATACTTGCGGAATTTTTGAGCTGTCACTGAATAGAGACTGCATGCCATCTGGTCCAAATGCCGCTCCAAAGGTTGTTCCCAAAGCTGAAATAGAGCTTCCTAATGAGTTACCATGCCAATCAATGGCTGAAAGGTCAACAACACCCATTGGAATTGCTAAAATTGTTGTAAAAAGAATACCCAAAAGAATTGCTCCACGCACATTCATAACAACAAGAATTGTCATAATCACTAAACCAAGGACAGCTAAGATGATTCCCGGATTATTGAAATTTCCTAATGCCGGTACAATACTATCCCCATTTACAGCACCATTCACAGGCTCAGCCTGAACAGTAAAATCAAGTAATCCCGCATTTTTAATACCTACATAAGCAACAAAGATACCAATACCGCCGCCAATTGCATGCTGCAGGCTTTCCGGAATCGCCCGAATCACCAATTTACGAATTTTCGTCACCGTAATCAGTATGTTTACCAGCCCACAGATAAATACCATTGCCAGTGCCTGTTGCCAAGTATAGCCGAGACCAAAAACAACTGTGAAGGTGAAAAATGCATTTAGCCCCATACCTGGCGCTTGCGCATAAGGTACATTAGCAAATAACCCCATAACAAGTGTACCGATAATTGATGCAATAATTGTTGCTAAAAAGACTGCTTGAAAAGGCATACCTGTCTCTGACAAAATAGATGGATTAACGAATAGAATATAGCTCATGGCAAAAAATGTTGTAATCCCTGCCATCATTTCTGTTGAAACCGTTGTACGATTTTCTTTTAACTTGAAAAACTTTTCCATGAATTTTTTTCTCTCCCTCAAAATAATTCCTGTTTATCGTCGGAAAAAATAAAAATAAGTGCAAGTCGCATTTCCCAACAAATACTATTAAATTATAGGAGACCCACAGAGTTTTTTCAACAAAATACTAACTATTACATCATTAATTATTTTTAATGTTCGTGTTTTATTCGTTTTCATAAAAATATATAGCGATGCTAAAGAAAAAATGAGACAATTCTCAACCAGAGAATTGCCTCATTTTTCTATCTTGTTATTATACTTTTGATCTTTTCTTAAGAACCAAGAAAGACCCACCGGCTAAAAGGATAACACCGGAAATTAGACTGATATTTGTAATTGCTTCACCGGTATTCGGGAATGCACCTGTTGGCTTGTCTGACGAAGTCGTTGTTCCTGTACTATTTTCTGTTGTGCTGGATTGTTCAACTGTAGAGCTTGATGAGTCTACTGACCCTGAAACCTCCGCCAAAACATCTAATGGGAAGACTGCACTATTATTTTCTTCATCAACAACGACAGCTGTTACCTTCTTTTTACCTTTCAGCTTCAGCTCAGTAACATCGATCTTCACACGACCTTCACTATCTGCTTTTGCAGTGATATCTCCTTCCGGTAAAACATTGGCAATTGTTTTACTTTGAGGAATCTCACCCTCAAATAGAACTACCGTAGCATTCGGTAAGGTTACGCCTTGAAGGTATTGATCATTTTCATGAAGTGGATCGAAGAAGGTTGCTTTACGAATCGCTTCTTCTTTATCCTCCGGTAAGATAGAGGGCTCTTCAATCAGCTTCTTGCGCCCTTGAATACCAGCTTCGATTAGCTCACCGGCAGCTTCCTTCGATTCAATATAACCGATAAACGTTTCTGTATCCGGCTGCATTGCATCAACTAGCTTCGCTTGAGTGAACCCGGAAAATCCATCTCCACCGCCAAATAGGAAGTCATTGATAACCACGTTATAAGTCTGGTCTGCTTTAAGAACATTCCCCTCAGAATCTTTTATCTCCCAAACCTTAAAAGGTTGATCAGCGTTATCTGTTTTTACAAATGTATAGGATAGTCCAGAAATTTGTAGGAAGTATTTCTCCTCTTCGTCATACTGCTCATTCAGAACCTGCTCGATTTGAGTGCCTGTCATCTCTACAATTTGCATGATATTTCCGAATGGCTGAACCGCCTGAGCAGCTCCCCATGTGATTGCGCCATCACCACCAACCAATAGGTCAGCACGAATACCGCCATTGTTTGTCATAGCGAAATCGACATCAATCCCTTTTTCTTTTGCCATTGCAATTTGACCATCGGTAATCAGATTACCAACAGGTGATTCTTTATACTCGTTCACTTCTCGTGTGATTGCTTCTGCAGTTTTCGCTGTTCCAATCTTCTTACTTGTTACAGCAGCTACACGGGCATCAGCATCGGCCACAATTGATGCAGTTGCTTCATCAGCGGCAGGCACATTATTTCCTTCCGGAGAGACAGGGACAATCTCAGCTGAAGGTACTTCTGTGAATTCTTGTGTCTCCACATCAATATACCCGCGAACATCCGCGTAACCTTTGCCTTGAGAGGTTGATTGAACGACACGCGTTTTGCCAACTACGCCGTTTGTATACTGATGGTTGTGTCCAGCTAAAAGCACATCTACACTGTTTTGCGGATCAATCTCATTTACCTTGTTCAAAATATCCGCAGCATCTCCGGAAACAGTTCCCGCTTTGCTTGTAGCAGGAACATGTGCAAGTACAACAATCGCATTTACACCCTGCTCTTGTAGCTCATCAGCATAATAGGCAATTGTCTCTGCTTCATCAAGAAAATCATAATCTTGGTAATGTTCCTTTAATACTAGGTTAGGTATCTCTGTTGTTACGACACCAATAAAACCAATCTTAACTTTTTTATCTGTACCTACTTCTTTTATTGTATATGGCTTCCAATTATATGGAATTTCTTCTGTGTTCTTTTTGACCACATTCCCAATAACTACTTCCGTTTTTGATGCTTCCCTCGGATAGTCCTTCAATATACCATAAGGGTCAGCGGATGGCACAGCTCCCGTCATAATGCGGTTAAATTCTGCCAATCCTTCATCGAATTCATGGTTGCCCAATGTGCCCACTGAAAAATTCATTTCATTTAGTACCTTGATTGTCGGCTCATCCTGCAGCAATCCGGAATTTGCCGGGCTTGCACCCACCATGTCACCTGATTGAACGCGTAAGGTCTGAGCTCCATCGTTGGCATCAGCAAATGTTTTCTCAGCTTGATTTAAATAGCTTGCCAGTAAAGCAGCCGTTCCTGTATTACTCACGCTATTGCCGGCATCATCCCTAAACGTTCCAGTTGTACTCAAAGCCCCATGGAAGTCATTGATTCCCAATAGCTGAACAGGCACCGTCCCAGCAGTTTCTGCGTGCGCTGTTTGGCTATTGCTAAACAAGAAGCCTCCTGCCCCGCCTGCTGCTAGTGAAGCCAGCAAAAGACAAAGCCCCCTATTTCTCTTTCTCATCTACATGTTCCTCCTTATTGTTCTCACCCTTCAGACTATCAATTAATCAAATCAGTGTCAATATCAATTGACATTCTTTTCGGAAAATCCCTTTTGTTCTCTTGTTTTTTCACTATTTGCACTTGTCATTTCTGCTCTTTGTGCTAGACTAGTGAGATAGAAATTCGCCAAGGAGGAAATGCTTTGAAAAAATTAATTGCTATTGATCTGGATGGAACAACGTTGAACGCGCAATCCTTAATTAGCGAAAAAACAGAACAAACACTGAAGAAAGCAATTGCCCATGGGCATTATGTAAGTATCGCCACTGGTCGCCCTTATCGTCTCAGCCACCAGTTCTATCAACAACTAAAATTGGATACACCGATGGTCAACTTTAACGGTGGTCTGGTTCATATTCCTGAAAAAAAATGGGAGAAGGAACGTGCTTCCAGTGTAAATCGAGAAATTGTTTTCGACATTATCTCCCAAAAGAAGACACTGAATCTGGATTTTGTTGCTGCGGAAAACAAAGAAACCTTCTTTATTGATAGTTTCGATCATTTCGATGAAAAATTCTTTGCTGCAGAAGCAACGGAAAAAAACCTGTTAAATGCACAAAATCTGACAACCGATCCTACTTCGCTGATGCTCTGTGCACCAAGAGAGTTGGTTAGCGGTATTTCAGATACATTAATGAAGCAATACGGTGAGTACTTGGATATCCGAACTTGGGGCGGTGCCATGCCAATTCTTGAGGTTGTTTCCAAAGGGATTCAAAAGGCTAAGGGTGTCGCTGAGGTTGCAGATTACTTGAATATCAAGCAGAAGGATATCATCGCCTTTGGTGACGAGCACAATGACGAAGAGATGCTTGAGTACGCAGGCTGGGGTGTGGCCATGCAAAATGCAACTGACCACATCAAAAGTGTCGCAAATGATATTACTACGCAATCTAACGATGAAGATGGCTTAGCAGATTATCTGACAAACTACCTGAGCCTAAATTAATACAACAAGCACCTGATTTCTTTCGATCTTTACAGGAAAGAAATCAGGTGCTTTATTTTAACAAGTACTTTTTTCCAAAAAATGTCAGTACAGCAATTATCAACTGATGGCTCAATCAAAACCAGCCTTCCTTTTTTGAATCAGATTTCTTACAAGTCTTTTCGATAAAGAAAAAGCTGTCTTTTATCATTTTTTTAAAAGAGTAGAATCAGGTTCGGATTTACATGGTAAATAATAATCCAGTATCACCGTTTTTTCACCGAGCATTTTTGGTTTTTCAAAGCGTTCGTCTGTATATACCTCACAAAGAAAATAGTTCTTATCATCCACCTGATAGCCTTTCTTAGTAATTTCCATTCTTGAAAGTGTCGGACCATTTGGATAGATATCAAGCTCTTCTCCTTGCACCCATACCTTCGCCAATGTACAGGACGGAACATCATAGCTGACAAAGCCACTTGGAATTGGTGCATTCACTTCCATGAAAAGGCCAATAACATACGTAAATATTCCCGTTTTAGCGTCAACATCTCTAACATAGCCAAAATACTTATCGTAAGAAAGCTCAGGAATAAAGCCCTCTAAGGAAAGCAGCGTATCAAAAACACCTTCTCCAAAGCACCTCCCCCAGAATTGTGAAATATCCTGAGACATGAAGCTGGCTCGAATTTCTTTTCCTATTAGCTTATATGGACCGAATGGCAGAAACTCACTATGAACGACCTTGGCTTTCTTTACTTCACCATCCACGACACGATAGTTATTCAATTGCTCAACCGCTGCGTCCAGATGAAAAATAAGCCTTGGATAATCCTTAATTGTCATATCTTCTTTTTTGCGAAGCTGCGAGGGAGATACACCATGTAGTTCCTTAAATGCTCTACTGAAGGCAGCCTGTGATTCATAGCCATATTTCATCCCAATCGATGAAATGGCTTGCGTGCTTGTGCGAATCATTTCTGCTGCCACACTCAACCGGCGTTTTCGGATATATTCAGTTAATGTGACACCACTGATAAATGTAAATAGTCTTGGCAATTGTTGCAGCGAACACATCGCTATTTTTTCCAGTGTGCTATAGTCTATGTTTTCTTCTAAATGTGATTCAATATAGTCAATCACTTGATTCAATTGAGCAAATCCAGTTTTAGTCATCCTTACTCCCTCCCTTTTTTATTACTATAGCAAAAAAACGAAGGATGTAATTGATATTCTTTGTACATCTTTTGCATACTCATCATTTTATTCTTAATTACCTATTGTTCACTAACCGCCCAAGCATCGATTTCCACCAATATATTTGGTGCAGCCAACGCTTTGACATATAGTAATGTCATGCAAACCTCTGTACCTTCAAGAAATGAAGAAAGCAGCTGTGCTCTTCGTTCAGGAGCAATAGGCTCAACTAAATAAATAACCAGCTTTGTCAAATTCTGAACGCTCATATTTCCAGCTTCCAGATTTCTTCGAATATTGGCCAGCGCTTCTTGAAATTGCTCTTCGGCACTCCACGAAAGTTCTTTTTCTTTGCTCATCCCCACCTGTCCCGATAAAGTCAACAAGCGGAGATTTCCGGATTGTTCAATTTGATGAACATATGCTCCTAATGGCGGATGAACGGTCTCTGGATTTCTTTTTTCTATCATGGTTTTCCACTCCTATTCTGTCTCTGCTTGCAAGAATTTTATAAAGATAGAAAAGGATTGACCTGCCGACCAGCAAGCCAACAAATCAATCCTTTCACTACCATGTACCCATTTTTCTACATAAATGTTCGAATAATATCTATCACATAGCGCGCTAGGCGATATAGTAAATATAAGGTAAATAAATTTCCGATAATTAAGCGGAATAAGTTAGTCGAGCTCGACTTGAGGTTTCTCCAAGTAAACGGTCGAAGAAAACGCGGGACTCTGGAAACTCTGTTTTTGCTTAAACGATATTTTTCTTCATAGGTTAAATCAAACATATTATAGTACACGACATGGAAAGGCTGCTTACTGAAAAATGATTTTGTGAAGCCAACCATTAATGTCAGCTCCTTGTTGTTAGAAGGAAGATTTCGAACACCAGTCTTATTGATTTTCAATTTTTCCCCGTCTTCAAGAAGAATGTTATATGTAAATTCATCCTCCTCGATTTTTTCAATCTTCGGTTCTTGTTCATTCGTCTTTAAGAAGCCTTCATACAATTCATTAAATTGCATTCTTTGGTAAATGAAATAGGCCAGCCCGGCACCGAAAAGCAAAATCAACAATAGATTAATCAAAATACTTTCCGGGAAAAATAGTGTATAAACCACTGTGATTAACAGCCCCACCGCCATAAGAATAATTCGCTTCAAATAATAGCTGTGATACATCCCTTCCATTGTTCGCTTATAATAACTAAAATCAAATGTAACAAACTCCATAAGCCTTCCTCCTTTTCATATATTTTGAAGTATTTCTAAAAGCAAGTCAATACTCCTCACGAAAATCTGAATGTGTCACTTTTGAATATAAGAAAAAAGAGCTCCTCTTGTATAAGAGAAACTCTTTATTTGTGACAATCTCTTGATTACTCTGCAGCGTTTGCGTCTTTGAGACCGTATTTCTTGTTGAAGCGGTCCACACGTCCGTCTGCCTGAGTGAATTTTTGACGTCCAGTATAGAATGGATGAGAGTCAGATGTAACCTCCACACGAATCAGTGGGTAAGTGTTTCCGTCTTCCCATTCAACTGTTTCTTGAGAGTTCTTTGTAGAACCTGACAAGAATTTGAAACCAGTAGTTGAATCCATAAATACTACTGGATGGTAATCTGGATGAATTTCTTGTTTCATACTTTCTTTCGCTCCTTTGCCCTGAGTCATTTGCTGAAACAGAGTTATTTTGTCGATATACAACAGTACAATAATAGCATGTTTTATTTTCTGTTGCAATCATCTTTTCAAATTTCTTTTGGGTGCTGCTTTATTGAAGGAAACGTCATGAAACGCCGTAAAAAAATCTTGATTGTTCTTGGTTTTTCGCAGAAACTTAATCAGCTGTTCTGTGTATTCCAAAGAATCGCCCTTCATATTTTTTCTCAGCTTCCATATCTCTTCAAGCTGTTCGCTGTCCATCAACAAATCTTCTTTTCTTGTTCCTGATTTCTTGATATCGATTGCCGGGAAAATACGGCGCTCTGCCAGCTCTCTTGAAAGATGCAGCTCCATATTTCCGGTTCCTTTGAACTCTTCATAAATCATGTCATCCATTCGGCTGCCTGTATCAACCAAAGCAGTCGCAAGAATCGTCAAGCTGCCGCCCTCTTCGATATTTCTCGCAGCCCCAAAGAAACGCTTCGGTTTATAAAAGGCTGCCGGATCAATCCCGCCGCTTAACGTGCGGCCACTTGGAGGAACAACAAGATTGTACGCTCTCGCCAGACGAGTAATACTATCCATCAAAATCACGACATCACGCTTATCCTCAACAAGGCGCATTGCACGATCCAATACCAGTTCAGCGACACGTGTATGATTTTGTGGTTGCTGGTCGAAGGTTGATGAAACAACATCCCCCTTCACGCTTCGCTCTAAATCAGTTACTTCCTCCGGACGTTCGTCAATCAATAATAGAATTAATTCTACATCAGGATGATTTTCAGTGATGCCATTGGCAATCTCTTTCAAAACACTAGTTTTACCAGCCTTTGGAGGGGCCACAATCAGCCCACGCTGCCCAAAACCGACAGGAGAAAAGATATCAATCATCCGTGTAGAGATTCTGCCTGGAGTGGTTTCTAAATTAATCTGTTTTTCCGGATATAAAGGCGTCAATGCCGGAAAATGCGGACGCAGCTTTGCCTCCTCCGGATCTTTTCCATTGACACTTTCTACATGCATCAGCCCATAATAACGTTCTGATTCCTTCGGTGGTCTGGCTTTCCCAGCCACCTTATCTCCATTTCTTAAGCCAAAACGACGAATTTGAGAGGAAGAAATATAGATATCCTCCGCACTTGGACCATAATTGATTGGACGTAAAAAGCCATAGCCATCTTGAGAGACGATATCCAAGATTCCTTCCATAAAGAAGAAGCCTTGTTTTTCAGCCTGAGCACGAATCACAGCCAAAGAAAGTTCTTTTTTATTCATTTGACTATAATAAGGAATTTTGAATTCCTTCGCATAGGCGTAGATATCTTTCAATGTACTGTTTTCAAGTTCGGCCATCGTCAAATAGTCGCTCATTGGCTCACCTCAAATTCCTTTTCTGTTTCTATCATTTGAATATCTGCTCCTAAAGCAGTAAGTTTTTCTATGATGTGATCATACCCACGTAGAATATACTCTACATTATAAATAGTGGTTGTCCCTTCCGCCATTAGACCGGCGATAACCAAACAAGCACCGGCACGCAAGTCAGAAGCAACAACTTCCGCCCCATGAAGCTTCGCAGGACCATTCAAAATAATCATGTTTCCTTCAACAGAAGCATTTGCGCCCATTCGGACAAGCTCCGGAATATGTTTTGTCCGTTGCGCATAGATTGTATCCATTACCTGACCTGTACCGAAGGCTTTTAACAAAAGCGGCGTCATTGGCTGTTGCAAATCCGTCGCAAATCCCGGGTAAGGGTAGGTTTTGACATTAATCATTTTCAGCTCATCAGATGGATGGACTTCAATCATGTCCTCTTCGATGGTCATTTTCACGCCCATCTCCTGCAGCTTGGCAATAAAGCTTTCCAGATGTTCATAGATAACATTGCGCACCTTTACGCCTTGCCCCATCGCTGCAGCAATTGCCAAATAGGTTCCGGCTTCAATTCGGTCCGGAATAATAGAGTGACGGCAGCCATGCAGTTCCTTCACCCCTTCGATACGGATAATATCTGTACCGGCACCTCTGATTTTAGCGCCCATATTATTCAGCAACGTCGCAACATCAATGATTTCAGGCTCACGAGCTGCATTTTCAATAATTGTCTTACCTTCTGCTTTTACTGCGGCCAGCATGACATTGATTGTTGCACCAATAGAAACCATATCCATAAAAATTCTAGTTCCTGTCAATCCGTGGTCGGTTCTCAAGTACATAGCGCCATGCTCGTTATTGACTGTAGCTCCCAAGGCTTCAAAGCCCTTAATGTGCAAGTCAATTGGACGAGGTCCTAAATAGCAGCCGCCCGGCAGACCAACGACACCTTCTCCAAACTTCCCAAGTAATGAACCCATAAAGTAGTAAGAAGCGCGTAAGCTATTAATTTTTCCAGTTGGCATTGGCACAGAAACAATCTCTGTCGGATCAATAACTAATGTATTATTTTCAAATGTTGTTTTTGCACCCATAATTTCTAAAATTTCAATCAAGGAATGAACATCCTGAATATCAGGAACGCCATCTAAAGTAACTGGTGAATCGGCCAAAATCGCAGCGGGAATTAACGCAACTGCACTATTTTTCGCACCACTGATACACACTTCACCTGATAAAGGACGATTACCGTTTATTACTATTTTTTTCATCTATTTATCTCACCTAACTATGTCAGAATCTGATTCTTTTTTATATATACCCAAACTATTCTAACACAAGAAGCTATAATACAAAAGCAAGGATTTCCAAGAAATGCAAAACAACAGGGATTAGAAAGGCTTTATTGGATAGAAGGTAAAGAAAGTGCAATAATATTTATATCTAAAAGGATATTTTAAAAGACTAGATAAAACTGAAAAATCATTTTATCGATAAACAGAGTATTTACCTGAGCTGTCTCAAGTATGGTTCGCTTCACTATATTTCTTTATTGCTTATTACAAAGTTGCCATCAAAAAAGCCGCTGACACAAAAATGTGTCAACGACTTGATTTATAAAAATTATGCTTTGTTTTCTGAACCGAACCATTCGATACGTTGTTCAACTAGTTCAGTAATTGCTTTAGTACCAGGTGCTAACAATTTACGAGGGTCAAAGCCTTTTCCTTCAAGGTCTTTTCCTTCTTCAATGTATTTACGAGTTGCAGCAGCAAATACTTCTTGCGCTTCAGTATTTACGTTGATTTTAGAAACACCCATTGAGATTGCTTTTTGGATTTGATCCAAAGGAATACCAGATCCGCCATGTAATACCAATGGAATATCGCCAACAGCGTCAGCGATTGCTTGTAAGTGATCGAAAGCCAAACCAGCCCAGTTTTCTGGGTATGAACCGTGGATGTTACCGATTCCGCAAGCTAGGTAGTCAATACCAGTCGCAACCATTTGTTTACATTCTTCGATGTCAGCCAATTCGCCTGAACCGATGATTCCGTCTTCTTCTCCACCGATAGAACCAACTTCACACTCTACAGAAACACCTTTTGCGTGAGCTTTAGCAACAACATCTTTTGCTTTCTCGATGTTTTCTTCGAATGGTAAATGAGAACCGTCGAACATAACAGAAGTATAACCAACTTCGATACATTCTAATGCATCTTCGTATTCACCATGGTCTAAGTGAAGTGCAACAGGTACAGTAATGCCCATTGAATCTACTAAGTCTTTTACCAAGTCATAACATACTTGATAACCACCCATGTATTTAGCCGCACCCATTGAAGTTTGGATTAATACTGGTGCTTTCTTTGCTTCTGCAGCTTCAAGAATTGCTTTTGTCCATTCTAGGTTGTTTGTGTTGAATCCGCCAACACCGTAACCATCTTTGCGAGCTGCTTTAAGAAATTCTGTTCCTGATACTAATGGCATAAAAAATTCCTCCTAAGTTTTAAAAACCATATTTGTTAAGGCAATCCTTAACCAACAGTTACATTTTATCAGAACTTTAGGTACTTTTCTACTAAAATTACTTTTTTCAGAAAATTTTATTCATCTTTTCACAAACTCACTCTTCTTCCCTGACGTTTCTTGTACTTATTGCATACTTATAGCCCAAGGTATTATCGAATTCGATGCTTTTTCATCTCCGGAAAACTGCCAGTACTTTTGAAAAATCTTTGTTCATCTTCATTGGCAAATCTACCTAAAACAGTTTGGGTCGGAACAATATTCATAAAAGCATTCTCATCAATTGAATGAACAATTTGCTCCAAATCATATAACTCGTAGCGGGTGATGACCATCATAATCATTCGTCCTTCTGCTTTTGAATAGCCGCCAATTGATGGCAGCAACGTCATCCCACGCGCCATTTGACTAGCGATTCCTTGAACCACCGCATCTGAATTTGTAGTAATAATCATCGCAGTAACCTTTTGATGACTAGTATGGAGTGCATCGATGACTTGGGTCATGCAATAAATCGAGATAATCGTATAAAGAGCACTTTCCCAGTTGAAAAGAAAGCCCGCAATCGCAACAATAATACTATTTAAAGCAAATATATATTTTCCAACCGTGTTCCCTGTTGTTCTTGAAAGCACCAAAGAAATGATATCCATCCCACCGGTGGTAAATCCCATCTTCAGAGAAAGGCCTGCGCCAATACCAATCAGCACCCCGCCAACAATCGCATTCATCAATGGATTATCTGTCACAGTATAGACAGGTAAAATCATTGTCATGGCCGAAGCAACAGCAACATTCACAAAGCTGAAAATCGTGGCTTCTTTACCAAGCTTCCAAAATCCCAAGGCAAAAACAGGCAAATTTAACAGAAAGATAAACAAGCCGGTATCAATTGTAATGGACAAGTGGCTATATAATAGCGTCGCCAAAATTTGGGCAATCCCATTCATTCCTGCTGAAAAAACCTGAGCCGGAATCAAAAACATATTTAAGCCCATTGCACCTGTAATACCTGTCAAAGCAATAACAAAAATCTTTTTTATAAACTCGGAACGCTTATGCAATACAAGATTTTTCCCCATTTTTACACTCCTTTTGTTTGTTGAGAAAATAAGGCAGGTTACTGCCTCATTTCTTCTTTCTGGTTGTCCGATGTCCATTACTTCTAGAAGTTCCTACTACAGAGTAATGGCACTCCTTTTGTTTGTTGAGGAAACTAGTCAGGTAACTGGCTAGTTTCTTCATTTTGGTGGTCCGTTATCCGCTGACTCTAGGTTCCTATTTACTACAGAGTAGCGGTTCTCCTTTTGTTTGTTGAGGAAACCAGTCAGGTAACTGACTAGTTTCTTCATTCTTGTGGTCCGTTATCCTCTGGCTCTAGGTTCCTATTTATTACAGAGCAGCGGTTCTCCTTTTGTTTGTTGTGGTCCGGTAGCCAAGCGGTCTTGGCTTAATGCTTTGCGACGAGGATCACAGCTTGGCGAGAACCGTAGGAGCATCTTCCAGCTTTAACTCCTTGTACAACGGAGTAATGGCTCCCCTTTTACTTTTTGAGGAAACTTGCCAGATAACTGTCCAGTTTCTTCATTCTGGTGGTCCGATATCCGCTGGCTCTAGGTTCTTGTTTACTACAGAGCTGCGGTTCTCCTTTTGTTTGTTGAGGAAACTAGTCAGGTAACTGGCTGGTTTCTTCATTTTGATGGTCCGTTGTCCAGTTCCCTAGCATTCTTAGTAAAAGGGAAATGGCCCTCCTTTTCCTTTTTTGAAAGTTTTTCAGGTAACTGGCAATTTCCTTCATTTTAGTGGTTCAATATCCTTTATTTTTACGAAAACCTTGTTAAGTGTTTTTGAAATTCTTCACACTTATTATGCTTGTTTCAACACTTTTTCCTTATATGAAGCAATCAGTTTTATCCCTATTATTTTCTTCACAAAACATATCCTTTTCCATTATATGGTTTATCACGATTTTCGCAAGATATTCGCTGGCATTTATCATCAAAATCTTCTTTCTGTTCTTCTAATGAGAATACGTCTGCATCTTATTAATTATTTCCTATTTGCTCGTTCTTTTAAGGTTTCAATAAATCACTTGTCGTATTGCGCTTTCATTGTTACTATGAATGTAAGTAGAATTTAGGAGGTTAGCATATGGCTGCGAAGGATGCAAGTTTTGATGTTGTTTCTGAGATGGACATGGAAGAAGTGAAGAATGCAATGCAGATCGCTTTAAAGGAGATTAAAAATCGTTTTGATTTCAAAGATTCTCTTGCTGATATCAAATTGGAGAATAATCGCCTAGTCGTGATTGCAGATGATGACTATAAAGTGGAACAGGTAAAGGATGTTTTGTTTGGCAAGCTGGTAAAACGCGGTGTTCCAATAAAAAATATCCAGTTTTCAACCAGCGAGAAAGCGTTGGGTGGGACTGCTCGACAATATGGTGAGCTGGTTAGCGGTATCGACAAAGAGAATGCAAAAAAAATCAATGTAGCTATTAAAAATTCCGGTGTAAAGGTGAAATCACAGATTCAAGACGATAAAATCCGTGTAACTGGAAAAAACAGAGACGATTTACAAAAAATCATCACTTTATTGAAAAATTTAGAACTGCCAATTGAACTGCAATTTAACAATTATAGATAATTAAGAAAAGTTGAACGAGCTCGCGAAACTAGACAAATAGAAAAGCTGAATGAGTCGCTTAGCTCATGCGCGATATAGCAAACTGACTCAGTGGTGTTCTTTACCACTGAAGGCAGTTTATCTTATCGTCAAGTGAGCTGACTCATGAAGCTAGACAAATAGAAAAGTTGAACGAGCTCGCCAGCTCTCGAGCGATAAGCTTGAGGCAAACACATGATGCTTTTTATCATGAGGTTGACTCGACTTATCGCCGAAGAGAGCTAGCTCGCGAAGCTAGACAAACAGTCAAAAAAGTCCCACAACCAATTCCAGTAAACGGATATCGGTTGTGGGACCTTCTATTTATTCAACTAAACTTTTGGAAATACCAAACAGCTTTTTGGCTTCTTTAAGTATCGCTTTTAACAGCACTTCAGCCCGAACAAACGAAATCAACTCAGCCCTTATGCTCATCACTCCTTCGGAATAATCAGCCAAATCAGACCTAGTACCGCCGTAAAAATAATAATCAAAAAAACCACATCCAGATCACCTCATTTTATATACGCAACCAGTGTCAACACAGATGCCGGAACAAGAAACAACACACTCACAATATAGAAATACAGAATGTACGGCGAATCGGTACCGGCAATTTCTGTCACACCGGTCAGGATAAGCCCTGCTGTAAATACAGCTAAACTAGTATTCATCAGATTGAAACTCAAACGAAAAAGTGAGGTCGTTCCTTTGTCGGGTTTGCTGAAAAGAAAAACGACGAACAATATCCCCACTACAAGCGGTGCAATCCAAACAGAGGATAAGGCAAAGGAAACAACACCATGTCCGTAAAAATGATACACTTTTTGAAAAAGGAAGAGCAGCAGACCGATTGTCGTATAACTGACTATTATTTTTTTCCTGTTCATTGACTCTCCCCCTAATTGAAATATAGAATATCACTCACGGAGCGTTCTCCGGAGCCTTTTTCTGTTGGCTGATTAATCACATTTCCATTGAACCACAACGTAGATGAGCCTCCGCCATCCAGATTATAAGCAGTCGTAGCTCCTGCATCTTGAAACACCTCAGCCAATTCATAAAGAGACAGCCCCTCACTAGCTTCCGTGCGTCCATCTGCTACAACGATCACATAATGATTTTCACCAATTTGACCAATTGCTGTCCGTGGATTGCTTTGCATCGCCTGTCCTACTTCTTCATCCTCAGTAACTGAAATTTCACCGTCTTTAAGCAGACCGGGACCAAAGGACAAAATCTGACGAGCTCCGTTATCCAGCAAGTCCTGCGCAGATGATTGTTCTTCCTCTACAATACTGAAATCACCATTACTATCAATGACCAGCGCTTCCGTTCCTGTATTGGCAGTCTCACGATAAAGGACACCATTCCTTACTACGAATCCCTTATTTCTAAAACCATAGTAGTCTCCATTAATCGCTAAAACCGCTTGATTGTTTTCAGCCATTTGCGAGGTTGTTTCTTTAATGTTTCGCCCATATGAATTTTCAGCGAAGGCTGTTTTCAACGCCTCAGGATCACTAACTTGAACATCCACAATGTAAATATCTGTATCATATTTTCTAGTCGTTGTGAGTGATATAGACAAATGGTCGTCTGCATAACTGGTATCTGTAACCACAGGCTCCGTATCAGTGGTATCTTCCGTCGCTGTCTCCTCAGTCTCAGAAGCAGTTGCTTCACTCGTAGTTGGCTCTGTGCTGGAGACTGTTGCCGATACCGCTTCTACACTGATTTTATGCGTTAAAACAAAGGTATCCAGCAATACTGCTGCAATTGCCGCAGATAATGAAAAGCTCACACAAATAGCCCAAAAATATTTTTTTGAAAAAAACTGTTTTACATTCCTCATTACCTCATCCCTCCTTTTTGAAAAATCACTCGATTTTGAATGATGAAGCTTAATCCAAACAGCAGTCCATCCACCAGCAACTTGCTGATTAGAGCGATTGGAAGGATAAGAAGCAGCAAACGAACACCTAGAGAGCTTAACACCATTTGCCCGAGGAATAGGAGGCCATATTTCCACAACGTGCTTGATACTCGCTCCTCATTCCCAAAGACCCAGCTGCGTGCTAATGAATAATTGACGATTCCCGAAAAAAGTCGCGCAATAATTGTCGCTGGTATCACCATTTCATTTGAGCCACCAAATAAAAATAAAAGCAGTAAAAAGACACTTACATCGACGCCTAATGAGAGAATGGCAGAAGAAAGATAACGGAATAAAGGTTTATAGATGCGATAAGAATCTTGAACTGCTCTAAAATGAGAATGAGCATTATTGTTTTCATAAATAGTTTCTATCGGCAGCTGCTCTAGCTTGATCGCTAACACTTTACTCTTTAAAAGGACATTCATCTCGTATTCAAATCGTTCGCCCTCTACTGTCAAAAGTTCCGGCAGCAAGCTGGTATTCATCGCTCGTAAACCCGTCTGAGTATCTTCACAGGTTATGCCAGTTGCAAAATAGAAAAACATAGAAGATATCCTGTTTCCCCAATAGCTCTTGAAGGGTGTTTCCGCCTTCTTGAACGACCTTGTTCCAAGAAGTAAGGTGCGTGCTTCTGTCTGCTCAATTGCAGCAATCAAACGGCTAATATCAGTAATACTATGCTGACCATCAGAATCTGCAGTCACAACAGCACGCACATTAGGATACTCAGCGATGATTTTTTGAAATCCTGCTTTTAGCGCCGCGCCTTTTCCTCTATTTTTCTCATAAGAAAGAACAGTAATGGCTGGAATCGCTGATAATTCTTGAAAAATTGATTGGTAGCTTGCACCGCTGCCATCGTCCACAATTAAGATGTTTTTTCCTGTTTGCTCACTCAGCCTCTGAATAAAAGGGATAACTTTTTCCTGAGGCTCATAGCTGGGAATCACAATCATGACTGACATCTTCTCACCTTACTTTCCTGTTAACGTACCAAGAGAATAACAGCAAGAACTTAAAAGGAACTTAAAGAAATACTTTATATACAGGAACCCTTACCTATTCGGTGGAAATAATAAAACAGGCCAGTTTCTTATCTATTCAAATACACAAAAAAGATTATCTGAAAAGACCATTCTTTCGAACAAATCCTTTTGATAATCTTTCTGTATCTTTACTTCAGTTTTGTCTTCAGCTATCAGCTTTCCAAATAACGGTGAAGCTCTTCTGCTGATTTCCCAGCATTCAATCCTACAAGAAGACGAATACGGGCCTTTTGACCATTCAACCCCTTCATAAAGATTACTCCATGGTTACGGAGGCCTGCACCGCCGCCTTCATAGGCATAAATATCTTCAGCAATCCCATTTGAGCATCTTGAAACTAAAACAACAGGAATTTTTTGATCTAATATCTTTTGTAATCCCGGTAATACCGCCGGAGGTAAATTTCCTGCACCCAAGGCTTCGATGACCAAGCCGTCAAGTTTTTCGGTATGAATCAGATTGAATATCTGGTCATCCATCCCGGCATAGGCTTTAATTAAAAAGACTTCGCCCTGAACAGATGGAACATCACAGACTTCTTCCGGCATTACTTCTTTCGTAAAAAATGTTCTTCCCTTTGTCAACATGCCGATTGGTCCAAATGTCGGTGTTCGGAATGTTGCAACGTTTGTTGTGTGGGTCTTCGTCACATATTTTGCCATATGAATCTCGTCATTCATCACGACCAAAACACCCTTATTTCTAGATTCATCCGAAGCAGCTGTCCAGACAGCACTCATAAAATTATAAAGACCATCACTGCCAATTTCATTGCTAGAACGCATCGCGCCGGTCACTACAACAGCGACGCCTTTAGGAACGGTTAAATCAAGAAAATAAGCTGTTTCCTCCAGCGTATCTGTTCCATGAGTGATAACAACGCCATCGATACCTTCAGCGATTCCTTGTATGATGCGCTCTTTCAGCTGAAACATTTGCTCCAATGTCATGTGTGGGGAAGGTAAATTGAAGATATCCTCTACAACAAGCTCTATCTCTCCTTGAAACAGCTCATTTTGATTCATTAAAGGATTTTGCTCATTCAGGATGACACCGCCGGTTGCGTCTTTAGACATGGAAATTGTACCGCCAGTGTGTAAAACCAGAATTTTCTTCATCGTGTCATTTCCTTTCGTCAGCCATCTGTTTCATCCCAGAAAGCCTGAATATTTTTTTCTAAATGATGGATTGTCGACAAAACCTGTGCGCGATACCAATGTGGCGGAACCAATCGTTGGTAAGCCGGACTTGCAAATCGTTGATCCAACAGCAGCACCACACCTCGATCCGCAGCATCTCGAATAACTCGGCCTGCGGCTTGAAGTACCTTATTCATTCCGGGAATTTGATAGGCATATTGAAAGCCCAATCCCTGCTCATCAAAATAATTCTTAATCAATTCTTGTTCTTCATTAATCTGTGGCAGTCCAACGCTAATGACCGCTGTCCCAATCAGACGACTCCCCTTCAAATCAATCCCTTCAGAGAACACGCCGCCGAGGACACAAAAACCAATCAAAGTTTCTTTCGGATCAGGTATAAACTCTGCCAAAAATCTTTCTCGTTCCTGCTCATTCATATCGGTTTGCTGAATCAATGTCCGGATAGCAGGATTCTTCTTTTTAAAGGCATCATAAACCATATCTAAATACGCATAGGATGGGAAGAAAAACAAATAATTCCCCGTCTTCTGCTGAATCATCGTCGTCAGACTTTCAACCAAGTAATCCAGACTGTTCTCTCTTTCTCGATAGGTCGTTTGAACATAGCGGGCAATCAGCAGTTGTTGATTTTCCTCTGGAAACGGATTGGGGATTCGATAAGTCAAGCTGTCCTCTTCTCCGCCAAGAATATCCTTATAGTAGCTCAACGGTGTGAAGCTGGCTGAAAACAAGATACTGGCATTCGCTATAGACAGCTTTTGTGCGAGTAAATAAGAAGGGTCTAAGCAAAACAGCTTAATAGACACTTCACGATTTCGTTTTCGAATATAAGTACAATAATGATCGTCATAAAACTCACCGATCTTCAAGTAGTTCAACAAGGAGAAGTAGATGTCTAACAGCTGATTCAGCTCCGGCAGCTCTTGGTTTTGCGGCAGCCATTCCCCAATTTTTTCCGTCAATCGAAAAATTACTTTTTCCATGCTATCAACATAAGCAGGCTGAGAAATGAACTCTTTTTCTTCACTGATACATAGCTCATCTAGTTTATCAAATTCATCAATTACTTTATTTATTGCCCGAGTCAAGGGCGCATGCTTCTTTTTCAACAGCTTTTTCATCAGGAGAAGCTGCCCTCTGGAAAGCTCAGCAGAATACATTTCTCTGGAGCGACTGACCAAATTGTGCGCCTCATCAATTAAAAACAGATAATCCTTCTTAATTCCTTCATCAAAGAATCGACGCAAGTAAACCGTTGGATCGAAAACATAGTTATAATCACAAATGATTAAGTCACACCAAAGGCTCACATCTAAAGATAGCTCATAGGGACACAGACGATGCTTCTGTGCATATTTCTCAATAATCTCACGACTGAATTGATTTTCGTGGTGCAGGATATCCCACAACCCCTCATTTAATCGATCATAATAGCCATCGGCAAAAGGACAATTTTCCGGTGTACAGTTTCGCTCCGTTAAAAAACAGATTTTATCTTTTGCTGTAATGGTCAGACTTTTGATTTTCATCTCTCGCTGATTCATTGCCTGTACAGCATCTTCAGCCACCTGTCTGGTAATCGTCTTAGCCGTTAAATAAAATATTTTCTCTGCTTTACCTTCTCCGATTGCCTTTAGCGATGGGAACAGCGTTGAAATTGTCTTTCCTGTACCTGTCGGCGCTTCAACAAAAAGCCGCTGATCGCTAAGAATCGTTTTATATACCGAAACGGCCAGCTCCCGTTGACCTTTCCGATACTCGCCATACGGAAACGGCAGCTCTTTCAACGACTGGTTACGCACCGTACGCCAATTATCACTGAATATCAACCATTTTTCATACTCAGTCAATAAATCATCTAAAAATTGCTTTAGCTCTATACGAGTAAATATCTTTTGTGTTTTCGTGATTTCTTCTGTCGTTGTTTGGAAATAGGTCAGCTGCAGCGTAATCGCTTCAAGCTCTTCCTGTTCGCTGTATATCGCCCCATAACACTTAATTTGGTGCCAATACATTGCCAGCTGTTCCTCATACAAATCATCAAAGGCTGTTTCTGAGGTCTTAATCTCATCAATAATCAGCTGCTCCGATTCATCTGTGAAAAGACCGTCCATACGTCCTTCAACCGAATATATTTTCTCATTCAATTTGACCTCTTTGGCAATCTTAATCTCTTTCTGATAGCCTTTGCGGGCCTCCTTCTGAAGCTTGCGATGAATTCTTGAGCCTTCCTGCGCAGTGTGGTTGCTTGTTCTGCGGGAATCAATACTTCCCTTGCGCAAAATAAACTCTACCAGTCTGCGAATTGGAATTTTCTCTGAATGGAACATCTGCTTTCACCTCACAATCTCTTCTATTATAAAACATACGTTCGCAAATAGAAAGCAGCAGACAGAAAAAAACTGATCCTCACATTATTCTGTAAGAATCAGTTTTACAAAATTTACTCACCTAGTGTTTCACGAACTTTTTTCGGTAATTTCGCTACAACCAGCTCATAGGATTTTTTTAGCAGTGCCGCACATTGCTTCTCATCCAAGGTATTCTCTTTAAGGATAATTGAATTCCAATGAGTCTTATTTGCATAGTAGCCGGGAACAATAAAGCTGTATTGCTCTCTCAATAATTCATTTTCTTCAGGCTCACCTTTGAATGTAAATATGGCTTCACCCTCTTTATTCTCTCCCAGCATCGCAAAAAATTTTCCAGCGATATCAAAATAGTCACAATCCCAGCTTTCACGATAATAAACCGTTGCTCCCGGAAATGTTTCTGCTTCTCTTTTTAGAGCCTCTTTCAGCTTTTCCATTTGATTCACTCCTCTTTCTATATGTTTCCTAACAATAACTACAAAAGAAGGATTGTGACATCACTATGCCGCAATCCTTCCAACCGAATAAACGGAAGCTTATAAGTAAATAATTAAGCTTCTTTTTATTTCTTACCGAAAATTCGTAGAAATGCCAGAAACAGATTAATGAAGTCCAGATACAGCTGTAATGCCATATAAACAGCAATACCATTTCCTGCAGTTCCGTTTGTAGCAAAATAAATCGTTCTGATTCGTTGATTGTCATACGCTGTAAGCCCTGAGAAAATCAAGACCATCAAGATAGAAATGACGTAGTCCATCGGTCCGCTTTGGAAGAAGAACATGTTCAGTACCATCGCAACGATAATTCCGATTAACGCTGTAAGTAAAGCCCGTCCCATTCCTGACAAATCTTTTTTCGTTAGAACACCAACGATTGCCATACAGCCAAATGTTGAAGCTGCGCTGACAAATGCTGAAACGACGGTTGCTTCTGTGTACATCGTCAACGTGACCGCTAAGGTAATACCATTAATGGCAGAATAGGCAATAAAGCCGCCAATCGCAAGCGGTGGATTTTTTTGTGCCTTCATACCTAGGAAAATAACCAAAGCAATCTCAGCAATCCATAAACCCATGAATGCGTATGGATACTGATATAGGAACATAAACATTTCAAAATAGAATACATTCAATATCAAATAGGAAATAACTGCACTGATACCGATACCCAATGCTAAAAATCCATAAATTTTCGCGTAAAAGCTATTCAAGCCTTCCTGCGCTTTTGTTGTTTCAATCTGATTCATTTAATACCCCTTCTTTCTCATTTGGTTCATCTAAAACAACGTGCTTCGGCGGTTGCACAATGACAACTGCATCCAGCACACGGCTTTCTTCTTCATTAACTGCTTCAATCGAAATCGTCACGACATCCTTCATCTTGTCTATCTTGATTACTTCAAAATGAAAGGTCAGTGTTTCATAGTGAAAAACAGGCTCTAAAAAGTTAATAGAGAAATTGACCACATGCGAGCCTGGTCCAGGCAAATGTTTTGAAATGGCACTTGTGATGATTCCCATCAACATGATCGATGGTACGATCGGTTTTTGATACTCCGTTTGTTTGGCATAATCATGTTGGATATAAAGGGGATTGGCATCATTCGTCAAGCCTAAATAAAGCAGCAAGTCTTTGTCTTCAATAGATTCCGTTAAAGACAGCGAATCGCCTTCCTCAATATCTTCGATGGTTTTGCCTAATTTTCTCGGTTTTCCGATGTTCAAATTAGTACACCTCCATTAATGATATGATAATTGTACCAAAACCACTGTAAAAGGCAAGTAGAAAAGAATATCTAACAAGAGCCGGACTGTTTGGCGAAAGCTGATGCATTGACTACGCAGAAACTTCATCCTATATCGCTAAAAAAAGCGCAGGAAAGAACTTCCTACGCCTCTGTATTCTTTTCACTCATTTATAGTACATTTCTTGTTGTATTACTTAATAATGTTTCGTAAGCCTGCTCAAATTTTTGAACATCACCGGCACCCATAAAGACAAAGACGCCATCTTCGAAATCAAGTAATGGTGAAACATTCTCTTCTTTGATGACCTGTCCACCTTTTTTGATACGATTGCCAAGGTCTTCAATCTTCACATCCCCTTGCGTCTCGCGGGCAGAACCAAAGATGTCACACAAAAAGACATGATCCGCCAAATCCAATGCTTCCGCGAACTCATCCATCAACGCAATTGTCCGTGTAAATGTATGTGGTTGGAAAACAGCAATAATCTCTCTATCCGGATATTTCTGGCGTGCACCGTCAATCGTGGCTTTGATTTCTGTAGGATGATGCGCATAGTCATCAACAATCACTACATCACCTACCTGTTTCTCAGTAAAACGACGTTTTACTCCTTGGAAGGTCAACATCTCTTCAGCAACCTTCTTCATATCTAGCTTTTCAAAATACGCAACAGCAATAACGCCTAAAGCGTTCATGATATTGTGCTCACCAAAGGCCGGTAAATCAAAGCGGCCAACAAAATCATCATTATGGTACACATCAAATACAGAGCCTGTCGTTGTTCGCTCAATATTTCTTGCTTGGATATCGTCATCTTCGTTCATACCATAGTAATAAATAGGAACATCAGCTTCAAGCTGACGCAGATACTTATCATCACCATAAGCAAAAATTCCTTTTTTCACTTGACTGGCCATTGCTTGGAATGCAGAGAAAACATCCTCAATGCTCTTATAATAATCGGGATGATCAAAATCAATATTTGTCATGATGACATAATCCGGAGAATATGCCAAAAAGTGTCGACGGTACTCGCAGGCTTCAAATGAGAAGAACTCTGCATCCGGTACACCATGACCGGTTCCATCACCAATCAAGTAGCTTGTAGGCTTGATACCGCTCAAAATATGTGACAGCAATCCTGTTGTTCCGGTTTTCCCATGAGACCCAGTTACAGCAATGCTTGTATATGGTTGAATAAATTGTCCAATAAAATCATGGTAACGAATAACTTCTGCACCCAATTCACGGGCACGAACTAACTCTTCATGTGCATCAGGAAAGGCATTCCCTGCAATCACAACCATATCTTTTGTAATATTTTCAGCATCGAACGGCAATAGTTTGATTCCGGCTTTTTCTAAATCACGTTGTGTAAAGAAATATTCTTCTACATCAGATCCTTGAACATGATAGCCTTTTTCAAAAAGAACCAAGGCCAGTGAACTCATACCAGAGCCTTTGATCCCTACAAAATGATATAACTGATTTTCACGATTCTCCATTATGATCCTCTTCTCTCAACTCTCTATGTAAGTAAATAGTAATTATTAAAATTATCCTAAATTGTACGTTCCCCATTATCGTATAAAACAGTAAAATAATCAACTAAAAAAAAATATTCTCATATTTTAGATAAATCAAATACAAATAGGATGCAAAAAATAAGCTTCTCAAAAATAAGCCGAACACACGTCAAAATTCACAAAAAACAATTTTGGCGCGATTCGGCTTATTATTCAGAGCACGGCATTATCCCCTGCTTTTTCTGCTTTTATCAATTGAAATACTTGCTGTTATCCATTTCAAAGCTGGACTCCTCAATAATACCACTCAAGGATTTATCCATAATTCCCTTTTTCTGTTGACTCTCTGCTTCAGATACTTTCTGAGCATATGACGTCTGATTCTTCGCAGATTTAAGCTCTGTACGAGAACGAGGTAAATCCTGTTCTGTATCTGTACCGCCGAAACGCTGCATATTCGGACGAATTTTCTGATACTGACGACGAGTTACCGGAATATCAGGCTCTTCATTTGGTACGTTGAATTTTTGAACTGCAGGATCATCTGTCTTCTTTTCTCTGAACAATGTATCTTCATTGTCCAAAATCAAATAAGATGTCGAATCCTTTTTCATCGCTGCCAGAAGCTCCTGGTCGGAAATCTCTGTCAATTCAGGTACTTCATCCGGTATTACGGATGCCGGAACATAGGTTGGGACAAAATAAGATGACTCCATTTTTTTTGAGTCATTGAAATTAGTAATTTTTCTGCCTGTCGTCCGTTTGCCAAAGGATGAGGCTTCGAAAGTTTCTTTACTTTGCTTATGCATATTCCCGAATAGATTTGGTTTCTTTTGCGGCTCAATCACTCTGCTGTGATTAGTCGAATAATCTGGTAAATTCAGTTTATGCTTTTTCAGCTCTTCCTGCTGTGCTTTTGTATGTACTTGCTTTTGGTCAACAGCGGCTGGCTTTTTAGGAGCAGCTGTTGCTGTATTTGTTGGTACATTTTTATTCATCATTGTCGGTTCGAATTCTTGATAGCCATTTCCTGTCAGGTTGCCTCGCTCATTTAAAAGCGGTTCGTTTTGAAAAAGCTGGCGTCTGCTGCCAGTAGCCAACTTTACCCCTACCTGATCATCATAGGCTGGAAATCGAAAATGTTTTCTTGTTACTTGTGCCGGATTTCCCATTCACGTCAGTCCTTTATCTTTGCTTTCCGTCCATTCTACCATAAAACTCTGAAATTCTAAACAACTTACCTTACTTTTTTCAAACAGAAGACGATTAAACAGAAATCTATATAATTTTTTTATAATTAGAAAAAGCCGGGAGCATAAATAAATCCTCAGACTTTCAGTGTCTCTATACCTAAATAAACATTGGGACAAACACCCATGGCGGTTCCCACCATGACTATCTATCCCAATCTCTTTTAACTGTCATTAATTGATTGTAAGAAAATACTGCCTCATTATAAAAATTGCTTATGCTTAATGAAATCTATAAAATTAGTCATCCAATATGGTGCCTCTATAGACACACAAGCCAATAGCTATAAAGGGAAGTATTCGCTTTCCAATGTAATGAGCTGTATACTTCCCCAAGTAAACCAATCTATAGATACAGCGCATCCCTCCTTACAGGCAGCTGTTGTAAAAGAAAAATATAATGCCTTGGCAGCTGCCTACAGACTGAATTTTCCTCCATACAGATTCCCCCTTTTTGATTCCTGTTATCTCTACCTTCAGTCTAGCACCACTGAAGGTTTTACTCAATCAATACCCCTTATGAAAAGCACATTGGATACATTCAGAAAACATGGAAAATATAATGAAAAAAAGCTTCACCATCCAAGAAAAACCTATAAGGCATTCTTGATTGGTAAAGCTCATATATACTCTTTCTATGGATACAATCTGTTTAGCAGACGCGGGAATGGAATAGACTCTCGCACATGTTCAATTCCTGAAAGCCAAGTAACTGTTCGTTCCAAACCTAAGCCGAAGCCGGAATGAGGGACAGACCCGTATTTTCTTAAATCCAGATACCAGGAGTATTCCTTCTCATCAAGTCCATGCTGACGAATCTGCTCCAACAGGAACTCATAATCTGTTGCTCTCTCTGAACCGCCGATAATTTCGCCATAGCCTTCAGGAGCAATCATATCTGCACAAATCACAACATCGTCTCTCGTTGGATGAGGCTTCATGTAGAACGGTTTAATTGCTTTTGGATAGTTCAGGATAAACACAGGCTGTTCAAATGAATTGGCAATAAATGTCTCATGAGGAGAACCAAAATCATCGCCCCACTCAATATCATCAAAGCCATTTTTCTTCAACAACTCAACTGCATCATCATAAGAGATGCGTGGGAATGGTAGTTGCGTGTATTTTTTCAGAAGCTCTTTGTCGCGCTCCAATACATCCAATGCATAGTCACAATTATCAAGAACATTTTGCACAAGGAAGGCAACATATTTTTCCTGAACCTCTAAGCTGTCTTCTTGATGCATGAAAGCCATTTCCGGTTCAATCATCCAAAATTCAATCAAATGACGACGTGTTTTAGATTTTTCGGCACGGAATGTCGGACCAAAAGAAAATACTTTACCGAAGGCCATTGCAGCTGCCTCCATATAAAGCTGCCCACTCTGTGACAAGTACGCCTCTTCATCAAAATAATTCGTATGGAATAGCTCCGTTGTTCCTTCCGGCGCGCTACCTGTAAGGATTGGCGGATCAATTTTCACAAAACCATTGGTATTGAAAAATTCATAGGTGGCACGGATGATTTCATTACGAACTTGCATCACCGCATGTTGTCTTGAAGAACGCAGCCACAAGTGACGATGATCCATTAGAAAATCAGTTCCATGTTCTTTTGGTGTGATTGGGTATTCATGACTCTCCCCAACAACCTCAATCTCAGTAATTCCGATTTCGTAGCCAAATTTTGAACGAGTATCTTCTCTTACTTCACCGGTAATCAGCACTGCTGTTTCCTGATTCAGACCTTTAGCCAGCTGGAAAACCTCTTCCGGCACCTCACTTTTTACTACAATGCCTTGAAAATAAGCTGTTCCATCACGAAGCTGTAAAAATGCAATTTTACCACTTGAGCGCTTATTCGCTACCCAAGCACCGATTTTTACTGTTTCGCCTACATGATTCTTTGAATCAATGATTTGAATTTGTTCCACTATTGTCTCTCCCGTTCCTTCAATTTTTACCAATCCCGAATTAAGTTTGTTCTTAGTTGTTTGCTTGTATCTTCTTATCAATAAACGCAGCGATTCGCTCAATTGCCTGCTCTAATACTGCTAAATCCGATGCATAACTGATACGGATGTGGTCAGCTGAGCCAAAGCCTTCGCCTGTCACTAATGCAACGTATGCTTCGTCAAGTAAATCGTCCACCCAGTCGGTCACATTATCGTAGCCGCATAGAGTTAATGTTTCACGAATATTCGGAAACAGGTAAAAGGCCCCCTGCGGTTTCATCAGCTTAAAGCCCGGTAAGGCTGCTGCTTTCGGATAGATAGTATTCAAACGCGCTTCAAACGCTTGTCGCATCTCCTCAACCGTTTCCTGGCTGCCATTCAAGGCTTCAACCGCCGCATATTGGCTAACCGCTGTTGGATTGCTGGTTGAATGGGAAGCAATATTATTCATTGCACCAATCAGCTCTTCATTGGCAATCGTGTAGCCGATTCTCCAACCTGTCATGGCATAAGACTTAGACACCCCATTGATAATGATTGTCTGCTTGCGTATCTCTTCAGAAATTGTTGCTATCGGTGTAAATGTATTTCCATTATAGACGAGTTGCCCGTAGATATCATCTGATATAATCATGATGTCGTGCTCAACCGCCCAATTTCCAATAGCAGTCAGCTCAGCTTCTGTATAAATCATCCCTGTAGGATTGGATGGTGAATTCAAAATCATGGCTTTCGTCTGCTTCGTACGAGCTGCTTCCAGCTGTTCAACGGTTACCTTGAACTCATTTTCCTGCTTACAAGAAACAAATACAGGTGTCCCTTCAGCCAGCTTTACCTGTTCCCCATAGCTTACCCAATAGGGAACCGGAATAATAACCTCGTCTCCGACATCCAGCATCGCTTGAAACAACAAGTACAAAGAATACTTTGCACCATCTGTGATAATCACATTTTTTGCCTCATAATCCAGTCCATACACTTTACGAATCATTTCGACAACTGCTTCTCTCAGCTGAGGTATCCCGGCTGATGGTGTATAGTAGCTGGCTCTGCCATCCGTGATTGCTTGAATTGCCGCCTCCTGAATATTCTTAGGTGTTGCAAAATCAGGTTCCCCAACAGTCAAATTCAAGACGTCTTTACCTTCACTTTTCAGCTTTTTCGCCTTTGACGATGCCGCCAAAGTAACTGATGGTGATAACTGCTGTGCGCGTTTTGATATTTTCATACTTCCACCCCTCATTTTTGATTTTCCTCTATTTTGCTATAAGCAAAGAACAGCTGCTGAGTTTTATTAAACATTCAGAACTGTATTGACCTCTTCACCGTTTTCAAAAGCAATTAAATAGTAATTCAACGACCCTTCTGCGGTTTTGCAGACAACCTCCCAAACCGCCTTGCCGTCAAAGATACCAAGATTTGACTTTTGAATCGTCGTTTCACCGTATCGTTCTTTTACTACATGATTCGCCTGTCCTTCGCTAAGACCTTCCTCTTTGGCAAAGGTTAGGATATCTCCGCCTTTTTCGGGAATAATGATTACAATCTCTTTCCCAGCCGTATCTTTTCCGGTCAAGCCAAAATAAGTCTCGTCTCGATTATACCAGTAGAAATTATCTACTGTGTCCAATTGCGCATGCTCCTGCGCAATCTTTACCGCTTCCCGCTTTGCCTGAGACATTGAATGGGTCGAACGGATATAAAAAATGCTTAACATAACAATAATAGTCAGCAAAATAGCAACAAGTGCCAGAAGCACTACAACCCTTTTATGTTCTTTCTGTTCTTCTGATATCACAATCACGCTCGTCCTTTCAAAACTTACTGTTTTTCATTATATCAGAAAATAAAATCTTTTTGCTCCAAGAGAGGGAAAATTATCCTTTTTCTTTAAAAAATTCATGGATTGATTGCAGTGTTTCTTCCAAAGGCAAATCTTCTATCGGAAGCTTTTTAGGTAATGCCCGCAACATCCTCTTCCCATACTTCGTTCGAACCAGTCGACGATCCAGCACCAGCAAAACGCCATGATCGTTTTCCGAGCGAATCAGCCGACCCAATGCTTGCCGCAGCCGCATCGAGGCCTTAGGCAGGGCTTCTCCTGTAAAGGAGTTGATGCCTTGCGCTTCAAGATACTCATACTCCGCTTTAACTAATGGACGATTGGGATTTTCAAAGGGTAAACGAGTAACAATCAACAGCTGAAGCGAGTCACCTGGAAGATCTACACCTTCCCAGAAGCTGTCTGCGCCAAGCAAGATGCTGTTTTTACTATGATAAAATCGTTTCAGCAGCTTTTCCCGTGTACCGCTTATTCCCTGCGCCATGACCTCTCTGCCGACATTGAGCATTGGTTGATGCAGCTGATGATACGTCTTCTTCAATACTTCATGAGAGGTAAACAGAACGAGAATAGGTCTGTCCTCTTGCTTTGCTATCTGTTCTACAGTCTGACTGATATACTCCGCAAATTCCGCATCAGACACCTCATGAATAGCCAAAGGTAATTTAGGCACATACAAGCGTGCTGCCTGCTCATAATTATACGGGTCCGGTAAAACCTTGACAGAGAAATCATTGACGCCTAATTTATTCGGTAAATAGTGCCGATTCTTGCCAAACACCAAGGTTCCTCCAGTATAAAGAATGTGCTGATAATTCGGATACCAACTGGCCTTTTTTATGATTCCGGCGCTTAAGTCGTTAACAGCTAACACCGTTAAGCCTTTCTTGTCTGTTCGATACTCCTTGACCCAATGAGCTTCCCATTGATTAACAAAAATATCAAAGCATTCTGCCAATTGAGAAACCTCTGAAAACAACTGAAACAGCTCTGTCAGCTGCATACGTTCGGAAACAGAAAAACTCTCTAGCTGTTGTTGTATTCCTCTACGAACCGATTGCTGAATTTCTTCTAAATCACTCAAGTAGGTCTCCAGTCTCCGAATCAATTTCTCGCCATCCAAGGAGAGCTGATCGAACTGGGTTTTCTGTATCACAGATTCCTGAAGCTGTTCACGCTTATCAATTGTCAAAATTTGTGCCAGTTCATAGGCAAAATCCTTCAAGTCCTCTACGACATCAAGCAAGGTCTGCGAATACATGTTTACATAACGCTTTTCTGTCGGTAGTTTTCCCAGCAATTCCAGGACTTGATCAAACAACTGCCCTTCTTCACGTGCCTGAATGACTTGCTTTTGAAACCCATAAATCGGAATCGTCTGTAAGGCTGTTCGTTTGACTATATCGGGTAAATGGTGCGCCTCATCGATAATCAAGCTCGCCTCTTCTGGCAGCAGTGGCCGCTTTCTAAACGACTCCTGCATTAGAAATGCGTGATTGACAATCAATAGGTTGCTTTGCGCTGCTCTCTTATATAAAAATCGGACAAAATCCTCATGGTATAAAGAATCATCCTTCTTCAAAAGCTCAGTTCCTCGATGAGTCGTGTCTCGCCAAAAAATATGGTTAAAATTGATTAACTGCAGTTCATCGAGATCACCGGTTTCCGTTTCCAATAGCCAGACAAGTACTCTCATTTGATAAAGAGCATACTGTTTTTGTTTGATTGGATTCTTCAAGGTTTCGTTAAAACGTTGCAGATCAAGGTAATGGCGATGACTTTTCAACACCGTTGCCTGCAGCTTTTGCTGCGCAAACTGATTGGTAAAAGGAATGTCCTTCTCATACAGCTGATTTTGAAGCATGATAGATACTGTACTGACAATCACCGGTTTTTTGGGTTCCGCAAAATAACTGCTAGGAAAGAGATAGCCAAAGGTTTTTCCTATTCCGGTTGCTGCTTCGATGAACAAATTTTTTTCTTCACCTGCAGTAAAATGCTTATAGACATCATTCATCATCCGGCTCTGTTCTTTTCGATACGTTAATGCTTCGGCAAAAACCCGTTCCTTTTGTCGTTTCGTTGCAGGATACTGCGCTGTTTCATAAACTGGTGTCTCAAAATAAGTCACTTGCTTTTTCTTCAGTACTAATCCCTCAACGACTTTAAGGTCGTCTCTTAAAGAATCCGGATGCTCCTTCATCTCTTCATAAATTCTGTTCAAATACGTACCTGTTTCCATTCCTAGCTGATCACTTAGCGATAGAATCGTCTTTAGCGACAGTAGTGGCAATGCTCTGATTTTCTTCTCAATTAAAAGAAATACCTCAGCTGTTACCTGTGCGTCACTGTCCGCCTGATGCGGGTTATCATGCACAAGCCCCAAGCTTTCAGATAAATCGCTTAAACGAAAGCTCTTTTCAGTAGGAAAGAATATTTGGGAGAGCTCCACTGTATCAATTCCCGGAATACTCAGCTCGGGAGCGCCACAGCGCTGCAGCTCTTGATTTAAAAAGGAGTAATCAAAATAAATATTATGGGCAACAAATACTGTCTCTGCCAACAAATGATGGATAGTCAAAGCGATATCTTCAAAATACGGCGCTTTCGTCACCTGTTTATTTGTGATTCCTGTCAAATGCTGAATCTGCGGTGAAATACTTTTTCCCGGATTCACATCTGTTGAAAAGCGTGTGACAATCTCGCCATCTTCTATCAGCACACAGCCAAACTGAATAATTCGGTCTACCTGTGGATCAGTCCCGGTGGTTTCTATATCAACGACCGCATATATTGGCTTTTTTTTCATGGTCTCTCCACCTTTCTGCCGTCTTGAAAATTATACTATAAAATACGAATTTTTCACTATCATTTCTCACAAAGCTTGATATTTTTATCTAATCATTTTTTTCATACATAAAAAGCCGCCAACCCCAAACGGAATTGACGACTTTCTTTTTTATTATTTATAATCCTCTTTGGATAGCTGACTTAGCTTTTGCATATACTGATCCATCAACACATAGCCTTCAAGTCTTCTTAATCGATCGACAGAGCATTTGACCTTCTTAGTGAAAAAAGAGGGTCTGCTAGCTGTTCGCTTCATATCATAAAGAAAATCATCCAAACCACTCACGAGACCGGCGCTGCTCAGACGATTACAAATCAATACATCTTCCTTGCGCAGCTTCAGAACCTGTCCCCATGAATAGCTAAGGTATTCAGCTTTTGATATTTGACTTAACAATTCTGTTTGAGAGATGCTCTTCTTCTGATCACGATTCTTCTTCTTGCCGATATTTATACGTTTGCTCATAAAGCGAAGATAAATATCATCTTCAAGATTTTCCATTTCACTTCTCGAGAAATCAGGAATTCTCTTAGGTGCCGAAATTGTATGGCTGTCTGTCATTAGTTTAGAAAAACGCGGCCAATTGCTTGGTGTTCGTTTTCTTGTTTTGTTCTTTGCAAGAACCAGTTTTGACAGCAAAAGCTCCCGAATTTCTTCCTCAGAAATTGTGGATTCTGGTTCTGCCGCTTGCTCTTCCTCAATAGGGGCTTTCTCCAGCTGATTTTCCAAATTCTTTCGACGAAGCTTCTCTGCAGGAGTTTCTTTGACACTTGCAGCAGAGTTATCTTTTTGGTCGTTTGGAGAGACTGTAGCCTCTTCGACTGACGGGATATCTTCTTGGACCGTTTTTGAACTCAGTCCGCTCATCGGCTTTTTTCCAGTTTCTGTTTCCTGTTCCACTGGTTCTGTTGGTTCAATTGTCACGTGTTGAATCTCAATTACGTCTTCTTTTTCTTCCGAGTACTCTCCTTCTATGGTAGGAGCCTCTTCTGTCTTGACCTCAAGCTTTTTCACAGGCTTGTTGGGTTCCTCGGTATTTTCTATCACTAATGGCTGTGCACGTTTTAGATGAATGGTGTGTACACTTCTTGACATTAACGGCTGAGTCTTCGCTTCAAGTCTCGCTTGACCGATTGTTTCACTAAGGTCTCCAATCATTTTACGTAGACGGAACATTTCATTGGAGGTTTCCAGCATTTGTTTCATCACGCTGCTTAATTCAGCAGATTCGATTTCAGTATTTTCTTTTTGAACAAGGGGTTGTGTTTCCTTTTCAACGGCTACGTCTGTCAGCCACTGCTTCAGTTCAACTTTTGCTTCTCTGCTTAAAGGCTCAAAGCTCCCCATCATTAATGTGTAATACATTAGTTCTGTCTCTACATACATGTAGATTTTTTTAACAACTAGCTTATTGAACTCCTCGGCTGCATCCCAGCTATCACAAATAGCATCAAAATAAGCCTCACCTTCAGCAAGATTCTGGTAGTCCTTTGCCAAATTTAACTCACGAATCAGGTAGAAATTGTATGGTGTTTCAACATTATCAGCATAAATTTCTCTACCTAAAAATTCAGGATCGACTGTCTTGCATAGAAAGACAGATTTTTTCTCAACGTCTGACTTTTTACCCCGTTTACTAATTTTTCTCACTTCCTTGAATAGTCTTTATCTTATTTTATAATCATCTTTCAAAAAAGAAAAATACACTTCCTCAATAATTATACCGTTTATAAATAAAAATTGCTCTCAATTTTTTCCAAAAAAACCACTATTTGTGAGTCAACAAAGACTATTTTACCATTTTCCAGGCAAATCGGCAAAGTTACACAAAATATTGTTCGTTTTTCATGATTCCCCAACACCTAGTCAATTCATGATAAAACTAATAGCTGACTCCTTTAAAAGCAGAGAAATAACGATTTTCATCCTATATTTCAAGTCGAAACAGTAAAAAAAATAATTCATTCTTCAATTTTTATCCTATTTTTTTATAAAGAAGACGAACTATCCGAAACATTTGCTTGGCCGCTTTCGGATAGCTCGTCTTCACTTCTTAACGATCATGAACCGTAATTTATACTTTATCCTTTTCCCGTCGAGCAATTGCAGGCAAGATCATGCCCAGCATGATTAAAACAACTGGCGTTAGGATATTTGAAGCTAACTGGAAGAACCAGCCTTGAGGGTCGGCTGCAAAGTCAACCTTAGGTACCATTCCCAATACACAGGCGAAAGCTGTGAACAGGAAGCACCATAAGCCAAAAATGAAGCCTGCTTTGGGATTTTTCATAAACTTGTACTCAGATTGATAGTTTTTATATGCTTTGTTCAACATCATATAGGCAAAGAATACCCATAGATAACGCATTGGCATGACTACTGAATTTAAGTTCGTCAACCATTTGACTAATTCATTCATGTTTTTCAATCCAAACATTGGCAAAGCAATGATGATACTTACTAAAATACCAGTTAACCAATACCCGTTGACCAACGTACCCTTTTTGGTTTTCTTACGAAGAGCGGATGGGACAAAGTCAGGATCAGCATCAGCAAGAAGAATCTTCAACGGCGCATCGATTGAGAAGGCTAACGCAGCAATCTGCCCAGCTCCATTCGTCAATGCATAAATAATCATTAACAGATTTCCTACACCATAATATTCACCGAGAATTTGGAATGCACTGTAGGCACCATTTGCCATTAAGTCTTCCGGAATATTGTTACTTGCAAAAAGCATCCCCATCGCAAACGAGCCTAACACAGCAGATGCTCCTACCATGGCCGCAAGGAAAATCATCCCTTTCGGAAATTCTTTTGCGGGATTCTTTGTTGCATTTACGTATGGAGAAATCTTCTCAGCTCCACCGACAGCAAAAACCAGCATTGACACAGTTGTAAAATAGCTAAAATCAAATTTTGGAATATACGTACTGATTTGCTCCATATGAGGTGTTGCAAATTCAACGGATGAATTGATAGCCGGCGCTCCCACTGCAAAGAGAATGAAAAGCATAGACATCACAAACGTCGCTGTTCCCGCAATTCCGCCGATAACTTTCAGTGTCGCTAATCCTCGCGTAGACAACAGCAGAAATAGAAGAAAGATAATCAGTGATAGAAAAGAAACAGTAGATATGGACATGGTGTTAACCAAATTACCATTCCCTTGAATTGCCCATCCCAGAGCAATCAAAATTGCTTGAGGCTTTTGCGCAAGGTATGGAATATGTACTACCCAATAGGTCCAAGCTGCATAATATGCCAGTCGTTTGGTACTCGTATTTTGAACCCAAGAGCTGACACCTCCGTTACTGTCTTTAAACGTTGAACCTAGTTGACCGACAATCAATGCATACGGAATGAAGTAAAGTACTAAAATCAATATCCATGAAGTCACAACGGATATTCCCTGTTGGGCGTAGTTATTGACGACGTTACCAATTCCCCAAACCATGTTGAAGGCGATTAAGCCAACACTAAACCATCTCAGTTGTTTTTGTTCCATAAAAACACTTCCTTTGATTTAAATAAACGCGTAATGAATAATAGCATTCGTTCTCCCAGAGTCAGTTATTCTGTTTAAACATGCATTTTTCAATAGTATTATCATACTCGTTTTTCCCGCTAACACAATTGTTACTCTTAAATATCTTTTTATTTATTAGCGTTTCGCCATCATTTTCTCTATTTACTCGGAACATCCTAATTTCATGAATAAAAAAAAGCGGATAAACCTTTTATAATCAAGGTTTATCCGACACTAAATTCTCATGACACATTTATTTCTCTCATTTTATTAACATCTGCAAAAAAAACTACTCATCAATCGCTGTTGTTTCTTCAACAAACTGCTGATAGACTTGGGCTGCTGTCATTTTTTCTGTCTCATTACTAAAGGAATAATAGGACGGTTTGTTGTCATACATAATCTCCAGTGTCAGCTGTGCCTGATCAACCGTATCCAATAAATCAATTGGGATATAATAACTATCATCTTCTATCCCATAATAAAACAAGGATGACCCGCAATTTTTACAAAATCCACGTTCTGCCCATTCAGATGATTGATAGCGACCAATCTCCTCTGTTCCTGAAAATAGAATGTTTTGAGAATTTCCGGCATCAATTGATAAAAGCGGACCAGAAGTCCATTGTCTGCACATACTGCAATGACAGGCTGATACAGTCGGCTCGGCTTCCTTGATGGTAAACTGAACCTTTTTACATAAGCAGCTTCCATGATGTTCCATTTTTTCATCCTCCTACTTTTAATTTATTTATCGTACTGTTTACCTCCTCAGACCGCGTGATAGCTGAAATCACCGCAGAGCCTGCGACAGCCGTTTCCTGAATCGCCGCAACCGTTTCTATGCTGATTCCACCGATTGCTACAGAAGGTCTCTTTGCCAGTCTTGCCAATACATCCAATTGTTTTATACCAATTGACGGTTTCGCATCCGACTTGGAGATTGTTCCAAAAACTGGACCAATACCATAGTAACTGATTCCTTTCAGTTGATTCGCCGCAACAATTTCTTCTTTATTGTAACATGAAATACCAACGATTTTTCCGGGAAATAGTCGTAACACTTCCTCTATTGCCTGATCCTCTTGCCCAACGTGAATGCCATCTGCATCAAGTACCAATGCCAGCTCTACATCATCATTGACAATAAAAGGTACGTCATATTTTTGACACAGCTCATAACACTCCGCAGCCAGTACCTTGCGCTGTTCTGCTTCCCCGATACTGCCTGCTCCTTTTTCTCGAAACTGAAAGCAGGTAACTCCGGCTTTCAAGGCCTGTTCAAGCAGCTCCGGTAACGTTCCGCTAACGATATCCTGTGTACCGGCAATAAAATAAACAGGCAAGTAATCCAGCGGACTTCTCATAACTGCTCCACCTTTCTATAGGCCCAGTGGTTTGTTGGTCCATTGCCCAGCCCCACATCGATACTGTCTGAAATCGCAGCTTGAATAAAGGCTTTCCCTGTGTGAACTGCTTCTTGAACAGAAAAACCTTTCGCCAGCTCCGCAGTCACACAGGCCGAAAAAGTACAGCCTGTTCCATGTGTTTTTTTCGTCTGTATTCGTTCAGATGAAAGCCAGTCAATCTCGCCATTGGAAAGAAGCAGCATGTCAGAAGATTCGTTTCCTTCCAAATGGTGCCCACCTTTGACAATAACATTTTTTGCTCCTAAAGCTTGTATCATTTTTCCGGCTTCTATCATATCTTCTTTTGAAGAAATCGACTTCTCAGTCATAACCTCTGCTTCTGGTATATTAGGCGTTACAACAGTTGCAAGCGGCAATAGCTCTTCCATCAATGCCTGTACTGCTGACTCCTTCAATAGTGCATGCCCGCTTTTCGCTACCATGACCGGGTCGATTACCAATGGTCCAAAATTTCCTTGTTTCAAAAATGCTGAAGTCAGGCGAATAATGTCTTCTGTAAAGAGCATCCCCGTTTTCACTGCATTGATTGAAAAATCTTCTTCTATCGCTTTCAGCTGATCGGAAATGGCTGATAAAGGGATATCGTATACGGACTTTACTCCTTGCGTATTTTGGACAGGTAACGCAGTCAAAACCGAAGTACCGAAGACCATCCGTTCTTGAAATGTTTTTAAATCAGCTTGTAAGCCGGCGCCTCCACCACTGTCAAATCCGGCAATCGTCAATGCCTGTATCGTTGAATTCATTAAGCGTTCCTCCTGATTTTTGCAAACTGTTTGATTTTCGCACTATCCAGTTGTGATAAAACGTCTAACAGGTTGTTTCTAAACGTTCCAACTAAAAGCCCCTCTAACTCAGCAGCTGCCAGTTCTCCCGCAATCGCATACCCGCAATTGGCAACCACAACCGCCTCAAGGCAGGGCTTCTTATCCGCAGCTAAAAATGCGCCGCAAACACAGGAGAGCAGACAGCCGGCACCAGTCATTGAAGTAAATGCAGAAGTACCATTTTCAACAAAATAAGTCGTTTGACCATCTGTAATAATATCGGTCTCGCCGCTTACAGATACTAAGGTTTGAAATTTCTGTGCTGTCATTTCTGCCGCAGCAACAATATCCCCTGAGCCTGCTCCTGCGTCTACTCCCTTACTTTGCCACTCGATTTCTGCCAATGCCGCAATTTCTCCGGCATTCCCACGAATTAAAGTCGGCTGAACATCATGAAGCAGTCGGACAATTTCCCGTTTTCTAAAGCCTGTAGCACCTACACCGACAGGGTCAATCACAACCGGCTTTCCCAGCTCGTTTGCACGTCTTCCTACTAAGCGCATCGCGTCAAGCTGTTCATTGGATAAGGTCCCGGTATTCAGTACCGTTGCAGCAGCAAGAGCAGCAACCTCTGTCATCTCTTCCGGAGCACTGGACATGAATGGCGAAGCGCCGATAGCAAGCAGTCCATTTGCAGAATCATTCGCTACGACGATATTCGTGATATTGTGAATTAACGGATTTTGCTTTCTTATTTCATCAATTAAATAATATGGATACATGCGCTGTCCTCCCATGTTTCCTGTACATAGGCCATCTCCCAAAATTTCCATTCCTGGTAGCTGCTAATTAAAAAGCCCTGCAGCATTGACTGCCGTTCCTCTGTTGCCACGGACTCTGCCAAGCGGTCCGTCAGCTCTCTTTGTCTGTCAACCCCTTCCCTATATCCTTCACTATCATAGGTTTCAATCCAGCGCTGATATAGCGGATGTGAGGAACCGCTTTCTATCAAATGCTCACCAATTTCCTGATAAAGCCAGTAGCAGGGTAACAGTGCTGCCGCTGTTCGTGCCGTGCTTCCTGAAAGCAGCTCGCTATACATGTGTGTCGTGTAGTGATATGCAGTAGGAGCAATTGGTGCTGAGGCTATCTCCTCATCTGTAATTCCCAACTCTTTGAAAAAACCTTCCCTTACAGCTATCTCTGCCTCTTCCAGTCCTGTCACTCCTGCTAGAAAAAGCTGTTTTTCTTCTTCTTGCTTTGCCAGCTCAGCTGCCTTTTGATGAATCTTGGCAAACTGCTCCAAATAGTATCTGTCCTGTAGAAGATAATAACGAAAAACCTCCGGTGCCAATGTTCCAGCCTGCAGCTCTTGGATGAAGCGATGTCTTTTACTTTTTTCCCACAACTCTTCTGCTGCAGCTCTTGCTTCAGTTGTAAAACGCATGATGTTCCTCCTCATAATTTTTTGAGAAGAAAGCCGAAAAAACAGAAAAAGACTCTTCAAATAGGTAAGTGAACCATTTTGAAGAGTCTGAAATATCTATTCTATTCCTTAGACTACTTCCCTACGCGAGTCTCAACTCACAGGTTCAAAGGGTCCGTTCAAGTGAACATCTCAGTCATAATGACTCCCCTAGTATGTCTAACAGTATATCACAGAACAATTAAATAAAACAATTTGATTTCTTCAGCAGGCATCCTTTCCAAAGTTAAGTCGACTGCCTAATAAAAACAAGGCACCCTATCATTTAGAAACGTTTATGATGCTGAATCCTCAATAATACGTATAGCTAAAGCTATTTTTTCTCACATTCAATCTACGGAATCTTCTTCTCTGACTGCAATAATTTCTGCCTTAATTTCCTTACGCTTCATTTGCATGACATAGACCAGACCAATTAAAAATGGCAGTACAAAACTGCTAAAGCGATAGAGTAGCAGTGAAGACACTGCATCTACCGTACCGACTAATGGCTTAAATAAGAGCAGATAAACAAATTCAAAAGAGCCGATACCCGCAGGAGTAGGAATCACACCTGCTAATACAATTGAAAAACTGGTAAATGACAATACTTGCAGCAAATCAATCGCGCTGTGCTGTTCTACTAATGCTACATACGGAATCAGCAGCCAGACAAATACCTTTGCGATATTCCATAATAAAATACGCAGCAATGCAGAACGGTCCTTGATGATTGCCTGAACAGTATCTCTCAAAGAGTAAATTTGGAGATTACACGTATCTACCCAATCTCTCAGCTTTTGCTTTTTGAGAATTTTATCCGCCCAAACAGTTAGCATAACCTGTAGACGAATACTGACAGACAAAGCAAGAATGGCAAAAATAATCAAGAACGTAATAATCATCCCAGCCAAAATAAATGGAATCATTTTTGGTGAGCTTTCGTACAGCTCGCCGAATTGAGTCACCAGCCCAAGAACGGCCCAAAAAACCACTGCAAGCTTGTACATAATCATATGGAGAGCCGTCACGCCCATCCCTTGAGAAACCGCGAGCCCCTTTTTACGATAAAAAAGAACCTCCGAGACCAACGTCCCAGTCCCAAACGACACGACTCGATAAAATGCAACATAACAGGATGCAAAGAACCCATCGGTCATCGTAAATTTCGGCTGAAAGCTTTTGACAATTTCCTGGATCGACTGGCCTTCAACAAACTGATAAACCACACCAAGAATAACGACCATCGCAGCAACCACTATACTAGTCTTCGCCAACTGGGCAATAATATCGCTTAATGAATTATCCACCACATAGAAGACTACACCAATCATAACCGCCATCAGCAGAATGTTTAGAAAAATCTTCAATTTCGGTTTGTTTTTCATTCCTTCTCCCCTTAATGATAATAATTAGTGAAATAAAAATAGAGACTACCACAGAAGACAATGCTACCAAAAATAAATGCAACATAGAACTTCGGTTTTCTTGTTTTATGACGAAACAGGCGCTGACCAATCAAGCCGGCAGGTCCGCCGCCAAGAATGCCAACCAGCAGAATCTGACTTTCCGGAATCCGCCATCCGCCTTTTTTCGCCTGCCTTTTATCGTAATACATAATAACTAACGTATACAAGTTAATACCGATTAGATAAATCCAGAATAGTTCGTTTAAACGTTCGGTTATCATAATTTTCTCGCTTTCATTTGATTTTCGGAGAATCATAGAAAATCAGTCGGTTAATCAGCATCTTGCGGAGCAAAAACTGAAAGCCCTCTTTTGACCATTACCAGCTCTACCGGCAAATCATCACATGGATCTCCGTCCACCCTAGTTCCTACTTTTTCACTCTTCCTATTCTTAATCGTAACATGAGCACCTGTTAAATACTCGATATCCGGTAATTCGTTGACCTTCCCCATCATCACTTTGGGAAGATAAAAAATTAGCCGAAATGAATTGATATGAGGCAAAATAATTAGATGAAACAACCCATCATCCGGTTTTGCCAATGCATCAAAATTACGATACCCGCCAACAGAATTCGTCATCAGCAGTGCGACAAGCTGCGTCTTTCCCTGCCAATGTTTATCGTCGATTGTTATGTCTAAATTATAGTGTTTTTTCTTCAAAAGCAGCTTGAAAAAATTTCTAATAAAGATTAGTTTACCATATTTTTGCTTTTCTTTTTGGGTAATTCTTGCCGCTGTGTCTGCCAATATACCAATGGTCATTGTACTGACTATACTATGTTCGCCAATCAATCCATAATCAATCCCTTTGGTATGACCGGCGAGAATAATATCTGCTGCTTTTTCAAAATCAGTTGGAATGTTTAACGCTTGAGCCACATTATTAACCGTTCCTCCCGGCAATATCCCCACAGTCAGCTTTGGCAAGTCGTCTTTAAACGCAGCCGTCATTCGATTAATCGTTCCGTCTCCACCGATAATAATTAGACTATCTATCTTTTTGTCTCTTGCTGCTTCCACTGCTTGTTGGTCATCAATATCTGGTCCAATTTCTTGAAGATAGCAGGTCAAATCACTGTCTTTTTCTTCCGCATAGTTCTTGAAGCGTTCAGCGATTTCCTGTCCCTCATCATTTCCAGAGGTACCATTAAATAAAATCATGAATTTTTTCATACAATCGCTCCCTGTCAGAAAAAGTCAGGCCGGAGCATGCCAAATCAGTCCGCTCCAGCCTCAATATTTTGAATTATTTTGCGTTTAGCTCTGCAATTTTTACAATTACATCTGTTGCCTTTTCCATAGCCTGTAACGAAACGAACTCAAAACGACCATGCATATTTTCGCCTCCGGCAAAAATATTAGGTGTCGGTGTGCCTAAATAAGAGATTTTAGACCCGTCTGTTCCGCCACGAATAGGTTCGATTAAAGGCTTGATAGATAACTCGAGCATGGCATTTTTCGCCAGCTCAACAATACTCATATCCTTCTCAATAATTTCCTTCATATTATAATATTGATCGATCATCTCCACAGCAATTCGCTCTTGATCAAAGACCTCATTCATTTTTTCTTGAATGGCTGTAATCAACTCTTTTCGTTCCTCGAATTTTTGTCGATTATGGTCTCTGATAATATAGGTAGCAGAAGCTTCCTCAGGTGTGCCAGTTAGTGAGAACAGATGGAAAAACCCTTCATAGCCATCTGTTTTTTCAGGAACCTCATCTGCCGGCAGCATGTTATGAAAATCAATCGCCAACTGCAGCGCATTAATCATCGTATTTTTTGCAGTACCTGGGTGGACATTCTTACCGTAGAAAGTGATTTCAGCCTGAGCAGCATTAAAGGTTTCATACTGTAATTCGCCAACAGGACCGCCATCCATGGTATAAGCAAAATCAACGTCAAACTGTTCTACATCGAATTTATCTGCACCAACACCAATTTCTTCATCCGGTCCAAAGGCAACACGAATCGTTCCATGCTTAATAGACGGATTCTTAATCAAGATTTCCATAGCCGTCATAATCTCAGCAATCCCCGACTTATCATCGGCACCAAGCAAGGTTGTACCGTCTGTTGTAATCAAGGTTTGACCCGCATAATTTTTTAAATTTGGGAAATCCTTTGTATTTAATGTATATTTTCCTTCTTTATCCAGCTTAATTGTTGATTCTCCATCATAGTGTTCAACAATCTGCGGGTTAACGTTTTCCGCATTAAAATCTGCTGTATCCATATGAGCGATAAAGCCAATTGTACGTACTGTTTTTTCTGTGTTTGCCGGTAAAGTAGCTATCACAAAGCCGTTACTTTCATTATAAAAAACATCGGACATTCCTAGCTCTTCCAATTCCTTTTTCAAGGTATGGGCAAAGGCGATTTGCGTCTCAGTTGAAGGGGTTGTTGTACTTTTCGGATTTGACCGAGTTTCTGTTTTTACATAGCGTAAGAATCGAGGTAATAAATTTTCGTACATCTTAATTGCTCCTATCTAAATTTAAATGGATTCGTATTTATTTCAGACTGTATAAACGATACATCCCAATTATAGTCTTTTTTCCATTGATTGAATAGCTTGACCAACTCAGGCATGCATAATTCCTCGATATGGTGTCCAGGATCAATCACGGTCAGCCCTTCTGCTTCCATGTCGTGGGCTGTATGATAATAGACATCTCCGGTAATATAGACATCTACTTGCTTAGCCAATGCATCCTTATAGAATTTTTCACCGCTGCCGCCGCATATTGCTACACGCTTAATCTCCTTCTCTTCGTCCACTGCCACTAAGCGTAGACCTTCTAAAGAAAATGTTTTTTTGATTGTCTCAACGAACTGAGAAAGCGGCACTGGTTTATCCAACTCTCCAACTCGTCCTAAACCATAATTCTTTTTTAGGTTATCAATTGTATAAAGATCAAAAGCGGGCTCTTCATAAGGGTGCACTTCATACATTGCAGCGAGCACTTGCTCCTCTATCGTTTCAGGAAAAATCACTTCAATTTTGGCTTCCTGTACACATTCTTCCTTGTTTAACTCGCCGATTGTGGGATTCGCTCCGCCAACTGGCGTAAAGCGTCCGGTACCAATTAATGAATAGCTGGTATTTACATAATCCCCCTGTGTACCGGCACCTGCCTGTCCCAATGCAGTCCTCATTTCTGCTGCATGGTCTACTGGTACAAAAACAGCCAACTTCTTATAAGGAACAGTGTGTGTTTTAGTCAAATAAGTCGTATGCTGAATACCTAAATGCTCGCAAAACCAATCATTTAAGCCATTATCAATGATGTCTAAATTGGTATGTGCAGCAAATACTGCAATATCATTCTTAAGAAGGTCCGCATACATTTTTGTCTGAGGCTGATCCGTGTCGAGCCTTTTGGCAGGACGAAAAATTGGCGGATGCTTAGCAATGATTAAATCAACCTGCTTTTCAATTGCCTCTGCAACTACTTCCGGGCGAACATCCAATGTCACCATGATTGTCTTCATTTCCTTGTTCAGTGTTCCGATGTGAAGCCCTACCGGATCGCCTTCTTCAGCAAGCCACTGAGGGCAGTAGCTCTCAAATTTTTCAATAAAGGTGCGTCCAGTAATACTCATGGTTTTAGAACCTCCTCAATCGCCTTAATTTCCTTTTCCAAATCGGCAATTTTCTCTTGCTGATTCACTTTTGATTTCTTCAGCTGTTCCACCACATTTTTTCGCTGATTGATTTCTCGCTGCCATTTTTTAATAAATACAGCGCCCTTTTTTTGAAGCAGAAGTGGACCAAACATCAGCTCTTCTTCACTATAGTTTGCTACAGCTTCTTTCTTTTCTGCACAAATAATTTCATAGATTTTTTGATTTTCTTCCAAAATATCTTCTGCCAAAATAGTATAGCCTTGGGCTGTCAGCCATTGTCTTAACACCTGTTCTCCGACATTAGGCTGAAGAATCAGCACCTCTTGCCCATTCAAATGCCCTGTGACACGCCCTTTTTCAAGGATGTCACGAATCAAGGTACCGCCCATCCCGCAGATAGAGACTGCATTGATATGATCCTCCGCAAGAACTGCATCCAGACCATCCGCCAAACGAACGATGATTTTTTCACTTAATCCATTTTTTCTTACTTGCTTTTCAGCAGATTGGAACGGTCCCTGAACAACCTCTCCCGCAACTGCAAATTCTATTTTTCCCTGCAGCATAAGTGCCACTGGTAAATAAGCGTGGTCAGATCCAATATCAGCTAAACGACTACCAAACGGTACCAGCTCGCCTGCACGCTCCAAACGTTTCGATAATTGATTTTCATTCATGTCTTGATTCCTCCACTGCATATTATAACATTCAAAAATAGTAAGTAAAATATTCTGCGGGCTTTCTTATCTATAAAAAATGAGCGTGAGGCCTCTTTTGCCTCACGCTCACTTTATCACTCAGTCTATTATTACTGACCGATTGCTAATACTGTATCTATTTTCTTATTTTTCAGTCTTTCTTTGCCGCTTAATAAGTATACCCGAAGCAACTAATACAACGACAATTCCAGCGTATACCCACAAATTATTAACCAGTGAGTTCAAGTTGGCCAGTCTTCCACCTGGCTTCCGTGTTGGTGTTTTCGGCGTTTGTGGTGTTTCAGGAATCTTATCATTCACGTAGCTGCCTAAGTCAATTTGAGTTGGCTTACCTGCAGCTTCATTTGATACAGTAAAGGAAACTACTTTATCGCTTAACTGATAACCACTTGGCGCGTTGATTTCTTTTAATTCATAGCTGCCAGGTGTTAGGTTATTAAGAACCACTTTCCCTTCAGCATCTGATACATAGCTCTTCATTTCTTTACCGGTGTTGTCATACAGCATGAATTCAGCTCCGGATAAGGTTTGATTATTGTCATCAACTTTCAACAACTGTGCCTTACCGGTGTAGTTGACAAACTGACCATTGAACAGTCCGCCATTCTCTGTTGTCGGTTTTCCAGTTATTTCTTTACTAATCGTAAATGACAATGGCTCTGTGTTTACCATGTAACCGTCAGGTGCTTCATCCTCTACAAGCGTGTAAGTTCCCGGTGCCAATCCTCCGCCTGCAATTAAGCCCTTTTCATTTGCAGAAAGCTCAGTCACTGAGTTACCCATTATATCCGTTACTGTCTGTTTTTCACCGGCTTGATTTTCAATATGGAAAATACCGCCAGTCAATAGCTTGCCATCCTCGTTCACTTTCTTGATAGCGAATTTTCCCTTGTAGTTATTGATGTCCCCTAAAGGTATCTCAATACTTTCAGGTTTACCGGCTTGATTTTCTACTGTAAAGAAAATTGGCGTTGTATCTAGGATATAGCCATCCGGTGCTTTCGTTTCCACTAACTGGAAGGTGCCAGCCGCAGTCCCAGAAGCATAAACTCTTCCGTTTTCATCGGATGTTAATTTGTTACTTTCAGTAATTTCGTTGCCATTCGCGTCGTAAATTTGCTGTGTTTCATCTAAAGGTGAACCATCTTCATTCAAGACAACGAACTCTGCACCGGCAAGTCCTCTATCGGGGGCATTGGAATCCCCGTCCAGTTTATACGCAACAATGGAAATTTGGTAATTCGGCACGGTTACCGGATCTACCACCGGCTCTGTTTCTGAATCGCTGTTAATCACAAAGTATATCGGCTGTGTATTGATGATGTAGCCAATTGGTGCTTTTGTTTCTACAATCTTATAGCTTCCGGGACGCAGATTACTGATGTCGATTTGACCATCCTTATCAACGGTAACTACTCGTTCAACGACCTCTTCATTTTGATCATTTGCCCGATATATCGTAAATTCTGCACCAGCGATTGTTTGAGCCGCTTCTCCTTCTTTCGTTAAGGAAATCTTTCCTTTGAAGTTTTGGAACTCGCCTAAATTCAGTACTTCCGGTTCTCCATCTGCTGATTCAGGAACGGTGAAGAACACGGGATAATCGTTAATGACATAATCCTGACCGTTTTCATCAACGGGTGCTTTTGTTTCCTTGAAGTAATATCTTCCAGGTGCCAATTCATCAATCTTTACCTTACCATCTGCATCGGAGGTAATTCCTGCTTTTATCAGCTGATTATTTTCATCGTAAACAGAAAATTCTGCGCCAGCCAAGTGTTCTCCTTGACCATTTACCTTAGTCAGCTCGGCACTGCCTTTGTAGTTTATTGCTTCACCGACAGTAACCAATGGAAGCTCGCCATTATTGCTTTCAGGAATCGTAAATGAATAGGTTTGCGTATTCAATATATAACCATCAGGAGCTGCTGCTTCCTTGAAGTAATAAGTTCCCGGTGCCAGCTTATCAATTTTGACTGTGCCATCGGCTCCGGAAGTCAGCGGAGCTTGATTGATTTTTACATCATTGGAATCATACACATCGAATGACGCACCACTTAAGCCAGTGCCATCCTTATCTGTCTTCACAAGAGCCGCAGCGCCTTGGTAGTTTACCGCTGTTCCCGCATCAACTATCACAGGCTCTCCAGATGCTTCAGAATCAATGGTGAATGGGTATTCCTGTTGATTCAAAATGTACCCGCCTGGTGCTTTAATTTCAACAAACTTGTAATTGCCCGGAGCAAGATTTTTTGCCGTCACAACTCCTGAACTGTCTGAGACTAACGGCGCTGCGTTCACTACTTTTCCGGAAGCATCAACGACATTAAATTGAGCATTCGCCAAAACCTGTCCATCTACGGATTCCTTCAACAGTTTTGCTGAGCCTTGATAGTTTGTCATGTCTAAATCAACTTCAGGTATTTGGTTTTCCGCATTTTTTGAAACAGGGAAGTTGATTGGTGTTGCATCTAATAAGTAGCCCGCAGGTGCTTTAGTCTCAATCAAGCGATACTCACCAGGCAGCAGTCCTTCAATTTCTAAGATTCCCTGTGCATTCGTCACAAAGGTACTATTTGCTGAAGCAGGTTGCCAAACACCATTGAAATTCTGTTCTAATCGAAACTCTGCCCCAGCCAAAAGTGTACCATCCGGTCCTGTTTTTGTTAAATAGACTTTAGATGTCTCATTAATCACATCTAATGGTTGTGCAGCTTCTTTACTGGTTTCCTGAGAAATCGTAATTTTTCTTCCGGAAACAAGGTCATCCGGAATCGTATAGCCTGGCAACGTACTGGTTTCAATCAACAGATATTGCCCTAATTTCAAATTACCAAACGTAATATGGCCACTTGCGTCCACATCACCTTCACGAAGCAATTGCGTCTTGTCCAAATTCCAAAGCTCAAAATGTACGCCCGGCATAACTACTTGATCCTCTGTTATTTTTTCCAGAGTAATCTTACCCTTAGTCCCTGATGCGCTACCTGAACTATGGTCAATTTCTACTGTCACATCACTGTCGCCATTATCATCAACCTCTTCGGATCCTGTTCCGGTAATCGATACTTGGTTACTTACCTTGTCTGTACTTCCCGATGCCGAAGAGCTGATTAATGACCGATATTCCATAACATAGGCCGTATTGATTTCATTTAAAAATGTTACTTTCAGCTCCTGGTCTCCGGTTGCGTTATCCGTTGTGACTGCTACCGTGTAATCGACCCCTTCTATCAACACCTTGCTATGATCGACAGTTACTGTTCCATCAGCTGCAATCGTCGTTCCATATAGCTTCACTGACTCTTGATCGACGATTTGATTATTAGATGGTTTGTCAGTCACAACAACATCGCTTAACGTAGACAAACTAGGATTGATTGTTACATCCCATAGTACATAATTAGGATCAGTCGGATCCTGCTTCCCGCTTTTCTGAACATGAGAACCTCCGTTTTTAATTGAGACTTCTCCGACGATATCTCTGCTGACACCATCATTGACATAAGTTGCAGTATTTTCATAAGTCTTCGCTTCATTGACCACCTTATCTGTCAATGATGTTTCAAATTCAATATAATAGGTTTTTTGATTATTTGGAAATTGAATGAATAATGTATTATTATTTTCATTCGGCTGTTTAACCGTAACCATTTGATCGTTAATCGGTGTGTCACTTTCCTTTGTCACTGTACCATCAGCATGTGTCACACCATAATAAATCTTCAGAGAATTAGGAACATATTCTTGATTCCCTGTAATCGGATCAGTCAATGTAGCATCATGCAACTGATTTTGACTGAGATTCGTCTGAATGGTCCAAGTAATCGTTTTTGATTGTGCATTATATGCTCCGCTTTTACCTGCATTATATGAAAACTCCGGCTTAGGTTCAAAATCCTTATCATCCGTCGAAGTATGCGGATCGTTGTTTTCATCGGTCCATGAAGCAGTTCCCTTATTATAGAAATGATCTTTAGCCGGATCACGAGGGTCAATCACACTTATATCAAACTTGGTTGTATAATCGATTGTAAATGATTCAGTTGTTTGAGCATAATCACCAATAAATTTGATATCAAAACCATAATCACTGCTGCCGTCATAATTATTGACAACTAGTTCATAATCTTTTCCCAGCTCCAAAACCTTTCCAGAAGAGGAAGTGATTTTCAGTTCATAACCGCCGCTTACTCCTTCATCAGGTCGAGCCAACGCCATACCGGGAACCGGATCAAATTCATCCTTAACAGTCAGATTATTCATTGTATAATGATTTCTGTTAATAACTAAACGCCAAGTAGCTGTGGAATTCGTATAGTCAACTGAGCGCATCGTTTTAATGATATTTTGCTGTGTGGCATTACCACCACCTGTACTACTTTCACCATCATCAACAGTCACTTTGTTGTCAACTGGAGTGGTACCTGTAACAACTCCATTGACTTGGGTTTTATATGTGATTTTGTATGCCCCATCAATACCATCTGCAAACTTGATTACAAACCCAGGTCCATTAGGATTTGGTTCAATGGTATAAGCAGAAGCAGGGAGTGGATCTTGTTGAACTTCCTTCCCGTCGGCAGTAAAGGTAATTGGATAAATGACTAATGAGTCTTGGATAAGTTCCATATTATCACTCATTGTGTCTGTAATAACTGCATCCTCTTTAGCAATATCCTTTTCACCATAATTGTATTTAATCGTCCAACTAAACTGCTGATTTGCTGAATCGTAACCACTTCTGTCTTTTTCCAACAGCTTGCCATAGTCCGCTGTAACCGTTGCTTCAGCCGGAATTTTGGTTGGGTCTTTGTCATCAGATAGGTCCGCATGATTTTTTAAGGGAACTGAACCGCCGCCATTTGGTATCGTAGAATCATCGATATCTGTCACATACTCTACACGATAGGCATCGGAGGTATCTCCAAGAATCGTCACATTACCGTTGGCATCCACAGTATACTGATCAGGCGTTAATGCTTCTCCTACAGACTTAACAGTCCCATCTAGGTTCATAACCAATTTATATACTTTTATTGAATCCTTATCTAACGTCACCCCATTTGGCCAAGTTTCTGTTACGGTTGGATTTTCGAGCTCATTCATTGCTTGATTGATATCAACCGTCCAAGTAACGCTATCCGGATTTGGCGTTTTATCCATTTTACCGGCCTTTGAAATAGAGGTATCGGTTGTTGGTTTGACAACAACATCAACTGGAGGTAAATTGTCTTCCGCCGGAAAAGTAATTGTCTTGTCGCCCGGCGTAGTAATAACGTTTGGATTGAATTTCGTATCGAAATCAAAGCTGCCGTTAATATCAAACTCATCCGTTACATTCTCATTAAAGAGCATTGTAACCTTTCCATTTTCATCTACCGTATACGTACCGTAAACCGTTCCATCTGCATTTTTCAACTCTCCACTATGAGGAGTAGCAACTACTTCATCAGGAAGCTGGAAGGTAAAATAATCATTGGGCTGAATTTTATCACGGATTTCTTCCGGAATTGACCAGCTATAATGAATATTAACATTGGCATCGGCTGGGATTGAACCAGTCAGCTCATTCCCATCACTGTCATAATAAGTTACTTTGGCATCGGAAATGATTGTACCGTTTCCACCGTCAAAATAAGTTCGAATATCTGTTCCGCCTTCTGCTCTTACTTGCTTTTCCGGAACTGAGGAGGAATTCTGTGTACTCTGTTCTGTACTCGCTTCGCTTTCTTGTGAAGAGCTGTTGGACTCAATAACTGTACTACTATCCTGTGTATCACTGCTTTGGACAGCTTCTGAACTGGAGCTGCTGGTATCTTCTTGAATTGGAAGAGTTGTAGAAACTGTTTGTCCTTCTCCATTTAAAATAAAAGAAGAATCCGCTCCTACAGATTGTCGATCAATTGAAAAAGTAAGACTGAAATCTCCTTGTGTCTGGGCAGGAATAGCAAGCTGAACACCATTTTCCGTTACTGAAACAGGAGCTACTACACTTCCCGATGTCGAACTGCTTTGTGCAACTAGCTTCGCTGCTATTCCTACAGTTAGCTGTTTGTTCACTGGTGCATCTTGACTATTGTTTGCTCGACCATCTAGCTTCACATCAATTGTGCTTTCTGTTTCACCGACTACCGTTAGGCTTGATAATGTCAGCTCATTCTCAGCTTTTACCAATTCCTGTGCAATAGCCGGTAAAGGTGCCAGATACTGCAGGAAAATAAGTACAGCCATTAGACTGTATATCAGTTTTTTATTCATTTGATATTCCTCCCCTATGATTCCTCCCCCTTACTTTACAAAAAAGATAAATTTTTTGGAAATATATTGCTTCTGAATACAGACATTCTTGTTTTTTTGTCGCAATCAATGACAAATCATCCATTTCGCTTTCATGTAATTTTCATAATTTTTACATTTCATCAAACATTTTCTAAAATTATGTCCTTATCAATCAAAACACTGAAAAATAAAAGAACTTGCTGCCCTTCTAAATAAATGTTGCAAGACGCAGTTTTTCAGTTGCCTTTCAAAGAAACCAAGCGTTCCTTTTCACACAAAAAGAAGAGACCGGAACATCAAAATGTCCTGATCTCTTAAAAGTCAATAAACGGTGTTCCAAAAGCAACTCTCTCAAAAATAAGCCAAAGAATCTCGAAAATATGGAAAGCTATTTTCGGATTCTTTGGCTTATTTCTCGGAGCTGGACGCTTTTGTCACAACCTCGTCTTGTTATTTAAAATTATTTAGTCTTCTATTACCTACTTGCTTTCAAGCCAAACGCCAACCTCTGCCAATGCATCGGCAATTCCGGCTGGATTTTTACCACCGGCTTGTGCCATATCAGGACGACCGCCACCGCCGCCGCCTACTTTTGGTGCAATGACTTTAATTAAATCTCCGGCCTTCAAACCTGATTCATTCGCTTTTGATGACATAGCTGTCAATAAGCTAACTTTTTCATCTTGAGCTGTTGCCAACACTAAAATATCAGATAGTTCTTTTTGCTTCCATTGATCGGCAAGCTGACGAAGCTGGTTCATATCCTTTACATTTACTTTCGCTGCAATGTAGCTATGACCGTTAACTTCCTTAATATCTTTGAAAATATCTCCTGCTTGTTGGTTTGCCAGTTTTCCTGCCAGCTGTTCGTTTTCTCTTTGTAATTGACGAAGCTGCTGTTGCAGTTGCTCCGTTTTAGAAACAACTTCCTTCAGCTGAGGAGATTTAACGATTCCCGCAATTGTTTTCAATTGCTTCTCTTCTTCGTTCATCAGCTCATAGGCTTCTTTACTTGTCACAGCTTCAATCCGGCGAACACCGGCCCCTATTCCTGACTCAGAAACAATTTTGAAGATACCGATATCTTCGGTATTTTTCACATGTGTCCCACCACAAAGCTCGATAGAATAGCCACCGATATTGACTACTCGGACTTCTCTACCATACTTTTCACCAAACAGAGCCATGGCGCCCATATTTTTCGCTGTATCAATATCCGTTTCAATTGTTTCAACAGGAATAGCTTCCCATATTTTTTCATTAACAATGGCTTCCATCTGAACCAATTCTTCCGCTGTTACTTGGCCAAAATGTGTGAAGTCAAAGCGTAGGTGTCCAGGTGCCACAAGTGATCCTGCCTGATTGGCATGATCGCCTAAGATGTCCTTCAATGCACGATGCAGCAAATGAGTCGCTGTATGGTTTTTCAAAATACGATTACGCATTTTTTCGTTGACCTTCAGCTGATAGCTGCTACCTTCTGTCAGCAAACCGATTACTTCAACAGTATGGAGGAACTGTCCGTTTGGAGCCTTCACAACATTTACAACATTCCCTACTACTGTTCCATCTGCTGCTTCAATCGTCCCATGGTCAGCAACCTGTCCACCCATTTCTGCATAGAATGGTGTTTCAGCAAAAATGACCTGAGCAGTTCCCTCTGAGACAGAATCAATAATCTCTTCATCCTGTAAGATGATTAATAATTTACTTTCAGCTGCCAGCTCTGTATAGCCGACAAACTTACTGTCTACCTTAATATCTGTCAAAACAGCAGATTGAACTCCCATTGAAGATTCAGTATTACGGGCCGCACGAGCACGCTCACGCTGAGCATTCATTTCTATTTCGAAGCCGGCATGATCCACTTTTAAGCCTGCATCCTCAGCAACTTCTTCAGTTAACTCTACAGGGAATCCATACGTGTCGTACAGCTTGAAGATATCTTTTCCGTTTAGTGTATCTTCCCCTGAAGCTTTGACCTGTTCAATCACTTGATTTAAAATTTCCAGACCTTCATTGATTGTTTCATGGAAACGCTGCTCTTCATTATGAACAACTTTTTCAATAAATTCTTTCTTTTGCAGAACTTCCGGATAATAGCTGACCATGATTTCACCAACTACAGGAACCAGTTCATACAAGAAGGATTTATCGATTCCCAGCTTTTTGCCATGCATAACTGCGCGACGCAATAGACGACGAAGGACATATCCGCGTCCTTCATTAGAAGGTACGGCACCATCTCCAATCGCAAATGACAATGCACGGATATGATCTGCGATAACTTTAAAGGAAATATCCGTTTGAGGATTTTCTCCGTATTTTACTTGTTTGCTTAACTTTTCAACTTCACCGATGATTGGCATAAATAAATCTGTCTCGAAGTTAGTTGGTGCATCTTGAATGATAGAGACCATTCTTTCCAGTCCCATTCCCGTATCAATATTTTTATGAGGAAGCGGTTCGTAAGAGCCATCTGCCTGATGATTAAATTCTGAGAATACCAGATTCCAGATTTCCAGATAACGCTCATTTTCTCCGCCAGGGAAGTTCTCCGGATCATCCTCCGGAATATCTAAGAATGCTTCTCCACGATCATAGAAAATTTCTGAGTCAGGTCCACAAGGTCCCGCACCAATATCCCAGAAATTATCTTCTACATCAACAATGTGTTCATCTGAAAGACCAATCTCTTCACGCCAGATTTTTTTTGCTTCGGTATCCTTTGGATAAACAGTCACATATAGTTTTTCCGGATCAAAACCAATCCATTCCGGTGAAGTTAGAAACTCCCATGCCCAATGGATTGCTTCTTTTTTGAAGTAATCCCCAATCGAGAAATTCCCCATCATTTCAAACATTGTATGGTGACGCGCTGTTTTTCCGACGTTCTCAATATCATTTGTACGAATTGATTTCTGTGCATTAGTGATTCTTGGATTTTCAGGGACAACAGAACCATCAAAATATTTTTTTAATGTTGCTACGCCTGAATTAATCCATAATAATGTTGGATCATTTACTGGAACAAGTGAAGCACTTGGTTCAATTGAATGCCCTTTGCTCTTGAAAAAATCTAAAAACATCTGACGGACTTGACTACTGGATAATTGTTTCATCTTTTCTATTCCTGCTTTCTTCAATTAATTTCTTTTGCTGCAGCGATGCTCTGAATGACCACGATTCCGTAAACAGTGACAGGCTCCTTTTTCGTTAAACCTAGAGCGCCAATTCTGAATATACTTACGGTAATCCCGAAAGAGCATACAAAAACACCATCGCAGTCAAGGACGATTGTTCGCGGTACCACCTTGATTGCAATGATGTTTATCATTACCTCTTAAGCTCGTTAACGCTGAGTTGCGTCAGCATTTCTGCTGAAGTTTTGCTAAAGGGAGCCAAATCAACCCTGTATTGTTCTTCTCTCAGCAATAAAGAACTTTCTGTAAATACATCAGATTAAAAAGATATCCTTTAGATTTCTTCTCAAAGTATAAGGAAAATACATGAGAATGTCAACTACTGACTTCATCAAAGCGAGACAATTACTGCTTTTCTATACAAATAGATATCAGGGCTTAGTATCTGATCCTTAGAAAGTGTATGACGTGTCTGATAGTAAGTAGATAGCGGAAGCATATTCTCAATCAACGATCGCTGAGGTCGTTGTCGTTCCAGCTTAACGATCTGCTCGTTGTCTGTCAGCTCATACCTGTTTTGGTGCGTATCAACGACGACACCAAACATATTAGGACCATTTATTTTATCAAGAATCTGGCGACCGGAGGCTTTGGGCGGCAGCAATAACTCATTTCCCCAGCGAAAAAGTCTTCTTGTTCCTGCACCCACAGCAAATTCCCATTGGTCCTCTGATAAAAGAGTAAAGCCCTTCTGCCCAATTCTTTTTCTTAATTGGCTATGTGTCTGTTCACGTGAAGAGTAGACCAAATACGCATCAGTCGTCGGAACAAACTCTAAGTAGTAGCTGTTTCGCTTATGAACGGACTTAGGAAATTCCCAAAAAATACTTTCTACAGCAGATAAGGGTGGAAATAAAGCTGCTGTAATTTCCTCTTCATAGGGAAGAAACTTATCAACTTCTCCTTTGAAGGTCCCTGTGACTGTGTCCATGATTCCTAATATCTCAGTTCCTGCCGGTAGTGCATATTTTTGAACCAGCATTGCCGGGATTTTCATCCGCCTTAATTCGCTGGTATGATCGTTGATGTATAGACTGATGCCCTCAAGAGAACTAAAATCATAAGAATCTTCTGCTTCAATCCAATCTGCCGCTTCCCCCAGCGTTTCTTGATTGAGCGTTGTTTTAAAGGTTCTTTCCTCTGTTTCCAACAAGTCAAAACCAAGCAGTTCATGACTTCTTAAGCCTTCGGTTCCAAGGTCCCAGCCCAGAATTGCCTCTTGATTTCCGGGAATAAATACAAATGTTTCGCCATCTAGCTCTAGTTCGAAGGTTCGGCATTTTATTCCATATAATTCATAATCTTTCAAGCGGATGTCGCTGATTTCTATCATTGGATGTACATAATAAAGCAAAACCTGTTGAAACACAGACTTCTTAGCTTTATCAGACATTTTTTTCCAGCTGATCCAGTCTAATTGCTCCATGAACACTATAAAAGAACCTCCTCGTATTTCTTCCTCTTTTCTGTTATTATAAGTATACCACTGAATCACTATTTTATTATAAGAAACATGGAGGAAAATCATGAAACTACATTTTGGAAGTGAACGTTGGAATCAGGCTGCAGCATTTGCCCTTCGATATGAGGTATTCGTTAAGGAACAGCACATTTCAATTGAAGATGAGTTTGATAAGCTGGATACACCGGACCGTAAATATTTCGTCTTATACGAAGGCCGAGAAGTCGTTGGAACATTGCGCTATGAATTAGCAGAAGAAGGTATTGTTCAACCTGACCGCCTATGTGTTCAAGAGGACTATAGAAGAAAAGGGATGGGCAGTAAGCTGATGAAAGCTTTGGAAGACAAGGCAATTGCCGAAGGCTGCACAACTTCTACATTATCTGCTGAAATCAGTGTTGTTCCTTTTTATGAAAAACTTGGTTATGAGAAAAAATCAGGAACCTATTTGGAAGACAATATTCTTTGTGTGAAAATGTCAAAAGAATTACCTGTTTCAACTGAAGGCTAAGAGTAATACATAGAAGTATTTCTTTCATCCGACCCAATACATTGTTGACCCAATTATTAGAAGATATCCTGACATAGTTCCTTCAGCTTTAGGAACACCTCTGGCTATTTAACACGACAAAAATCCTGACAAACATGTTTGTCAGGATTTTTGTTCTATCTTTAGACTAAGAATCAAGGTTTTCTTGTTCCTTTTTCCACTCTTCATAGCGCTGCGATAACTGTTGGATATAGTAGGGAATCCGTTCAGGCGTACTGCTTAATAGCGTCAATGATTTTTTCTCTGCCTTCAACAGCTCTTCATCAACGACTGCCATAATTTTTTGCATTTCAGTTTCCAAATCATGAAGCTGGTCTAACCAGGAAAGTGATTCGGCTACTTTTTCAGGTTCTTCCGGGTAGTTTTTCTCTAAATCCTTTTGCACTTCATTTCGTATAAATGGGTAATTCTTTACATGGTCAATCTCCACATTTATTCGAGGACGCTTTTCTCCCATAATTCACCTCTGCTGTATTGGTTTATCTGCTCATGTCATGCGGTTACTAACAAACAATACTTCTCTTTCTCTTACCAGTTTAAATTATTAAGCAATTCGTAGCAAGCCGTTCTCATCATATTTTACCTTTTCATTACTTCCTACTAAGTAACCGACAGGAAATAAAATCCCGCTTTTTAATTAGTATGAAATCAGCTATACCTTTGAAACGGTCAGTTAGTAGAGAACAACTCAGCTAAGCGATTTTCAAAAAAACCAGCCTTATTCTGATTGTGTACAAGCCGTCGCTTACTCCGCTTGTTCAATCTCCTTTTCTAAATTAGTGTAGTCCAAATCAGCAGCTAAAAAATCCGATGTCTCCGGCAACTGAACAGCTAAAGAAGCAGCAGTAGAAATTTCAACCGTACCATTTTCCATGATACAATCGATAACATGTCCAGTAAAAGTGCGGGCATCATCAATGAAATGCAGGTGAAATCCTCCCTTAGCCACTCCTTGAAACAGACTTGGTGTGTATAACCCTACAATTGTCCCTGCAATTTCCTGCTTCTTAAATTCAAGCTGTGGGATATCAATCAAATGCTTATACGGCGGTGTTTGCTTTGGCATAATTCGGATGGTCATTTGCTTGAAGTGTCCATGAATTTTTACAGCCGCAAATAGATTCTTACTCTGAATATGTTCTTCTAGACCAACCTTTATTTCTGAAAGTTTTTTTTCCTCATGGAAGCTAAAATGTGTATCAGAGCTAAAATCTGTGATTGCTCCATATGGTACCTTTTCTTTTCCTGTCAATCTTACTAAACGTCCATCGGATTTTCCTTGGTAGGCAATCCCGTCAAGAATCGTCATTTCTCCATCTAGAGAATCAAGCGTTCCAATGCCAAAATTCCCATGTGCTAAAATCTCAGCTAAAGGTTTTGTCCCTTCCAGTAAGCCTTCCATCAGCATTCCTAAAGTTCCATATTGATAAATGGTTTTCACGATTTACCCCTTCTTTCTTAGTCAAATTGTTCAAGAGAAATTGACTCTCCCAGACTTTTATGTTTTCAAGCATTCGATGATTTACTCAAAATTTGTCTTCTGACTAGAAAAACACCGCCAAATTTTAATCAGCTTTATCGAAAACATCACAACTATTTCCACTAAAATGCACGATTTATAATGGCTAACATTTTAGCATGTTCCATTATTTTGAGTTAAAGATAAGTTTTCGTTCTTCAAAGCTTAAGTATTACTTAAACAACTCTCATTTTTACAAAACAGAGAGTTATTGTCGTTGATAGACTTCACTGTGTCTGGGACAGAAATAATCAGCCAACTCTTCCTAAACCTAAAATCCGAATAAACGGTGGTCCAAAAGCTGCTTCTTCGGAAATAAGGCGAATTATACTGAAAATGTGAGTAGCCATTTTCGTATAATTCGCCTTATTTCTTGAAGCAAAACACTTTTGGCCCAGCCTCAGATTATTATCTTACATTTTTTTGATCGTATCTGCGTATAGCCTATTTTCCACCCAAAAAAACCTTCAAGGAAAAATTTCCCTGAAGGCTCTCTCTATCACATCTGCTATTCTTGATTCAATTTGCGAATCAGTTCATCAATATGGTTTCCATATGCGACTGATTCATCTTTTTCAAAAATCAGCTCGGGTGTTTTATATAAGGTTAAGCGTTGGCCTAATTCCTTACGAATCAATCCCTTTGCTTTGTCTAACCCTTGCTGTGCTTTTTCGTGGTCAGAAGCCAAATCTGAAAGCAGGCTATAATAAATTTTTGCCTGCTGCAGATCACCCGTTACACGTACATCTGTAATCGTAATATCTTGGACTCTGGGGTCTCTGACACGTTTTCGTAAGATGTCATTAATCTCCCGCAAAATTTCCTGTCCAACACGACGGTCACGATAATTTGCCATTTATTTTTTCTCCTCTCAACTATGGAGCAGAGGAATTAAGCTCGTTTAATTTCTTCCATTACGAAGCCTTCGATCACATCATCAACCTTCAGGTCATTGAAGTTTTCGACCATCGCTCCACATTCAAATCCTAATTTTACTTCTTTGGCATCATCCTTAAAGCGTTTCAAGCTGGATAATACACCTTCATAGATAACGATGCCGTCACGAATAACACGAACACCGCTGTCTCTACGGATAGAGCCATCTGTTACATAACAGCCGGCAATTGTTCCGACTTTAGAAACCTTGTATAGTTCACGAACAACCATTTGTCCGGTGATTTTTTCTTCGAACTCAGGATCAAGCATCCCTTTCATCGCCGTTTCAATCTCTTCAATCGCATTGTAGATGATTCTGTGAAGACGAATGTCTACTTCTTCCTGGTCTGACTGTTGTTTTGCCTGAGGTGTCGGACGAACATTGAAACCGATGATGATTGCATTACTTGCTGCTGCAAGCGTTACATCACTTTCATTAATTGCACCAACTGCTGAATGGACAATCTTGACACGCACGCCTTCAACATCAATTTTCTGAAGGCTTGCTGCCAAGGCTTCTGCAGAACCCTGCACGTCAGCCTTGATGATAACATTTACTTCCTTCAATTCGCCCTCTTTCAAGCTTTCGAACAGGTTATCCAGTGTTACACGGCTGTTTGCAGAACGTTGTTCCAACAAAGCACGCTTCGCTCTTTCTTCCCCGGCTTGACGAGCAGTTTTTTCATCTTCCAATACAGCAAAACGATCGCCCGCTTGAGGAACATCGTTCAACCCAGTAATTTCAACTGGTGTTGCCGGTCCAGCCTCTTTATCTCTGCGGCCAATGTCATTCGTCATTACACGAACACGTCCATAGGTATTGCCGACAACGATTGGATCGCCGACTTTCAGAGTTCCTTGTTGTACCAACAATGTTGCTACAGAACCTTTCCCTTTGTCCAAACGCGCTTCGATAACTGTACCAATTGCTCTTTGTGTCGGATCAGCTTTCAAGTCTTCGATTTCTGCGACTAACAATACATTTTCCAACAACTCATCAATATTCTGGTTGAATTTCGCTGAGATATTGACAAAGATTGTATCTCCGCCCCATTCTTCCGGAATTAATTCATGCTCAGACAATGCTTGCTTCACACTATCCGGATTTGCACCGGGCTTATCGATTTTATTCACTGCAACGATGATTGGTACCTTCGCAGCTTTTGCGTGGTTGATTGCTTCAACCGTCTGAGGCATAACGCCATCATCTGCCGCTACAACTAAAATGGTGATGTCTGTGATACTTGCACCACGAGCACGCATACTTGTAAACGCCGAGTGACCCGGAGTATCCAAGAAAGTGATTGGCTTACCTTCGATTTCAATTTGATACGCACCGATATGCTGAGTGATTCCGCCTGCTTCTCCTGAAGTTACACGAGAGTTGCGCAGTGTATCAAGCAAGGTTGTTTTCCCGTGGTCAACGTGCCCCATGATTGTTACAACCGGTGGGCGTGTCACAAGATTTTCTTCTAAAATAGCTTCTTCTTCAAAGAATTTATCAATATCTGCAATATCAATCTGTACTTTTTCTTTCGGTTCAATACCATAATCTACAGCTAAAAGCTCAATTGTCTCTTTATCTAAAGATTGGTTTTGATTGACCATAACGCCCATCATAAAGAGCTTCTTGATGATTTCTGCCGGCTCACGGTAGATTTTTTTAGCGATATCTGCAACGTTCATACCTTCTGTATATTCTAATACTTCAGGCAGCTCTTTGAACTTTCTAGCTGGTACAGGAGGCTTCGTAGACTCTTGATACTTGCCCTTTTTGCCTTTTTTGTTAAATCTATTACGATTTTGGTTATTAAAGTTTCCACGATTGCGGTTCTGATTTCCACCGCCACCAAAGCTGTTATTTCTATTTTGGTTATTGTTATTGCTGCGGTTTTGATTGTTTTGACCTGTTCCAGTTCCAGTCCCGGTACCCTGACGGTTTTGACCGCCCTGCTGCCCTTGTTGGTTTGGTCTGTTTTGCTGTCCTTGCTGTGGACGATTGTTGCCTTGACCTTGGCCTTGTTGGTTTGGTCTGTTTTGTTGTCCTTGTTGCGGACGATTATTTCCTTGACCCTGACCTTGTTGGTTCGGTCTGTTTTGTTGTCCTTGCTGCGGACGGTTGTTGCCTTGACCTTGGCCTTGTTGATTTGGTCTGTTTTGTTGTCCCTGTTGCGGACGATTATTTCCTTGACCTTGGCCCTGTTGGTTTGGTCTGTTTTGTTGTCCTTGCTGCGGACGGTTGTTACCTTGACCTTGGCCTTGTTGGTTTGGTCTGCTTTGTTGTCCTTGCTGCGGACGGTTGTTGCTTTGACCCTGACCTTGTTGGTTCGGTCTGTTTTGTTGTCCTTGTTGTGGACGGTTGTTGCCTTGACTCTGACCTTGTTGGTTCGGTCTGTTTTGTTGTCCTTGTTGTGGACGGTTATTATTATTATCTCTCATATGGTTTGGTTTCTGTCCTTGCTGTTTAGTTGGCTGCTGATTTGCTGGTTTCTGTTGAGGTGCCGGGCTGGTCTTCTTGTTAAATGCAGAACGAATTTTTGTTTCGTCATCCGCGCTAATTGCTCCCATGTGATTTTTCACATCGATCCCCAGCTCATGAGCTCTAGTCACTACCTCTTTGCTTGATTGATTCATTTCTTTGGCTAATTCATATATTCTTTTTTTTCCCATGCAATCACCTTCCTAGCCTTTTGTTAATTCCTCGAATTTTCCCGCAAAGCCTCGGTCGTTTACACCCACGACCATTCGCGTTCTGCCAATCGCCTGACTAAGCTCTGACTGTAACAGCTCACTGTTACAGGAAACTTCATAATAGGAACACTTATCTTTGATTTTTTTTCGTGTATTTTCACTTGCGTCTGCAGCAACAAATACAAAAGCTGATTTGCCGCTCTGTATATCTTTCACTGTCAATTCTTCACCTGTGATTAATTTTCCAGCTCTCATCGCCAGACCAAGTAGGCTTAATGTTTTCTCTTTATTCATTTCCAAACAACTCTTTACGTGCTTTTTGATGTTCAACATATTCCAGCAGCTCTTGATAAAAGGCGTCCGTCAGTGTAGTTTCCAATACTCGATCAAGTATCTTATTCGCCTGTGACTTCTTAACTTCCTCTGGATCAAGTGCTATATAGGCGCCTCGCCCAGGCAGTTTACCAGACGGGTCAAGAGAGACTTCTCCTTCTTTAGAGCGAGTAATACGAACCAATTCTTTTTTAGGCTTCATTTCTCCTGAAACAACAGATTTGCGCATTGGAATTTTTCTTTTTTTCATTTTCAATCCCCTCCAAAACGTTATTCTTCTGTTTGCTCAGCCTCTTCCGGCTGTTCAGCATCCAACTCAGCTTCTTCGTATTCTGTCTCTTCGTAAGATGCGTCATCGTAGTCAACAGCGTTCGCTTCTACGAACTCTTCTGCATCTCCGTCCAGAAGCTCTTCTCCAGCAGCAGCTTCTGCTTGCTGAGCATAAAAGTCTTCCATCTCCGATTCCGGTTTAATGTCAATCTTAAAGTTTGTCAGCTTCGCTGCCAAACGAGCATTTTGTCCGCGTTTTCCGATGGCTAATGACAATTGGAAATCAGGAACAACAACTGTGCATGCCTTTGGATTTACAGCGTCAAAAATTACATCAACAACCTGTGCCGGATTTAATGCATTACTGATAAATACGGCTGGATCTTCATCCCACTCGACGATGTCCATATTTTCGCCCTTTAATTCATTCACGATTGCCTGTACACGTTGCCCTTTCGGTCCAACACAAGTTCCGACAGGATCGATATTTGAATCATTGGAGCGAACAGCTACCTTAGAGCGGTCTCCCGCTTCTCTGGCAATACTCACAATCTCCACGATACCATCATACACTTCCGGAATCTCTTGTTCAAACAAACGGCGTAGTAAATCCGGATGACTGCGGCTTACAAAAACCTGAGGTCCTTTAGATGTATTTTCTACTCGTGATACATAAACCTTGATTCGATCATGAGGTTGATAAAATTCATTAGGCATTTGGTCCTGTTTGGATAACACCGCTTCGATTTTACCAAGGTTGACATAAATATAGCGACGGTCCTGTCTTTCAACAATTCCCTGCATAATATCATTTTCGTATGCACTGAACTCGTCATAAATGACTGTTCTCTCAGCTTCACGAACACGTTGTAAAATAACTTGCTTTGCCGTTTGAGCAGCAATTCGTCCGAAATCCTTTGGTGTTACTTCAAAACGAATCTTATCGCCTACTTCATAAGCCATGTTAATCTCCATCGCATCCTTCAAAGATACTTCCAGCTGCGAATCCATTACTTCGTCAGTCACTTCTTTTACAGCATAAACGTGGATGTTCCCTTTTTTACCGTCAAATTCGACTTCAACATTATTCGCTTGTCCATAGTGTCTTTTATATGCGGAAACCAACGCAGCTTCCAGTGCTTCGATCACTATTTCTTTTTTTATTCCTTTTTCAGCTTCTAATGCCTCTAAAGCATTTAACATTTCTTTGCTCATTAGTTATTCTTTCCTCCTGATTTTTTAGTCAAAGCTGAACGAATCTTGCCCTTCCTTACTGAAAGACAAACCGTTAGAAGCTACTGTCTTAAAATTTTATTGCTAAACGAGCCTTTGCAATATTTTTTCGATCAATGACCATTTCTTTTGTTCTTGTTTTGATTCTCACTGTTAATGTAACAGTTTCTTTATCAAAGCTTTCCAATGTTCCTTCAATCTGCTTCTCACCATCTATTGCTTGATAGAAAGAAAGGTTGATATATTCTCCTACAGCCTTTTCGTAGTCTGATTCCTTCTTCAATGGACGTTCTGCCCCCGGAGAAGAGACCTCGAGAAAATAAGCCTGTGGAATCGGATCTGATTCAATGGCATCCAGTCGTTCACTCAACTGTTCACTGACAAATGCACATTCTTCAATATCAATACCGCCTGTTTTATCAATAAACACGCGTAAAAACCAGTTCTTCCCTTCCTTGACAAACTCTATATCTACAAGTTCAAAATTCTGCTCTTTCAAGATCGGTGTGACTAACTCCGTAACAGTTTCCACGACACTACTCAAAATTTTCGCCTCCTTCGAGATTAGATGTAACGTACCATTGGCAACTCAAGGCTCCTGATAAATGCCATTAAAAAGAGTGAGCAGAAACCCGCTCACTCACAATCAGTATCATTACTTGTGCATAGTTTACCATAAATAGGAAGAAAGTTCAAATAGACAAATTCTTTATGTTCTCTTACAGGCAGACAGATACAAGACTGCCAAAGATTTAGTTGCCCTTCCTCTGTTATTAATCCTCTGAGCTCTCCATTGGCTTCGTGAACAAATGATTAACAGAAAACGCTTCTTCCACAAACCCCAGCTTTTTATAAAGAGAACCTGCCATTCCCTCAACATGCGTTGTCAAACCAACGCCCAAGGCTTTCTTTTGGCGTTCCTGAACAGCTGTTTTAATCAAAGAGCCTGCAATGCCTCGTTTTCGATAGGCTTCATCTACATAGACATTTTCTATTTTATAGTAGTCCGACAGCTCGTATACATCAATACTTCCGACAACCTTGCCTTCTGACACAGCTATATAAAATGCTGCTGGAGGGAGCTGGTACAGCCAACGAATCAACTTATTTTTTTCTTCTGCAAAACTCAAGGAGATTCGCTTTGCATCATTAAAGGAGAACTCACAATACAACTGCAAGTCCTGCTCTGTCTCCACTTTTCGATAAGCCACTTCTGTCTGAGCTTGATTTAGTGCCTGATAATCTGCCAAGGATAAATAAACAAGCTCCTCCTCTGCATAGTCATAGCCTTCAAATGCAGGTGCGGGCCACTCTGCTTGTTTTTTTGTTGGAAAAATTCGTCCGAACAGTTTTAGAAAGCCTTGCTCTGCCGCTTGACCTTTCATAAAAGCCGGAAGCTCAGATGCCAAAAGCGGTGCTTTCATATAAAAAAAGTTATGATCGTACATTTGCGGAACTAACGAGTTACTGTATTCAATAACCTCCGTTGATTCTCTTTTGGGATTAACCAAGCCATAATAATACAACTCGTTTTTTTCAATTATTTTCGCATTCATCTATTAGCCAACTTTCTTCTTTTCCATCTTTTTCCTTTATATTACCTGTTCCCTTATTAAAAACCAAGATTAATTTCAGCTGACGCTTTTCTTTTGTTCGATTTTCTTTTACCATAGAAGAAATGAAAGCGAGGAAAAAGAATGGCTAATCAAGTAATCAAAGTATCAAAAGATACTCTAAATAAAATGAAGCAAACCTATCAAAAAAATATTCTGAATAAGGTCGTCCCTTATACGCACTTCGTTGCAAAAGTCGGAGCCACGACCATTACCGCCTATACTTCTGGGAAAGTGATGTTTCAAGGTGCCGATGCAGAAAGAGAGGCTGCTAAATGGGGTGCTGCTCTTTCTCCAAAAACAAGTACCAAGTCCAAAAAAAACAGTCCTTCACTTCCAGCCGGTTTTGCTCAGCGTTCCGCTATCGGCAGTGATGAGGTTGGAAACGGCAGTTATTTTGGTCCCGTCACCGTTTGTGCTGCGTATGTTGAAAAGGACATGATTTCTAAGCTGCAGGCTTTAGGTGTAAAAGACTCCAAAGAACTGACTGATGACCAAATCGTCAAGCTGTCAAAAGTCATCAAAGAGCTGATTCCCTATCGCTTATTGGTTATGGAACCAAAAAAATACAATGAAATTCAACCAAAGTATAATGCAGTCCATATGAAAGTGGCTCTGCATAATCAAGCGATCTTTCTGCTTTTAAGAGACTTGGACCCAATTAAACCGGAGGGCATACTCATTGACCAGTTCACACCGGAGGGCAATTATCGGAAGTATGTACGAGCAGAAAAAAATCAGGTCATGGAAAAACTATACTTTGTTACCAAGGGAGAGCAATATCATATCGCAGTCGCTGCTGCATCAATCATTTGTCGCGCTGCTTTCTTGGAGGAGCTGACAAAGGAGAGCCAAGAATTGGGCTATACAGTTCCTTCCGGAGCAGGTGCCAAGTCAGATCAAGTTGCAGCTCGTATTTTGAAACAAGGCGGCCTCTCCCTTTTAGAGAATTATGCCAAGCTTCACTTTGCCAATACTGCTAAGGCACAAAAGATTGCTGAGAAGGGATAAGACCCTCTTATACAAAAAGCTTTGACTGATAAAAATCACTATACAGGGAGGAATCAATAATGGAATTAAGAGAAGCACAGTTATCAGATGCCGGAGCATTGCATTTTATTAATCAAACATCATTAGGCTATGATTATCCACTAGCACAGACAAAAGAACAGCTGGCGGACTTGCTTGAACAAGCTGACAACAAATTGATTGTATGCAGCATTGATAATCAGGTATGCGGCTATATTCATGGCGCGATTTACCAAACACTTTACGCACCAAAAATGATTAATATTTTAGCTCTCTCGGTCGACAATGACTTCCATGGCAAAGGCTGTGGAAAAGCGCTGATGACAGCGATGGAAAAGTGGACCCTTGATGTTGAAGCTGAAGGTATCCGCTTAAGTTCAGGGGAAAACCGAACCGCTGCTCATCGCTTCTATGAACATATCGGCTTCACGAAACGAAAAAATCAAGCGAACTATTATAAAATACTTCAATGATTCAACTGTCTACAGGAATACACAAAACATAGCTTCTTTACTAACAAACAGACGCTCTTTGAAAGGATGATTGATTTGAACAAGCAAGAGATAGTAAACAGAAGTATCGATTATATTTTGCTTAATCTTGAAAAAAACATTACAATCGATGACTTATCAAATCAGCTCCATATTTCAAAATACTACTTCTGCAGAATTTTCAAAGAGATGACCGGAGAGAGTGTTTATGCCTTTATTAAACGATTCAAAATGGAACAAAGTGCCATAGAACTCAAAATCAACGAGAAACAACTGCTTTCAGAGATTGGCTTAAATTATGGTTACAGCTCTACAAATTTTAGCTCTGTCTTCAAACAACATTACCACTCTTCTCCATCGGACTATAGAAAATTAGCTGGTCGCTTAAGTACAGTGAACCCCTTTTATCCGGAAATCACTGAATGCTTTGACTCTTATGAATCGTTTGACAGTAAGGTTCAAATCAAGGAGCTTGACAGCTTCTATGTAGTATATGAACGGACGCTGGGAAACTATGCTGATATAAAAGAAAAATGGCAGCAGTTTATCGATAAAAATGAAGGCGATTTGAATGAAGAAAACCTTTTAATAGAAAGATTCTATAGTGATCCTTCCTCCACCACCCTTCATAATAATGTTTGCGATTTATGTATACCCATTGTCGAAGCTGAGTCTTTTGAGGAAAATTTTGACGTAATAACCGGCGGAAAATATGCTGTTTATTCCTTTAGTGGAAGTGTTCAAGATATTTTTAGAGAAATCCAAGGCTTGTTCAGTATTTGGCTACCTAAAAGTCCCTATCAAATGACCGAAAAATATGGATTAACGATTTACCGAAGAGCCGATTTTGAAAATGACCGTGTCGCGATAGATGTTTGTATCCCTATTAAATAAGGCAAGAATTCAGAAGTTTATAAAAAGACTTTTTTCTATAATAAAGATGATTCAAGACAGAAGATTCTTTATTAGAAAATAGTCTTTTTTCTTATCTTATCTATTAAGGAGGTAGCTTGTATGAAGACTGTCCGCGTAGTTCCGCCTTACCTCATTCGATACTAATTCAATGACAACTAAAGGAGCACGATTATGCCAAAAATGAAGACACACAGCGGCTTAAAGAAAAGAGTTAAAGTCTCTAAAAGCGGCGATATTAAAAGGAAAGCCAAGAGCACAAAGGGCTCAACCCGCCTTGCGAAGGCTGACCTTCATACCGTTAAAAAGGCGATTCATTAGAAAATCTGTACCTATTTATCGAATAAAAAATCGGATGGCCCGCTGAGCCATCCGGTTTCTATTATTCCTTTATCATACAATCGCAACAACTGCCAGTATCACATACATCTGGTCAATGACATTCATCATTTTCTGGACATCTTTCGCTAATGGGCTGTGCTTCAATTCTTTCAAATCTTCTTTCATTACTTTCTGGTCGTACTTAGATAGGTATTGTGCCAAGGCATTGGATTTTTGCAGCAACAACACTAATGTTAATTGATCTAGGTGTCCATCGATATTATCAAAAGCACCCTTCAATGAATCTATAATCTCTCCCACTTTGGCTTCATCAGCAAACCAGCTGACTTTTTCACCTAGAAGCCCGCTTTCCTGTTTCTTTTGAATGACGCCTTTCTCCTCTAACCTCTGCCGAATATTTTGTATCAGCAAATTCAGCTCTCTATCAAGGAAGGTCCCGCCATACGCATCAGCAATTTTTTCAAGTGTTCGTTTTTTCATCTCGTATATTTTTGCAGCCAATGGTGCCAGACTTTGGTAGTTTTCCGGTATTTCTGTCTCTAAAAGAACGACTTGGCTTTCTTCGATTTTGAGTATCCCTGCATTCTGTAAATCTAGCAGACCTGCCATGACTAGGCTGATTTTTCCATAATCATTAAGGGCACCGATAGTCCCTTTCTTGTTCATCATCAATAAGAAAAACTGTTCACTAATCGTTAAATTTTCCATCGTCATCACTCCTCTATTTGACTATAATCATAACAGCTGATTGATCGAAAATTAAAAAACAGAAAAAATCTATTCAAAAAATGCTTTTTCGACGTGCCATCTTTGATAAACTATAAAAGAATGAAACTATAGTTTCAAAATGAAAGGGGTGGGATTACTTGGAATCCACAGGGAAAATATTCAAAAAAATCCGAGAGGAAAAAAATCTGTCTGTCAAAGAAACAGCGGCAGATATCGTCACGACGCAATTCTTAGGCAAATATGAAAGTGGCAATAGTGACATTCGCTTTACCAACCTTTTACAACTACTATCAAGAATGAACGTGACGACGGAAGAATTTCTGGCGCACATTACCGATAATATGGACACCTGGTTAATGAAAGTTGAACAGGAGTTGGACTATGCTTTTAATGCTGGAAACTCTTTCCTGATGAAAAAGTTCATTGAAAAACAGGAAACTGAATACGCGGAAACAAAGGATAGTAAATATAAATATGTTGCGGATATAGGAAAAAAATACTACAATTACCTGTTTTTCCAGCTTTATACAGTTGATCTCACTGAAATTAAAGAGTATCTGCGCCAAACAGAACAATGGGGAAAATTTGAATTATTCTTACTGACCTATTCCGGTAGTCTGTTCGAAGTAGAAGAAATGTTTCTCTATGGAAAGCTGCTGCTAAAGCGTAATTCCGTTTCAATCACGATTAACCAATGGCGTTGTGACGCAGTCTTACATATTATTTTGGAATTATTGAGGCAAAGTGAGCTGCAAAAAGCGGATAGTCTGCTTAATACCTATCTCAGTAAACTAACTGGCGATAGAGAATTCTACTACATTCACTATGACTTGTTTGCCCGTTTTGTCCACGGCTTGCTTCTTATCAGAAAGAGCGATTCGGCGGGAGCAAAAGAGTGTCAGAAAATTATTGAAATCTTCTCTGACACATTGGGCTATACAGATTATGCGAATCGATTGAATACACTTTTCGATTATCACCAATCGGTTTAATCTTAGTTAACAGCTTACAAAGAGGTTGGGCCAAAAGTTTTTTGCTTCAAGAAATAAGGCGAATGATACGAAAATGGCTACTCACATTTTCAGTATCATTCGCCTTATTTCCGAAGAAGCAGCTTTTGGACCACCGTTTATTCGGATTTTAGGTGTAAAAAGAGTTGGATGTTTATTTCTGTCCCATACACTTTTTGATAATTCAATTTATTTTTGTAGGCTGTAAACCCAGCTACTCCTCTGCAAATACTATTCCACTCTAAAGCAAGCCAGTCAGCTCATATCATTCAACTACAGATTCCTTTAATGACTATTGTCCTCCATCACAACAACAATTTGAGAGACGATGCCATTCTCTGCTCTTTTTATATAGAGTTTTTTGCCTATTACTTTTTCTTTCTCAGCTGCTTCCAAAGTATCATATAGGACGGTTGTGTCATCCGTTTGTTGTAAGACCTCCGAAAGCTTAACTGAAAAGTCCTTTTCAGGAATATTGTATACGCCACTCAATTGAGAAATCAGCTTCTTCAAATCTTTTCCGTTAAATTCTCCAGTAGAGGTTACGTTTTTCACTTCAATTACTTCTCGTGAAGCATACGCCAGTTTCTCTTCTTCATTATAAGTATATATCGTCTGAGTTTGAACATATAATGGGTAATAGCCTTCACTCGTCTTAAAAGTCCAATACTCCCCATAATTTGTTTCCTTCTTATTTGAGGAAATAGTATATTGGATTGACTCGACCCAGCATTTGTCGGTTTCTGCCAACTGATCCATTAAGACCTCTGAAGCAGATGTCAAGGTTTCTGTATATGCCAGCTGTAATTTATCTGTAAGCAGCTCTTCTGCTTCTTCTTTACTCAGTTCGTCAAACGAATAATTGTAAAAGCTTGATTCTCTTGATTTTGACCAGCTGATTTTTTGGTCTTCCGGTGTTAAATTATTGGCATTTGTTTCTGATTTATCGCAAGCCGCCAGTAGTAGACTGCAGCATAAAAATGCAAAGAGCAGCTTCGCAGTTATTTTCTTCTCACAAAAAATCATTCAACTCACCTCATCCTATTCTTTGTGATAATCATCATTCATCAAATGTGCTCAAATCCAGATGAATCTCTTGGTCACGCTCAAACTCATCCTCATTAAATTGAATGCTGACAATCCGTTCATCTTTATCGGAAGAAACCTTATAAAAAGCCAGACCTTCCTGTTCCTGTCCCTTTAAAAGCTCTTCATCGTTTGTCATCGCCAGTTCCTTCAGGTTCGCTGCCTCTGCATCCTCCGGAAACTCAGCTTGAACCAACTTGTTTTCCCCTTGCTTAAGCGTTGTCTTCTCGTACCAAAGCTCAGGTGTTACCACTGTATCGGCCTTATTCAATAATGTGAATCGCACAGCTAAATACTCCTGGTCTTCGACAGTGATTTTCCGATAACCTGTTACATCAAAACGAAGCTCTTCGTTTTCAGTAGACAAATCACTATTTTCTATCTCACTAGTGGATTCCTCAGTCTTAGTTGCTGCCTCACCGATTTCTTTTAAACTATCCGCAGATTCATTCAAAATTTCTACACGTTTTTCATAGTTTCGATCATCAGCAGAGTAATAATTGATTTGAACCATGCTATTTTCTGTTACAAGATAATAGAAATGAGCCCAGATACTTTCGTCCTTATAAATAGTATTGACTGTATATTTAAATGCAGGATAACCGTTCACTTCGTATTCCTTCATAAAAATGTCGTCGATATTTTTGTATCCGTGAACCTTCTGCAAATCTTCTCTCGTTTTTTCTCCAAATCCGTCAAGCTCAATGTCTTCTTTCGAAAAAGTCAAAATGTACATAAAGGAATCGCTTTTTTCATCCTCTGCACCAAAAACAGCATTCTCACCAAAATTATTTTTATAGACTGAAGCTTCCTGTGCTTTCCATGAATCCGGCAGCTTAAATTCAAATTGGCGTCCGGCTCCTTCGAATGTCGTTTTTTCATCTGCCAGCTTTGCTGAACAGCCGCTCAAGATAAAGAGCAGCAACACAATTATACGTAACCCATTTTTATTCATTTATCGTTCCTCACTCTTTTTCTTTTTTCGGGTGTCATACCAGATATATGCTTGAAACAGCACAAGACCGCTGACAAAAAGCAGGGCACCAATCTTGAATCCCTGTGGTAAAAACACAAATTTAATCTCATGCTCGCCGGCAGGTACATTAAGCGTTAGAAAGGCTTTCTTGAAGGTTGGCATCTCGACCTTCTTGCCATCGATATAAGCACTCCAGCCTGCATCGTACGGAATGGTAGTAAAAATCACCTGATCTTTTTCCAAATTGACCGTTGCAGTTGCCGTTCGTCCTGTTGTCTCAAAGCTTACGCCTTTTGCCTGAATCGCCTCAACAGCCGTTTCAAAATCCTCTGTGTCAATCAGTAATATATCCGGCTTATAGATTTTGACCATACCGGCACCAGTAAACGATGCCGTAACTTGTACAGTTGTTCCTTCTTCGTAATAGCCCAGATTATAATACTGACCCATGGAAACTATTTTGGATTCTCTGGTTACCCCATTGACTGTTGTTTCAACACTGCTCTCAAACATATAGCTCACATCTGTCGGATATAAGCTAATATAGGCTTGTTGCTTCGCCGGTACATAAACGGACCACGTCACTGTTTGCGGCTTCGTCGGGCTGATTTCGGTATAGGTCTGTTCTCTTCCTTCTGTAATAACCGTCGCATTCTCCAAAGCAACCTGCCTTGGCTCAATTATTTCTATCCCTATATCCTCTACTCCTGATAAATGGGTAAATAAATCTACTTGATTTTTTACAGCATCCGTTCCAAAAATCTCTTCATCTGTCAACACCCCCAGAGGCAGTGCGTATTGATTTTCGTATAAGCTGTATTCTCCGCTTTCCGAGGTTTTTTCAAACCCAAACTTCATAGGGTCTTCTTTTGATAGGTTATATTTAATCCCCAACAAGGCATCCATAAAAAGTGTATTGTTCTCATAATTAATTGTCAGGTTGGTTCCAAGCGAACGATACCCTAAGCCATTCAAATAGGCCGAGGAGTGCCGATTCCTAATAGAAGAAAACATTGTCACGCCGCTGTACCCATAATTGAAGCTGTCATTGTGAGTAATACGGTCAAGGTTTTCCAAACGATACAACGAATCGTTTTCAGCTTTTGTTTTCTCTACCAAATGTTCTATATCCGAATAAGACTCAGTATAATATTCTCGTTTAGGGTACCCCCAGTCCGAATGTATTCCTGTAACCATCCCTTTTGTATTAAAGAAGACTTCGATAAGCATTAGTGCGAGTAAAAGTAGCGGAGCAACTTTCTCCAAGCGTCCTTTTGTCTTATAGACGGAAATAAAAATCAGATAGGCAATCAATAAGCCAATCGTTATATACAGCATCTCGTTTGTGATATAGTTGTATCTTTTCGGATTCGAAAAGAGAATAGCCGCAATGAACAAGCCGCCTAGCAACAAGCAAATATTGAATAGCTTATTTCGATCTTCCTTTTCATAAACTTCAAAACCAGAACAGCCCAGATAAATGACCAAAAAAGAGGCAAGAAAGCTGAATCGGAATAAGAACATGTTTGGAGCATGAAGGCCGTGCCAGAATAGGTTGAGAGGTTCAATATAGACACTGGCTACGACCAGCAACAGCAGCCCGCCATATCCAAGCTTGCTTCTTAAAGAAACTTTTCCAGATGCAAAATAGAAGCAGCAAAAAATCAAAGGAATCAAGCCAATATAAATAAAAGGGGCAGATTCATATTTACTGGTGTCATATGCTGCAACCATGTTTTTCACAACAAAATCCCAGATACCCGTATCTTTTGTAAAAAAAGTTCGAACAGTTTCTAATGATTCACCGTTATTCTTTAAATCCATAATAGTTGGCAGAATCGTTACCATTGACGCTCCGCCGGCAGAAAACGCCGCAACCAGATACCCGCGAATACTTTGCTTGTACTGCTTCCAATCAATCAATAGATGGACAACATAAAACAAGAAAGAGAACACCCCAACAATAAATGCCATATAGAAGTTAGACAAAAAAAGCAGCAGGTAGCTCCAAAACAACACCTGAGGACTCTTTCCCTTTAATAACCGATTGATGCCCAAAATAATCCAAGGCAGATACACAAATGCATCCAACCACATAATAACTGGCGAATAGGCAACAGTGTACCCCATCAGCGCATATGCTACACTGAAGGAAATATATTGCCACGGAGACATCCGCTTAAATGTCTGGGAAGCAAAAACACAAAACGAGAAACCAATCGCACCAAATTTCACCAAGGTAATCACATAAAGAGCATCTGGCATCGCACTGTTCTCAAAAAAGAAAACCAGCGGCGTGAATAGACTATTGAGGTAGTAAGCAGAAAATGACCAATAGTTTAGCCCCAGCGATCCATACCATGTATAAAAGATATTCTGTTCACCATGCAGCACATTGTTAAAGCTCGCATGAAAATTGGAATACTGAGAAAAGCTGTCGCTGGCAAGTATGGTGTATTCACTACCAAAATAGATGCCATTCATGGCATACACAATCGCTAAAATCATTATTGGCAGTATAAAGCTTGCAAGCAAAGCAATGTAATTCTTTTTAATGTAGCTGCCTATCTTATTTTTCATATATTCCTCACATTCATTTGCATTAATTTACATTTCCTATACTAGAAAACGGATAGTAACGAAACATTACGGTTCCTTCTATTTGCTCCGATTTGATGAGTCCTAAATGCCGACTATCTGTTGAATGAGTCCGATTATCTCCCAAAACAAAATAGCAGTCAGCCGGGATAACATCCAAGTGTTCCAAGTCATTCCAGACGTTTTCTGTAATCGTCACCTTCAATGTGCCATCAGGTAATTCTTTCGCAGGAATCGTCTCATTTGGCTTACCGTCTTTCATCTGATAATTGATAAATAGAGCATTCCCTTCCACCCAGATTTGATCTCCCGGCATTCCTACTACACGTTTGATATACGATTCATCCGGCTGATTCTCCGGTACAAAAGTAATCAACTCATACCGTTTCAACTGATCCGTTCTCCAAATAGCTACGCGATCACCGTTATGCAATGTCGGCTTCATCGAATCACCATCAATTCGATGGGTTCGAATCTTCAAGAAAAATAGAAGCGCCAAGCCGACAATACAAATAAAGAAGAAAGCAGAAATAAGGAACTCTTTCTGCTTTGCTAAAGATTGTTTTTTCAAACGGAATTCAATTAATTTCTTTCTTTTCATTATCCAGTCTGTCCTTATCTCTAGTAATCCCGCAAAGCTGAGCGAGATATAGTGTCATTTCTTTGAGCAACTAAAAAACGGTCATTGTATGGAACGGGAAAAGGCGAAGCTTTACAACACCGACAACATCCTTCTCCGAGACAAAACCAAAGTGACGGCTGTCCAGTGCATACGGACGATTATCTCCCAGTACAAAATAGCTTTTTTCAGGAACCTGATTTTTCTTCGTTAATTCATTCAAAGTAAAATCCTCTGTAAATTGAACCTCTCCATTTTGTGCAATACCGGCAGTCAAATACCGTTCAACCTTTTCCGTTTCATTAATATAAAGCTGATCTTCTCTATATTCCAGACGATCTCCCGGCAGACCAATAACGCGCCTGATAAGAAGCTCATTGGTTCCAGCCTCTTTGATACAAATTAAATCAAAATGCTCGATCGTTTCTAATTTACTCACAAATAATTGATCCCGATCGTTTAACGTCGGAGTCATTGAATACCCCTGTGTCTGAACAATCCTAAAGGTGAAGAAATAGATGAGTAAAAACAGACCCAAAAATACACCCATTGTAAGACCAAGCTCCAGCATAAAGAGCTTCAGCCTTTTTTTCTTTTGTTTTTCAGTAGAGAAGCGCCTTTTATTCCGCTTCCCCTTCGCTATTTTCGACGGGGCATTCCGTTTCAAGGGCTTCTTTACTTTTTTCTTTGAGGATTGTCGATGCGGTCTTGCTGTTTTTACGCTCTTTTTCTTTCTCACAGAATGCTTTTTTTCATCTTCAGTAAAACGCAAGGGAACGCGGTTTCCTTGCGCTTTTAATGATTTTTTTTTCGTTCTATTCTTTTTATCGTTTTTCTTCATGCGTATCACTTCTTATGCCGAATCATTTTTTTTGCTGCAAAGCACTTTCGTTCACTTGATATTTCTTGAATACTTCCTGCTGACTTGCTTTTACTTTTTCGATATCCGACAAATAGTTTGTCATTTCCTCTTGATTTTCCAAAATTTCTCGTGCTTGCGCATTCAGGTTGATGCCCAAATTTTTTACCAAATTGAAATGTCGGTTGACCAATCTCTGCCCGTCAACAGCCATCCCTACATAAGCCATTTCAGTTCCGGCTCCCGCAAGCTGTTGAGATAAGTCACGAATATTCTTAGTTGTCTTTTCAATCGAGGCACCATTGTTATAAGATTCCAGCTGACCTTCAATTTCACCAATTAGATAATAACTTTTTGCTAATGCCGCTGAATTGGATGAACTTAGGCTTGTTAATTGATAGTATCGTGCATAGGATGCACTGCCGCCCAATAGTAAAGATAAAACAATCAATAATATACCGTTTCTTAAGCGTCTCTTTTTCGTCTGCTCCGTCTTCTTACAAATTCGTTGCCATCGTTTTCTCTTTTTCTTATTTTTGGGCCTTTTAGCCTTTAATTTTTTTAAGCTTCGTCTGGAAGCTGCGTTAAGAAAAAGAAATAGAATCCCTAATAAGAATAGAAGAATTCCCAATGATAGTAGACCTATGAAGGTCAAATCCAGTATACTCATATTCAAATTCATAGATTTTCCCTCATTTTCAAACTATTTTCTATTCCTTTTTTTAGAAGACTTACGTTTCCCTTTTTTCTTGCCTTTATTTTTAAGAATTATACGCACGACAACAAAAATAATTAGGATGACTACTAATGCGCCACCAACAAGAGCTACAATCGTTTTCCAATCAATGGTTCTTTCCTGCAGCAGCGATACATCCTGTCCATTGAATTTATCTGCTTCTTCATCGGTAATCGTAAAATTTTCCGTCCATTCCCAACGTTTGTCACCGGAGGTTACCAGAACATACGCCTTGTAGTCTCCCGGTTCCATTCGATCACCATTCATTGTTACCGGAAAGTTAATCAATGTATTAGGCGCCATCTCCATACCGGCTTTTTTAGTATCGTAGAGAACCTCATCTGAATCAGCTGGCATAATTTGAACATCTACTGTCATATCACGCATAAAATCAGCTACTGTATTTGAGAAATTGACAAAAACAGCATTGCGATAATTTGATAATCCTGCATAGACTTTATTCATTTCCAAATTGGGCTCTAATGGGTTTTCATTTTCTTGAAGTACCATACCAATCATGTATGCATACTCGTTGATGATTCCGCCTTGGCTCTTAGAATTGTCTACTTCCTGCTGCATTTGTATCCCACCAACAATCTGTCCATCATAGGAAGCTTCCGGCATTTTTATCGTCAGATAATAGGACACAAGTGATTGTGCCGGAATAGTAACCTTCTTTTCCCCAGTCACTATATCTGTAAACTTATATTTCAATGATTTGTCATCTTCTATGTCCGTTGGTCCGTATTCGATTACGCCATTCCCATTCGTTTTCGTCCCATTCAATGAGATGTTAATGGTCATTTCATGCGCTGAATCATTGATTAATTGCACCTCTACTGTCTGTTCCTGTCCCGGTGTCATCATTAAATCAAAGTAACCAACATTTTTGGTGTGTTGATTCTCCGGAAAAATAACTTGATAATTAAATCCGCCCAGCGGATCTTCTGTTCCGCTTTCAGTTGTTGCTGCTTCTTCTGCATATGTAGAGACACCCCAAATGAAACTTGTAACTATGTACAGAAGGAATAATGGCCATAAATAGTGTTTCTTTCTCTTCATCGTTCGGTTACCTTACTACCTTTCATATTTTCAACAAGAAGATTTACCGGTTCAAGCGAACCGGTAAATCCTTTTTAACCTGTGACTTATTTTACCTCTGCCAAAGTCCAAAGAACTTTAGCTGTATATTTTGTTTCATAAATTTGAGCTTTACCATCAATGTCCAGTCTTACCGCTTTATCAGCACTACCATTATCGTAAGTACCAAATGTAAGCTCATAGTTTCCGGCACCTCTATCCGCTTCATTGTTCACTACAAAGGGTTTTGATGTCCCATCAGCCACTGCCAATGCAACAGTTGCGCTAATTGTAGGGTTTTGCGGCTGTAAATGAGTTGGCTCAATTGATTTCAACTGCAAGTTCGTGAATGTCAAAATAGAACCTTCCAATGTTACTGGTGTACCATCTACATTACCTGTAAATTCTTGAGTCATTCTAGCACTCAACGAATATTTACGATTTAACGTTGAACGCTTGTCACGGAATTTAACAAAGTTTTCTACTTTGTATGCATCTGCGTTACCCTTGTTCGCTTCAAATGGTTCTGCAAAGTATTCACGTATTGCAATCGAACCAGCAACTACTTCATGAGAGCTGAAGTCCAATGGTGTTACAGCCATAATTCCGAAATCACCTGGATCTGTAACACCAGGAATGTTTGTGATTGTTGAATCAGTTGTACCAGGTTTAGTGATTGTTGTATCCGGTCCGCCATCTGTGTTACGTGTAAATTCGATGTACGCATCGCCACTGTGTTCAAGATTATCTACCGCTTTCGTATTTGGTGCTGCAATCGCAACTCCTGCTACTGCCAATAAAGCAGCTCCGCAAAGTTTGTTTGTCAATTTCATTTGTGTTTCCTCCTAATAAATGTGTATGATATTTATGGTAACTCGGCTAATATCCAAGTTATCACCGTTGAATAGGGTACCGGATCGACTGTTGTTCCTCGCGGTACAGTTAGTTTTATTGCGCTGTTTTCATGGACTTGCTGATTGTTAAATGACGCATCTAAAACAGGCGCGTCATCCTTCCCAACCTTAGGGGTCAAAGTTGATGCTTGACCGTTTGTGTGCCCTGGGGAGGCACCAAATGAAATACTCCAGGTTCCTGCTCCGCTGTCCTTTTCAGCTTTAGCTAATACATAGGTATCGCCAATGTTGTTCAAACGAATAACTTCGCTGGAGACAATGGGAGCACCTGTCGTAGAATTTGGTGTGCTGGTCCATGATTTATCAAAGGACAATACGGCTCCATTTAATGAACTGTTTGTCGTATTTGAATTTGTAAATTGACTTACCTGCCTTACTTGCAGCGTCCAGCCTTGAGCTGTTGCTGTTGTCCGATAATCAGAAACTTGAATAAAGTTTCCTCGCGGACTTGTGTCATCTAAAAACAGTTGTGCATTGACTGGATAGGCGATTTCTTCCTCCGAAATACGATTAGCGGAAAAATTAAGTTGAGGAACAAAATCAATCCTCAGCCTTCCTGATGTACTCGGACTTTCTCCGGGATTAACCGGATTTTCCGGGTTTTCCGGGTCTACGATATAATCGATCTCTGCTCCGTTTGTAAATTCAATGACTGCGTCTTGGTCGACTCCTTCTTCTGCTTGAACTGTCTTGCCACAGAAAAAGAGCAGGGAGGTTGAAAACAATACAACGGCTGGAAGCAGTTTTTTTATCTTCATTTATTCATTCCCCTCTCTCTTACTGTTGTCTTTTCGCTTCTTCCAGAAGAAGAAGAACAGAACAGCTGCAATAACAGCAACTCCACTGATAGACAGGCTCATCTTCACTAGCTCACCGGTTGAAGGCAATTTACCGCCAGCCGGCTTCTCAACTGTACTTGAATCCGTAGTTGATGATTGTGAAGTCGAAGAATCTGTTGTAGATGAATCTGTCGGGTCAGTTGAAGAAGATGCGATCGTTTCATCATAGAAACTGATAACACCGTTTGTTTGAACTGAACCGCCATTTCCATTTGCTGCAGCTCTTACCGGAAAAGAAGCAACTAAACTCAACACCAAGAAGAAGGAAGTAATCAGTAATACAGGTACTCTTTTTTTCATCTCTTTTCTTCCTCCATCCTATGGTGTGTTCGCTAACACATACTGCATTGTTGCTTTATACTTACCCATTTTATTGACTGCACCTGCTGGAAGCTCCAGCTTGAACCCTTTGCCTGAAGGAGTCCAAGTAGAACTCACATCATATTGCCCCTCGTGTGTTTCGGAAACAATATCTCGCAGCTCTTCTGTAATAATCACTTCTTCACTACCCGTGTTATAGCGGATTGCATCTGCCAATACATAAGCATTATCTGGATTTGCTTCATCAGGAAGCAATGGTGACAACAGCTTAACAGACAGTGTCCAGCCGTTTGCCATACTCCGATAATCCGAGACAATCAGCTTATCTTTGTTGTCTACATTATCCGCCGCAGTGTAGTTTTCATTGTCAATCAGACTTGGGTTGTCTACTTTTATCTCGTCTGTTACTGTAATTGACTGCTTGTTAAAATCCAAGCTTGGTACGGATTCTAACTTCAATTGACCGGTAAAGATGTATTTCACTGTTTTAGCTGTACGTTCAACAAGCACGGCTGTTTCATCACTTGGACGTCCTGTATCAAGTAACGTGAAACGCCCAGTATCAACAATTGTAGAAATCGCATTAGTTACACTAGACTCCAGAGTCAAGTTAACTGATGTAGCAACTTCTTTATTCGTCAATACAACTGGAGCTACCTCCTGTATGGCTGTTTCCACACCTTGCTTAGATACATAATAAAATTCCACCGTTATCGTACTGCTTGCTTTACTAAGGATGTATTTAACCTCTGATCCGCCTTCAACAAACTCTACAGCTGTTTCATTTGCAGGTCGGCCTCCTGGTACTGTGACATCATAGCCAGCAAGATACAGCGCATCCAGAACATCCGTTACACGATCTTCCCGTGTTAAATCTACCGTCTCTCCAATCACATCAGTGAGTGTAACCGGCGTGTAGCCGACAATATCAGTTCCGCTTGTATCAACAAATCGAACAGTCAAATCAGCACTTGCCTGTCCCAGAGTAACTGTAACAGGAACCGTTGTACTGACCCCTTGGTTGGTCGTCAAAATAACGTAGACGATTCTTTCTCCGGGAGTAGAAGTATCAGGCAATCGTGTTTCATCGACTTTGATCGTTTTTATTTCATCGAGTGGAAAATTTCCTGTATCAACAGAAATATTTTCAATCAATGTATCTTCGATTTCTTGTCGTGTTAGACTGCCAAAATCTGTTCCCACCGGATAGGTGACATTTTCTCTGGCATCTGCCGATGGAACACCGTCATATCTGACTTTTGCTTGAGATTGCCCATCAACAACATCAGCTGCCAATGTTCCTTCAAATTTAACAACACTTGCATTTGTAGGATCATTATACTTATAAGAAGTAGATGTTCTAATGCCGCCCTCTTCAAAAACCATATGACCGTTATCAGCATTGCTATCACCAGTTTGGTAGTTGTACAGTACCTTATCAAAGCTGAATTGATTATTCTTTTTAGCAACTACCTGAATATCATAAATTTGACCATTGAATGCATCAGACTTAGGATCTCTCGCTTCTAAAACTGCTTTGTTGTTCGTAATTGTTATATAGAAACGACCGCTGACATCCTCTGAACGTCCGAATTCGTACACTTTTATTGAATCAATCGAGTAGAAGTCCGGCACTTCAGTATTGACTATCACGCTGCTGTTTCTGTTTTCCACCTTGTTATCCATCACATTTTGCAGAATGGAGTAACGCAACTCTAAGTAGTCTGACTCTGTGTGCCCGGCTGAGTTTTTCTCACCAATAACAATCGGTGTGGCCGGAGCAATTCTCGCCAGAGATTCGTTGCTGTAAAGAACCCCCATCCGGTTATCTGTGTCACCACGGAAAACCATATTCGTTGCATAGTTATTTCCTGAATATAAATAGGTCAATCTGCTCTTTTCATCATTTACATTTTGTGTTTCTCCGTAAAGCTCCAACTCACCAGCTGTAGGTGTGTCCGTTTTATAGCCAATCCAACTATCCTGCTTTACATAGATGTTTCCAAAATCATTTTTAAATGGAACAGTTACAGACTTAAGACTATTAATATTGTTGTAGTTCCAACTTCCTTTAATCGAGATTTGTGTCCCTGACTGATCGTAAAACTCATAATGATATTCGGCAGTATCACCCTTTTTGTATCTGTCAGCAAATCCGGACAGTGCACTACTACTACTTCCCACCATAAAGTATGCTTCTTCCCAGGTACTGATACTTCCTGTTGGCAGCTGTGCAGAATTTTTTGCCTCTCCCGGATTCAAAGCGAAGAAGTTGAAATATGGCGACTCTTGAAAGCTCAGTGAATCAATAACTAATTTAACATCAATCTTTTTACCATTATAAAATCCGGCATTTCGAATCCAAACACCTTGATCAAGGCTGGAGCCTTTCGCAAATCTATAGATATTGGATTGAGAGCTGCGGTACTGTATCACTTCACTCGGATTGATTCCTTCATATGTAGTGTCATCCTGAATCTTCAGCATAAAGCCGTAATCTCCCGGAATTTCCACATCTGAACCGCTGTTACCAACCTTATTGACAGAAGAATTCGCTAATATATCTTCATATCCCAGAGACACAGGAGCCGCCGAAAGCGGCTCTTGTGTTCCAAAGTAATACATAAGATTAAAGGCAATGATGGAAGTCAAAGATAGAATAAACAGGTTTCGTTTTGATATTCTCCTTTTCAACTCATAACCTCCTCACTTTATGATTGAAAAAATTAGTTGACCCCTTGGCCAATTTGGATTTTTCCATAGTTTTCAAGCTTGATATCTTTTACGCCTTTACCAAATGTTGATAATGTTTGGCTGTTGCAAAGTTTACCAAAGCTGATAGAGAAGTTACCACCGTCAAATCCGTAATCTTGATCTTCCGGATAAACTGCACCACGTTGGTTCCAAGCAAGAATTTCACCTGTACCAAAACCATTGATTGTTGTGTTAGTTGAGTAGAATAATTTAGAATTTGCTTTGTTGTTTGTTACTTCAAAGTTCTTAGGATTTTCTAAGTTGATTGAAGCACCTTTGTATTCACTCTCGATAACACCTTTTGTACTGTTACCAGTAACAACTAATGAAGAGTTTTCATCTAAGTTTACTTCTGTGTTGTAATATTGCAGTTTCATTGCCGCATAGTTACCGCCGCCGCGACCGTTGAAGTTTGCAGAGCTTCCTTCTTCAAGGTTCAAGCTAGGATTTCCACTCTTATAATCTGCGCGTGGAATGAATTGGAATGCAACACCCGCTGCATCAACGTTCAATTCTGCTTTAGGCTTCAATGTTACTGTATCTACTTTGTCGTAGAATACTGGGTAGTAATAGTTCACTGTACTTTGAGGTCCAATTTTTACGTTTACTTTTGCATTTTCACCAATTGTTACTTCACCAGTTGCTTTACCATTAATCAAAGCACCATTGAAGTAGAAAGCTGAGAATTGAGAATGATCACGGTTTGCTGCAGTTCCTGTATAAACAGAATCAGCTGCAAATTCCAAATCATGTACCCAAGCATTTTCAGCTCTTGTATTGATTACGTTGTTACCTTCGAAGGTTAATTTTCCTTCGCTCAAATGAACAAAACGAGCACCATCATAGTTTACGTTTTGAGCAACAACATCCCAACCATAGCTTGAAGGACCGTTTCCGGATCCGCCTGTGAAGAAGCGGCCATCGCCACTGTCACCGATAATACGTGCATTTTTGATAGTTAGTGTGTTTCTACCTTTAGTGTTTTGTTTTCCATAAATTGAAAAGTGACCTGAGTTGATAATAACGCCCTGTCCTTTTCTTCCACGGATTTCAACATCACGGTTTGGAATATTTGTAATGTTTTTGTTGAATGAAATGCTAGAAGTCACGACGATTACATTGACATTTGAATCCTTCAGTGCCGCTTCAAACTCCCCAACTGTACCTACTTGAACCGTACTAGCCGCCGCTTCAACGCCTTGAGGTGCCAAGAATGGAACTCCTTCCACACCTAATGTTGCAACTGCACCAAGTGCAAATGTTGCAGCTAGCGTTAAAATTCCTTTTTTAAGAATGTTTGTCTTTTTCAAACTGTTCTCCTCCTAAATTTTTGTAAAGTGTTTTTTGCCTGAAACTTTAGGTATTTCCTCCCTCCTGGCTGTGTGTGTGAATTAGCCAGTTTCGCGGCAGATTTTGTAGTCTGATCGATACATCGTTCTACTCCTCCCTCCCCTATTAAATGACAAGCTTGTATCCCAAGGAACGGACATTTTTAATATATCTTGGTTCCTTTTCATCCTTTTCAATCTTTCTTCTTAAATGGAAAATCATATTGCTTACACGATACCTGCAAGGTTCACCGCTTTTCCAGACATTCTCGTAGATTTCTTCATACGTAACAGTTTCCTGAGCATGTCGATGCAAATACTGGATAACCATAAATTCCAGCTTTGTCAGCTCTACTTCTTTTCCGTCTTCTAAAACCACACTCAAATTTTTAGGAAGTAATTGAAAATCATGTGTCTCTTCCTTTTCAATCGCTGTTTTGCTCGGTAACGCTCTACCAGTATCTTTGCAGCGCTCCAGCGTGTTTCTTACAATCAAGCTGAACTCATCGAAGTCATCCGAACTATCTGCCACTCCGTTTGCCCCAAGCTGTAAATAAACAAGTCGAATTGATTTTGGAACAATTACCTCAGGGGACAATACCCAAACTAGTAAATCAGAACGTTCTTTAAGCTTCATCAGCAAGCTGCACACCCAATTAATATTTGAATCTGTTTCTTCCAGTACAAGCCCATCTAGCGAAGAATAATCAAATAACTCATCTTCTCCGATTTCATGGAAATTGTATAATTGATCATCCAAAAAACGATCAATATATTCACTTTTTTGATTTTTTGAAACCAAATAGCCAATGTGATACATCCTATCTCCTCCTTAACCTCATCACTTCAGCATTGCCTACAAGAGTTTTGACTCCACAAAAAGACCCTTTATAGGTTATACTCTAAATAAGTCAGCGGATAACAACAGTCATATTGTGCTTATTTGGCGGTCAGCATATATGAGTTTTACACGGATGAAGAATTTGTTGCTTGTACTTGTATACTATTCTTTTGCATTTTTCTTATATGAAACGAGTATAGGAAAAATGCCAACCAACTCTGCTTTAATAACAACCTGATAGTTATCTGACCATTTTTTGACGACGTAAACGAAATAGACAGCAGTCAATAAACAAAACCCGACGCTTTCCTTTTATACATAAAAAAACCAAGCTCAGCGACAAATGCTGAGCTTGGTTTTTAATTAGTTACTATTCAATTGGCTGTCAATAAGGGTAATGGCTTCCAAACGATTCTCCCACATAGAATCTGCATAAACATCAAGGGTCATTTTTGTCGAGGAGTGCCCCAACAGCTTGCTGATTGTTACGATATCAATCCCCTGCTCGATACAGCGTGTAGCAAATGTGTGCCGCAGCATATGGAAATGGATATGATCCAACCCGGTATTTTTCAAGGTCTTTTTAAAACGATAGTTGATTAGTCGTGGTTCAGCAAAATGTTCTCGGCAGGATATCACATAATCAGATACGGCTGCCGCTTTTTTACTTAATAGATACTCTTTCAAATTCCCGGCAATTGGAATCATTCTTTTGGAGGATTTGGTCTTTGGCAAATCAATAACTATCTGTGTTTTCCCTCTTTTGTCATCAAGAGTCGTACGATACAAGGTTCTATTAACCGCTATTCGCCCATTTTTGAAATCAATATCCGACCATTTCAAGCCGCTGATTTCCCCGATTCTCATCCCCGTATAAAGGGCCACTATGATTGGGGAACAGGTTGGTTCCTGTAGTGCAGCCTGCTCTATTCGTTTTTGTTCCTCCTTTGTCAACGCTCTGACATCATCTACATCGCTTTTCTTGATGGCGATATTCTGACAGGGATTTTTCAATAGGTGATTGTCGACCACGGCTTGATTCAACGCACTTTTCAATACGGTAATAATTGAACGAATCGAAGAGCTGGAAATCTGTTTGTCTCCTAAATGTGTGACAAATGCCTGAATTTGGTTCGGCTTTAAATCAATCAGCTTGATTTGACCAAGAAATGGCAGGATATATTTTCTTATCCTAAGCTGATAGCTTGAGTAGGTCGAAACCTTGATTCTGCTCCTCATAGGTCCATTTAGCCAAAACCAAAGCCACTGCTCCAAGGTTCCCTCATAGATTTTCAAACTTCCATAGCTGGCAATATACTGTACTTTCAGCTCAGCGAGCCTTTGTTTAACCGCTGTATATTTGCGCCCATACACATAACCATAAACAATTTTTCCTTGTTCATCTCTTGCTTTGATGTATCTGCCTTCCCAACGACCGTCTTTTCTTTTATAAATGTTTTCTCCTCTTCTGCTCATAAAATAACATCCTCTCCGAAAAAAAATGACGGCTTATCTGACGGCTTAAAAATATATGTAATTATTCTGTGTTATTTTCATCCTATTGTTGAATTTATTGCCATTTCACCCAAAAAGAAAAATAATTTTATCATTAATACGATAAAAATATCGAAAAAATTCTTTTTTTGGTGTAGACTATTTCTAATTAATACGTTAAAATGAATAAAGAATTGAATAAACGAGCGGATACAACAATCTATTTTTCACATTTTTTCCTATACTCGTTTCATATAAGAAAAAATAATTTATATAAAGAGAATAATCATCATAAAATTAATAATATAACAGAAATTATTATATGTCCATATAATTTATCTTATTTTTTTAATATCAAAAAAAGCAAAAAGACTAGCTAATATTTTTTAGCTAGTCTTTTTGTTTTAATAACATTTCATTTTCCTAATAGAGATTTCATAGAGGAGACCCTAAGGATAACATAGCCATTCTGTATCCCACCTTTGGTACTTCTGCTAATGTTTCTACTATTAATATAGTAGAAACAAGAACTCCATTCATTGCTGTTCTTTTTAATCGCCTTCGCACTCTTTTACTAGGTAAGGCTTTTCAGCTTATACACTTTTCTCGGTCTGCCCTTTACCGGCTTTGTCTCAAAGCCTATCTCTGTAAAAAACTTTCCATGGGTTTTACGAAAATTGCTATTATCCAATTCATCCAGCTCTACACCTAAAAACTTACTATAAACCTTTCTTGCTTCAGTCAGAGTAAATGTCGTTCCTAAAATCTGTAAAACTGTCGGTATGTAATCCAAACGATTCTTGATCCGATGAACTGCTTCACAAATAATTTCTTTGTGGTCAAATGCTAACTCTTCCAATGGAATTTCTTCTCCTTTAAAAAAGAGATGAGGTATTCCTTCTCTATCTGCTCTCAACGTGACCCAATGTGCCTCTCTTGCGTCATCTCCTGCAGTAACCTTCACAGCCTGCATATCAGGTAAGTAGGTCAAATGGGCTACGGTAATTGTCCAGGCTCTTGGATCTCGATTAGGTGTGGCAATCGTCTTCAATTGTTCTACATAGCTTTCATCTAAAGTAATGCCGACCTCTTCCTGAACCTCTCTTAATACAGCCTCTGTTGTGTCCTCCTTCTTATCGACAAACCCTCCCGGAAGGGCATAATGATCTCGGAAGGGGTTGGCCTTACGCTTGATCAGCAGCAGCTTGACCTCTTCCTCATCCCAGCCAAGAATCACATTATCAACAGTTACAGAAGGCTTTTCATATTTCGGAAGGTCTTGCTTTTGATACCACTTCAAGAATTCTTCCTGACTTGCTTCTTGCTCATAATACTTTTTTTCTTCCGCATATTCTTTGAATTTCATCTTATCCACTCACTTTTAGTTCATTTTAACTGCTTATTAATTTAAGCTTATGCTACCAGACTTCTGAGGTCAATCTATTTTGCTAAGTATTTTTTAGGTAATCTAGCAAGATGGAAAATATTGTAAAAAAAGTTTTTTCCTTCCGCTACTTTTCTTTATTATTCAGAAACTGACCGAGCTCATTTAGCTTTTACTTTTATCTAGCTTTACGAGCTAGTTTCCTCAATAATAAGTCTAAACGGCATTGAGGAAGAACACTCCTCTTCTACCGCTTCTCCTTATTATTCGGAACCTGACCGAGCTCGTTCAGCTTTTACTTTTATCCAGCTTTACGAGCTAGTTTCCTCAATAATAAGTCTAAACGGCATTGAGGAAGAACACTCCTCTTCTACCGCTTCTCCTTATTATTCAGAAACTGACCGAGCTCGTTCAGCTTTTACTTTTATCCAGCTTTACGAGCTAGTTTCCTCAATAATAAGTCTAAACGGCATTGAGGAAGAACACTCCTCTTCTGCCGCTTTTCCTTATTATTCAGAAACTGACCGAGCTCGTTCAGCTTTTAATGCTCCAACGAATATATCCTACAATCGAGTTAATTAGAAATACCCAATACATGACGACCATTTCCAGACTGGCTCCCCACCACAAATAGATGCTGAATACATTCGTAGCAATCCAAAATAGCCATTGTGCTGAAAAGGAACCATTCATCAGCCACTGTCCAACGTAATTTGTTCCGTCGGTTACAGAATCTCGGAAGGGACGGTTTGCCCCAATGCTGCGATAAATCAGTCCGAATATGCCCCAGATACAAATCATACCGATAACCGCCTTTACCCAGCCTGCAAAAGAAAGCTTCTTAGGCTTCACATAGACCAGCTCATCTTTATCATCTTCTTTTTTATCTAAATTTAGAAGCCATAGATAGGTTCCTGTAAATTGCATCAGGAAAAAATAGATAGATGTCAACACTTCGCCATAAAAACCGCTAATAACACTTAAATAAAGATAAATGACAACATTGATCAGACCAAAAAAGTAATTGCTGATTTTTCCCTTTGTCACGAAAATCACATTGATAATTCCTGTTGCGCCGGCAATCATTCCTAAAAAACTATCCGGCTGTTTGATGTAGACACCAATCTGAATCCCAACTAATACCAATAAATAAACTACTTCCAACGGTTTCCAGCCTAAGAAAATATCTTTGATTAACGCGGCTAGAAGACCCTTCATGCCAAGTGCTTTCGCCTGTGCTGTAAGCATCGAAAGATTACTCACTATGTCCTTCCCTCTGTTTTTCCAATAGCTTCCCTGTAATCTTTCCATTGCCCAATATTTAATCCCTTTCACTGCTTCCATTCTGTCCACTCCTTCTCATTTATAAAAAACAAATTATTCTTGTTAGTTACCAAACAGTTATATCCAATATCTCTGCAATTTTATCCTGAGCCAGCTGATACCTGCTATAAAAGCCTTGAGGGTCAGCTGAAGTCATTTCTGTTTCCAATAAGACAACCTTATCTCCCAATCCGGCTTCTTCAAACAGCCGGAGCAGATGTTCGTGAAAGGCCCAACGAATATTCTCTTCTGCCATTGTCATGTCTCGAAAATGATCGTCGACATATTTCGTCACAGGTGGAACGATAAAAATAATATCCCATTTTTCCTGCTGCACCGTTGCTGCATATTGCCGATTTAGTGCCTCGAATTCCTCTTTTTGAACCAGTGTTTTTTCCTTACTTTGTGCTTCCTGTTCATCAGCTGTTAGGTACCAATCCATATAAGCCTTAGTAACTGTACTGTTTGTATCTGCAAATACAAGTCCGTTATTGGCTGTTCCTTCAATTTCATTCGAAGTCTGACGATACTGATTAGCCAATAAATATACATAATCCTTTGCATTCAGCTCTTCATCAAGTACATTGTACTTTTGCTGATAATGCCGAGCATATTCCAATGAAAAAGGACTTCCATAGCTTCTTGCCAAATCCTTAACTAACGTTGTTTTCCCTCCTGATGCTGAACCCGCAATTAGAATATTTTTGCTAAAGTGTCTTCTAAATGGACGGGCAATTTTCTGCCAGTATTTCAAAGGATTTTCTCGGATAAGTGTTGCTGAAATTGGCAGCAGCTGTCGATCAATTAGCACAACCTTCCACGTAGGACGCAGTTCATTAAGCTTCTCGACATACTCTTTTTCCCCGACAAAAATGGTAATTGTCATTTCGCTTGCTTCACAGTTTTTACTAATCACTGTTTCCAGCATTTCAAGCCATGGCAGCCAGCCTTGTGGATAACGGGGAATTGCTGTCTCGTCAATTTTATCGACAGCTATCAGTTCATCTTCTTTAAAAGTTTCTCTGGTGTAGCGAAATCTCTTTTCCAGACTTAGACCAATCTGATCTCCTCGATCTCCGTCATAGCCGCTAACTGCCAGAATCACACCATCACATAATCGTTTTGCCTGATGTACTGCTGAAATATGGCCAATATGCATGGGTGCCCACGTCCCAAAAAATACACCTATATTTGTTCCTGTTAATTTATTCCTCATTTTCGCCACTCCTTTTTAGGTAAAATTTACCTTTAATTATTTAAAAGAAAAAACCAATGAAGACTATCAAATCTTTTTTCAGTTTATTTTAGGTATTTTTTACCTTTAACTTGAATTTATTGTATCACTGATTTTTTGGCTTGTAAAGCTTTTTTAGAATTTTATTTCTGTAAAAAAATAAATAGCAGAGAAAAAAAGAAGGATGTGTTCTTCCACTCCTTCTTTTCATGCTCTGTCTACTTAGCCCTTTTCGGTATTCACCACACGTTATTCTCGGTCTTTCAATGCACCCAAAACATCTACTTTTCCAATTTTATAATGCATTAGGATAAGAAGAATACAAAAAACAACGACTAAAGTAACGGAGGATTGCAGAAAAATCTGCCAATATATCGGCTCCGGAAATTTTAAAAATTCAAGCTCAAGCTGCTTCATGATAAGCTGATAGATAGGCACACCAACGCCATAACCGATTAACATCGATAAAACTCCCAAAATAATCATTTCTCTAAAAATGTAGAATGTTCGTTTAAGTGGTCGATAGCCCATTGCATAAACAACAGATAATTCCTGCTTTCGTTCCAGAATATTAATATAGGATAGATTGTAAATAACCACTATCCCCAAAACGATTGCAGCAATAATAACGATAGCAATTAATCGATCAAGCTGAGCGGTCAGCTCCGTCATTTGTTCACTCATTTGATCCACTGTTGTAAGTGATGTTAATGCTTTCTCTTCAAGAATTTTTACTTTATCCTCTGTTGTAAGCCGATCATACCTAATCAGCTCCATGTTTGGCAAAAGCTCTTCGCTAATTTGATTTTTATAGATTTCTGTACCCAAATAAAGATAATGCAAATAATAATTATCGGCGATATGAGTGATGGTTACCTCAACATCTTCGTTTGCAGAATTTTTAATTTTCAAACGATCATTGACCGTTATGTTCAAGAGCTGAGCCAGTTTTTCAGTAACAACAGCATCCTTTGGACTAATGGTTATCGGCTGCTTCGTTATACTGTCTGTTAGCTTAATATACTCAGACAACTGATTTTTTTTGCTTTCAGAGATGGGAACAATCGTATTTATTTGGACACTTTTTCCATTTTTCAAACTCGTTTCCCATTTTTCTTGAATAGTTCCAAGCGTCTGCAGCTCTTTAGATTGTGTGAGCTGTCGGTAACTAGACTTCTCTTCCGCATTAGCATTTGTATGAAAAACAGTAATCATATCATAGTTTAGAACTTTATCGAATTGCTGTTCCTGTAAAAGGGAGACTGCTTCTCTTGCGCCATAACCGGTAACCAATAACACCATACATCCTGTAATTCCAATAGAAAGCAGCAACATCTGCATTTTATACCTGAAAATATTTCGTAACCCCATTTTCGCTGAAAAAGAACACCGATTCCAAAAAAAAGGAAGCTTTTCTAAAAAAATTGCTTTTCCGCTAACCGGGGGCTTTCTCCGCATTAAATGAAGCGGCGGACTTTTCAGTGTGTTTCGATAAAAGAAGTACGGAATAATGACTATTGACAATAGACTGGCAATCCCTGCAATCGTTACTAGCGGCCAATATATAATTAAGTCATACTCTTTAAAAATATATAAGGGGGAATAAAGTCTGATTAGCAGAGTCGGAAAAAGAAAACAGCCAATTAATAGCCCGATAGCAAAGCCGGCACTGCCTGACAACAAACTATAGGTACTGTATTTTCTGATAATTAGATGTGACTTTACTCCTAACGCTTTTAATGTTCCTATCTGTTTGCGTTCTTGGTCAATCATACGAGTAATAATCGACACTGTAATCAGACAAGCGACAAAATAGAAAATGATTGGCAAAATATTTCCTAAAGCATCTAAGCATTGGATATTTTCCTTGAAACTACTAAACGTTACAGTCTCATCAATTCCTTGTAAATCAAAGGTTGGTTCTCTATAAGCGTTTCGAACATCAGCCAGCTCTTTTTCTTTTTCTTCAAGCTGAGACTTGGCCTCCAAGCCTTTATTGCGCTCTGCAGTTAATTCAGCGATGATATCATTCGTTGGTTGTTGAATCGAATCAGCGGGCAGCTGTGACATGTCACTTGGAAGATTCGCCATAGAAATGGTTGCCTCTTTGATTTGACCGTCCAGTTGACTAATCAGCGCCTCAACATCTTTCCTTTCTGATTCTAGCTGTGCTTCCTTCTCGGATAGCTCCTCTTCAAAACTTTGTTTCATTTCTTCCTGCTGTTCAAGCCTCATTTCGTGAAGCATCAGCTTTGCTTCAGCCAGCTGATTTGAATAGCTTTCACTAAATCGATCCTTATTACGAAATTCCTCGGTTAGTTGAATATCTAATACATTATATCCTTGCTCAGAAAAAGAAGAAGAAAGAACGGCGCCAAAAAGAGTGAGCTCACCATTTCCAATAGTCGTAATTCCTCGATTATTCTTGCTGATAAACCGATAGGAGTTGGCAAAACCAACAACCTTGAATGCTGAGTCCTTAAAAATTTTCTGCTCCTCATTCGGTGCTCCACCAACAGTTACAAACTCATCTAAGGCAAAATACTCTTGTGCTTTCTCATCTAAAAGAATCTCGTTTGCAGCTTTAGGCTCTCTTCCCTTAATAAGCTCATATTGCCCATCCTCAAATGTGTCCATCTCTATTGTAAGTCCGCTAGGCTCAATGATTTGATGAACCATTTGCTTAAGCTCAACCTTTGCTACGATATCTAATTTCTGAAATGCTTCTGCTTGATCTTCTGTGATGCCGTCAGCAGAAATCATGCGTGCATCATAATAATGAAATCTGTCAAAATAGCTGCTTCCTGTTGCTAAGATATTCGGTGCCGCTGATTTCAACCCAATAAAAAAAGAAGTGCCTAAAGCAATCAACGCAGCAATCGATACAAAACGCATAAATGAATACTTAATTTCCCTTAATAAATCTTTTCTCAGTATTTGCTTCATGTTACCTACTCACCATTCCAGCGAAGAAACAAACGTTGGTTTTTCATTTTTGGTTTCCTTCTGTACTCTTCCATCTGAAATTTCGAACACTCGATTAGCCATAGGTATTAGCCCTCTATTATGGGTAACCATTAAAATGGTCATTCCATTGTCTACGGAAAGCTGTTGAAGCAAAGCTAAAACATCCTTTCCAGTTTGCTGATCCAACGCTCCTGTTGGTTCATCACACAATAAAATATCTGGTTTTTTAACAATGGCTCGAGCAATCGACACTCTTTGCTGCTCTCCCCCGGAAAGCTGGCTTGGAAAGCTGTTTAGCCGATGCTCCAGCCCAACAATTTTCAATATTTGCTTTGTATCATGGCTGTTTTCTTTCATCCTAGCAGCTAATTCAACATTTTCCTTTACTGTCAGATTGGGAATTAAGTTATAGAATTGAAAAACAAATCCCACCTGCTCTTTTCGAAAATCAGCCAGTTCATTTTCCGTATATCGACTCACATCATTTCCCCTGATTTTAACACTGCCGGAATCTGGTTTTTCTAAACCGCTGATAATATTTAAGATTGTTGATTTTCCCGCACCGGATTCACCAACAAAAAGCGCAAACTCTCCTTCCCTCACTGTCAAGCTCACATCATTACTTACTTTGATCTTCTTTTCCCCAGAAGAATAAGATTTTTCAACACTCGTCAATCTAATCATAATTATCCCTCACCCTAATGAAATCTATCGTTCCCATTTTTACAAAGAGCTTTTAACAACTCTAATAGAAAATAATTCATACACAACAATTGAATAATAACACATAAAAACCAGAATAACTATCTCAAAAATAAACAAAATTTAATAATTTTATTAAAAACGAAAATAAAGGGGTGTCCGGGTCTGAAATCTAAAAGATTATCTCCTTTACGATATGCCGGAAAGGTGCTCGAATGATGCAAAAAAAGACGGGATACATTTAGAATCCCATCCTTTCCATCTATTCAAACTGAATTAGCAACCTAAAAAAATCTAATCAATAATACATCAACACAGACAATAGACACATGCTAGAACGACAAATACTGTCATGATTGGCTATTTACCTCAATAGCTCACTTCATTTTTTATATTTCTCTCTATTTTCAGCAAGTGAGCTATTCCATTGTCATTTCCTTTTAGCCCTTAATCTTAAAGGTCTGCGGCGCCTTTTTATAGATTACAATAAAACCGATGCCAACGTATAATAGACTCAGCACGGAAACAGTCAGTGCATAATAAAAACCGGTAAAGCGAACCTGAACATTCATATAGGATATCCAGTAGAAAACACCTGAAATGATTTTATACAGTGGACTGACTACCTCCATATCTCCTGTAAACGGTTGAATGAGATAATAGATAAACAATTCGTGAAAAGAAAACAATGCAGATAATGCCAGCAGCAGTAAAAATAGAACGGCAAAAAAGTTCCAAGTTAAAAAGAAATTGTTCAGCACACTCAGCAACAAATAAACACTGAAAATCCCTATCGACAGCAGCCCATTATAAAAAAGTGTCTGCTTAAATCGATAATTGAAGCCGCTGATAATTGTACCTGCTTCACGGTAGAAAGGATAATACAGCATTGAGACGTCACAATTAACGAAAACCATCTGCACGACCTTTTTCCCGAAGGTCATCAAATACATCAGAAAGAAAAGTATCGGTAAGGTCGCTGTCATCTCATGAGCTGTCACAGAACGAAAAAGTCCAAATAGACTAGCACCTATCACAGCAACCAATGCAGCAGCAATCCCTAAGAATCTCAAACGCAGCGCCTTATTCAAAATTGTACGATAACGACTGAAAAGCAGAGCATTCAGATACTGACTTCCTTGCAGGTGACTATACTCACCCTCATTAGATATCTCAAGCTTTCTCTGCATCGCCAAACCTTCACTGATGTAACTATTTTTACTCGTCTGGTTTTTTGCTTGATCCAGCGTTACGGTTGCCTGATTAATCCAATACAGCAGATACTCATTTTCCTGCTTAAAATGAAGAAGCAGATACGTACCGATAGCAAAAAGCAGACCAAACAAGACAACACCAAGCCAGGAAACAAACGCTGAAGCAATCGGAATCACGAGCTGCTGCCAATAAATCAGCCCAGTTCCCGCAAAAATGAAGACAGCAACGACACTACCTAAAGCCCAACGCATTTTTTTTGATAAATGCAAGGTATATAGAAATCGACCCAAGTACAGAAACAGATAGTTGAAGCCCCAATAGGTAAACAAGATGAATAACAACACCTCTATCGGACGACCAAGCAATGCACCATAAACAAGTCCTGCGGGTATATATGCCAGGCCTTGTATGCCAACATCCATAATCATATGCCCTCTAACAACAATGGTTCGAGACAAATTAAATTGATCGATAAAATCAACCAATGGTTTATGTGCTGAAAATGCGTACCCATTATAAAACCCAAGAAAAACAGGTACAAACAGCCACCAGCAAAACAAGCCAGAAAGAAATATTTGCTGGTTAAAAAATTCGATTTTTTCTCCTGTGATTCCCATACCACTTAACAAAATTGCTGCACCGTAATAAAGTGCCAGCCAAAAGAATTTCGCAGCAAAGCTGGTAACATAGCTGAATATCACACCTAAAACCGACAAAGCCTGTTTGATACCGTAGGTTTTATAAATTGTTTGAGGAATGAATTTACCAATAAATGGAATTCTTTGAAAATAGTAGATTAGCCCATTAACCTTACTGGCAATCCCAACTCTTTTGTAATACCAGTAATCCTTTAGATAAGCTGTAAAAAGAGTCATGACTGCACCTCTTTTTCTTTAGATTCATCTAGCACTCCTTTATCCGATAACAGCTCAATGATTTCCTCTTCAAAGCCTTTGTCATGAATTCTTGCTGAATCAACCTTATTCAGCTTGTGATGATGAAGCAGGACAATTTCGTCACAAAGGTCTTGAGCCAGCTGTAAAATATGTGTTGAAAAAATTACAATGGATTTCGACTTCATTTGTAAGATTAGCTCCTTCATCTCGTGAGCAGCTACTACGTCAAAAGAGGTCAGCGGTTCATCCAGCAACAAGACAGGCGGTTGCACCATTAACGAAACTAACATCTGAACCTTATTTTGCATTCCATGGGAAAAGTCCTTTAGTAACCGATGTTGGTCATCACGCTCGATACCCACAGAATCCAGATATTCTTCTGGTGTTTTCGGTTCCGAAATTCTTGCGCTGTTAATCTCCATAAAAAACTTGATAAATTCATAGGCTGTCATGAATACAGGCAAATGCGGTTGCGTATAAACAAAGCCGATTGCTGTATTTTCATAATTCTCATCAAGTTCACCTGCCTCCTCGATACCAATTGTTCCCTCATCAAGAATTAAATTTCGCGAAATACAATTAAACAACGTTGTTTTTCCTGCTCCGTTACGCCCTAATAATCCATATATTTTCCCTGTTTCAAACGTAAAATCAGCGTTCTCCAAAACGACTTTCTCGTTAAACCTTTTTGTGATATTCTCTAAAATCAGCTTCATTTTTCTCTCCTTTCATGAACAGCTTTTTCAACAACAAATATATATGCTTACAAAACAATTTTACTCTATCTATAGTCAATTATATACAATTATTCATAAAAAGACTTAATGAGCCATTTGCACAGCTTTTTGCCGGATTCAAAAAAAGAAATCTAAAGACAGGGTTATTCCTCCCTCTCCTTAGATTCCATGCAAATACCTATATATTACTCTTTTTCAACTTTTTCAAGATAGGACATATCTCCAATAGATTCTACATCCAGCTCGCCATCTTTATAATGAATTTTTGTTACACTGGCATTTTTCAAGGATTCGCCGGTGTATTTATCTGTCATGCCCGACAGCATAATATTGATTGACATGCCATGACTAACCACCAGAACATTTCCACCACCATTTTCACTCTGTTCCTCTGCAATTTCCATGATTGCTTCTGTCATTCGTTTTTTCACTGTTTCCGGTTTTTCTGCATAGCCTGATTGGTCGGCATGATAATGCGCATTGGCAAACCATGACCAAGTATCTTCGTCATCTTTTCTTACTGCCTTTTCATACGCTTCATAGTCTTTGTATTCTGTTTGTGCTACTTGACTGTCACCTACAGTCTCCAACGACTCTCCTTCAAACTGACCACAACAGGACTCCCGTAATCCTGCCAGCTGTTGCACCTCGATATCCTCTTGTCCAATTCCTTTTAGTACAGACACGCCAGTATCATATGCCCGTTTTAAATCACTGGAATAAGCAGCTGCAAAGGTGATTTCCCCTTCCAGACCTTTGCCTAAATCAACCGCTATCTGTTCGCCTTCCTCAGTCAATGGCGTGTCTGACCAGCCCTGAACTTTTCCCAAGACATTGAACATCGTCTCCCCGTGACGTGTCAAATAGATGGTTACCTCACCCTTTTCATCAGCAGCTGGTGACGAAGTATCGTCATTGGCTTTATTGCAGCCTGCAAACACCATTACAACCGCCAGCATTGATACAACTAATCTCTTTTTCATCATTTTCATACTCATCCTTTCCATTTTTCAGCCGCTTCCCAAAATAAAATAAATCAGAAATAAAGCTGATAGTAGATACATTAACGGTTTCACCTCTTTGCTTTTCCCCATCACACACTTAACCAGCGGATACGCAATAAAGCCAAAAGCCAGACCGTTCGCTACGTTGAAAGACAAGGGCATAATCACCATCATCAAATACGCCGGAAATGCTTCACTAAAATCTCCCCACAAGACATCCTTCACACTCATCACCATTAAACAACCTACAATTATCAGTACAGGTGAGATAGCACTCTGTGGAATAATTCTAAAGAGTGGGACCAGTAGTATAGCCGGTAAAAATAATATTCCAGCTACAAACGATGTCAACCCGGTACGGCCTCCGACTGCTAATCCCGCAGCATTCTCTGCTGCCGAGGTCGTTGCACAGGTACCTAATATTGCTGAAATAATCACTGACAGTGCATTGATCCGAAAAGAAACTGGAAATTTCTCTTTTTCCGGCAGCATACTCAGCTGAGCACCCATATTTTGAAAAACAATCATCATTGTCAACGAAAAAACAGCAATCCAAAAATTAAAGCTCGCAGCTGCTGAAAAATCAAAGGCAAGCAGCTGACTGCTATATCCACTAAAGGAAACTGCCCCTTGTCCTATTCCCGAAAAATCCACCAGACCAAAAACAGCGGCAATTAGTGTGCCCAAAATAATGCCAATCAAAAAATTTCCTTTTATATTTTTTAGAAAAAGAATCACCATAATAATCAGAGTGATAACAGCAGCTAAAGGAACAGCCTCTCTTAAGTCAGCCAAGCGGACAAAGGTAGCCTCGTCACCAATGATAATACCGCTGTTCTTAAATCCTAAAAAGGCAATGAACATCCCAATCCCACCGGACATGGCAGCAATCATTGATTTTGGAATGACCTCGATTAGATAATTAGTCACTTTCTTATTTGCTATCACTAAAAAGAGCACTCCTGCTATCAGTGTTGCCGCCAAAGCCTGTTGCCAAGTGAGCCCAAAGGAAGCCACCAGAACAAAAACAAAAAATGCATTATCTCCCATTCCGGGCACAACCACTAGAGGAGAGTTCCCCACAAAAGCCATCAGCATACAGCCAATAAAGGCTGTCAAGGCAGTTGAAAGCGTCACCCACTCATAAGACATTCCTGCCATACTCAATATTGATCCGTTGACTGCAATGATATACGAGATTGCTACAAATGTTGTAATTCCAGCCAAAACTTCTTTACGGACAGTTGTCTGCTCATCTTCAAGATGGAACCTACTCTCAAGAAATTTTTTCAAAAAAACAGCTCCTTCTATCGTTTTCCAACATCATAATGCTCCCCCAAAGCACCGGGAGCCTTTGTTTTTCCACCCGCAATCAACAAGACCAGCAGTGTCAAAAGATAGGGCAGTGCATAGAAGAATTCGTTCGGGATTGCCGCCGCAAAATCAAAAATCTGAAACTGGTCCTTCACAGCTTGAGCCAGACCGAAGAAGAGCGCTCCTCCCATTACTCCAACAGGGTGCCAACGACCAAAAATAACTGCTGCCAGAGCGATGTAGCCTTGTCCCGAAATTGTATTGAATGCAAAATTGCTGTTGGATGTCAAAACAATGGTCGCTCCACCCAAGGCCGCCACAGAGCCGCTAAGAATAACTGTCAAATACTTGATTTTCATCACATTTACACCAGCAGTAGCAGCGGCGCTTGGATTTTCCCCGATTACCCGCAGACGCAATCCCAATGGTGTTTTAAAGAAAATGAAGAACAGCAGGGCAACCAACCCTAACGCCACATACGTAGTTGGATACGCATTAAACAGTGCTTTACCTAAAATTGGAATATCACTTAACACTGGAATGCGAATCTTTTTTAATACGTGCGTAATAATCGGTGTTTCTGCCGAACCATCAAAAATCATTTTGACCAAAAAGAATGTCGAGCTTGTTGCCAGCATATTAATAACCACACCGCTGACGACTTGATCTGCATGATATTTCAACACAGCAACTGCATGAAGACTGGAAAAAATCACCGTAAAGATAAATGCTCCCAATAAAGCAAGCCAAGGAGTTAGGCTTCCCAGCCCGTTTTGTTCTGCATAATAAGCAGTTATCGCTGAAGAAAAAGCGCCTGAAACCATAAAACCTTCAATTCCAATATTCGTCACACCTACCCGCTCAGACAGCATTCCTCCAAGTGCGGCAAAGATTAACGGTGTTGAAAAAACCAGCATACCATTAAATAAATTTGCTAAAATATCCATTTAGCTTTCCTCCTTTGCCAGTTTCTTTTTGAGAAACAATCCTAAAAAGCGCTTAACAATTCCCGAAGCGGCAACAAAGAAGATAATAAATGCAATCACCATGTTGATAATTTCTCTCGGAACCCCTGCTCCGAAGCTCATTCCCTGTGCGCCATACGTTAACAGACCAATCAAACTACCAGACAGCAGAATACCTAATCCGGAGCCGCCGCCTAATAAAGCTACTGCAATCCCATCAAAACCAATCCCGGATGTTGTTGAGCTGATTGCAATATAATTGAATACACCCAATACTTCAAAGCTGCCAATCAAACCACCAATCAGACCGGACAGCATCATAGAACGAATCATCACAGAAGGAACCTTCATCCCAGCGTATTTTGATGCAAAGGGGTTAAGCCCCACCGCTCGAATTTCATAGCCCGGTCTGCTTTGATTCACATAGATATGATAGAAAACAACCATCGCCAACATAATGAAAAAGCCCCAGTGGACACGTGCACCATTCAACAGTTGAGACAGCCAGCCAATTGTAATACTTGCGGAATCCTTAATTAATGCCGACCGTTGCGTTCCCGGCTGATCCATAAAGAGCCGAATCAAATAGTGACTGAGATAAAGAGCAACAAAATTCAACATGATAGAAGAAATGACTTCATTAATGCCACGCTTTGCTTTCAGATAGCCAACCAAGCCGCCCCAAACTGCGCCAAACAGACCGCCTGCAAGCAACGCCACCACCCCGTGTAAAATAGGCGGTAAGCTTAGCTGTGTTCCTACAATTAATGCACCCAAAGAACCCATGACAATTTGTCCGTCTACCCCGATGTTAAACAATCCTGCACGGCTTGCAACAGCAACTGCCAGCCCACTCATCACCAGCGGAACTACCGTTCGAAACGCTTCTCCAAGGTCATAGCCATTACCAATAATTTTTTTAATCAGCGAGCCGTAAGCCAGCAAAGGATCGTACCCGCTAATCAACATCATTCCCGCTCCCAGAAGAAGGCCGAAGACAACAGCAATCAGAGGAATCAGGGCCGCATGGTATTTTTTTTGTATTTTACTTTCCATTTACTTTCCCTCCTCCTGATATTTTCCAGCCATCATTAAGCCAAGCTCTCGATCTGTCGTTGTTTCAGGTCTCGTTTCGCCGATAACCTGTCCATCAAATAAGACTAAAATTCGATCAGAAACATTTAATATTTCTTCCAGTTCAAAAGAAACCAGTAGTACTGCGACATTTTGATCACGGAGTGCGATTAGCTGCTTATGAACAAATTCAATGGCTCCCACATCCAGACCTCTTGTCGGTTGGACAGCCACCATTACCTGAGGCTTCATATTCATCTCTCTGGCAATAATCAGCTTTTGCTGGTTCCCACCGGAGAGCGAACGGGCAATGGTTTCAGAAGAAGGAACTCGAATGTCGAATTCTTCAATAAAACCATCTGTCAGCTGCTTCACTGCCTCTCGATTAATAAGCCCCTTCGGTGTAATCTCCGGCTTGTAATACGTCTGCAGAATACTGTTTTCACTGACAGAAAAATCCAGAACCAGTCCATATTTATGTCGATCTTCCGGAATATGTGAAACCCCGGCTTGGGTAATATCTCTTGGTGAATGATTCGTAATAGACTGACCCTCAAGCAGAATGTCGCCAGACGTTACTTTTTTCATTCCTGTAATGGCTTCAATCAGTTCCGTTTGCCCATTGCCATCTACCCCAGCAATACCTAGTATCTCCCCGGCTCTGATATCAAAGGACAAATGATTGATGCTGTTCTTGCCATGAGCATTTTCCACAACTAAATCCTTAACCTCCAACAAAACCTCTTTGGGTGAAGCTGGTGTCTTTTCAGTTGAAAATTGGACTGTTTTGCCAACCATCATTTCAGCCAATGCATCGGTTGTCGTTTCTGACACAGTGACTGTATCAATTACTTTTCCCCTGCGGATGATTGTACAGGAATCTGCGGCTGCCATGATTTCCTTCAATTTATGTGTAATTAAAATAATTGATTTTCCTTCAGCAACTAATTTTTTTAGAATATCCAAAAACTCAGTGATTTCCTGAGGGGTCAACACAGCAGTCGGTTCGTCAAAAATCAGAATTTCTGCACCCCGATATAATGTCTTAATGATTTCGACACGCTGCTGCATGCCGACATTAATATCTTCAATCTTGGCATCTGGATTAATATCCAACCCATATTTTTCTGATAAAGCGATAACATCCTGTCTGGCTCTCTCAATGTCAATCTTGATTCCTTTTTTCGGTTCAGTTCCTATAATGATATTTTCTGTCACAGTAAATGGTTCAACCAATTTGAAATGCTGATGCACCATCCCAATGCCCAAATCAATTGCTCTGTTTGGACTATCCATTACCTCCTGCTTCCCATGAATAAAAATTTCGCCCGCTGTCGGTTGATACAGCCCAAAAACAATATTCATGAGTGTGGATTTGCCAGCGCCGTTTTCACCAAGAAGTGCATGGATTTCTCCTTTTTTTAGTTGAAAATTTATGTCTTCATTTGCCATGAATGAGCCAAATGCTTTACTAATATGTTTTAGTTCTAAAACTGTCTCCATATACTCCACCTTCTTTTTTAAGTAAAAAGAGAGGAAACATAAGGAATCTTTCCTCCCTTAATACAGTTAATTTCAATGTCTCAATCCGCTCATTCTGTTGGTACAGTGATATCTCCATTGATAATTTTTTCTCGATACTCTTCCACTTTTTCCAGAATATCAGCCGGAACATTAACATCAGAGGTCGGTGCAATGTCAACTCCGTTCTCTTTCAAGCCCATTTCTGTTACCTTTCCTCCCGGAAAATTCCCTTCAGCCAAGTCCTGACTGATTTTATAAACTGCTTCGTCTACTTTTTTAATCATGGACGTCAATGTTACTTCATCGCCAAATTCAATCGACTGGTCTTTATCTACACCGATAACCCAAACGTCTTCCCCATTGTTTTTACGCTCTGTTGCTTCATTAAACACACCATTTCCTGTTAGGCCGGCAGCGTGGAAAATAATATCAGCCCCATCATTATAGATTGTCGAAGCAGCAGATTTCCCCATGTCTACACGATTGAACAGCCCTGTATAATTAACAATCACTTTTGCATCCGGATTTACAGCCTTAACCCCTTCTCTGAAGCCGGCAGCAAATTTCTGAATGACAGGGATTTCCATCCCGCCGACAAAGCCGACTTTATCTGTTTTCGTCATGGAACCGGCAATAACCCCTACCAGAAAGGCTCCTTCATTTTCTTTAAAAGAAACCGAAGCTACATTCTCTACTTCCAAAGCAGAATCGACAATCCCCAGCTTTGCATTAGGATTCTCTTCTGCAATTTGCTTCACTGCATCCTCTAAAGTAGCCGCAGTCGCCCAGGTCAGATCATAACCGTTATTTACAAATTCGAGTAGGTTTGGCAAAACATCCGCATCTGCTTTTGGCTCCAGATACTTCACTTCATAACCAAAATCTTCGTTCAGCTTTTGCAGCCCTTCCCATGCGCTCTGGTTAAAGGATTTGTCATTCACACTTCCAAGGTCTGTAACCATCCCTATTTTTAACTCTTTATCTCCGGAGCCTTTCTCTGCTCCGCCGGTGTCATTTCCGCCGCATCCGACTAAAGTGACTAAAACAACTCCCAGTGAGAGTGTCCATTTCCATCCCATTTTCTTCATTTCATTTCCTCCTAAAGTAAATTTTTCAAAAAACTATTGCCGATTTTCGGCAGTTCCGTGCCAAAGTTCTCTGCCAGTGTTGCAGCCAAATCACCATAAGTAGCTCTAATCCCCAGATTTTTTTCTGATTTTTCTGCAAATGTTGGGTTATAAACCAGAAGCGGAACATATTCTCTTGTATGATCCGTTCCAGGATGAATCGGATCATTCCCGTGGTCTGCTGTAATGATCAACAGATCCTCCTGTGTAATCTCTGCCATAATATCAGGAAGATAACGATCAAACTCTTCCAGACAATGCCCGTAGCCTTGAACATCTCTGCGATGACCATACAATGAATCAAAATCAACTAAATTAGTAAAAATAAATCCTGATGAAACTTCCTGTAATTGTTTGATAGTCTGCAAGATGCCGTCTTCATTACTCTTCGTTGGATAAGAAGCAGAAATACCTTTGCCTGAAAAAATGTCACTGATTTTGCCGATTGAGGTTACCTCCACCTGTTTATCTGTCAGCGCTTCCAAAACTGTCCGCCCAAACGGAGCCAATGCATAATCATGTCGATTAGGGGTTCGAACATATGCACCTGCTTGACCGATATAAGGGCGGGCAATAACTCGACCAACCATATAAGGTGGTTCGAGAGTGAGCGCTCTAATCACTTCACAAGCGTTGTACAATTCCTCTAAAGGAATAACCTCTTCGTTTGCTGCTAATTGAAAGACACTATCTGCAGAAGTATAAACAATCCATTTCCCGGTTTTTCTCTGCTCCTCTCCAAATTCTTCCAAAATCTCCGTTCCGGAAGCCGGCTTGTTACCCAGAATCCCTCTTCCGGTTTTCTCCTCGAAAACCTTCAGCAGTTCTTTTGGAAATCCGTTTGGATATACTTGAAAGGGTTTGGTAATCTCCAGCCCCATCAATTCCCAATGACCAGTCATGGTATCCTTCCCTACAGAAATCTCATTCATTTTTCCGTAACAGGCCAACGGCTTCTCAACAGCAGAAATATTGGCTAATGGTGCAATATTGCCCAATCCTAAATCTCTCAGGTTCAGTAGTTGTAAATCAGGCATTCGCTCACTGATATGTCCCAGGGTATGGCTGCCTGTATCTCCAAACTGGGCCGCATCCGGCAGTTCTCCAATCCCGACACTGTCCATGACAATGACACAAATTTTCTTAAATTGCATCGAACTCCTCCTTTATTCTCCAATCTTTTATGTGAAAAAATGGTAAACTAGATTTATATAACCGCAATATAGAAAGGGGTTTACTAAGATGATTGACTATTTGAAAGATATTGAAATCTTTACGGATTTATCAGAAGATGAATTGGCTTCTTATGAACATTTTTTCAGAATAAGAAATTATAAGAAGAACCATATCCTCATGTTTGAAAATGATGATACCGAAGAAATCTACTTCATCAAATCCGGTTTGTTAAAAATATATCGAATGCATGAAGACAAAGAAATTATTCTTGGCATCGCCACTCCAGGAGATGTCATCGGTGAAACGGAGGCTCTCTCTGATGTGGAATATCGTCTTTCAACAGTTGAAGCACTCTCTGATGTTTCCTTGCTAACAATTTCCAAAAAGAATTTTCTCTTATTAATTGATGAGCATTCTTGTATTCTGAAGCGGGCTTACTCTGTATTGGCCAGCAGAACCAGATTATTGAACCGCCTGATTCGCTATCTAAGTTTTTATGATGTTCGTCGAAAAGTCGCTAACCTCATTGCCGATTTCTACTATAATTTCGGCAATAACGAAGATGGTATGCTAAAAATCGATATGAAAATCAATCAGTCTCTATTTGCCAATATGCTTGGTGTTTCCAGAGAATCCGTTTCTAAAACTTTAAATGAGTTGCAGGATGAAAAAATAATCAATTTCCGTGGAAAATACTTGCATATTATTGATAAGGAAAAACTGTTCTCCATGTGTGATGAAGCCGAAGAAATCCAAGATTTAAGAAAATGGAAATAGTCTTTCTATATCTGTATCCTAACATTTGAAATCGCTTTCTTCAGTTATGCCGATAACACTAAAAATGTGAGCCAATTCACACTTTTAACGTAACGCCATTAACGGCGAATTGAAATCCTCCTGTGTTATATTATGAAAAGTAAGCGTATACAAAAAAATACAGGAGGGATTTTATGAGTTTTCATATTGAAGCAGAAAAAGGGCAAATTGCAGAGAGGGTTTTACTACCGGGAGATCCATTGAGGGCCAAGTATATTGCAGAAACATTTTTAGATGATGCGGTTTGTTATAATCAGGTTAGAGGAATGCTGGGGTTCACGGGAACCTACAAAGGGGTGCCGGTTTCGATTCAAGGAACAGGAATGGGCATGCCTTCCGCAGTTATTTATATCCATGAATTGATTAAGGATTATGGTGTGAACAAGCTATCTCGCATCGGGACGTGCGGAGCTATTCAAAAGGATATTGCCATTCGTGACGTACTGATTGCACAAGCTGCAGCTACAAATTCTTCAATGATCAAAAATGATTTTCCTCAGTATGATTTTCCTCAAATCGGAAACTTCGACATGATTGATCGCGCCTATCACCTTGCAAAGGAAAAGGAAATGAATGTTCGTGTGGGAAATGTCTTATCAGATGATTCTTTTTATAAAGATCATCAGGAAGAGTTTATGCGTCTGGGAACTTATGGTGTCATGGGTGTCGAGATGGAAACAGCGGGACTTTACTATCTGGCCGCAAAATTTGGGGTTGAGGCAATGTCTCTGTTAACTGTCAGCGACCATTTGATTACAGGTGAGCAGACAACCGCAGAGGAACGTCAAACGACATTTAATGATATGATTGTCTTAGCGTTGGAAACCATTATTGCGTAAAAACTTTTACAGGTTCTATGCTCAAAATAAGAATGGGTAATCATATAGCACGCTCCTTAAAAGCTGTTCATGAAAACAGCTTTTAGGGGGTATTTTTTGACGAGTAATGGTTCAAAAACAAAAGCAGTATCCCTTAAAGAGTTTTCCCCCTTATAAAAAAAAGAGGTTGGTCGCTTCATCAGTCGCAAATTGTTTTCTTCTTTTAACTTAAAAAGTGTACAAAAAAAGCATGAAGAAGCCACGCCTCTCCACACTTTATCTAACTATTCAACTTTCGTTTTTAAATAACTCATTATGGAAAACAAACTAGCTTTTCTTTGAACGCAACGATGCGATTCCCATAACAAAACCAAGTACCGCTCCTACCGAACCAAGATACATACCAGCAGCAGGTGATATAGAGAAATGAACTAAGCCATAATACAAAACAGCCTGAATTCCCGCTAGTCCTAGCCCTCCTAAGATACCTAATATTCCAGCAAGCTTACTCAACAGCGTTTTCTTTGTAATCAATGCCGCAATAGGTAAAATACCAATAATAATTGCTCCAATAAGGACGGTACGCCCCGTTTCGCCGCCGCTATCTACGATAAGAGACTCATACGTTCTCGAACCGCTTGTTGCTATTGGTAAAAAGACACTAATAGCAGTTAGTACAACAGCCATAAGCATACCAACTAATGGCCAAACCTTGATTTGTTTTTCTTCCATTTTCTTACCCCTTTTATTCTTATTTGACTGGCTAAAAACCAAGCTCAAAAAGGATACCACAAAAATTCCAATGTTTTCAACCTCATTTTGCATAGAAAAAGCTCTGATGCGGTCAAGAAAACCTGATAAATCAAGGTATTCTCAATATTCTTGACTATTTTGGTAATAATTAGAGTTGCAAACTGGCAGACAGTACTATTTCTGTTTGTTTCGATCCAGTACGGTCTCTCTTTCAATCAACGTATGTGGAATCAATACCTTCTGCTTCAATGCCTGCTGATCCTTCAGCTGAATCAAGAACTGCTGTACAGCAACCTTCCCCAACTCTTCCGTATGAATGTCAATAGACGTAATATAGGGATGAATCAGTGAGGTGAATATTGAATTGTTAAAGCTGATGACAGAAATATCGTCCGGCACTTGATACCCGTATAGGTTGCACAGCTGAATCACCCGCAACGCAAACATATCATCGATTGCAATACACGCTGTCGGTTGACTTTCCTTTAGCACGTCTTCAAACGCAGTGTAGTCCTCCGGCTTTTTCAATACGACATAAGGATACGGCTTCAGCTCGTTCTCCTCCATCGATTTCTCATATCCGTAAAACCGCTCCTGAAAAACATTTTCCTTCTCGTAATTCGTGACAAATAAAATTCTTTCATGTCCTTTATCAATTAGATATTGAGCGGCCGTTCTTCCTAATAATTGATTATCATTATCTACACTGCTTGTCCCATTATTGTAGCGATAAGGCTGACCAATCACTGTATAGGGAATATTGTACTCTACCAGATAATTCAGCACCGGATCATCCTTGCGTATATACAGAAGAATAAATCCATCCACGCGCTTCTGCTTGTACATCAGCTGAACATTCTCCAAAAGCTCCTCCTGCGTTTCTCCGGAGGCAATCGAAATCGTCACATCCTGCTTTCCTGCTTCTTGGTTCATTGCAGTAATGGCTTCCAAATAGAATGGATTGCTCTTTCTATCAGAAGAGGAAAGGACAGGAAATACCACACCTATCGTATTGGCATATTTTTTTGCCAGATTTTGCGCAGCCGCATTGGGCACATACCCAAGCTTCTCCATCGCCTTCCTGACCTTCTCTTTTGTCGCCTTGGAAATACTTGGGTGATCCTGTAAGGTTCTTGAAACTGTTGATGGCGCTACGCCCACCTCTCGAGCTACATCCTTGATTGTCACACTCATTATCGTTACCCTCTTTATCTATTTATTTCAGGATTTCTACTTCCTGAATTAAGCTGTCTTTTTCTTTCTTAAGAATAAATGCAAACGGTTGCTTTGTCAATGCAAAAAACTAAGAGAGCATGAGCAAACTAACAGACTCATACTCTCCAAACATACAATCGGCACTATTTCGAATGCACAACGGCATGCAACTATCTATAGTCCAAGGTCGCCTCAATCCCAAAATGATCGCTAATGATTGGTGTTTTTCGACCATCAAACAATACCTCGTAGCGCTTAGCCTTGATTTCCTCAGAGGTAAATACAAAATCAATGCGCAGTTTCTGATTGTTCCCAGACCAACCATCAATCTCTTTGACGACCGTATGCTCGCCATCAATTTCCTCTGCATGCTCATAGCTATCTCGAAAATGTTTTAGAACCAGTTCATAGCCTTGCTCACTCATACCAGCCGGATTATTGAAATCTCCCAGTAGAAGAATGGGTACATCATACTCAGCCAAATGCTCCAATGTCTGCTGCCACTCCTTTAGAAAGCCTTCCGTTTCATCTTCTAACCACCATGAATAATGGCAGGAAACAGCAACCACCTCTCGCCCATCCAACTGCGTTCTTCCAAATAGAATTTTTCTCGTACGATAATCAGTAAACTCGCTCTGCTTCGATACCAAATACCCTTTTGAATCAATTGGCTTCTTGGAAAACAAAGCAACGCCTTCATGATAACGACCATAACCGATATGTACCGGCTGCCAGCACCAATAATACGACTGACCAAACGACTGCAATTTTTTTGAAAGCAGCAAAGCAAAATTATCTGCATGTATGGCCAGTCCGTCCAATGCAGCTCCGTGGAAAAAGACATCGGTTTCTTCGGTATCAGCTGTTATGCTTTGATTGACCTCCTGCAAAGCAATTAAATCATACTCTCGTTCCACAATAACTTTTGCCAGCTGCTCCAGCTTTTCTAATGGATTATCTTCTAGCCAGCTATGGGTATTTAACGTCAGTATTTTCATTAGTATTACGACTCCTTCAACCATTATTCATTCAGCATTATCAGTATTCCGCGTATCATTTCGCAGACCTATCTGTTAAGTGGAACTATCCTCTCAGAGCTACTCACTTTTGTACTGCTCTCGTTTCTAAAAAGCAGGGCTACGACGGAAGCCAATGCAGCTGTTCCCCGTATAGCCCTGCTTGTATCTTAGTTTCACTATAGACTGAACACTTGTGCTCCGAGTATGCTCCTATCTATAAGTTTACCGTTCCAACGATTGTTTTTCCATCCTGAATTCCTTTTTTATCCAAGTGAACGGCTTGAATCTTCTCACTATTTGTGAAAACAACAATGATTGTGGTTCCTTTACCTTCTGCTCTGATTTTACTTAAATCAGCCTCGGCAATCTTATCTCCAATAGTGATTTTCTGCCCATCCTTTACAAGGATAGTGAAAGCAGACTCCTTCATTTCCACGGTATCCAAGCCCATATGCACAAGAACCTCTAAACCGCTATCCGTTTGTAAGCCAATCGCATGCTTTGTAGGAAAAACGCTGACTACCGTTCCTGACACAGGTGCATAAATGTCTCCACTAGCCGGTTCGACTGCAAAGCCATCACCCATCATTTTTTGGGAGAATACCTCATCAGCGACAGCTTCAATAGAAATAACCTCACCTTTTGCAACTGCTGCCAGCTCCTCAACCACACCAGTAAATGCGACTGATTGATTTGCCTGAGTCGCCACAGGCTCTTGCATGAAGGTAGATGCTGGAATTTCAGCTCCCGATTCCAACAAATCCTGTATATCAGATTTCAATACATCCGCTTTCGGACCATAAACTGCTTGAACACCATTATCTTTATGAATCAGCCCCATTGCACCGGCTCGTTTCCAATTTTGCTCGCTGCCAACCTTGTCTGTTTCTTTGACAGTGACACGTAATCTTGTCATACAAGCATCCACGTCGGTGATATTTTCACGACCTCCCAGAAGGTTAATGATATCAATTACCTGTTGATCAGAAGTAACAGCGCTGTTTGCGCCACCACCATCTGTATCGCCTTCGTTCTCATAATTGCCATTTCGACCGGGTGTAGCAAAATTGAATTTCTTAATCATGAAATTCGCAAGGAAATAAGTAAGAACACCGAATAGAATCGTCGCAAGCACAAAATTAATTAAATCGCCGCCTAAGCCGGCTTTGATTGCCAATGGTGTTCGTGTTAAAAGCTCAATGTTCCCAAAGGAATGGACACGAAGCGAGATGATATCTGCCATGGCAAAAGCCAACCCTTGAATGACAGAATAAACGACATATAATGGAACCGCGGCAAACATAAACATGAATTCCAGCGGTTCAGTTACACCTGTCAGGAATACAGCCAATGCTGCTGAAACATACATAGATTTATATTTATGACGTTTGTCAGCATCTACATTGCGATACATTGCCAATGTCATCCCCATCAGAATACCTGATGAACCAATCATTTGACCTACTTTGAAACGTGCCGGTGTCCAGTTGCTGAGCACATAAGCATATTGGCTGGCATCGCCGGCATCCTTCAAGTTCACTAAATCAGTTGCCCATGCAAGCCATAACGGATCTTGACCAAATACTTGTGTTCCAGCCTGTGCACCGGAAAGAATTTCATACGTACCGCCTAACTGCGTATAATTAATTGGAATGGTCAACATATGATGCAGACCAAATGGCAGCAGCAGCCGTTCCAGTGTTCCAAACAAGAATGGCGCCAATACCGGTGCTGTTTCCTGAGACTGAGCAATCCATAAACCAAAGTTATTGATACCAGCTTGGATGTATGGCCACACAAGCGCAAGAACCAGCGAAACAATCACTGACCAGGCAATAACAACAAAGGGTACAAAGCGTTTACCGTTAAAGAAGGACAACGCATCAGGCAGCTTACGATAGTTATAGTACTTGTTAAATGCGGCAGCTCCCACAAAACCTGCAATAATCCCTACAAACACACCCATATTCAAAGCTGGTGCTTCAAGAACGCTAGTGAAAAAGCCTTTGACCATAATCTTTGTGCCAAACAACGTATGAGTAAAAGCGTCTTCATTATTCAGCATTTCTGATGTAACACCGAAAATAGAACCAGTGATTCGATTAATCAGTACAAATGAAATACCTGCTGCGAATGCACCGCCAGCCTTTTCCTTCGCCCAGCTTCCGCCAATTGCAAGTGCAAATAATAGATGTAAATTACCAATAATTGCCCAACCGATACTCTCAATCACGCCTCCGGTTGTTACTAGGAAGGCCATATCTGAATTAATTAAAGGAAGCGATTTCCCTAAACTAATCATCAATCCCGCCGCTGGCATAACAGCCACAACGACCATCAATGCTTTTCCGAATTTCTGTAGAAATTCGAAGTTAATAAATTTTTTCATTGTCTCCTTCTCCTTTTCTTTATCTAATTGTAACGCAATCGATTTCGTAACTTGATTATATAACCCTTTTTATAAATTGTAAAGAAAAAATGTAAACTTTATTACGAACACTACAAAACAAGACTTTATCACTTTATTCAATTAAGCTATATTTTTAAGTTGACAACGAAACCGTTTGCGTTTATTGTTAAAGCATAAAATGAATATGAATGAAAAAGGAGTTTATTATTATGAAACATTTAAAGCGATTATTCACCATCGCCCCTTGGAAGCTGACAACCACTGTTCTTGATAAAGAAAATTTAAGACTACAGGAATCTCTTACCAGTATCGGAAACGGCTATATGGGGATGCGTGGAAATTTCGAAGAGCACTATTCCGGTGACCATCATCAAGGAACTTATCTTGCCGGCATCTGGTACCCCGACAAAACGCGTGTCGGCTGGTGGAAAAATGGGTATCCTGACTATTTTGGCAAGGTAATCAATGCGGTGAACTTCCTATCAATGGAGCTTTTTGTTAACGATGTTCCTGTTGATCTTGCAGTCATTGAGCCTGAAAATTTCTATTTGGAATTGGATATGAAAAACGGTGTACTGACAAGAGAATTTACCATTCAAATTGATCACAACAAAATCCGCTTCCGCTTTGAACGTTTTCTTAGCCTGAATACAAAAGAGCTGGCAATTATCAAGCTGGACGCAGAGCTTCTCGAAGGAAATGCTGACCTGCGTATCGTTTCAAAATTGGATAACCAAGTCCATAACGAAGATAGCAATTATGAAGAAATGTTTTGGGAATCACGTCGTGCTTCTACCGCAGCTGAAGAAGACAGCTATTTGACAGTTCGCACAATTCCTAATGATTTTGGCATTGAACAATTCACTGTGACGAGTATGATGGCTCACGAATTGTCTACTCCCGCTAAAAAAGAAAAAATAGTGTCTGATTTAAGTATCGAGGAAAATTATTCCTTTACACTCTCTCTTGGAGAAAAGCTTTCCTTTGTCAAACGCGTTGTTGTTGTCACCAGTCGCGACATCGAAGAGGCAGAGCAGGTTGAAAAGAGCAGGCAACTGTTGAACAAAGCTGTTGAAGTGTCTTACGAAGAAGCAAAAGAGCAGCAAACAGAAGCTTGGGCTGAGCGTTGGGCACTAGCCGATGTAATAATTGAAGGTGACGATGAAGCACAACAAGGTATCCGCTTTAACCTTTTCCAATTGTTCGCCACTTACTATGGGGAGGATGAACGATTGAATATCGGTCCTAAAGGCTTTACCGGCGAAAAATACGGCGGAGCGACCTATTGGGATACGGAAGCTTATGCAGTCCCGCTTTATCTAGCCTTGGCAAAGCCTGAGGTTACAAAGAATTTGTTAATGTATCGCTACAATCAGTTACCGCAAGCCAAACACAATGCGCAGCAGCAAGGCTTGGCAGGCGCTCTCTATCCGATGGTAACCTTCACCGGCGTAGAGTGCCACAATGAATGGGAAATCACCTTTGAAGAAATTCATAGAAACGGCGCAATTCCCTACGCAATCTACAATTACACCAACTATACCGGTGACACAGCATACTTAAAAACGAATGGTTTGGAGGTTCTGACTGAGGTTGCCCGCTTTTGGGCAGACCGGGTTCATTTCTCAGAAAGAGCCGGAAAATATATGATTCACGGAGTCACAGGACCAAATGAATACGAAAATAATATCAATAACAACTGGTACACGAATACAATAGCCGCTTGGGTACTTCGCTATACCAGTGAAAGCTACAAAAAATACGCGACAGAAGCCAGTGTAAGTATCTCTGAAGACGAGCTGAATCAATGGCAGGAAATCATCGATGCGATGTACTATCCTACCGATGAAGAGCTCGGGGTATTTGTTCAGCATGACACCTTCCTTGATAAGGACCTCAAACCTGTTTCAGCATTAGATCCTAAGGAGCTGCCGCTCAATCAAAACTGGTCATGGGATAAAATTCTTCGCTCTTGTTTTATTAAACAGGCAGATGTTCTACAAGGAATCTACTTTTTCGGGGAAGATTACAGCTTGGAAGAAAAACAACGAAACTTTGATTTCTACGAACCGATGACTGTTCATGAATCTTCACTTTCTCCAAGTATCCATGCTGTCTTGGCTGCAGAACTAGGTATGGAGGAAAAAGCTGTAGAAATGTATCAACGAACAGCTCGCTTAGATTTGGATAACTATAATAACGATACAGATGACGGTCTGCATATCACCTCAATGACAGGCAGCTGGTTGGCTATTGTCCAAGGCTTTGCACAAATGAAAACAGCAAATGAGCGCTTAAGCTTCGCACCGTTTCTTCCATCTGGTTGGAGCAGATACGCTTTCCGTATTAATTATCGCGGTCGTCTGCTTTCTGTTGAAGTAGACCACCAAGTAACAATCACTCTGCTTCAAGGAGAGCCTTTGTCGCTAGCTGTTTTTGAGGAAGAACAGCTGTTGGAGGAAAAGCTTATTCTTCCATTAAGTGCTAAAAAAATCATTGCTTAAGCCATCGTCAACTACTTCAACACTTGAGAAAACAACACTTTAACCAAGTCGGAGAATCAGCAGTTTCTACTCTTCATTAACATTTTTTACTGTGCATTCTTCGACTTTGGTTGTTCATTTTAAAGGAGGAAAACAACATGTTTCAAGGAGTACTATTTGATTTAGATGGAGTCATTACAGACACAGCAGAGTATCATTACAAAGCTTGGAAAAAACTGGCGGAAGAACTAGGAATCACCATCGATAGAGCGTTCAACGAACAGCTTAAAGGCGTCAGCAGAGAGGATTCTTTACGATTAATCTTAGCTCACGGACAGCAGGAAAATGACCATTCCGAAAACGAATTTGCGGCACTGGCTCAGAGAAAAAATGACAACTATGTAGAGATGATTCAGCAAGTCTCTCCAAAGGACGTTTTTCCCGGTATCCTAAGTCTGCTAAAAGAGCTGAAAGGTCATGGCATAAAAACAGCTTTAGCCTCTGCAAGTAAGAACGGACCTGCCCTACTTGAAAAAATGGCACTAGCTGACTATTTCGATACAATCGTTGATCCGTCTTCCCTAAAAGCAGGTAAGCCTGCACCGGACATCTTTTTGGCAGCTGCCAATCAGTTAAGCCTTCCAATCGAAAAATGCATTGGAATTGAGGATGCCCAAGCCGGTATCATCGCAATCAAAGCAAGCGGTGCTCTTCCAGTGGGGGTTGGAGAAGCAGAGGATTTAGGGACCGACATTCCATTAGTTTCCACTACCGCGGTTTTAACACTCTCTTATTTAGAAGAGCTATGGAGTCGGAAAAATGACTATCACTATTCATAAACGCTACCATGACAAGCTGGATTTAATCACATTGACAAACGGTTCACTGAAAGCAACCTTCTTAAATTTCGGCGCACGACTTTATCAACTGTTTACACCCGATCAATCAGGAAACGTTGAAAATATTCTCCTTTCTCTCGATGATAAATTAGCGATTTTGAATGACCAAGCCTTCTTCGGTGCCTTTGTCGGTCCTGTTGCCGGGCGAATCAAACATGCCAACTGGCAAAATATTCATCTGGAAAAAAATAATGGCTGTCATCATATTCATGGAGGTTCTAATGGCTGGGCCTTTCAATATTGGGATTATGAGACCTATCAAACTGAAAACTCTGTTGGTATCAGCTTTACCTTGTTTGACACCTTTTCCGGATATCCGGGACCTATCACAGCTATTGTAAACTACGAGCTGACGGAAGATTCATTGCTCATGAAGTCCATCTATCAGACAGAAAAGACAACGTTGATTAATCCAACCAACCATGCGTACTTCAATCTTTCAGGCAACAGTAAATCAGATATCACCACCCATACATTGCAAATTGCTGCTGCTGAGAGGATAGTCACTGATAAAGAAAATATTCCAACAGGCGCTCGTACAGCAGTCAGTGGAACACCCTATGACTTTACAAAGGAAAAACAAATCGCCAGTGCCTTAACTGACCTTCCCACAGGTATTGATGATTCTTTTATCTTAAATGCTGACAGCTCTGCACCTCAACTGCTGCTATCTGATTCTGTCAGTGGCAGAAGAATGGCAATTACAACCAACCGCCAAAGTGTCGTCGTGTTTACAGCAACCGGCTTCAACGATGCGTTTCTTGTTAATGGTCAGCCGATGCGCAGCAACTTGGGGATTGCCTTGGAAACACAGGAACTTCCTGATATCGTTCACCATCCAGAATGGGGATCAATAGAATTTACGCCAGAAACAAAAAAAGAACATTGGACAAGATTTACATTTTCAACAGAAGATAGTTAAAGGTCAGATAATAAAGCAATAACAGAAGTTATCAGTTACTTGCTAGAAGGAGCAGCCTTGTCATTCCTATGACCAGCTGCTCCTTTTAGTTCGCCCGTCGCAACCAAGCCATATTTTCGAAATCTCTTTGTCTTTCTTGTACACTGAAAGGGAAGGAGGCATCAACATGACAATAAAACGAATATTTTTATTCCTCGGCTGTGTAATCGGGGTTGAGTTAACGGGGAGTCTTTCAGGGTTTCTAACAGGCGATATCAGTGGCAAATATGCAGACATGGTTAAGCCTCCACTTGCTCCGCCGGGAAGTTTAGTCGGTATGGTGTGGATTGTTCTCTATTTTCTTATGGGCGTTAGTCTATTTCTCTTACTGACAGCGGAGCAGCAAAAGAAGGAAAAGCAAAAAGCGGTAGGCCTTTTCTTTATCCAGCTAGTAATCAATTTTATTTGGAGCTTAATCTTTTTTGGTGGAGAATACATGTGGCTGGGTGTCATTGTCTGTCTTGTACTTGATGGCTTTGTACTCCTATCTATCGTCGTTTTCCATCGCATTCGACCTTGGGCTGCCTACTTGTTTATCCCTTATCTGATTTGGATTAGCTTTGCCACGTATTTATCGATTGGCTTAGCATTGCTGAACTAACAGTCGACAATTCAGTAAAGAGCCGAATGTTTGAAGATATTTCTACTCAGGCGTAAACTTGAAATAGAAATAAGAAAACTGGAGGGATTGACCATGTCAGAAACAATCGACAAAATTACTAAATTAGCAAACGAAGCTAAAAAAGAAGTAGAGCGTTTAGAGGATCGTCGTCAAGAGCAGCTGGGAAACTCCATCAACTACATTGAAAATGAAATCCAAATCCAACGCCTGTATGCAAAAGTAGAAGCATTGGAAGAAGCACTTGATACCATCAGACAATAGAAAAAAGGGAGCTGTGTGATTCATGCGAATCACACAGCTCCCTTTAAAAACGAATAAATAATAGGTTCTAAACAGCTCCCTCAATCTCAAGCTGTTCACGATTCACTACCCTACTTTTCCTGCTGCTCACAGGAGTCATTAGAACCATATTCCTCCAACACCTCTCTCAACTGCTTTTCTGAAAATCTAGCAAAGGTTGATGAGACAACGCTCAGTGTACTACTACGTTTGTTCAAAAATATGTTGTTTTTCCACATTCCATAAGCATCTAAAAAATTATCCTCTACCTTAAAATTGATATATGAGGTCTTTCGCGGCAGCTTGACCGCTGTGATTGTCATATCATGAGCATGGTAAACAACAAGATCATCCAGCTTCATATAAACCAATTTATCCCATGGAATAAGGATTGTTTTTTTCTTATTATGGAAGGTCGAGTAATAATAATGAACACCTTCAGAATCCAGCAGCAAAACGAGCGGCTTTTTTAGAAGCCTGATACCACTAATGAACACTATGCATACACTGCAAAAGAGCAACAGCAAACCAAACAGAACAAAGAATATTCGTGCTAGCATACTGTTATACGCCGTTTCAAATTGCTGCGAAACCGCCAGCATTCCATACGCAAATAACAGAAGCACAATACCAAAAAGAAAAAAGGGGATCGCCTTCCAGCGACTCACCCGAAATTCAACTATTTTTTCCATCCAACAACCTCCAACTATTTTTATCTCCTTATTAGATTTTCTACTATATTTTTTTATTTTTCAAGGAAAACTTTGCCGTATCCATAAAATGAGTCAATTAAAAGACATCCGCGATATAGTCTGCGGCAGAAATCGGTTGGTTCAGTTTACCGTGCGCCAACAGCCAATCAGCCAGCAGTTGAAAATCTCTTGCTGAATAATTCTGTTGTGGTTCAAATAAAAAATGCGCCATTTCATGTGCTGCTTCTTCTGTGTATTCGGCAATTTCTATACAGGTCCTGACTTTTTCTTCCGGGGATAACTGATTGAAATCAGCCGCCGCGGCTTCCAGCGCCAAGTGATAGTTTTTCACCAGCTCTTGATTTTCTAAATAGAATGCTTTATCAAAGCACCACATGACCATTGTCTTATCACTTTGCCTGGAATCCCAGAGTACCTCAACAGGCAGCTCCTTCATCGTCTGATAAATAAAGGGTTCAATAGCAACCAACGCATCGATTTCTTTTTTCCTCAATGCGTCGATTCGGTCAAAGGTATTATCAATCCAACTGATTTTCGGCGTATCAAACTTCCCCATTAAATCGTTATCCAAGAAAAATGGAAATAGTCCTTTCGTCGCTGCACCGACACGGATTCCCTTTTTCTCAGCTGCTTTGGGGTAACCGACTAGCTTAATTGTTCGGGTTAGAGTAGAAGTGACAATTGCTTCTTTCCCCTGATTCAGATAATCGAAGAAGAAGGTCAAATCCCCCATCACAGCATCCACATTATTTCCGGTAAAGCTTTTGTTCGAATGAAATTGAAAGGTTTCGGAAAGCTCCAGATCAACAGGCACCTGATAGCGTTCAAAATAGCCCAAACGATCAGCCAGAATCACCGGTAAAACTAACGGATTTACTTTATTTTGATATAATCGAATCATTGTCATCCTCTCTCTCCTAACAATCGGATAATAAATATCAGGCTCATCCAGCCATGAAAATGGTAAATCAGCAACAACGGTCTCGGTCCGTATTCCCGCCCCATTTCCGGATAAACCTCTTGAATGTGATAATAATCCTTGTACCACTTAACATAGCCTTGGCGATAAAAAATGAAGCAGCCAATTAAATATTGCCACCATGGAATGACTTGCAGAAGTAACAATCCTGTCCAAGCAAGCACCATCGCTACCGCTTCCGGAATCAGCAATAAAATGGCGTTACGGAAACCTATTACATGCGGGAGTGTAACACGAACCCCCATATCCTTTTTATAATCCCCAATGTTGTTGGTTGACATTAAAAAGATAGTAAAAATCATGGCGATGAAGCTATAGCAGACAAGCGCCCAGCTATTGTAGCCAGTCTGTACGTAAGCAGATAAGTAACAGCTCAAGCCACCGACAAAGAAGCCGGAAACCAGTTCCGTAACAGGATATAGCAAGTAAGGCTTTGGACCCAAAGAATACGTCACTGCCGCCACAACAGATAAGCAGCCCCAGAAAAACAACCAGAAGCTTTTAGTCAGCCAGACCAGCAGCAGACCGCTGCCTCCTCCGATAGCCAGCATCAACAGCAGAATCAGAACCGCATCGATGAAACGGGCATCGCCACGAACCAAGCCTTCGCTCCCCTTGTGACCTGTAAAGGTCTCTTCATTTTCTTCATTTGCCAGATACGCCCTCATCTCATTCGCCGTATTTGCGATGATATTAAAACAGAAGCCGGCAATCGTAAATAAAAGCAGTTCAACCACTTTGACATTTCCAGTCAGGCAAGCTCCGAATAAGCCGCCGCTTAACACTGGCAGACCGGTTGCAAAACCAGTGCGAATCTCCATCACTGAATAGCTGCGCTTGGCAAAGCCTCTTAAGTAAGTGAATGTTTCCTGTATCATCCTTTAACACCTCCGGCCAATCCATTATAAATATATTTTTGCAATACAAGATAAAATAACAGCATCGGTAGAATACTAATCACAATCAGCGCACAGATAACCTGCCAATTGGTCTGATTGGGACCAATAAATCGATACAAAGAAGTAGCCACCGTTCCGTGCTTCTCCCCCGGAAGGTACAGGAACGGCAAGTAAAAATCATTATAGATACTAATCATTTTCAACATACTTACAGTTGCCGTTGCAGGAGAAAGCAAAGGAAAGAGTATCTTCCAATACACTTGAAAAAAACTCGCTCCTTCTAAAATTGCGGCCTTATCTAGTTCTCGAGGAATCTTCTCGTACATCTGCAAATAGATAAAAATCATCACAACGTCAGCGCCTAAATAAATGATAATCGGTGCAATCAGCTTATCGTACCAGCCTAACGCAACGATAATTTTGAAGGTCGAAATCTGCGAGACGACCATCGGCACCATCGACAATAAAAAGTAGCCTCCTATCAACCACTTTTTAAAAGGAAACTCAAAACGATTCAAAATATACGCCGTCATTGAACCAATGAGCACACTGCCAATCACCCCAAAGAAAACCAAGATAAATGTGTTAATAAATCCTGAAGCAATTTTTCCTTGCTGAAACGCCTGCTGATAATTTGAAAAATCCAACTGCTTAGGAAAAGCAAGACCTGCACTGGCGTTAAATTCTTCATAGCTTTTAAACGAACCAAATAGAACAATGAGCAAAGGATACAGGCAAATAAACAACCATAAAAATAAAAGAATGTATTTTGAAAAAGTACCAATTGCTCGCCTCATCCCTTTTCCTCCTGTTGAAATTTTTGCTGAATACTACTAAGTAAAATAATAATCAAGGTCATCACGACCGCCATTGCTGAGCCCAGTCCAACTAGCTTCTGGTCAAAGGCTGTTTTCATCGTTTGAAGTAAAAAAGTCATCGTTCCGTTCGAGCCATTAGTCATAATCAATGGAATCTCGAAAGCAGACACCGCACCAATTGTTAATAGAACAAAGTTCAGCTTTAATACCGTGCGAATGTTTGGCAGGATAATCCAACGCAGCTGCTGCCAGAAGCCGGCTCCTTCCAGTTCTGCCACCCGATAATAAACCGGCGGAATGCTTTGAATTGCAGAAAAATACAACAGAAAGCTCGTTCCTAAATGGCGCCACAGTGAAATGAACGCCAATGTGAAGTTGACCAGCCGAGGGTCACCAAGCCAGTAGCGGGACCACTCACCCAAATGCAAAAATTGCAGCAGCTGATCGAACGACCCATCAGGCTCAAAAAAAAGACGAAAAATCATGGAAACAGCAACACCGCTAATCATAATCGGAAAAACAAAGACTGCTTTAAAAAAGGTTTTGCCTCTTGTCTTCATTGCCAAAATTACCGCCAGCAACAATGCCAACACAATCTGCAATATGCCTGAGGCCAAGTAATAGAGATTGTTTTTGAAGGCTGCAAAGTAAGTGGGATTCTGAATGATTTTTACATAATTGGCAAAGCCGACAAAATTTTTCTCGGCAGACAGTCCGTCCCAATCTGTAAAGCTATTATAAATAAGCATGAGAATCGGCAGCAAGCCAAAAAGAATCATCAATATAACCGGAAAAAGGAGAAAGAGAAAAACAATTCTCTTCTCCTCATGTGTCAGTTTATTCCTCATGGTTCTTAGCTGCTGTTTCCCACTTAGCTTCCAGACTGTTTACATAGTCTTCATAGCTTTCGTTTTGATCGGGATACAGCCCAATATTAACAACCTTCTGCAGCGCATCCGTCAATCGTGCGACACCTGCTTCATTGGCAATAGCAGAATAAGTCGTGTCTACCTCAGCTGACGCAGCTGGTGCTGTCAAAATCACATTGTTTTCTTCAACAAGTGTTTTTTCTTCTGCATTCAGTTCAGCCTTAACCGGTGTCATACCGCCCATATCTTCTGCAAACCCGCTCTCAGGAGAGATGAAGAACTCTAAGAAAGCTTTTGCAGTTGCTTCATTTTTAGTGTTTTTGTTAATCCCAATAACCGATGGTGCTCCTAACGCCAAACTGGTTTTACCATCAAGCAGTACAGGGAAAGGCATAATCTTGATTGTATCCTTCGTTTCTGTCAAGGCTTGAATCGGTGCCACATCCTGAGAACCGCTCATCAGCATAGCAATCTTTCCATCAGCCAGCTGCTGCTGCGCCTGCTGACCTTCAAGAGTCACAGGATCAGGCTCAATCAATCCGTTAGCAGACAGCTCATAGATTAAATCCATTACCTCACGGATTGGCTGACCTTCTTCAAATGCTGTTCCTTTTTCCAAAGTGGCAGATTTAAAGTCTTCTCCGCCATAGGAAGACAATGCTCCGGCCCATACAGCTAATCGTTGATAGTTTGTATAGAACGGAATTGCTCCGGTTTTTTCCTTAATTTGCTTCGCCGCAGCAATCAGTTCGTCTGTCGAAGTCGGCAGTTCTTTGATTCCAGCTTCATCAAACACTTCCTGATTATAAATCAGCCCCAAAGAATTCAAGACTGTTGGCAGTCCGTAAACTGTTCCGTCATAGTCTGCTTCTGTCACATCGATATAGTCCTTTTCCATCGCTTCAACCGTGCCTAAAGAGTCAAAATACTTACTGTATTCATCTGGTGTACCCGCCATTGAAAATGGAATAAAAACCACATCACCATAGTCAGTCGTATTCATCCTTGTTGCGATATATTGATCGTAATCTGTACCGGAGGCTTCCCATTTGATATCTGTTACTTCCGGATATTTTTCTTTAAATGCCGTTTCGATTTTCTCATATAGCTCGTCAGCATCTACTCGGTTGGTTACAACAGTGATTTCACCGCTTACCGTTTCCTTGTTATTTTCTTTCGCCTCTTCCTTTGTGTTACACGCACCTAATACCAAGCTTACCCCTAGTATCGTTGCAGCAGATAAAAACTTCTTCATTTCATTTCCTCCATGTTCTTCGGTTATTCTATACGTAATTGTTGCTCCTTATTGTTGAAAATAAGCAGCTTATTTTGATTCACCACAAAATTTACTTCTTGTCCTACCACAATTTCTGCATGTGCTGCAGCTCTGAGTGTCAGAGTCTCTTCTTTCCATTTTATAGAAAGCAGCTGATCACTTCCCATATAGCGAACCTCACGGACTGTTCCCTTCTGATTGCTCTTATTATCAGATAACTGGATATCCTCGCTTCGTATCGCAACAATCACCTGTTTATCATCACCGGAGTAGTCAATTGAACCAAGCTTCTCCGATGCAACGATTATGGAACCATCAGCGAGAATTTCTCCGCTTAATTGATTGATTTCAGGTCGTCCGATGAAGCTTGCAGTAAACAGGTTGATTGGTGACTCATAAATGTCACGCGGTGTTCCAATTTGCTGAATTTGTCCATCCTTTAAGACAACTACTCGGTCTGCCAATGTCATCGCCTCATCCTGAGCATGGGTGACAAAAATAGTGGTTGCCTTTAGTTCATCATGAACACGACGAATCAATGCGCCTGTTTGCTCTCGTAATTTGGCATCTAAATTGGATAATGGCTCATCCAGTAAAAATAATTTAGGCTCTCTAACAATTGCTCTTGCCAAGGCGACACGTTGGCGCTGTCCGCCCGAAAGATTTTTAGGTTTTTCCTGTAAAAGTCCATCCAGTTCAAGCTGTTCTGATGCCCAGTGCAGCTTACTCTCAATTATCTGCTTTTCTTCTTTACGCACTTTCATACCAAAAGTAATATTTTCTTCGACTGTCATATGCGGAAAAAGAGCATATTCCTGAAAGACCATCGCAATATTTCGATTTTTTGGTGAAGCCTTCGTCAACTCCTCGTTATCGAGTATGAACTGTCCCGCTGTCACCTTTTCAAAGCCGGTCAGCAGATTCAATAGCGTTGATTTACCACTGCCGCTTGGTCCAACAATTGCAATAAATTCACCTTTTTCGATTGAAAGCTGAAATTCCTTCAATGCCCATTGCTTTTTGTCAGGGTATTGTTTTGAAAGTGCTTGAAGCTCTATATAGGCCAATGGCTGACTCCTTTCCTTCTCACTCGTGAAAACTCTAACAAAGCCCCTATTAGGGTACTATTACTCTACGGAAATGTCAAAATATCTTCTGCGATTCTCATAGTTAAATGAGGGCAATATGAGAAGCTTTTTCGGTTTCAATTCCCCATAAAATAAAAAGGGTACTCCGGCCCTGACTATCCAAAGGCAGTTTTGTCTTCGGGAAAGTCAGGGTTCAAGGATTACCCTTCTTTGATTAAATTAGTTGGTTTTCGGTTCACAGCTTTTGCAGCAGCATTTTCGCCTAAATTTTGACTAAGCAGCGCCACTTCTTCTTTCATAGCATCTGCTTTATTTTTATCACCAATATCTTCTGTTACTTTTATAAATAATTGCGTTTTTTCAAGTGCTTTGGGGTCCTTTGTAAGGAGATAAGTAAATAAACTATCAAAATAATAAAGATCCAGTCGATGCTTGTAGCTTTTCAAAAACCCCGGCTGTCTTTTAGCCAGCTTTACGTATTTCTTTACGATTAGCCATTCTCCCTCATATATTCGGACATGAATGAGGTTCAACAATGCGTTAAAGGCATTGTTCTTCGTGATTTCATCTCTCTGCTCTTCATCTTTGATAGGGATAGCTCTTTTTATCAAGATACTTGCCTGCTGTTCTGAAAAATAGGGAATCATATTTGCAAGCAAAATATAATCATATTGAAAATAGTAATTTTTCTTAGCCAGTACTCGATAAACCATTTCACTATCACTCGCATTAATTTCAGGAATTTCCTTCCAATAATGATGGAAATAATTTTTTATCGCCAGCTGGTTCGAATGCTCTCGTAAATTTTTAGTAGGCTTCGCAGCTAGTTTTTTGTAGTACGTAAGCAACTGTTTTTTTAGTCGTTCATGTTCCGGCTGCTCTTTACAAGCATCGAATAACTCCTTAAACTGTTGCTGTTCCAAGTCAAACTTAGCAAAGGTAAAAAATTCATGAACATTCACAGACATCTTATTTAACACGCCCTGTAAGTCATTGATTCGAACCGATCGTTCATCATTCTCAATCCTTGAATAGGTCGTTCGATCAAGATACCCTTTAGATATCTCTCTCTGCGTTTGTTTCTTATTCTTTCTAATGAATTTCAGAGTCTCTCCAATATTCATCCTACTCCTCCTATTCATCGGCGTTATAAATCAACATTCAAAAAATAACGACTAAATACACGGATAATCATCACTTCCTCCCAGTACACTGACTAGAAAAAGTAACTATTCATTTCAGTATAAAGTCAATAAATAATAACTGCCGGTACATTTTCATAAAGTAACCAACATCACCAAATCATCTGCTGTTGTACAACTGATGAAGTTTTTTCCACCTATTCCTTTATTGGTAGTCGCGAACTCCGGAATATCCCTCTGTGGAGAATCAAAAAAAGTGATAACAAAAATAACACATCAGAAATTTGATTAGCTTATTATAACAAAAAGACAAGTTGATAACAATTCTAATTAGACAATTTAATATGTTTTTTACTACGAAAACTAAAACTTTTAAACAAAATTGATAAACTATATGTAAATTATGATTTCCACCGTTTTATAAAGCGCTTTAAAAATATAAAATCAAAATGAAAAAACTATATAACTTTAAGAAGTCATTTTTCAATGCTGAAGCAAATGAACTTAAGGAAGCTGGCTATCTTCTTATACTCGTCTACCATCCAATTTTGGGTAACCAAAAAGCCTAGGACAATTGCCCTAGGCTTTCTTAAACTGAATAAACGGCGTTTCTTTTCCGTACTCTTTCAGTTATGAAGATTATTCGCTAACAGTTACTTCACCGGTAACAGATGCGCCATCTTTATCAAGTGTTGCTGAATCTTGGTATTCTTGTTTTTCAAAGGTTACATTACCTTCAACTTTTGATCCATCTAATACAAAACCATTTGCCTTAACAACGATATCTCCTTTAACAGTACCGTGAACGATGTTAAAGTTTTCAGATTCAACTGTTAATGTAGGAACTGTGATTGTGTACTCAGCGGTTACATTACGATCCGCATCTTGAGAATACAATGCTAATTTTCTGTAAATGTCGCTGCTGTCGTCGCCTTTGTCATGGAATTCACCTGCAACAGTAATATCATTTGTGAAGGTTACGTCTTTTGTTGCAGCAACAATCCAGTTACCGTCAGCAGATAAAGCTGTTTCTAAAACTGCGGGATCATCACTTACAGAAGCTGTAGATACAACATCTGCTGTGCTGCTGGCAGCAGTACTCATTTCAGTTGATGAAGAAGAAGAGCTGCTTGCTGTGTCTTTATTGTCGGCACCACAAGCGCCCAATACTAAAGTTGTTACTGCTGTTAATCCTAATAATGCCAATTTTTTTGATACCATAAAATATCTCTCCCTTTCTTTAATCGTGGAAAGTATACCATGGAAGCAAAAATTTTGACAAAGATTTGCATTTTCAAATGCTTTGTGATGAAAGCGGATTATCATGAGAAATAAAAGAGATTTTCCCGTTTCTTTCTCATAACAAACCTCCTCTTGATTAACAGACGACAGTTGAATCATTTTTCAGAAGCCAAAATAGTGGTACTTCAATTGAACGATGTTATTTTAGCTTCTCTCTTCTTTAAAAAGCTTTCTCATTTTTATATTCACAAAGAAATGAGGTATTACAAATGAAATTTTGAACTTTTTTAAGAAAGTCCCACTTCATCAACAGATTGCCCTTACTTTATTTCTTTTACCCTTTCAACCATTTTTCTCATGGTTCAACAGCCATTGTTTTCTTTCCAGCCCACCGCCATAGCCGCCTAATGAGCCATTAGATTGAATCACACGATGACAAGGAACGATAATCGCCAGCTGATTGGCACCATTGGCATTGCCAATAGCCCTTGAAGCATTCGGACGATTCAGCTTGGTTCCCAACTCTTTATAGGAAGAGGTTTCTCCAGACTCTATTTGCAGCAGCTGATTCCAGACACTCTTTTGAAAATCAGAACCAATAAGAAGAAAAGGTGTTTTGAACGTTGTCAATTCATTCGAAAAGTAACGATGCAGCTCCTCCTTTATTTGCTCGGAAATCACTGTTTTACCCGGTATAATCTGTGCATTCAGGCGATTACGAAGCCGTTCAATTTCCCGTTCCAGTCCACGACGATCAACAAACTCCAATAAATACAAATACGTATCATCTGCCACACTCATCATCGGACCCAATTCCGTATCAATCCAATCAGCATACAGAATTTTTAAGTCTTTCGATTGCAGCGGCTTTCTACCCATGATTTTCGTAAAGGCATCATGAAAACCGCTAGATGAATCATAGCCGGCATCCAGCTGTGTATCAATAATTTTTTCACCATTCTTAATTGTTTTCATTGCAATCCCCATCCTCCTTGCCCTGGCAAATTGTACGAAGGTCATCCCGTATACCTTTTTGAACTGTCTTCTTGCAGTTGCTGAGTGGATACCTAAATCCGAAAAATCCTTGTCGCTCCATCGCTTTTCCGGCTCAGCTTCTACCAGCTCCACCATTCGCTGAACGGTCTCAGGTATTGAGCGAGGATACGACAACGGTTTGCAACGCTTGCATGGTCTATATCCGGAAAGCAGTGCTTCCTCTGCCGTTTCATAAAAGGTACAATGGTCATACTTCGGTTTTCTTGCCGGACAGGTTGCATGGCAGAAAACACCTGTGGTCTTGATTCCCGCAAAGAAAATGCCATCGTATTCTGTATTTCGTTCAAGCAGCGCTTGATAATAGACCTGTTTCAATTTTTTATCAGTAATCATCTTAGTCTCTCCTGTCCTATTAAAGCAATTTTTTTCCAACAGCTTTATTTCACTTTGATTATAGCGTCTTCTGCCAATTCATGCATTCGAAAAATGAACAGCGAATTTTTTCTTTCATCGAAGAGAGCTGATAACTATCTGAAGCTATGGCAGCAGGTAATTTTTTCAAAGCTTGTTGCGGCAATCAAGAAAGAGAAGGAAGGCTATATTGCATTTGCATCAGTAATTATCTCGTTGAAAACTAAAAATGATAGAGAATATCACTACTGAATTTTTCAAACGTATTCTAAACATCAATCGATTTAAGAGTTATTTAAGAAATGATTAAGAGACCACTTAATAATCTGCTGGTATAGTAAGGAATGTAAAGAAAAGGAGTGACAAAGAATGAACGAAGCAATATTAACTTTAACAAATGTATCCAAAAGCTTTGGTAAGGAACAAGCACTTAATCATGTTTCTTTAGAAGTAAAACGGGGCGATATTTATGGTTTGATTGGACGAAATGGTTCAGGTAAAACAACCATCATGAAGCTAATTACAGATTTATCCAAAGAAACAGATGGGGACATCGTTTTACTTGGTCAAAGTAAAAAGAAAAGCAGCTATACTCAAGCTTTGCAACGGATTGGTGCAGTCATCGAAGAACCCGTTGCCTACAGCAAATTATCTGCTTATGAAAATATGAAAATCATTTGTATTCAAAAAGGGATTCATGATTATTCTGTTATCAAAGAAATGCTCCAATTCGTTAATCTGGCAGATACCGGAAAAAAGAAATTTAGGAATTTTTCTTTGGGAATGAAACAGCGATTAGGGATTGCTATGGCTTTAGTAAACAATCCTGATTTCTTAATTCTTGATGAACCAATTAACGGACTTGATCCCATTGCAATTATCGAGTTCAGAGAGCTGTTGGAAAAGATCAACCGTGAGCGCAACACAACCATTTTGATTTCCAGTCATATTTTAACTGAGCTCTATCATGTCTCTACACGCTTTGGCTTCATTCACAAGGGTGAAATGATACAGGAAATCACAAAAATTGATTTTGACGCGCTTTGTACTGAAGATATCATTATTCATGTCAATGATATCAATCTGGCTTCTGTCATTGTAAGAGAGCACATCACAAAAGATTTTACTGCTATTAATGAGCAGGAGCTGCGTATTCATGACAGTAGTTTGGCAATTCCAGTCATCAACCGCGTACTAGTGACAAACAACATCGATGTTTCTTTTATCGGTAAAAAGGAAGTCAGCTTAGAGAACTACTATACAAATCTAGTGAAGGAAATTGGAGGTGCAGAAGAATGATTCGATTGATTAAAGCAGATTTTTATCGCCTATTACGTACAAAAGGCTTCTATATCACAATGGTGTTGATGGTGGCTTATGCAGCCCTCATCGTCACTTCGCAATCCGTAGGGAGTGTTGGTGTGAATGTTGAGGACACACTTGATGCCGCAGCAATTCAATGGAACTTGAAGATGGCCGTTCAATATGCCTCTTTCTCCAGCGCGTTTCTTGTTTACTTCTTAATTGGATTGTTCGTCATTCTTTTTGGGTATGAATTTTCACAACGCACCTATAAAAATAGTCTGACAGCCGGCGTTACCCGCCTAACCTTTGTGCTTTCCAAGTATTTGATTCAGCTGCTTTTCTTTTTCATCGCAACGATTCTTTATTTTGGTGGAGCAGCAATTGTGGCGGCAAATAAATACGGACTCGGTGACACTGACCTCGTTCCCTTTCTATGGAATACTTTGGTGCTGTCTCTTGGTGTCAGCCTGATTATCAGTGTGATATTCAGCTTGGCCTCACTCATTCTAGTTAGCACTAACAGTCTGGTTCTTTCTTCTGTCTTTGTCGTTATTTATCCATTAGCGATTCAAATCATTGCGATGATGACGGAGTTCGATGGAATAAAATATTTCGATTTCTTTGGTCTTGTTCAACAAATCGGCGTCGGAGCGCTTACCATTAATGAACTACTTCCTTACGCAGCAGTCAGCTTGATTGTGATTGTCTTATCCTTAGTAGGAAGCTCTCTGGTGATTCGTCAGAAAGAACTTTAAAACTAAAAAAAGGAAGGTCAGAAGCAGCTTCTGACCTTCCTTTTTTCAGATTCAGATATAGGCACACTGAACGTTTGGGCATTTATATATGTCCCAGACTATTTTTTAGCTTGATTATTAATTCAAAGCTGCCTTCATCAGCAGATAACCGGATTTCTCCATCTACAAGTTCTACTAGCTCCTTCACAATATGGAGTCCCAACCCCGTACTCTTATTTGACCTAGATACGTCTTCTGTTAGAAAGCGTTGAAACAACTGTTGAGGATCAGTAATCGGATGCTTCAAGCCGTTGGTAAAACAAAGCATTAACGACTCTTCTTCCTTATACATTTTAACCTCCGAATATTGATAACCATGCTTCAGCATATTTCCCAATACATTTTGAAATATCCGTTGAAGGACCGTTCGATCGGAGATTACTAAAGCCTCCTCTATAATGTCAATCTCTAACATCATCTCTTTTTCCTGAAACTCTTCATAAAAAGTAAACAGATTTTCCCGCAACAGCTCAGATACATTCAATTGTTCTAGCTCTAGGGCTACACCTTTTTCCTGAATCAAGTTATACTCCATCAAGTAGCCCAGATAATGAGAAATCGAAGCCAAGCTGGTATCAACCTTTTTTAGCATGTCTTGTTTCTCAACCAAATCAGGGTCCTTTAATAAAAGCTGAGTGTAGCCGGATGAAACCGTCAATGGGGTTTTTAAATCATGGGTTAAGTTCGATAAAAGCTGATGAAGCTGTTTCTCCTTTTTCCGTTGTTCTTGATAATACCGCTTATTTTTTCGAATTAACCGATTATTTTCATCTAAAAGCCGGCGAATTAACGATATCTTAGAGGTGGAAACCAGTTCAGCGTTGGTTTCTTCTGTCACGATATACGTCAGTTGGTGGATGATTTCTCTTAAATCAAGCAATAGAAAAAGAAGATATATAACTAAAAACAGCAGCAATCCACCTAAAATAAATGGCAGCATATCATTCCTCCCCCTTTGCCAGACGTATCCCCATTCCCCAGACTGTCTCAATGTATTCATTTTCAGGATCAGCCTCTTTCAGCTTTTTTCTGAGTGTGCTGATATGAACGTTTACCGTATTCTCTCCGCCAATATAGGAATCTCCCCATATCCGCTCATATAGATTCGCCTTGGAATAGATTTTATTAGGATAGCTCAAAAGTAGTTCAAGCAATTGATACTCTTTATGTGAAATATCAATTTTTTCATTTTGGACTGTCACTTCATAATTTTCAATATTTAAGGATAAATGCTTGAAGGTCAATGCTTCTATTTGCGGTGTATTTCCCATACTATTTCTCAGCTGAACCTCCACACGTGCTTCCAGCTCATCAATATCAAAGGGCTTCGTCACATAGTCAGCAGCACCTTCCTTCAACAGCTCCACGGTCTTCTTTTTATCATTGACAGCAGTCATAATAATCACCGGAACCGTCGATTCCTTCTTAATCATTTTCAGTACACTTTCACCGGTCACTCCCGGCAGCATCAAATCTAAAATAACCAAATCAAACAATTGCTCAGAAATTTGAATCACTGCTTCTGTTCCTGATTGGACAATCGTCAGTCGATATTTTTCCTGAAATAAATGACGCAGCAGCTGACAAATATTTTCATCATCTTCAACAATTAATACATGCTTCATCCTTTTTACTCACTCCCGCCATTTTTCTCTATTTAAGACTAGCATTTCCAACGATTGCAAGTCAAGGTTTGCCGGAGAACTCAAAGAGCCTCAACAAATAGAAGTGATTTTTGTTGAGACTCGCTATTTCATTTCACTTAATCCAGTAATATTTCTAAAGCTGTTCCATTTCTTTGTCGCGGGCAATGGTTGCATCAATCCCTTTTACGATTGTCGCAATAAATGCTTCTTCTTCCAAAGCAAGCAAACCGGCTACTGTAGTGCCCCCCGGTGAACATACACGATCAATCAAGGTCCACGGATTTTCTGAGGATTCCATAATCATCTCAGCACTGCCTAAAACAGCCTGTGCCGCATATTCCAACGCCTTGTCCTTCGTCAGTCCATGCTTGACTCCTGCACGAGCTAGACTGTCAATAAAGAGATACGCATAGGCAGGAGAACTGCCTGCTAAAGCTGTATAGGCTGAAAAATCTTTTTCTTCTACCTCCCAAGCTTTACCAATAGCACTAAACATGTCAATGACATATTGTACTTGCTCTTTTGAAGCATATAGATTCCCTGCTACGGCGGCGGCTCCAGTTCCAATCATAGCATTCACATTCGGCATTACTCGAATGATGGGCATCCCTTCAGCATCTACAAGTTTATCAAGCTTGGCAAGTGTCGTACCTGCTGCAATGGAAATCAACAAAGTTTTTTTCTCAGCCAGCAGCAGTTTCGTTTCTTCTACTACATGCTGAATGATTGCAGGCTTCACAGAAAGAACAACTGCGTCTACTTCCTCAATAACAGCCGCAGCAGAGGAGCACGCATGACCGTTTATTTCCTTAGCAAGTGTTTCTACTTTATCCGTTAAAACATCAAACAAATAGATATCTGTTCCTTCAACAAATTTATTGGCAACAATTCCTTGTATAATTGCTCCTGCCATATTTCCTGTCCCGATAAATCCAATTTTCATAAAAAACTTCCTTTCAAAAAAATTATTTAGCTGACTCACTCTTTTGGCTATTCACACCTGACAATCCCTCTAAGAATTTCGGAGGTCGATTAATCATGATAATGGATAGACAAACCAGAACCAGACCTACAGCCAATGGCAGAGTGAAACGTTCACCCAAAAGAACTGCCAGTAAACTACCCGAAATAGGCATGATAAATTTATAAACAGTAATCTCTCCTAGATTAGCATATTGCGCACACCAGTACCAGAGACTAAACGGAATCGCTGAAGCAGCTGCCAGAATAAACAAAAGAATAATTCCCAAAGGTGTCCAGTGAATAAAAGAAAACGTGCCGCCCATGAACAAGCCGATGATACATAATACAACTGCACCAATAATCAAATTCCAGCCTGTCATGACAAACGAGTTTAGTGTAGAACCTATTTTTTTGGCAAGCATCGTGGCTAATGCTGCGATTAAACCATACATCAGCATAAAGCCTTCGCCTGTAACCGCAAACTGGAACATATCATTAATCGTTGTTCCACCCGTCAGTTGCGAAATAATCAATCCAGCAAACCCGATAACTAATGCAACGACTTTTGGCAGCGTCAGCTTGTCATTCTTATAGGCAAAATGAGCTAAAATTGCTGCGAAAAAAATAGTCGACTGCGCCAAAATCGTCGAATTAATCGTAGACGAAATATTTACATTCCCGATATTGAAAAAGAAGTAAGCCGCAGTAGTTGAAAGCAGCCCCATAATCACGACCTCTTTCCATTGGGTCTTTGTCACTTTAAAAATATCCTGCTTAATGAACATGGCAAAAATAAGTGTCATGATTCCGGCAATAAAAAAGCGAATGCTGATGGTCGTCAGTACCTGTCCTAAATAATTCTCTCCTAGCGCATCTCTGGAAATACCCATCTCATCATTCATAATTTTGATCAGCTTAAACGGTGTTCCCCAAATGACATTTGTTACGATAGCTGCGATAGTAATGACCATTTTACTTGGAATTTTTTTATGTGTTGTTGTGTCCATTGTATTAATTTCTCCCTCCACAAAAGTGTCTTATCTCATTACTGTAAAATCATCAACCAAAACGATTGCTCGATTATTCACAATATAGAAAGTTGATAAATAGCTATTTACTTCTGAATTCACATTTATTATACTGTCATTTGATAAGAATTGAATTAGTCTCTTCAAACATGTTAAGTAGCTTATTTTAAGATGGAGGTTTTTATGTATAGTTTTTCTAACGAGCAGTTTAATCGTTTTTTCCAGTTTCTAAAGACCCTTGATTGTTATAACAAAACTCAGGCAGGCATGATTGAGGAGCTGTCGAATTTTCGAAACAACCCCAATCGACAAATTGCTTCTTTTGTCTGTCAGAACACAAAAGAACCCCTGACATACAGTGCGCCATACATCCGCATTCTATATGTTTTGAAGGGATCAATAAATATTTGGATTGACCGCAAGGAGCTGCAATATGAAGCGGGCTGCCTCGTTTTGGCAAATGAATGGACCGTCGTTGAGTACGAAGAGCTTGAGGAAGGTACTACCGTGCTTAGCTTTTACTTCAAAAAAGAATATTTTAACGATTCCCTACTGGCCCAATTTGCGGAAGAGCCCATCATTTATCGCTTCTTTGTAGAAAGCATCAAAGAGACAGAGGAAAACAGCTACTATTTCATTTATCAATTTTCCCCCAATGATGACATTCACGCTTATACCTTATTACTTTTGAAACAGATTGTTAAGATGCGCTACTTTAATAACAAGGTGACCAAATCAGCCTTTGTACTCCTTGTTGTGGAAATCAGCCAACTATCTGATAAAGGTCTGTGTGTAAAAGATTCTAATCTTTCCTCCGGTGTCTTGGTTGAAGAAATCTTGGCACATATTGAAACCCATTTGACGACAGTCAGCTTGGCGGAAACTGCAGAAAAGTTTCACTTTCATCCAAACTATCTTTCAGCGTTTATCAAGAAACAGACAAATAAAAATTTTTCAGACTGGGTCATCCATTATCGGCTGCACTATGCTGAAAAATACCTATGCCAGACGGACTTGCCTATTCAAACGATCATCGAAGAAATCGGTTATCAAGATAAAGCATTCTTTTTCAAGCTCTTTAAGGAACACTACAAAACCACTCCCGGAAAATATCGAAAGCTGCAGCAGCACACGACTAGCGAATAGAAAAAGCAAAAAACTGTATAAGCTGTTCATCATAATGAACAGCTTATACAGTTTTTAGGATACATTGAAAGCTTCAACAAAAACCAAGCATTTACTCAAATCTACATAAACTGTTTGCTGGAATACTGACTGCAACTTGTTCTCTTGCAACGATTCCTTTGCATCTAACTTCTGCCAATCGAATGGCCCTTTTATCTCACCTGGCTGAAAAAATAAGGGTAAGCGTGATACTGGTGAATAGGCTACCCCTTCAATAAAATGAGCAAATTCCTCCTCATCCAGCTTCGCGTAAATATACAATTCCTTTTTTGCGGGACCGATATTTCGTTTCTCCACCGCAGATACCCAGTAGAGCTGTTGCGTTTCCGGAAAATCAGGGAAATATTGCTCAATCGCTTCCCGATCCGTATGAATCCGGCTAACTGTCTTTTCCCTCATCCAGAAAATGAACAGTCCACGAACGCCCATAAATATAAGGATAGCAGCCGCTGCTACTATCAACCCTATTTTTATCCTTCTTCTCTTCAGGTTTACCTACTCCTTTTTTATCAGCACTCTCTTTACTCACGGCTTTTATCGCTTGTTAAAGCCTACTTGTTCACAGAAAAAACCTTGGCTATTTTAACTTACCATTATTTCCCTTTTCATTTTACTACAGTTTGCTTTGTCCGTCCTCCTATTTTTTCATTAAAAAATTCACTTCCTGTTTTCCATTGACATGAGACTTGACAGCAACAAACATAAAGCAGCCAGCTTTTTCGAAACATCCTCCAATCTATTTGGGCGCTGTAGGAAAAATCACCCTCGAAAAATCAGCAAATACTGATTTTTGAGAGTGACTCGCTATGATTCTCTTTTATTGAAAAAGCCTTTTGGTTCTCTTAATTCGCAATACGCTCATGGTAGCTGCGCCAATTTCCATCCGCTAAATACAAACTATCCTGCTGGAATCTCGGGTCATTAGCCACCACATAAAGATAGCAATATACTTTTTCTATCTGACTAAAGGTTCTCGTCTTCTCATCAAACACTTCAACCTCAACAATTTGTCGTTCATACTCATTGCGTTTATCTCCGACACCGTAATAGTTCTCTAAATCATCCACCGAAGAGATATTCCGTTGAAAATCACTAAGCTCAAAAATCTCGCCGTACACCCAATCAGCACCTGAAAGCAGTGCCGGATACTGCTTCTCATTCATATGAAACAGCTTGCCCTTAATTCGAGCCACTCTAGGCTTTCCTTTGACTTTTCCGTTCAAGTACTTTTGATAATTGAACAGGTTTTCCATCAGACTGCCATAGGTAAACAGCGGTAGTTCTTTGCCATCCATCAGTGAATGGCACCTCCGATTGCCTTCATGTCCTCTTTTCCATCATAGGCAACAATCGCTTCAATTGCTTTTTCTAAAGATTGCGTGATATCCGCCAAGCTCATATATGGCTGACCCGCTTTATCTACTACCTGCTCCGGAATATAAGGAACATGGATAAATCCACCCTTCATTGTCGGGAACTCTTTATCAATCATATATTGAACCTGATACATGATGTGATTGCAGACAAAGGTTCCTGCTGTATTTGAGACTGCCGCAGGAAATCCTGCTTCCTTCATTGCAGCAACCATTGCTTTGATTGGCAGCTGCGTAAAGTATGCTGGTTGTCCATCCTGTTGAATCGCTTCATCTACCGGCTGATTCCCTTCGTTATCAGGAATGCGCGCATCATCGACATTGATTGCTACACGTTCCGGTGATGGGGCAAAACGACCGCCTGCTTGTCCAATATTCAAAACCACATCTGGTTTGTGGGTTAAAATTGCCTCTTTTACAACCTCAGCTGATTTCCCAAAAACAGTAGGAATCTCTAACTTGATAATCTCTGCACCATTGATTGTATCGGATAATCCTTTCACTGCTTCTAAAGCCGGATTAATTGGTTCACCACCAAAAGGATCAAATCCTGTTACTAATATCTTCATGATTCTTTCACTCCTGTTCTTATTTACTATTCTGCTGGATAATCGAGAAGAATTCGATTAAAGAATAAAAACATGATACACCCTCTCAATCATCCTGGCAATTCCAAACAATTGATTTAGGCTATGTCTGAAAATCCAAACAGAAAATATCCTCGTTATTTGGATGGAGTACGTCTGTAGAAATACTTAATTATGCGCCACATAATCTGTGTTTTCTCTCCAACACTCCACCAAAATACCTGAAAAATTTTGATTCCGTAACCTTTTCAGACACGCCCAATTAAAATGCTAAAAAGTACATTAATCCAATATGCACGACAATCAAAATAGCGGCAATTGGAGCTTGTGTTTTGATTACTGCATTAGGGTCCTTCATTTCCAATAACGCGGCTGGCAAAGCATTAAAGTTTGCCGCCATCGGTGTTAACAACGTCCCACAAAATCCTGCAGTCATAGCAAGTGCTCCGGCAACGACTGGATCACCACCCTGAGCAATTACAAATGGTACACCGATTCCGGCAGTAATAACCGTGAATGCCGCAAACCCATTCCCCATAATCATCGTAAAAATAACCATACCAAGACAATAAGCTACCACACCAATAAACCGATTTCCCTCTGGGATAAAGCCTGAAATACCATTAGAAATCACTGTTCCAACACCAGCAGCATTGAAGATAACACCTAAAGCTGCCAGTAATTGCGGTAAAATTCCGCTTGTTCCGACCTGTTGAATCATTCTATCTGCATCATCTGCCACTGTTTTAGGCTTCGCTGAAGTAATGAACATGGCAATAAGTAAAGTCAAAATAGAAGCGATACCGATTCCCACTTGTCCGCCTAACGGTGTGTAGGAAATCAGCACGGCAAACAATGCTAAAAGAATACATGGTAGAAATATCCAGCTGCCTACACGCTTAGCAGAAGCTTCTGCAACGTCTTCATCAATTGCTGCCAATTTACCAATCCGAACCTGTTTGAACAACGTCAAAACGCCCATCAAAATAATAATGATTCCATCAATCAGATACGGGATAAAATTACCAAAAGCAAAGACAATTCCTAAAAGCAGCCAAAATGCTGCAGTGCCCAATCGAGTCGGATGTGTCTCATCCTTGAATACTCTTACAGCCGTTGCCATCAATAAAAGCCCAATCAAAATATAGAAAAACTCCAATAAATTCGTAATCAACTGTTCCATTATTGTTGTCCTCCTTTATCTTCTGTTTGTCGCTTGCTATACTTTTTCGCCAATTTTCTATCCATCAATAAGTTGTAGCCGCCAGCCAGAACTAACACAATCAATGCAATTGGAATCGACATTTGAGCAACAGCCGATTCAGCGATTTCATAGCCTAACGATTTCATCGTTCCTGTAATCAGCAAAACACCTGACGCTGCAACAAACGTATTTTGAGCAAAGAAATTCCCGAAGTTCTCGTTTGCGGCTGCACGCGCTTTGATTTTTTCTTCATCCTCTTCATCCAGCTTGCCGTATTTATTCTCTGCAGCTGCCTGTGCCATCGGGTTCACAATTGGACGAATAAACTGTGTGTGTCCTTGAATCCGAATAGAGAATGCCCCTGCCAGCTCACGAATAACAAGATATAAAGTAATAAAACGCCCAGGTGTCAAACTCTTAATCTTCTCTATAAGCACCACAGCTTGCTGGCGCAAGCCAAAACGCTCAGAAATACCAATCATCGGAAGCGTCAGTAAAAACAAGGTAACCAAACGATTGGAAACAAACGCCTCTCCCAACATCTCTAAAAATTCTACAATAGATATCCCCGATACCATTGCTGTAACAAACGCCGCAATCAATACCACAGCGATTGTATCAAACTTAAAAATAAAGCCAACTAAAATAATCAAAATACCGATCAATTTGATCCATTCCATCTTTATACTCTCCTTCATAAAGTTTTTTAACTTTACCCAGTATATACTAATTTTGGTAGTAGAAAAAGATGAAAATAGAAATTTCTGAAAATTCAAATTACTTTTTAACGAAAATCTGATGAGAAATTAAAATAATCTTTTAATCATTATAAGGTTAAAATCGATAGTAGTCTCTCCTCAGCTCGGCGAAACCAAATCGCTCATACGACCACGACAAAAAGAGCACAGAGAACGCAGGCCTCTTCGATGCTCTTTCTGTTTATACAATTTGAATGGCAATAGCAGCTGTTATTGTCATTGACTTATAAAATAGTTACTCTTCAAAAATGGAGAGAGGAAAACTCTTTCTCTATCCTTAGTCGCAATCAACCCATAGTCGATACTCACCGCAATGCAAGCATTGAAAAAGATAGCCGCACATGGAACCCGATTTTGTCAGATAAGGTCGAATATCCTCATACTCGTCAAGTGCCTCATACTCTGCAATTACTTGATCGGCAATCCCCATCTCTTCCAGCTCCTTTGTTCCTACCTCACCAAGATAAGCACAAAAATCCTGACAATGCGCCAGCCAATTTTCTCCCTGCCAACTGACGTAGCCTGGAGTACGTTTAAACAGTTCGTCGATTTTTTCCTGATTATTCACCTGATCCGTTTCCGCATCCTGAATAAACTCACCATCGAATTTCTCCGCAGCCTTGCCAGTAGCGACACAGCTCAAGCAGATACATTCAATTTCTTCACGACAGTACATACTGCCGATTGACTTTTCGACTGTCTCACCACAGCAATTACAAACACTTGCGTTTGTATTGAGAACACCGATTTCATCGAGATTTGGACTATATTTGAAGGTTGGATAGGTTCTATTTGGCATTTTGAAGCTCCGTTCGTTAAATACTCATTTTCCTTATTCTACTATAAATGCTGGATTTCTGTAAGGACACTTTCTTTCAGCATACACCTTTCTATTAGATAAAATATTCCTCACAAAAATTTTTTTCTGTTATTTTTCCTTATATATTAAAAGGAGCCGAATCGTTGTGTTATTTAACTTTTGTTCGCATTGCAACGCTGATTTCTTTCCGCTATACTAAGTGCGTAGGATAGAAATCGATAACAATTAAATAGATAATTGGCACTTCCTGATTCGGCGCCAACCGAGTCAACGAAGCCTTGTAAAGACAGCTGTAACTGCCTTGCAAGTCGCCGATAGCGCAAACAAACTGAATGCTGCAGTCTCCCCACAATCTCCTTAATCCCTATACCAAAGGAACTCTCCTTTTTTGAACGGGACTGCAAGCAAACCAGTCTTCTTTGTCGACTATTGAGACGATAGCAGGTACGCATCTGCTATCGTCTTTTTCTATCCTATAATCAGCCAAAAGGTACAATAGCCAGTTGTCGTAACTTGTCACTCTTAACATAGATTTTTTCATAGCAGAATACTATCAGACCATATTTCAGCCAAAATAAAAAGGCACTTCGTCATCCGGCGCCAACCGAACGACAAAGCCCTGTATAAACAGCTGTAACCATCTATACAAGTTGCCCAACTGTTATTGTACCTAATTTCAAGAAAGATTGCTACACAATGACGGATTTTTCTATCAGTGTCCAATCAAATTCCGAAAATAAGGAAAAACATGAAGTTCAGTGAAATGATTTAGCAGAAAGTACATAGAATCAAAAACAAAAAAGGAGCCAAAACGATGAAAAAACAAGTAACCTGTATCAAAGCCATCCCCTACCACGAAATACTTGCCTTACAAGAAATCAACGAGCGACTGGATTCCTGGCAGAAGATGCTGGAAATATTGGAAATCTTTTTCTCCGAAGAGAACCCGCCAGTCAATAAGAAGAAGATTATTCGAGATTATCATGCCTGTGCAAAGATATTTAAAGCGTTTCAGAAGGATTATGGGGAGTTGGTGGGGAGGGAGAAAGTAGTGATACAAAATATGAATGAAGGCAAAAAAATAAACGATGGCTAGAATTAACCACCATCGCTTACTTCTATTTTTGCTTAATAAAATCATAGGTTTCTAATGGAACTGGCTTCTCTAACGCTAGTTCCACATGGACAATATCTGTATCTTTTCCATTTTTGTCTTTTATAACTTGAGGTGTAATTGTCTGTTTTTTCGGACTCGCTTGACCAAGATAGATAAATTCACTTGATTGACTCGCTTCCTTTTGAACAAAAATATGAATAGCTAAATTAGATTTTTCATAATTCACCAACGCCTTAACTTCAGCACTATTCATAGTTCTCTTTGCTTTCGTATACCAAAGCAAAGTATGCCTATCGATTAGTTCATCTTCATATTTTACACTATTGTCTATTTCATCATCTTTATGATAATTTACAAAAATTGGAAAAGTGTCGTACTTAATTCGATAGCCATACATTGTACCTTTCTCATCATTTTCCCAATTTAATAATCGACAAACATCTTGCCTAGTATAGACTTCATTGTAGGTTAATGGAACAGCCACATCATAGCGTTTACTTCTTTCAAACGATGTATTGATAATATCCTTAACATTTTTATGAAACCATTGGTTCTTAACTAAATGCTTTGAAAAATCATCAGCCAGATAGTAGTTGTCTTCATCAATCCTTATCAAGGATTTGTCACCATACTTGACCCTATCTTGTTCTACAAAAAATTTTAGGCTAAGGACTCTATCAATGGAATCCTCAATTGTTTCATTTATTGGATACTTGTTTTTGTCCAAAAATTCAAAAAAATCAGATTTTGAAATACTTTCGTTCTCTATCAGCGTATTTAGTAATAGAAACTCATGATTTCTTTTACCATTAAGCAATTCATTTGAAAGAAACATAAGAATTTGGTTTTCATAAGTAGATATACGAGGAACCTCTTCTTTCATCCAAACCAAGAACTGATGATAATTCTTTTTATATGCTCCTATCAATATAGGGTCTACTGTATCATCTTTAATAAAATCCAAGAGCATAGGAATGCGACCTATCTTATTTTTCAAGTTCTTATATGCTTCTCTAAAATTCGCGCCACTATTTAATTTAGAAGACTCAATTGATTGAAATATTTGTTTTCTCGATACCTCATCAAAATTTATCGTCGACAATCCTGAAAGATATTGTGTTGCCATTGTTTTTTTTCGTAAATCATTTTTACTTAAGGACTGATCCTCTGTTAATGCAGCTGGGATTAAATAATTGTTGTCATAATTTCCAATAAAATCAATAATCGTTACAAAATCCTTACCTTCTGATTTCCTTAATCCTCTACCTAATTGTTGAATAAAAACAATACTTGATTTTGTTTTTCTCAACATTATAACTTGATTGACAGGTGGAATATCAATTCCTTCATTAAAAATGTCTACAGTGATAATGTATTCTAAACGACCCATTTCTAAATCATTAACAACTTTCTCTCTCTCTTCTATACTATGATAACCACATAGAGCTTTTGCTCTCAAACCTTGTTCATTAAAGATTTTTTCTAGCTCTAAAGCTTCTTTTGTTTTACTACAAAAAACTAGTCCATGAACTTTATCACCACAATGACCATAATATTCAATTTGCTCAAAAATGTGATTGACTCTTTGTTCTCCTACTAATTGACTAAACGCTGATTTATCATCAATCAACTCTCCATCAACTTCTAAATCTGTAATCCCAAAATAATGAAATGGACAAAGCATATTTTCTTTTAAGGCGTCTTGCAATCGTATTTCATAAGCAATATTGTAATCAAATAGTTCATAAATGTTGAAATCATCTGTTCGCTCTGGAGTAGCTGTCATTCCTAAAAAGAAATTAGGTTCAAAGTAATCTATTACTGATTGATAACTCTTAGCCCCTGCTTTATGAACCTCATCAATTAGTATATAATCAAATTCTTTCTTGGCAAATCCTTGTAATGTTTCTATCTTGGATAAGCTTTGAATCGTAGCAAAAACATATTTTTCATCCGTTATTTTCTTACTTCCTGATAGGATTCCATATTGGTTATCTCTTCCACCTAATATTTTCTTATAATCCGACATTGCCTTACCTAAAATCTGCTCCCTGTGGACAATAAATAGCAGTCTTTCAGGGGAATAATTTCGCACATCAAAAGCTGATAGATAAGTTTTTCCTGTTCCGGTTGCTGAAATAACCAATGCTTTTTGCTTTCCTTCATCACGGACACGCTGTATTTCTTTTAGTGCTTGTTGTTGCATGACATTGGGCTTAATGTAAGTGACTTGATAGTCATCATCCCAGTCTTCTCTATGAATAACTTCATCTATCGAAGTACTTGGGCTCTCTAGCCCATCAATTTTTTTAGTATTTAAAATAGGCTTATAGTTCTTTTCATATTCACTGATCCATGCTTCAGATAACTTAAATGAGTTTGACCACATTTGCTCAAAGTTATTTTTCATGGAATGAACCAACTCACCATTAGCTAGTGAGTTCAGTTTCAAATTCCACTCACAGTTCACCTTCAGTGCTTTAATCGTCAAATTTGAACTGCCCAGAATAAATGTTTCATGACTATCATGCTTAAAATAATATCCTTTCGCATGAAACCCCTCCATATCAGTAATATGTACATCCACATTTTTCAATTTTAGAAGTTCTTGAAACATTTTAGGCGCATTAAAATACAGGTAGTTTGAAGTAATAATTCTTCCATAAACACCCTTTTTAGCTAAATCGGCCAATACAGTTTTTAGAGGTTGTAAGCCATTTTCCGTAATAAAAGCAACCGCAAAGAAAAATTCTTTGCAGGTGCTAAGTTCCTCTTTAATTTCATTTAATACAAAGCTACTTTCTTCTTCGTTATTAGTAAGTAGTTTAGCCTTATACAAATCATTGTAATCCTTATTCTTATCCACAAAACTATGCTCTAAAGAAGACTGAAAATGCTCTAATAAAGAATACTCCATAATTAAGCTCCTTTAACTAAAATATCAATTGTTGGGATATCAGCTGGTGCCCATTCCAAAGAAACTAACTCAGGAACCGACAACCATTTGATATTTTCGTGCTCTGTTAGCTTAGGTTCGCCAGAAACTAACTCACAGAAAAAAGTGGTCAATTCAACAAATCCAAAATCATATTCATGTTTAGCTGTAATAATTTCATTTTTTATCTTCACTTCACATAAAAGCTCTTCTCTAATTTCACGTTCAAGAGCTTGCTGAGGTGTTTCTCCTTCTTCAATCTTTCCCCCTGGAAACTCCCAGAAACCACCTAAAGATTTATCCATTCCACGTTGCGCACACAAGATTAAACCATCTTTTTCAATAACCGCGCCAACCACTCGAATCACTTTTTTCATATCATCGGTCCTAATCCTATAATTTATAACACTTAAATTTTTTTCTTAACCACAGTTTTAATTGTACCATACAAAATATACGAAAATCGAAAAACCAGCGAGAAGTAATTATCTCACTGGGAAAATGATCTCTTTTCATTTTTATACCATTAACATAATCTAATAGCTGAAAATTTCACTTCTTACATTTTTTATTCTCAAATATATAAATCATTCTTTATATATTTGAGAATAAATTCTATTTTTTTCACTATTTCTTCTGAGATACTTCTTGAATCACGCTTGATTTTTTTTGTGTAACCATCTTCGTTTTTTTTAATATCTTCAGTTTGAATATCCAATGGAATTATTTTTACATTATCATAATATTTTAGTTTACTTTTTAGACTATTTAAATCAGCATTTATCATAATAGCGTAGTAATCAACAAAATTATTATTAGATTCACAAATATCCATTAACTCTTCCATAAAATAATAGTCATCTAAAGAATACCCCAAAAATAATATTGCCTTATCCCCTAATATACTTTGCAGCTTCCGCTTAATCTTATCATCTCCATATATTTTTTCATAATCATTTTTATCAACAACCATAGTATTTTTTTTTGAATTTTTCGCAACCCCATGCAAATGTAAAATTGACTTGTCTCTTTTTAAAGAAGCTTGATCCTCCAGTTCTGAGAGGATGTGACTTTCATAAAGATTTTTCTTATCTGATTTTTCTAGCAATAAATCATAATTAGTCGTTAAAATTAATTGACTCCCTAAATCAATAATATTACGATGATTACTTATTGCATCATCAGGTAAATCTACTCCAAACTTTGAAAAAAAATGACTCTTTATATCGTTAATATTTTTGTATAGTTGATTTGAAGTGTCTTCAAAGATAATTTCAAAACATGATAAATAATCGTTGCGATCAAGATAATATTCTATAGTTCCTCTACTACTTTTTTCTAAACTTTTACTAATATCATCAATTATTTCTCGCCATGTAGGTAAACCAACCGGAGCAGAAATTCCAGATCCAATAAATGGGACTAAATTAGGTAATTTAGTTCTAAGCTGTGTTAAAACATTGATGGATTGCATTGATAAAGTTTGATTAAGAAAATCACTGTTATAAGACTTTATGCTCATCCTAATTTCATCTGTTATACAAAATAATGTAAAATACTCATCGTGTTCTTCGATTTTACTAGAACATAATTCACATTTTTTTTCAGGAAAATACGACACGCATTCATTATCATCACAAACATAGCAATATTCTATACTAAAAATCGAATTATTTTTCATTATCTCAAAAAACAATTCAGCTTTTTGAGAATAATTAGAAATTTTATCGTAAAAACATTCAGGTAATCTGTAATTATTCCACATTGCTAATTCAACTATGAGACTATTAAAACTATCTTTAGGAATATCACCAATATTAACTTGAATTTGATCATAACAATCTTCTAATTTCTGACAATACAACGTCAACCATCTCCTTATTAGTTTTAGATGTACTAGCAAACACCACTCTTAAATAATTTTTCGTACTTTTTATCATTGTTTGGTTTACACTTGCTTTTCGTTCATACATTCCTGTAGTCGCAAAAGTAAATCTTTCGAACCAGGCTATTCGAATTTCCCTTAATACTGACATGTCTTCAAAAACAGTATTAATACTATGAAATATTTCATGAACTGGAAGTGGCTCATTTTTGCCCTTTGAAGCTGTTTGACTATTTGCAGCATCCTTATTTGTATATTTTATTTTAGTTGGGTATCCTTTTAGTCCCTTTTCCAAAGCCTTTTCTCTCAGTTCTCGACTAGTTATCATCTTAGTTATATATTCACCGACATAAATTGATTCAATTTTCTTCAATATTCTTTTCTCTGCATCACCTGATATAGGAAACTGAGTGTTAAGTTGTAAAATGAAAGTATCCAATGTTGGCTTTAAAACTGCTCCTAATTCTTTACTTATACTCTCTTCATAATCTTCTATCATAGCTTTATTCAGGTACTTACAGTAGTCAAATAGGGCTTTCCTCTCATCACTACTTTTTCTAGGTTTTAATTCTAAGCCCAATTCTTTTAAAATCTTTTTTATACTATAGTAAAATTTTTCTGTAGAATTTACATCGACTTCACTACTATTAGCCTTAGTAAACTCATTTTTAACATGAGTCTCTACAGTTCCTTTATTCAATGAAATAATTGTTGTTGCAGCTATTATCCTATCGGTTTCTTCCTTATCTGAATATTTATAAGCAAAGAAAAAAATTAATTGATCATTGGTTCTATAAATAGCAGGAATATAAATTTTATTATACTCACTAATATTAGTCTCAAGTAGTTGATTATAATATAACTCCCTATTTGCTTCTGCTTGATTTGTAACGGAAAACAAAGACACATAGACTTTTTTTTGAATTGAAAAAATATTTTCAAACTCTGCTAACAAACAATTCTCAGATAAATTGTCAATATATGCTGTTCTCAGCGAGGAATAAGTAATATTCTGAATAATTGCATCTTTAATATCAAAAAGTTCGCGTTGACTAAAATCCTTCACTTTAAATAATTGATTCATTTCTGAAACACTAGAAGTCTCCAACAAATGAGTAAAATTTGCCGAAGAGGTATCACTTTTACACATAGTTAACGATTCGATAAGATCTTTGAATCTTATATTATCTGTATATAGCCTCAAATAGCTAGGAAATTTTTGAACTTCAGATGAGCTTAATTCCATTTTTATCACTCCTATTTTTATCAAAAATCCTTTTGATTCCTTATACTATAAAATTATAGCATCTCTCTATAAAAAAAATAAGAGACCGTACGTTCCTTAAACCAATCTTTTAGAAAAAATAACAACGTATACATTTCGTTTTTTTATACACTTATATATTTAAAAGAGTTTGGGACATAAGTTCTAAAAACAAAAAAAGAAAGAATCATTACCTGTATAAAAAACAGGCTGATTCTTTCTTTTTTTCTGTTAATCTCTTTCTTTCGAGTCGTTTCCCTTTGGGAAACTGTCAATTTTCTTAAGTTAACTACCAGTAAGTCAAAGCCCAACTCATTTTTCACCTGTTCTTTACCTCTGACTGGAAGACGAGTAAAACCCAAAATAGCCTTCAAAAATCCGAAGACAGGTTCTACATCTATTTTTCTGCGGCGATAAAAAGCTCCAGTCTTTTCCTTTGAAAGTAGCTGCTTCATTTGTTCTTTATAAGATAACCACTTTCGATTTTTTGAATCACTCGATTATGGGTTGATTTTACCTTTGTACATTGGGCGCGTACCGAGCAAGCTAAACAGGTTTCACATTGATAAAAACGGATGGTCCGAGTAAATCCGTATCGATCACGACGAAGCCCTTGATTACGAAAAACGAATGTTCGTTGTTCCGGACACACATAAGAATCCAGGGGTTCATCATAAGACCAGTTATCTGGATGAAAGGGATTATTTTTATACTTTTTCTTCTTTTCTTTTTTATACATTCCATTAGTAACTAAAGAGATTCGTTTGAACGCCTCTGTGATTGTCTGATAATTTTCCTCACTGCCATATCTGGCATCAGCAACAAGGTATAATGGTAAATCAAAGAATTGTTCCTGTAAAGTGGTTAGAAAAGGGCGCAGTGTCCGAGTAACTGTAGGATTTGGGAAACAATCATAGCCTAAAATAGCATAGTGAGCGACATATTTTTCTATTCGTTCCTGATGAGAGTGGAAGTGTTTGAGGAACAATTTTGGTTCTCTTCTCAAGTTGCGTAATTGTTTTCGTTTAGAGCCTGTTCATTTATCACTCGTTGGAGCTGTTGGATGATAGTAGTCACCTCTTTTTCCGAAAGCAGCTCTTCGGACTCCTTTCAGATTGCCGGAATGATTTCTTTTTCTAACAAGTTTTGATAGGAAATCAAGGACTTCTCTTCTAGCTGTGTCTAGTATCGATCAACTGATTTTCACCAAAAAAAGTAAACTTATTGGCATTGGCTTCAATCTTTCGGCCTGAGAAAACTGATTGCGTATAGACACAAAGAATGAGTTTCAGCATCATTTGCGGTGTATAAGAAGAGGTCCCTTATGTATGGGAGAAAGAGCCAAAGGCTTCTTCTGGAATGCTTTCAACCAGTTGGTGAACAGCGAAAACAATATCTTATTTGTTCAAAGTTAGTTCCAAATCTAAAGGCAAAATAAATTGGTTTGTGTTATAATTTTTAAACATAAGAACACTCCTCTAAATTGATTGGGTAGATACTTTCATTTTAGCAAGAGTGTTCTTTTTTTGATAGACAAAAACGGCAACGAATTCATTTTTCTGGATTCGTTGCCGTCTTCTATTTTTTACTTATGTCCCAAGCTCTTTTTAGTCGCTTAAATTTTTTCCTCATACTCCCCAATCTCTCGCTCATACTCCAAAGTAATCGCGATATCATCCAACCCATTCACCAGCTTATGCTTCCAGGTTCCATCAATCTCAAACCCATAGCTTTCACCATTTGCGATAACCTGCTGATTCGGTAGGTCGACGGTAATTTCCTGCTCTGCCAGCAGAGCAGCTAGCTGCTGGCGAGCTTCCAGCGGCAGCACGATTGGCAGTAGGCCGTTCTTGGTCGCGTTCATGTAGAAGATGTCGCTGAAGCTGCCGGCGATGACGGCACGGAAGCCGTAATCGGTTAGTGCCCAGGCGGCGTGCTCACGGGATGAGCCGGAGCCGAAGTTGTCGCCGGAGATTAGGAATTCAGCGCCTTGGTACTGTGGCTCATTCAGAATGAAGTCTGGATTTGGCGAGCGGTCCGGCAAATAGCGCCATTCATCGAATAGGAATTCGCCAAAGCCTGTTTTTTCGATTCGTTTCAAAAATGATTTTGGTATGATTTGGTCTGTGTCTATATTGTCGTTCATCAATGGAACAGTGGTTCCTGTACGTTGTGTAAATGCCTCCATTATGCACCCAGCTCCTCTCTGATATCAATAAATGTGCCGTTCAAGGCTGCTGCGGCAGCCATTGCGGGACTGCACAGGTGTGTCCGTGCGCCTTTGCCTTGTCGTCCTTCAAAGTTTCGATTGGATGTAGAGGCGCAATGAACGCCTGCTGGTACTTGGTCAGGATTCATCCCCAGACACATGGAGCAACCAGGCTCACGCCATTCAAAGCCTGCTTCTTTGAAAACTTTATCCAGTCCGATTTTTTCAGCTGCTTTGCGTACGGGTCTTGATCCTGGGACTACAATGGCTGTAATGCCGTCTTTGACCTTCTTACCGCGAACAACGTTTGCCGCTTCTTCCAAATCTGATAGGCGGCCGTTGGTACAGGAGCCAATGAAGACGTAGCCCACTTCAATATCGGAAGGGCGTTGTCCCGGCTGCAAATCCATATAGCTGTATGCCCGCTCATCGTTCATGTCTTTGATCTCAGGGAAGGTGCCGGTTACCGGAATTCCCATTTCCGGATTGGTTCCCCATGTCACAAATGGAACCAGCTCATCCGCATTCAGCTCAAGGTTGGCTTCGTAAGTCGCATCTGGATCGCTTGGCAACGTCTTCCAGTTAGCAATAGCCGCTTCCATATCCTCAGGTGCATATTCACGACCACGAACATATTCATAGGTTTTTTCATCCGGTGCCATCATCCCCATTTTCGCTCCGCCCTCGATAGCCATGTTACAGATGGTCATCCGTTCTTCCATCGATAGACTTTCAATTGTTTCGCCATAAAATTCCACCGCATAGCCGACGCCGAAATCCACGCCATATTTTGCAATCAATGCCAAAATGATGTCCTTGGCATAAACGCCCTTGGCCAACTTACCGCTGATTTTCACACCCATACTTTTCGGCTTGCGCTGCCAAATACATTGTGTAGCGAAAACGTGCTCCACCTCACTGGTCCCGATTCCGAAAGCCAATGCGCCGAAAGCACCATGTGTGGCTGTATGAGAATCCCCGCAAACGATGATTTTTCCAGGTTGTGTCAAGCCTGTTTCCGGTCCAACCATATGCACGATTCCCTGACGTTCACTGCCGTTTTCGCAAAGTGTGACACCGAACTCGTCACAATTTGTTTTCAAGGCTTCAATCTGTTTTTTCGCTACCAAATCAGTGATATTAAAAATATCCTGTGTCGGTACGTTGTGATCCATCGTTCCGAAGGTTTTCTCCGGTCGTCGCACCTTTCTGCCAGCCTCTCGCAGTCCTTCAAAGGCTTGAGGCGATGTCACCTCATGAATCAAATGCAAGTCTACATAAAGCAGCTGCGGTTCTCCCTCTTCTCCTGCAACAATATGCCGTTCCCACAGCTTATCAAACAATGTTTTTCCCATATGAATTGCTCCTCACTTACTCGTTCCTTATTTTTTATCATTTTTTCTATTGCCGCTTCTTCAAGCTTACACAACAATTATTTTCTTAATTCCTTTAGTACCGCCTCTGTAAATTCCTGTGTTCCGGCATTTCCGCCCAAGTCTTTGGTTAAAACGCCTGCAGTCATTACACGGTCGCAGGCTGATTCGATTTTCTGTGCCGTTTCATCCATTCCAAATGATTGTCGCAGCATCATGGCTGCTGACAAAATCATCGACATTGGATTCGCAATATTTTGTCCTGCGATATCCGGGGCAGAACCATGGATTGGTTCATATAAGGATGGCCCCTCTTCACTATGACTGGCGCTTGGCATCATTCCTAATGAACCTGGGATAACCGAGGCCTCATCGCTTAGAATGTCGCCAAACAGATTTTCCGTTACAAGGACATCAAACTCCTTTGGTCGCGTAATCATGACCATCGCAGCCGAATCAACCAGCTGATGCTCCAAAGTGCAGTCCGGAAACTCTTGTGCTACTTCTTCCGCCGTTTGTCGCCAAAGTTTACTAGTAGAAAGTACATTGGCCTTATCTACAGAGGTCACCTTTTTATTTCTTGTTCGAGCGATTTCAAATGCTTTACGAATGATTCGTTGAATTTCCGCTTTCGTATAGGTACACAGATCAGAAGCTTTATCTTCAGCCAATTCTTTTTCTCCAAAATAAATTCCTCCTGTCAGCTCACGTACAACGATGAAGTCGACTCCTCTTACATTTTCCTCCTTCAATGGAGATAAATGAATGACTGCATCCGGCACGCTGATTGGTCGGATATTGGCAAACAGTCCTAATGCCTTTCTCAGACCCAGCAGCCCTTGTTCCGGTCGTTTTGGTGCAGCATCCCACTTGGGACCGCCAATTGCTCCTAAAAGAATGGCATCCGCCTCTTTACAAGCAGTCAATGTTTTTTCGGGAAGCGGATCACCCTCGCTGTCTATTCCTGCTCCACCGAATGGGAATTCCTGTATATCAAAATCTAAATTTTCCTGTACCATCATTTCTGATAAGATGCGTAATGCGCTATCCATGATTTCCTTGCCGATACCATCACCGGGCAATGCAATAATTCGTTTTGTCATTTTACCTGCTCCATTTCTTTTTTGAATCGTTCACTCGCTTGTACATAAGCCTTAGCAGATGCTTGAAGAACATCGAAATCGAGTCCGGTTCCATTGAACTGCTTCTTGGTTTCTGTATCTTGAACGGTGACATAGACCTCTGCCTGAGCGTCCTCTCCGCCTGTAATTGCTTTGATTGTGTATTGCTTCAGCTCCGGTTTCTGCTCCATGATTTTATCGATTGAGTTATAAATGGCCTGAATGCTTCCGGAGCCAATGGCTGATTCCGTTTTGGTTTCTGTTTCATCCGTCTTCATTGATACGATTGCCCCTTGACTGCCATCCGAAACGTATTGCAGCTGCACACGTTCCAAGCGGCAAATTTCTTCGGTTTCCTGCACTTGACCAATCATCAATGCAATCAGGTCTTCATCTGTCACCTGTTTCTTCTTATCAGCCAGCGCCTTAAATCGTTTAAAGGCCGTTTTGATTTCTGTTTCATCCAGCTGATAGCCCAGCTCCTCCATTTTCGTTGAAAATGCATGACGGCCGGATAGCTTGCCCAGCGGCAGTGAGTTTGTGTTTACGCCTACCAGAGAGGGTGTGATAATCTCGTACGTATCCGGATTTTTCAGCACGCCATCTTGATGAATACCCGATTCATGAGCATAAGCATTGGCGCCGATAATAGCCTTATTCCTTGGTACTGCAACGCCTGACAGATGGCTAACCAAATCACTGGTTCGCTTGGTTTCGTTCAATACGATGTTGCTGTCAGCCTGATAGAAATCTTTACGGATATGAAGCGCCAACGCCACTTCTTCTAAAGCGGTATTTCCGGCACGTTCACCGATACCATTAACTGTTCCCTCTACTCTACGAGCACCATTTTCGATAGCAGCCAGTGCGTTGGCCGTCGCCATTCCCAAATCATCATGACAATGAGAAGAGAAAATGACTTCTTCTTCACTATGAATATTTTCAAGCAAAAATTTGAACAGTTGACCATATTCGGTCGGATTCGAGTAGCCGACTGTATCGGGAACATTGATGATTGTCGCTCCCGCATCGATGGCTGTTTGAACAGCTTTTAGCAGAAATTCTTTTTCTGTACGGGTCGCATCCTCCGGTGAAAACTGTACCTTTTCAAATTTAGCTCTAGCATAGGTCACATGTTCTTTAATAGAAGCAATGACCTCGTCAGGTGTCATTTTCAGCTTGTACTCCATATGAACGGGGCTGGTAGCTAAGAATACATGAATTTGCGGATGTACAGCCTCTTTCAGTGCTTCGTGGGCACGATCAATATCTTTTTTCTGACAACGAGCCAGACCTGCTACTGTCATACGCTTTGCTGCTTGTGCAATTGCCTGCACTGCTTCAAAATCTCCCTCTGAAGCGATAGGAAAACCTGCTTCGATAGTGTCGATGCCCCATTTTTCCAGCTGCATCGCAATCTGTACCTTTTCCTTTGTATTAAAATTGACGCCGGGTGTTTGCTCCCCATCCCTTAGTGTTGTGTCAAAAAATTGAATTGTTGCCATGGTTGTTCGCCCTCTTCCTTCATTATTATTTGATTATTTAGAATTTTCTGAATAAAAAGCATATATCTAAGATAGTTTGCAATCTCCTTCCACTCTCGGTATCTCTTCAGTATGCTATCTGTATATTCGCTAAGATTTTCTCTATCGAGGTAACCTTAAGAATCATCCAACAAAAAAAGCATCCCACGTCAGGGATGCTTGTACGTTCATCCCATTCATGCAAATGCTAAACAGGACTCTTCCGTTCTGATTAAAAACTGCAATCAGATAGCCGAGTCCTTCTCTAATAATAAAAATGTTTGTTTGTATGCTGTTTTTCTCATTACAATCAACATCCTTTATTTCCTGAATTTTCTGTCAATTACTTCTTATAGGGTACTTTACAGAAATTCAATTCGAATGTCAATAGTTTTTATGAGATTTTTTTAATCTTTCTACTTACAGGTTTCAACTATACACAAATAAATGGAGCAAATGTCGGTTGACTGATTTGCTCCATAATTACTTCATTTAAAATAGACTATGCCTCTTCCAATAATATAGAAACCTGACGAAGGACACCGTTTTCGTTATTTGAAGCGATGACTTCCTTCGCTGCTTCTTTAACTTTTGGATGACCATTTGCCATGGCATAACTGAAACCAGCATGCTTCAGCATTTCTAAATCATTGCCGCTGTCACCGAACGCAGCAACTTCTTCATCCTTGATTCCCCATAGCTCTTGCAGCTTCATTAAGCCATTCGCTTTATGCACACCAGGAATAATTAAATCAATATCGCCGTGTCCACTGGATACTGGTGTAATCTTATCTCCTAGCTCTTTATGAAGACTTTCGAGAATTTCTTCGACTTGCTCAACAGGAACACTCAAGGCAAACTTGAAAAGCGTATCTTGATCGACTTGATATAAATCATCTACTTTCTTTAGTCGATGGTAATAGATACTGCCGTGGTCGATGAATTCCTGCGGCTCATTTTTATTTACATACGCACTATCTCTTCCGCACAGGATTGTATGCACACTCTCGTAGTTTGACAAAATATCCAGAATTTCGTGGACTGTTTCCAGCTCGATTTTCCCACAAGCCACTTCTTTATCCTCATGAACAATGTACGCACCATTTTCAGCAACAAAGGAAAGCTCCTTTTCAATTTCAGGGAAAAATGATTTTAACTGATAGTATTGATTCCCACTTGCTACTACAAATTTTACTCCTTGCTCCTGCATTTTTTGATAAAGCTCTTGAAACATTGCACGATCGTAATCGTTTTGACTATTTAAAAAAGTACCATCCATATCTACTGCTATCATTTTTACTCGACTCATCTTACTTCCTCCTCATTTCTCTCGTTTTTAATTTGTTCACACGCTTCACTAGCTAAGCTGCTTCTAGTTGTTGGCTCTCTGTACAGTCGAACCGCCAACAAAAATAATATTACTCCGTAGACGACAGAGGTCGATAACGCAAACGGTAAGCCTTGACTGTTCATCGCTGCCGAATACATCACCCCTGCAATAACAGAAGAAAATCCCTGCGTAAAAATAATGAAGGATGTCCCTTCCGCTATAAGCTCTTTTTGCGTATAGCGCTGTACAAAAGCTATTGGTAATACCTGTGACATGCCAAACCCTGAACCAATGACTGCGGTTGATAAAATAATGACTAGGTAAGTTGGCGCCAGCATCGTTAGTGTATAAAGCAAGCTGCCTACTACTCCAATCATCGCCATAAAGACAATCAGCCGTTTCGGAAATCCGTGTCTGGCAATGTATCGCCCAGTCATATTTGAAAAGAACATGACCAGGATATTACAGGGGACTAAAATCAACGAACTAATTGTCGCCCCTGACTGCAAAATCGTTTGAGCGAACAAAGGGATATAGTTCCCACTTGTTGAAATGCACGTATACAGAAAGGTAAGCAGCACCATGATAACAAACGATTTTTGTGAAAAGAGCTGTTTTAGCCCTCTTCTTTTATCGAATGCGTCAGATTGCTTGCTTCTATTAGCAATTGTAGTTTGGACGGTTTGTTTTGGAAAGAAGGCGCCTATCAGGAGCAAACTGACCAAAAACAGCGGTAAAATGCTGAGTAATGACACTCGCCAATTGAATTGCTGAATCAGCACGCCACAAATAACAGGTCCTGTTAGTAAAATCAATGAGCCCACCGTTTGCAGCCAGCCCACACGTATAGGGTATTCCTCTTCACTAAATCGTTCACTGACCATTGTAAATACATTTGCCTGAGATAGGCCCCAGAAAAAGCTGGCAAGTCCGCGACTCCATAGAAAAGATAATCCCGAGTTTGATAAGGCTGCTACTGCCACCATGGCGCCAAAAATAATCGTACTAAGCAAAAACAGCCGTTTTCTGCCATAACGCTCACCGATTCGCCCCGATAAAAGTAAGGAGATACTTCTTGCCAAAGCCTCGACAATAATCAGGCTGCCAAATAGCTCCACTGCATGAAACTCAGTAAATGCAGCCGCGCCATAGATGGCCATACTGCCCAGCAAATAATTTGCACTGACAGTGATAACAATAAACCCTGTAAATATCAGATAATTTCTGGTTCGTTCTGTCATACACCCACTCCTTTGCTTGGTGAGCTTTTTTAACTAGCCTTCGTCAGCTGCGCTCGTTCCTTGCTCTGCATGATAAGCCTTTTCCAGCTGTGTCCAGTATTGCTTGTCCGTTTCGTTGATTTCACGCAACACCCTGCAAGGATTTCCTACAGCAACGACATTATTCGGAATATCCTTGGTAACTACTGAACCTGAGCCAATGACGACATTACTGCCAATCGTCACACCAGGATTGATAACCGTATTCGCGCCAACCCAGACATTATCACCAATTGTCACAGCTGTTCCAAATTCTAATCCACGTACACGGACGTCTGCCGCAATTGGATGACCGGCAGTATATACACCGACGCGAGGAGCAAACATGACATTTTTACCAATCTTCACTTCACCAACATCAAGAATGATACAATCAAAGTTGGCATAGAAATTTTCTCCTACGCTGATATGGCACCCATAATCACAATGAAACGGCGGCTCTATGTAAAGCTCTTCTCCCGTTTCCTCAAACAGCTCCTTCAGCAGCTCTTTGCGATAATCGATTTGCTCCTCTGTTGTTTGATTAAACAAGTAGGTCAGCTGTCGTGAGCGGCGAAAATCAGCTCGTAATTCTTCATCATTAGCCAGATATAAATCTCCTGCCAGCATCCGTTCTTTTTCAGTTCGCATTCATCATTCTCCATTCATCAAAATTTTTCTATACGTATCTGTCGTCGGTGCCGTCATGCTGCTGCCTATACAGCAGATATGTCGATTCCTGCCACAGTGTCTATCGCTTTAATTTTTAACTAATTGAAGTGCTCCAGCTCCATATTCAGCTGCTTGATACCTAATGAAAATAGGCCAAAGACATAATCATGATCAAACTCCTTTGACAAATTGATGTCCGGTACATCCACAAAAGGAAACTCTGTTTTGATTCGACCTTCAATCAGCACCTTCAATCGTTGCTCATCACTCCAATAGTTCCTATAAATCACAAAACAGTCTGGATCATACAGGCTCATGTAGGTTTGAATATTATTTAGAAGGTTCGCAATGGTAGCTGCCTCCGTAAAGCTGAAGGCCGACCAATCTGGATCTGACGGCAAATGTGCAATTTCTCCGGCAACACCGTTCCGTCCTTTAACAATTCGATCATTGAAAACAACTCCTGCACCTGGCGGGAATGTTTCCGGATAATACAGGCCGACAACCGCATTACTATAGTCCTGTTCCACTGCCTGACTATACCCATAAGCGACGGCATTTACATCATTTTCAAGAATTACTTCAAAACCAAACGCCTCTTCAAAATAGCTTTTCAAGCGTTCGCCCTTTAAGAGAGAAAAATCCATCACCTGTACCACACCATTGTGCTCAACCCCGGGTAATCCGATTACCAGACAACCTATAGCTGGATACTTCTCCAAAAATCGTTCAATTTGCTGCTTTGCAATCGTTTTATCGAACGTATCGCCTTCAATCTCTTCTTGAAGCAAGATATTTCCGTTCAGGTCATGTACAGAAAATAGGAAAGCAAAGGTCTTATTTTTTTCCAGCAAACACAGCGTTAGTATTAGTCGATGCATAGCATTAAACTCAAAAACACTGGCCCTTCTACCACCTGTAGAAACCGAGGATTTCGTTTCGAGGACTTCTTCACTGCTTAACAGCTCCCTCATCAAGTTATTGACTGTCATGATGCTTAAACCGCTTTGTTCAGCCAGAGCTGGCTTAGTGATTTGCTTTTTCTGGTAGATGATGCGACGTAAACGATTGATATTGCTGTTTTTCAGCTGATTGGGCGTTCCTGGCTGCATCCACTATCTCCTCCTTTTCTTGTATTTCACACTTTATAAAAAAACTTTATAAACTTCTTTTATAATCTTACTTTAAAAAATTTCGCAAGTCAACTTCTTTTTCAATCCGCTGCAATCTCAGCTCCATTTCTCCCCCTGACAGCAAATGATTGCTGCTTTTTTCAATTAGTTAACAAGTTCCTCTTAGAGCGTGTTGTCAGCTCTTTCTTTTTATGAAATAATCAAAGAGAGACTATAATGAACGGAGTGTGAAAAATGACAACAATCAAAGCCATGCGCGGTTTTCTAAAAAATCTTTCTGAGAATAATTCATTAGAATGGATGCATCAGCACGAAAAAGAAAAAAAGGCAGCACTTACTGATTTCTATTCCTTTGTTCAAACACTGCAAAATGAGCTTATTATCTTTGACTCAGAAATCCCATTAATCGAGCCGAATAAATTAAGCTTTCGCCTGAATCGAGATACACGATTCAGTCATGATAAATCACCTTATAACCCAACCTTCCGAGCGCACATCGGACCAAATGGAAAACCCTTTATTCCGGCCGGTTATTTTATTCAGTTGGCACCTGAAGGGCATGATTCTTTCTTGGGCGGCGGTGTATTCGGCACACAATTTCCACAGGCAACAGCTATGGTTAGAGACTATCTGCTTGAGCATCCAAAAGAATTCTTGGCGTTGCTGGAGGCTCCAGATTTTAAAAAATATTTTCAACTCCGTGGCGAATGTCTGAAACGGTTCCCCAAAGGTTATGAAGAAACAGGCACTGCGATTGATGAATTTCTTAAATATAAAAGCTGGTATCTTCAATACGATCTAAACGAGGAGCAGCTGCAGGATGAAAAAGCTTTGATTTCGACCTGTTTGGAGATTTTCAAAGCAATGAAGCCTTTTAATGATTATCTGAATCGAGCACTCGTTGATTTTCAATTTCCGGAACGCCGCTAGTCTATTATCGAAGGCTTCACACAGTAACAGCTGTCCTCGAACAAGGCTATTACTTCTCAAGGACGCTGAATTTTACTATAATAAAAGAAAAACGGAGGTGGCTGCCATGCCTGCATCAACTGAAAAAATAGATATCTTATTATCCTATCTCTCTGAGACTCATACGAAATCATTGGCTTTATATGATTTAATCAGTATCCAACCTCGAACAGATGAAACGGATATTCGAATCCTGTTGAACATCAATGAAGTATTCACCTATTACCACAGTGTACGTATCTTTTATTACAGCAATACTGAGTTGGATCATGCAGATGTCGAACCATTTTTCATTGCTTTCGAAAATTTTTATTTTGAGCTAAAACAGGTCTTTTTCCACGAGGACTCTGATATTGCCTTGCTTTACAGCAAGCTGGACAAGATGAAAACTTCATTTGAGGAGTTGACGAATTGGTTCAATGTTTTATAATGAAAGGTGATTATAAATAAAGAGGTGCGGAAATGAATCAAACTGAAGTACTGGAGCGCATAAAAGAAGAATTGCAAATTCCATTTTTTAACGGCAACATAGAAGAGAAAGAATACACTGAGGAAGAATACCAGAAAATCAAATCCGATTTGATTCAGTATTTCGATGATTATGTACGAAATGTAGAAAATTAGAACTATTCTCTCCAAGTCTAGAAAGACCTAGTCTTGGAGATTTTTTTAGGCTTTGGCAGCCTTGGTCTGACAAGTATCTGATATTCCGACGCTATTTGCTATCAATTTGAATCGATTCACTTTGAAAGGATAGCTACTGATTGAGAAAAATAACTATAAAGAAATAGACGGAGGCAGTTCATCACTGTCTTCCAAACGCTGAATAAACCAGAAAGGTGATGAAAAATGATTATTAGTTTTGATGTAGGGGGAATATTTGTTAAATACGGCCTGTTTGATATGGACGGAACAATCGTTCAGCAAGGAAAGCAGCCGACAGAAATAGAAACAGAAGAAGCCTTTTTTGCACTGATTGAGGGAGTTATCTCAAGCTATGAAAAGGAATATTCAATTAAAGGAATTGGTTTCAGCTTTCCCGGCGTCATAGATAGCGAGAACGGCATTCCAATCGTATCAGGAGCAATTAAACCGTTACGAGGTCGGCCTTTTGTACAGCTTCTTAAGGAACGTACAGGAGACAACTATCCGATTTTTATCGAAAACGACGGCAATTGTGCCGCACTGGCAGAGCTCCACTCCGGTAACGGACAAAACTTAAAAGACTTCGTAGTTTTAACTTTGGGAACAGGAATCGGCGGCGGAATCATTCACAATCACTCGTTAATGAAAGGCGGACGTTATAGCGCCGGAGAGTTTGGAATGATGTTAATTCCGGATAGGCAAGGAAAAAAAGTGATTTTAGCTAAATATGCCTCGACGCAAGGACTATTGAATTTATACCGTCAACGTCTGGGAATCACCTCTGATACACCGGTGACAGGGGAAGAAATCTTCAAGGGAAATACTTTCGTGAAGAAGGATGTTTTAAATCTTTGGGGAGAGTATGTTGCTATGGTTATCTATAATATTATTGTCTCTATCAATCCGGAAAAAGTCCTGATTGGCGGCGGCGTTAGCCAAAATCCTCTACTATTGTCTTTAATTGAGAAGCCGCTAAAGAAATTTCCCGAATGGGCATTATTTGAGACACCCATCATTCGATGCTATCACCAAAACGATGCCGGACTGATTGGGGCCTTTTATCTGGTAAAAAAGAATCTATAGAATTTTAGAAATAAATATCAGAAAATATATATATGTTATTGATATAAAAATAAAAAAAACCATCGGCTTAGGATAGCCGATGGAAAAGGAGTATTACTCAATAAGAGTAAAATGAAAAATAAAAAGGTTGTTGTTGGTATGTTTAAATAATACAATACTTCTCAAATTTTGTCTAGTGAAAAGGCAATAATATTTAATTAAAAAATTTTCGTTATTTATACTCTATTTTTTCATTAAAGTATTACTCATTTTTGTGATACAAAATGAAATATCATCTGTCGCCTTATCCTGTTTTTCTTCTGAAGAATCAAACAGCTTTGTATCAATACCGTTATCCGCATCCAACGACAACGTCATTTCTTTACAGCCCGCAATATACTCAAGGTAAGAGCGTTCCAGCTTTTTATGAATACCAATCACTTTTACCGGCGGACGAAGCTGCTCAATCTTCTTCATGATCAACTCATATTTCTTCGTGCCACCCTCAAAAACTTCTTTGATTTCAGCTATTTTTTCTTTTGACAGCTCATCTACTTTATTCCCATCAATCGCTTCACGCAATTCCTCGTAATAGCTGTTCATTGATTCTCCAATTTTTTCAGTATCCTGTACGATATCATTCACGGTTTGAATGTAGTAACCTAAATTTTGCTTCACTTTTTTTCCTACTTTCTTTCAATTATCCCTTTTATTTTACCGTTTTCCACCGTGCCTGACAAGTCTGTGAAAAAAATGATTTTTATCCTTGTTATTTTACTACATGAAATCATAGAATTTCTGACAAAGAACTGAGCCAAAAAACACGCTTCCTCTTGTTGGATAAGCTTTTTATTCAGCTAAAATAGCACCTATTTCCATACCGACTACTAGCAACTATCAGCGGATAGTTCTCTTTAATTATCATATTCCAACCGCGTTCCTAATCGACTTAATACTTCATTTGTAATCGTCTTACTATTTACAGCCAATTGTTCACTACCTTCTGCCACTTCAATTTCCGCTCCGATGGCTATTTCCGGCACTTCAGATAAATCGACAAGCAACATGTCCATACATATACGACCAACTTGAGGCAAATCAAAATCTTTATATCTTAGTGCGTAGCCGGTATTCGATAATTCTCTGGACACGCCATCCGCATACCCAATCGCCACCGTTCCAATTTTCATTTCTCTCTTAGCACTGAAAGCTGTTCCATATCCAATGTATTCACCTGAAGAAATCATTTTAACGGATACCAGCACTGCATGAATGGATAAAACAGGGCTTAACTGCAGCTGCTTCTTAAGCGTGCTATCAGGCTGACTAAGTGCACCATATAAGAAAATGCCCACCCTCGCATAATCATAAGAAAGCTTTGGATAGTGAACCACACCATAGCTACTTTGCAGGTGTGTCACACCATAGTTTATTCTCCTCTCAGCCAATTCTGTCAACAGTTGATCAAATATATTGATTTGCTTTTCCGTTCGTTTCTTTGCCTCGGATTCCAGCGTATCTGCTGAGCCAAGATGAGAGTAGATTCCCTCACAGGATAAATAGTTCATTCCATAAACGGATTGAACAACTTGGATTGTCGGGCTAAAACCTAAGCGATGCATCCCAGTATCGATTTTCAAATGACAGCGAATCAACACTTTCTTTCTATTTAGCAGAGTCGCATACTCCTGTGAAAAAACAGACTGAATTAAATCATATTGTTTTAACTGAAATACTAACTCAGGAGAAGTATAGCCTAAAATCAATAGTTCCCCTTGCAGACCATTTTTACGCAGCTCAATGGCTTCATCTAATGTAGCCACCGCAAAAAAGTCAACGCCCTCTTTCTCCAAAATGCGACTGACAGCAACTGCGCCATGGCCGTAAGCATTCGCTTTTACCACAGCCATCAGCTTTGTTTGCTTGGGCAACAGCTGCTGCATTGTTTGATAGTTTTTTTGTAAAGCAGATTGATTCAGTTGCTTTCTCGCACGATGGATATTCTTTCTTTTTGCCTTTTTTACTCTTACCTTTAACAGATTTAGAGCTACCCATGTCCCTCCTATTGTAAGGAGTACAGTGAGGAAAAAATGCACCAAGCTGTTTTGTAAAAGACCAATAGATTTTGAAAAATAATACAGAAAAGCAATGCTTAACGGATGGAGCAGATAGAGTCCAACCGAATACGATTGTGCCTGCTTCACTTCTTTTTCCGGCTGCCAATTTAATGCCCAGATAAAAAGATAATACGAAGCGAGGGGTAAAACAATGAACATGCTATCGTGACGAAGCACTGTATACTGATGCAGCAGAAATCCTTCAATGCCAAGAAGTAGCAGACTAATCCAAAGCTTTGTTGTTACTAAAAAAGGGGATTGCTTCTGTTGTTGATACACCAAGGCTCCCAGACATAAGAAAAGAGGTGAAAGGAGTAAACCATTTCTCGTATAATCAAACAGATGAAAGAATGCACGATAGAGGGTTTTTAATGCCGGCACTTGTTCCGAAAAGGAATAGTAGCTGTCTCCACCCAGAGCAAGCAAATACAATATACTCGTTATCACCAGTGCAATTGGTAAAGAAACCCTCTGCAGCAGAAATTTGACGATTAGCAAACCAAGAATGACTGCCGGAAAATACCAAAGATGATACATCGGTCCATCAAAGACAAACACCTTGATTATCTTGACGAACGGCATCGAAAAGGACAAGGCACCAGTATAGAAAGATAGTGGCAAGTAGAGTAAACAGCTAAGTAAGTACAGCTTTAGCGTCTCAATGATTGCTCGGTTAATTTTCCAGCTCTTCGGATAGTTCTTCTTCTCGGCGAATGGACCGACAACATAATAGCCAGTAACCATGAAAAAAAATGGCACAGCTACACGAAAAAGAGTCAAGGTGATAATCTGATCCAGCACCCCATGAATCGAGGCAAAAGGAAACGTATGGATAGCAATCACCATTACTGCTGCAATCATACGAAATTGATCAATTCCTTTGGAACGCTGAGGGGCACTTTTCTGCTTAAGATGTGCAGTCATTTACTTCTCCCCCGCTTCCCCAAAACATATAATATTCCTCCAATGTCCATCCCTCTTGAGTAATAATTTCACTGTGAGGACGGCCAACATAACGAAAATGCCACGGTTCATAGGCAATTCCCGTTACAGCCTCCTTGCCTTCGGGATAGCGCAAGATGAATCCATAAGAGGACATATGAGACAGAAATCGCCGGCTAATTTCCTTTCCCTCAAAGCTTGGACAAATTTCATCATGAACACTGTCAGCAAACCCTAAATCAACTGCCAGACCGAGCTGATGCTCGCTACAGCCGGGCTTCGCTACATATTTTTCTGTATACACCTTCCCATGCAGACGCAAGGAGTGTTCATAAAGCCTTTTCTGCTCTCCATAGCTGCGGTAGCCGCTCGTCACAATGATTTGCTTCTGACCGCCAATCCGAGAAATTAATTTCTGCAGCTGTTCCGCCGCTTCGACTCTTAGCTGCTGCTCACCATTCGAAAATGGGGCAGCTACTAAATCAAATGGATTTTCTGAAGCGGACAAGAGGTGTGTGCCATTAATCAAACGAGGGAGTTGTTCAACCGTTCTCATCGAAAGTTTCATCCTGCTGCCTCCTCTGCCAATTCAATCAGCCTATCAAGAATTCCCTGATAGCTCCAGCCTGAATCCTTCAGCATATTCGGATAGCGGGAGTGAGCAGTGAACCCCGGCAGTGTGTTGATTTCATTAAGTAGCAGCTCACCGTTACGAGTAATAAAAAAATCTATTCGAGCCAATCCTCGACAGCCTAACAGGCGATAGAGCTGTTCCGCCTGATAAGAAACCTCTCGCTTCATATCGGCTGATATGCGCGCCGGCAGATGAATTTTTGAAGATATCATCTGATATTTTTCTGTGTAATCAAAGAAGCCGGCTGCTAACTCGATTTCATCAATCGCACCAATAACCAACTCCTCATTTCCTAAAATTCCACAGCCAACCTCAAAACCGTCCACTTCCTTTTCCAGTATAAAATGCGTATCGAATGCACTGATTGCTTCAATGGCCTGAGATAGCTGGTTCATATCCGTTACACGAGTAATTCCTTTAGATGAACCCCCTCGTAAGGGCTTAAGGAATACAGGCAGCTGTTCCTTTTTTATAAATCGTTTTATTGCCTCAATATCTGTATTTTGCGTTGTACAGCGAATTGAGGGAGTCGTCTTAATACCTAGACTATTGGCAAATCGATGGGTCAGCTCCTTATTCATACAAATGGCAGAAGCCGCGGTTTTACACCCTACATAGGGCAGCTCCATCCATTCAAAAAGACCCTGAATGCAGCCGTCCTCAACAAGCTCACCATGCAACACCGGAAAAAGAACATCTACTCTCAATGCCTCTCCGGTTTCTTGAAGAAGAAACCCTCGTTCTTTCCCACCTACAATTGGAGACACACGCTGACAATACTCGGCTTTTTGCCAACGATTTGCCGCAATCTCTTCATTGTTACCGGTAAAATAATACCAGTCTCCCTTTTGGGTAATACCTATTTTGATGATGGTATATTTTTTAGTGTCCAGTGCTTCTAAAACAGCTGCTGCAGACTTTAAAGATACTTCATATTCCGATGATTTTCCGCCAAACAATAATGCAATTTTCTTCATAAAAAATCCTCTCCTTTATAGGTTCATTAAACCAATAAAAGAAAGGAATGATTTTAATTTCTACTTAGGTTCATCTTAAGCTTTCTTAAGACTTCGGCAGTTCAAGCTCAAAGGTCGTCAAACCGTCCTCACTGACAGCATGGATCGTACCGCCATGAGCAATCATAATCTCTTTTGCAATGGCCAGACCTAAGCCTGCACCACCTGTTTTTGTTGAACGTGCGTGATCCAATCGATAAAATTTATCGAAAATCATCTCCAACTGCCGTTGCGGAATAGTTATCCCCTCATTACTGACGGACAAGTGAATTGTTTTATCTGATTCCGACAGCTTTACTTGAATAACGGAATCAGCATTACCATAGGACAAGGCATTTTTAAAGAGATTATTCAGTACCCGCGCTAACTGTTCACTATCCGCTTCGATGTTTAGTGTATCGGGACCTTCATAGGTCAACTGTTGATTTTTTTCGCTTAACAATGGATAGAATTCCTCAGTCATCTGCTGTGTTAATAAGACCATATCCATGGCTGTTTTATCCAAATGAATATCCTGCAAACTAAAGCGGGTAATATCAAAGAACTCATTAATTAACTCTTCCAGTCTTCCAGCTTTATCTAATGTAATCTGTAAGAATTTTGCTCGTTGCTCCGTTGTCAGCTCCGGTGAGTCAATCAACAAATTCAGATAGCCGATTACTGAAGCTAACGGTGTTTTCAAATCATGGGCAAGGTACGTAATCAAATCCTTCGTTCGTTGCGTTTCCCGTTTGAGCAGCTCTTCATTTTTCATATTTCCTGTCTTAATCTTCAATAACTCGTTATCTAAAGATAAGTCACCGGTTGTTGTTAGTTCTTCGGTTGTTAAAAACTTAGGTATTTTTGTCGAAAGCTCCTGTATACTGGCATTTATCCGACCTCGTGCAATCAAGTAGCTGGCAAACGCAGCCGCAAATATCGCTGCTACAACAAGAACGATCAGCAACAGCTTTAAGGCACTCAAACTGACGGTCGTCTCATAGTAAATCTCTCCATTTACTTCAAAGCTTTGATTATATACAAGAAATTCATAGATAAACTGACGAAATATTTCACTGAAGCCGCTTTGAATAAATAAAAAAAACAGAAGCAGGATTATGCCGCAAACTAGAGTAATCCTCAATAATAATTTTCGATTCTCCATTTTAGTCAATTTTATATCCTACCCCCCATACCGTTTTTATATACTTCGGTTTCTCTACAGAATCATTCATTTTTTCTCTAAGATGACGGATATGCACCATAATTGTATTGTTCGAATTCGTATAGTACTTTTCACCCCAAATGGTTTTGAACATTTCCTCTGAGCTAACCGCCTGACCTCTATGCTCACAAAGAAGCTTCAATATTGAAAACTCCAGCGGCGTCAAATAGAGCTCTTCATCGTCTAAAAGTACCTTCCGTTTTTCCAAGTCCATCAGCAAGCCACGAACCGTCAGGATATTTTCAGTACCGCCATTATAAGTTGTCACACGTCGTAATTGGGCTTTCACCCGCGCAATAAGCTCTAACGGCTTGAACGGTTTTGTCATATAATCATCGGCACCAATGGTTAAGCCGGTAATTTTATCAATTTCTTCTCCTTTAGCAGTCAGCATGATAATCGGATACGTTTGTGTTTCCCGAATTCTCCGACAAATATCAAAGCCATCCATATCAGGGAGCATCACATCAAGAATTGCCAAATTAATTGTTTGCTGAGCCAACTGTTCCATGGCTTCTGCACCCGTTAGGCAAGAAATCACATGGTAGTTTTCATTTTTCAAATAGTAGCTGATTAAATCAGAAATTTCTTTTTCATCCTCAACCAATAAAATCGTCGTCATCTTTTTCAAGCCCCTTTCCTCTCTAAGTTTAGCAAACTATACCCACCAACTAAAGATAGAAATACTTAAGATTTCTTCAGATTCATTCTTACTCATGTAACCCGCGACACAACTAAAATAGGATATAGCAATCAATCACTGCTCTCTTTTACAAATGAGCTGAATAATTCTCTCCGAAAAAAAGCGACTGAAAGAAATTCCAGTCGCTTTTCATCGTATATTTTGGATAAACACCATAATCTGCTTACGAACGAATTCAGTATTTACTCAATAGTTACTGCAATCATTCGATTATAGCGCTTCGCTTCATCGCTAGTCGATAAAAGAGTACCCTTTTATCGCTAAATTTCGTCGCTTGACTTAATAATTTTTGAAACCATACCATAGTTTTTCGCTTCTTCAACAGACATCCAGAAATTACGGTCTGTATCCTTAGCAACCTGCTCATAGGTTTGTCCAGTCGCTTCAGCAATCATGCGGTTTACACGTTCTCTCATACGTACAATCTCTTTTGCCTCAATTTGAATCTCTGTTCCTTGCCCCTGAACACCGCCAGCAGGCTGATGAATCATAAAGCGTGTATTTGGCAATGCGTATCTATTTTTAGCTTCTGCCGCCAGATAGATTGTCACACCGGCACTTGCCACCCAGCCAGTACCAATTACAATAACTTCCGGCTTAACAAACTGAATCATATCATGGATTGTATCACCTGACTCGACATGTCCACCTGGACTATTGACAAAGATTTTGATTGGTTCATCGCCCATTGCCGCCAATAGCAAAAGTTGAGAAGAAACTTCACGTGCTAAATCCTGTGTTACTTCACCATAAATAAGGATTGTTCGCTCTTCCAGCATTTTTTTCATAATCATACTTTGATCATTTTTCGGTGTATTTTCTTGTTCTTCTTCTAAACGGTACATTTTTGTTTACCTCCTGAAATTTCAATAAGGAATAACAGCTCATTCCTTTGCTCACTCTTCTATTCTACCAAAAAGTCAGGATTGTTCAAACAAAGAAGTGCGCAGTTCACTCCCTAAAAGATAAAATATACGAATCCATGCTTTTTCTTTCTTATTTATTAACATTTTTACTGCTTATAGCAGTGAAAAAACCGACAGAATGCCGGCTTTCTCACTAAACTTATTTTTCTATATCCGAAAACTCATCGAACTCTTCCTTCAATTCTGTTTCACTATGAAGCGCAAAACCAAAGCCATCTTGTTGATCACTGAAGGTAAAACTGCTCATTAAAGACTCGTCCTTATTAGTCGGAGCTCCTGCGTCTTCCTGTGTTCCGACTGTAGACGAAGGCTCTTCCGAAAGACTCTCATCTTGTGCATGATCGCTCTCTTCCACGTTAGTGTCTGATTCTGCTTCCGCCACCACTTGTGGTGTTTCGGATACAGCTTCCCCTTCTGTCGCAAGCGCTTTTGGCGACTGCGGAGGTTTTGGCGCGTTGCCGCCACTTCCGCTTGTCGTTTGATAGAACGGATCATTCTTACGTCTCTTCAAGATAAAGAGATACCCACCGAAAACAAGTAGACTGATACCGGAGATGCCACTACCTAAAAGCAGTCCTTGAGGCAAGAATACAAACTCTATTTCATGAGTTCCTTCCTCTAGCTGAACCGAAAGAAACGCATCTCTAAATGGCGTAATCTCCGCTTTCTTTCCATCCACATAAACCTTCCAGCCCTTGTCATAAGGAATCGTCGTAAACAGAATCGGGTCGTCTTTGGTGACCGTCATAGTGGCCTTCGCCTTCCGTCCACTCACTTCAAAGTCCACGCCTTTGTCCAGAATCGCTTCTGCGGATTCGGTAAACTCCGTCAAGTCCAACAACGCGATATCCGGGGTTAGGAACTGGGCCCGAACGGTATCCGACAGTTCAATCGTGTACTCGACCTCGGTCTCTTCTTCATAGTAGCCCAAATTGTAGTATTGGCCGGTCATGTTAATGCGGGTCTGCTGTTTTACGCCATTGACCGTTAAGATGACCTCGGCCCCCTTCAAGTCATCATAGTTCAACGGATACAGGCTGAAGTACGCCTGCTTGTTCTTCGGAATCGTGGCTTTCCACGTCAGCCGCATCGGCTCCTTTTCCTTCTTATCCGTTTTGACATAGGTCACCATCTGATCCGCGTCTTCGATGGTCACGTGCTCCGTGTCCACCAGCTCCGGATCAATAAAAGTATAGTAGTTCTTCTTCTGATTGGCTAGTAGATTGAACAGGGAGGTCTGATTCTTGCCTGCCCCATCCACATACAAATCACGGTCCGTCATCACCCCAAGAGGCATCGCATATTGATTTTCATACAGGGCATAGTCCCCGGACTCGTCGATTTTCTTAAAGCCGTATTTATTGATTTCTTCCTGCGAGAGATTGTACTTAATCCCTGAAATCATATCCATCAAGATGGTGTTGTTGCGGTAATCATTCTGAAGATTCGTTCCCCAGGAACGATACCCCAGCTCATGCAGGTAAGACAGGGAATTACGG
>NZ_JADOEQ010000007.1 GCF_016745255.1 Enterococcus sp. BWR-S5 | reverse complement strand
CAAATCACTGAACCCATCAAATCCTTGCCCGATTTTCTGATCGATAACCGAAAACTCCTTTGCCACCGAATGAATAGTGTTCCCATCTCTGGTTAATGCATTGGAAATTCGCTGCCCGGACTGGCTAATTCGTTGGATCGTTTGTTGGGCATTGTTATTACCACTAACTGTTGTTCGGCTCGCTGTACTCCCAGTTGTTGCAACACCAGCTAAAGCACCGGCTGCCTGACTGATTTTCTGTGAAACCGAAGCTGCCACACCTAACTTAACTAATACTCCACTCATATTTTTATCCTCCTTTTGTTTCATTTTAGATAAATAAAACAAAGAAAACAAGACAATAATATATAAATAACATTCCTGTTAAAATGAAGAACAAAAAAAAATAAGTAGAAAGTAAATGTCGATTACTTCCGACTGCTCCATTCCGAAAAACAAAAAATAAACATCGAAAAAAGGAAATTTCGATGTTTATTTTCTTCTATTACATATTCTATAAAGTAATCCAATATCGCTGAACAATTTCTCCATCGCTTTCATCAAGGAGCTCATTCTCCAATTCTCCACCGTTGAACTGAATCACCTTGGCGGAAGCCGGATTGGTTTTATCACAGGTAATAAGGACTTTTTCCAGCTCAAGTGTCCGACAAAAATCCAGAGCCTGTCTCAGTATTTCCTTCGCGTAGCCTTGATTCCATTCGCTTCTTCGTACACTGTAGCCAATATGTCCCCCGAACTTCAATAAATAATCATTCAAGGTGTGGCGAATGTCAATCATCCCCACCAGTCTATTATCTGAAGAGCGGACAGCTAGAAGCTCCGTTGCTACAACCAATCCTTCTGTGACAGTTTCAGCGTGACGATTTTTTTCGATAAACGCCAACCAGTCGGGAACCTGATCATACTCTCTCAAGAAAGAGGTACCGTCCATACTATCCCCATTTTCGATAAACTCGGCTCTATATGATTGAATTTGCTCCTCATAAGCCATTGAAGGTTCAATTAATATGATTTTCTCCATCATCTCTACTCCTTTTTTCACAATAGTATAGCACATTCAATTATGAAAAAAGTGGGAAGCCGTGGTTTTTTATCCCTGTTTCTTCTCTTCCACCTGAATCATCATTTTCATAATGAAATCATCAAAATTTTGAGCAACCAGCTCATTTTGAATGAAATCGATGTATAGCGTACCAGTGATTGATAAATTTTTTCGTTCCGCGTATTCAATCAACTTTTCATAACCTGTCTGATACTCACCATGTCCTTGAGCATAACATTCTAAATAGTTTCCTTTTGGCCGCACTGTTGATGACTCAGGGACCTTCATGTAGTATTGCGCGACCGCCCCCTCTGAAGTATAGGTTCTATCCAGATGCATCGCCATCCCGGAAGGATACGGAAACTCATAGCCTGCTTTAAGACATTGATGATAAAGCTCTCTCAATGCGACTGAAACACGAGAGTTCACCCCTTGATAGAGAGTATCACCAAAGAACAACGGAACCTCCTCATAATAGGTCAGAAAAATAGAACTGTCGTCAAAATTTGCGGTTTCCCTCAATGACTGTATTTGAAGATCCATCATTTTTTCCATTCGATTGTAATACAGCTGCTTCTGTCGAATCTTTTCTTTCTGTATTTGGATTAACGTAATCATCTGATCCGCTGACGTCAATTGACTATACTCTTTTATTTCCTCCAAAGACATGCCAATATCCTTAAAAAAAATAATCATATTTACTGCGTATAGCTGATGGTAGTGATAATAGCGATAGCCCTTTTCGCTGACTTTTCTCGGCTTTAAGAGATGAATCTGATCGTAATAAATCAAGGTCTTTCTTTTGATGCCCGAAAGCTCTGCAAATTCACTGATAGATAAATAGTCTGTTCTATTACTCATCGCCTGTCCCTCTGTTTTCTTCTCAATATTTTTTCAAATCAATTGACTGTCTAGTTACTATACAGTTTACACTAAAAAGGAAGAAGAAACACCTCAATTAGCGTTTACGGTCTTCGAACCATTGAATATTAAAGAAAAGAAGGAGTGTATCATTATGACTACTTGTAAATCTCCAAAATCATTTCATTCTCTGCTTTCAGCGACAATTTCAGAAAAGCCGGAGCTATTCGGATTATTCGTATCACTATACCATGAACAATTTCCATTTCGTCCCTTATCGGTTTTCGAACACCACCTGCAGCAGTTCTTAGAAGAAGATTCCTTAAATAGCCCAACGCTCACTCCTCAGCATATGACAGCTATCTTCTTATATTTTGAAGAAGAATATATCTTTGCCCAAAAGGCTCTCTCTGCATGCCGTGATTATTCCGACCAGGACTTCTCCACCTATGATTTTTTATGGCTATTAGAAATAGTCTGTTGCTCAAATCAACAGCTGTCACCCAATACTGCGGAACTAGAGAAAATAATCATTGGCTTGGATGTCTTGACCCAAGCGCTCTGCGGATACTTAAAAATATCGCCCTCTCTCTTAAAAAGAAAACAATCCGGCTTTTTACGACATATCCGTTTTCTGCTGCTGAGAATCATTCGAAACGATAGCGAGCCTTCCGAACAAAACAACGAGCTGTATCGCTTTGTTCAACAAGCGTATCCAGATGCATTCGCCATTGCAGAAAACCTACGGATATTTATTGCTGACGTGTTCAGCTTCGAGCTATCTGATGATGAGCAGGCCTTCCTTACACTTCATATTGAAAAATGCTGAACAGCCCCTCTTCACTTCGCAAACAACCAGACCAGAATTGGCACATCAGTCTAACAAGCAGTGCCCTCAACCAGAAAACATGTTTCACTTATGGTTAAGGGCACTGCTTTGTGAAGCTTGGTCTTGCCCAGACAAGTTTCTTGCTCTTTTTGATATCACTTGGGATGTAGCTATAAAAGAGGGCAGCAGACTCACTTACTGATTACTGTTTATCGCTCCTGCCTGACTACCCACTATTCAATTAAATGGATTTCATGAATATTTTATGAAATTTTCCTTCTATTGGCTATATTTTATTTGAATATGCTAAACTAGATACTATATGAAATAGACAAAATGGTTGATGACAGAAAGCATCGCTGAGACATGTACACGCATTTTGAAGTGTAGTCTATCTCTTGGGCTGATGCTTGCTTACTGAGTCGTTTCGTATACGAATACTAATTGGGTTGTGAGGTCTCTAAATGAAAAATAAATTACAGCAATTTCTCAAGGAAAACTGGCCATATATGGCTGCCAGCTTCTTTATTCCTTTTTTTATAATGGCTTTGATCTACTTAAGCATCGGTATTTATCCGGGAAGCAGCCGCAGTGTACTGGCCAGTGATGCTTTTTCACAATTTTCAAATTTCCACGCCAGCTTTAATAACGTTCTACATGGAAAACAGAGTATCTTTTACACATGGAATGCCTCTCTTGGGCTGAACTATCTCTCTCTGATTTCTTACTATTTAGGCGGTCTCTTTACGCCGATTGTCTTTTTTTTCAGTAATCAGAATATGCCGGATGCACTCTATCTGATTACACTGTTAAAAATTGGTTCGGCAGGGCTCTCCTTCTGGTTCTTTGCCTCCCACACATTCAAAATTAATAAATGGGCGCATGTCACACTCAGCATTCCTTATGCCTTAATGTCATTTGCGACGGCTCACTCTGAGCTAATTATGTGGCTGGATGCCTTTGTTTACCTGCCACTGGTCATCTGGGGCATTCATCGCTTGATGGATGAACGAAAACCGACGATGCTCTTTGTCAGCTATTTGTTGCTGTTCATCGCCAATTTCTACATGGGCTTTATGATTGGGATTTTTTCAGTTCTGTATTTTGTCGCACGACTGCTAACCAACTGGAAGCAATACAAAAAAGCTATTTTACCTTATGGCATCACTTCATTGCTTGCCGGCGGCGCATCGATGATTATTATCTTACCGACACTCTTTGATTTACAATCTAATGGTGAAACCTTATCCGAAGTGACCAAGTTTAAAACTGAAGCCACCGCCTTTTGGGATATTGTTATGAAGAACATGGTCGGTGTTTATGATACGACGAAATACGGATCGATTCCGTTTATCTATGTTGGCTTACTGCCATTAATTTTTGCGGTTTTCTACTTTACGACTCGACAGGTTCCACTAAAGAATAAGCTATTGTTTGGCGGACTGTTTGCGATTCTGATTGCCAGCTTTTACATTGCTCCGTTAAATCTGTTTTGGCATGGCATGCACGCACCAAATATGTTCTTATTCCGTTACAGCTTTCTTTTTTCATTTCTTGTTGTTTTACTGGCAGGCTATGGGTGGGAGAAATTCAAAACGGATGATCTCGGGATTCTTTCGGGAACAACGATTTTACTGATGGCCTTCTTTGCCTTAGCGGAAGGCTCAAAATCTACCGGAAGTTATGAGTATATCTCAATTACTTCCTTTATCATTACCGTACTGTTTCTTATTTTGTACTTGGCCGGTATCGCCTTTTATCAGCTGAAAAAAGTGCCTGCTCGTTATCTCACAGTGCTGCTACTGCTGTTGGTAATGGCGGAAGCAACAATTAATACAAAGGCCATGGTTAATGGGGTGCTGGATGACTGGAACTACGCTTCACGAAGTCTTTACAGTGAGCCTTACCCAGATATTAAGAAGCTGGTCGATCAAACTAAAAATGAAAATGACACCTTCTATCGCCTGGAGAATCTAAATCCTGTTTCTTCTAACGATAGTATCAATTACGGATATAGCGGTATCAGTCTGTTTTCATCAATCAGAAACCGAAATTCTTCTGCGTATTTGGATTCTCTGGGCTTTCGCTCCAGAGGCACCAGCTTAAATATTCGCTACCCTAACAATACGCTGCTGATGGATGCGTTGATGGGAATTAAGTATAATTTATCTGAAAATGATCCATTAAAATTCGGTTTTTCTCAAACCGGTGAATCCGGAAAGCTTTCTCTTTATGAAAACAGTTACGCATTACCTCTGGGCTTTTTGACTGATGCATCTATTTACGATGTCGAACAGCCGGAAAATGATAACTTGGGTAGTCAGACAGCTCTCTTTAATCAGTTGGCACAGCAGGACCAAAGCTACTTTACTTTCTATACGCCAACACTCATTAGTCAGCAAAATGTGAAGATTGAAGAAAGTGCAAACTCGGTGACCTATCGGGAAATCCAAGGTGAAGTGGCAAAAGAATTGACCTGGAACGTATCAGTTCCAGCTCATACACAAGCATACCTCAGTCTGTTTCCGACAGATTTCGGACAGTTGGAAAGCTCTAGTGCAACAATCACGGTTGATGGTATCAGCCAAAAATCACAGATCAATATCACCGGTCAATATTACAACATCGGCTATTATGAAGAACCAACAACCGTTACTTTCTCTGTCAGCTTCTACGGAACAGAGGCCGTCAGCTTCATGACACCTCGAGTTGTTGGACTTGATACACAGGCGTATGAATCTGCCGTTGCAGCCATTCAAGACAACGGTATTGATTTGACTACGTCCGGGAGAAAGGCAACAGGCACAGTCAATGCGCAGGAAGATCAAGTTGTTCTTACAACCATTCCTTACGATAAAGGCTGGTCTGCCTACGTAGATGGCAAAAAAGTAGAAGTCACTGCCTTCGAGGATGCATTTGTCAGCTTCCCTGTCAGCAAAGGCGAGCATGACATTAAGCTGGTTTATCTGCCGGAAGGCTTTGCAATTGGCGCCACTTTGTTTGTCTTATGTATTGGCGGTTTTGTCCTGTTTGTAAAATTTACCAACAAGCCTCAAAAGAAAGAGGTCAAAAGAAAAAAACGGCGCAAACGAGCCGCCGCATAAAAGAAAAGCTCCCTTGAAATCGGTAAACCGAGCTCAAGGGAGCTTTTAAATTCTTTTATTTTTTTACAACTGTCTCATTGGCTGATGGATGTATTTATGCTATCTTTACCTTGAAGAGGCGAGGTCTCTCTATACAAAATTCAGTAAAAGGAGGAAGCACTATGGCAGGCGAAGACAAAAAAGATTTCAATGCAATGTTGCATAATCCTAAAGACATGCCGAAAATCAAAAAAATTACCGATCAAAAAACCATCGAGAAATACGGGGGCGAACGAATGTATTTTGCCCCGCCGCTCACTTATGATGAATTGATGAAAAAAATCCCTAAAGGAAAAATCATTACGGTTACCGCTATTAGAGAGTATCTGGCAAAGAAAAATCAAGCCGATTTTACCGAACCGATTACTGCCGGAGCTTTCGTCTCCATTGCTGCTTGGGCCAGCAGTCAGCGTGAAGCGAATCAAACACCCTATTGGCGGACATTAAAGGCACACGGTGAACTGCAGCCAAAATTCCCAGGCGGTGTTGACTACCAAAAGAAAATGCTTGAAGGGGAAGGTCACACAATCGTCCAACGAGGTCGAAAAAATATTCGTTATTATGTAAAAGACTTTGATACTTTTCTTTTTGATTTAAATACAATCGAATGATTTGCAGCAAGTATCTTTCAATCCAAGTGATTGATTCAATAGGATGAAAAAAATTGCAAAAATCGAAAATTTGTCTCACTTTATTGAAAGGCTATTTCAAGAAAATTTCTGTTATACTAATTTTAGTGGAAAGACGAGCGTAGTAAACTTCTTTCTAGCTATCTCCCCTTGAACACCTTCTAAGCTTCGGCTAAGAAGGTGTTCTCCCTTTTTATGCTTCTTTATTTATTAAAGACTTTTTTACCTACTTTTTCCTCTTCCTATGCTTCCTCCAGATATCATAGATTAAAAACAGAATGGCAAAGAAAGCAATCCCATAACCAAGAATTCCTAGAATAGAAACAAACTGCCCTGTCAAACCATCGTGAAATTCAACCAACAGCGACGAGCCGATAATCAAGGCAGATAAAATCAAGCCAATAACCAACCGATTCACCATACCCTCAATTCGACTTAATAATTCATCCTGTCTTTTCAGCTCAACATTGACCTTTGATTTTCCTTTCGCCAAGTCATCCAATACATCCAATGCTCTGCTGGGAATCTGCGGTGCGGCCTTCGCCGAATAAAGCATATCCAATGCTGCTCGTTTCAGCTCCATTGACCAATCGATTTTTTCAGTAAAATACTTCTGCGCAAAAGGTGCAGAAATCTCAACCAAAGAAATATCTGGGTCCAGCTCCCGAATCATTCCTTCAAATGTGACCACTGCCTTAACCAACATGGTGACTTCCTGAGGTACCTGCAAATTATTTTCATGACAAATAGCAATGACCTGTAAGAAGAGGGTTTGCAGATTTAATTCACCGATACTTACACCATAATTGCGATCCAATAAAGTACCCAGCTGCTCATAAAACTGCTCTTCATCCATCGGTCCAATCTGTCGACAAATCTGTAAAATTGCTCGACCTGTTGCTTTAGAATTATTTCTGTAGAGACTGTCCATTACCGCTGTCAGCTTCTTGATTGTTCCCTCGCTCAACTGCCCCATCATACCGAAATCAAGGTAAATCAGACGATATGGCGGTAAGGGTTCTTCTTCGCGATAAAGAAATTCTAACCCGGACTGCTCAAAATCCTTATGCAAACGATGCTCCTTAGTTGCTCTTGTTTCTTGCGTACCTCCCTCTGTTTTTAGAACAAAGATATTGCCAGGATGAGGATCAGCGTGAAAGAAGCCATCTTCAAAGACCTGCTTAATAAAGTTTCGCACAAGTGTATCTCCGAATTCTTTCCTCAGCTTTGGGTGTTCTTTTGCTTTTGTTGTATCTTTAAAAAAGCTGCGGATACTCTTGCCTTCAACAAAGGACATGACTAATACTTTAGAGGTACTGTAGTCCAAATACATTTTAGGTACTTTAATGATGTCCCAGCCATCGTTAAGCTCGAAAAAGCGTTGCCCGTTTGCAGCCTCCTGCAACGCATCTAATTCCTTTTGCAGCGACTGTTTGATTTCCATAAATATATTCTTTAAATCGATTACTTTCGATTCAGGAATGTACTTAATAAGAGGCAATGCCCGCTCCAGCAAGGATAAATCCAGCATGATTCCTTCTCGTATACCTACATGCTGTACTTTGACTGCGACAAGCTCACCGGATTGCAGTGTCGCTCGATGAATTTGCCCCATTGAAGCTGAGGCGATTGGTGTCTCCTCAAAGGTTGAAAACAGCTCTGATAATGGATGACCGGTTTCCTCCTCAATGATTCGTTTTACTTCTGAATAATCATCCGTCTTCACACTATCCTGCAGCTTTTTCAACTCATCTGTATAGGAAGGAGGGAGAATATCGGTTCGAACAGAAAGCATTTGACCGATTTTGATAAAGGTCGGACCAAGCTCTTCAAAAGCCTGACGAACTTCCTCCGGGCGTGTTTGCTTCATAATATTCGGCAGAACATTATATTTCATGAATATCCCTGTGATTTGTCTGAATCTGGTACTTTTTTTGTATTTTTTTGGATTTTTAGAAGCTGTTTCCATCTGTATTCCCTCCTTCTTGTCCCTTTAATAGTACCCGTTATCCGCCTATTGAGCAAATACCAGCATACGTCAACTCTTTCTTTCCATGTAGTTTTTATCTGCCAAAATAGCAAAAAAACAAAACTTTTATTTGACATTATATAATAAATATATTACTATTGTATATGTACTAACCAACAACCTTTTATTTCATTACTCCTATGAGTAATACTCCTTTTTGGCTGTCTCTTTTGAGATAGCCTTTTTTGTCTATAAAAAAGCAAAAAAGAATGAATTTGTGAAACATTGTGAAATGCCCCCAAGCTCATTCTCTTTTTAGAGTGATTCATGCTGACTGCTTTATCAGCAGCTATCAAGCCCTTATTTTTTTCCCTCATTGAACAATGAATAATCGATTTCATTGACTGATTTTGCGACAACGATTGCGGAATAAACATCTGAATTCACATTTAAGATCGTTCGAAGCATTCCTACAAACCATTCCACGCCAGCAAAAATGGCAATGCTTTCGATTGGCAGTCCCATTTGCGGAACAATGATTGCCAGTGAGACAAGTCCAGCTCCGGGCACAACAGCATTTGCCAGTGAAACAAAAGTAGCAGTCACTGCTAAATAAATCATTCGTTGTAAATCAAACTCCATTTGATACATCTGAGCAATCGTCATAACCGTAATACTCATATGCATCGCCGAGCCATTGCTGTTTAGTGACATGCCCAATGGCAAGACTAAATTTGTGATACGATCACTCAGTCCCAGCTTCTCGCGAGATTCCTCCATCGCAATCGGTAGGGTAATTGCCGACGAGGTGGTTGCCAACGCCATAACAGACATACTTTTCATATTTCGAATAAGCTGTAATGGATTCACTCGGCAATACACGCTGATAAAGGCAATCCAGATGCCCAACAGCAACACAGTCCCAATTGCGTAGACCAGAAGATATTTCAGTAGCGGTAAAATAATTGCTATGCCCAAGTTGCTGATTGTTGAAGAAATCAGAGCAAAGATTCCAATCGGCGCCAGAAACATCACATAATGAATAATGTTTATAATCACATCATTAAAATCAATAATCAATTGAAACAGCTTGGATTCCGGACGACTCGCCATAAACTTACTTAGAGCCAGCCCGAAAAATAGAGCGAAAACAATGATTTGAATAATTGAGCCCTCTGCCAATGACTCAAAAATGTTCTTTGGAAAAAATCCGGAAAGTGTCTCTGTTAATGAAAGCTCATGTGCCTTTATAGATGAATCTTCCAGCTGATTGATGGTTACACCGACACCGGGATTTAGAAAGACAGCCATAAGAATGCCCCAACAAGCTGCAAATAGAGACGATAAGCCAAAGACCATAATTGTACGGCCGCCTAAGCTGGTCAGCTCCTTCGGCTTAATGCCTCCAACTGCTTGAACAATTTGTCCCAATACTAAAATAGGGATTGCCATCTGCATCAACTTTAGAAAAATATCTCCTACTAGCTTTAAGTAGTGTGCAACGTCCGGTAAGACCAGACCAAACATAATGCCCAGTATCACTGCAATAACGATTTGGGTAATCATTGAAAACTTTTTTGGTTTCATCCTTTTTCCCCCGTTTACTTGCCGATTACTGTCGTCCCTGCACCATTACTGATATTCTTTAAATTTTCAATGGAAGTAATGACCGCTTTTCGGTCGGCATGTCCCTTAACGAATGCAACAGCCGCTTCAATTTTCGGCAGCATACTTCCAGCTGCAAAATGGCCCTCTTCAATGTAGCTCTCCGCTTCAGCAACGGTGATTTCCTCTAATGCTTTTTGGTTCGGCTGATTATAGTTGATATAAATATTATCGACACCGGTTAAAATGATCAATCGATCTGCTTCGACCGTTTCAGCAAGAACTCGTGCGGAGAAGTCCTTGTCATTAACTGCCTCTACGCCGACCAGCTGATTGTCCTCTTTCACCACAGGCACTCCGCCACCGCCGGCACAGACTGTCAACACACCTGCATTGACTAACGCCTGAACCGCCTCTTTCTCAACAATTTCCTGTGGTATTGGGGAAGCAACTACTTTGCGATAACCTCTTCCGGCATCCTCCGCATAAACAGACCCATCTTTTTCAGACTCACTCTCAGCTTCTTCTTTGCTGTAAAAAGGACCAATGGGTTTGGTAGGCGTTTGAAAGGAGGGATCTGCTGCATCCACTCTGACCTGTGTCACAATAGAGACGACTGGTTTTGCGACAGCTCGTTTTGCAAACTCATTGATTAACGCATTTTGCAGCCAGTACCCGATACTTCCCTGTGTCATTGCCACACAAGAGTCCAGCTTCATCGTCGGATTTTTTTCATCCTCTGCCGCTTTTTGCTGCAGCAGCAGATTACCGACCTGAGGACCATTGCCATGACAGACAATGACCTCTTCTCCATTTCCAACAAAATCAGCAATCGACTTAGCCGCATGCTTTATTACTGCTTTTTGCCCTTCATCAGTCGGATCAGTTTCTAAAATCGCATTTCCGCCCAGAGCAATAACATTTAAACTCATAGAAAAACTCCTTTTATAGTTAGAATCAAACAACTCTTGTCCTTTATTGCTCCTTCAATGGCTGAACCTTGGCTAACATGGCAAAGGCCAAGAGCCCGATAACCAGTAGTCCGCAAGATAGATAAAACCCGATTTGCATCGAACCAACTGAGTCTGCCAGATACCCTGTCACATAAGGGGCCAGAATTGAACCGGACATCCCAATAAAGTTATAGGCACTCAACGTTGTTCCCAACGCTCCGGATGGTGCATTCTTAGTAACAAAGGTTACCAAGATTGGATCAAGCGCCAATTTTCCAGTCAATCCATAAAGAATCAGCACAGCAATCAATAAGGTACGATCCGTTACAAAAGCAATAGAGAAAACAGATAGAACAGCTAATGGTACTAGTGTATAGACTAATTTTTTGGTTGCTCCGGTCTTGTCATTCAGACGGGCAAAGATTAATGCACCTGGAATAGACGCCCATGGTACAAGTGAAGAAATGAACCCAACGCTTGCTCCTTCAAAGCCTCGTTCAGCAATCAGAAACTGTGGCAGCCACGTGATAATTACAAAGTTGGCATAGATACTGGTAAAGCAAAGAATGAAAGCTGCCAGTAAATTTTTATTTGAGAAGATTGATTTCAAAGAAATTTTTTCTTTTTCACCGTCTGCAGTTTGTTTTTGCCCTTCATCTTCCGGACGAATCACTTTTTCTTTCAAAACAGTATAAAATAGAATCCCTACAATTAAAGTTGGAATTGCCATAATGAAGAACGGCTTGCTCCAATGCTCGCCATTTTCCAAAACCAGCTTACTTGACAACAAGTACCCGCCGGAAGTTCCGAAGGCCATTCCGCTGTTGATGATGGCATTCCCTAAGGTGCGTTTATTGGTTGGAATCGCTTCTGTAGATAAAGCGTATTGCGGTCCATAGTAAGCGCCCTGACCGATACCCGCAAAGGCACGAATCATTAAGAACATGACAAATGTTGTCGCAATCCCACTCAAATAGGTCATCCCTGCCAAAACGACGAAGCCGATAGCGATAACTAATTTGCGACCAATTTTATCGCCAATCATCCCAAATGGAATTTGGGCAATGGCATAGGTCAGGAAGAACATACTGTTTGCCAGTCCTAACTGTGTATTACTTAAGCCAAACTGTTCCCCTACTACACCCATAATCGGATTGAAAATTGTCCGTGTTGCATACATCAAAATCCAACCAACAAAGAATATGGCGACAACTTTTTTCCAGTAATGATCGTTTACTTTTACTGCTGTATTCTCCATGAATTTTCCCCATTTCTATATGGTGTGTACAAAATAATCCGTTCAACGCAGAACAGCTGCGCTCACTTATTCTGTCACATCCATACATTTTCTTATTTTTTGAAGTCCTAATAATAGCCCAAAGCATAAATCTGTTCCTGATGAATGACCAATCGCTCGAATCCGTTCAATCGCTTGCTCTATAACTGCTGTATTCTCCTGATTCTGTAAGTCTAAAAATAATTGATAAACCAATGAGTTCACATAACCATGGATAGAACTGATAATGTAGGCCTTACTGATATCAGTTGTTGACAGCTCCTGATTGGCTAGAGCGGAAGACAATGCTTCAGCCTGAGGATTACCAACCATAAATAGAATAGCAAGATAGGCTGTTAAAATATCATCTCCACTAGGAGTCAGTCCCTTGCCGCGTCCAATCAAATAGTTCAGAACCTCCTGCCACTCAACAGAAGACAGAGTCGTTTTAGAACTGCGAAGCAAATTGACTATTTCCACCGTTTTAGCATCAAAAGGTAACCCAATTGCTGTTTCCAGCTGTTGACTCGCCAGCAATTGCTCCAGCTGACACAGCTCTTCTTGTTGAACTCTCAGATGAGACAGCTTTAGCGGCACCACCTCTGCCTCTTTCAGCGAGAATGAACAAACACCTAACAAACTGTAAACGGATAGCCTATCATCGATAATCTTTACGATATTTCCCTGCTGTATACAGGGAAATATCTCTTGAAACAGTGCATCAGGCAGATGAATACCAAAGCCGGACAAATAGTCTGGATGATTCGTAAGATTAATCAGCTGCCCGCCGACCTTGATATTAAAGGAATGCTGAAAGACGCTATGGACACTGCCCATTTTTCCAAACCGATCGATTGGAAAAATTCCTTCACTGATTCGTATCTTAGTCGTCAATGCGAATACCCAGCTCTTCAGCATAGGCTTCCAGCGCTTTTTCGAAACAGCCCAGAGGTGCTCGTACCGTACCGGCACCCACTTGACCAACTCCGGCTTTCTTATGAGCGATACCAGTGTTGATGATCGGTGTGATACCTGTCTCAACAACCTTACGGATATCAATCCCCAGACATGTCCCTTGGAAATCCCAGGTTGGAATTGTAAAGGTTGGATTATGCCCTGCACAGATTTCCGCCATCTCATTAGAAATTTCCAATGCATCCTGGAAACCTCCGGCACCGACAAAGCGTGTGACACCCGGTGCAGCAACCATCGCCATTGCACCCACACCTACTGTCTCAGTGATGGCACTGTCACCAATATCCGGATTACCGTCTTCCTCAGTGAACCCTGTAAAATACAAGCCCTTCGGTGTATTGACCGGTGCTGTATACCAGCGATCACCGGTTTCTGCAATTCGTACACCAAAGTTCACACCATTACGGGTCATCGTTGTAACAATGGTTCCTTTTGTACCTTTTCTGGCAGTATCAACAATCGCTTTCCCTGTAGCCATCATAATGTTCAGGAAGAACTGATCTGTATCTGCCAAGAACTTAATAACATCGTATTTTTGTTGTTCATCGATAGCCAACTCAATAATCAGCGGTGAAATTTCCTTCAGGAAGTTCAGAGAAGCCGCAATATTTCGTTGGTGGAACTCATCTCCCATCGTGATTGAGCGTGCAATCAGCACATTCAGGTTGATTCCTTCCTCTGTCTTCTGCAAGGCTTGAGCAATTGTCGGACCTAAGACATCACGCATCCAGGCCAGACGAGTAACCACCTCTTCTGAATAAGCTCCGAAACGCAATACCTTGCCAATTCCTTCATTCATCGTACAGTAGGCTTTTGCGCCATCCAAACGGTTTTCAACAACCACTACCGGCATATTTGCAGAAGTGATTCCGCCCATTGGCCCAACCGCTTGAACATGATGACAAGGGATAAAGCGAACTTCGCCGGCCTCCAACATTTTTTTGACATCCGCTTCATTGTCTGCCCAACCTTCAAACAGTGCTGCTCCAATACAAGAGCCTTTCATCGGTCCGGTCATTTCCTCGTAGCGAATTGGCGGTCCTGCATGAAGCAACGTTTTTTGTGCTTCGTTCAATTCAGGAATAACACTTTTAGCAGGGACAACATCCACAAGGAATGGCTGCGCATTTTTTATTTTATCTGTTACCTTTTGATTTTCCTGCTCAATCTCTTCAGAGTGATTATCCAGCGCATTCAACAGCTTAATCATTCTCTTGTTCCCGCCGGCACGCGGTTTCCAATTGAATTGCTCTGATTTTCCGCCAAACTCCTGAATCGATTCGTTGAAGCTTTGAAGTCCAACGTTGATAACACGCGGCTTCGTATTTAACAGCTCCATCACCTTTTCACTGACCTGTGGAATTTCTACCTTGCTGCCTTGGTAAGGAACCTGTGATTTATCTGCCTCGCTCAAATCAATTCCCTTCAACAATAACGCTAAGCGAACGGCCTTCGCATTGCTTTCCTGTACCAGTACACCGTTTTCCTCTAGCAGCTGAACCGTTGCTTCATAATTTTGCGGATCTTTTGTCGTACCGACAACTGTTGCGACAAAGTACAATTCTCTTCCATCTGCTTTTGCCTTTGCCTGCTCTTCTTGAATAGCCGGCAGCAATGCCCCTGCCATATCCGGATGTGCACCGTAGCCTAAAACCACATCAAGTAGAATTACGCCGGTTTCCGGATTTTGACCATATTCATGAATTTTATTGATTCGTACCTCCGGATCAATCATTGGATGCGGTTTTCCTTGTGTATAGATATCATCACCTAGGTCAATCACATCATAGCCATGAGATTGTAAAATGTAGCCTTCTTTTTTGACTAAGCCTTCCAAATTCAAGGCTTCCGAAATCAGCATACCTGCTTCGGCTGCCAAGGTCCCCCCTGAATACAAACCTTTTACAACCTTGTTTTCAGATAGCTTCGGAACATCCGGTTTCTTGATTGCTTCCTGATAGTTTGGTTGAACAGCTTCATCGTTCGCTAAAGCAATAGCAATTTTTGCCGTTTCCTCTAACGTATGCGCCAGATAGACCTTGCCTTCATGCTCGGTTGGTTTTTCACCAAGGAAAATCGCTACAACAGGTTTAGAGATACTTTGAAGTAATTGAACCACTTCATCACGAACCTCTTTTGCTGGCGGCTTGGAAATCACACAAATCACATCTGTTGGTTCGTGATTCTCCAATGCCACAATCGCATCCTTCACCGTAACAGCGCCAACCTTATCACTTAAATCACGACCGCCTGTGCCAATTGCATGAACCACACCACCGCCCAAGCGATCGATGATTGTTGTCACCTCTTGAATCCCAGTTCCTGAAGCCCCGACTATGCCGATATTTCCTGGGCTGACAACATTCGTGAAGGCAATCGGAATGCTGGAAAGAATCCCCGTGCCGCAATCCGGTCCCATCATCAACAAGCCGCGTTCATGGGCCAGCTTCTTCAAACGAACCTCATCTTCAATAGCTACATTATCTGTAAAAGAAAAGACATGCAGGTCATTTTTCAATGCCTTTTCCATCTCAGGCGCCCCATACTCTCCCGGGATACTGAACAGCGCCACATTGGCATCCGGCAAGCTTTCAAGTGCTTCCTGCCATGAAGTAGAAGCACGTTGCTTCTCGCTACTCCCCTTCGCTGACAAATCATCTAAGAAGGTATGAACAGCCGGTAAAACCAAATCCATAATCTCTTCTTGATTGCTATCAACAACAATCATTAAATCGTTAGGGGAAGCAGAAGCTGCCTCCTTCGTCAAAAGCTCCGTATTTTGAAGAATGTCCTTATTGGCATCTGTTCCCATCATGATTTGACTCATGTTTACTTCCGCAAGCTCATTGATGCTGTTTGTTAAAAGCATCAAATTGATTGAATCCTGATAATTATTTTTTAAAATAACTGTCTTTAACATCGTTCTCCTCCTCCGTATTCTTTACAGTTATATTTTAAATCGTCTTGTTTGCGTTTACATTAGATGATATTCTAAAATAAAGGGAAAGTTTTTATCCAAAAAGCGGAAAAAGGAGAAAATAATGAGAATAAAAGAATTGATGTCTCTTGAAATTTTCAAATCCAGTAAACTACTAACCGGTGAGATTGGTCTGGAGAATGAAGTAGATTCAGCCATGGTGCTTGAAGCAATCGACATAGAAAAATGGAGTAAACAGAACCAGCTCATCCTGACTTCCTTTTACGCCTTCAACAATGTTGAGCAAAAAGAGCTGACAGATTTTTTTGAGAAAATGCACAACATAGGTATCAGCGGGCTAGTGGTAAAAATGGATCGACTGATAAAAATGATTCCTGAATGGCTCATTGACCTTTGCTTTGAATTTCAAATTCCTTTAATCAAGGTTGAACAGGATTTAACCTATGAAAAAATCATGCTGGCCATCTATGAACCGATGCTTAATTACCAATCGCATGTCCTGCGTACTTATTACGATGTCCGCCAACGCTTTACAAAAATCGAACGAAACCTTTCTTCCTTCGATCAAATTATGCGCGAATTTCATTTGCTGATAAAAAAGGACTGCTCCCTGAAAATTCCAGACCGAGAGATAGATATCACCTATGGCGCTCTTAACGAGGAGCTGGTCGTCACACGTCAAACAACGATGAAAAATACTGAATTTACCAAAAATCATTACGAGCTGCTGACGCTCTTTTCCCAAAAAAGTGCCCAGGAAATCACTGCTTTAAAAGCAGAAATACTCAACCAGTACACGGACAAATGTATTTTATTAGTTTATCAAAAGGATGCCGATTTTAAGGAAACCGACTTAATGATTATTGAAAACGCCATCGATATCCTACAGGAAAAGCTGCAAATGGAGTATTTGATTAAAAAGGATCGTTTTACTCGCCTCAACAATCTGGCAGATGCTATTCTACAAAATACACCGGGAAATCTTGATGAACTGAACAGCCTATTGAATGAAGCAGACATGAACAATTATCCATACTATCAAGGTATCGCCTTTTCAACGAATACTTTGACGAGTAGGCTTCTGCAAAAAGAAATACGGAATACACTCCGGACAATGAAGGAGCATGTGATTTTCTTTGAACATCATAATTATTTGGTGCTCCTCTACAATTTAGCTGCACCGGATTTATCGATTACGAAAAGTGAGCTGAAACGGATTTTCGCGGAGGTATTTGAAGAACACAAAGAATTAACCTTTGCCGTAAGCTCAGTCAAAAGGAAGGAAGAATTGAAAGCTGTCTTAATCGAATGTTTGGATACCATTCGCTTCAATCAGGAATTTTATATCGATCATGTCGTTGAAGTTGCAGAGCTCGGGATATTCCGCTACTTTATGAATGAACAGCAGCTGGGGGAGATTGAAAAACTGATTTCGCCGAAACTAACAGCATTGTGTCGAGAAAATTATGACCTCTTTGAAACACTTTATACCTTTTTCAAAAGTAATCGTAACTATAAAAAAACAGCTGAAACCATGTTTCTCCATGCCAAAACCATTCGCTATCGTCTAAGTAAAATCGAAGACTACTTGGAAATTGATCTAGCCAACCCTACACAGGTTTTGAACTTTGAAATTGGGACCTATTTATTGAAAATGAAAAAATCTTAAACCGACTAAACGATTGCCTAAATGAAAATAAAGCGTATACTGTTCAAGAAATGAACGATTGGAAGGAATATAAAGGAGACGACGGTATGTCTGAAAAAATACAATTACCAAATGGCGGAACAATCGAGCTGTTCCGGCCGGACACACAAGTACAAAAATATATGATTTATTTTCACGGCGGCGGGCTTGTTTATGGTAGTAAAAGCGATTTGCCCAACGAGCTGAAGCAGCTATTTCTAGCTAAAGAATACACGGTAGTTACTGTCGATTATCTATTAGCGCCTAACAATACACTACCGGAAATTTTTTCTGCCCTAACCCAAAGCTTTCATGCTATCCAAGAATTGATTGGACAACACAGCTTCAGCTTTTGCGGACGTTCCGCCGGCAGCTATTTAATGCTGCTGCTGACAAATCATCTCCTTGAGCAAAAATCAGCAGCACTGCCGGAGCAATTGATTAACTTCTACGGCTATACAGATTTTTCTTTTCTTGATACTGAGCGAAGTCTATCGGATGTAGCTGTCACCAAGCAGATGATTGAAAAAACGGATACTGTATTACCCGTCTGGGATGATCCTTTTCTACAACGATATCTTCTATACATTTATGGCGTGCAGAACCAGCTGCTCAAAAGCTACTATGGACTGACTGAACAAAATCAGGACTCGTTTACGATAAACAAGGAAGCATTACAAGTCTTTCCGCCGCTCTTCAGTACAGCAAGTACAGCCGATCAGGAGATTCCCTTCAAATACAGTAAACAGCTTGTTCGGAAACAGACCAGCGATCTGTTCGTTCCTGTCTATTATCTGAACCACGATTTTCTAAAGGAAACTCAGGACAAACAGGTAATCACCGTCTTCGACAAACTGATGGAATGGTTAGCTTAAAACAAAAAAGCGCTACTCACACAACAGATATTCCTGTTGGATGAGCAGTGCTTTTGATTTGCTTGTTCTTTTATTTTTAATAATCAGCTTGGTGTATTAGAAAGGTATAACTCGAAGTATTCATTCAACAGCTTGTAGCCTTCCATCTTCTGCTCCAACTCTTTTGGTGCATAAATCCATTTCCCCATTACTTTCCTCTTGGAAGCAACTTCTTCTACTTCTCGCAGGAATTGCGGGACACCCTTAACCAGCTGTTGACAGCTGATTTCATTGTTCAAGCGAATATCCTGAGGATTATCACCTGTATGAATCATTGACCAAAGGTATGGGATAACTTCAATTTGACGAATGTTCGCATAAACATCTTCTTTAGCAATCATCCCTCGACTGCCAATCCCACCTTTCACGCGTTTGAAGCAGGCTGTAATATCTGATTCCAGCTTCTTCAATCGTCTCAAAGAGGTTGGTGTCGCTTTATTCTGCGCCGAGCCTGCCGGAGTAACAGCAGACAGCTGCTTCGGATGGTCGGACACGCGATTCAGCATTTCTTCAATCGAAAGTGTCACTGTCGATGGCTCTTCAGCGCTTGGAGCAGGTATATTCTGTTGTACCGGAACAGGCTGCGGCTGACGCGGTATCGGTCTGGATGCCTGCAGAAAATCTGCTTTTGAAGGAAACTCCCTTGAAACAGGTCGTACCTCTTGGTTATTGCTTTGGTTATGATTCGCTGGCTGTGCCGGCATTGGCTGTTGTTGCTGTTGCTGCGGCGGTTGAACAGGATGATACGCCTGAGCTGCAGGTTGCTGCTGTGTTTGTACTGGCTGCGGCGGTCTGCTCGGTTGCGATTGAATCGGTGGTGCAGCAGGTATCTGTTCCGTCTTAGGCATAGTGTCCTGTTGATAAATCATCGTCGACTCAAGCTCTCTTCTGCGATTCACGGTAAGGTGTTCATTTGTTCGAAGCTTCTGCTCCAGCTCTGCAATTTTCTGATGTGCTTGTATCAGCTGAACATCCACCTTGCCTACTGTCTGGCTTAACTTCTTAATTTCCACCGCATTCGCCTTCAGCTGCTCTTGATCCTGTTGATGCTGTGCATCAAGCTTTTGCTGTGTCTCGCTCTTTTTAAGCTTCATCACAGGAGCCTTCTTTTTATTCTGTTTGACATCCGTCAATTCACTTTGCACACTTTGAACCTTCTCCGTCAACTGGTTGATTACCTGATTCAGCTTCTGTGTCTCAGAGGCTGTTTCGTGAAGTCGATCATGATCCTCTTCAATTTGAGCAATCTCCTCCGGTGACTGTTCCGCTTCTGAAACCTTTGTCTCTACAGTACTCAGCTTCTTATTGATTTCTTTCAGTTGACTGGAAATAGTCAGTATATCCTTATTGGTCAAGGCCATTTTCTCTTCCAGCCTCGACTGTTCCCCTACCGGTTTAGGGCTCTCAGTCTGTGTTCGATACAGCTCTCTGGATCTACGTGATTCTTTATCGACTTTCATTCCCAGTTTTTCAATTTCTTTTTGCGAGAAATCCGTCCGGTCGGCCAGTGTCTCTACACGTTCAAGCATTTGCTTCAATTGTTGTTCAAGCTTTGTTCCTTCTTCTCTTTGCCCATCAAAATATATTTTGAATTTTGGCGGTGTCTTCGTTTCAGCTGGTTTTACCTCAACTTTTTTGAGTTCCTCCACCTGCTCCAGGACTTGTTTTTGGAACGCTTCAAAGGCTTCATTCAGCTTATCGACTTTAACTGTTGCTTCATCTAGTCGTTTGCTATTTTCATTTTCCTTTTCCAGAACATTCTTAACCGCTGCTTCACTTTGAACAATACGCATCTTCGGCGGATTTTTCTTATTCTTCATCACCTGAAGCTCTGCATATACTTCTGTCAGACTCTCGTTGAACTGGTTCATCATTTCCGTCAACAGCAGAACCTCACTAGTTGTCTCCTGCCATTCTCGTACCATTCCATTATCCTGACCTTCTGCACCGGTAAAGTTCGATGTATGCTCTAAGGCAAGCGGCGGTACGGTTACATTTCCCATCCAGCCTTTCAGCTCAGTAATTTGAAATTTACTCAATGGCTGTGGTAAAGCAAGAAGTAATGTCACATAAACGGCCTTGGCTGTCGTACGGACGTAAAGGCTTTTAACGACTGCATCCTTGAAATCCTGATTAAATCTTTCCGGCAGGTCTGTCAATAGCAGCTCCATCTGTGATAATTCCAAATAATCTTCTTTTTCCTCAAATTTTCTCACTAAATAGACAGAATACTGGCATAAGATATCTTCTACATAGATTTCTTCTCCCAAACGTTCCTGTTCTATCTCTTTTCTTAAAAAGATTTTCTTGCTCCCCAATGATTGTCTATTTAATTTCTCCATAATCGATTAGTGATCCCTTCATATCTACTCTGTCTATTGTTGTACCCAATCTAGATATTCATCTCATTATTATGTATTAAATTTCTGCGTTATTACCCACTATTCATTTTACACCAAAAAAAAGAAGTTTCTTTTCAGAAAATGATGAAGTTCCAAAAAAATTTGAGAATCCTACTTTTTTTAGAAGGCAGCATTGACTATTCTGCTAATCAGCAAAATGATATATAACTCCTATTTTATATTATTTGTCTCCTCAACTCAACAACAGCTTAAGGTAAAAAGCGCTCAGAGAGACTTTCATGTACAGTAGATAGGCAAAAACATAAATAAAAGCTTAATGACACGGAAATAATCAACAATTTCCGTGTCATTAAGCTTTTCTATCGAAGCAGCAGTTATCCGCTTACTCCTTTTTACAATTAAGTAGTGCTTTATTGGCCTTTGTACTCTTGCTCTATCCTCTTTTCAGGAACAATCCACATAATCAAAATACCAATGTTAACAATCAGGACTAGGTAAGGGTGAATCAACCAGCCTAAAAGCAGCCCTAGAAGATTAAACCCAATCGAAAGATACATTTTATAGTACCCTGTAAGAATTGTCTTTAATTTTGAATTGCTCTTCTCAGCCCGAATCAGCTCCTGCATCAAGATGTAGTATGCAACATCTGCCAGCAAAATAACAAACCCGTATAGCAGCTCCGGCACCAGACTATCAAGAAAATCTCCCACCCAGGCAGTAGCAAACGGTACTAAGGTCAGGGTAAAAATGAAGAAATTATTTGCCCACAGCACTCTGCCATTGATTTTATGGACCATTTGGAACATATGATGATGGTTATTCCAATAAATAGCCAGCATCACAAAGCTGATAATATAGATAAAAATCTTATGTCCGATATCATATAGTGCCTGCCAGCTATCTGTTTTCGGCGGCAGCAGCTCCAATACCAGAATTGTCATGATAATTGCAATAACTGCGTCGGTAAAAGCTTCTATCCTTGTTTTTGACATTTCCCACACCCCATTTAACTTCATTTTACTGACTTTTACTACAAAAACAATTAATATGTATTCTTCCATTTTTTTCCGCCGTTAAGTATTACATGCTTTGACTAGCATTCTTACTTGATTGATAATTGACGTGTAAAAAACGTTGACAGACTAACTCCGATTTCCGTACATTACGCTGCTAGAGTCTCCTTTGGCTCCCATACTCGTTCACTCCCCTCCTAAAGATGGAGGGGAAATCAGTCTTGAGGTCGATGTTCGCTTTTTCGCTTCTTGCTATACTCTTAGTATAGAAAACAAACAAAGAACGGAGAATATAAAATGAATAATAGTTTGGTAGGAAATGTATTTAAATTAGTTGGACTTTTTATTATCGCAAGTATCGCTATCAGTATGGTATTAAGTGTTGTGGGAACACTACTATGGTTAGCGTTGAAGATCGTGATTCCTTTAGCCATCGCTGTATGGTTGGTACACTTGATTGCCAGCCCTCAAAAAAAATGTCGTAGATACTATTAAGCACAGGAAAATACGTCAAATAATAAGACTTCATATAAATAAAGGAGGCGCTACTTTCCTTACTCCCAACCTCCTGATACATAAAAATTCCCCTCTACGATTCATCGTGGAGGGGAATTTTTGTTATTGTCTTGAATCAACTAGCGGTTAGATTCTCAATGAAACGCATAAACGATATAAGTGATTCCGAACATCATAAAATAGAACCCAACTAAAAAGCTCAATGTCAATGCAGAGGATAGAGGATTAAACAAGAGCATAACCCCTAATAAAATTCCCAGCACATCTACAATCAGACTCAACCAATAGTAGCCTGTATGAAAAGCTTTTGCCAAATCCAATGTAAAGAGATTGAAGAAGGAATCAAGAATAAACCAAATCGCAAACACATAAGGCAATACAGCCATTCCTATCTGTAGATTGAACAGAAGATAGACACCTAGAATAATGTCGATTACCCCTAAAATAAGCGGTGTATAAGACTTAAATCCTGTCAGCTCCTTCAAACGGTTTCGCACAAAGATTTCAAATACTCCCTTTATAATGGCAAATACTGCGAAGACCATGACAATCGCCAGCAAATTTCCTGCCGGGTCTTGAAAAGACATCAACGAAATAATAACAAACAGAACACCTAATAATAATGAACCCCAATCCAAACCGGATTTTCTCCTATCCATTATCTTTCCACCTCTTTCTTTATTCTTACATATTTATGGTACTCCGATAAGAACTATTGGTCAAAAATAACGCTGTGATTTTTCAAAATTTTTTCAGAAAAAACAGATAAAAAAACGACCGAAATTCCAATGAACTTCAGTCGCTTTTCATTTTAGTCTTTTCTCTAAATCACGCGGGCTCTTTTCTTAAGACTCTCTCGAACAAACGCTGTGTTGTTCTTAGCTTCTTCCATTAGCCGATTACAAATAAAATTGAATAATTGCCATACATCATCCGGACTCATGGATGCTAAGAGCACACGCTCCTGATTAATCAGCTAAGAATAAGACTAGCTCTTTTTAAATTTAGCCTTCACGCCTCGCTTCACAACATCGAAGAATCCCAGCGATTGGACCATACGATCAGAAGGAACATATTCCTTTATTGCTCGTAACACTTTTTTAGGTTCTTTCGAAGCAAAGGTAAAGGTTCCATTTTGCTTTGTCTCGATGGCATAACGCGGAATCCATTTGCCTTTAAAGATGACTGAAGCAATTACGTATTCAACTTCTTCCCATGGAATTTGAATATACTTCCGTGTATCACGTGAGTTGTAGAATTCAAAGCCATTATCTCCAACCATGATTTGACCATAATCAGTAAGCCCTGTATACGCAGTTGCATCTATTACCAAGTCTACTTTTGTATTCAGTGATTGAACCATCATACCCACTCCATTCCCATTATTTTGATTCATTTATTATACCGTTATCTGAGTAAATACGCCATTTTAAACGAAAGGATGATATGTACCTATAAATCAAGAAGGAGCTGGGACAAAACAATTGTCCAGCCCCTTCGATTCATTCCTTCTTACAGAAGTCCAACCACGTGTCCAAGAATACCTACTACGAATAGGCCAAGGATAATAACGATTGGAGAAACTTTTTTCTTAAGCAGCCACATACATAACAGAGTAAGCAGTAACGCTGCCAAGCCTGGAATCAATTGATCCAAGTTGTTTTGCAATGTCGTTACTTTCTCTGAAGAAAGGGCTAATCCGGAATTAACCTGCTCAAAGGCTTGTTTAATTCCTTCACCACCAGCTGGAAGCTTGTCCCATTCAATGTAGGCACCGTCATCCAGTTTAACAGAAGATACGACCGGCAGGAACTTGATGGATACCCACCGCTGTACCAGTGCCGCCAGTACGAACATCCCCAGAATAGATGCACCTTTTGTTACATCTTGCAGTAAACCACCAGAAAGGTCTTCTGTGATTTTAGAACCAGCTTTGTAGCCAAATTCTTGTGTATACCACATAAATGCCCAACGAATCGCATTCCAGGCAACGAAGAAAATGATTGGTCCTAAGATACTTCCGCCCATTGCTAATGATGCACCTAACGCACCTAACATCGGTCTTACTGTAAACCAGAATACTGGGTCACCAACACCGGCTAAAGGTCCCATCATACCGACCTTAACCCCTTGGATCGCTACATCATCAACAGGTGCGCCATTTGCACGCTCTTCTTCAAGAGCCAAGGTTACACCAAGGATTGGTGAAGCAATATATGGGTGAGTGTTAAAGAATTCCAAGTGACGTTTCAACGCCGCAGTACGGTCTTCTTTAGATTTATATAATTTCTTGATCGCAGGGATCATTGCGAATGCCCAACCACCATTTTGCATACGTTCATAGTTCCAAGAACCTTGAATGAAGGTAGAGCGCCACGCAACGGCTAAACGATCTTTTTTAGATAATTCAATTCTTTCTGATACTTGAGCTTTTTCTGCCATTTTTCTTCTCCTCCTTCAAGGTTAATAGTCGTTAAGAATATCGTCCAGCGGATCACCATGGTTTCCGCCACCGCCGCCATTTGAAGAACCGCCCATTTTAGAAAGGTTCAGGTAAATAAGCGCTAGAGCCACACCTAATGCACCAAGTGCGATTAGTGTCAATTGTGAAATTGCTGCTACGACGAAACCAATAACGAAGAATGGCCATACTTCTTTCGTTGCCATCATGTTGATAACCATCGCGTAACCAACGGCAACAACCATACCACCACCGATTGCCATGCCGTCTGTTAACCATGCAGGCATTGATTGCAGAACTGATTGCACTGTTTCTGCCGGAATAAACAACAGAGCTGCTGCAGGGATTGCAATACGCACCCCTTGCATTGCTACGGCTACGATATGCCACAATTCAACCCCACGGATATTTCCTTTTTCAGCTTCCGCATCCATTAAATGGACAATTGGTACAGCCAATGTACGAACGATCATTGTTAATACCAAACCAGCTACAGCCAAAGGAACGGCAATTGCGATCGCTGCGGGTACACCTTTAACACCTTGTCCACCTAATACTAAAATAATTGCTGATGCGACTGATGCCAACGCTGCGTCCGGTGCTACCGCTGCTCCAATGTTTGCCCAACCAAGAGCGATCATTTGAAGCGTTCCTCCAAGAACAATCCCTGCTTCCAAATTACCGGTTACTAAACCGATCAACGTACAAGCTACTAGCGGTTGGTGAAACTGGAACTCATCCAGGATTCCTTCCATACCAGCTAGAAAGGCGACTAATATTACTAAAACTATTGAAATAATAGACATGATAGACCTCCTATTAAATATGAATTTTGTTTTGTATGAGGCTTACGAAACCAATCATGACAAGAAAAGCATTTGCTCCCATCATATTCATTGCTTCGTACTCATATAGAATTATGCGTTTGCCAATTCTGTTTTCGCTTTTTTCAGTATTTCGTCCATGTTCGCATGAGAGTCATTCGGTACTTTACGTACATCGAATTTAATGCCTTTACTTTCTAATGTTTCAAAGGCTTTAACATCTTCAGGGCCCATAGATAATACCTTACTTACTACAACTTTACCAACTGAGTGTGCCATAGAACCGACATTCAATTCCTTGATGTCAACGCCGCCTTCTACTACTGTTACAACATCCTCTGGATTTTCAAACAACAGCAAAGCTTTCGTATTACCGAAGCGAGGATCTTTTGCAATTTCAATCATTTTCTTGATTGGAATAACATTGGCTTTAACCCCTGGAGGCGCTGCCTGTTCGATCAGCTTCTTACGAAGATCATCTTTTGATACCGCATCGGAAACAACGATGATTCTATTTGGCTGTACTGATTTCGTCCAAGCTGTTGCTACCTGTCCATGCAGTAAACGAGAGTCGACACGTGCTAAAACGTATTTAATCTTCCCATCTCCAACGACTGTTCCTTCCGGTAATGCGCCTTTCGGCTGTCCGTCAGCGACAGCTGCTTTTGGTGCTTCAGCCGGCTCTAATTCTTCCGGTTTGATTTTCACACCTTCTTTAGCAACCGTTAGTACATGCGCCGCAATCTCTTGAGCAGAATTCATTGAAAAACGAGAAGAATAAGCTTCAATCAGCATCGGTAAGTTCAGTCCGCTGACAATTGCCCATTTATCTTTACGTTCTTCAAAAAGACTATTTGCCTGATTGAATGGTGTACCACCCCACAAATCGACTAAAAACAATACTTCCTCATCATTATCAAAGGTTGCGATTGCCTCAGTTAATTTTTTCTTTAAATCATCTGGTCCTTCACTAGGCATTAATGTCACAGCTTGTACATTTTCCTGTTCGCCGAAAATCATAGAACCTGATTGTAAAATTCCTTCAGCGAATTTTCCGTGACTTGCAAGAATAATCCCTACCATAATTTGTATACCTCCTATACTTATTTACTTTCTTTCTATTATCCTGATTCCTTCCAACACGCTTTACTTCCGAGACATATGAAATAAAAAGTTCAGTGACAAAAAATGGAAAATAAAAACATTTGGAAACAATACAATAATAAACGCGTTTCATCTGAATATTCTAACGAATCACATCCTCTCAATGCTTAAAAGGTCAACGATTGACCTTCCTATATAAGAAAACTCCAAATCAGAGTATCTCTCTCACAATAATTGTTCTTTTTTCAGCAGCTCAATCAAATGAACCTTACTGTCTGCGACTACTTTGCGTATCTCCAGCGTGATTCCCAGAGAATCCAGATACTTAAATGCTTCAATATCCTGTGCATCCACTGCCACCGCATTCGTAATCATCTTTTTCCCTTGAGAAAAGCTCATTCCGCCAATGTTCACCGTATCCAGCTGAACACCATTTCTTACGACCCGCTCGACATCTTCAGGGTTTGTAAACAACAACATGACTCTGAAGCTGCTGTCAAAACGCTCATCCGGATAAACCTGAATCATTTTATCTACGGTGATAACATTTACTTTGACTCCTGGCGGCGCTGCCTGAATCAATAACTTCTTTCTCAACATATCCTGTGCGACTGTATCACTCACTACCAAAATACGATTGATATTCATACTTTTTGTCCAAACTGTAGCTACCTGACCATGGATCAGTCGATCATCAATTCTTGCTAGACGAATATCCATCTAAACCTGCACTCCTTTTTATCCAATCCTCTTTATTCTCGGGGAAGAAGGCATTATAGAAGGCTTTTCTTTCAACTTATATTAAAAATACTATGTTCTGAAAGATATTACCAAAATAAAGCCCCTTGATTCTTAGATTGTCGATCCACCTTATTATAAGCAAGTATCGTGCCAAGTTAGTGTATTGATTTTTAAATCCCTTTATATTAAGGTTTTCATAACAAAAAAGATACACTGTATTATTTTTACAGTGTATCTTTTTTGTGTATTTAGTCGAATAAATCATCTGTATTTTTCTGTATATCCTTCTGTGAGTTATGAACCATGTGTACCATATAGTAAATCTCCGATTCAGCAATTTTCAGCTTGAAGGATTCGTTTAGAAAAAGTACAGCCTTAGCGATTTCTGTATAGAAGTCATCTTGCTTCATTTCCTCCAAAAGTGTATCCTCCACAATTAAAGGGTCTTGCCGCAGGGCTCTCTCCAATACACCCGCCATGTGCATAATCATATTTATATAGAAGGTATACGATTCTTCTAAGTTCAACTTTGTTTGAACGGTATGAACAAACTGCCATAATAGTGGTAAAACCTTCTGGGCATTAATAAAAGTAAAGCTCTGCTCCATATACTCTACACAGATTCGTTTCGCTGACTCTTCGTCGATGCTCATATCATGAATGGCCAGCTCATCATCATAGACTAGATGCTCAATGACTTCAGCGGCTTCTCCGGAAAAGAAGGTTTCCATAGGAATGAAGGGAACATTGATTTTAGGATCGGTAATCCCCGTCGCCGCAATAATGTGGTATTGCTGATACAGCTCCTCCAGCCGTTTTTTCACATCCAGAATCGAGCACGGAACAACCGATAGATGCTGTTCGGTCTGTGGTGTCAGATAGCTTTCAATCAGCTCCTTCATTCGCTGAGCCGTTCCTTCTCCTGATGCACAGATTGCCAGAATCATCTTTTTCTTGATTGGCGGCAGTCCCAGTTCTTTTTTATTTTTCAGTGTATTCATTCCGGCATAGCCGTGAAAGTTCTTCAATGAATCATAGAGATCATCCAAATGAGTATCCAACAGGGTTGTTTTTCTAGCTGTTTCTAAAACGATTGGAGTCGTTACCATATCAACTGTCCGAACATCAATATTTGTCTGTCGGATGATTTCATCTGAGAAGGTACTCAGTGAGCCCATATCAACCAAGAGGATGACACCGCTCCCTTCATCTACAGTCTTCACAGCCTGAACAATTTCTATCAAGGCTTCCTGCGGCTTCATTTCCAAAGGCATATCAACAGCCTTCAAATTGTCAACGTTCAACAGCTTCTCTACAACCTCAACCATGCTCGTCGCTGTACTTTTACCATGTGCGGCAACCACAATACCAATCCTGCCGGCACTTTTATTTTCCCTCAATGAAATCAAAAGAACCGCTATATAATAGGTTTCAGATTCAGGAATAGACAATTGATAAGCTTCTTCAATCATTTCCTTGATTTCCTGTGCTGTTTCAAATTCTATCGGATAATCCAATACCATATTCCGTAAATTCTCATTCAAATCGTGTTGTCTTTGGTCACCAATCTGAATACGCTTCAGGAAGGAGCTGATATGCAGACTCATTGCGTAGATAAAGTTCGACTGGAAATCATACCCCAGCTTCGCTTTGGAAAAGCTGAAAATTTTTCTAGTGATATCAATGATTTGCTGGTCCATAATTTCGGCCAGTTTTTTCTCCGTATCAAAGGTAAAGCCATGATTGCGATAAAAAGACTTCAAATGAACATTGATATCTGTGGTAATGAAATTGTTAATCACTTCCTGATCCAGACCGTCTGCTTTGAGCAAGGCTGCTTTATCACCGATGATTTCATATAGATTATATGGCAGCTCATAGGAATCCGATTGAACGGTAACTAATGATTCGTTCGGCGAAACAACCATTTTCGGCTCCAAATACTGTGACAGCTCTGCCAACGCTTCACGATTGTTTGCCAGCTGCAGCATCCCGTCCTTAATCCCATCCGTCAGCTCTGCCATCGTGATGATCATCTCCGGCTGATCGATATGGTTTAAAAAGCCTCTGGCGGTCACCAGCTGAACATTGGACTTCAACTGACCGACATTTCCATAAGTGACGCTGCCTATCAGCGCCTTCACGACATCCTCGGAAAGAGTGATTTTCCGTTGAATTCGGTTGGCCTCCATCGCTACCATGATTTTGACCAGCTCGACCTTTTCCTTTGCTGGACGGTTGTTGAAATGAGGCAGCTGAATAATAATCGGAATTCTCCGTACAAAGGTATTAAGCAAGGCTGAAGCCGGATTTTCCGTTGTCGCACAGATAATTCGAACATCCGCATGATTATTCTTTGTTGTTTCTCCCAGACGGGAATACGTGCCATGATCCATGAAGTAGAAAATCATTTCCTGCCCCTCAGGAGGTAAGCGATGCACCTCGTCCAAGAACAGCAGCCCGCCGTCTGCTTCATAAATCAATCCTTCTTTGGTTGTGTTCGCACCTGTGAAGGCACCTTCCACATAACCAAACAAATGAGACATTAAAAGCTCTGGATTATGCGCATAATCGGCACAATTGAATACAATCAACTCTTTTTGGTCCTGTACAATATTATTTCTTTGCGCAAATTGAAACATTGCGTGAGCAAAATAAGTCTTACCGGACCCTGTAGGCCCAACAATCAGACAGTTCAAGCCCTTCGGCGGATACAGGATGGCTGCCTTGGCTTGTTCAACCGGTGTCTTCATGCTACCGGAAGCCCCAATCATCTGTTGAAAAATATCATCCAACGGATAGCTACCTTGACCGCCTTCAGATTCATCCCTAGACCAAACCGCCGTTGTTTTGGTTTTCAACTCTTTTTCACGATAGCTCTTAACATGTCCCTTCAACGGCTGATACTGAACAGCTGATTTATCAACATATCGTACCGGTCGCCCATCAATCTTTTCCAAAAGACCTTCCCGAACCAGCTGATTCAAGTCCTTGCTGGCATTGGTCCGTTGGATGTCCATCGCCTCAGACAGCTCGGTAGTGGTCACACCAAAGCCCATCGCAAGCTCAGAAGAGGACAGCTTTTCAGTCTTTTCTTTTACATATAAATAGATTTTCTCAATTCTTTTCATCATTTATCCCCTCACCATAAACGATACACTATTTCCTCATGTGTATCATACAGTGTATCGATAAAAAAGTACACTAATATCCTTTTGTATAGGCTTCATATTCTAACTTACTCCACCATTTTTCCCTTATCTGCCATATTTTCATTCCCACTTCCCCACTTCTTCTTTCATCAATCTAAGAATCCGCTGAAACTTCTTGAAAAATAAGGGGTTCCTCGCTATAATGCAGAGAGGCTCTATATAAATTCTGTTAAATAATACCTTGCACGAAAATTGCCCGTTATCTGTATTGTATAAAAAATAAGGGTGTGCTCATCTATTTAGCAAGATTTGTATAGTAATAATAGAAAAGTGAGGAAAAAGATTGATTACTGTAAATGATGTAAGTTTGTTGTTTTCTGACCGCAAACTTTTTGATGATGTAAATATTAAGTTCAACCCTGGAAACTGTTATGGGTTGATTGGTGCGAACGGTGCCGGAAAGTCTACTTTCCTGAAGATTTTATCAGGAGATATCCAGCCAACAACAGGAACGGTAACACTTGGTCCTGATGAGCGTATGGCAACCTTGAAACAGAATCATTTTGATTATGAAGAATACACTGTTTTGGAAACAGTTATCATGGGACATAAACGTCTGTATGAAGTAATGAAGGAAAAAGATGCTATCTACATGAAAGAAGATTTTTCTGATGAAGATGGTATCCGTGCTGCTGAGCTGGAGGGTGAATTTGCTGAATTAGACGGCTGGGAAGCTGAGCCGGAAGCTGCAGTCCTATTACAAGGACTAAATATCCCTGAAAGCCTGCACGATCAGAAGATGAGTGAATTGACAGCCGGTCAAAAAATCAAAGTCTTACTTGCCCAATCACTATTCGGCAAACCAGATGTACTATTACTGGATGAGCCTACCAACGGACTGGACACTCGTTCAATCGCATGGTTGGAAGAATTTTTGATCAACTTTGATAACACAGTTATCGTTGTTTCCCATGACCGTCACTTCTTGAATAAAGTATGTACGCATATGGCTGATTTGGACTTTGGAAAAATCAAGCTTTATGTAGGGAACTATGACTTCTGGTTGGAATCTAGCCAATTAGCAGCGAGACTGCAATCTGATTCAAATGCGAAAAAAGAAGAACAAATCAAAGAGCTTCAAGACTTTATCGCACGATTCAGTGCCAATGCATCTAAATCAAAACAAGCAACCTCTCGGAAGAAAATGTTGGATAAAATCACTTTAGATGACATTCAACCATCTTCTCGCCGTTATCCTTTTGTCGGCTTCAAGCCGGAAAGAGAAATCGGAAACGATTTACTGCAGGTCGACAATGTTTCTGTCACTTTAGATGGCAAGAAAATCTTGGATAAAGTCAGCTTCACCTTGAACAAAGATGACAAGGTAGCCTTTATTGCAGATAACGATATTGTGACAACAACCTTGTTCAAAGTTCTGATGGGCGAAATCACGCCTGACAGCGGAACTGTTCGTTGGGGTGTAACAACTAGCCAGGCATACTTGCCAAAAGACAACAGCAGCGACTTTGATACTGATTTGACGATTCTTGACTGGCTGCGTCAATTTGCCAGCAAAGAAGAAGATGACAATACCTTCTTGCGTAGCTTCTTAGGTAGAATGCTCTTCTCAGGAGAAGAAGTGCTGAAATCTGTGAATGTTCTTTCCGGTGGAGAAAAAGTACGTGTGATGCTTTCTAAGCTGATGCTGTCTAAATCAAATGTTTTAGTGTTGGATGATCCAACCAATCACCTTGACTTAGAATCAATCACTGCTCTGAATGATGGCTTGATTGCTTTCCCTGGAGCAATTCTATTCGGTTCTCATGACCACCAGTTCATTCAAACATTAGCGAACCGAATCATTGCGGTTTCTGATAATGGTGTGGTTGACCGTGCAGATACAACCTATGATGCATTCCTTGAAAACAAGGATGTACAAAAACAACTGGATGAATTATTCAGCGGCGAATATTAATAGAAAAAATAGTAAACAAAGCTTGAGATTCGCTGAATCTCAAGCCTTGTTTTTATTTAATGACATAATTCTCTCAAACAACTCTTTGGAACGCATTATTTTATATTTAATAATATATTTCTGATATATTATTCTCATAATTTGAAAGGAGAGAATAATATGAACAAAGATGCTGAACGAATCTTATGCCAAAGTGATTTCATGATATTGAGCACAAGTGATGAAGCCGGATTCCCTCATTCTAAAATTATTTCTCACCCGATAATGAGGCAAAGCTATCATTCTATGAAATTTTACTTAAGCGCAAGCAGTCAAACCGTTAAAAATGCACATAAAAACAGCAAAGGCAGTCTTTGCGTGCTTCAGTCTGATACATATGAAAGTCTTTTGCTGAAGGGCTTATTGACAATCGATACCATTAATAAATATGACTCCATCTCAACGCATTTAGACCAGTATAAAAAAGTGCTGCAATATCCTGATCCGGTTATTTTATGCTTTGAAATAATGACATTGAACCATATAAAAAACACTTCATTGACTGATCTACATCCCAAACTCTTTAATGATTAATAAACAATCAGGTGGGGAACATCCAACGTTCACACCTGATTGTTTTGTTTGAAAAGGCAAAAAAAAGACTGTTCAAAAAAGAAAAACTTGTTTACCAAAGGGATAGATGCTATATTTTGATACAACTAACGAGTAAATAAAAAGGAGGAATCGATTCTATGCGGCTGTCTAAACAATTTCCTTTTAGGATGAGCCTGATGAATGCAACGGTTATTCCAACACAGATGAATGACAGCATTAATTTATTTTTGATGCTCAATGGTTCAATCAGTATCAGTACACCCGATCAGGAATATTTACTGCACACAGATGATCTTCTGGTCATCAATCCTTTTCAACAGTACAAAATAGTTGGGACAGAAAAAAACCTATTTTTATATTTACAAATTTCCAGAGAACAAATGGCTCAACACGTTTCATTGACGGAGCTTCCCTTTTTTGACTGCTGTACCCTGGATTCCTCCGAAACTAAACTGGAACAGTTCAAGAAGCTGAGAGAAACTTTAGCTCGCTTAATGGTCGCTTACTTCAAGAAAAATGAAGAAACTGATTTAGAGGTCTATCAATATTTGTTTACTCTACTTACCTGCTTGATAAAAGAGTTTAAAAAGATAACTACTTCGGCACATCCCTTAAGCGTCACGACAACCGATGAAAAGATTAATGCTATTATTGAGCACATCCAAAAAAACTATGATGAGCCGATTTCATTGGAACAGCTGGCCAAAGCGGCTGATCTTTCCTATTACCATCTGTCTCGTTTATTCAAAAAACAGGTAGGCGTGACATTTACAGAGTATCAAAATCAAATTAAGCTGATTCATGCCACAGAGGAGCTCTTACTGACAGACCATGCAATCGTAAAAATTGCCTTGAATAATGGTTTTGCCAGCGTTAAACATTTTCATCAAGTGTTCAAGAAGAAATATGGACTAACACCCTCCGTTTATCGAAAGGAACATTCTTCTGACAGAAGCCTGCTGACAAATACTGACGATGCAGCTGACTTTCAAGAGCTTTCAGGAACAATCGCTTTACAGGAGCTTGCCAAATATTTAGTAGAAAACGATATTGATGATGAAAGCGTGGTCATTAAACAAGAACTGTCACTAGCAATTCCAAATACTGCACAGCCGGAATATCGACAGACAAAAAAAATCATTAAAATCGGACAAGCGTTTGAAGGACTGTCCAATACTGTTCAGCGAGAACTGAACAGTCTGCAAAAAGAAAGTCATTTTGATTTGATTCAATTTACCGGTTTTTGTGAAGAGTCCAATTTTGAAAGTGATGTCCATCTGATTTCAGAGTATATAAGGAATAATCAATGGTTCGATTTTTTAGTACAGATTCAGCTGAAGCCAATGATTCAGCTTATTCCGCCCGAGCAGCTTCTCCAACGCAATGAGATGCAAGTTTGGTGTGACCGTCAATTGAAAATGCTGCGCCATTTCCTGAACCGATATGGCTATGAAGAGATGAATCAATGGTTTCTGGAATGGCATCTTTCCGATCCTGATAACGAACAACAGAAAGGTGCTAATTATTGGGGATATAATTATTTCTATCGGAAATTGAAGCAATTAATCCCGCAGTGTACGATTGGTTTCCAATCCCTGATTTCTTTAGATGAGCAGACATATTCTTCTTATTGTGAATTTCTGCTGCTGCAGAAGAATCAGCATTGTCTTCCCGGATTTATTAGCTTTCAAGCAGACCCTTATGACAGTCAGCAAATAAAAAAGGAACACTCACTATATTTCAAAGAATACCAACAAAATATTTTGAATAGAGTTCTTGCCGGTATTTCTCTTATTCAATCAGAAGAAAAGGATATCGATTGGCGGCCGGAAATTTATTTAACAAATTGGAACACATTAGTCGGCGAAGGTGATACATTAGCCGGAACTTTCTTTCGTTCTGCGTTAATTCTGGAATCAATCATTGAACTGTCTGAACAAATTTCAGGCATGGCCTTCTGGTTGAATATCAAAGTGAAGGAACGCCAGACACATCGTCGAGAAGACAGCAGTCTGTCTGTATTTCTCTATGAAGAGCTGCGGCGACCGTTATTCTTTTCTCTGTCATTTTTGGATCGCATGTCCGGACAACTGATTTCTAAAGGAGACGGCTACCTGTTAACTCAGCACAACAATCATTACCAGCTGCTGCTCTATAACTCCAGCTATCTTGACCCGGTATATTCCGTCGATTCCTATCAAGTTCAGTATCAATCAAAAAAAATGGCGGTTCATTTAAAAAATATGCCCGCCGGTGATTATCTACTAAGACACTATGTGCTGGATAAAGACCATGGCGGTATTTACAATGACTGGATTCGTGTTGGTGGTCAAACGGAAATTGATTTGGAGCTTCTGACTTACCTGACTCAGAAAATCATGCCGAAATTTGAACTTTCCAGAGAGTCTGTTTCGCCTGAAGGCTTCACTCTTGATTCGACATTAACCTTGAACGCCTGCCATCTTTATGTCTTCCAACCTATCTATTGAGCAAAAACAGCCCTGTTGTTTTTGCTCAATAGATATTTTTTTTCTTTACAGCCAACTATTTTCATTCTAATACGCAAAAAAGAGAATGTTTAATTACCATATCTTTTTTATACTGAAAACAAGGAAACGTTTTCTATAAATAGATATTGGAGGAAAAAAATGGACACACAGATTGAGAAAGAAGGTACTAAAAAAAGTAGTGTTGGTTTAATTTTTGCACTGATGGCCGGTTACTCACTGGTCTACATGGACAAGAGTATGATTTCTACTGCTGTTCTACCGATTGCAGAAGAGTTCAGTCTTGATGCTGGTCAGACAGGTTTGATTATGTCTGCATTCTTTTTAGGCTACTCCTTGATGCAGATTCCCGGCGGTTGGTTAGCTGATAAGATTGGTGCAAAAAAAGTTTTGATGCTGTCGTTAGCAATTATTTCAATTTTTTCATTTGCCTTTGGAACCGTCAGCAGCTTGATGCTCTTTATGGCTGTTCGTTTCTTTGCAGGAATCGGACATGGGGGTTATCCGCCAAGCTGTTCCAAATCAATTGCAGATAATTTTCCGCAGGAACGTCGAACGTTCATTCAATCCCTTATCCTTTCAACATCTGGGATTGGTGGCATCTTGGCCTTTACCTTAGGAGCGAACTTAATCAATGCCAATTGGCGCTATGCTTATCTTGTTTTAGGTACCTTGTTTGCAGTGGCTTTGGTTCTAGTGGGTATCTTTGTTCCAACGCAAGCAGTCAGTGAAAAGAAGACAAGTAACGCCGCACCAAAAGTAACCTTCCGACAAGTACTTACGAATCGAAATGTATTGGTTCTTTTCATTGCTATGTTGCTGTTGAACTTCCTTTTATACGGCAATATGTCATGGCTGCCAAGCTTCCTTGCAACGAAATTTACATTAGATATCAAAACTATCGGTTATCTACTAGCAGTTAATGCTGTGTTTCAAACATTGGCGACTATGTTTGCCGGTATGTTGCTGTCCAAGCTGTTTCTTGGAAAAGAACGGATTTTTATAATCGGTGCAACCGTCCTGTCAGCTGGATTAATCCTAGTATTCGTCACATCTAATAACCTGATTCTATCAATGGTTTCATTAATTTTGGTAAGTATGGTTTCTGTCGGTGCCTTTACAGCAATCTTTACTTGGCCTCATAAAATTATGGACCCTTCGATTATTGGCTCATCAATCGGAATCATCAACACCGGTGGGACTCTTGGAGGATTTTTAGCACCATTAATCTTAGGACAGCTAATCAAATCGGCCGGCGGCTCCTTTACTTTAGCATTTGGATTCATGGCAGCAGCCAGCTTGCTTTGCGGTTTAACTGTGTTAGGAGTGAAAAAGGAAGACGCATGACAAAGAGAAAATTCAAGTATAAAAGTGCTTTCGACATTATCGGGCCGATTATGGTCGGTCCTTCCAGTTCCCATACTGCCGGCGCTGTTCGTATCGGGAAAATGGCACGCGATTTATTCAGGCATACGCCCCGTAAACTGATTGTTACTTTTTTTGGCTCATTCGCTGAAACTTATAAGGGACATGGAACGGCCGTAGCGATTGTTGCCGGTGTTTTAGGCTTTGAAACAAATGATGAACGAATACCTGACTCGCTTGAAATAGCCGAACAACAAGGTGTTCATGTGGAATTTTTGGTTAGCAGAACGCCGACTGACCATGCCAACACAGTAAATTTAGAGTTGATTGATAACGCAGAAATACTCAACCTCACAGCGATTTCCATTGGTGGAGGCAGTATTCAATTGACCGAGATTAACCACCATTCAACATTGTTGGAGCACTCACAAGGGAATGGACTGCTATTGACTACTTTCGAGCCGCAGACTACCCTGCCGAATGTTAGAGAGGCACTTGAGAATCCTGAGTTTATTCAGGTTCAGGAATTGAATAAAGAGACAATCATTTTTGTTGAAACAGTGAGTGATATCAGCCAGAAGCTTTTGGCAAAAATAAAAAATTTACCTGGTATTACGACTGTTATGGCGACAACAGGTTAATTGGAGGACGTGATTTTTTGTTTGAATCAATAGAGGAATTAATACAACGAGCGGAAGAGCAACACTGCAAACTGGCAGAAATTATGATTGCTCAGGAAATAGAGATGTCCGGTCGTAGCCGTGAAGAAATCATGCAACAAATGGAAATAAACTTAGAAACAATGGAAGCCGCGGCAGAAAAAGGGATTCAAGGCGTGAAATCACATTCTGGATTAACGGGCTATGATGCAAAAAGATTGCAGAGGTACTTAGATAAGAAAACGGTCTTAACCGATACTACCTTTGTTAAAGCACTGTGCTATGCTGTAGCAACTAATGAAGTAAATGCTGCCATGGGAATGATTTGTGCAACACCTACTGCCGGATCTGCCGGTGTCGTGCCCGGTGTTCTTCTCGCATTTAGTGAGAAGCTGACTGCTTCACGAGAAGCCATGCTGGAATTCTTGTTTACTTCGGCCGCTTGTGGTTTTGTCGTAGCTAATAATGCAATGATTTCCGGTGCTGAGGGTGGTTGTCAGGCTGAGATTGGTTCAGCCTCAGCGATGGCAGCAGCAGCTTTAGTTGAATTGGCGGGAGGAACGCCTCGCCAAGCGGGGCATGCCTTTGCCATTGCTCTAAAAAATTTGATAGGATTGGCCTGCGATCCGGTTGCAGGTCTGGTGGAAATTCCTTGTATTAAAAGAAATGCCGGAGGAACTGCTAATGCTATTGCAGCAGCAGAAATGGCACTGGCGGATGTAGAAAGTGAAATTCCTGCTGATGAGGTGATTGAAGCAATGTATCGAGTAGGGAGAAACATGTCTGCCGATATTCGTGAAACAGGCATTGGGGGCCTGGCTGGAACGGCTACCGGAAAACGAATTGCCAAAGAGCTTTTCGGCATCGATCGATAGGCTCAAATATAATCAAAGGAACCACATTGATTTAATGGAAAAAAAGGAGCTACATGAAAAAGTATTTATAGATTATTTACGCTAAAAAATAGAACTAGGAGAAGAGGAAAATGACAATGAACGCAAAAGAAGAAATTGCTGCACTGATTGAAGCAAAACGCAAAGAATTGATCGAAGCTGCTGATGCTATCTGGGGAACACCGGAAACTCGATTTGCTACAAAGGAATCTGTTCAGCATTATTACCGAATTCTGGAAAACGAAGGCTTCTCTATTGAAAAAAGTGTGGCGAATATGGAGCATGCTTTTGTTGCGTCATATGGTAGTGGAAAGCCGGTAATCGGGATTCTGGCAGAATATGATGCACTGGGTAACCTCAGTCAAGTGGCCGACTTAGGTCAGCAAAAGGCTGAGATTGAGGGTGGAAATGGACATGGTTGTGGACATAATTTATTAGGGACTGGTGCCTTGGCAGGAGCTATCGGCATCAAAGAATACATGAAGCAGGAGCAGTTGGAAGGAACAATTAAGCTGTTTGGTTGTCCGGCAGAAGAAAGCGGCTACGGGAAAGCCTTTATGGCAAGAGACGGCGTGTTTAACGGAATCGATGCTGCCTTGACTTGGCATCCCATGGATGTAACCTCTGCTTGGGGAGACAGCAGTTTGGCTGTGTATCAGGTCTATTACAACTTCAAAGGAACCTCCGCTCATGCCGCAGCAGCACCGGAACAAGGACGCAGTGCTTTAGATGCTGCAGAGCTGATGAATATCGGTGTACAGTTTCTAAGAGAGCACATCATCGACCAGGGACGTGTCCATTATGCATTTATGGATGCTGGTGGGGAGTCTGCCAATGTGGTTCAGCCAACAGCAAGCCTATACTATTTTATCCGAGCACCTAAACTGGACCAGGCAGATGCCATTTATCAACGAGTAAATAAAATTGCCGAAGGCGCAGCGTTGATGACTGAAACAGAGCTGGAAATCGATTTTGATTCTGCCTGTGCAGATTATATTCCTAACCAGGCGATTACAACAGCGATGTATAAAAATTTAACAACCGTTGGAGATATGGGAATCACTGAAGAAGACCAAGCTTATGAGCAACGCTACTATGACAGCTTAACAGACGCAACAAAGCAAGGCTTAGTTCAGCGGGCAAAAGTTTGCTTCCCTGATTTAAGTGAAGAAGAAGCTGCTTCTATCGGAAAACGACCAATTTTTGATGACGTTCTGCCGCTGAGCTTTTCCGATAAGACCTCCGGCTCTTCCGATGTCGGCGATGTTAGTTGGGTCGTACCTACAGCACAAGTGCTGATTGGCTGTGAACCTCAAGGAACACCACCACATTCTTGGCAATGGGTAGCAAATGGAAAATCATCTGTCGCTCACAAAGGACTACTTTCAGCAGGAAAAGTTATTGCAGCAACAGCCTATGACCTATTGTCCAACCCTGAGCTGCTGGCACAGGCCAAAGCAGAGCATGAACAAAAGGTAGGCAACTCTTACCGCTCAGCGATTCCAGCGGATGTTATGCCAAGATAACCATTAACAGAAAAAATAGAGCAAGGGATCACGGAAACTATATCTCCGTGGTTGCCTTACTCTATTTTTATGCTGCTTTGATTGGTTCATATCTTTCAGAAGTAATGACCTTCAGCATGAACTCCTCCGGCGAAATCGTTGCATCCTCTATCAAATCCTTGAACAATGATGGACTATATCCGGAAACCAGCTTCACTCCCTCTTCCTGAGCCGAAACCGGCAATTGTTGCTGACGTGCATTCACATTCCAGAAAACAATCTCCGGCATTTGATAGCCCGCCCTGCTCATCATCGCTTTCAGCTTTTTGAATAGGGTTTCTCTACTGTAATTACGATTCCTTCCACAAACAGCCGCATCAAATTCCATATCAGAGATGATATACAGCTTATCAATCATTTGTTCTTGAGAGAAACGTGCCTTTTTCGCTGCTGAAAGGATTACCGTAAACACTTTTTCCAGGTTTGTATTATATCCCCAAGATGCACGGCTCAGATTTTGAACCTTTTCAACAAAATCTTTCCCTTCCAAAGCACACAGCTGCGGCTCTTCTGAAAACGTCATGAAATAGTCCTTGAACTCGCCATGATTCCTTTCCGATAGATAGATACCCAATGCGATAGCCACTTCCATTGGCTTACCTGTCATCGAACCTGATACATCCACCACAGCCAATGAATTTTCTGTACGATCACCAATATAATCCGGAAGGTTTGCCCACATACCATTATACAATTCTCTATGTTCTGCAACATCTCTTGATTGAAGAATTTTTCCTACAATATCCGCTGGATACAACGCCGCAGCATTAATTCGTGCACTGCCTGTTTTCAGCTGCTCCAAAAATGCCATATAACGCTCCATGTCATTGCGATAAAAAGCCTGACGGTATTTCATTCCTGCAACGGAAGGTAGCTTCTGATAGTCGATGGCCTCATAATCGCACTCTGACAGTTTTGTTTCCAAAAGATTCAACGATTGACGCAAACGGCTGAGCATTTTCCGATAGACAGCCTGATTCATATTCCAAGCCTTCAATAGAAGCATTAGCTGACCTTTGCGTTCCTTGCTTTTGACAGAAACCGACGGCAGCCACTTAGCAAGCAGAGAAATTGGCTGTCCGGCTTCAAACTGTTTTTTATCCTCTTGAAACTGCCTTGTCACTACAGTCAGGACCTCTTCCTTCAACGGCGTAGACAGCAACGCAAGTACATCATCCCAACGCCCATACTCCGGAATGTATGGCAACAGCTGACGAACCGTTGCCGGTTCATTGACCGCCAAATCCAGCAACACGATTCGGAAAAAGCGCCGTTCACCCTGTCCACCGCGAATATCCCGCAAGTAAAACAGTGTTTTCATTGCCAAATCCTTATCTTGTCTGAATGCTTCGTAGAAAAGAGCCAAGACCTCCTGTTCTGATTTCAAGCGGTAAGAGCCACCCAAGGCGAATAGGTCCACCAACGCATTCAACGAGCTTTTTAGTGTATATGCACCATTTTCTGTCTTTGTTATATTAAACATCTTTTTCAATTCATTCAACATATTATTTCCTCCTTCATTTCATCGGTGGAGATGAGCCTCTGTCATCCCCACCGACCTCCTTTTTTTACAGGACGCTGTTCATCTTTTTTGGATTAAAAGTTTGTTTGTTTGCTGTGAACGTCCTTTGACAAGACACGGTTTCTGCTATCCCACATAGAGTTTTTTGATTGCTGTTCGTGTCTTTAAAAGTAATACAGGAATCGAACCTGTCACTGCCTTAGCAGTCGCTTAACCGTCTAGCAATTTACTTGATGAACTTATTATACGAAACAGAAACCGAATCATCTTATAAAAAAAGTTGCGCAATCGGAAAAGCGGAACAGAGCGGGAACTTCTAAGCAATATAGGATTGACTCCTAAATGGCTAGCTCCTTTTTAATGGAGTAACTGTTTTTAACAGTTACTCTCATCTTCGCTTCGCATACCATTTACTAGTAGCCCCTACACTAGTAGAACTGGCAATGTCCTTCATCATGTGACTGACTCGAGTTATTGTCGAAGAAGTTGCTCTGTGCAGCTAGACAGATAGGAAAGCTAAACGAGTCGCATCGCTCATGAGCGATATAGGAAAGCGGTCCAAGTGTATTGCTTTGCGCCGAGAATTGAGAACTACAGGTCGAGACTCGTAGAAGCACAATTCTTTGCCACTTAAATAGGTTATCTTATCGTCGATTAAGCTGACTTGTGATGCTGGACAAGCAGAAAAGCCTCATAAGCTTGGTCAGCTCATGAGGCTCTTCCCGCATTTCCCCATAAAAAAGAGGGGCCAGCTATTTCAGCTGGCCCCTCTTTTAGACTTACTCTCTTGTTTCTCCTAACGAAAATACTGCAATACAGCCATAGCCTGTATGACTGGTGATTGTTGGTCCCAAAGGATATAGGAGAATTTCTTTAAGCTGAATTTTCTCCGCCAACTCTTCTTTGACCTTCACAGCACTTTCCTTGTCGCCAGCATAAGCAATAAACACTGTCTGTTCTGACGGATGCTTGATACGCTGGACCGTTTCGTCAACTACTTTCTTGAGCGCCTTGCCGCGTCCGCGAACCTTTCCAACGTTTTGAAGCTTGCCTTCTTTATCTACGGTAATGATTGGTTTGATATTCATTAGTCCACCAATTGCGGCTGTCGTTTTAGAAATTCTTCCGCCTCGTTCCAAGTGTTTTAAATCATCCACCGTTACCCAAGATTGAACCTTCATTTTATTGTCTTCCATCCATAATAGGACTTCTTCCAATGAATGCCCATTCTTCTTCATTTCGATTGCTTTGTAAACCAACAAGCCTTCACCCAGACTTGCAGCTTTCGTATCCACAATAAACACGTCTACTTGCTCGTACTCTTCCTTCAGCATTTCCACTGCCTGCACAGCACTTTGGTATGAGCCGCTCAACCCGGAAGAAAACGCCAAATAGAGAACAGGCTGCTTTGCTTCAACATACGGTCTAAAGAACTCCTGATAGCGTCCTACGTTCACCTGTGATGTCGTAGGCAAAGCCCCTTCCTTAATACTAGTTAAAAAAGAATCATAATCAAAGGTTTCCCCTAAATCATCTATTAGCTCCTGATTCTCTACAGTAATTGTCATACTGATAAAGGCTACATCATTTTCTTTCAATAATTCGTATGGCAAATCACAGCATGAATCGGTTGTTATTTTAAATGTCATTTTATTTTCCCTCCTTGCTCATTACATTTTATCATAAAATCCAACAACACTCGCCTATTTACTATTCTAACAAAAGGATAATATCCATAAAGGAATATCCTGTCAGCCTTATTTTTAGAACAGACTTGTCCTTCCTGATACTTTTTCCACAAAAAAGAACCGAAGCAAGATGACACTTACTTCAGTTCTTTCGTTCACTTCTAGTTAAATCTGTGCCCAGACACTTTCCAATACGTTCGTTTGGTTACGGTCAGGTCCTACTGAGAATGTAGAGATCCGAACACCCACAAGCTCAGAGATACGATGCACATAGTTGCGTGCATTTACCGGCAACTCAGACAATGTCTTACATTGCGTAATATCTTCTTCCCAGCCAGGAAGCTCTTCATAGACAGGCTTACAACGACTCAGCTCTTTCAAGCTTGCCGGATAATGATAGATTAGCTCTCCATCCAGTTCATACGCTGTACAGATTTTTACAGTCTTCAATCCGCTTAACACATCGATTGAGTTCAATGACAGGTTCGTAATCCCGGAAACACGTCTTGAATGTCTCATTACAACTGAATCAAACCAGCCAACACGACGCGGTCGACCTGTTGTTGTTCCATATTCTTTTCCGACTTCTCTGATACGGTCACCCGTTTCATCAAACAATTCTGTAGGGAATGGTCCATCTCCTACACGGGAAGTATAGGCCTTACAAACACCCACTACCTTGTTGATTTTTGAAGGACCCACACCGCTACCGATTGTTACCCCGCCGGCAACCGGATTGGATGAAGTAACAAATGGATAAGTTCCTTGGTCGATATCAAGCATAACACCCTGCGCCCCTTCAAAAAGGACACGTTTTCCTTCATCTAAAGCATCGTTCAGGATTACTGATGTATCCGTCACATATTTCTTAATTTCCTGCCCATATGCATAGTATTCTTCAAAAATATCATCAAACGAAATAGCTTCGCTGTCAAACATTTTTGTAAATTGACGGTTCTTTTCTTCTAAATTGATTTTCAAACGTTCTTCAAAAATTTCTTTATCCAATAAATCCGCTACACGAATCCCTACACGGGCCGCTTTGTCCATATACGCAGGTCCAATCCCTTTGATTGTTGTACCAATCTTGTTCTCGCCCTTCGCATCTTCCTGCAGCTGATCCAATTTAATATGATAAGGAAGGATAACGTGCGCACGGTCAGAAATTCTCAGATTATCCGTTGCAACATTATTTTCCTTTAAATAAGCCAATTCTTTAACCAATGATTTCGGATTTACAACAACTCCGTTACCAATGACACTGATTTTATCTTTATAAAAAATACCAGATGGGATGAGGTGTAGTTTATAGGTTGTGCCATCAAATTTGATGGTATGTCCGGCATTATCTCCACCTTGATAACGTGCAATTACTTCCGCATTTTCACTTAGAAAATCCGTAATCTTTCCTTTTCCTTCGTCGCCCCATTGTGTTCCAACTACTACTACAGATGACATTTAAGCACCTCATTCTATATTATTTGGTCCGTGTACATTGTATCAACAATACTTAAAGTTTTCAACGAAAAATCGAATATTAACCGAAATTAAAAATATTTTTCAGTTAAAACACGAACAATATTTTCCGATTTCAACAAATAGAAGAAAAAAAACGAATTTTATACCCATTTATACTATTTTTGCTGACACGTACAGTTGGCACCCGGACAATAAAATGAAGAACGGATAATGCAGCTTCCCCGTATTAGCCAGGAAGCAAAAAAAGAGTATACAGAAAACATTTGATTATGCCCTCTGTACACTCTAAAAAGTGATTTCTCTGTCTATGTTATTTAGAATTCGTCACGTGGGGAAAGAGAAGAAAATTTGTTATATTCCTTGATGAACAACAATTCTACTGTTCCACGTGCACCACTACGGTTTTTTTCAATAATTACTTCTACGACATTATCGATTTCCGGTGGCTCCCTATCGTCATCGCCCTCTTCACCGCCACGTTCATAATAATCATCACGGTAAAGGAATGCTACTATATCCGCATCCTGCTCGATTGATCCGGATTCACGAATATCACTAAGAACTGGTCGCTTGTCCTGTCTCTGCTCTACCCCACGGGAAAGCTGAGATAAGGCAATAACAGGTACCTTTAATTCCTTGGCTAGCTTTTTCAGCTGACGGGAAATGTCAGAAACCTCTTGTTGACGGTTTTCTTTTCCGGAACCCTCAATCAGCTGAAGGTAATCAATAAGAATCAGACCCAAGTTGCCCTTTTCCTGTGCCAGCTTTCGACACTTCGCACGAATTTCGGAAATCTTAATCCCCGGGGTATCATCAATGTAGATATTTGCTCGTGAGAGGCTCCCCATGGCGATAATCAAGTTCTGCCACTCTTCTTCTGACAATTGTCCTGTTCTCAAGTGGCTGGCCTCTATGGAGCCCTCAGCGCAGAGCATTCTGTTTACTAATGACTCCGCCCCCATTTCCAAGCTGAAAATCGCTACACCACGATCTGTCTTTGTCCCTACATTTTGGGCAATATTCAATGCAAAAGCGGTCTTACCCACGGCTGGACGGGCAGCAAGAATAATCAGCTCTTCGGCCTGTAAGCCAGCGGTCATTTTATCCAACGCCTGATAGCCTGTCGGCAAGCCGGTAATATCTTCATTTTGCTGGTACAGCTGATCGATATTCGCAATTGTCGTATTTAATACCTCTGCGATAGATAAGAAGCCGCTTCGGTTTCTCTTCTCAGATACTTCCAAGATACTTCTTTCCGCATCGTCTAAGATTGTCTCAACATCTTCACCCTGTTCAAATCCTTTGGTTACTATCTCGGTCGCTGTATGAATCAAGTTTCGCAGCAATGATTTCTGCTCAACGATTTTCGCATAGTGAGCAATATTTGCAGCGGTTGGAACAGACAAGGCCAGCTCTGATAAGTAGCTTAGTCCGCCCACATCCTCCAGTAAGTTATCCTCTTCCAGCTTATTCTTAACAGTGACAACATCCACCGCTTCATTTCGTTCATTCAAGGTAATCATTGCCTGAAAAATCAACTGATGACTACGGCGATAAAAATCCTTTGGTTCTATGTATTCCATTGCATCTATGATTACTTCCGCATCCAAAAAAACAGAACCTAAAACCGCTTGTTCTGCCTCTATACTTTGTGGAGGTACTCGATCCTGCCATACTTCATTCATCTATTTATCTCTCCTACAATGAATTTCTCTAGTCTTTCTATTTTAACAAGAATCACTGAAAATGTATATGTTTTAGGAGACTGGAAATCTTTATGTTCCACGTCTCTTCAAAATTTTAAAAAGAATCATCGATACATGTTTAACCGTATCGATGATTCCTCTACTATTCATATCTTGTTCAGTTATTCTTCTACAACATGAACCTTCAATACAGCAGTAACATCGTGGTGTAACTTCACAGGTACCTTAGTGAAACCTAATGTACGGATTGGTTGAGACAACTCCATTTTCCGTTTGTCCAGCTTCACCTTGTATTGTTTATTCAACGCCTCATTAATTTGTTTAGAAGGGATTGACCCGAAAAGACGTCCATCTTCCCCAGCCTTCGCTTTGATTTCAATCACTGTTTCTTCCTTCTCTAAAAACTCTTTCATCTTTTCAGCCTCTTCCAAAACTTCAGCTGCATGCTTTTCCTGAGCTTTTTTCTGTCCGGATAGCGCACTGATACTTCCCTTATTCGCTTCCTGTGCCAAGCCGTTTTTAATTAGGAAATTTTGAGCATACCCTGTCGGTACTTCTTTGATGTCGCCCTTTTTTCCTTTACCCTTTACATCCTGTAAAAAAATTACTTTCATTCCTTGTCACTCCTCATCATACATTTCATCAATATTTTTATGAATGACTTCCAACAGCTTCGTCTTTGCATCGGTGATACTGCCGGAAGAAATCTGAGTTGCTGCGTTGGTAAAATGTCCCCCTCCGCCAAGAGCCTCCATAATCAGTTGGACGTTTATTGACCCATTGCTTCGAGCACTAATACCAATCTTTTTATCCAATCTCCTTGTAATGACAAATGCCGCATTAATTCCTGCCATGGACAATAAGGTATCTGCTGTCTTGGCAGCTTCAACACTATCATATTCTTTGTCTTCTTCTCCAACAACAATTACTGTGTCCTCCGTGACATATTCATTCTTGGAGATTAATTGACTCATTTCCAAGTAACTAGTCAAATCGGAGCTTAATAAATATTGTACTAAAGATGAATCCGCTCCACAAGTTCTTAAATAGCTGGCAACATCAAAGGTGCGAGCTGTTGTTCTGACACTAAAGCTTTTCGTATCTACAACAATCCCCGCCAGCAATAACGTAGCATCAAATTTATCCAACTTACTGTTGACCATATTCCCCTGATATTCCAACAACTCGGTTACCAGCTCTGAAGCAGAAGAGGCAGAGGACTCTATATAGGACAGCAATGATTTATCAGGAAATTCATCGCCGCGTCTATGATGGTCGATAATCACCACACGATTAAACTTGTCATACAGCTCCTTGGAAATAGATAGCGATGGCTTGTGGTAATCTACCATAATCAATAGGCTATCACTTCGCATCTTTTTCATCGCTTCTTTCGGCGATAAAATTTGCTGCTGCAGGTCTGGGTGTTCTTTCAGCTCTTCCATTACACGATAGATATCAGGAATATTTTGTTCTTCACTTATAATAACCCAAGCATCCTTTTCATAGGATTTAGCCAGCTTAGCTACACCAAACGCCGAACCAATTGCATCCATGTCAGGAAACTGGTGTCCCATGATATACACATCCGGAGATTCATTAATTAGTCCTTGAATCGCGGTACTCATCGCCCGAGAGCGAACGCGCGTTCTCTTTGCTACAGAAGCCGATTTTCCACCAAAATATATTGGCTTGCTATTACCATTTGCTTCCTTTACAACTACCTGATCTCCACCTCTTACTAATGCCATATCGAGGCTTGTTTGAGCAGCTGTTCCGGTTATATCCAGCGTATCCCCACCATAGGATATTCCTATACTAAGTGTTATTCCGACAATTCCCTGTTCGGCTGTCTGTTTTCGAATATTATCAAGAATCTGAAACTTACTGCTCATCATCTTTTCGACATCCTCCAGCTGGCTAACAAATATGTACCGCTCTGCATTAAGACGTTTATAAAAGACTTTATATTCTTCCAACCAATCAGAAATCATTGTTGTCAAAAAACTATTCAGATAGGAAACTTGTTTTACATCCATATTATCTGTTACATCATCATAATTATCGACAGAGACTATGCCTATAGCTGTCTGCATCGCTTTCTTTTCTTGATACAGAATACTCTCTTGTGTGATATTTTCAAAGGTAATCGTCTTTTGCTCAATATTCATTTTGAAACGGAATAGTTCATCCCCTACTTTAAACGTATCTTTCCCTTTTTCAAAAGAAGAGATATAAGATAGAACATCTTCCTTTGTCAGCTTAAGCTGATGTTGTTCCGGTGAATAGAATATTTCTTCTGCGTATGGATTTAACCATATCGGTTGCTTCGTTGTTTCATCATACGTAATAATCCCTACAGGTACTTCGTTAATAGCAAATTCCATTGAGTCTTCAGCATTGATTGTTGCTTCTCTTATCTTCTCTATGTTTGATAGTTCTAATCTCCTGATTAAATTCAAGATTCGATTGATTAAGTATATATTAATCACTGCTAAGATAGCAATAATCATTATCTTATTATTAAGAAAAAAGACTAGCCCCATTTCCAAAGCAAATAGGAAAACAAAGAAAAGAAAGACTCTCTTCAGCCTTGTCTGTTTCATTTATACTGCCTCCAAAGTGTGTGAATCAAAAACGATACTAGTTATTTTACCACATTTACCATAATGTAGGCGAATCATACCCAGTTCAAAATGTTTCACGTGAAACATTCTAAAGCTCAGTCCTCTACAACTAAAAAATATTTTTGCTAAGATATCTCTACTTCTTTCCTTTTTATCCACTAAAAATAAGCTCTTCGCTCTTAGATAGTTCAACTGTTTCACATCGCACTCTACAACCAATAACCCATTATAAATTCTGACTATCAATTTCAGATTATCTTTCCGGAAAGATGGGTTTATACTTTAAAAAGCTTTCGTTTCTTCAATCAAAGATACCCCAACTATGAGGAAGGTAGATGCAACACCTTCTATCAAACGGGTATTCATACTGGAAATAATGCTTGGTAAAACTCATGATTATTAAAAGCAGAAGTATATACTCGATAGCCAATTTTAACTACTCCAAATAGAACATGCATCCTTTTCCAGCGTTTGGCACATTCCTTTATTCATGACCAACACCGTGCTACCTGTTCATCTAATTATAACTCTTTCTCTCTTTTTATCAAATTCATTATTGAAAAGACTTAAATAAGCTTTCTTCAGCCAAGTATCTGGCATCTATGTAAATGGGTTCCTAATTGGGTCAGTACACTTAAATATAAGTGTGTGTTTACTTTACATGTACCTTCTTATATATCTGTGCTTCACATAATAGTAGAACCATACTATATATAACCTATCAATGAATACCTTTAGCACCATCGAGAAAGCTAAACTACTAAAAAAACTGAATCGCTCGTGAGGTTATCCAATCCAATATATACTCAATACTAACACGAGCTGCTATTCTTTATAAAACATGCTTTTCCAAACGTTGACTACGATGTTTAGTTAGCAGGCATTTAGTCCAATATGGTTTTCCCCATACTCCCTTTTAGATATCACTAGAGTATCGGTTAATCGCAATCCTTCTATTGTTTCTTTATCAAAAATAAAAACGGACTGGAAGCTCCAGTCCGTTGATTATATATATTTTATTGCTCTTCGCTTACAAATGGAAGTAATCCCATAATACGAGCACGCTTGATAGCAATTGTTAATTTACGTTGGTTTTTAGCACCAGTACCGGTTACACGACGTGGCAAAATTTTTCCACGTTCAGAAATGAATTTCTTTAGTAATTCAATATCTTTATAATCGATATACTCAATGTGATTAGCTGCAATATAGTCTACTTTACGACGCTTACGTCCGCCTCTTCTTTGTTGTGCCATTCTTTTTCCCTCCTATCAAAAATTCTTAGAATGGTAAATCATCATCTGAAATGTCGATAGTCGATCCTGATCCACCAAATGGATCTGAGTCTCTATCGAAATCAGGCATACCACTACTACCGCTGTTAGACTGAGGTTGAGATGATTGATTATTATTAAAGTTGTTTTGTCCTGCAAAATTATTCTGTGGTTGGCTACTATTATTAAAGCCTCCACCACCTGAGTTAAACGAAGGTGCATCTTGAGATTGTCTTTGTTCAGATGTTGAACGAGACTCCAGTAATTGGAAATTCTCACAGACAACTTCAGTTACATAAACTCGTTGGCCTTGCTGATTGTCATATGACCGTGTTTGAATACGACCTACAACACCCAGTAAAGTTCCTTTTCGAGCATAGTTAGCCAAAGTTTCTGCTGGTTTACGCCAGATAACACAATTAATGAAATCTGCTTCGCGGTTTCCGCTTGCGTTCGTAAAGTTACGATTCACTGCTAACGTAAAGGTAGCAACTGCAGAACCACTGGAAGTATATCGTAAATCAGGATCTTTCGTTAATCTTCCGACTAGTACAACATTGTTAATCATGTTAGCATCTCCTTTCGTCTAATAAATGTTTCACGTGAAACATTCTTAAGCTTCTTCTTTAATAATCATATGACGAATGATATCATCATTGATTTTAGCAAGACGATCAAACTCGTTGATTGCACCTGCTGTTGATGGAGAAGATACTTTAACGATATGATAGATGCCTTCTAGGAATCCGTTCATTTCATATGCTAAGCGGCGTTTTTCCCAATCTTTTGATTCGATAACTTCAGCTCCGTTATCTTTTAAGATTGTGTCGAAACGTTCTACTAAAGCAGTTTTTGCTTCTTCATCAATGTTCGGACGAATGATGTACATAATTTCATAATTCGTAACTTGACTCATTGATTTTCACCTCCCTGTGGACTTTAAGGCTCTTAGTTTGCTAAGAGCAAGGAGAGTTATCTAATAAATTAGACTACTCACAATTTTTCATTATACATGTAAAACCTTATGAAATCAAGTGTTTTCACTAGTTTTCTTCTCTTTCTAAAAATAACAACTTACAACTTTTTCTTTCGGAAATATCTCGATTAAAATATCTATTTCAAAAAAATTGATTGCTCACAGATTGCTTTCAATTGACAGCGGAAAATTGTTCTTCACCTTCTTCTCCGGTATATTTTCTACCCCTTTTCTTCAACTTTGTCCTTCATAAGAATATACGCAATTTATATTCGAGACCATGAATGATTGACATAAAAAAGAAGCCTCGTGGTGACGACTATGCTGAGTTTCTTAAATCTATCTATCCAAATAATACAAAGCACCCCACTGCTGCGAGCTTTCGCAGTAGTGGGGTGCCCTATCACAATATCTTTATATCATTTTTATTCTTCTGTTGTCTCAGTTGTTTCATCGGTTGTAGATGGAGCTTCAGCTTCGCTTTCAGTATCTACGATTTCCTCAGGCTCAACGACAGCCATTGTCACAACCTTCGCTTCATTTTCCATTCTCATCAAGCGAACACCTAATGTTGCTCTACCAGTTTGGGAAACAGTCGCTACGTTGAAACGAATGATAACACCCTTATCTGTAATCAACAGGATATCTTCATCGCCTGAAACGGTTGTCAGTCCGGCTAATGGACCATTCTTCGCAGTGATATTGGCTGTCTTAATACCTTTACCGCCACGACCCTTCACAGGATATTCCGACGCCTTCGTCCGCTTACCGTACCCTTGCTCTGTAATAACCAATACTTCATCTTCAGCAGCTAAAACAGCTGATCCAACAACATAGTCATCTTCTCTTAAGCGGATACCTCTAACGCCGGAAGCACTTCTACCCATATCACGAACAGTCGTTTCATCAAAGGTCACAGAGTACCCACTATGGGTACCAATAATCATATTCTGTTTTCCATCCGTTAGAGAAACATTGACCAGCTCGTCTTCATCCTTCAAGCCAATGGCAATCAGGCCATTGCTTCTGATGTTAGAGAAAGCTGTAACGCTTGTCCGTTTGACCGTACCTTTTCGTGTAGTAAAGAACAGATAGTGCCCGTCCTCAGCTTGTCCGGTAACGGAAATGATTGCTTGAATGCTTTCACTCGAATCAATCCCCAGCAAGTTGATAACCGGAATTCCTTTCGCTGTTCTACCATATTCAGGAATTTCATAGCCCTTCGCGCGGTAAACTTTTCCGGTATTCGTAAAGAATAGTAAGGTGTCATGTGTTGAACAAGAAACAAGATTTTTCACGAAATCATCATCGTGAACGCCCATTCCCTGAACCCCGCGACCACCTCGGCGTTGTGCTCGGAATTCACTGTTAGCCAAGCGTTTGATGTACCCGTTGTTGGTTAAGGTAATAACAACCTCTTCCTCTTCGATTAAGTCTTCATCTTCAAGACTCAACACTTCACCGACTAAAAGCTCTGTTCGACGATCATCACCGAATTTATCACTGATTTCCAGCAATTCTTCACGAATAATGGCATCGATTCTCTCCGGCTTAGCCAAGATATCTTTCAATTCATTAATCAGCTTCAAAAGTTCTTGGTATTCATGTTCAATTTTCTCACGTTCCAAACCAGTCAGACGGCGCAGACGCATATCCAAAATTGCCTGTGCTTGGCGGTCAGAAAATTCGAAACGTTCGATCATTGCTGTTTTCGCTTCATCATCTGAAGAAGCGCCACGAATAATCTTGATGATTTCATCAATGTGGTCTAACGCAATTCGCAGACCTTCTAAGATGTGTGCACGTGCTTCCGCTTTGTTTTTCTCGAATTCTGTACGACGGCGGATAACGATTTGTTGGTGCTCAATATAATTTTCAAGGATACGTTTCAAGCCTAAAATCTTAGGCACACCTTTTTCGATTGCCAGCATGTTGAAACCAAAAGAGCTTTGCAATGCTGTCAGCTTATACAGGTTATTCAGAACAACAGAAGCACTCATGTCTCGACGGATATCAATAACGATACGCATACCTTCACGTGACGATTCATCACGCAAATCAGTGATTCCTTCGATACGTTTATCTCTATGAAGCTCTGAAATACGTTCGATCAGCTTGGCTTTATTAACCATATATGGTAGTTCTGTAACTAAAATACGCTCTTTGCCATTCGGCATATCGATCAATTCAACTTTTGCTCGAACAATAATTGAACCTCTTCCTGTTTCATACGCACGACGAATGCCGGATTTACCCATCACCAAACCACCAGTTGGGAAGTCCGGTCCTGGTAATACTTCCATCAATTCATTGGTTGTAGCATCAGGATTTTCCATCAAAATTTCAATGGCTGCAACAACTTCTCTCAAGTTATGCGGCGGAATATTGGTAGCCATCCCTACTGCGATCCCTGTTGTACCATTTACCAGCAGATTTGGGAAACGAGCAGGTAGAACATCTGGTTCTTGCTCTGAATCATCATAGTTTCCGTGATAATCTACAGTATTTTTATTGATGTCACGCAACATTTCCAACGCCATTTTACTCATACGAGCTTCTGTATAACGCATCGCTGCGGCTCCGTCACCATCGACAGAACCAAAGTTTCCGTGACCGTCTACAAGCATATAACGATAGCTGAAGGGCTGCGCCATACGAACCATCGATTCATAAATCGCACTGTCACCATGGGGGTGATATTTACCCATAACATCTCCGACGATACGGGCTGATTTCTTATGAGGCTTATCCGGAGTAACACCTAATTCGTTCATTCCGTATAAAATACGGCGATGCACCGGCTTCAAGCCATCACGTACATCCGGCAATGCGCGGGCAACGATAACGCTCATCGCATAATCAATGAAGGAATCTTTCATTTCATTGGTCAGATTGACGTCGCGAATATTTTCTTGCACTTCTTCACTCATGAATTTTTCTCCTTAACATTTTGACATCCGATATCCATTGGTATTGCTTTATTCAAGGACTGGAACACCATTGTGTCCCAACCTCCTAGTTTAAACGGTGTTTCACATGCAGGCTCTTCGGAATTAAGTCGATATTTTGTAAAACAATTTTTCAAAATCCCGTCTTAATTCTCAAGCCTAAACGCATGTGACACAACCTCCTCTTAAATATCCAGATTTTTAACATAGCTGGCATTTTCTTCGATAAATGCCCGACGTGGTTCTACTTTATCACCCATCAACGTTTCAAAAATCTGATCTGCTTCAATCGCATCATCTACGCTGACACGTGCCATCAGACGTCTTTCAGGGTCCATTGTCGTCTCCCAAAGCTGATGGTCATCCATTTCCCCTAAACCTTTGTATCGTTGAACAGTCGGCTTCGGAGAGGCTGGTAGTGATTCGATTGTTTTTGCCAAATCTTCCTCAGCATTTTTACCAGGCTGAATATACGTGATTTTCTTCCCTTGCTTCACCCCGTACAATGGCGGCTGTGCAATATAAACATAACCAGCTTCTACGATTGGACGCATAAAGCGGTAGAATAACGTCAACAACAGCGTACGGATATGAGCACCATCGACATCGGCATCGGTCATGATAACCAATTTGTGGTAGCGTGCTTTTGATACATCAAAATCCCCACCAAAGCCTGTACCCATTGCTGTAAACAGCGAACGAATTTCTTCGTTTGCCAAAATTTTATCCATGCTGGCTTTCTCAACGTTAAGGATTTTTCCACGAATAGGAAGGATTGCCTGAAATTCGCGACTCCGTCCTTGCTTTGCTGAACCGCCGGCAGAATCTCCTTCGACGATAAATAATTCGCATTTTTCCGGATCTTTACTGGAGCAGTCTGCCAATTTCCCTGGAAGATTGCTGATTTCCAAAGCTCCTTTACGACGTGTTACTTCACGCGCTCGCTTCGCAGCTAAACGTGCTCTGGATGCAAGAATCCCTTTTTCTACGATTTGTTTACCCACTGTTGGGTTTTCCATCAGGAATTTGCCGAAGTATTCAGAGAAAAGACGGTCTGTTACTGTCCGAACTTCTGAATTTCCCAGTTTTGTTTTCGTCTGACCCTCAAACTGAGGGTCCGGATGCTTGATAGAGATAACCGCAGTCAGTCCTTCACGAACATCCTCACCGGTTAAGTTCTCATCATTATCCTTCATTATCTTTTGTTTCCGTGCGTAATCGTTAATCACTCTCGTCAGGGAAGTCTTAAAGCCTGATTCATGTGTACCACCTTCATACGTATGGATATTATTCGCAAAACTCAGAATATTTGAATGGAAGCCTTCTGTATATTGCATAGATACTTCAATCGTGATGTCCTGTTGTTCTCCTTCGATAAAGATTGGTTCAGGGAACAAGACCTCCTTCGTGCCGTTCAAGTATTCTACATAACTCTTAATACCACCTTCGTAGTAGTATTCTTTCAGTTTCGGTGCTTCTTCTCTTTTATCCTCGATTGAAATCCTTAAGCCGCGATTTAAAAACGCCAGCTCACGAACCCGTGTCGCCAGTTTGTCGAAATTAAATTCAACCGTTTCTGTAAAGATTTCCGGATCGGGTACGAAATGGACAGTTGTTCCGTGACGGTCAGTTTCATCGATTACCTTTAGATCATCAACTACTGCGCCGCGATGAAACTCCTGATAATGGATTTTTCCATCCTTGTATACTTTTACATCCAAAGTAGTCGACAATGCATTTACAACAGACGAACCTACTCCGTGCAATCCACCGGAAACTTTATATCCGCCGCCGCCAAACTTTCCGCCTGCGTGAAGTACTGTAAAGACGGTCTCAACCGCTGGACGACCGGTTTTTTCCTGAATGCCGACTGGAATTCCCCGACCATCATCAATAACCGTGATACTGCCATCTGCTTCGATAATTACCTGAATGCTGGTTGCAAAACCTGCTAATGCCTCATCGATTGAATTATCTACAATCTCCCATACTAAATGGTGCAGCCCTTCTGAACTAGTCGAGCCTATGTACATCCCCGGACGCTTTCTTACGGCCTCCAATCCTTCAAGAACCTGTATCTGGCTGGCATCATACTCTTTGGCACGTTCTTTCATGCTTTTTTCTTCTTCAGTCATTCGATGATTCCCTCGCTATCTCTCCCTGTCGAACATGGAATATATCCGGCTCAACAGTAATTTTATTGGTTAAATGGTTCAATGTAGTCGTTGTGATAAAGGTCTGAACTTTTCCTTCAATCGCTTCCAGCAAATGCAGCTGTCTTTCATCGTCCAACTCACTCATCACATCATCTAAAAGCAGGACAGGATATTCTCCGGTTTCAGCATACATCAAATCAATCTCTGCCAATTTGACACTTAAAGCTGTTGTTCTTTGCTGTCCCTGTGAACCATATGTTTGAACATTTTGATTATTGACGTTAAATATCAAGTCATCCCTATGGGGACCCATAAAGGTTGTTGCCTTGAACAGCTCTCTTTTTCGGTTGTTTTGAAGCTGCTGTAGAATCGCTTGCTGAATGGCTTCCACTGTTGTATCTTCCTCACTAAGCGTGATACTCGATTCGTACTCAATGGAAAGCTCTTCTCTCCCATGGCTGATTCTTCGATGCAGTTCATTTGCCCATTTTTCCAGCTTTTTGATGAACTCAAGCCGTGCAAACAGCACCTTTCCGCCAAAATCAGCCAGCTGTTCCGTCAAAATATCCAAATAGACTGTATCCGTCTGGCTCTTATCTGCCAGCTGCTTCAGGTATTGATTACGCTGTTTCAGTACAGACTGATATTGGACCAGATCGTATAAGTAAATCGGATTGACCTGCCCCAGCTCCATATCTATGAATTTTCTTCTTAGTTGAGGAGAACCCTTGACCAGAGAAAGGTCTTCCGGCGCAAACAAAATGACGTTCAGCTGCCCAATATATGAACTTAAGCGCTTCTGCTCGATATGATTGACCTTCGTTTTACGACCCTTGCTCGATATGATGATTTCCAATGGCACAGTTCCGGCATTTTTTTCTACAGAGCCTTCGATTTTTGCGGTATCATGCTCAAAACCGATTAGCTCCTTTTCATTGCTGGTCCGATGGCTGCGCGTCATGGCAAGTACATAGATGCTTTCCAGCATATTCGTCTTGCCCTGCGCATTCTCTCCTAAAAAAATCGTTAATGATTTAGGAAATTCCAACGATGCCTCTTCATAATTTCGATACTGCTTTAGGGTGATACTATTCAGCCTCATCAGCTGACTCTTCTTTTTTTGCCATAAAAAAAGTACCTTCTTCAGGCACTTCGATCATCATACCGGGATATAATTTTCTTCCCCGACGATTCTCCAGTTCCCCGTCTACAAAAACACTAGTGTCAGCTAGATACCATTTTGCCTGACCGCCACTGCTGATAACATTGATTTCTTTCAAAAACTGACCAAGCGTCATGTAATCTGTTTCTAAAATAAGTGTTTTTTTCAAAATTCATCCCTCATTTAAAATTCACTTTTACTTTAATATTATACCCTTTTTTAAGGAATAAAACAAATTTATCCGTCTAATTTTCGCTCTAAGCAATTCTAAGTAAAAATGACAAAATCTATTATTTCGAAAAAAAATCTCTTAAATAGCATTTTACAATCGATTTCCGCCCAGAAATCCTTTTCAATTATTTTCACTATTTTTCAAAAATCAATGAAAATCACCCTTAAAATTTATCTTTTTCGTGTTCGCTAATTCGTTTAAAAAAACATGGAACAAAAAAATAAGACGATCAGCAAACAGCAATCGTCCTATCCATTATTTCTCTTCAAAAAACTATTTTGAACCAGCCTGCTCTTCGGCAATCGGTAATTTCTCCGGTACGAGCCTCAGTTTTCTTGACCAGGCAATCACACTTGATAACAGAAATAAACTAATCAAGGTTCCTTCCCTTACGACAATCGGCAGCCGGAATGTTAAGGACAACAGTAAAGAAAGCGAAACACAGACAATGTCAATGAGGTAGCGATAATACTTAAAGCTCTTCGTTGTTCTCTCCGCAAGCTGAGCACAGAAATTCTCTATCGGAAATTTCAAATAGTTCAATACGAGCACCTGCCCCGTACCAAATCCGGCAATTAACGTTCCTGTCACAAACAGCAGAAGTCGCAGAACATACGTGGTAATAGACACATGTATCAGAATATTATATAAGATGAGATTGATTACTGAGCCAAAGCATAACAGGGCAGACAGCATCAGCAGATAGCCTTTCCAGCTTCTATTTTTATCCAGAAACCAGCACATCAGTAAAAAGCTTAGATTAATGATAGTGGTAATCGTGCCTACCTTCAGACTTGTCACCTCTGAAAGAGCGACATTCAACGAATTGAAGCTGCTGACACCCACTGCTGCCTTAATGCTCAAGCTGATTCCAAAGGCACTGATAAGATAGAAAAACATAGACCACAAAAATTTTTTAAGTACCACTTTTAACACCCCTTAACCCTTGATTACAACCAGTATATGCTAAAATGAAGAAAACAAATGATGAGATATCTCACAGTAGAGGAGAAAATTTATGAAGAAAACGGCTTATCCTGTTTCAGAACACAAACAGCTGATTACAACAGACAGTTTTTTTACGCAAAAAGTTTTAGCACAAAGCTTGATTATCGAATTTGAGCGTAATGAGTATATTCATCGGGAAACAGACACACTGCACTACCTTTTCTACATTCTTGAAGGAAAAGCGAAAATTTTGAAAAATCAGGCAAACGGCAAACGAGTGATTCTTCAATTCTTAGAGGAGCATGATTTTATAGGGGATTTAACGCTGGTTGGTGCGGAGGAAGCCACCAAAGATGTGGTAGCAATCGGTCATACAATATGCCTTGCGCTTCCTATCAATTATGCAAAAAAAGAATGGATGAATGAGCTGGCCTTTGTAAAAATGCTGAGCCGCTATATCGGGCAAAAGCTGCTGAAGCGGATGGACCATTTTACTGTCAATCAAACCTTCGAGCTAAAATATCGCTTAGCGGAGCTGCTGCTCACAGTCGCTGTTGATGGACAATATAAGGAGAAACACACCGAAATTGCTGAATACCTCGGAGTCAGCTATAGACATCTGCTTTATACGCTGAAAAACTTCAAGGACGATGGCTTGATTGAAAAAAGAGGAACCTATTATCTGATTCATCGTGAAAAGCTGCAGCAATTACTAAAAGAAACAACCTAGGCTCATTACAAATGAGCTAGGCAGGAAGAAAAGTGTTATGCTTTTTCGTAATTTTAAAAAGTTTTGATTTACTAATGTCTTAGCTTTGTCTATCACCCAAAATGATAGCACATATTAAAGAACGATATGGATTGTTGCCTCAAACCATGTTGTTTCCTTTTTGTAATCGACATATATGCGATCAGTGCTCAATGCTTGAATGCTGGTAAGTCCCAAGCCAAGATGCTGTTCTTTGCTTGAGTAGCCCATTTGTTTTAACTGTGCTAGCTCAGTCTCTGTATTTTTAGATGTATTAGTAATAACAACCTGAAGCTCATGGACAGAAAAATAATACAGCTTAAGTGTTATTTTTCTTTCATCGCTTTCAGCAGCTGCCTCTATAGCGTTGTCCAATAAGTTACCCAAAATTCTGTTAACCACCACTGGATGCTCAAAGATTGTCGGAATTCGCTCCATAATCGCTATACTGAATAGAATGTTTCTTTTCTTAGCTTCCAAATATTTTGAAAAAATCAGACTGCGAATGATTGCGTTATCGATTTGCGACAGAACCAAATAGTGCTGGTCTTCATCGTCGATTTGCTGATTTTCCGGCAGCAACTCTTCGGAAAAAAAACGAGTCAATCCCTTCATGTCTTTTTCTTCAATAAAACTATTCAACATCAACAACACATTTTTATAATCATGCTTAAAAAGAAGAAGGTTTTTAGCTGCTTCTGCCACACTTACATTATAGTCCTCTAATGTAGTTATATACATTGTACGGATTTTGAAAATAATTACATTTTGGACAATTTGATTAATAGTCAATAGTGCAGAAGCAAACAAAAGGAGTAGGACGTAGATAAAAGGAAGCAGACCAAAACTTTGCGTTGTCAGATAATTGGACACCGGTACAATAAATAAGAAAAGCAAAACAGGGATTGCATACTGTACAACCCTTGGTTCAATTAGAAAAAGTGTATTGATTTCTGCAATTTCCTGAACATGCTTTTTAAATAGAATAATGAGTAAGACATAGATAACATAAGAAGCTAATAATACCAGTATTCCAAACAGAAGCTCTTTCTTATTGGTCGTGACATCTAAAAAACCAATCAGCTTTTCTGGAAACACTAGCTTATGCACTAATACTTGCACTAATTTACTGATAATATCTGAAGCAAGAGTAAAAAACAGCGCTGATCTAATATTCCTAAAAAGAAAATGATACATAAAAAGAAAGCAAATCCCTGCAATCAGAACACTTTCTATCTGATAGGTAAAGAAGCTGAATGGAACACCTTTTTGATGCAAAATGAACTGATAGCCTAGAATCGTAAAAACAACTAAACTATTCCATAAAAAAATTTTTTTGTAAGTAAGTTTATGCCAAAATAATAATTCATTTGCTAAAGGAAATAGCATAACGGTCAAAGACATATAGATAACATATAAAAAAATTCCCATGTTTTTCTCTCCCTTAACCAATACTGCTTGATATCAGCAATGGTCATTTTTAGTAAAGAATAAAAGAGATACACGCTAAAGGCAGTATGACTACCTAACAATACTTATCTGCCTCTGTTTACTCCTGATATCTTCTTAGTGCAGTGACCGTATCGGTATAGCCCATCTCAGACAATACAACTAAAAGCTCCTTGAACCCTTTGCTGTTCTTGGTCTCTGCTGATGCTTGAACGACTCTTTCCAATGAGGCTTCAATCGTCAGCTTTTGAAACAGCTTGTTCTTTCTATCGGCATATTCTTTTGCCTGATCAAAATAGGTAACTGCCTGTGCTTGCTGTCCATGTTCCGCAAGCATTTGTCCAAGGTTCAATGCCAGGTAAATACGAATATTATTTTCTCTGGGAAATGCCTCATATTTTTCAAATTCCTTTACTGCACGTCTATATAAGAAAACAGCCTCTTCCAAATTAAATATTCTCAGAAAATTATTCAGACGTCTGAAATCCGCAAACAACCAATTTTCAGTATCTAATAGAACCGTCCTCATCTCATCGGAAATCTGAGGGATTGTCACAGCGGCAGGTAATTTATTTTCCAATAATGCCATTTGAGAGAGTAGATATAGCTCATAAAACCCCCGATTCGTTCCTTTTTCTACTGCGATTTTAGCTGCGGTTTCTATCAGTTCACTATGATTCCTTCTATTTTCCGCATGGATTAACTGTTCATACAGTCGCTCATAATGACTGATATGATAGTTATTATTAATATACATAAACTCATCCATCTCAACTCCCAGATTAGCCAACAGCTGAATGACTTTATCAAAGCCGGGAATGTATTCCTGATTCTCAAAACGAGAAAGATTTGAACGACTCATAATTTCCGCACAAACTTCCTGTTGGCTCATATTTCTGGATATCCTCAGCTGCTTCAGTGTTTTTCCATAATGCTCCATCTTTCTCTCCTCCGAAAGTGAGAATTCTCACAAAAAAATGCTCTTTTTATTCTCAATGATACCATAGGGAAAAAGGAGGTGTGTACGATAACAACGCAAAATAAACAAATTACTCTATTACTTTCAGAAACAATCATTACACGAATTATGATGTTCATGTGTGTTCCGTTTTTAATGATTTTTTTGTCGAATGATTTTCATTTTTCAGCTACGGAGCTTAGCTTGATTGTAGGGATTAATCCACTATGTACTGTTCTTTTCGGTCCCTTGGGCGGCCGTGTGACAGATCGTATCAGCCGCAGCAAAACACTCTATCTGGTCCCTTTTTTCTGGGGACTGGTCTATATTTCCTTTGCTTTTGCTTCCCATTTTTTGACTTTTCTTGTATTAAATGGACTGAACGGCATCTGCTATGTTACCTATGAATCGACAGTTAAGAAAGTATTGTCCTTCAATTCTACACTGGAAAACAGAAAGCTTGTTTTCAATCTTAGGTATACTTGTTTGGCGATAGGCGCATTTCTTGGACCATTACTGCAGCTTTTGGTTTCCAACTACTCGACCGCTCATATGTATTGCTTTCTTGGAATAACCTATCTGGCTTCTGCTTTCCTCAATAAGTACTTTTTTAAGGAGCTGCCTCAAGCAGAAGAAACAACGCAAGCAAAAGTAGGCAGTCATGCTCCAACCACAGATAAGAAAAGCATTCTGCTATTTCTCTGTTTTTTATCAGGTATCGCTTTCTCCTACTTTGCTTATGCGCAATTTCAATCGACAGTTTCCCTATTTTTTACGTCAGAGATTTTTGGTTCCGATGGTTCTAAGAAATATAGTCTGATGCTTTCTTTAAATGCCTTATTAATCCTGCTATTGCAATTTCCTGTTCTCCGTATGACTCGACGATTCTCTCCATTAAAGCTTTTGATGGTCAGTAATAGTTTGTTCAGTCTTAGCTTGCTGCTGATTCCTCAAACTCATAGTTGGAGTATTTTTTGGCTAATGGTGGGTTCTCTAAGCTTAGGAGAGGTCCTTTTAGGTAGTAACTTCGATTATACCGTCGATACATTTTCCACTGCTGAAAACAAAGGATTTTATTTTGGCTTATCAGAGATGGTCCGAATTGGGAATACTGTAGGACCGATTATTGGAGGACTGTTGATTGAACACTATACTTTTGAACAGTTCAAAGAAATTTTTCTCATTCTCAGCATCATTACCTTAAGCGGTCAGCCGCTTCTATGGTTTTATGGAAGAAAAAATAAACAAGTAAAAACCGACCTTCAACGATAAGTTTGAAGGTCGGTTTGATTTTTGATTAGTTAGTCCGAACAGGAGTAATCAGCTGAATGAAATCAAGATCCGCACCGGTTGGTTCCAACGTAAATGGACGGATTGGAGAAATGAATTTCATTGTTATTGATGTATCGCCAAATGCTCGTAAAGCTGCTTTCATGTAATCCGGATTAAAGGATATCTCTAATGGTTCACCGGAAACTTTTTCATAGCTTAATGATTCTTCCACTTTTCCGACTTCCGGAGAATTTCCATAAAGGAAAACTGATTCAGAAGTAACAGACAGACGAACGATGTTATTACGGCCTTCATGTGATAATAGAGAAGCCCGCTCAATCGCAGATAAAAATTCCGGTACATAGATATCTACTTCTGTATTGAAGCTTGTCGGAATCAAGCGATTTGTGTCAGGGTAATTTCCTTCCAGCAATCTGGAATAGAAATACATAGACTTGGTTTTAAACAGCACTTGGTTTTCCATGATGCTGATTTCTACCATTTCTTCTTCATCTGTAAATGAACGAGAAAGCTCAAGCAGACTTTTCCCTGGAATAACAATATTAAAGTTTTCCACAGCCTGTTCGATTGGAATAATTCGTTGGCTCAGTCGATGTGAGTCAGTCGCTACAGCTAAAAGCTTTTGATTTTCCAATACAAAGTGGACCCCTGTAAGGATTGGGCGGCTTTCATGTAAGGAAACAGCAAAGCTTGTCTCATTGATGATTTTTGTCAACAGGTGGACAGGCAGCTGAATTTGATTTTTAGCATCAATAACCGGAAGGTGTGGATAATTTTCTGCATCCAACCCATTTACGGTAAAATCAGCTTTTCCGGAAGTGATCGCTACTTGATTATTTTCCAATACTTCCAATGTTACAGTGTCTTCAGGAAGCTTACGGATGATTTCTCCGAAGAATCGCGCCTGTAATACGATACTCCCTGTTTTTTCAATGGTCATTTGGGCTTTTTCATCTTCTACGCTCAAAAAGCTTTCTATAGAAATATCTGCATTGCTACCTGTCAAAGATAATCCTTCTTCTGTCAGTACGATTTTTACCCCTGTTAGAATAGGGATTGTCGTTTTTGAAGAAATAGCTCTTTGAACTGTTTGCAGCTCCTGTAGGAAAATACTACGTTTGATTGTTAATTTCATCGTTAGCGACACTCCTTCTTAATTAGAATAATAGCTATCAAAATATAGCATACATAAATCTTATAAAATAAACAATAGGCCCTTTTCCTGCACTGCGTGCAGAGGTCCTTTTTGGTTATAGAATCTTCAATAAGATAGATGTAGTTACTTTTATATTATATATTAAAAGATAATAAAAGTAGTAGGTCCTGTTAATTCTGTGGAAAAGTAGAAAATTGGAATAAAATAAGGACTTTTCCACTGTGGATAAGTTGTGGATAACTTTTTAGTAACTGTTAAAGTTTTCCACAATTAAGGATTGAGCAGATTTTTGATTTCATTCACTTCTTTTTGAATGGTTGGATCATTTTCCATCAGCTGTTGAATTTTTTCATGGGCATGGATGACAGTTGTGTGATCCTTTCCTCCAAACTCGGCACCAATTTTTGGCAAAGAGCTGTCAGTCATTTCCCGAGAAAGAAACATAGAGATTTGTCTGGGAACAACAATTGATTTGACTCTCTTTTTCCCCTTTAGATCCTTTAAATGAATATGGTAGTACTTTGCTACTTCTTCTTGTATTTGCAGAATCGATAAATCGTTCTTACTGCCAACTGCTTTCAGAGATTTCAAGGCATCTGCTGCTAAGCTGGTTGTGATATCCTGACCGTTAATTGTCGCAAAGGCTTGTACTCGGACTAGTGCTCCTTCAAGCTCTCTGATATTTGAATCAATCTGCCCAGCGATATAGCTTAGTGTATCATCTGGTATTTCAAGGCGTTCTGCATCAGCTTTTTTCCGTAAAATAGCAATCCGTGTCTCCAAATCAGGAGGCGTGATATCAACAGAAAGGCCCCAAGCAAAACGGGATACCAAACGTTCCGGCAGCTTCGGAATATCATTTGGCGGGCGATCACTAGTCAGTACAATTTGCTTGTTCTCATTATATAAGTCATTGAAGGTATGGAAAAATTCTTCCAAGGTCGCTTCTTTTTCTGCCAGAAATTGAATATCATCGACTAACAGCAAATCAACATTTCGGTATTCATTTCGAAATTCCTCTGATTTTTTTGTTTGAATAGAATTGATGAATTCATTAGTAAACGTTTCACTGCTGACATATTTGACCTTTGCATTCGGCTGGTTTTGCAGCATTTGATGACCAATTGCATGCATCAAGTGAGTTTTACCAAGCCCAACTCCTCCATAAAAGAATAGAGGGTTATAGATAGAACCAGGATCCTCAGCAACAACTAGTGCTGCAGCGTGTGCCATCTGATTTCCTTTTCCGATAACAAAGGTATCAAAGGAATATTTTGGATTTAGCAGGGCTTTTTTCCCATGCTCGCTGAAATCTTTTGGTTCAGGCTTCGGTTCTTCCAGTTCAGGTGCCATCATGGCTGAGTCACCACTGACAACAAAATGAGGAATAATTTCACTTCCGGTCAGTTGAAAACCAATCTCAACAATTTTCGCTGCCAGATTTTTTTCCCAGTAATCTTTGTGAACGGCTGATGGAACCTCCAGCCAAAGTTGACTGTTTTCCAGTTTCAGCGGATTTGTTGTTTTTATCCATGCATCAAAGCTGGGAGCCGACAGAACGGATTGATAGGCGGTTTCTAAACTTTTCCAGAAACTTTCCACATCTGTCATTATGAGACCTCCTTCGTAAGTGGGTATGAAATGTCTTGTGTATAACTATATAAATTCTGCTAAATCAGCGGATAATAAAGTTTTTTTCATCTGATACTTCAATTTATGGGTAAAATACCATTAAAAGTTAAGAAAGTAACAGAATCCATATAGATGATTCGCAAATAAGATTTTAGCATTTTTTCGGAACTTTTTCCACAGGCAATTAAGAATTGTGGAAAATAAATCAACAAAGGGGAAAAAAGTTATCCCCAGCTGCGTAATGAATCGTGGAAAACATCCTTTTAAATTACTTATCCACAAAACGGTAGGGATAACAAAGCTACTAAAATCAATGAATTAGGATAATTGTCCACAGACAAAAAAAGACGTGTGGATAACTTTTTCACAGCCTGTTTTTTTGTGTAAAACCTGAGGGAAAAATCAAGTTAAGGAAAACATGAAAAATAAGATATCCACAAATTATCCACGGGCTATTGAAAAATGTGGATAACTTTCCCAGCTTTTTTTAACAGAAATCAGGAATTATTTCTCGAAGATTTATTGACAAATCCGCCCCCTATTCGTTATACTATCAAAGTATGTCTATATTATTGATGGATAGATGGCAATCCAGGAGGTGGAATTAGAATGAAAAGAACATATCAGCCAAATAAACGTAAACGTCAAAAAGTACACGGATTTCGTAAACGTATGAGTACTAAAAACGGTCGTCGCGTGTTAGCAAGCAGACGTCGTAAAGGTAGAAAAGTAATTTCAGCGTAATAGTAAATCAACTTTTTATAACGCTTATAAATAAAGAACCCTTTATTATCTTATACAACACAGTTGATGTAGAGATAATAAAGGGTTCTTTTTCACTTGACTAAATGAAATTAACAGATGAAAAAAGTTGCTGATAATGATAATATATACAGTTGAAGTCATTAAATATATTTGGACTTTTTCCAGTGAAGAAAATCTAAAAAAAAAAGTAGTAATATGCTATCATTGTATGGTAAGTAAAAAGAAGAGAAGCAAGGGATGCAGATGAAAAAATCCTACAGAGTAAAGAAAGAAAAAGAATTTCAAGATGTTTTTTTGAAAAAGCAGTCCTGCGCGAATCGAAGGTTTGTTGTCTACGTATTGAAAAAGGATCAAAAACACTTTCGTGTGGGGATCTCCGTAGGGAAGAAAATCGGGAATGCAGTGACAAGAAATGCTGTAAAGCGGAAAATACGAGCATCTGTTTATACACTGAAGGACAATATCGAGCCGTCGTATGATTTTATCATTATCGCACGACAGGGTGTTGAAGAATTGACTTCAGAGGAAATAATGACGAATTTAGAGCACGTGTTGAAGCTTGCAAAAATTTTGAAATGAGAGAGGAATAGATTTGTGAAAAAGTATAAGCGTCTATTGTTGATGGCCGGCTTGGTCATGTTAGTTTTTGTTTTATCCGCCTGTGGAACAGCACCAATTAGTGAAAGCAGTACAGGGATTTGGGATCGCTACATCGTTTACTACTTTGCAGAAGCGATTAAGTTTCTATCGATTGGCGGGAATACCGGGATAGGGATTATCCTCTTTACTTTAGTTATTCGGGTTATCCTGTTGCCGTTGATGCATTTCCAAACAAAGAGTATGCGGAAAACGCAGGAATTGCAGCCGCAAATGAAGGCTTTGCAGGAAAAATATGCATCGAAGGATTCTGAAACACAACGTCTGTTTAAAGAAGAACAGCAACGTTTATACTCTGAAAATGGTGTAAATCCTTACGCCGGCTGTCTGCCGCTATTGGTTCAGATGCCGATTATGATGGCCTTGTATCAATCAATCTCACGTGTTCCGGAGTTGAAAGAGGGAAGCTTCCTTTGGCTGAATCTGGCATCTCCTGACCCGTATCTGATTTTACCGATTCTGGCGGCTGTCTTTACTTTTGCCAGCAGCTATCTGACAAGTATGAGTCAGTTGGAATCAAATGCTTCGTTGAAAATTATGAATTATGTAATGCCTGTGATGATTTTCATGATGGGTCTCAGCCTGGCGAGTGGTCTGTCATTGTACTGGGTAATCTCTAATGCATTTTCAGTTGGGCAAACCTTATTGCTTAATAATCCGTTCAAGATTAGAGCAGAACGTGCTGAAAAGATAAAACAACAGAAGGATCTTGAAAGAGCTTTGGAAAAAGCAAAAAATCCTAAGAAGAAAAGAACGAAAAAGCGTTAAAATAGAGGAGGTTTTGAAATGCCGGTATACGAAGGGAATACAACTGAGGAAGCAATCGCTAATGGCTTACGTGCGTTACAGCTAAAAAAAGATGCTGTTGAAATCACAATTTTGTCAGAAGCCAAAAAAGGGTTCCTTGGCTTTGGGAAAAAGGCAGCTCAGGTTTCTATTGAACCGACTGTCAGTGAACAGGTATCAGAGGCTGTAGAAGAAACAGTAGAAGCCGTCACAGCAACAGAAGAAGAAGTGGCTATGAAGGAAGCTGTTGAGCAAACAGTGGACGTGTCACCTTCTTCAACGGCGGAACAGAGAAAAGTATTGGAAAATTTGACTGATGAAGAGGCAATCACTGAATTAGCACTTTATCTAACAAATATTTCCAAAGAGCTGAATGCTCCTGCAATGGTTCGGTTGGAACGTACTGCAGACAATATGATTTTCCATCTGGATACAGACAAACCGGGAATACTGATTGGGAAGCACGGTAAGGTCCTAAATGCGATGCAGTATCTGGCTCAGGTGTTCATTCATCGTGCGGCTTCCAATAAGCTGTCAGTGGTGGTCAATGTAGGGGACTATCGTGAAAAACGTCAAGCTATCTTGAAGCGCTTGGCCGAGCGTACCGCAGAAAAAGTGAAACGTACCGGTCAGCCAGTATTTTTGGAGCCGATGCCTGCATTTGAAAGAAAACAGATTCACTTTACCTTGAGCAAAGACGATTATATCAAAACACATTCAGAGGGTGATGAGCCTTACCGTTACTTGGTTGTCGAGCCTGTAAAGAAATACTATTAATTAAGAGAATGGCACAGCTATCAGAAAAATCCTGATAGCTGTGTTTTTTTCTATCACCACATCTACTGTAATTATGTAAAGAGGACGTGTTGATAGAAGAAAATCAAAATCCTATCTCAAAAATTTTTGAAAAAAATGATTTTTTTGAAACCTTTTCGGTCATTTTTCCGTCTAATGGGTGTCTGGAGGAAAGAAGGAGATGTATGGAGAAGAAGTTGAAAGTGAAATTGGTTAAGAGAGCGAAGCTTGGGGACGCCCAGGCCTTCGTAACACTTTGTGAAGGGTATCAGCTCGTTTTATACAACTCGGCCTATAAATTGTTGTTAAACGATGAAGATGTCGCAGATTGTTTGCAGGAGACTGAAATTCGTGCGTGGCAAAAAATAAGGAATATCAAAAATGAAGCGGCTTTTAACTCTTGGATATTTTCGATTATGATAAATATCGCCAATGATATCTTACGGAAAAGAGTTGACACCATTGAGTTTGTAGAAACACATGGGCAAGTGGAAGAAGGAAACGATACAAGCTCTAACTTAGAACAGGAATTGAGTCAGCTGTCGGAAAAATATAGAATTCCACTGGTTTTACATTATTATTCAGGCTTTAGTATCAAAGAAATTGCCGGACAATTAAAGATTTCCACCAACACAGTGAAGACGAGACTTGCACGAGGCAGACAGCAATTGAAGGTGCTTTTGGAGGTGAAGGGAAATGAGTAAGAAAATCGAAGATAAGCTTAAAAGTGAAAGAAAAATCCCGGTTGAGGTCATGGAGAAATTGCAGCATAATCGAGCACGGATTTTGAATCAGGAGATAAAGCAAGAAGGAAAAGTTACTAAGAGAAGTAGAAAAAAAGCGCTGGTTTTCACATTCATTGCAGCAGCTATCGCTTGTTTGATTATTTGGACACAGACCCCTGTAGGAGCTGCTATTGAAAAGGCCCTGGGTATCAGTCGTGATGCAGGCGTGGCAACGGTGGAAAGCAGTGAAATTCCAGTTAATCTGGAACTGAGCAGTACGCAAAACGGTCGGGAAATCAAGTTGACCAAATTTGTAGCGACAAAGAAAAAGTTTGCCTTTGATTATCAGTTTACGTTGGATGATGAAAAGCTTAAAGAACTATTACAGAAGAAGAGCTCTCCGGAGAGACAGTTCAAAAAGGGAGCTGGCGATGGGCAGGATATTCGGCTTGGGTTATTTGTTGAAGGCAGTACGGAAGATTTGTTTGGAGGGGTGATGTCTGAATCAACCTTTCGGGTAGAGGGAGATACCTTCTATGGTTCTGTTGTATCAACCTTTGACCAAGAAAAAATTCCTGAGCATGCAAAATTGAGCCTACACATTTATCAGTTGAGCTGGGTGGATACAGAGGAACTGGATAAAGCCTATGCAGAAGCCTCTAAAACAGGAAGTCCTTTCGGTGTTGAAAATGCATTGGAGTATATAGGGGATTGGCAATTTGCTATTGACTACGAGCCGCTGACACAAACTGCTGAGCCGCAAGTGACTCAAGTAAATAACATTCAGAATATCAAGGCTAATAGTGATGCGCTGCAAACAACAGTGACCTTTAATATTCCAGTTGAAGCGGCGAATGAACAGGAGCTGGCTTTTCTTGATTATGGCATTGAAATTTATAGAAATGGTGTGGAAGTAGAAACACCTAGCTATATCTTTAATCCTACAAATGGTGAATTTAATTTTTCCTTTGACCTAAGCGCATTGGATCAAACCTCTGTTTATAAAATCCAAATTAGTAAAACGGACGGAATGGGCAATTCACTTGAAGAAATAGGGAGCTTTGAGCTGCAAAATAAGTGAGTTTATAAAAAATAGAAGGTGGAGTAGAAAATGCTCCACCTTCTATTTTTTAACGAAGAACTTCTTTATATAACCGTAAGACATTACCATAAAAAATTTTTTCCAGCTCTTGAGTAGAAAAACCGGCTTGTATCAATGCTTGGTGGAGCTTGCTGACAGTGGAGGCATCGATAAGCTCCTGTGTGACAGGGATACCGTCAAAATCAGAGCCCAAACCAATACAATCGATTCCGCCGATAGCACGGAAATGCTTGATATGTGTCACTAAGCCCTCAATCAACGAGCCGCTACCGTCTTCAGTGATAAACAGGTCACAATAATTCATACCAATGACCCCGCCTCGTTCGGCAATTTTTTTGATGAGAAAATCCGATAAATTACGGAAATGTGGACAGACTGCCCGAGCATTGGAATGACTTGCAACAAAGGGCTTATTCGTATATGTCAGAACGTCTTCGACAAGCTGATCGGAGCCGTGAGAAACATCGATAATCATCCCTAATTCCTCCATCCGTTGAACCACAGCGATTCCTTGCTTCGTCAATCCTTTTTGATTTATGCTAAGTGTCTTTGATTGTTCATCAAAAAAGGCTGCATTCGGGTAGCCAATTTCATTCGGGTAATTCCAAGTTAGTGTCATCATGCGTACCCCGTCCTTGTAGAATTCCTCTAGTTTTTTGAGCTCGCCCTGGATAGGTGCCCCTTCTTCCATGGTAAGCAGCGCACTGATTTTTCCGTTTTTCTGATTCGTCAAAATTTCTTCATACGTAGTAACGGGCGAAATCCAGTCTTGGTTGTCAGCCATTTCTTCATGGAAGCACTGAATCATTTCTTTGCAGGTGGTATAAGGACTGTCTGTTTCCTTCATATCCATGAACAATGCAAAGTTTTGCAGCAGGTACTCTCCCTTTTCCAGCTTTTCCCGATCGATTTGATACGTATTTCTGCGAAGCCTTTCAGCAGTTCCCTGCTGTTTGCTTTGATAAATTTTCATGATTGTATCACAGTGCATATCTACCGTATTGAACATCGTATCCCTCCAATAGTTTTAATTCATTATAGCGCCTGTAAAAGATTTTCTAAATATGAAGTCTGAACGCTGCTTGTTGGTTTTGCCGAAAAGAATGATTTGTTTAATAGGCTTTTATCGTACCTCTTCTTGAGGAATTCGTCTAGGTGAAATGGAGGATGAGGTTGCTATGAATAAACTTATAAACGAAGTTAAATCTTCGATATTCACGATATTCTCCCGAAACACATTGACAAAAGCGCTTAAACGAAGTATATTTTATACGAAATCATTCTTATCAGCGTACACAAATACGATGATAAAGTAGTTGAAGCAGCAATGCTTCTCCCAGCCCGATTCTTTATGAATCGGGTGTTTTTTTGTTCATAAAAGGTAATTTTTTTCCATAAATATGATAAATAACAATCCAATTGAATAGATTTTTTCTACTAATGATATGATATACTTTTTTTATCTGAAGAAAGGGGTATTTATATGAAAATAAAAAAAGTTTTAGGTGTTGGTTTGTTGGCTGTTGGTATGCTGGGTCTGGCTGGAGTTTCAAATGCGGACGAACAGAAGGTATACATTCCCGATCCGTATGTCCGACAGTATATTTTACAAGGTGTAGGTCTCGATCCGAGTTTGGAGGAAAACCAAACGCCTTTAGCTTCTCAACTTGAGACAATTGATAATGAGTATTTATTGATTAATGCTGCTATGGGAGAAGATAGAGTTAGTCAATCGTTAGAGGGCTTGGATTATGTGAAAAATGTGAAGACCATTTATTTGAATGGTACTGGTTCGGTAATTGATTATAGGCCGTTACGTGGTGCAAAGGAAAGTGTAGAAAAAATTGATAACTATAGTGGTGGTGACTACGCAAATGCTGTAGATTTAAGCTTTTTAGATGGTTTTACAAAGCTGAAGGATTTTCATATGGTTACAAATGTGACTGATTTATCGGTTTTCGATTCCGTTACAACAATTGAAAGAATCAGTATTGAAGGAATGACCTTTGATGAAGCGACAACTAGCGGTGTAATAGGTGTTTCAAGAAATAACAAAGCTTTGGTAATGGCAAATCCTATTATCTACTCCACACACTTTGCAAATCAGCCGAATGCACAGCTGACGGTTAAAACAAATACAGGTGTGGCAGTGAATACAGTCGTTAGAGATGATATATTCTACATCACGAATATTCCGGCAGAAGCGAAGACATTAATAATGACAATCGAAAAAGATACAGAATTCGAAATTGATTCAGATGATATAGGGTCTGCTCATCATAGAGTGACCTGTGAGTATGAGATTAAATGGTATTAATTCTATAAAAAACGCCCGCTGACGTCATTGTCAGCGGGCGTTTTAGTATTATCCAATCGTTGTCTGTGTGAACTGAACAACGGTTCCATAGGCGAAAATCTCTACGTATTTTCGACCATCTTTTTCGATGAATTTTTCTTCGAAATGACAGTTAATGACTGCATCCGCTTCATATTCAAAGGCCATTTGTTTTAGTTTTTTGCACACATTTTGAAAAACTTCGTTTGGGTTGGTTTCTTCAGCGAATAAATCAATCTCCACTCGATCTGTAGCAAAGATGATATCCCGCAAAATGTATTTTTTATTTACATTTCCTGTTGATAAAGTAATGCTGTTGAATCGGTTTTCCATAATCTTGCGTTCTCGCTCGCTGTCTCTTTTACTTGAAAAAGGCATACTCTTCTCCTCCTTTGGTGTTTCCTTACCCCTATTGTAATGATAATGGGAGAGAAAAGCAAAGCTAATAAATGCAACCGTAAGATTTGTGAACAGTAAGCTTAAACGAAGCAGAAAATGGTTAAGAATAGTTATTTTACAAGGAAGATGCTCTTTTTCAAGTTGCCATTCGATAGAAAATATGCTATTCTATTTCCAGTAAAAAACAGACGGATAAAGCAGTCAAAGTGCTAAATCCACCCAATTTAAGGGGTGGAGTGGGCGCTTTTTTTGTAGTTTAAAATAAAGAATAGTTATTTTTAAGAAAAGTTGTACATAGAGAAAGGAAGAACAGCATGCAGCAAGTGACATTGGAATTTGATACAATTGCCGCGATTTCAACCCCTCCGGGAGAAGGAGCAATCAGCATTGTTCGATTGAGCGGAGAGGATGCCGTCGCTATCGCTGATAAAGTGTATCAGTCTGGAACGAAAGCCTTGGCAGATGTTCCTTCACACACAATTCATTACGGTCATATTATCGATCCGAAGAATGAAGAATTACTTGATGAGGTAATGGTGTCAGTCATGAGAGCACCAAAAACCTTTACGAGAGAAGATGTAGTAGAAATCAATTGTCATGGTGGAATTGTAGTTGTCAATCAGCTGCTGCAGCTCCTGTTGAGAGAAGGTGCCCGTTTGGCAGAGCCTGGTGAATTTACTAAGCGAGCATTTCTAAATGGACGGATGGATTTATCTCAGGCAGAGGCTGTGATGGATTTGATTCGGGCAAAAACGGATAAGGCAATGCAGGTTGCGCTGCATCAGCTGGATGGCAATCTTTCCGGGTTGATTCGTTCGCTGCGGCAGGAAATTTTGGAGACCTTGGCTCAGGTAGAGGTAAATATCGATTATCCTGAGTATGATGATGTCGAAGAGCTGACAACCAGACTTTTATTGGAAAAAGCGGAGTTTGTCAAAGCCCAGATTGAAGGACTGTTAACGACTGCGAAGCAAGGAAAAATCCTGCGTGAGGGTCTGAGTACAGCGATCATTGGTCGACCAAATGTAGGAAAATCAAGTCTGCTCAATCATTTGCTGCAGGAGGAAAAGGCTATCGTTACAGACATTGCGGGTACAACGCGTGATGTCATCGAAGAATATGTCAATGTTCGTGGTGTACCACTGAAATTAATTGATACAGCTGGAATTCGTGAAACAGAAGACATTGTTGAGCGAATCGGTGTTGAGCGTAGTCGGAAGGCACTGGCTGAATCAGATTTGATTTTGCTGGTACTGAATCAAAATGAGGCATTGACTCAGGAGGATAAGCAGCTGCTTGCAGCAACTGAGGGCTTGAAGCGTATTATTCTCTTGAACAAGATGGATTTACCGTCAATGCTAGATAAAGATGAACTGCGCCAATTAGCAGAAAATGAGGAAATCTTACCAGTATCCGTTTTATCAAGTACAGGAATGGAACAATTGGAGCTAAAGATTGCTGATTTGTTTTTTGGTGGAGAAACCGGAGAAAAGGATGCAACCTATGTGTCGAATACTCGCCATATTGCGTTGTTGGATCAAGCAGTCTTATCCTTAGAGGAAGTTATTAATGGGATTCAAGCGGGCATGCCTGTCGATTTGGTACAAATTGATATGACACGCTGCTGGGATTATCTGGGAGAAATTGTTGGAGACAGCGTACAGGATGAATTGATTACACAGTTGTTTAGCCAATTTTGTTTAGGAAAATAGAGAAGGAGCAATAATAGAGATGAATCAATTTAATGCAGAAACGTATGATGTCATCGTTGTTGGCGCAGGACATGCCGGTTCAGAGGCCGCCCTGGCTGCAGCACGGATGGGCAGTAAAACCCTGCTTTTAACAATTAATTTAGATATGGTCGCTTTTATGCCTTGTAATCCTTCCGTTGGAGGACCGGCGAAGGGTGTCGTGGTTAGAGAAATCGATGCATTAGGCGGCGAAATGGGTCGAAATATTGATAAGACCTATATTCAAATGCGTATGCTGAATACAGGGAAAGGTCCTGCTGTTCGCGCGTTACGTGCACAGGCTGATAAGCATGCCTACGCTTCAGAAATGAAGCATACCATAGAGCAGACAGAGAATTTGACACTACGCCAAGGGATTGCCGAGCAATTAATTGTAGAAGATGGGATTTGTCGAGGGGTTGTGACTACAACCGGGGCAAAATATCACAGTCAAGCTGTCATTATTACAGCAGGGACAGCGCTTCGCGGTGAAATCATTATTGGTGAATTGAAGTATTCTTCCGGTCCTAATAATTCATTACCATCGATTGGGTTGGCAGACCACTTGAAGGAGCTGGGGCTTGAAATGGATCGTTTCAAAACAGGGACTCCTCCTCGTGTAAAATCAAGTAGTATTGATTATTCTGTGACAGAAGAACAACCGGGAGATGAAGCACCTAATCACTTCAGCTTCAGCACACCGGACAGCGCCTATAACATGGATCAGCGTTCTTGCTGGTTAACGTATACCAATGAAGGAACACATGAAATCATTCAAAATAACCTGCATCGCGCACCGATGTTTACAGGGATTGTTGAAGGAGTAGGTGCCCGCTACTGCCCTTCAATTGAGGATAAGATTGTTCGTTTCTCTGATAAGCCTCGTCACCAGCTGTTTCTGGAGCCTGAAGGGCTGAATACGGAAGAAGTCTATGTACAAGGATTATCGACTTCTTTACCGGAAGATGTTCAGACAGATGTTCTTCATTCAATTGCCGGCTTGGAAAAAGCCGAGATGATGCGTACGGGTTATGCGATTGAATATGATGTTGTCGTTCCGCATCAGCTGCGTCCGACACTGGAAACAAAAGTAATCGAGAACCTGTTTACTGCCGGTCAGACCAACGGCACAAGCGGCTATGAAGAAGCAGCCGGACAAGGCTTGATTGCTGGAATTAATGCAGCTTTAAAGGTCCAAGGAAAAGAGCCGTTTGTAATGAAACGCAGTGACGGTTATATTGGTGTGATGATTGATGACTTGGTGACAAAAGGAACCAATGAACCCTATCGCCTACTGACTTCAAGAGCAGAATACCGCTTGATTTTAAGACATGATAATGCGGATTTACGTTTGACGGAGCATGGACATGAGATTGGTTTAGTGAAGGAAGAGCAATATAATGCCTACTTAGTTAAAAAAGAAGCAGTTGAAAAGGAAATCAAACGCCTGAACACGGTAAGAATCAAACCGACAGACGAGGTACAGGCATTCTTGACTGAAAAGGGCTCTGTTCCATTAAAGGATGGTGTTCTCGCCGGAGACTTCCTGAAACGTCCGGAAATGACTTATCAGGAGGTACAGCAGTTTCTTGATGCACCTGCCGAACGATTAGACGCTAAAGTAATCGAACAGGTTGAAATTCAAATCAAGTATGAAGGCTACATCAAAAAGGCTCTTGAAAAAGTAGAGAAACTGAAACGAATGGAAGCGAAACGGATTCCGGAAAACATCGATTATGAAGCAATCAACGGCTTAGCAACAGAAGCCAGACAAAAGCTGCAGAAGATTCAACCGGAAACCATTGCTCAAGCAAGTCGAATTAGCGGAGTGAATCCTGCTGACTTGAGTATTCTGATGGTGTATATCGAGCAAGGGAAGATTGCAAAAGTAGATACAAAGGATATTTGATAGCAAGCAGTCATATATGCTAAATAAAAATTACTCCATAGAACTATAATCATTTTATAGCTTCTATGGAGTTTTTTTGTATATCTCACGGGTCCAGAAGAAATACCTTTGATTATTGTCTAAACCCAATCTCAGAAGCACGTTCAAAAAAGATGAAGAAATAAAATTTTTTTAAAAACATAAATCATTCTATTTTAATAAAAAAATAGATGAAAATACGACAATATAGATATGGAAAATAGAACTATATAGCTATATTCCAAAGGAAATCTATAGCTGTAAGTATAAATTCAGTATTTATGGTATGTCCACGTCACTTTCTGACTGTAATTCTCAAAAAATTGACAGATATGTTCGAAAATTGAATATCTAAATTTTAAAATAATATGGTAAAATTAATATCTAAAAGAAAATAAAGGAGAATGATAAAATGAAAAAAAGTACTAAAATGTTAAGTATAATTGGTTTGGGTTTGTTGACAATAACGGTTGCTAAAGGGATGACAGCTACAGCTGCATATGACGAGTACAATAGAGATCACTCGCCGTATGCCTATATCCCTAGCTATGGATTAAGAGAACAAATTGCTCATTTAAGTGGCGTTCGTTCCGATGATTTCTTTCAAGAGTATGGTTTGATGGAGAAAGACATGCTGCGTGAAGTAACTGGTAACCTGAGTGATGAATCCTCTCCTTATAGCTTAGAAGGTATTCAATTCTTGGAAAACCTTACTGGTTATGATTCTGAGGGAACAATGGCGGTTGACTACAGACCGTTGGAAAAGCTCACTCAACTGAAGAAATTTACAGACCATCAGGCACCGACATATTCAATTGATTTTCTGAAGAATATGGATCAGTTAGAGGAAGTTTATTTGGATTTAAGCGCTGGAATGAATGAGCATGACACTGCGCTTAGACCTATTTTGGATTTGACAGTACTTGATGGCTTAACGAATTTAACAAGCCTATGGATTAATGAAGAACCAAGATACAGCCAGACTATTGTACTAAAGGATGGCATGACTCAATATCAATTAGTAGATCCGATTATTTTATCGAATCATTTTGCTGATACAGAAGTAGAATACGAGTCAAACGATGAAGGCTTTTCATGTGAAAATGGCATTCTAAGCTGGGAAGGATTGGATTCTGATACGACAGAATTACACTATTCTTGGTCAGCTAGAAGAGATAGCGGAGAAGATTATTTCTATTTTATCGGAGAAGCGATTATTCCGCTGCATTGGAAATAGCCGGCTGAAAAGATTTGAATAGATAAGAGGGATAACGTGTGGCAGATAATTGTCACACGTTTTTCATGTGAACAGGTGTAAGAGCGGTCTCGTTTTGCTAGAATAGAGGAAGTGTGTAGATAATGGGCACATATCCAGGTGATGGAAAGAACCAAGAAATGTTGCTGTAAAAAGGAGTAGAGTAAGTTGAATGAGAAAGCGAAAAGAAAGTTAATACGTAAGAAGGAGAAAGAGTTGGCTAAGCGTAAGCAGGAAGCAAGCAGTAAACGAGCGTGGGGTGCGATTTTGCTGATTGTAAGTGCTTTTTCGTTGGTAATGATTGAAAAGCTAATAAAAATTTCTGGGAGTATTACGGGTATTTTATTTTTTACAATTCTTGGATTGGTGTGTTTTTTGTATAGCTTAGCTAATCTATCTGTTTTTAAATTTCTCAAAAAGTTATTTGCCTTTCTTTCTCGCTTATTTGGTATTAGAAAAATTCGAGTAGAGGTCGAGCAAGTGGAGGAACCGAAGAAAAAAGAAGACAGCTGGTCCGAGTTTTAGTTAATTAATAAATGATGAGGCAATAAAGTTTATGAGGGTAAAATAACTAGTTTAAGTATATGCATAGCGTTCGAATTGATACTTCCAATGGTTATTGAAATGCTCACTTTTCTATTTTGTTTCATGTGAAACATTCTTGAATGGCAGAACGATAAAAAAATAGTAAAAAAACGAGTAACAAGAACCACCCTACAATTTAAACTTCCTAAAAACAACTTATTTGTATATTTTTGAAAAAAATAGATGACAAAAAATAATCATTATGTTATCATTACATTACAAATAGGACAGGAGGGGTTAGTAAATGGGTTTCATTAGTGGTGTTGTTCAATACTGGTTAAGCGCAACTTTAAACTTTTTCAGCTTATTCTTCTAATTAAATAACTGAATCAGATGACTAAGATCAGAAGAATTTTCTTCTGGTCTTTTTTGTATGCACTTTCTGAGCCTGTAGAGGTGCTACATATAGATTTAAAAAAAGGGTAAAAAAATGCTTACGAAGAAATCTATTTTTTGATACCATAGTAGACGTTGCTCAAAAAAGAGGAGCAAATGTATCCCAGTGATTAAGCAGAGTGGCTTGCTTTATTCTAGGGAAAAGGTCATCAGACCTCTAAAAAGAAAGAAACGAAGGAGTGAATTTTTTTGCCAACCAATAAAAAAGAACAAATTGTTTTCACCTTGATGATGTGTACGATGATGGTTTTTGGAATGAGTGTCTATAATACATTTCTACACACTGGTCTGGAGGGGGTAACGCTCAATGGCATACTACCAGGATTTTTACCGGCTTTTGCAGTGGCATTGCTGCTGGATGTAATCATCGTGGGTCCAGTTGCAAAAAGTATCGCATTTAAGCTGTTAGGAAAGAACAAAGGAAAAATGCCATTGACTGCTTTAGTCATATCCGGTTGTATGGTTTTTGGCATGGTTTTGTGTATGTCCCTATTTGGTTTAATTATGCAGCAGAACTTTTCGGGAAATGTACTTATGAACTATTTTCAGGCAATGGGACTGAATGCCGTATGTGCATTTCCATTACAGCTTTTAATTGTCGGACCTGTTTCACGAGTACTCTTAAAGAAGATGCAATAAAGGGTTGATGAGCGATGAGCGAAAAGGATGTAAGGTATAAACGAACAGAGTATCTGTTGTCACGTTCGTTGTTCAACCTTTTGGAGGAAAAAAAGTTTAACGAGATAAAAATAAGTGAGCTAGCGAGTAAAGCTGGGGTTTCAAGACAAGCCTTCTATTCTCATTATGAAGATAAGTATGATTTTTTAAATCATTTAAATAGTCTCCTGGTTATGCAAATACAACATCTTCTGCTAGTTAAAATGAAGAAACCTCAGAAGGTTTTGCTGTTGATGTCTGCACTAGACCAGCTCACAAAGGATGCAGATTTTTGTTTGAATTTAAGTCGTCTGTTTGAGGTGAATCAAACTATTTATGAGCCTAATTTTGATTGTTTGGACAAGCGTTTGGAAAAATTATTTTTCACGTATTTTTCTGATTACGATTGGAAAGCAGACTGTTATTGTTAGACGAGCTATTTTCAGGAATTTCTGGGCAAGATGATTACAAACGCTTTATATACCACGATTAACAGTCGAAGCGACATTCCCTTAAAAATCTTACAGACACAGTTGAACCTGTTTGACTACCGAGTACCAAACAAAGAAATCGTTTAAAAATAGAAAGGTTATTTTGAGAGGATAACCGAAACATATTTTAAGAAGAACTGTACTGAAAATACCTGTTTTCAGTACAGTTCTTCTTTTTGTGCTGGATGCTATGGAGCGATACGTTACTTTTGGGGCTAAAGTCTCAGAAAAGTTCATGCTGCAGGCTGAAAGAGGAATGCTAGGAAAATGTTACACTGATAGCGTGAAGAAAACAGATGTTATTGTTGGGGAATAAATAAGGATGAAGGAGCTAGAAATGAAAAAAGAACAAAGGAACATTTTATATTTGATATTGGGGCAGTTTATCTCGGTTTTCGGCGGTGCAATTTTACGTTTTGCATTATCGTTGTATGTATTGGATCAAACAGGGCGTGCGGATATTTTTGCAACTGTATTGGCGATATCAAGTATCCCGGTATTGTTTTCACCAATTGGCGGCGCGATTGCCGATCGTTTTGACCGACGAATGCTGATGGTATTGATGGATGTAGCAAATGCTGTATTGGCGTTACTGTTGTTTTTAGTGTTGGGAACTAATCAGTCAATTTTAATGATAGGTATTTTATTGTTTATACTATCAGCTGTAGGAAGCTTTGACACGCCGGTTGTAACGGCAAGTATTCCTTTGTTGGTAAAGGAAAGTGAGCTGGAAAAAATCAATGGCCTAGTCAATGGTGTTCTTGCTATGTCAAATGTAGTTGCGCCAATCATTGGCGGCATCCTTTACAGCCTTTTAGGTGCACAAATGATGGTGGCAAGCAGTATTATCTTTTTCGTGATTGCCGCAGTGATTGAATCCTTCCTGCGCATTCCTTTTGAGAAAAGAGCGATGGAAAAAGGGATAGTTCAAACACTTACCTCGGATTTGGTGGAAGGCTTTCGTGAGGTTCGCAATAATAAGGTTATTTTGAAGACCATATTAATTGCGGCACTGATTAATTTTGTTCTGACGCCATTTTTCATTGTTGGCACGCCGATTATTTTGAGAGTGGTTTTACAGGTCAATGACTCTGTCTATGGTATAGGTATGTCGCTGTTCAGTCTAGCCAATATTTTAGGTGCTGTTTTTGCGGGACCTCTAACGAAAAAATTGAAGTTCAGTAACTTCTATTGGACCTTTACGATTTCCGGGTTGTTATTAATCGTCATGAATTTAGGGCTTACTTTTGCCGGAAGTGGTACAGGCAGTATGATTGGCTTTATGTTCTTTGTAGTTACAGGGGTTCCGATTGGTATGCTGATGAGCAGTATCTCCATTTATTTAATTGCTGTTGTTCAGCGAATTACACCGACAGAAAATATTGGTAAAGTTATGGCAACAATCATTGCTGTTGCACAATGTGCTGTTCCGTTGGGGCAAATGATGATTGGTCTGTTGTTCAAAGAAACAACAACAAATATCTTCCTGCCAGTACTATTCATTGCTGTAATCGTCTTGTTAGTTTCTTATCTTTGTTATTATCTGTTTAAAGGAACAAAGGACTCAGATGTACAGGTCGCAAGAGAACAAAAATAAATAAATCCTGCAGCTGTCTGTAAAAAAGACGGTTGCAGGATTTTTTAGTTATAAAGGGATTATAAAATTTTTATGGCTGTGAATTCAGCAATACCAAGGGAATCCTGAGGACATTGTCTAGCTTCACAGAGCAACTTCTTCGACAATAAGATAGCTTGTCTTCGATGATAAAGAGCATTGCCAGTTCTACTAGTGTAGGAGCTACTAGTAGAATGGTATGCGAAGCGAAGGTAAAAGTAACTGCTTCGCTTAAAGAAACAGTTACCCCATTTAAAAAGGAGCTAGCCAATTAAGAGCCAAGTTCCTATATTGCTTAGAAGTTTCCGCTCTGTTCCGCTTTTCTATTTATCTACCTGTTCTTGATAGGTTTCTCCCCATGCTTCCATCGCTCGCATAACAGGGATAAAGCTTTTTCCAAGCGCGCTCAAACGATATTCAACCTTTGGAGGGACTGTATTGTAAACTGTCCGTGTGACCAGCTGATCCTCTTGAAGCTCTTTTAAATGCTGTGTCAGCATTTTTTGAGTCAGGGTTGGGTCTTCAAAGGCAGCCTTCAATTCGTTGAAGCGCATAACAGGATGCTCTGCCAGAAACCAGAGGATTGAAAGCTTCCATTTTCCAGCCATAATTCGCTGTGTTGTTACTAAAGGACAAGTGTCCTCCCAGTCCATTTGCTTCATGTGACTCGCTCCTTTTCCAGTTTGCAGAAATCAGGATGCTTCTGATTCCTTTGCCTGTACAAAGGCCACTTTTTAGTAAGTATACCACAATAAAGTGCCTTCTTGTCGTGGTCTTTAGCCGTACCCTATACTGAAAGAGAACCGTGAGTAAAAGAAAAGAGTGGATGGAAAATGAAGACAACAACAATTGGTTCATCGTTAACTGTCAGTCGTATTGGATTGGGCGCTATTAATTTTGGCACAAAGGTTTCGGAAGAAGCAGCCTTTTCTTTACTGTCAGAGTATACACAGTTAGGTGGAAATTTTATCGATACAGCTAACAACTACGCGCAATGGAATGGTGGCGATGGTGGCGAAAGCGAGCGAACCATTGGCATGTGGCTGACACAAAGCAGTAACCGTGAAAAAATGGTTATTGCGACAAAGCTTGGTGCACGGAATACAGGTGCCGGAAAAGGATTTTCTGACATGGAAGGGCTGAGCAGAGAAACGATTCTGCGTTCAGTAGAACGCTCTCTGAATCATTTGCAAACGACGATAGATTTGCTGTATCTGCATGTTGATGATTTCAATACGCCGCAGGAGGAAACAATGAGCACATTGTCGGAGTTGGTAAAGCAAGGCGTTGTAAAGGAGCTTGGATGCAGTAACTTTTACAGTTGGCGTATCGAGCGGGCGCGGCAAATATGTCAAGAATTTGATTGGCCTTTTTTCAGCGCAATCCAGCAAAGATACAGCTATCTTTCACCCGTAATGGACGCCGATTTATTTCCTCAGATTGCGTTGAATGCCGATATGAAAAGCTACTTGACGGAACACCCTGAGCTGCGGTTAGTTGCGTATTCTCCCCTACTGAAAGGGCAGTACAACACATCAGAAATAATCAATCCGGCGTATGATACAGCGGAAAATAGGCAGAAGCTGGAACAATTACTGGCAATGGAAAAGCAGCCAAATCGTTGGGTCTTGGATTACATCACGGATCAGTTTCGTGGAAGTGTTGCATTAGTAACGACCTCATCAGTTCAGCATTTAAGAGAAGCAATGAGGTCGTCAATGGAATAAATCGGCAAAGCTCATGAAATTACGGGCGCTCTTAATCAAGAAGTGATTTGTGTAAGCTAACTAGTTAGAGAAATTCTGTAATCAGCTATGATTAATTAAGATTATCTTCTTCATAGATTGGTACTTCACTATGGTTTTGCTTTTGAAGCCCTGTTAGCTTTCCATGAAATTCCTGTTCACTGATTTCTGTCAGTTTATCGGCTTCTTTGATATAAAGCCAGTAGCTGTTGCTGGTTTGTGTGACAGCTTCTGTAAGCCAGAGATTTCTATCTTGATAATCGTTAGCTGTATAAATGCGAAAGGTGAAGGTGTTACGTTCTGCTTGTTTGTTTGATAAAATATTTTCTATGATATGCTCGACAATTTCTGAATCTTCTACGTCATAAACTAGCCCAACCTCTTCTGAACTGAAGATAGTGGAGTTCTCGATAGTGGTGGACGCATTTGTTTGCTGTGGCATCTCTTGATTAGAGGAGCAAGCAGTCAATAGGAAAAGAGCAGATAGTAAGAGCCATTTTTTCATTTTTATTCCTCGCTTTGGTTCGATGTATTCTATTTATTAATGTCATGGTAGCAGAAGCTGAAAGTGATTACCATAAGATTTTTTTAGAAATTTTTGTAAGTTTAAGGTTGGTTTAAGCTAAGCGAGGTATTCTATAGTCAACCCAATAACCAAACTTTTTCATTTAATACTTTCCTAATCGGACTTCATACATGTATGAGGTCCGATTACCTTTTATATCCTCTTGATGTTGCCTATTTCATTTTTTACATAAAAAGCGGAACAATCATTCAGAAAAAATCTGATGACTGTTCCGCTTTTATTTTACAGCTTGATTTGTTTACTAAAGGTGTAATTGATTGAGTTTGAATGTGTGCCCAATGTTCCTTCGGCATATCGACTCAAAACAGTAATTGTTTTGCCTTTAAGTGAGGCAGGAATCGTGTATTTTGTATTGAATCGGGAAGTGCTTCTTTGCCCAATCGTTGAAGAGAAGGTGCTGGCTACATCATCTGATTTCTGGAACGAATCTGCAGTTGCATCAAAGCGAGCAACCTCTTTGCCGTTTTCAAGCAGAAAGAATAGGTGCTTGTAAGTATTTTGACGTAAGCTTGAAACATGCCAGCCTCTGAGTGTCAGTGTACTTCCGCTAACAGTCGCTTCATCCAATGTCGCCTGATTCACAATAGCAGGAGCTGTGTAGACTTTTTCCCGCATGTAGATTTCATCCTTGGCACTGGAATAGCGCAGCATGATATAGTATTTTTTACCCATCAGGACTCTTGGTGTAACAGCGCTGAATGAGAACCCAACATGGTTGCCATTAGGATTCGGGAATACTTGTGCAACATCGTCACGGAATGTTCTAGTCCCTTGAACACGCGCTAATTCCTTGTCTGTTGTAGAATCCATAAAGTATAACCAGATACTTTGTCCTGCAACAGAATTTTGAGGAACAAACCAGCCGGCAATATGAAAGGCTGCTGAGTTTACGTTGTTGGTATCAATCGTTGCTTTGCCAACATTATCCTCATCTATGTTGTTTAGTCTGTAGTAATAAAAAGGGGCATTCCCCATTCTTCCATCTGCTACGGTTGTGCTGATAGTCCAATCACCAGCATTGCAGTGAATAATTGTGTTGTTATCTAAAAAGATTCCTGTATGTCCGGCATTAACGTAAGGATTAGATAAAAAGATATCGCCTTTGCGACATTCTGCTCGTGAAATTTGTTTCGCAATTCCCGGTAAAGTGGTATCAAATAAAGTACCTGTCCAACCTACGTTAGGTCCGTCCGGCAAAAAAGAGCCAGCTCGTAAAGCAGAGATAACTGATGCTGAACAATCGTAATACCCTTCCGACCATGGTCGAACCTGTGCATAATCATATTTTCCTTCTCGAACTTTCATCCATTGAATCATTGCATTAATACTACCCATATTATTTTTCTCCTCTGTTTTAAGATGGTTAGGCCTAACCTCACAAACTAGCATACCGCTCTTTTAATGATTAAAACTTTTATGAGTCTCCCAAATTAATGGCATATTCTTTCCAAAAAGGGGGTGTCAGAAATCGTAATAGCGTGCAAACGAAAGGGACGAATTCCGAATTTTGCTCCCTTTTTTAAGTGTTAGTATAACTATAGATAAGTTTTAGATTCTGACTGCTGTAGGTAGACCCTGTAGTCGGAATAGTTGTGTGCCGTTATTGGAAATAAAGCCGAGGCAAGGAGGTACGCACTGAATGATCCTTCTTCCTGTAAATCCGTAAAGAAAAAACGGTTTTTGCGGCTAAGTAGTGCTGGATATTTTCCTTAATCGTTTCAACAAAATAAAGGGAGTGGTTGCTATACTTATTTTTCCGGAGATTGACAAAAAGAAGACGAAAACCAATGCTAAAAAAACACTGAACATGTACACTCGTTTAATTCGTCTTGCACGCACAGCCTCGATACCCAAAATTACATCAGATTATTACTTTACTGTTGAAGAAACATGGGGGAGAACCATTCACGGAGATGTGGATATAGAGCTGGAGCTTAAGAATATAGCGCAAGGCATCAACAAACTGGATTTGTTTGAGCGTCAGTTGATTTATGACAGGTTTATTCACAAAAAAGAGACCAATGTAGCCCTTTATCTGAAGTACCATATTAGTGAAAGTAAATTTTATCGAGAGTTGGACAAAGCACTGCTGCACTTTGCTGAAGCTTATGAAGGTGGGCAATTGTTGGAAAAAAGAAAAGACAAGAGGGAGATTCCCGTCAAAGAGAGCTAAGAGCATTCTATAAAAAAATAGTTAAGTTGATTTTAAAGATTGGATGTTTATCTGATAGCGAAATCAACTTTTTTTGTATTTGAACACATAGAAAAAAATTGCATTAAGTAAAAATGTAATAAATTATTCCCTTATGGTTGGTTTTATTTTATAATGAATGGATAATAGAATAGCGTATGCTGCTTATGATAGAAAAGCGAGGTGTTTACAAGAGCTGCTTTCTATCATTAAAATCGGTTTGAATAATATTGTTTCGTTATTTTTATGAAAGAAATAGCTTTTTTTTTTCGATTTTGTTCAGGGAGAGTGATAGACTATATATAAGCAAAGTTAAAGGAGTTGAAATGATGTTTTCTGCTAAGCCTATGACGCAAAAGTTGTTTCCGGCAGTACCCTTTGTACTGACGAATACGATTACTTTTATTCCGTATTTAGTCTTTTTAAATATGCACACAGGGTCTAATCTGGAGAGTGTACTGCCTTTTGTTCTTTTTTATACCGTTCGAATGACAGGAATTTTTCTATTGAAAAGCTTTCGCTTAGGTTTGGCAACACTCCATGTGCTGATACTCTCGTTGATTTGTGGTGGAGTTGGCAGTTTCTTTGGTATCTTAGGAGAGTGGTGGCAGCCCTGCTATTTTCTATCAGCTGTACTGCTTGGTCTAAGTGCAGCATGGTTGCCTCCCGCAAATACAACAATCAAATACCAACGAAAAGAACTGGGTGTGGAACAGGAGAAGGCAGGTTTTCTTAATTTTGTCTTTTTGGTTGTACTCATGGGTATCTTCTTAGGTGCTCTGATATTGGACTTTCCCGGGAAAAGAGCTGTGATTTTTAGTGAATATACCCTCCTTTATCTGGCCGCTTTTCGAAGAATCAACGGATACCCCATTCCAGATAGAAAAGTAGATAAAATCGACCAAAAAACATTTTTTATGAAGGAATTTTTGCTATTTTTAGTGTACTTCATTCTACTGATTATTATTCGTCTGGCAAGGGCATTATTTGATTCTGAGTATTTGACGATTGCAGTGCTTGGCTTCTCAGCCTTTTTGATTATCGCCGCTTGGTATATTAACAGCGTGCATCGCAAGTGGAAGCTGCCGATATGGTTGAATATGCTTTCGTTCATCAATGGGATGTGTACGAATTATATTTTGCTTTTCGGAACCTTCTATACGGCCTTTTACTTTGGAAATAATAAGATTGCTTTATATCTGTATGTTCCTTATGTTTTAGGGATATTGTTGTCAAAATTATTGCTGCGTTATGTCTATCAGCTATTTGCTTCGATTGATCGAGAAGTAATCCATATTATCGGTCTGATTGTTTCCTTACTGCTGCTGCTTTTACCAATGATTTTCCCGGTTGGTGTTTTCTTCTTCAGCTTCTTCATAAGCGGAACCAGCACTTATTTGAATCAGTTATACGCGCAAAATGAAGAGCTCCCGCAAAACCAGCAGATTATCATTAAGTATGCGACACAGGCAAAGGGAAGTATCACGCATCAATTTTTGCTGATGACCGGTCTGGGGATTATGGTCAAAGAGTTTGGTCTGTCCATGAGCACTGTTCTGCAAATCACCGCACATAAAAGCAGCGATGTACATGTTTTGAGAATTGTGGACACCATTCATTATCTAAGTATAGGATTACTTTTATATTTGTTATTTTTTATTCTATATGAGCGCTTGTTTAAAAATAAAAAGATATCACTTGAAGAATAATTAACACAGGCTCCAACCATAAAAACAAATCATTTCCAAGATAACGTATACTAAAATAGTATGTTAAAATGAACATAAGTTCTCAAGAAGAACAGCGTATTTTAACAGCGATGAAAGAACGTAATCAGACGGACTTTCTCAAATAAGGAAAAAGGGGCATATTTATTTATGAAACAACGTGGTTTTGAAATTATTTCAGATTATAAAGCAGAGGGAATCAACCTTCCGGAGCGTGCAACGAAAGGAGCAGCCGGCTATGATTTTGAAGCTGCGGAAACGATTGTTATACCCAGCATTTGGCAGCAAAGAGAAAACGGAACAGCGCCTAAGCCAACTTTAGTAAAAACCGGTATTAAGGCGTATATGGGAGAGTCAGAATATCTTGAGCTGGTGAGCCGCTCTTCTAACCCACTAAAACGCTTTTTGATGTTGGCGAATGGTGTCGGTGTGATTGATAGAGATTACTATAATAACCCCGATAACGAAGGGCATATCATGTTTCAATTTTTGAACTTTGGTTATGAGGAGGTTCGTATCGAGAAGGGCGAACGCATTGGTCAAGGGATTTTCAAACCATTTTTATTGGCGGACGAGGATTATGTAGAAACAGAACGAACAGGCGGTTTTGGTTCTTCAGGCCAGTAGCAGCTGATTCAATCGGTAGAATGACTTTATACCAAGGTTCACGGATAAAGGAAGATAATGGATTTTTCAACGAATGTTCGATAGATTAAAATCTCTTTAAACTTCAATTGATAATCTCCAACTCTTGGTGTAAAAGGAACATAGTATGTTAAACTATTAACAGTTATTATGTAACAGTCATTATGAAATAAATATAGCAGGGAGCACTTAAATGGCAAAAAAAGCAAAGGTTCAGTTTGAATGTCAATCCTGCGGGTATATTTCTCCTAAATATTTGGGGCGCTGTCCCAACTGTGGTCAATGGAATTCCATGACAGAGGTTACGATTCAAGACACTTCTGACCGACGAGCGAGGGTTAGTTTTTCCGGAAAGAAAACACAGCCTCAGCGTTTGACGGAAATCGTACCGAAAAAGGAGCCTCGGGTAGCAACGAAGCTTCCTGAGCTAAACCGTGTACTAGGCGGCGGAGTCGTTCCCGGCTCGCTGGTATTAATTGGCGGTGATCCGGGAATCGGAAAGTCCACCCTGTTGCTGCAGGTTTCTCAACAGCTGACAGAGGTTGGCGGCAAGGTGTTGTATGTTTCCGGTGAGGAAAGTGCCGATCAAATTAAATTGCGGGCAGAACGATTAGGTAAAGCCAATGTTGATTTTTATCTTTATGCAGAAACAGACATGCATGAGATAACCCGTGCGATTGAGCAGCTGGAGCCGGATTATGTCATCATCGACTCAATACAGACAATGACACAGCCGGATGTAACCAGTGTTGCCGGGAGTGTCAGTCAGGTAAGAGAAACAACTGCTGAGTTGTTGAAGCTGGCGAAAACGAACGGAATTGCCATATTCATCGTCGGGCATGTGACGAAGGAAGGTTCGATTGCCGGGCCTAGGATGCTGGAGCATATGGTGGATACAGTTCTTTATTTTGAAGGCGATAAGCACCATACATTTCGAATTTTGCGCGCTGTAAAAAATCGATTTGGTTCGACAAACGAGATTGGTATCTTTGAAATGCGTGAGCATGGTCTGGAGGAGGTAGCGAATCCTTCACAGGTCTTTCTGGAGGAACGGTTAGATGGAGCGACAGGCTCCGCCATCGTTGTGGCAATGGAAGGTAGTCGACCAATTTTGGTTGAGGTTCAGGCATTAGTCACACCAACTGTGTTTGGAAATGCGAAGCGAACAACGACGGGGCTTGACTTTAATCGTGTATCATTGATTATGGCAGTTTTGGAAAAGCGGGCAAGTCTACTGCTTCAAAGTCAGGATGCGTACTTGAAAGCAGCTGGCGGTGTAAAGCTGAACGAGCCGGCGATTGATTTGGCTGTGGCGGTCAGTATTGCTTCCAGTTATAAAGAAAAGGGAACAAAGCCCACGGAATGTTTCATTGGAGAAATTGGATTGACTGGTGAAGTACGTCGCGTGAATAGTATCGAACAACGCGTGAAGGAAGCAGAAAAGCTTGGCTTTACGAAAGTATATATTCCTAAAAATAATCTAGGCGGCTGGACCCCTCCTAAAAATATCGAAGTCATTGGTGTGGCGACGATTGGGGAAACCTTGAGGAAAGTGTTCCAGTAGACAGCAGCGTAATTGTTGTTGGAATCTTAGCAGCAGGAATAGAAACGTAACGCTTATACGTATCAATTAGTACAATACAGATAAGAATTATGAGACTGGGTATCAGTGAAGAACTGAGGAAGATGAATTCAGCTCCAAGTGGGCTGCTTTTTGACCCTCACTAAGGTTGTCACTGCCTCAGTCTCAATAAAAATAAAACCTAAGAATGGGGGAGAACATGTGCAAAAGCGAGTAATCACTGTGCTGATGGTCATTATCGGTGCCAGCTTGGGAATCTCTTTATTACCGGCGGCTTGGACGATGGCTCAGCAAGCAGATAACAAATGGCTGAATAATAATTTTACTAACAGTTTAATTGGTGCAATTATTTTCTTTATTTTATCTTTAGTGTTAGCGAAATATATTGTTTCAGCAGTGAAAAGAGTAGAGAAATCATTAAATGAATTGAGCTTGACGTATCTATTGTTTGGAAGTATAGGTGCGATTATCGGATTGACGATTGGTGTAATCATTTCTATTCCGATGTACAATCTGGAGATTCCGATTGTCAACAGCTTGTTGCCAATCCTATTAATGATTACCTTAGGCTACTTAGGTTTTCGAATGGGAACAACTCGAATCGAAGAGTGGAAGAAAATTTTTACAGCCAGACAGAAGAAACCGGCACCTGATAATGAAGGAGAGGTCTTGGATCGTAAGGCTGAGGATCATTTTCATAAGTATAAAATTCTGGACACTAGTGTGATTATTGATGGTCGTATTTATGATATTGCGAAAACGGGCTTTTTGGAAGGCGTCATTTTGATTCCTAATTTTGTTTTATATGAGCTTCAGTATATTGCTGATTCAGGTGATAGCTTGAAGCGGGTACGTGGACGTCGTGGGCTGGATATCTTGAACGCTCTACAGAAGGAACCTGGCATTTCTGTTGAAATGTATGATGGCGATTTTGAGGATATTGCAGAAGTAGACAGCAAGCTAATCAAATTAGCGAAGCTTTTAGATGGCGTTGTTGTAACCAATGATTATAATTTGAACAAAGTTTCTGAGTTTCAGAATGTCCCTGTTTTGAATATCAATGCTCTGGCTAATGCAGTGAAGCCAGTCGTTATCCCTGGTGAAACAATGAATGTGATGGTTGTAAAGGCCGGCACAGAACGTCAACAAGGGGTGGCTTACTTAGACGACGGGACAATGGTCGTTGTCGAAGATGGTCAGCACTATATGAATGAACAGCTAGTGGTTGTGGTGACCAGTGCACTGCAGACTGCTGCGGGTCGGATGATTTTTGCCAAGCCTGCACATTCAGGTCGCGGCATTGATGAGCATAAAAGCAATCACGATCAGGGCAAAGAAAAGAAGTAATTTATGAAAGAATATGAAGTTATTTTATTGGCAGCTGGGCAGGGAAAACGGATGAAGGCTTCTCGCAATAAGATTTTACTGCAGCTTATGGGCAAGCCCATCATCTTATATTCGTTAAAAACCTTTTATGACGATCCGGCATGTAAGCATATTATTATGGTCACTCAGGCAAACGAGCAGGAGCTTCTGAAAGAGACGGTACGTAAGATGAAGGGCAAAAAAACTTGTCCTGTCACATTTGTTGCCGGAGGCAGTGAACGACAATACAGCGTGTATAACGGTCTTCAGGAAATGAAGGATTCGGAGAATATCGTCATGGTTCATGATGGCGCCCGACCGTTTGTTACCTTGTCTCAGCTAAAGGCACTTCATGCGAAGGTGTTGGAGACCAGTACAGCAATTTTGGGTGTGCCTGTTAAGGATACGATTAAGAGAGTCTTTAATGGAACGGTTCAGGAAACCATCCCAAGAGAAACGTTATGGCAGATTCAAACACCACAGGCTTTTTATGGCAAGGACTTGTTGGAGGCGCATAAAAAGGCAAAAGAAGAGGAATTTTTGGGGACAGATGAATCTTCTTTGATGGAACGATACAGTGATCTTCCTGTTACGATGGTATTGGGGAGCTACGAGAATATTAAATTGACGACACCGGACGATATGTTAATTGGTGAAGCGATTGTCAAACGAAAAAGGAGTTAAAAAACATGTTTAGAATTGGTCAGGGCTTCGATGTTCATCAGCTGGCGGAGGACCGCAAGCTCATCATCGGTGGTGTAGAGATTCCGTTTCATAAAGGGCTGCTTGGACACTCTGATGCGGATATTCTGCTGCATGCAATCACGGATGCACTGCTGGGAGCTGCCGGGTTAGGTGACATTGGACATCTATTTCCGGATACAGACCCTGTTTTCAAGGACGCAGATTCATTGGAATTATTACGTCAGTCGAATGAAAAAGTTATGGCTGCGGGCTTTACTATTAACAATATTGATTGTACAATTTTAGCAGAACAACCGAAAATGAAGCCTTATCTGGAAGCAATGAAGGAAAACATCGCTGCTGCCTGTAAGATTGAGAAGGATCAAATCAATCTAAAAGCGACAACAATGGAAAAAATGGGCTTCATTGGACGTGAAGAAGGTATGGGAGCGATGGCGGTCGCTTTACTTGAAAAATAGAAAGAGGAAAAGACTATGACAAAAGTTCGTGTACGTTACGCACCAAGTCCAACAGGACATCTGCATATTGGAAATGCAAGAACAGCGTTATTCAATTACTTATTTGCCCGTCATAATGACGGTGAATTTATTATTCGTATAGAGGATACTGACCAAAAGAGAAATATTGAAGGCGGCGAAAAAAGTCAGCTGGAAAATTTGGCTTGGCTAGGAATTGATTGGGATGAATCTCCTGAAAATCCTGGTGAGTACGGCCCTTATCGCCAATCAGAAAGAAAAGAAATCTATCAACCGCTGATTGATCAGTTGTTGAGCAGCAATCGTGCTTATAAATGCTACTGTACGGAAGACGAGCTGGAAGCTGAGCGTGAAGCACAGCGTGCCAGAGGAGAGATGCCTCATTATTCCGGAAAATGTGCGGATTTGACTCCTTCTGAACAAGCGGCGAAAGAAGCACAGGGCTTAGAGCCTGTTATTCGTTTCCGTGTCCCTCGGAACACGTCTTATTCATTTGAAGATATGGTCAAAGGGGAAATCGTCTTTGAATCAGATAATACGGGTGGCGATTTTGTCATTCAAAAGCGTGATGGCATGCCGACGTATAACTTTGCGGTAGCTGTAGACGATCATATGATGAAGATTACTCATGTTTTACGTGGTGATGATCACATCGCCAACACGCCAAAACAATTAATGATTTATGAAGCATTTGGTTGGGCACCGCCAAGCTTCGGTCATATGACCTTAATCATCAATTCTGAAACAGGGAAAAAACTAAGTAAACGTGATGAAACGATTCTTCAATTTATTGAACAATACCGTGAGCTGGGCTATTTACCGGAAGCAATGTTTAACTTCATTGCACTGCTGGGCTGGTCTCCGGTTGGGGAAGAAGAAATCTTCTCACAAGAAGAGCTGGTTAAAATGTTTGATCCTGAGCGCTTAAGTAAGTCTCCGGCAGCCTTTGACGGCAAAAAGCTGGAATGGGTCAACAATCAATACATGAAGCAAGTGGATTTAGATGTACTGGCTGATATGTGTATTCCTTACTTGATTGCGGATGGTCGAGTAGAGAAAGAGCCTTCTGCTGAAAAAATTGAATGGCTGAAGAAGCTGGTAAGCTTGTATAAAGCGCAAATGAGCTATGCAGCTGAAATTGTTAACTTATCCGATTTGTTCTTCAATGAGCATCCTGTATTGGATGACGCTGCGAAGGAAGTGCTTGCAGGTGAAACAGTTCCTCAAGTATTGACAGCCTTCAAAGCTCAGTTGGAAGGTGCTGAAGTATTGGATGTACCAACAATCAAAGCAGCGATTAAGGCAGTACAAAAGGAAACCGGTGTTAAAGGAAAGAACTTGTTTATGCCGATCCGTGTTGCTGTTTCCGGTCAAATGCATGGTCCGGAATTAGCAGAAACAATTGAGCTTTTAGGTAAAGAAAAAGCGTTGGCTCACTTAATCAACGTTTTATAATCTGAATATAAAAACAAACACGCAGATAAGAAGAAGTAAAGGGCAACTTGCTTACAGAGAGACTATGGTTGGTGGAAATAGTCAGCAGAAGCCGTTGAAATGCATCTTTGAGTGGTTCCGGCGAAGTTCAAGTAGCTGGAGACGTAGACAGACGTTACCTGTAATAAGGCAAAACAATCTTGTTTTGTGAAGAAAAGTGGAACCGCGTGGAAACGTCTTTTAAATGAAGATACTCATTTAAAGGGCGTTTTTTATATAAAAAGGAATACTGCTTGTAAAAAAATGTTATCGGTGGGAAGAATGAGCTGTTGGAAATAGGGCTGTCGACAGAAATGCTAAAACCGGTTGGAGGTTTCGTTAGAGATTGCAATAAATAGGGGGAATTAGTTGATGGGTTGGTTAAAACAAGCTGTTGCTGCCGTGAAGAAGAACGATCCGGTAGCTCGTTCAACAGCAGAAGTTCTACTTACTTACCCTGGGGTACACGCATTATTTTGTCACAGAATCTCTCATTTTCTGTATAACCATCGTCTTTATTTGCTTGCAAAAATGCATGCGCAGTTCTGGCGGTTCATCACAGGAATTGAGATTCACCCAGGAGCAAAAATTGCACCAGGTGTCTTTATCGATCATGGTATGGGCGTGGTTATCGGTGAAACCGCTGAAATAGAGGAGGATGTTATTCTGTTTCATGGCGTAACATTAGGCGGTACCGGAAAAGACCAAGGCAAACGACACCCAACAGTAAAAAAAGGAGCGATTATCTCGGCCAATGCGCAAATTTTAGGACCGGTAACTATTGGTGAACGTGCTAAAATCGGTGCAGCAGCTGTTGTGTTGATTGATATTCCGGATGATGCTACAGCAGTAGGGATTCCGGCAAAAGTTGTTCGAATAAAAGGAGAGAAAGTGGGAGGAGAACATTGATCAAAATCTATAATACATTGACCAGAAAAAAAGAAGAATTTGTTCCTCTGGAAGAGGGGAAGGTTCGAATGTATGTCTGCGGACCGACCGTTTACAATTACATTCATATTGGCAATGGTCGAAGTGCGATTGCCTTTGATACGATTCGCCGTTATTTGGAGTACCGTGGCTATGAAGTAAATTATGTATCCAATTTTACTGATGTGGATGATAAGATTATTCGAGCAGCACAGGAGCTTGGTGTGACAGCCTCTGAGGTTGCGGATCGATTCATCCAAGCCTTCAAGGAAGACACCGAAGCGTTGAATGTGAAGCCGGCTACGCAAAATCCTCGTGTGATGGATCATTTGCCTGATATCGTTCAATTTATTCAAGCCTTGGTAGAGAATGGCTATGCTTATGAGTCCCAAGGTGATGTTTACTACCGCACAAGAAAGTTCAAAGACTACGGTAAGCTGAGTCATCAGTCGATTGACGAGCTGGAGGTTGGAGCAAGTCAGCGAACAGGAGAAGAGCAGCAGCGGCAAAAGGAAGACCCTCTGGACTTTGCTTTGTGGAAAGCAGCAAAAGAGGGAGAAATCTCTTGGGAATCACCATGGGGACCTGGTCGGCCAGGCTGGCATATCGAATGCTCGGTAATGGCAACGAAGCATCTAGGCGAGACCATTGATATCCATGGCGGCGGACAGGATTTGGAGTTTCCGCATCATGAGAACGAAATTGCTCAGAGTGAGGCAAAAACAGGCAAACCCTTTGCAAACTATTGGATGCACAATGGGTACGTAACAATCGGTGAAGACGACGAAAAGATGAGTAAGTCACTTGGAAATTTCATCACTGTACACGAGATGATTCGCGAGGTTGATCCACAGGTGCTGCGTTTCTTTATGGCAACGACTCAATATCGTCGGCCAATTCGTTACAGTGAGGTGACCTTGAAGGAAGCAGCTGCGAATTACCAGAAGCTGAAAATCGCTTTTGATAATCTGTCGTTCAGACAGGCAGATGCTGCTGTAACAGCAGGGAACGAATCAGAGATGTTGGCGGAGCTGGCAGTGCTTGAAGCCCGCTTTATCGAAGAGATGGATGACGACATGAACGCTGCCAATGGGATTACGGTTGTCTACGAGCTGGCAAAGTGGATGAATCAGTACAGCGAACAGACAGCTGTTTCAGAAAAGGTTATTGCAAGAGCCTTGACCTTATATAAACAGCTGTTGGAAATCTTCGGTATTGTGTTTTCAACAGATGAGCTGTTAGATGATGACATCGATCAATTGATTGTTGAACGAAATCAAGCAAGAAAAGACCGGAATTTTGCCCGCAGTGATGAGATTAGAGACCTGCTGAAGGATCAGGGGATTATCTTGGAAGACACAGCACAGGGAACGAGATGGAGACGCGGAGAATGAGAGATTACACGCAATTGAATGGGCTGGCACTGGCTTATGTCGGTGATGCCATCTATGAAATTTATATTCGAGACTATTTGGTCGCTGAAGGACAGACAAAACCCAATGTTTTGCATCGCACAGCAACCAATTATGTGTCGGCAAAGGCGCAAGCCTCTTTGATTCAGGCCATGCTTGCTGAGAATTTGTTGACGGAAGAGGAAGAGCTGATTTATAAGAGAGGTCGTAATGCGAAAAGTCATACCTCCGCCAAAAATGCGGATATCACGACTTATAGAGTTGCTACAGGCTTTGAAGCATTGATGGGGTATCTTCACCTGCTGAAGCAGACGGAACGCTTGGAAGAATTGATTGATTGGTGTATAAAGAAGGTAGGCGAAGCAAATGAAGCAAAACAGAAATAATCCTCGTTCGAAGACAAGAGGAAAGAACTCGGATAGAACGCAACCTCATAAATCTCAGCCATATAATAAAAAACAAAAAGCTGAGGTTCCAGAACAGCCAGAAGACAGTGAGTTTGTCTTTGGTCACCATGCAGCATTAGAAGCACTGGGGAATGATCGAGGAAACAAATTATTCTTGCAGGAAGACAGCTCAGGTGAAAAAACGGAGAAACTGAAAGCCGCAGCTAAGGAGCACGCGGTTCCTGTGAAATGGGTGCCGAAGCAAAAACTGGATACATTGAGCGATCATGGTGTCCACCAAGGAGTGGTACTGGCTACAACACCTTACGAGTACCTGACCTTGGATCAGCTGATAGAAGCAACCACATCAGAAACACCGTTTTTCCTGATTTTAGATAGCTTGGAGGATCCTCATAACTTCGGTTCGATTTTGCGAACAGCAGATGCAACCGGTGTAGATGGAATCATTATTCCAAAGCATCGTGCTGTAGGAATAACTTCAGTCGTTGTGAAGGCCTCTACAGGCGCCGTAGAGCACGTTCCAATCGCTCGAGTGACCAATTTATCTCAGGCGGTTGCCGACTTGAAGAAGGCCGGTTTCTGGATTTTTGGAACAGATATGAATGGGACCGACTACCGTCAATGGAATACACAAGGCTCAATCGCACTAATCATTGGGAATGAGGGGCGCGGAATGAGCAAAGGACTTCATAAAGAGGTGGATGAGTTATTGACAATCCCGATGGTTGGGCATGTTCAAAGCTTGAATGCCGGTGTTGCTGCCGGTTTGCTGATGTATGAAGTCTACAGAGGAAGAAATACCAAAGCATGAGGAGGAAGCATCGATGAAAAAGCAATTATTGATCGTAGACGGATACAATATGATCGGTGCGTGGCCGGAGCTGGTTCGTCTGAAGCAGCAGAATAAACTGGCAGATGCACGAGAAGAATTGCTTCATCGATTGTCTAACTATGCCAAATATGAAGGTATTGAAATCATGGTCGTATTTGATGCACAGCTTGTGCCGGGAATCCAGCAAAGCTACAAAAAATATCAGCTGACGGTTATCTTTACAAAAGAGGATGAAACAGCGGACAGCTTTATTGAACGGACTGCCGGGGAAAAGAATGATTTGCTGACTCAGGTTACAGTAGCAACCAGTGATTTGGCAGAGCAGTGGTTAATCTTTTCAAAAGGAGCACTACGAGTATCCGCCAGAGAGCTGTACGATCAGGTGAGAAAGACAGAACGGACAATCGCTATCCATGCGACTGATATTCAATTCCAGAGCTTCCGTAGAAATTCACCGTGGAGCTTGGAGCAGCTGTCGAAATTATCGGATACATTAGATGAGCTGTCAAAGAAAGACTAGCATACAGTTATATACTACGCAAAAAAACGAAAAATAAAAGTTAAATTACAAAAAACATATCATTAGATAAAAAAATATTCTAAAAGAAGAAAATATAGTTCTTTATGTATTTTCTTCTTTTTTTCTCTTCTTTTTTTGAATAATAAAAAGGGGGAGTATTTGTGAATCGGTTTGAGGATATTGTTAATGGGGATTTCGAAGCATTTGATCGACTATACCGTCAGTATCATCCAGTTGTTTTTAAAATGCAGACAAAGTATTTTTTAAAGGGCTTTGATCAGGAGGACTGGCTGCAGGAGGGAAGAATTGTCTTTTTTCGTTCGTTGGAAAAGTTTAAAGAAGGGCATAAAGTGACTGTTGGAAATTTTTTTAAGCTTAACTTTGAGAATCATGTACGCAGCTTAGTGCGAAAGCAATGTGCGTTCAAACGAAAAGGTGATATGTCCGCTGTTTCTCTGGATCAAAAAATTGATACACAAGGAGAAACTTTCTTTGATGGATTTCAAATCGAAGAAGCACAAGCCTTGGATTATTTAATTATCAGAGAACGGCTGGAGGATGTTCCTAATATTCTTTCATCCTTTGAGCGTGTCACATTCGAAGAGTATATTGATGGAAAAGAGCTTACAGAGATTGCTGAGACACATGATGTACAGCTGATAAAGGTTCGAAGTGCGTATGATCGTGCCAAGAAAAAAATAAAATCATTGATTTCCGATTAAAAAAAAGAAAGAAAATTCCTATTAATAACATATCAGATTGTTCAGAGTTGCAATTATATTTGTGCTATGGTAAACTTGTAATTTCCTTAGTAATGCGGTATAATGTATATTGAGGTGAGTGTAATGCCAACAACTTTAGCTTCAATAAAACAAGATTTGGAATGCCGGATTGGCAGTAAAATCACATTGACTGCGCAAACGGGGAGAAAGCGACAAACAGAGCGTACAGGCGTACTGACTGAGACATACCCTTCTGTTTTTGTTGTAGACTTGGATCCAGATGAAAATTCGTTCGAACGAGTTTCTTATAGCTATTCAGATGTATTGACGCGAACTGTCGAGATTGAATTTATCGGCGAAGCTGTCTAAGAATGAACAAATCAAGCTGTGTAAGACGATTGTTTTACACAGCTTTTTTTTGTGCGCACAGGGAGTATAAAACTAAGAGTTCAGTTGCAATTATTCTCCAATGACAGCAAGGGTCAGTATAGTCAGCTTTTCTAATTATCCAGTCGCATTGATGGGTTTCTTTGGCAATAAACCAATAGTCTACAGTGTAAATGGCAAAATTTTATGCACGTGTATCTAGGATATTTACTGATGCTATTCTGTATGTACTTCCAGAAGGACATATGTTAGAATTTTAGAAGACTGTTTATAAGGACTGGCATGTATAGAAATAGGTGGAGAAATGGAGATAATTGAAAAAGCACCGGCAAAGATTAACTTAGGGCTGGATGCGCTATATAAGAGGGAAGACGGCTATCATGAATTGGAAATGGTGATGGCTAGTGTTGATTTGGCAGATCGTCTTTTTTTTGAGACGCTGACAGAGAACCAAATCATGATTGAGACAGACAACTCGTTTATCCCTGTGGATCAGAAGAATCATGCATTCGCTGCGGCGGAGCTAATTAAGGAACGGTTTCAGATAACATCAGGTGTGCGGATTTATATAGAAAAGAGAATTCCTGTAGCAGCCGGACTTGCCGGCGGCAGCAGTGACTGTGCCGCAACCTTAAGAGGCTTGAATCGATTGTGGAATCTAGGTCTATCCAATCATGAATTAGCGGACTTAGGCAGTGAGATTGGTTCCGATGTTCCTTACTGTATCGAGGGCGGTACAGCGTTCGTTACCGGGAGAGGCGAAAAGATTGAAAAAATGCCGCCGATGCCCCAATGCTGGGTTGTATTGGTGAAACCAAAAATGAGTGTTTCTACAGGATCAATATTTGGCAGCTTGTCATTCAATAGCATTCAGCATCCGGATATTCCCGGTCTGAAGGCAGCGGTTAATGCCAATGACTATGAAGCGATGACTCAGACAATCGGAAATGCCTTAGAAAGCGTAACGATTCAAAAGCATCCTGTTGTTCAGCAAATCAAAGATCGCATGATGAAATTTGGTGCTGATGCCGCATTGATGAGCGGAAGTGGACCTACTGTTTTTGCTTTGTGCGATAAGAAAACAAGAGCACAGCGTATTTATAACGGATTGAAAGGCTTTTGTGAAGAAGTCTATCTTGTTCGAACGTTGAAATAAGCGAATAAAAACCTGAACAATTCTTTGGTGGTGTTCAGGTTTTTTTATGTTGCCCTCTAAGCGAAAGAAAGAAGCAGTAGTAGACTTGATTGTTTATCCTAGTTGGAAAATAAATAGAAAAGAAGGATTTTTTTTTCGTCTTTGTCTTGACGTACATTTTTTATTCTGATAAAGTAGTTCTTGCTCTTAAATCGTAATTTTTACGGTTTGTAAAAATAAATCGGAATGGAGAAATGAGATGAGAAGAAAATTTTTAAAATATAGTGTTGGCGCCGGGGTTCTTTTATTGAGTTCGATTTTCCTAGCTGCTTGCGGGAATCAAGCTGAATCAAACAAGGAGACGACGGATGATATTACAGTCATGACGACATTTTACCCTATGTATAATTTTGCTGAACAGGTTGTAGGGGATGAAGGAACGGTGGAATTACTGATTCCGTCGGGTACGGATGCGCATGATTTTGAACCTAGCGCAAAGGACATCGCTAAAATTTCGGATTCAGATGTTTTCGTATATAATAGTACTGAGTTTGAAACTTGGGCAGAGGATATTCTGGCAAATGTCGATCAGGAAAAGGTCAAGGTTGTTGAAGCCAGCCAAAATATTGAGCTGATGGAAGGGGATGCCCATGATCACGAGGACGATGAAGCCCACGCAGGTCATGACCATAGTCACGATGTTGACCCGCATGTCTGGTTAGATCCTGTATTAGCTCAAAAAGAGGTCGAAGCAATTCGTGATGGATTGATTGAAAAATATCCTGACAAAAAAGAAGCATTTGAAAAAAATGCTGCGGCTTATCTTGAAAAATTACAGAACTTGGATACGGAATACAAAGAAGCCTTCGCAGGTGCGAAAAACAAAACCTTTGTTACACAGCATGCGGCGTTTGGTTATCTTGCGAATCAGTATGGATTGACACAGGAATCTATCTCTGGAATTTCACCGGATCAAGAACCGTCCCCAAGTCGATTGGCCCAATTGAAAGAATTCATTGATGAGCATGAGGTATCTGTTATTTACTTTGAAGCGACAGCTTCTTCGAAAGTTGCGGAGACACTGGCCAAAGAAACGGGTGTTGAGCTCTCTGTACTTCAAACATTGGAAAGCCTGACAGAGGATGAGCAAAAAGCAGGGAAAGACTATATTTCTGTGATGCAGGAAAATCTGGAAGCCTTGAAAAAAAGCATCAAATAAATCAATAGACTGTCTTTTTTCCGATTAAAAAATGAAGCGGAAAAGAGACAGTTTGAGTAGTTTTTTATGACAAAAAGGAGGCAGCGAAGGAAGATGCACTATATTGAAGTAAAGAACCTGACATTCTATTATGATGATGAACCTGTACTGGAAGATGTCTCTTATCATGTTGATCCAGGTGAGTTTGTTATTCTAACCGGAGAAAATGGCGCTGCAAAATCAACATTAATTAAAAGTACCATGGGACTGCTTAAGCCAACAAGCGGAACAGTCTCTTTAGCTGATAAAAATGCTAATGGGGAAAAAATCAGCATTGGTTATATTCCTCAACAAATTGCATCATTCAACGCAGGTTTTCCAAGTACTGTTTTGGAGCTGGTTCGCTCCGGACGATACCCAAGAGGAAAATGGTTTAAGCGATTATCTGAGAAGGATAATCTTCATGTTGAAAAAGCGTTGAAGGCTGTCGGTATGTGGAATATGAGACATAAGCGAATTGGTGAGCTTTCCGGGGGACAAAAGCAGCGTATCAGTCTGGCAAGAATTTTTGCGACCGATCCGGATTTATTTATATTGGATGAACCGACGACTGGAATGGATGAGGAATCTCGGAATGAGTTCTATCGTCTGCTTAGACATAATGCCCACGATCATGGGAAATCAATCTTGATGATTACTCATGACCATGAGGATATCAAAGCATATGCTGATCGGCAGATTCGATTGGTGCGAAAGGAGGATTCCCAATGGAGATGTTTTCATATGAGTTCATGAGACGGGCTTTTCTCGCAGCCGGATTTATCTCAGTTATTGCACCGATGTTAGGTGTTTTTCTGGTGATTCGTCGGCAGTCGTTAATGGCAGATACGCTTTCGCATGTTTCATTGGCGGGTGTCGCGTTAGGCTTGTTTTTCAATTTGAATCCAAGCATCATGACGCTTGTCGTTGTGATTATTGCTGCTGTGATTCTGGAGTACTTACGGACCATTTATAGCACTTATTCAGAAATATCTATTGCTATCTTGATGTCAGGCGGACTGGCTCTGGCTTTGGTATTGATGAACATGAACAGTGGGAATTCAGCCACTAGCATTCAATCCTATTTGTTTGGGTCTATAGTGACTATCACTTGGGAGCAGGTCATCATTCTTGCTATTTTGTTCGTCGTACTGATCGTTTTGTTCTTCTTGTTTAAACGACCGATGTACGTGCTGACCTTTGATGAGGATACTGCCCACGTGGACGGTCTGCCGATTCGTTGGATGTCAATGCTGTTTAATGTGATTACAGGTGTGGCGATTGCGGTGATGATTCCCATTGCCGGTGCGCTGTTGATTTCTGCAATCATGGTGCTTCCTGCCGCAACAGGGATGCGAATTGGAAAAAGCTTCAATGCGGTGATTTTGATTAGTACAATCGTTGGCTTGATTGGAATGCTGGTTGGGTTGACTGGTTCGTATTATTTGGAAACTCCGCCAAGCGCAACAATCACGCTGATGTTCATCGGTATTTTCTTAGTCATCAATATCGTTCGGCACTTGATTACAGTGACCTTAAGAAATAGAAAAATCAATACACGCTAATGAATCGATAGGTGGAAAAACGAAAGTTATTCTGCCTATCTTCTTTTTTTTTCTATAAATAGCGAACTATTTTAGTTTTTTTGCTTAAAATGCTCGAATTTTTTAGTCTAAACCCTTATAATAGGGAACGATAGAGAGAAAAGGAAGTGACAAATTTGAAAATACGCAGAAGTGAACGTTTGATTGACATGACTCATTATTTGTTGGATCATCCACATAAATTGGTCTCGTTGACTTTTTTTGCAGAAAGATATCATTCCGCGAAATCTTCAATTAGTGAGGATCTTGCGATTATCAAGAAAACATTTCAACAAAGAGGAACTGGATTACTGGAAACAGTTCCGGGTGCTGCCGGGGGTGTGCAATTCATTCCGAAGATGCCTTATGAAGAAGCGAAGCAATTCATCATGGAGCTGGGGGATCGCCTTTCAGAGCAGGATCGCTTGTTGCCGGGCGGATATGTCTACCTGTCAGATTTATTAGGACAGCCGGATTTGCTCCGTCAAATTGGACGAGTTATCGCTTCAATGTATTTGGATAAAAAGGTAGATGCGGTGATGACTGTAGCGACAAAGGGTGTTCCGATCGCACAGGCTGTTTCTTATTACTTGAATGTTCCTTTTGTTATTGTCCGTAGAGATTCTAAGATTACGGAAGGCTCAACAGTGAGTGTGAACTATGTCTCAGGGTCATCGGAAAGAATAGAGAAAATGGAGCTTTCCAAGCGAAGCTTGGCTCGTGGTTCAAGAGTGCTGGTTGTGGATGACTTCATGAAGGGTGGCGGAACCGTCAACGGAATGAAGAGCCTGATTGAAGAATTCGAAGCTGAATTGGTTGGCATCACTGTTTTTGCAGAGTCCAAATTTAATGGTCAAAGAGCAATCAATGATTATACCTCACTACTGTATGTTAAAGATGTTGATACTCAGACGAAGACAATCAATGTTGTTGCCGGAAATTACTTCAAGGATTGATAGTAATTGAAGTAGGTATTCAATTGAAAAAATATATAAAATAAGAATGGTTATTAAATCGTAATAATTAAAAAATCTTTCTCTTTTTTAAAAAAGAGAGAGATTTTTTTGTTTAAATAACAGATTGAAAACAGTGTGTGAAAAATAGAACGAATTCTCACATATCAGAAAAAAATTCCCTATTCATTTGTTAATACAGTAATCTCTTAATATATTATTATCTGTTTAATGTGCATTTTATATTATTAGAAAAACATTTAAAAAATAATGGTTTGATTAGAAAAAAATCTGGATGTTTGTTTTTTTTTATCGGTTTGTTATTTAGAAAAGACGGCTATATACTGATTGAGTCAGTCGAGAAAATAAAATAATTATTGGGAAAGGAGGGAGCTGCTTTTTTGAGAATGAAGCAATCGAAAAGGATGATGGTCATTCTTTTTTTTATCTGTTTGTTTTCAAGCACTGTTTCCGTGTTTGGTGAAGAAATACCGCCTATTGAAAATGGGCTGGTTAGACCTAGAGAGGCATTAGGCGGGATTTCTGATCTTAATCAGGTAAAGGATCGATTGATTAAGCTGGACAACTATTTTCATCCGGTTACTTCCGGTCAGGGCGTCGTGAGCAATGTAACGAATGCAGAAGGCTATGACATCGTCAATGTGACGAAAAAAGGGACCAGCTATGGAAATGGTGCGATTTGGTCAGAAGACAGCTATCGGATGAATTTGGATTATGATTTTTCCACCAGTATGTGGCTGTACTTTGGAAAAGATACCGGAAGCGGTGCTAAGCCGGAGGAGAAAAAGGTCGGAGATGGTATGGCTTTTGTGATGCATGCAGACCGTGAGGGGAAGAATGCTTTTGCGAAATCATCCAGAGGAAATAATGTTTTTGGTGGTGGTGCGTCACTAGGCGTTTGGGCTCAGGCGAATACAACAGGCGGCATAAAAGGGGCAATCACGAATTCTCTGGCAATTGAATTCGATAATCATATCAATAAGAACGGTATGGATAAGGATACAACCAATAGTAACGATGGAACAAAACCTTACGGACATATTGCCTGGGGCTTGCCGGGAAAGGAATCCACCTACGGAAAAAATGGTGTAAATCGTACTCAGTACCACAAGGATGCTCAAGCAGTGGAGACATTTGGTGATGACCGTTGGCACCAATTCTCGATTGACTGGGATTCAGAGCAGCAGCAGTTGACATATAAGCTGGATAATTTAGCAGAAAAGACGATTCCGCTGAATGTTCAGTCAACCTTTGGAACGAATATCGTCTATTGGGGCTTTACCGGGTCGACAGGCTTAGCCAAGATGGACGCTCGTGTCGCCTTTGAAGAGTTTCCCAGACCGATTTTCGCTCAGGTGGATGAGAAAATTGTCAATGAAGCGGGCGAGTCGGTTACGGATCAGGTGGTTGCCAGAGGGGAAAAGCTGACCTATCAAATTGCTTTGAAGGAAATTAAAGGAACCGGTGAGCTGAATAATTTGGCAATCATGAAAAAACTTGATTCATACCTGCTGTTTTCACAGGATACCGCAAATGCTACGCTGCTTAAAAATGGTTCGCCTGTAGAGGGAATGATTCAACAGCAGCAGGAATGGTGGACTTTTTCGAGTAAGCAGCCACTGTCTTTGGTTAAAGGAGACCAACTGGAGCTATCCTTTGATGTGAAGACGAAGCAGGAAGAAAAAATTCCCGGGAAGCCGTTACAAGTTCTGGTAGATAGCGGTGAGACGCTGGTAACTGCACAAAACAATGTAGGTGAGACATTAACATTACCTTATCATGCAGGTTCATTTTATCTGGATAGTAATCTAGCTCCTGAGCTGCGAAAGCTGGAAGCTGTTGAACAGCTGCCAATTATGGAGGATTTTACAGCCAAAGTGGATTGGGAGGAATGGAACGCGCTCGATGAAGGTGTTGTTTCTTTTTCGTTAAATGATTTAAGCACAGGGCAGTTAGAGGATTTCAAACAGGAGCGAACGTTTACAACAGATGCTTCAGAAAATTATGTTGGACAGGGAATAGCTGAAGTGAACTTTGGAAAACTAGCAGCGGGTAGCTATCGATTGACCGTAAAGGCGCAAGATAAAAATCAAAAAACGTCCAATGAGCTTACGAAGGATATCACAGTCCGTGGCACCTTAACGTTGGTTACCGTTCCTGATATTCTCGATTTTGGAGAAATAGCAATCAATCAGATTGAGAATGGAAAGAAAGAGTATCCGCGCAAAAATGGGAATCAAATGACGGTAGAGGTGTCTGATTTGCGGTCAGCCTCCGCTTCTCCTTGGGTACTTCAGGCCACATTGCTCCAGCCAATGACTGCGACGGGAAAATCACAAAGCTTTTCCGGAAAGCTGTTTAACGCCGAAAACGGTGCGGGGAGTACAGATAACAATTATCCCAATGAGCAGCTGCTTACGATTCGTCAAAACGGTTCACTAAGCAAAACGTGGCAGGAAAATGAAGGAATTGTACTTCAGGTCAGAGATACGGTTATTCAGGGGAGCTACTCGGCCATTATCAACTGGACGCTTCAAGATGGTATATGACAGGCAAAGGATGTGGAAGAATGATTAAAGGAAGCAAGTTTTGGAAAAGTGCAAGTCTCTGGCTCTGGCTGCTGTTTTTATTCGTTACGCCTGTTGCTTCAGTTGATGCATCTGGTGGCAAAAGCACAGTAGGAATCACAATCCAAGAAGAAGCGCCTACCATAAATACGGAACAGTCCTCAACATCAGAGAAAAAGACATATCGCACAACCAATGGTACTTTTCCGAAAACAGGAGAAAAGATACAGATGCAATACATACTTCTGGGACTTGGAATCATTGGCTTACTCTATGTGAGGAGAGGATTCAGCTATGATGAAATACCATAAACTATTCCTAACTCTGGTTTTTGTGTATGGCTTGATAATCGCCGGACCCGCTTACGGGGAAGGTGCGGAGGAGCGTACACAGGTTTCTGTAACTGATTCGAATTCGTCCTCCGGCCACTTAAGGATAAACCATATCAGCTATGTTGGTTTTGGAGAAAAGGTGTTAAGAAAATCGGCAGATAATTATTATGCCGGTACAGATTTGGTTCTTGAAATTGAAGATTCCAGAGCTGAAAATTCTCCCTGGCAGCTGAATCTGAAGCTTTCACCATTTACCAATGAAAAGAATGAGCAGCTTCAGGGAGTCAGTTATCATTTGGGAGTCGGACAGGTATCCGGAGCACAAGATATCGTTGGACAGGAATACACCTCTGTTGGTAGCGAAGAAGAGGAGTTTGGAAAAGTTCTAGTCAGCGAAGGAACAGAAAAAGGAATATTTACTTACACAATCAAGGCTCACGAGATTTGGCTTTACCTACCGCCAAAACAACCTCAGGGCAGCTTCCAGTCAGAAAAAACCTGGCTGTTGGTAGATAGTATATAAAGCGATAAACACACTGATTAAATTTTGGAGGGAACACGTAATGAAAAAAATTATTGGATTAAGTGCACTATTTCTAGGAACAGCAGTATTGGCAGGACCTTCTGCTTATGCGGTCAATCAGACAACGACAACAGTTGGTGTTGATGATGGTGGTAATAGCGGGAACACCCCTGTGTTCAAGATGACTGCGGGAGGTGCAATGACGTTTAGTGAGCTGGACCTTTCTCAGGAGGCGGTTAATGGACTTTATGAGCTGGCAGCAACAAGCTCAGCCACTGTCGATGTAGATGATAGACGTGGTTTAGAGGATGGTGATACTTCATTGCCTTGGCGCGTGACGGCTATGGCCTCAACACTAAAAACTGCAGGGGATGTAGTATTACCAACGACAAACTTCAAGCTGACATTGGGTACACCAACAACTGCGACAGAAAACCATGTGATTGTTAACAATGAGGTTGATATTTTAGGAACAGCCAACATTGTAGGACAAGCGTCAGTAGGAAGAGGGAAAACCAGCTTCGCAGCAGCTGCAGCAAAGATTTCTGTTGCTGAAACAGCAATCAAGGGCAGCTATAGCGGAACAATCGATTATACCCTAATCAGTGGAATGTAAGGCAGTTTCTCTGCTTGTTGGAAGCGTGAAGAAGGCAAGAAAACCTATTATAAAAGAGTAGTTCTTGCTCTTATGCGTTTATTCTTACGGTATTGTAGTCAGGTAAAGTAAGAAAGTGGGCGCATGTAGCTTTGCGCAGTGCCGCTAACATATAGTGGATAGAAATATTGCTTCCATCGTTGGTTTGGATTTGGCTAGAATGGGTCTGGGACTGTCAGTAGGTCTCAGGCTCATAGAAAGGAATGTTATGACAAAAAAACATATACGCACACTTAGCTGTCTTTTTTCTCTGTTTTTCTTATTTTTTTCTCTGGATATCGTCCAAGCTTCAGATAGTACCGTGGATTATTCAATCAGTGCCAATCTTCCGGAAAATCAGAGAGAAGGCAACGCTACATACTTTGACTTAATGGTTACACCGGGGCAGGAGCAGGAACTGACAGTGAATATATTCAATTCGTCAGACAAGGAACAAACCTTTATTCTTGAGGCCAATACAGCTGTCACCAATAATAATGGGATTATCGATTATACACGTCCCGATAAAGAACAGGAGAAGGATAGTACCTTGCGCCACGCTTTCTCTGAACTGGTCACCCACGATGAGACGATTACTGTTGGTCCTAACGCCAATAAAGTCGCGGTTTTCAAGCTGAAAGTTCCAGAAGAACCCTTTGAAGGGCTGATTCTAGGCGGATTTCATGTTCGTCAGGAAGCACCTGAAAAAGTAGACGGTCAGATTAACAATACATATTCCTATGCACTTGGTGTCGTACTGCGGGAAAAAGAAGAGGATGTTCAGCCTGAAATGAAACTGAATGGTGTCACTCCAAGCTTGAATAATTACCGTCCGCAGGTTTCTGTTAATTTACAAAATACGCAGCCAGTCAACATAAAAGAATTGACTGTCAAAGCGGATATTCGAAAAGAAGGCCAGAATCAGGTGTTGAAGTCTGCGAAGAAGCAAGGAATTTCCATGGCCCCTAACTCGAATTTTGATTATGCTATTCCTTGGGAGAATCAAGCGTTGGAAGCTGGAAAATATGAGCTGGAGCTGACTGCTTCAGATCAGGCGGGAAATGAGTGGTCATTCAACGAAACGTTTACCATCACAAAGGAAAATGCGGAAGAGGTTAATAAATCAGCGCTAGGTCTAACTTCAGTTGACAGTACGGATGACCGCCTCTTATATATTCTTTTCGGAGCTATTGCTGTTCTTATTGTTTTGGTCTTCTACTTTATGCGGCGACAGCGAGCACTGGTGCTTCAGCGGGAACTCCTTAAGAAACAGAAGAAACGGAAAAAAAGACCCAAAAAACGCAGCAGAGAATAGGTAAGAAGGCAATGTCGCCTTCATCTGAGGCGTATCGCCAGTTAAAAAATAGCTATCAAGTAGACGGTATTGATAGCCATCAATTTGGAGTATCCGAATGCTTCAGAAATTTTGCTGAAAGACCGAGGAAAAACGCAGCCTGTGTAGTTCAGTAAGTGTGTATTATTAACAACGAATTTCCTAAAAATAATGAGCCAATTTGTCGCTGGTGTTTTCAGGTATATCCTAATTGGTCTATGATATTTCTAAATTGGTTTGGTTGAAAAAGATGGTGCTGTAAGCTAAACTAAGAAAGAGTACAGATTCGCTATATATAAATTCAGTGAAAGAATGGGGTCTATCATGACTATTCCTTTGTCTATACTCAAAACAAAGGTCGCTTTTTGCGTAGAAAATCTTTTACAGGATTCATATACAGATGGATATGACAAATTTTAGGAGTGTCGAAGATGGAAAACAGCAGATATGTCATTATTTTAGCTGCCGGTAAAGGTACACGTATGAAATCGAAATTATATAAGGTTCTTCATTCTGTAGCCGGAAAACCGATGGTGGAACACATTGTAGATCAAGTAGAACAAACCAATCCCTCAGAAATCGTAACCGTTGTCGGTCACGGAGCAGAGGCTATAAAAGAACATCTAGGCAATCGAACGCACTATGCGTTGCAGCAGGAGCAGTTGGGGACGGGACACGCTGTGATGCAGGCAGCTGAGCTTTTGGAAGGGAAACAGGGAACGACGCTTGTTATCACAGGAGATACACCGTTATTAACAGCAGACACGCTAACGAACCTCTTTGACTATCATCAAGGGAAGCATGCAAGTGCGACGATTCTTACTGCACAAGCTGACAACCCAACAGGGTATGGACGAATCATTCGTGACCATTTGGGGATTGTAGAGAAAATCGTTGAACAAAAAGATGCATCAGAAGAAGAAGCACGAGTAAAAGAAATCAATACAGGTACTTTTTGTTTTGATAATGAAGCCTTGTTTTCAGCACTTTCGAAAATAGACACGAATAATGCGCAAGGGGAATATTACCTGACAGATATTATCGAGATATTGAAGCGTGATGGTGCAACGATTGCTGCATACCGAATGGATGATTTTGATGAGGCGATGGGGATTAATGACCGTATTGCTTTGGCAAAAGCCAATAAGATTATGTACAAGCGCTTGAATTTAATGCATATGACTAATGGAGTGACATTTGTCGATCCTGAAAATACGTATATTGATGAAGGGGTTGTAATCGGTTCAGATACAATCATCGAAGCCGGTGTATGCATCAAAGGGAAAACGGTGATTGGAGAAGATTGCTTTATCGGCTCCGGAACGGAAATTGTTGATAGTGTCATCAAGAACAACGTGAAGATTACTCATTCTGTTGTAGAGGAAAGTACCGTAGCCAGTCATGCGGACATTGGTCCATTTGCACATTTACGTCCGAACGCAGCTATTGGCGAACGGGCACACATTGGGAATTTTGTTGAAGTGAAAAATGCTTCAATTGATGAAGATACGAAGGTTGGACACCTGTCTTATATTGGTGATGCTGACCTTGGTAAAGACATCAATGTAGGCTGTGGCGTTGTTCTAGTCAATTATGACGGAAAGGATAAGCATCGTGTGACAATCGGTGACCAATCGTTTATCGGCTCAGGCTCCAATTTGATTGCTCCGTTGACAATCGATAAGCATGCTGTGATTGCCGCCGGTTCAACAATCACAAACGATGTTCAATCCTATGATTTGGCGATTGCCCGCTCACGACAAGTCAACAAGGAAGGCTATGCAAAAGATTTTCCATACTTCGAAGGAAAAGAATAGGTAAATATATAGGTAAATATAATAGTGAAAACGAGGCTATGACAATTTTCAGCTTGATGATTGTCATAGTCTCGTTTTTTTGTTTGCGAGCTTGGTTGTTTCAGGCTGCTGTTTTACGGTACAATTATAGGATGGAGAAATTGAAAAAATAAAAAGGGGTTTGATTCATGAAATTTAAAAAGAGTGTGAGAGGTATCGTGTTGTTTCCGGTACTGTTATTTTTAGCAACGTTTATTTATGGGATGCTGAAGCTGGATATTTCTGGAATGGATGAGGGGATACCTTATGGCTTAATCTATGCCTATGTACTTCAGGGGTATGTATTTATCGCTTATGTTCTATCCTTTATCTTAAATGTGGTGGTTGCTGTAAGCTTTATTAGAAAACTCAGGAAAACATCCGAGTTGCTGCAGTTTTGGTTGAGTATGTATGTAGTGTCTTTCCTTTTGCTGTTGACGATTAGCTTTACGATAGGCTATCCGGCAATGTTTCCTTATACTTCGCTGTCAGCACCGGGTACGATAGGTGTGGGGATTACAGCAATCTTTCTTGCTGTTTCAGGCTGGCGAGTCGTTGATCTTTCTACTGGCGAATCGAGAAGCCTCCCTTCAAAAATGAAAGGAAAGGCTGTGCTTTATGGCGTGTTACTGCCGATTACGGTGATTGCTGTAACTGTTGGTGGACGTCTGGGGATGATTGCGTATGCAACAAATGATAAAAACGAGATTTATGAACAAGTAATTGAGCGTAAGCTGCAAGCAGTTGGTACAGAAGGTGCTGTTAAAGTCATTGAATCGTATGGATCAGAAAATCGCGTACAGTTGGACTATACGCTTACTCAAGGGAACGTTGAGGTTTATGGGAAAGGCTTCTTGACGCGTGAAGATGAAACATCTGACTGGGTCTTGGAGGATAGCAGTATGACAACATATGAAAAATCCGTGCCAACGATTTTGCAGGTGCCGGCACATTCCCAAGAAGCAAAGGATTTTCTTGCTGCATTTAAACAGGCAGTTGAACAGGCAATTATCGATAGTGGATTGGAAGAAGAAATCGGTATCGAAACACCGGTGGAAAAAAATGACATTCGGACAGCCTATGATTCTCCTTATTTATCTATAGTAGAAGGGGAGCTTTCAGAAGAAATCGAAAAGCTGGCGCAGGAGAATTCAGCTGCGGCAGATAGTAATAAATCAGCATTCGGCGGCTACGCCGCCTTGACAATCGAACAGTTGATGACAACTAAAACAATTATGGCCACTATGCCAATACAATATCCATTTAAAGACGATCATGAGTTTGATGAGCGAGAGGAAAACATTGAAAAATTTTATGAAGCTTTAGGTGAATCCATTGATTTTTCTGGACTGAGTGACGGCTATTATGCCATCGCTATCGATAAGGGAATGGATGAGCTGTTATTGGTCGTTGAAAATCATCAAGTAACTGAATATACGACACCTTTTGGTCGCAGGATGCTTGAGGACCCTAAAGAAAATCTGGGTTCGTACACATCCTCAGATTATCTGGAGTGGTAATAAATGGAAAATGAATAAAAGGAGTAGGGAAAGTTGGGAAATTTACAAGAAAAAACGGCAATGGATAATCAGTTGTATTTGGAGACCGTTGACTACTATCTGGGAAAAATTACGGATATACTTGAAACAGGCAGCAGAGAAGAAATAGAAGGGTTGGCTTATGAAGAAAGTTTTGCTGCCATTGCCTGTACCCCTTATTTTCTTGAGCAAGTGTACTGCCTAATACAATTGGAATATAAGAAGGTAACAATGCATGTTATTGAAGGATTTAGGAATGTTTATGTAAAGCAAATGAAGACGTTCAACGATGCTGTATTTAGTCAAAAGCAGCTTGTACTAATTTTGACCCAGCTGGAAAAATATCTAAGTGCAGACGAAGAGGACTATTACTATTTTCTGGTAAAGGATAGAGAAGGTGCTGTAAAATGCAAGGCCTGGCAAGAGGAAGTGTTGTTTAATCATGAACGACTGGCTATGTTTCAAACAGACTTATTCCAAACACTGGATAATTATTTTGCCAATTCTCCTAATGGCTATGAGAGCCTGTTTGTTTTGCTAAAGCATGATCCTGATCTTTCTCGTTATTTAGAAGATGATACAATATCGGTATGGATACACAATGTTTTATTAATGGGTAATCGCAACGGCTTTGTTTTGGAGCGGTTGGCAGCACAGCAGATTTATGGAGTATTGAAGCTGCATGAGGTGACAAAAGAAGAGTTCTTTTGCAGAAGACTTCTTCCTGAAATGTTAAAAAAGGCACAGAAAAAAACGCTTTGGAAAAAATGGCGTTTATGGAGCTGGAAGAGAAGGCTGTCTTTAGCCAGTCATTGATAATTGTGTGGCTATATTGCAAAAAAACACCGGTGAAAAATTCCTTAGAGGAAAATTTTCACCGGTGTTTTTGATTAGACTGGATTGTCTGTTCCGTTCACTCAGCGATAAACTAAACTGTCTTCAGCGAACATGTGTAACGATTGCTGAAAAAAGTGTATCTACAATTTTCGCTTCGCTGTGATTTTCGATACAAACCAGTATACTTGGGCTGTTTTTCTAGCTGCCTAAGATACTTTTCTTTGGTTATACAGGTAGAAACCTGCGCCTGCAGTTCCGGCAGCTAATAATCCGATACCTAGGTAAGAAACGATTCGTTCCCCTGTCTTTGGATAGTTGCCTCCGGCCGTTTTGTCAGTATTTTTATCTTGGCTGCCGGTTGTGCTGTCATCTGTTCCGGAATCTTTTGTTCCGTCGCCATCGCCGGGAATCTTATTGAAGTCAGCTTCAGCAATTGAAACGATTCGTTTGCCTGGGAACTGTTCTTCGTATTGACTTAGGTCAATGTTGGTTGCAGCATCCAACACACGGATTGTTGCCGCTTGTTGCAAGTGATCGATTAGAACAGTATCAAGAGAGGGTCCTTCTTCTCTTTCTCCGCCCAGCATATTGTATCCGTCACCGCCTGCAGCAAGGAAATCATTGGTTGCCATGTTGTAGCTAGCATCATCTTTGATAGCTTCGAATTTTCCTGTTTCTTTGTTCTGTATTTCAACAGAAAGAACACGGTTTCCGACAATGGTTTTATCTGTGTCATTTCCTTCGTCCTTCACCAGTAATGTTCCCTGTTTTGTGGAGTCATAGTAGACACGAATAGAGCTGGAAACATGAAGGAAACCACCATTTGCGCCAAGTTTTGGCTGTCCATAATCATCAAGAATGATGTTGCCATTCTCGTCTTTTTGAGCAAATGAGCGAAGAGACATTTCAAACATCTCTTTGACTTGAGCTCCGGTAACTTTGATTTGAGAAATACTGTTTCCAAAAGGCAATACCGCAATGATGTCGCCTAACGTTACAGCACCTGGTTCGATATTGGCACGCAGACCGCCGCCGTTTGTTACGGCAAAGTCAGTTGGTTCACTGAAGCCTGTTTGTCCATAGTTCATCATGGCATCTCCAACCAAGTTACCAAGGTTGGTTTCTCTGGTACGAACATTTTCACGCTCGCCGTTGAACAGGTAAGGATTGTTTTCGATAACGACTTTCGATCCCCATTTATCAAACTTCGCTTTGGCTGCATCAACCAAGGCTTTTACAGCTGCATTTTCTTCCAATTCAGCTAAATCCGCTGCTTTAGTTAATGTCGCTGATTTCTTCGTTGTATCATTCAAGTCAATTTTTACCAAGCCAACATTATTTAGGTAGTTCCCGGTTTGTGTATAGAGAACATTCCCATACATTTTTCCACCATCAACAGCGGTGTGCGAATGTCCGTCCAATACGACCATGTTCAGGTCTGGGAAGGCTTTACTCATGGCTTCGGCCAAGGTATCGCCGCGCCATTCGTTTGGTGTCGTTGCATCAATACCAAGATGCCCCGCAATGATGAAGGCATCAATCGCTTCATCTCCATCTTTAAGAGCGGTGACAACTTTTTTCGTTTCTTCGATTGGGTCAGCAAAGGTTACACCAACCACGTTGTTCGGATGAGTTTTCGTCGCTGTTTCCGGAGTGGTTACCCCGATTACGGCAAATTTTTTCCCGTCTTTTTCAATAATAGTATAAGGTTCGAAAATAAGCTTTCCGTCCTTGTAAGTGTTGTTAGATAAGAGTGGGAAATTCAAGCTGTCCTTGTAGGCCAGTGTCCGTTCCAAGCCAAAATCAAATTCGTGATTTCCGACAGCCATTGCATCATAGCCGACTTCGTTCATGATTTCGACCATGTCCATTCCTTCAGAGAAATTAGAGATTGGCAGACCTTGGAAAGCGTCACCGACATCAATCATCAGGGCAGGGTTTTTCAGGTCTTTAAAGGTTTTTAGACGTGCCATTCCCAACACACCATCCGCTGCTTCTAAACGTCCATGGATATCATTTGTATGCATGATATTCACAGTTGTTGGTTGGAAGCCGGCATCCTTCACATCCTGTTTTGTGATGGCTTTGACGTTTGGCGTTCTGCCATCAGCTGACGGAGTGGTTTTGAGTGTTCCATTGTTCACCAGCTCAACAGCCAGTGCCCGCCAGTCTTCATCGAAATTATATCCAATGACTTCCCAGTTACGCTCGATTTCTTTTTCCGGATCAAGCGTGCCTTTTTCCTTGATGTACTGTGCAATAAATCCACGCAGTGTTTCAGGGTCAGTAGATACGATTGGCTCTTCTGTGACAATACCTGCTGCCAACAAGCCTTCGTAGCGATAGTTGTTCATCGCAATGGTATAGTTTGCGGCAGGATCAACAGCTTTTCCCTCAATTGTTGGGTTGATAATTCGTTCCCCTTCAGGCTTGGAGATATCGATTTTGTAATCAACACCAGAGAAGATATCGTAATTGTATACACGAATCGAATCGTTAAAGCTGATGGTTAAATCTTCTGCCTCAGGCGTATTGTAGTATTTTGCCTGATTTTCCATATAAGTCAGCAGGTTTGCACCGGTAATGTTGACACTGACTAAGGTATTTGGGTATTTGTAAATATCAAAAACGTTTGAATAAGAGATATTTCCTTTTTCCAGTTTACTGTCTGCTTTGAAAAGTGCAGAAGCAGCAAGCTGAGCGCCTGTGAATTTTCTCTGTACGTTATTGATAAGAGAAATCATGGCTGTCGGCTGCAGTTGAGCTTCAGGAATTCCTGCCACTTCTTCTTTTGGTAAGAAGCTGTCAGTCGCAGTACCGATTGTTTCAGAGATGAATTCACGTGTTGTATTGTGGTAGGTTTCGGTTGCCGCCTTCAACTCTTTATCCGCTTCAACCTTCGTTGTGTCAATGATCGAAGGTGTGCTGTTTTTCACTTCCCATTCGCCATTCACTTTTTCGATATCTAGATCGATACGGACCATTTCGATACCAGTATCTTTGGGTGCACCGACAGCTGTCGTGCCACTTGCACTAGGACTCTTGATTTGTTCGGCAAAAGAACGATGGTCATGTCCAAGGATATAGGCATCGATTCCTGCAACATTGTTGATTACTTGGTCTGCGCTGGCAGCTGGATCACTGTCTGCTCTTCCGGCGTGGATAGAAGCAACAACGATATCTGCACTACCCTCCAGCTCAGCAACTGCTTTTTCAGCTTCTGATTGTAAGGCTTTGAAATCAAGACTGTCGACTTTGGCACCATCCCATTTTGGAATGTGCGGTGTAGTCAGTCCAATGATACCGACAGTAACATCAGTTACCTTATCCCCATCAAGGTCGATTTCCTTCAACGTTGTTCCACCGACATAACGGTTTTCTGTGCCTTTTAAATACGTATTTGCCGATAGAATCGGAAAATTCGCTTCGGATTTAATCTTACTGATTAAGTCCAAACCAAAGTTGAATTCATGGTTCCCCAGTACCATGGCATCGTATTTGATTTCATTCATCGCCTTAATCATTGGATGGGGTTCGCTGATTAGCGGTTCTTTGTTGTACAGGTCGTCTGTTAAAATCGTTCCTTGAACCATATCCCCATTATCGATCAAGATGGTGCCATTCGGATTTTCTGTCCGAACATTTTTAACAACGGTACTTACCTGAGAAAGTCCGACTGCAGCAGCCTTATCGTCCTCGTAGGACCAATTCCATAGCTGACCATGAACATCAGAGGTTCCCAGAATGGTTAATGTCTGAGAGTTTACAGCGGTTTTTTGAACGGAATCGCCTTCTTCAGCAAGTGCTGTTGTTGTCATTCCGCCCAGCAGCAGTGTCGAGGCAGTGAGTAATTGAAGAATGTGTCTGAACTTCTTATTCCCTATCTTTTTCACAAAACAAACGCTCCTTCATGAGTTTTTTTCATTACAGAGTCATTTTAACAAAAATATAGCGTTTTCTAAACACTATTTTGTTGTTTTATCAAAAAAAGTATGTGATATGGAGAGATTCTTATTAGCTGGAGAGTGTAATGGTTTGTAATAAAAATCATTTTTTGTCCTTGAATTTTTGCTTGAAGAAATTTAGATATCTGTTTTTTTACTAACAGGGAATCATCAGGAGGTTGTCTAGCTTCACAAGCTCGATTAGCTTTTCTTATCGAAAACAGTGAGGGGGATTGGCAGTCAACTTAAATTTTGAGAGGTCTGATTTGACATTTTTATCTATTAAGGTATAATTTATAAAAAAGTTAGGTTAACCTAAAAATAATAGTAGATATACTTAAATCGAGGTGTTTTAGAATGAACAACAATATATGGATTGACAATCTTTCTGTTGCTTATCAGGGGAAGCAAGCAATTCAAGCAGTTGATTTAGTGTTAAGAGAGAAGAAGCTAACCGGAATTATCGGGCCAAATGGTGCGGGAAAGTCGACCTTAATGAAGGCGGCGCTAGGCTTGATTGCGAAAAGCAGTGGTGATGTCACTTATTTGAATCAGCCCTTGAAGAATAATCAGAAACGCGTTGCGTATGTTGAGCAACGCCAGAATGCAGATTTATCTTTTCCTATTGATGTGTTTGGTGTTGTTCTCTTAGGAACATATCCTAAGGTCGGATTGATTCGCAGACCGGGAAAGAAAGAAAAGGAACTGGCATGGCATTGCCTTGAAAAAGTTGGTATGACTGAGTTTGCCAAGCGACAGATTGGGGAATTATCCGGCGGTCAGCTGCAGCGGGTATTCATAGCCAGAGCATTAGCGCAGGAGGCAGACTGGTTCTTTCTGGACGAACCCTTTGTCGGTATTGATGCCTCCAGTGAGCGAACGATTATTGATTTGCTGAAGCAGCTTCGCAATGAAGGAAAATCAATTGTCATTGTTCATCATGATTTGCATAAGGTGAACGATTATTTCGATGATCTTGTCTTATTGAACAAACAGGTGATTGCCTATGGAGAGGTAGCGCAGACCTTTACCGCTGAAAATTTACAAAGAGGATATGGTGAAGAAATTACTGAGATGTTGCGAATGGGGGAGAGAAAAAATGATTAATGAATTCATTGATGGGTTGATGAAGTACCAATTTTTGCAAAACGCCTTGTTTACTTCAGTGATTGTAGGAATTGTAGCAGGTGTCATCGGCTCTTTCATCATTTTAAGAGGAATGTCCTTGATGGGGGATGCCATTTCCCATGCGGTTCTTCCGGGAGTAGCGATGTCTTACATGCTGGGAACCAGCTATATTATCGGGGCAACACTGTTTGGGATTGTTTCTGCAGGCCTGATTGGCTTTGTTACCAAAAACAGCAGGCTAAAGAATGATACGGCAATCGGAATTGTATTCAGCTCGTTCTTCGCTTTGGGGATTATCTTGATTTCCTTTGCGAGAAGCTCTACCGATTTGTACCACATATTATTTGGAAATGTATTGGCTGTCCGAGATTCTGATATGCTGCTGACGGTGATTGTCGGAGTCATTGTGTTGACGCTGGTGTTCCTGTTCTATAAAGAATTGAAGCTGACCTCCTTTGATCCGGTGGTTGCGCAATCTTATGGAATGAATGTCGTGGGGATTAACTATATGCTTATGTTTTTGCTAACCTTGGTGGCTGTGACTTCGTTGCAGACGGTTGGTACGATTTTGGTTATCGCCATGTTGATTACGCCGGCAGCAACAGCCTATCAGCTGACAAACAGTCTGCCTAGAATGATTGGCTTGGCAAGTATGTTCGGCATGCTGAGTGCGGTGATTGGCTTATTTTTCAGCTATAGCTACAATCTTCCATCAGGGGCAACGATTGTTTTGGCAGCTGCCGTATTTTTTATCGCAGCCTTTCTATTCTCGCCGACGAAAGGACTTATTTTTGATTTAAGGAGGAATATACATCATGAAGCGTAAACTAAGTATACTTTTAGCAGCCGCTGCGAGTCTGGTTTTATTGGCTGCTTGCGGCTCAGGTCAGTCGAAAACCGATGCATCTGGAGAAAATAGTTCAGAGGAGAAGCTGCAGGTTGTGGCTACAAATTCGATTATTGCAGATATGGCAAAGGAAATAGGAGGAGAGCTGATTGCCCTTCACAGTATTGTTCCTGTAGGAACCGATCCTCACGAATATGAGCCATTGCCGCAGGATATACAAAAAGCGAGTGAAGCGGATGTTGTGCTGTACAACGGGCTAAACTTGGAAACCGGTAATGGCTGGTTTGAAAAGCTGATGGACACAGCAGGAAAAAAAGAGAATACCGATTACTTCGCAGTCAGTCGAACAGTGACACCTATGTATTTGTCCAATCAAGAAAGCAGTCATACCGAGGACCCTCATGCATGGCTGGATATTTCTAATGGCATTGCCTACAGTGAAGAAATTGCCCGAATATTTGCTGAAAAGGACCTTGAAAATAAGGAAAAATACCTGGAAAATAGTGAAGCATACACAGAGAAGCTGAAGGAGCTGGATCAAACAGCAAAAGCAGAATTTTCGGATATACCTGAAGAGAAGAGGCTGTTGGTAACCAGTGAAGGAGCTTTTAAATACTTTTCGAAAGCCTATGGTCTGACCGCTGCTTATATTTGGGAGATTAATACAGAAAGTCAAGGGACACCGGAGCAGATGAAAACCATCATCGATACAGTTAAATCCTCTGATGTACCGTCGTTATTTGTAGAGACTTCTGTCGATGCCCGCAGCATGGAGCGGCTTTCTAAAGAAGCAGACTTACCTATTTATAGCAAAATTTTTACCGATTCAGTTGCTGAAAAAGGTGAGGATGGAGACAGCTATTATACAATGATGAAATGGAATCTGGAGAAAATTCATGAAGGGCTGTCCCAGTAGTATTCTGTGTTACACCCTCAGCACATTTGTTTAAAAACATGAAAGACCACCGCTGCTTACTATTTGAGCAGCGGTGGTCTTTCAGCTTGTGGTATTTCCAGTGAAGCAGAGGTCTGGCAGTTACAGTAAGCCAGCCTCTTTCAGCATTTCAAGAACCATTGTACCTTGCAGCTTTTGCAGGCCTTTTTTCTCAAGAATTTTAATTAGCCATGGCACACGGATATCTTTCAATTTCTTGCCATCCAGCAACCGTCCTGTAGAATTCAGAAGAGTTCGAGCATCATAAGCAGAAGCGAAGACTTCCGGAACCCCTCTATCAACATCCAACAGGGTGTAAACAGCTTCCATAGCAGTACGGACAGAATATTCTGTTGTGAAGACAGTATCTCTTTCTGTTTCGCTGAAGTTACCGATGAAGGCCAGATTTTTTGAGCCTTCCGGAACAACCAATGGACGGTCACCTTCTGCACGTGCCATGAAATAGGAGGTAATGTATGGCATATAGCATGGAATTGTGCTACAAGAATTGTTGGCAAGGTCTGCAATTTCTTCTACAGGTACCCCCATATGATACAGCCATTCTTGTGCAATTTCACTCCCTGTACATTCAGTGATACTCTTTTTGATAAAGTTACCAGGCTTGTTTGAAAGCAAACCGTAGATCCAGACAACGAGCTGATCCTTTGGCTGTGCTTTGAAGTGCGGCTGCCGATTTAAGGTGTAGCTCAACATCCAATTAGAATCTTTAACGGTAACAATCCCACCGCTAACGACTTTTCCGGCATACGGATCACGCTTACTGATTTTTTCGATATAAGGAGCCACCTTATCATCTAAAGTCGTTGTTGTTGCGGATACAAACCAGCTTTCCTCCGGCAGATTTTCACAGAATTTTTCCGGTTTCCCAAATGCAGGATTTTGAGCGGCCATGTTTTTCCATAGTGACCAGCTGCCGCCTAGGTCATGATTGACAGGGGCTGGATGGTCATTATCTCCGTAAGTTGTACTTTCTGTGATACTTCCGTTTGTAATAAAGACTAAATCATTTTCAGTCAAATCAACCTGTTGTTCTTGTCCACCTACTTCGAGCACCAATGTACGGGCAACGATTTTTCCGGCGGTAGAATCAGTCAACACATTTTTCACAACAGTGTCATATTGGAAATGAACGCCATGGTCTTCTAAATAGCTGACCAAAGGCAGAACCAATGATTCGTATTGGTTGTACTTGGTGAATTTCAAGGCAGACAGGTCAGGCAGGCCGTCAATATGATGGATAAAACGCATGATATAACGACGCATTTCCATTGCGCTGTGCCATTTTTCAAAAGCAAACATAGAAGACCAATACAACCAGAAGTTTGATTCGAAAAATTCATCAGAAAAAACATCCGTGATTTTTTTGTCCTGCAATTGGTCTTCGGCTGTCAAGAACAGTATCACCATTTCCTGTGCGGAGGCATCAGACAAGGTGAATTTTCCATCCGTAGGGATTCGTTCGCCGCGGTTTTCAATTGCTCGACATTTAGAATAGTTCGGGTCTTCTTTATTCAACCAGTAAAACTCATCTAAAACAGAGGCATCCTCAACTTCAAGCGAGGGAACAGAACGAAAAAGGTCCCACAAACATTCAAAATGGTTTTCCATTTCCCGACCACCACGAATGATAAAGCCTCGTGTCGGATTTAAGATACCATCCAAGCTTCCTCCTGAAATAGGCAGCTCCTCTAAAATGTGGATATTTGCCCCTTTCATTTGGCCATCTCTGATTAGAAAAGCAGCGGCAGAGAGAGAAGCAAGACCTGCGCCGACCAGATACGCTGATTTATTTTCAACGCCCTCCGGTTTTTTAGGACGTGCGAATGCTTCATAATTTCCATTACTTCGATACATATCAATCATCCTTTCCAGTTTTGGTACTATCCCCATTATCCGAGCTTCTAAAATTTTGTGCAAATGTTACCCTCTGGAAATTGGACACCCCAAATCAAGTGTCTAAAAATCCCTTAAACATGTAGTAAAAAGAGAGAATAATCAGTAAAAAAACAAACAAAAATAGTAAAACGGTTTAAAGACGGATAATGAATAAATAAAATAAGGCTTCCTCAGGAAAATCACTTGATTTATTTGAGAAAAATGACTACTATTTATAAGGAAGCAATTGTTCAGTAATAGAAAGTGGAGGTCCCAATGTCAAAACATTATTTTGATCCAAGATTGAAAATCTTTGCTCTTAACTCAAATCGTCCGTTAGCAGAAAAAATTGCAAAAGCTGTTGGTGTGGAATTAGGAAAGTCATCTGTCAGTCAGTTTAGTGATGGTGAAATTCAAATTAACATCGAAGAAAGTATCCGTGGTTCCCATGTTTACTTAATTCAGTCAACCAGCAGTCCTGTAAACGACAATTTGATGGAACTGTTGATTATGGTTGATGCCTTGAAACGTGCAAGTGCGAAAACAATCAACGTGGTGATGCCTTATTATGGTTATGCTCGTCAAGATCGTAAAGCTCGTGCTCGTGAGCCAATCACTGCAAAATTAGTTGCGAACATGCTTGAAAAAGCCGGCGTAACAAGAATGTTGACATTAGACCTACATGCTGTGCAGATTCAGGGATTCTTTGATATTCCGGTAGACCATCTGATGGGTGCGCCTCTCATTGCGGATTATTTTATGGATCATGGGATTCAAGGGGACGATGTTGTTGTCGTATCTCCTGACCATGGCGGAGTAACTCGTGCGCGTAAGCTGGCTGAATATCTGAAGTCTCCAATCGCAATTATCGACAAACGTCGTCCAAAAGCGAATGTAGCAGAAGTCATGAACATTATTGGTCAGGTTGAAGGAAAAATCTGTGTATTAATCGATGATATGATTGATACAGCTGGTACTATCTCATTGGCTGCAAATGCCTTGCAAGAAGCAGGTGCGAAGGAAGTCTACGCTTCTTGTACACACCCTGTTCTTTCAGGTCCGGCTTTGGAACGTATTGAAGAATCAGCAATCAAGCGTTTGGTTGTGACGGACTCTATCTACTTGTCAGATGATCGCAAAATCGATAAGATTGATGAAGTCAGCGTTGGCGAACTGATTGGAGATGCTATCAAACGTATCCACGAAAACAAACCGGTCAGCCCACTATTTGAAACAAAAAATCGTTAATCAAATTAAAAACGTACCGAAAGCAGTCTGCTTTCGGTACGTTATTTTTTTATTGTGGGGAGCTAAACAAGCCTGTTCCGCTTTTCTTCTGTCCAGCATCACAGCCCAACTTCTTCAACAATAAGATAAATTGTCTTCAATGATAAAAGAAATCATTGAGCCAATTTTCTTTATTGCTCAGAAGTTCCCGGCCTGTTCCGCTTTTCTTTCTGTCTAGCTTCACAGGCTAGCTCCTCTCAACAATAAGTCACAACATGTCCTATGGTAAAGAGCACCACATGCCAGTTTTGTCTTATTGTTCGGGAGCTGAACAAGCCTGTTCCGCTTTTCCTATTCATTCGAACTTTTAATTTTTCTATGGGCTACAGAAATCGAAAATAGATAATCTTTTAGCCAGCGCCACATTTTTTTGCTGCCAACGTAAAACAACAATCCGAAAATCAGGCAAATGGGTAGCACCATAAAATCCGGTGCCTGCCAGAAACCAAAATTCATGACTGAAATTGGCAGAGAGTAACCGAAGAACAAGCCAATCGTTTTGATAATACCAGCGACGATTACAACAAAAGCACTAAAGTAAAACGCAATCGATAGGATACCAACTACCGGGATAATGAACATACCGGAAAAGCCGGTAATAAAGTAGAATTTCACTAGCTGGGCCATGCTGTTTAAATTGAAAGAGTCTTTCTTTAATAATGCTTCACTGGTATAGGATTGTGCTAGTTTCTTAGGGTCACCAAGCGCCTGTAAAACTTGGTCTATCGATGCACCGTTACTGACTGCTTCAAAGATATGGCTTTCCACTTCTTCAAGAATATCGATTTTCTCCTGGGTTTCCAATTGATTCAGATGTTTACTTAGCTGTTGCAGGTAATGTGTTGCTTTTTCATTCATTATAACTCCTCCTTATAATCCTGAATATCACTGACCGCCTTGGTTAATGTTTTCCATAAAGCGGTCATTTCTATCAAGTACTGCATACCGGAATCAGTGATGCGGTAGTATTTTCTTCGTGGCAACTCATTGTTCTCCTGCCAGTAGCTTTCCAGGTATCCTTCTTTCGTCAAGCGACGCAGCAAAGGATACATAGTATTTTCATTTGTTGCAATGATAGTCCAGCTGCTTAGCACCTCGATTAATTCATAGCCATAATAATCTCTTTTAGCTAGTAGAGATAGGATACAAAGCTCCAATGTTCCTCGTTTTACCTGAGACTTCCAGTCATTGATATTCATATATGCACCTCACACAGTACAGTGTATAACACAGTATAAACGAACACAAGTATATATAATAAAAATCAGTACAAAGTCTGAGAGAAGTAGAAAATATCACAATCAATATTGCAAGAATATAGTATAATGGTAAAAATTGGACGGAGAGGATAACTAAATGTGATGGAACGGCCGGATGAACGAAGAGCATTGGAGATTTTGCAGCGTGTTTTCCCTGAAAAGTATAGCGAAGCAGCACTTGTGGATAAACCGGATATCCAGAATCCGTTGAAAAGTATCGGTGTAGAGGTGACACAATCCCTAAAAGAAGGCGTACTGCATGCTTTGGGGGAAAGCTACATTTCTTCGCAAAGTGAACAGGAAATGATTGAGCGCTTAAAGAAGGAACACGGCACAGATACGATTCGGATGACCTTAACTTTGCCGGACGGTACAATGAAACGTGTTGGGATTTCTCTGACAAATTGGAACAGTTTGTTTAATCTAACAGAAGCCTATGACAATAAATTGAAGAAGCTCCAAAGCGGAAACTATACTCTTTTCAATGAAAACAATTTATTTATTTTTGTTTTTTGGGAGGATGAATCATATATATGGCGACTTCTGGCACATCTTTCTGAAGTCAAAGCAACCCTGTACTATGATATCGTTTATGTTTACAGCAGCCCATTTCTTTATGAGATTGACTGTAATTTGAAAAATATTGAGAAGTATAGATGTGAGGATTAAAAAAAGAAAGGTGGATGAAAATGGAGTTTAAGGTAAAAACATTGGCTGAACTAACGTCGGCAGAGCTATTGGCAATCATGAAGGAACGGATCGCTGTATTTGTGGTGGAACAGCATTGCCCTTATCAGGAAGCGGATGAGCTGGACGAAACAGCACTGCATACTTGGCTGCAGGAAGGAACGGAGCTTGTCGGCTACACACGGATTATTGAGGAAGATGATGCTATTCATATCGGCAGAGTTCTGACCGTAAAAAAATACAGAGGCGCCGGCTATGGGGAACTACTGATGAAAAAAACTCTTGAGGCAGTGAGAGAGCACTATCCGAATCAATCCGTTGTTTTAGGTGCACAGGAATATGCGACTGCTTTCTATGAAAAATTTGGCTTCAAGGTGATTTCTGATGTTTATCTGGAGGATGATATTCCTCATGTGGATATGCAGTTGGGAGAATAAAAAATAAAATCCAATCGGTGGCGTCTTTTTATAGGCGACATCGATTGTTTTTTTGTTTAAAGAAGAGACTTGGAATTACGTATCATCTATACGTCTGCACTTTGCTTGATTGGCAAGCGACAGGTGGTTTAGTCAAATTAAGAAACCTGTTAAATATCATCAAAACCATTGCATGAATGAGGTATTTACGTTAAAGTAAAGAAAGCAAACTGTGAAACATTTTAGTGTTTCACGAATAGGAAGGATAACTATGACACCAGAAGAATTTAAGCAGTTTTTGGCGGAAAAAGGGATTGTGTTGTCAGATCAGCAAATGCAGCAGTTCGAGCGTTACTATGAAGTGCTTGTAGAGTGGAATGAGAAGATGAATCTGACCGCTATCACAGAAAAAAAGGAAGTGTACCTAAAACACTTCTATGATTCAGTCTCGCTGGCTCTCTTTGAGGACTTTTCATCTGGAAAGAAAATCTGTGATGTTGGTTCCGGTGCTGGCTTTCCAAGTATCCCATTAAAGATTGTTTTCCCTGATTTAGAGGTTACAATCGTGGATTCACTGAACAAACGTATCAAGTTTTTAACTTATTTAATAGAAGAGTTAGCATTGACAGGCGTTGCACTGTATCATGATCGTGCAGAAACCTTTGGTCAGAAAGCAGAGTTCAGAGCAGCCTTTGATTATGTGACAGCCCGTGCGGTGGCGCGCTTGAGCGTGTTGTCGGAGCTGTGCTTGCCATTAGTAAAGAAAGACGGCTACTTTCTTGCACTGAAAGCGGCTAAGAGTGAAGAAGAAATTCTGGAGGCTAAGAAGGCGATTGCTGTGTTGGGCGGGAAATTCGAGCAGGAGAAATCGTTTGAATTACCAATCACGAATGACGAGAGACATATTGTTATGATACAAAAGAAAAAGGAAACGCCTAAAAAATATCCGAGAAAACCCGGACTACCAAACAAACAGCCGATCAAATAAGATGGAGGAACAAAAGACATGGTACGAATCATTTCTGTAGCAAACCAAAAAGGCGGCGTAGGAAAAACCACCACCACAGTTAATTTGGGTGCATGTTTAGCCTACTATGGAAAAAAGGTGTTGTTAGTCGATATTGATGCACAGGGAAATGCAACAAGTGGTGTCGGAGTGAGAAAACCGGATGTTGCCCATGATATTTATGACGTATTAGTGAATGAAGAACCGCTGAAAGAAGTAATCTTGAAAACAACCAGAGAGAATCTTGATATTGTGCCTGCAACGATTCAGCTGGCTGGTGCTGAAATAGAGCTGACATCAATGATTGCCAGAGAATCCAGACTGAAATCTGCGTTGGAGGAGGTACAGGACGAGTACGATTTTATTCTGATTGACTGCCCGCCTTCGTTAGGTCATCTGACGATTAATGCTTTTACCTCAAGTGATTCCATTTTGATTCCTGTTCAGTGTGAGTATTACGCATTGGAAGGCTTGAGTCAGCTGTTGAATACAATTCGTCTTGTACAGAAGCACTTTAATCCGGACTTGAAAATTGAAGGTGTCTTACTGACGATGTACGATGCCCGCACGAATCTCGGCGCTGAAGTCGTTGAAGAGGTTCGAAAGTATTTCCGTGAAAAAGTCTACGATACGATTATTCCTCGAAATGTTCGATTATCGGAGGCGCCAAGTCACGGGTTGTCGATTATCGATTATGATCCGCGTTCACGCGGTGCAGAAGTCTACTTATCTCTAGCAAAGGAAGTGTTGGATAATGAGTAAAGGAAAAGGCCTGGGGCGTGGTATTGATGCCTTGTTTCAAGATTTTGCCAGTTTGGAAGAGGTTGACGTAAAAAAAGAGGAAGTCATTGAAATTTCTTTAAGCGAGCTTCGTCCAAACCCCTATCAGCCCAGAAAAACATTTGATGAAAGCTCTCTTAGTGAATTAGCGGATTCTATTAAGCAGTCAGGTGTTTTTCAGCCGATTATCGTTCGTAAGTCTTCTGTAAAGGGCTACGAGATTATCGCCGGAGAACGACGCTTCCGCGCTTCCAAGCTTGCAGAAAAGGAAACGATTCCTGCAATCGTCAGAGAGTTTGATGAAGAAGCAATGATGCAGATTGCAGTATTGGAGAATCTGCAACGGGAAGACTTGAATGCACTTGAAGAAGCCGAAGCCTATGATATGCTGATGAAAAATCTTAAGCTGACACAGGCAGAGGTTGCTGAGCGATTAGGGAAAAGCCGCCCGTATATCGCCAATTATCTACGCTTGCTGACATTACCAAGCCTTGTTAAAGACTTGGTCCAACAAGAAACATTGTCAATGGGACAGGCAAGAACACTGTTAGGATTGAAGGATAAGAAAACCATTCTTTCTTTAGCTAATCGTGCAGTCAAAGAAGGATTAACCGTCCGCCAACTAGAGCAGCTAGTTACTGAGATAAATGAAAATGAAGGCAAAAAAGCTGTGAAAAAAGTGAAAAAAGCAGCAAAAGAAAAGCCTTACTACATTCGTGAGAGTGAAGATCGCTTGATGGATAAATTTGGTACAACCGTCGTTATTCAGGAAAAGGAAGGGAAAGGGAAGATTGAGATAGAATATCTATCCGATTCCGACTTGGCAAGAATATTGGACATACTAAACATACAATTTGACGAAGAGTGATATTAAGTTTTGGTGATGCAGATTATTTAGTTAATCTGTGTCATTTTTTTGTTATTTAACAACATGTGTAATTTATTTTTTGAAAGAATGATTCTTTTTAAGAAATGCTTATAATTGCTTAATTTATTCTTAAATTAAGGGTTTTCATTCTTTAAATAGAAAAAGATGTTGATTGAAACACTTGTTATGTTAAAATTAAAGAGTAACAAAAAAAGGGAGGAACATTTAATGAAGAAAAAAGTTTATGTTGCGTTGTTATCTTTGTGTTGTCCAATTATGTTGAATACTCAACAGGTATTTGCTGAGGAAGCTGCCGGAGAGCCTACTCCGACAAGTGAAACAGTAGGACTTGAGGATCAATTGCCAGAGGGTGGACCGGAAGAACTGCCAGCTGTCTCTGAGCCTGAGGTTTCAGAAGAAGCTCCGGAAGTAACGGAGGAGACAACAGATACTACAGAGGAGACTGTAGTTGAGGAAACAGATGTAACAGAAGAAACAGTTGAAAGTACAGAAGCTGAGGAATCAGCAGACACTGTTGAAGGCGCAGCGGAAATGTCAGCTCGCGCAATCATGAATTTCACAGTATCCTTTGTTGATGAAACAACAGGTGTGCTTATCGGGTCATCAACAATAGCTCAAGAAGAAGGAACAACAGTTGTAATTGCGTTACCAACAAATGGCTACTTTGTTGTGGACACGCCTGTAGGATCAGGATTCAGTGTTGAATTAGATGCCAGCAACAATCCTGTACTCGTTGGAGAAGTTACTTCAGCATCAGCAGATTTCACTGTAACAATGAGAGCTTTCAACGCATCAGGTGATGCACAAATCAACTTTGTTGATGAAGCAGGTAATGCAGTAGCAGGAGCGCCAAGTGTTATGCTAGGCGGCGAAGTAGGCGACGTAGTTAGCTATGATCCGCCTGTAATTCCTGGATACACATATAGTGGTGGTACAGTTTCTGTAACATTGACAGATACATTACAGACCGTCAATGTTGTTTATACTCGTATCGAAACAACACTGACTGTTACGTATTTAGATCAAGCTGGTAATCAGTTGATTGCAGATGAGACATATACGGGTAAATTTGGGGAAGTATACGAATTTACACCGGCATCATTCTCAGGCTTGGAATTAATCAGCATGAATGGTGCGCCATTCACAACAGCAGATTTACCAATCGTTGTATCAATGGGTGAAACGGATCAGCATATGGTATTAGTTTAAAAAGAATAGAAATGCATACAGAGTAAAGCTTTTATAGCTTATTTTTTTTGCAATTGATTAAAAAGGGGCTATAAAGGGGCATAAATTAATACTTGAAATCATCCAGTTTCTTTATCAAGCTTGTTTTCATTTTATCTGTAACATGAGTATAAACTTCAAGTGTTGTAGATGCATCAGTATGCCCTAACCTATCCATGACAGCCTTTATTGGAATGTTTAATTCAGCTAAAATGGATACATGTGTATGCCTTAAGTAATGGCTGGTTACGGGTTTACTCACTCCTGCATTCTTTGCTGCAATATGTAGAGCGGGTGTAAATGTTCGGAAATCAATTGGCAAACCTTTATGACTGGTAAAAATGTATTCAGAATCAACATAATCATTATTGAGTTTGAGAAATTGGTTTTCAGTTATTGTTTTATTTAGTATTTCAATAGCTCTTTGAGGCAGAGGAATAACCCTATTTGATTTTTTTGTTTTTGGGGTTGTTCGAATAGGTTGCTTGTAGCCTCTTGTTCTCGAATCTATTGTTCCATCAATTTTTATAGATGAACCATCGAATTTATCTATGGTGAGAGCGATAAGTTCTCCGTATCTTAATCCAGTGAGTGCTAGGAATTCAACCATATCAGCCTTTCGCTCATTTTTAGGATTAGAATTAAGTTGTTTAATGATGGCTCTTAATTCCCACGGCTCTAAATATTTATCTACATGTGGTTCGTCTCTTAATTTCAAGTCTAACTTGTAATCGGGAACAGAAGGTATTTTACCTGTATCATAAGCTCTTTTTAAAACAGAACTTATAACTCCTTTAATCTTTTTAACATAACTCAAGGAATATGAGTCTGTATAATATGCTTTTTCTATCAAATCTTTAATGAAATATGAATCAATGTTCCTAAGTAAAACATCGTCTGAAATATAGTTTCGTACAATTTTTATAGGACTTTCGATCATTTTAAATGTTGAAGGTTTAACCGTTTTTTCGTAGAAAAGAAGCCAATCTTTTAAAGCTTTCTCAAAAGTTAAATTACTGCTCTCTTTCGTCATAAGTTTTGATTTTATTTTTTCATCTAGCATTTTTTGCGCTTGTTTTTTAGCTTGATTGGATTTAGAATTTAATGTAATAGAAACTCGTTTATCTTTTTCGGTATAGGGGTCTTTATACCGTTCAATATATTTGAATTTTCCATTTTGTAGTTCTTCCATCCACATTTGTATCACTCCTATTTTTCTGCTAAAATAGGCATAGTTAAATAGGCCTATTTAGGTTTTATTTTCAGTAGCACATCCATCTGTTTGGCGACGGGGGATGTGTTTTTTATTCTATTTCAAAAGTATCTGTTTTCAATGTTTCCGTTTGATTCCTATCATGAAATCTTAATTCTATAGGTGCATTTGAATCAATTAATTTGTAAGTAAAGCTAGCAGTTACTTCTTCATTTGAGTAAATTTCTTGGTCTAACTTTTGAACAGCTTCATATCGTTCGTCAGTAGTATCATCAATATAGCCAAATTCAAGCTCAGTTTCATTTTGGTAAGCTGTTACGTAATACATAAATAGGTATTGTGCATCAACAGAGATGCTAGATTTATTTCTTGCAGTATAATCGATAAATACTATTTCAGAATTGTCCATACCTCTTCCAGTTGTTAAATTGTTAATCACAAGGTCTACTTCATCATTTGAAAAGGACAAGGCAGAGTCATTGTTTGATGATTCGATAGTAATGCTATTTTCAAAACTTTCCGATGAACTTGGCTGGCTTTCTGATGTCTGGTCTTCTTGTGATGAACACGCGCCTAAAAGTAAAACACTAAATAATAAAACAAAACTTGCTTTTCTCATACCTGAGTACTCCTTATCTTTTAGTCTCGAAAACATTCCCACATTGTTTACAATGCCATTGGTTATTGCCTTTTTTACCAGCAAAACCAGCCAGTGTTCCAACGCCTCCAATTAGTGCGGCCCCGGTAGCTGCTTTTCCAACAGAAAAAGATTTTTTATTATTTTGCATGAATTCGACATCTTTGCTGTTGCAGTTTGGACATATAATCGATTGATGGTCGTTGCAATTACTGCTTGATTTGAAGTCTTGGCTTAAACTATTTTCTCTTTCTATTACTTCAATATCTAACAAATTCAAAAGTTCATTGACCTTTTCTGTTTGCTTTTTGGTGAATTTGAAAACATTTTTTGTAAAAGCATTGGTTGGATCATAGTCCTCTCCCTCAAGGCTAAAATAAACAGTCCCCCACTCATTCTTTACAAAATTATATGGCTTAACAAAAATACATTTAATATTCTCAAACATAAATGTGTTTTTCTCTATCGTAATGCCAAATTCTTCGACCTTAACAGTTTTCTTTGGCAGAAACCCAAATTTGTACTCAAACACTTAGAATCGCTCCCTTGACTTTTAATATGGTATGACATATTTGCAACTTGTTAAATTATACGTCGTGCTAATCAGTAATTGTGGTACTGGTTAGCTTTTTAAATATTGTAATATTTCTTTATTATTTCTGTATCGATAACTAGTTACAAGCGAATGAGCATAATTAGGTGAACATTTTTTGTAAAAAATCAAAAATTCGTTTAATCGTTTTTGCAAAGCTGTTTTACTCATAAAAAAATATTGAGCAACTTGGTCGAATGATGAAAAGTGATGTGTAGCGTACTCAAGCGCCGTATCATTTGCTAACAATATTGAAGCACCAATATTAGCTCTTGTTTCTTTTTCATAATCTTCAGGTAGATAACCGTCTTCTAAAAACATATCTGAAAAAGTTTGTCCTTCTTTAGCAGTAGGGATGTCGCAATAATAATGCATAATTTCGTGCATTAGAGTAAAGTTTTTTCTCTCTGGTTTTAGAAAAGCGTTAGTTGTTATGAAAACTGAATTAGCTACTTTGCTAGTAGAACCCAGTATAATTTGTTGTAACTGTTTTCTAAATCTATAATCAATAAACTCGACACCTTCAACGGCTTCAACATATTTTTTAATAGTATGATGATTAATTTTTTCAATTGGTATTGAATGATATCGAGACACTGTGTCACAAATTTCATTGGCAATTGCCGATGCTTCGTAAAAAATATCTCCCTCTAAGAAATCCATATGAAAGCCACCTTAGTTTCTTTTTTTCTTTTTTGCTCTTTCAATCAAAAATTCTGTGTATTCTTTTAACTCCTCCTCTAGTTCTTCAATATCTTCTGTATCTAGATTGGCAGTATTCAATCTAAAGTGATTAATTAAATTGCTTCCAAATCTATCATCTTCTAATTCGTTATTAACATTTTTAGTTGTTCTTCCCAAAAGATAATCTGTAGATACATTAAAATAGTCAGCTACCTTCTGGAGTTTGTCAGAAGCTGGCGCACTTGTTTTCCATCTGTATAGGGAATTTTTACCGAAGCCTAACTTTTCTTCTAACTCTACTATTGATATTTTTTGCGAGTCTGCTAATTTTTTTACACGTTCAAATGTTGTCATATCAACCATCCTATTTATACGAACACGAAATCTATATAATTATATAATTTACTCTTGACGTCTATACAATTATATAATATACTGTGTTCGTAAGCTAATTAGTTTGCTAATAAGTTCACTTAACTAAACCAAAACAATACACCTAATCGTTGGGAGACGGTTTCGCTGTGAATCATCAAGGCTTTTAACAGAGCTTATTTAACTATAAACTTATTCTATATAATTATATAGAAAGTGTCAATGTTTTTTACGAAATTAGTGAATAAATTAGCTTACAAAAATAATAAGGGAGGTCAGAACATGTCAGAAAATTTAGATATTCAAATTAGAACAGAGTTGAGAAAGCGAAAAATGACATTCACTGATTTAGCAAAATTGTTAGATATCTCAAAACCTTATCTATCTGATATCGTCAATGGTCGGCGTGATGGAAAGAAAGCCAAGGAATATATCATCCGGATTAAATATATTCTAGGAATTGAATAGTAACTAACAATTACATTCTAGCTCAATAACTATGTAATAGCAATCAAAAAAGAATGTATGTTCGTATTAATTCGATTTTAATGAGAAAGGAGTAAAAAGAATGTCTCAGATGACTGTATGTAAAGTGGTAGAGCTAAATCAAGTTTGGATGGCGAAGGATGAGGCTCAAATATTTTTTGGATATCGATTGCACAAATCGCTGTTTCAAAAGCTATTGAAAGAATTTAAGAATCATCCAGATTACAAAGAAGGGTACAGATTGCCCACATATAATATGCCAATAATAGAGGCCGAACTTTTTGATAGATTTTTGAAATGGCGAGAAGAGAATAAGTTTAAACGAAATAAGTCAGAAGTCATTGAAAAATGGCAATAGCGAAAGGGGAAACAGCGTGAACCTAGACGCATTCGAAAAATATTTATACACGCTAGAGGTATTAGCAGTGTTGGCATTGGTTGTTTATCACATATTTTAAGGAGGGATTTCATGAAACGAGTAAAAGACTTCTTTAGTCTATTGAAAATATTTGCAACGCTTGCTGTGATGGCGGCACTTGGCTATTACAACATTGCTTATGCATTGATGTTAATTGCCGGTATGGCGGTGGGCGTATTTGCAACTCTTGGGTTATTAAAAGCGGGGTTTTTAGACGTATGAGTAAATCAGAATTACTTATGAAAGGTTTAGCAGAAGCTAACCGATGGTACAAGCTCAATGAACCACTTATTAGAGCAAGACAAAATATTGAGAGGGTGAAGAGAAATGAAAAAAGAAGTAGCAACCAAACAATCTGCCACTTCTAAAAGTAAATTTTATTCAATTGTCATTCCAGTGGTTGTATCGATTATCACAACAATTATTGCTAGTTACTTATTAGATTTATTTAAATAGATAATCACGGACAAGCACTGTAATGACAGAAACAATAATAGGGATTATAAAACTTTTTAGAACAGTTGATAGAATCGATGATCTGTACTTTTCTAGAAATAATTTTCCTTCAGTAGTTATTCGGTATTCTCCGTCACTAACACCACTTTTAAGAAAATTTTCAGATACCAAATTATTTATTATAGTTTCTACTGTGTTTTCACCCATATTTAATTTTGCTGCTACGTAACTTGGAGATCTTCCGAGAGAAGATTGTGGTTTTGTTAAATACTTTAATACTCTTACTTCTGATTTTGAAATATCAGTGACTAACATATTTAATACCTCGCTTTCAGAACTATTATACACGAGGTTAGAAATAAACTAAATATAGAAAGGATGTGAATGCATGGATACTAAACAACAATTTAACCGCTATTTACAAGGTAGTAATGTATTTAGATGTCCAGATTGTGATGTCAAAGTAAGGTTAAATGATCGGGATTTATGGAAGGCAGAGTCTTATGGCGGACCTTATTGCACAAAGTGTGGGAAAGGCATTAAGAAATTCAAGGAGGATAAGAAACATGAATGAAACCATAGTTGTCGCTACAACAAAACTATTTCAGTTGAGAGATGATATGGAAACTGTCGGGATGTACGATAGACCGTTAACCAACCAAGAAATGAAGTTTGTCAAAATTATGAATGAAATGGAACAAGCACTAAAAAAGCCAGACTCGTCTGCCAACGGGTCCAGCCATGAGGTAACACAATACGAATTCTTGTAAAGATTATACCACGGAAGAAAGTGATTGTCATAAGTAATTCAACTACTATTGATCATTTAAATTGGATTATTACTGAGCTAGAAGAGCTTGGAGAGAGTTTTGTCTATGTGGAACATGAGTTTTTCGATGAAAATATTGTGTTTGATATAGACAAGGCAACAAAAATGAGAGATGAGTTTTTAAAGGAGGCATAAACAATGTCCAAACTCTATTGGAGTGAAACCATCCCCGACCGTTTAATCATGCACGAAAACGATGACCGACCAGGTTCATCATTAATCATGGATTTGTACAAAGACAATACTGTATCTATTTATCAAGACTCAGACATTCAAATTGTCCGTGACAAGTTTGAAGTGATGCAGGAAAGCGTTGAGTTTGATGTCGATGAATACATCCATCTATTAGAAATGCAACTAACTATGTTAAAGGAGTGGAAGCATGAACAACAAAAAGCGTGTGGCTGATTTGATCCAGCAATATCCAGATGCACCCAATGAAGTGATATCCACAACTCTTAAAATCAACGAAAACTCAGTGAAGTCGTACATCAGCCAATTAAAAACGGGCGGATTTATCGAAGTCAAAAAAATAGACGGGAAAAGAGTCATTACAACATTGGAAGAGTATACAGCGAGCAAATCCTCTGCTACTGCAGAAAAATTGGAGCTAAAGCAAGAAGTCTATACAAAGCTTCTAGAAGTTTATATAGATGACTTTGATTTGACTGATGATATAGACAAGCATTTGAAACTAGGGAACTCCATCATGAGGATTCTCGATAACTTATAGGAAGGAGAAGGCGAATGGATGCAACTGAGCAAAACTATTATTCGAATGAGCTGGATTGGCAATATATGTCAGTATCTCAATTTAAGAAATTCGATAAGTGCGAAGCCAAAGCTGCAGCAGAACTAAATGGTACGTTTCGAGAAGATAACACAGAAGCATTTCTTGTTGGTAATTATGTTCACAGTGCCTTTGAAAGCAATGCAGCACATGAAGATTTCCTGACTAGGCATCAAGAAGAGATGCTGACAAAAAAAGGGACGTTGCGGGCGCCGTTTATCTTAGCAGAAAAAATGGTAGAACGAATTAATGAGGATGATTTCTTTCATGAATTGTACCAAGGAGAAAAGGAAATAATCATCACGGGTGAATTATTCGGAGCAGTGTGGAAGGGAAAAATTGATTGTTTGAACATAGACCAAGGTTATTTCGTTGATTTAAAAACGACACGAGAAATCGAACGAAAGCTATGGTCCACTCGTGATAATAATTGGGGATCGTTTGTAGAAGAGTATGGCTATGTTTTACAGATGGCAATTTATAGAGAACTTCTGCAACAAAAATATGGTAAAGAGTTCACTCCGTACATTTTTGCAGTATCAAAGCAAAATCCACCAAATATCGAGGCCATTAATTTTGATCAAGAGATTTTTGCTAGGGAACTTGAGTATGTAGAAGAAAAGCTACCCAGATTTTTAAGAGTCAAAAACGGAGAAGCAGAGCCTTCAGCATGTGGAACTTGTGAATATTGTCGAGCCAATAAAAAAATCATTGGTTTTAAGAATGTTCTGGACTTGATTGAACGGAGGTAAATCAATGGAAATAATCAAAGCAAAAGACATTAAGAGATTCGACAATTGGATGATCCTTGTCTATTCGGAACCAGGCAAAGGTAAAACATCAATGGTTAAATCACTCACTGGAAGAACACTTGTTTTTTCAACAGATGGCATGTACCACGTACTGGAAACTTTAGAGCACGTAGACATCATTGTGATGAATTCTAAGAAGCCTCAAGCCGAATTAGAGACATTCTATCACTACTTATTAAAACACGTTAGCGAATACGAGAACATCGTTATAGACAACTTATCAACATTCCAAAAGTTTTGGCTGAATGAAAAATCAAAGTCCACAACTTCTGGCATGCCGGAAATCAAAGACTACGCCATTGTTGATAGAGTGATGCTTGATTTTATCGCAAGCTTAAAAGATTTACGCAAAAATGTATTGATATTTGCACATGAGAAGAAAGTAGAAGTTACAAGAGAGTCCGGAGGGGTTTATACACAATTCCAACCCGACATTCGAAACATTGATGCCATCATGGGGATTATTCCTATTGTTGGTAGGTTAATCATTTTAAAGAATCAAGAAACACAGGTAGAAGAACGAACCATCGTGTTACAGCCAACACAGGCCACACGAGCAAAAGACCAATTAATCGGTAATCTGCAAACCATCAAACAGATGGAATTGCTTCCAATATTACAAAAAACAAATACAAACGAAGAGGAGAAATAAATCATGGGATTATTAGAAACATTGAGCCAAATTAAAAAAGAAGGATTTGATCCAAAAACTGACAAGGTAGCGAAAAGTACAAAACTAGAGGCTGGAACTTATCCGGTACGCTTAAAATCAGCAGAAGCAAACGTTAGTAAAAGTGGACAGACACAGCTTGCTATTACGTTAGAAGTTGTATCAGGTGAAGATAAAAACCGTTTGGAAGTCATTTACATGTCATTTGATGATGCATTACCTGAGTTTGTCAAAGAAAAAAATGGGCGAACACTACTGAAACTCGGAACGATGGCAGGCGTAGGGTTTACTAATGGGGATTTAGTAGATGAATATGCGACAACAACTGCTCTTGAAAAAGTAATCGGCAGCCAGTTCTTGATGAACTTAACCGTTTCACCAAATAAAAAAAATCCAGACTTCCCTTATCGCAATTACGATTTCGGTCCGTTGGATGATAGTAGTGATGGATCGGATGCAATCGACATTCCAGATGAAGATTTACCATTCTAAAAAAATGAATTCACAAGTCTAAAACGCTGATATGTATGGCTTGAATTGGTTTTTAATCAAATTGTGTTCACAAGCTGAATTCACAAGCTGTAAGTATTGGTATTTAAGTATTCTTTGTTTAAAACAATAGCGTTATTTCACAATGGAATCAAAAATGCGAAAAAAAGTTACAAAAAAAGTTACAAACGATTTTTTCACAAAGTGCCAAAAAGTGGGTTTAGCCTTAGAACCGCAAGGGATTGAGAGAAGTTACAAAAAAAGTTACAAGGTGGTTACACAGCACAAGAAATAACCTTAAATGAGAAAATTTTAATCTAAAAAAGGAAAATATTTGTATTTGTACCCACCACATAACTTTTTTTGTAACCACGAAATCCCTTGTCGCTCTAAGTGTCTAGCGATTTGGTTACAAAGTTACAGCTAGTAAATAGATAAAACATTTATTAATGGTAAATAGAAAGGATATCCCTTTTTTGTAACTTTCACAAAGTCACGAAAGGAATATCCCGAAAAAAATCATCTTTAATTTCTCTCAGTATATCACGAAAGGAGCGGGCAAGCAAGTTGGGCGAAATCATTTTCGACAAATCAAAAAAGAACCTCAAGAAAATATACAACCGAATTCATTCAACAAGTTTAACACAGTATACAAAAATGGATGAAGTGCTTTTTCTAGCAATCGGCGGCTATAACAGAACCTTTGAATTACTTCTTGAGTTAGGACTGGACAGGAGCCAGATAGCAACCTTTTCAAATTTGAATCTAACTCAAAACTTTATAAACGAAACGCACGAAAAGAAAGTCGTGTATCTAAAAAAAATTAATTATTTGACCAGCGTAGCGAAAGGGTCTACTTACTCGAAAAAATCGCTTGATTTGAATGTAGCGGATGAGTTCGAAGAAAGCATGATGATTTATCGGAATGCAGAACGTACATTAGTTATCAATCGAACACGAGTGAATTGGATTAAACCATCTATAGTGATTCTCGATGACCAATCATTGAACCTTCAGTACGATGGACACCGTTTCTTATATCAAAATGAAATCGGCTTTGTTCAGGTTAGGAACAGGAATGTGAATCCCAAAGTGATTATAGATGAGCTGGCTGATGTGGAAGAAGCTGAAAAAATGATGTTTGCTCTCTATCAGAAAAATATCTTTGACGAAGCTGAAATCCTCAATGCGCTTGACCGATTAAGAATCAATACTTTTCGTAAACACGAGGGGAATTGGTTTATGAAACCAACAGAGTTCAAAAAGACAGTAGGCTCACAAGAACTTGCTGCAACTCTAAAAGAATTGCCTGAACTAAATATTACGCAATTCAATTCGAATAAAAAGATTGGAAAAGAAAATGCACGATGGGTGGTCATTCCTGACTTTGCTTTTGATTTTAGAGGATTCGAACACAAGGACGAAATGGATGTGTTTGAAGAACAGCTAAAGGAAGAAGAACAACAAGAAGAAGCTGTGGCTATGCAACAAGAGCAGCTCCTGCAGTCCATTATGACCATCGAGATTCCTCTCAACATACGAACCGGTTTCGTTGGAAGCGAAGTACAGCATAGTCCGTCAGAGACTCTACAATCATTCCTTGCTGATGTGGACAGTATTGAATCTGAAAAAGTAAATGGTATTGAGTTGCTGTCTGGGGCAACAACTGAAGAAGAATATAAGCACATCAAAAAATACCGTTTGGCCTATTTCATTGATGGAATATTCAAGGATAACGAACGATCCGATGACACATACGAAGGTGGACGACGTTTGATATCAATTGATGTTGATGATGCGGACTACACCAGAGAAGAAATCGAAAAGAAATTGGAAGGACAAGGCTTGTTCGGCTTAGTCTATCCAACAGCAAAATATTATTATAACCAATCGAACCGTTGGCGAATCATCTTGATGGCAGATGAAGAGATGAATAAAGAAGAGTACAGGGCAGTTGTAACAGGAGTTGCCACTATGCTCGAATTGGAAATTGATGAAGCTAGCAAGAAAGTAGCTCAGCTCATGGGCTATCCATTGGCGTTCTCAGACGTTTCAACAGTTATTGGCACAATGGTCAGCGTGGCTCAGTTTAGACCCTCAGAACGCAAAACAGGTGGCAATGTGGTTGACTTTTCTCATAGCTCTAAATCGCTGCTAGATTTTAACCACGCACAAGCAAAATTGTTAAAACAAGTATTGGAGCATGGCATTGCTGAAGGCAGTCGAAATGAAACTTATCGACAAGTATACCTGTATTTAACAGACACACTCAACAATCCAGAAATGGCACGATGGCATGATGAAGCAGCTGACCTTATTGAACAGACTAAAGCACAAGCAATCCTTGACGGGTTGCCAGAAAAAGAAGTGGAAGTGATTTACCGATGAAAAGAGAGTATTCGAAAGCATTGGTCAAAAATATTGAAGGTACTTACACCTATGCTTTCGCTAAGAATACGAAAAATTATCAAGGAAGGCTGGACCATTACGACCCTGTTGATTTCTTTGAATCCCTTTTAGAGAGAGAGAACCCATTTATGGTGTTCATGGAGCTTGATCGCTACGCCTTCAAAAATGCAAAAAATGCAATCATTCGCTATGACATTCACTATACCGAGGAACAAGAACGACAAGCCAGAGTATTTGTGGATGTCACCGACAAGATGAAAAGTAATCGAAGCGATGTTGTGGCTCTAGCCATTGACAATTTGGAAGGCACAAGTGTTGTGCTCTACGAAGAGCCATATTACTTAACCACAAGAGACACACTGTATGTTTCCAAAGAAATTAATAGCCTACCAAGAAACAAGCTAACATTCAACCAAATTTATGAGCGTGACCTCAATGTGAGCAAAGAACAGCGTATCGCATTAGAAACTTGTTTGAAGCATCAAGTCTCTTGCATGGTTGGTGGAGCAGGGACCGGAAAAAGCTTTGTCACAGCCGAAATTATCAACCAATTAGAAAAAAACGGAAAGCATGTCGTGGTACTAGCGCCGACACACAAAGCACGTGAAGCCTTACAATCAAAAATCAAAGGCAGCAAAGTGGTGGTAAAAACGATTCACAGTTTTGTTTACAATCCATCCAATTGCGATGCAATTGTTATTGATGAGAGCGGGATGTTGTCTACGCCAATGTTTGCCAAGTTAATGCGCATTTACGACGATCAACAACTCATTTTCGTCGGCGACAAGAACCAACTGGAACCGATTGAATATGGGCGACCATTTGAACGAATCCAACAAATTTTCAATACAACCGAACTGAAAGAAAACCATCGGTCAGAATCTGCTGACATTATTGCACTTGGTAGAGAAATTCTAGGCATTCCCCAAAATTCAAATATGTCACTGCCAAATATTGAGGTTGTAAGCAATTCTGATGAGGCCTTTCAAAGAGGGGCAGAAGTTGCTTTATCCTTCACTAACCATAATGTCAAAGTAATAAACGAGCAGCAGCGGGTAAAAGATGGCCGAGCCACTGTATCACCGAATTTCAGCATTGATGACGTAATTGTTGCGAAAACGAATGAAAAAGACCGTTTCTACAATGGACAAATATTCAAAATCATTTCGCCATACAGTGCACAGAAAAAGGATAGCGATATTGTCATTACATTCAAGAGTCGTGAAGACCTAGAAAAAAACTTTGACTTGGCCTACGGCTTGACGATTCATAAATCACAAGGCAGCGAATGGGATGTAGTGGCGTACCAGCCAAGCGAAAATGATTATCAAAACTTGGCCTATGTGGCAGTAACAAGAGCCCGAAAAAAACTTATTATCATCGGCGATGCAATAAAAACGCAGTACAAACCAAATAGAGAATGGAGCCACATCGAATGAATTTAATTGCTTTTGACCAGTCAACAACGGCAACAGGTTGGTGTGTGATGGAAATGGATAACTCTAAAATTATCGCCTATGGAGTTATCCGGCCATTAGGCCCAACAAACGAAAGGATACGCGAAACAATAAAAAAATGTATGACCTTGTGCAAAAAGTTTGAAGCAGCATTTGTCTATATCGAGGGAATTCAAGTACAGCGCAATCCTGTTGTGTACGAAGTGTTGGCCAAATTAAAAGGAACCCTGGAAATATGTTTGGAAGAAAAAGGCTATTTCGTGAATGTTGTTAAAGCCTCCGAATGGCGGAAACGTGTTGGCATCAAAAATAAAAAGCGTGACCTTGTTAAGCAGGAAGCCATTGAAATGGTGAAGGACCTCTACAAATTGGAACCATCAGAAGATGAGTGTGAGGCAATCCTATTTGCGAGAGCCTTCTCAGCACTGGAGGTCATAACATGAAACATTTTAAAACAATCTATGGTGAATCCATCATCGGCGAAATTGTTAGCGAATACCAAAATACTGTAATTGTGAGAACTCCACAAGGAGGACATCACATGGTCCATAGACGGAATATAAACAAGAACTTTAAGCGTAACAAATCGCTTGCACAGCATAAAACAACAAATGCACACTTTGACTTGGAAAAAACACAGGCAAGAGGGCCATTGCGGAATGATATGCGGCATTGGTCGTTTAAATAGAGGAGGACGAATAAATGAACATATTATTAAGCATTATCTCTCTAATAGGGAATGTAATCGGCTTGGTTTTATCTGCTTTAGTAATGGCATCAGCATTATTCGGCGGAAAGTGGCAAGTAGGTACTTTCTTCACTTGGGAGCCATATCCATTGCTACGCAAAAGCAAAAGACGATACAGGGGAGAGTGAAGTGGAATGAAAGAACGAATCAGAAATGCTGAACATCTGCGGTCTATCTACACAGCTGATAAGCCTAAAAACAACTGCGGTGATGTCGTTGATGGAAAACTAGTCAGAGCTTATGCGTGTACGTCGAATCCGTTAATATTCGCTGATAAAGAAGGCAGGAAGATTGTAACAAATGAATGGTTTGTGAATCATAACAATGAGCTGATATACGATATCAAGAAAAATAAGTGGGTAAATATGGATATGTACAGTGATGGTAAATCTACTGTGACGGACAATATTTACTATTTGGAGGTAGCGGAATGAATCCAATGAAAATATTCCACGTTATGCGTGAAGAAATTGCAGAATTAGAGCGGCTGAATAAGCGAATCGATGAACTAGAGCGGCATCTTGACGATGATGATATACGTCCGATTTCAGTTGCAAGATTTGAAGTAACAGATAAAGAACTAAGAAATAGTTTACGAGAAACGATTGACAAAGTATACAACGAAGCAGTTGATGAAAAACGTGAGTTCGTTAAGTCTGCTGCTAATCGGATGCAAGAATTTTTGGAGGATGAGAAATGAGTATGGTAGAGGAAAAGATAAAGAAAATACTAGATGTAAAAAAAGATGTAAATTCAGGGCCGTGGAAGGATGCTTATAAAACTGGTTTTGCAGAAGCATCATATCAGGCTATAAATCATCTCGAAGAAATTCAAGCCGAGCAGGAAGAGCTGCAGAAGAAAGCTGATGCTTATGAGCAGTTGCGAAAACTGAGCAATCAGGGAACTCCTACATCCAGAGCAGCAGAAGACATGAAGAAATTCGGAAAAGCATTCGGGAATGCTATGGACCGAAATAAACGTATGAATGCTGTAGCAAGACTTTTAGAAGAATTTCTAGAGTCTGATTGGGATTTTTACGATGAATCTGAAACAGAACAAGGAGCAATGGAATATGCACAAAAAATCATCGAGCTATTCGATGAACAGAACAAGCCTGTTGTATTACCGAAATGGATTGTTGAGGAATACTTTGAAGACAATCCGTCTGGATGGGTAAGTACAGTGGTTTCCAGAGTCATGAATGATGGGAGAATCAACGAGGACAGCAAAATCATTGCTAATAGTGCACGAGAGTTAGAGAAAATATTATGTGTTGCATTTGTCACTGGCAACTACACAGTTCAGCAGGAGCAGCTTTATTATGTCGAATTGCCGCTTGATAAAACTGTTAATGGATTTGGGCGACTAGCTATAGATTGTAAGAGCGGACAACAACAAATAGTTCATACTAAGGTTTGCCTTATGCCTAATCAAAAAACAATTTTCACTGAATCAGAAATCAAAGCAATCGACGAGCGTTACTGGCCGTTTGCGGTGAAAGTGGAGGAGGACCAGCGATGACAGAACAGAAAATCAATGTAGAGAAATTAAGAGAAACTGCAAGGGATCTAAGGAATATCAAAAACGGTATTGGGACGACCAGTAACAAAGTGAAAATGGCTGCGTTCATCACTTTAAAACATCTGAATGAAGTGATTGGACGTTTAGAACTTTTAGAAGATAATCAGCAGACTTTCAAGGTCGGGGAGTATTACAAAAAGGATTCGTCTTTCGGTTACATCTACAAAGTAATTGAAAATAGTATGACAGAAATGCAGTCAGTTAAATTCTATGATTCTGCTGCAGGTACATTTAAGGAATTTACTTTACACGAAAAGGCAATTGCTCATGATCCTGATGCTACCACAGAAGAAATAGCACTATTCAAACGTGCAGAGCATTTTCATTCGAAAGGTAGAAAGCTGAATGAGTTTAGAGCGGGTGACCTAGTTATTGCGGACGATGATTACGAAATAGTGGAGACTGTGGAAAGCAATGCCATTTTTACGAAAAAGCACGGTATGGCACTCGGACATCCTTTTCTCTTCATGACAGCCGAAGAACAGGAAGCAACGGAGGTTAAGGGATGAATCTATGGGAATATTTAGAACGGAATCCTTGGCTTGTGCTTGTTGTATTAATCATTATTTATGAAGTATTGAAGAAGCTAGGATTTATTTAAACTAATCGAGAGGAGCGGAGTAGCCGGCCGGCGTTAAAGATATCTTTACTCCTTTTGTGAATAATATGATTGAACTAAATAAAATATACAATGAGGACTGCTTGGAAGGTATGAAGCGTATACCAGACGCAAGTATTGATTTAATAATTACTGATCCGCCCTATCAAATAGATAATGTAAAAGCTGGCGGCAACTCTAAACTGGCGAAAAGCATTCAAAAAATGAATGATCAAATTGAAGAAAATAATCTTACTCAAGGCTTTGACAAAGGGATTTTAAGCGAAATGTTGAGAGTTCTGAAAACACCTAATTTGTACATATGGTGTAATCACAAACAGATTCCTATGTATCTTGATTTTTTTGTGAAAGAGCATGGGTGTTCTTTTGACATTATTATCTGGAAAAAGACAAATGCAGCGCCCCTTTTTAATAACAAGTATTTAACAGATAAAGAATACTGTCTGTACTTTAGGAAAAACGGATATTGTAATCCAGAAAATTATGATAGAGCTAAAACAGTATATGTTCAGCCGATGAATGTGAAAGACAAACATCAATTTGGGCATCCGACAATAAAACCATTGAATATAATAACTAATCTACTGCTTAATTCTTCAAAAAAAAATGACACAATCCTTGATCCTTTTATGGGATCAGGTACAACGGCTGTCGCGGCGATTAATAACGAAAGAAATTTTTTAGGTTTCGAAAATAACGAAGAATATTTTGAACAATCAATCGATAGAATTAAGAACAATGTCACTCAAATGACTTTACTATAAAACTGCGTATATTACATTGAGGAGGTCGGGAGAATGAACCTGTTTAAACGAAGAAGAATAGAATATGTCGAAGTGGACACTTACAAATACGACAAGTACGAAATTCCAATTTTAGGCGGAACTGTCAAATTTACAGTTAAATCATGCCGCTTATGGGAATGGGGATTCAACATAACTATTGTTGCGTATTTGGATACCACAGATAGCCAAACTAGAAATGCTTGGACGGACATTCTTGTTGATAACAAGTTTAAGCAAAGTCGCAACAAACGTTATTTTGAGTTATCACAAGGGATTCCTTTGCTAGATGATTTATTTAAAAGGTTAAGTGAAACGTAATGAGCTATAACATATCCGTTGCCGTGCTGATTATACTGATAGTTGCGATGTTTGTGTATGTGGCTTATAGGGAGAAGAAAGCGGATTAAGAAATATCAGAAAACTCCATAATGATCTGATTATCATAAAAAAATAAAGATTGCTGTCCGGAGATGGGAGGAAAAAGTATGCCTGAAAAAGAACATTTAGAGACTTGGCTCATTATTACAACCCAAATATTATCATCGAAATCTATTTTCACTAAGACAATCTGTCCTGCTTTAAATGAGTTCATAAGTATTCCTCCATAAGATGGATTTTATATGGGTATTATATCACTATTTAAATATTTCTGATATTTATTTGATAAATATATCATTTTGCAGAAGGGGCGATTTGGTTGATGGATATTTTAATTGCATGTGGAACGATGATTGCCGTAAGCATTGCTATAGCAATATCTCTTATGATTGTAGGATCAGCTATTAAAGTGCTGTTTAAAAAGTAAGAAAGGAGACTGACGATTTGAGAAAATCAACGTTTAACTATATCAAGGATATTCTAGCGGATTACCCGGAGACAGACGAACATATTAGAAAACGTGAAGAAGAACTACGCTATCCATATCGTGAGTCTGATATTAATAGAGACATCAAAGGAACGAAAGCGAGCTATGACAGTCAAGACAATCTAATGATTACGATTGAGCAAGATAAGAGGCTGGCAGCATTGGAAAGAAATAAGAGAGTTATAGATAATGTCCTCCAAGGTGCAGGAGAAGATACAATGACAATCATTTTTGAGTTGTATATGAAAAAGTACCCACGTTACACCATGCAAGGGTTAATCGATAACAACATGGTGTATTGTAGCCGAGCAACGGCGTTTACATTGAGAAATGAGTTTTTCAAAGAAATTGCTTTAGATTTGGGATTAGATATTTAGACGATTGTTAGACTTTCGACCCTAATTTTCTTGATAAAATGGTAGTATCAAAAAGTTTAAACATCACGGGAGAACACACAACAGGAAAAGCTTTGTAGATGTTTAGCTTATATATCGCTCGCAGATTGAAAACTATTAAAAGGATGTGGAAAACTCCTCGGTGAGTTAATCTATCCCGATTTGTGAGCGATTTTGTCCTATCTACCATGCGTAGAATAGGAATCAAGGATCTTATGAAGTTTCCTTGCTTAGTTTACTAACAGAACCTCGCACACCTCTCAGCGATGTGTCCCAAGCGAGGACGAAAGAAAGAGGTAATCACTATGAATTTTGGACTGTGACAGATGCTTTAGCAATAAAAACTACGAGCAATCAAATTCAAGTGGGGTGGCTAGCATCGCAATCAGATATGCTGGCAGAAGATTGGGAAACACTAAGCTAGAAAGAGCTGCTGTGCGGCTAACCTGTTGTAGTGAGAATTATACTTACTCTTGAAGGGAGTTCTTATGATTAAGCTGTGACAGTGAAACAGTGGGACGTAAGCGCCCATCATTAAGACAGCTGGCAGAGTGGAATGCGCCTGATGGTAAATCGGGAGTATGCAGGTTCGATTCCTGCGCTGTCTTTTAGCAATCGAGGCAAGATGGGCACGGTTTGAGGAGTGCACGGCGGAGGATGTTGGAATGTGACCGACTAGGTAGATTGCTAGTACATAAAGAAAGAGACTCGGGTTAATATCCAAGTCTCTTTTTGTCCTAGTGACTCTTGTTTTTGTGATTAGCTAGTGTTTTACCGGCACTAGACTTTTTCGCAGCAGACTTGCTTGTTGAAAGAGTTTTTGCTGCTTGTTTCACTTTAGGGCTAGGACTACATTTTTTACTACCTGCCATATGTTCCACCTCGCTTTCACTATAATTATATCATCATGGAGGAAATAAAATCATGGAACTAAAGAATGAAATAAAAGTCGGTGGTGTGGTATATGCATTGACTGAAAAGCCCTTTATTGAGATAGATGGAAGTAGAGATTTTATAGGCAATTGTGACTATCAGAAAGCTGAAATAGCTGTCTTAAGTGATATCAGTGACGAAAGAAAAGACCAGACAGTAATCCACGAATTAACCCATGCTATATTTTACGAGGCTGGGTACGAGGAGCAAGATGAGGACATGATCAACAGGGTAGGGAAAGTGCTTCATCAAGTTTTGATAGATAATTTCGATTAGAGCGCTTAGGCGTTCTTTTTATTTTGGAGGAAGATAAATCATAAAACGATAAAGTTATATTCAAAACGCTTTCATTCGGTGGTATAATAATCAAAAAAAGGATTTGAAGCGTATGGAAATTAAATGTAATTGCGGGCACAAGTTTAACGGGTTTACTCTTTTTGATGTGCAGAAAAACAGAAACAGTATTCCGCACGATATCGATGTCATATCTAGCAAACGTATTGAGGATAAGTGGATATTCAAATGCCCGAAGTGCAAAGAGAAGAATAAAGTCAAGACCTCCTAACCGGGGTCTTTTTTAGTACAGAAAGAAGAAGCCTAGTATAAAACTAGACTCCTAACTTTCTTTTTAACGCTTCTGTTAATGTTGACGAGAAATTAATCTTTTCTTCTTCAGCTAACCGATTTAGATATTTAGGAATGGTTAAAGTTTTTTTGATGAGCTGGTTATTGAACTTCTCACGATAAACTTCAAGGTTAACTTCTACAGGAATCAATAAATCTCCTTCAGGGACTTTGACAGACTCAGGTTGAGAAGGTGTAGGTAAAGTTTCGCCATCATCCTCAGCGTTGATTAACCACCCAGCTAGCAAGTCCTTAGACATATACAAGGCTTCGTGCATATCGCTACCACTTGTAAATGCGCCATCTAAATCAGGAAAGGAAACATTAATACCGTCTTCAGCAATATTGAAAATAGCGTAGTAAATAAACATAGGGTTCACCTCTTAATTTTTAGGAGATAGATAGATTCTAAGGAGAAGCGGATTATTTCAAACCCGCTTGCCTCAAAATGCTGTTTGCTGTTCCGATTGGTAAATCCTTTTTCGGATGTGGAACAGTGACTTTTCCTTTTTTCGAAGGATGTCTGTAATGATGGTGGCTACCCTTTACATTTTTAAGTTGCCAACCATCAGCTTCAATGATTTTGATAACTTCCTTAGAGTTCATATCTATCTCCTTTCTATATATATATTATAACACGTATTCGAATACGTGTCGAGGGGGAATCGTATAAAAACACGTATTAATTTAAGAAAGAAGGTGATGGAAAATGAGTTTAAATCCAAGACAAAGAACATTTGCTGATGAGTACATCATCACAGGGAATGCAACTCAATCAGCAATAAAGGCTGGGTATAGCACAAAATACACAAATACAAATGCAAATAAACTACTACAAAATACTGCAATCAAAGCTTATATTGAACAAAAGACTAGAGAATTGCAGATAGAGAAGCACTTGAGCATGGAAGAGGCTTTGTCTATTACTGCTTCAATAGCAAAGGGGGAACCGCAGCGGTTTGAAGTGGTTAAGAGGGACCCGGAAACAAATGAAGTATTAGAACACGAAATCAGTGAGTATTCAGCCGGTTTCAAGGAGCGTAATCAGGCGTTAGAGCATTTCTATAAAATTAATGCTGCTTTTGTTGATAAGCAACAGATAGAAGTAGCTGAAGTTCCAACATTTATTGATGATATAAGCGGTGTAGCTGATGGCTAAAAAGTTATCTGAATTATTGCCGAAAAAATTTCATCCTGTTTGGTTAGTGACGCTAAACAGCGATATCTTAAATATAGTTTGTAAAGGTGGTCGGGGTTCCGGCAAATCTTCTGATATAGCGCATATCATTACTCAGCTATTAATGAGATACGCCGTTAATGCTGTTGGTATCCGTTATGTAGATAATACGCTTGAACAATCGGTTTATGAACAAATGAAATGGGCAATTGATCAGCAGGGAGTGACCCATCTATTCAAGTTTAATAAATCTCCACTTAGAATAACTTATGTTCCTCGAGGAAACTATATGATATTCAGAGGAGCGCAAAACCCAGAGCGAATCAAGTCATTAAAAGACAGCAAATTTCCATTTGCAATCGGCTGGATTGAGGAACTAGCAGAATTTAAAACAGAAGACGAAGTGACGACTATCACTAACTCCTTATTACGTGGAGAGTTAGATGATGGTCTTTTTTATAAGTTCTTTTACAGTTACAACCCACCAAAAAGAAAACAATCGTGGGTAAATAAAAAGTATGAGACGAGCTTTCAACCAGATAACACGTTTGTACATCATTCGACATACAAAGATAATCCCTATATCTCGAAAGAGTTCTTAAGTGAGGTAGAAGCAGCAAGAGAAAGAAATCCTCGGCGAGCTGAATGGGAATATGACGGTAAAGCAATCGGCTCCGGCGTAGTGCCGTTTGATAATTTACAAGTAAAAGCAGGCTCCATCCCAGATGAGATGATGGCAAACTTCGATAATATAAGAAATGCTGTCGATTTCGGATATGCAACGGACCCACTAGCATTTGTTCGCTGGCATTATGACAAGAAAAAGAATGGCATATACGCAATTGATGAGATATATGGCGTTAAGATTAGCAACCGTGAGTTAGCCAAAAAATTACATGATAAAGGCTATCAAAACGATGAGATATTTGCCGATAGCGCAGAACCGAAAAGCATTGCTGAATTAAGAATTGAGCATAGTGCTAAAAAGATAATTGGTGTGAAAAAAGGTCCTGACAGCGTTGAGTACGGAGAAGAATGGTTAGATGATTTGGACTTTATCTGCATTGATCCGTTGAGAACACCTAATATTGCTCGTGAATTCGAAAATATAGATTATCAGACGGATAGGGATGGAAATCCTAAGCCGCGACTAGAAGACAAAGATAATCACACGATTGATGCGACAAGATACGCGTTTAGTCAAGATATGAAACAAAAGCAGGAGCCAGTAAACGTAAGAAAAACTATAGAAACATTCAAAAAATTAGGATTGTAGGTGAGTAAATGGACGGACAGATTGATTTGTTAGGTAAGAAGCGCTTTGATAAAGAAGCAAATATGGTGTATAGGGTGCCAGTTGACAGATTGCCGAAACGTTCAATGTTAGATAAAACAACTGAGAAAGTAGAAAAAGTAATCGATTTCGAACATGAAGACGTTTGGAAAATGATTGTGAATTTTATTAGACATCATCAAGAGAAACAGGTTCCGCGGCTGAAACAGCTAAATAGATATATGCTAGCTGATAACAATATCAAATATAGACCGCAAAAGCCTGATGGACGTTCTGATAATCGGATTGCTAGTGATTTTGCGAATTTCATCGTTTCATTCAAACTGGGAGTATTGTTAGGAAATCCTCTAAAATACAGTGGTGAAGAATCTATGGTTGATAGAATCAACGAATTTTCGAGTCAGTCGAACGAGGACTATCACAATCAGCTTATGGGGCGTGATATGTTTGCATTCGGCAGAGCTTACGAATGGATAGGGCGCGATGAATTTGGGAAAGAGACTTTGGCTAAATTCGATGTGCAACAAACATTTGTCATTTATGACAACACAAAAGATAAAAGTTCATTGTGTGCTGTGCATTATTATGAGGAAGAGTTTTTGGATGAACGCTGGACAAGGATAGAACTGTACACAAACAGCGGCTTTAATTATTACTTGATTGCTGAAAATGATGACTTAGACAATGCGACTTTTGAAGAGAACGGCATTGTAGAGAGTTATTTTGACACGGTACAAGTTAATGAGTGGATAAATAACGAAGAAAGATTAAGTGATTTCGAAAGAGTTCTTGACTCTATAGATGCCTACGATTTATCACGTTCGGAAATGGCGAACTTCCAGCAAGATACATCTGAAGCTTATCTGGTAATCAAAGGGAATCCTGATACTGCGGTCGATGATTCAGGAGATAACAGCCAACTCGAAGTATTTAACGCTATGATGAAAGCTAGAATGCTTGTGCTAGGCGATAAAAAGGTATATGAAGATGGAAAGCTCGGAGACACACCGGATGCTTATTATCTAAAAAAAGAGTATGACGTAAACGGTATGGAGGCAAACGATAGTAGAACAGTGGCTGATATTTTACGTTTTACTGCATTGATTGACTTTACAGACGAAAACATCGGGTCCAATCAGTCAGGCATAGGATTCAGATTCAAAGGTTGGGGCTCTGATAATGATCGTAAGAATAAAGAACGTATGGTAAAAAAAGCAATCATGCGACGTCTGAGGTTGCTCACTCACTCATGGAGTTTGAAAGACAATTTAGACTCAAAAGGCTTGGTTGACAAAATCAAGTCTGTTTCTATTTCTAACAACAACGAGCAAGAGCAACTATATGACAAAGTGAATGCTATCCAAATTAAATTTACACCGAACGTGCCGCAATCAGACGAAGAAATCATGAAAGTAATCGCAGGTATGGTTGGTATCGTATCAGACCAAACGTTGTGTGAAATGGCTGAAAGGTTAACGGGTGTTCCGTTCGATGAAGAATTGAAGCGGATAAAAAAAGAGTTTAACGACAAGGTTGCTAGCATTCAGTTTGATCAAGAGAAAGAAGTGGAAGAAGACTCATCCGAAACCGCTCCTATTGAACAGGAGTGATTGAATGACTTATTGGCGCGACAGAGAACAGAAACACATCAAGCAACAGATTTTTTCTGATAAAGAGATTTCCAAAGAGATTGAGAAACGCCTTCAAAGTGCTTTAGATTCGATTCAGAAAGAGATTGAAGCGAACTGGTCTAATTATGCATCAGGTGAAGGAATTAGCATCACAGAAGCAAAGAAACGTGCTTCAAAGATGGATGTAGAGTCTTTCGCTCGCAAGGCAAAGGAATATGTCAAAAACAAAGACTTTTCAAAAGAAGCAAACTATCAACTTAAGATATACAATCTGACAATGCGGACATCGAGGCTCGAACTGTTGAAGTCTCAAATAGGTTTTGAGCTGGTTTCTACTACCGATGACCTTCAAAAGTATTTATCAGATATCCTTTCGAATGAAGCTATAGCAGAATATAAGCGACAAGCGGGCATCTTGGGGCAGACGATAAGTAATGACTACCAGAAGAAAATCGAGTCAATTGTCAAAGGCTCGCATCAAACAGCAACCTTTAGTGAGAATATATGGAGATACCAAGCAGAGTTAAAAGCAGAACTTGATAAATTGTTGATACGAGCGATTGTGCAAGGGAAAAACCCTCGTGAATCTGCTCTCTTTTTGCGTGATTTATTCGATGTTACGAAGTATCAGGCAGAAAGACTCATGAGGACGGAATCGGCAAGAATACAAACAGAGATTCAAAAAATGAGTTATGAAGAATTTGGATATGAAGATTATGAGTTCATTGCTGAACCGTCTGCTTGTTCCATCTGCAAGCCTTTGGACGGAAAAATATTCAAAACAAAGAAGATGCAGCCGGGAGAAAATGCTCCAACTATGCACCCAAATTGCAGATGTTCAACAGCTGCTTACTATGATAGAGGAACAGCGGAAGCCGAAAGAAAGGCGCAAGACTTGCTTTCTAAAGCCCAAAAAGCTGAGCCAACAATAACGAAGGATTTGAAAGAACTTGCTGGCAACGTTGGAACAACTCTTGATGGGTTAGATTTTAGATTGAAGACGTTGAACTCACTAACTCGTAAAGTAAAAGGTGAGCCCGATGGTAATATGCGGGATGTTGTTAGGTACACATCCATTTCTAAAGCTGATAATATGGCAAAAGATTTCAATGAGTTCGTTGTCGCTTTGAAGAATAAGGGGTATAATGTAAGTGCAGTTAAAAATTACTGGAACAACACTTCTAATCCTTATAATGGGATAAACTGCAACTTCTTTACTCCACAGGGCTATGAATTCGAATTACAATTCCACACGCCTGACAGTTTTACTCTAAAAAATGGTAAGCTACATGAACTTTATGAGAAATATCGTGTCATTGATCCAATGTCAGATGAAGCATTAAATCTAAGCAAAGAAATGCAGCAGCTGTCAGAGTCTCTTCAAAGACCACAAGGCATAAGTAATATAAAGGATGTGAAGTAGTATGAAGAATACTTTCTATCGACTGCTTGACTCTGATTATTTTGGTACAATCATTAAGGTTTCAGGAAAGAACGTTTTTAGGTTTGATTTAGAATTGAATGACTGGAAAGAAACAGGCTTAATGATTCTATTTTATTCAGATGAATCAGATAAATATGAACTATATGAGGAAATATCAGAGGAACAAGCAAATGATTTCATCAAGGAGGCAAAGCGTGACAAAACTCTATAATCTGGCTTTAGAGATTGCAAAGGAAGCTCATAAAGACCAAAAAGACAAAGCAGGTGTTGATTATATTCAGCATCCTATTTTCGTAGCCTCGTTAGTTGATAGCGAGGAAGAAAAAGCGGCAGCTCTTCTTCATGATGTCATTGAAGACTCGGATTTTACTTTATCCGATTTACTTGAGCGAGGCGTACCTGGCGAAGTATTGCAGGCAGTGTCCATCTTAACTAAATCTAAACAGCTTTCCTATCAACAGTATCTTGAAAGAGTGAAAAGCAATGAGCTTGCAAGGAAAGTGAAACTGGCCGACCTCAGACACAATAGTGATATAAGTAGAATACAGAACCCAAGCGAAATAGATTTCGAACGAATCAAGAAATACAATGCAGCAATTGAATATCTAAACAATGAGTCCTAGAAATAGGGCTTTTTATTATGCCCTCTACTGCTCAGGGCGTTATAAATTGAGCTGTTTCGAGTGATTCGCGTAACTAATCAAATTTATCGGGTAGCGGCGTAACCGCGGAGGATTAACCATGAAAAGACAGTTATTTATACCTATTAATTTACAATATTTCTCTGCTGATATTGGTTCTGAAGGTCAAGATGCGACGCCGGCAGAAAATCAAGACCAAACATCGCCAAGCGATCAGGAAAATAGTGAAGTAGGTAAAAAATATTCTCGTGATGATGTGGCAAAGATGGTTTCGGCAGAAACTAAGAAAGCCGTAGCCGCTGCTGAAGAGAAGTGGAAGACTGAAAAGATTGAAGCTGACAAACTAGCTGAAATGAATGATAAGGACAAAGCAGATTATGAACGCCAAAAACTCGAGGACAAAATCGCCGAGTATGAGCGCAAAGAAAATCTTGCGAAGATGTCTGAGCAAGCGAGTGAAATGCTTGTTGATAAGGGAGTTACAGCCACTAAAGAGGTACTCAGCCTCGTTGTATCGGAGGATGCTGAAACAACTTCAAACAATGTCAAGACGTATTTGACGGCCATTGAGGCTGAAAGAGAGGCCATCCGAGCTGATTACGAAAAAAGATTAGGCGGAAAGGTTCCTTTAGATGGTAACGGAACTCCTACCTTGTCTCGTGGCGCACAAATGGCACAAGCTGCTAACAATCAAATCAAAAAGCCTGAGAATGATCCTTGGGCAACCAATTAGGAGGAAGAAATATGGTTTATGTACAAAAAACAGAAACATACACAGAAATTAACTTTTTAAAATCTCAAAACTTTTTGTCATTTACAAAGCAAGTAGACGACACACATGCAGGAGTAGTGAATGGCATTCTACCAGCAGGTTCAGTTTTTCCAGCCAATGATGCTACTGCAGAAGGAATTACAATCAATGATGTCGATGTGTCAAAAGGACCACAACCAGTTGGTGTAATTATTGAAGGGCACATCTTAATCGAACGATTGCCAGTTAAGCCAGCAGATGCTGCGCAGACAGCAATGAGAGAAGTTAAGTTTTATGATGCAAACGGAAAAATGCTAGCGCTGCCTAGCGGATCTTAATTTTAGGAGGAAAAATGAATGGCTAATATTGCAGAATTATTTTCACAAAAAAATGTATTAGATTATGTAAATAATCGACAAGCGCCAGCTTTACTTGGGGAGACATTATTCCCGGCAAGAAAGGTTCAAGGATTAGAATTCGATATTTTGAAAGCAGGTACTCGTATCCCAACAATCGCAAGTGTACATGCTTTTGATACTGAGGCAGAAATTGCTTCTCGTGTAGCTTCTCGTAGCGCACAAGAATTGGCGTTTATCAAACGAAAAATTCAGTTGAAAGAAAAAGACTTGATTGCATTGCGAAACCCTCGGACTGCCGAAGAACAACGTTTCTTGGAGCAAGAGGTTTACAATGATGTTTACACAATGGTTTCATCTGTTAACGCTCGTGTTGAAAAAATGCGTATGGAAGTATTGGCAAACGGTACTGTAACGCTAGATGAAAATGGACTGGATGATTTGGTTGTTGATTACGGTGTGCCGGCAGACCACAAAGCGACGGCTGATTTCTCATCAGCAAGTACAGACATAATCGGATTGCTAACAGATTGGGCGTCTAAACTAGATACAATGCCGACAAGAATTTTGACATCCGCAAAAGTTCGAAATGCCATCTTACAGAATGCTGGCATTAAAGGATATTTCAAAGACGCAGGACTACTACCGACCGCAGGAACATTGAATCAAGTGTTGCAGCAATTTGGATTACCACCGATTGCGACATATGATGCGAAATATTATAAAGAAAATGCGCAAGGGAAACTTGTTAAGGAGCGTTATTTCCCAGAAAATAAATTGGTTATGTTTGGTTCTGAAAATCCTGGTGAATCAATCTTTGGTGTTACTCCGGAAGAATCTCGTTTGGTATCTGGAGGTTCTAATGATTACAAAGTAGGAAATGTCATTGCTATGGTTTATGAATCTAATCTTGACCCAGTTGGCACTTGGACGAAAGCTGCTGGTACAGCATTACCTTCATTCCCGGAAGCAGATAACGTATTCCAAGCGACCGTATTACCAGAGGGGTAGTGAGGTAAATGGCAAAATATAAAGTCTTAAAATCATTTATGGATATTCACACAAAGAAAACTTATCAGGTTGGGCAAGAAGTGGAACTTGAAAAAAATCGCTTTGAAGAAGTCGAGAAGAACCTTGAAGCGTTCGGAGGTAATTATTTGGAAGCTGTTGAAATAAAACCAAAGAAAAAAGTTAGTAAAAGCAAAGGTTAGTCATTGACTAGCCTTTTTGTTTTTTTTGAAAGGAGGCAGTTATATGAGTGAAACCTTAGAAGAAGTAAAACGTTCCTTAGAAATAGAGGATACTGAAATTGATAAGCAGTTGGAAGATTTTATCAAAAGAATATCTAGCCAGTTATGCGTACGCTTAGGCTTTCTAGAGAGTGTTCCTGAAACTTTAAATTATATTGTAGTTGAATGTACGATTAAGCGTTTCAACCGCAAAGGGAACGAAGGTATGAACTCTTACGGTCAAGAAGGAGAATCTATTTCATATGGGCAACTTTTAGATGAGTTTGAAGATGATATCGAAGCGTATAACTACAAACAAAAAGAAAAAAGTTTGCCACGCAGAGGAGTTGCAAGATTCCTATGAGATATGACACTAAGCTGGTATTTATTGTTGAAAACGGTGGCTATTACAATCCGGATAAAGGTGAACATGTTGACAATGAAAAGGTAGAAACCATCAAGTATGCCAATGTCACAGATTTAGGAACCGATAGGTCAAAAGTGCTTTTTGGCGATATCCAACAAGGTGCGAAAGTTATTCGTTTGCTACGCCCTTATAAAAAATCTTGGGATTATGTATTGATAGTTGACGAGTTGAAACAAAAAACAAGGAAATATGAGATTATCACTGAACGTAATCTTCGTTCGAAAAATACGTTTATCGTTCAGGAGGTAGCGCAAGATGGCTAGAGGAATACAAGTTACCGGAGTTCGAGAACTGCAAGCAAAATTAAAGAGAAACGCAACGCTTGATGATGTTAAGCAAGTGGTTAGAATAAACACTACTGAACTTAACGGGAAAATTCAAAGAAAGACTCAGGAAGTTTATACAGGCCACTGGGAAGGTGGGAAGTTCGTGAGTCCTACTGGAGCTAGTAAAAGAAGTGTTATTCCAAGTTTCAGCTCAGATGCTCTAACAGGCAATACTGGTCTAGGAATGGAATATAACCCGTATCTTGAAAAAGGAACGCGTTTTATGACAAGCAGGCCAGTTGTAGACCCTTGTTTCAGAGTTCAATTAGTGAGTTTTAAAAGAGATTTAAAGAGGCTGGTGAACTGATGATAAAAACACGTGATCAATCAATATTCGATGAAATGTTTAAACAATCTCAGAAGCTCAATTTTGACACATACGACTTCAAACCGATGTCAGACGTTGCTTATCCTTTTGTGGAGTTTGAATCTACTCAAAACATCCATGCGCCAAATAAAACAGATATCAAAGGTTCAGTAGTACTTATATTATCTGTTTGGGGATTACAAAAAAAGAGGAAGCAGGTGTCCGATATGGCATCTGCTCTTTTCAATGAAGCGATACGTATCGAAGCAACAGGAGGCTATTCATGGACTTTAGACATTCAGTCAAGTGATATTCAAATGATTGATGATACAACGACTAATACGCCTTTAAAACGGGCAATAATCACACTCGAATTTAGAGTGAAATAGGAGGAAAAAAGATGGAAGCATTACAAGGAATTGATGTAATTCTACTATATCGACTGTTAAGCAAAGCGACAGAGGAAGCAGCGTGGAAAATGGCATTTCAGACTGAACATGAAAATGGCCGTTCACGAGATACTGATGAAGTAACTACAAAAGACGGAAATGTTCAAAACCTGAAGCCAGTTGCATATGATTTTTCTGCAACTTCAATTGTGGCTAGAGGTGATTCTCACGTTGATGAAATGGAAGACGCATTACTGGACGGAGAAGTAATTGAAATCTGGGAGATTAACAGGTCTGAGAAAGGAACTGGCGAGAATGCTGAGAAGTATAAAGCGACATACTTCCAAGCATATGTTTCAGAGTTCACTCCGACCGCAGCTGCAGAAGGGCAAGTAGAACTTAGTTTGTCGTTTGCCGTGAACGGCGTAGGTCAAAAAGGTTTTGCAACTCTAACGGATGAGCAAGCAGAAGTTGTTCAATATACATTCAAGGATACGGTAAAAGAAGACACTCCCTAAGCCTCCCCACGACCTGGCTGTTTCTGAGATTACAAAGACTTCAGCAGCAGTGGAATGGTCAGGTGAAAAGGGGGATATCAAGTTAAATGGAAATGTTGTTGCAGAAGATGTTGGCTCACCATATGTTTTATATGGACTGATTGCAGACACTGAATATGTTATTCAAGTAGTGAATGCTCTTGGGGAAAGTGAAAAGGTAACTTTCAAAACAAAGGAAGTTACGTATAAAGAAGTGACAATTTTATGTGATTTCACTGACAAGGTAGCTGGTAGTGTGGTTGAGAATGCTAACATCGCTAAAATAGCGACATTAAACACAATTGCATTGCCTGATGACAAGTCTTTTTACGAATTTTCATCTGGAAGATATGCGGGAATTAAGCAATTAAATGATTCTCAAGTATTTAACATCTCAAATGTGACATCAGGGAATATGGTACAAATCTTGCTAACCTATAATATCATTGATGCGCTTGAACGTTACGATAGCAACTATTTTTCTGACAGAGGGGCTACAACTGTTGTTGAGAAAGTTGCTGTTGCAAGAGAAGAAATACAAAAAATTAGTGTTAGCACATACGGCTTCGGAAGAGGTGCAACAGGAACTATGTTGACCATGAATGTTTTCAATGAAACAAGTTGGAATTCAGGCGTTCATCATACAGAAGCAACTTCATCACTATTGAATCAATCTGTTGACAGTAATTGTATTAATGATGATGGACTAGTTGATGTTTTAGTTAGAGCCGAAGCAGCTGACACAACAGTAGCTAGTGCAGTTGCAATAGACTACGCAAAATCAGAACTAACAATTTTAGTAGAAGAAGATTAGCATCAGCTAGTCTTCTTTTTTAGGAGGAAAACACATGAAAATTACTATTAATGACAAAGAGTACACACTCTACTTCGGATTAGATTTCATTGAAACGTTAGACTATACAAAGACTATTGAGCGAGATGGAATGTCCATCGGCATGGGAACTCAAATGAATGTTGGACTACTAGCTGATACTAGGAACCCAAAATACTTGGTTCAAATCATTCGAGCTGCATTGGCTACTGAAGACTCTATTCCAACGAATGCTGAAATCAAAAAATGGATTGAGTCACAGGATAATATTGCGGAGACAATTGATGCTTTTTTATTGCAATTGCAAGGAGTCAACCTTCTAACAGGGATGGTGAACTGGAAAGCAGTGAAAGTTCAGAACAAGAACGCTCTGAAGAATTTTCTCGCTTAACTATTGGCGATATTAAAGTTGAAATCATGCGTTATTATCCAAATTTAGTAGGAGAAAAAGAACTTGGAAGAATTACTTTCAAGCATTATCTAAGATTGATGAAAGCAGCTCGTTTGCGTGAGTTCGATCAAGAATTGAACATGCACCTTTCTGCGTGGAAACAGCGAGAAATTCAAATGACGGATAAGAAGTCTCAATATATCTACAAGAACTTCAAAGACTTTTTCGACGCAGATAAACGTAAAAATGAATATCTAGGGATTCAAACGAAAAAACCTAAAATGTCTAGAATTCAGCAAAAACTACTACTCAAAGCAAACATGAAGGAGGGAGGATAAATGGCGGAAAGTTATTCAGTTCAAGCCCAACTGTCTGCAACAGATAATGGATTTACAAGTGCTATGAATGGAGCGACTCGCTCATTGTCTAATTTTGACACTGGCACACAAAGTGCTACGAAATCCATTGCTTCAATTGTTGCTGGTTTGGGAGCCTTTAAAATAGTACAAGGAGTCTTCAGCACATTATCTTCTTCTATGGATGCTGCGATTAGTCGATTTGATACGATGCAACGATATCCGAAAGTAATGAGTGCTCTCGGCTTCTCTGCTGAGGAGTCCTCAGAAAGTGTTCAAAGGCTTGCAGATGGAATCGATGGGTTACCAACTACACTGGATGAAGTAGTTGGTAGTGCACAAAGAATGACTGCAATTACTGGAAACATGGATAAATCAACAGATGCAACAATTGCTTTAAACAATGCTATGTTAGCAAGCGGAGCCTCAACATCAGATGCAAGTCGAGGATTGCAACAATACGTTCAAATGCTAAGTACTGGCTCGGTCGATTTACAATCTTGGAAAACCTTACAGGAAACGATGCCGATTGGCTTACAAAAAACTGCTGAGGCGATGGGATTCGTAGGAGAAACAGCCCAGCGTGATCTTTATACAGCTTTGAAGGAAGGTAATATTACATTCGGAGAATTTCAAAATCAACTGATTGATTTGGGTACTGGTACAGGAGAACTGGCAGAACTTGCAAGAATTAACTCTGAAGGTATTGCGACTTCTTTTGGGAACTTACAAAATGCTGCTGCAAAAGGGTTAGCTTCGATTATCGAGGCATTTGATAATATGTCTAAAGCTGTTACCGGAAAAACAATAGCAAAAAATCTTGATGGGCTAAAAGTGATTGTTAACAATACTTTCAAAGCAGTAACAAAAGCTATCGAAATGGCAACGCCAGCAGCGAAATTCTTTGCTTCGGCTCTATCAGTCGTATTCTCAGCAGCAAAAACTTTATCACCAGTTTTAGTTGGGTTGGCTGCTGCATATGGAGCTTTTACAATTATTTCAAAAGTAAATGCTCTTTTCACGGCACATAAGGCTATTATCACTGCGGCTACACAAGCTAATGCTACTCTTACATTAGCAGTTTCTGCAAAAACAGCTGCGACAAACGCTGAGGCGGTAGCTACAAACATTTCAACGGCTGCGGAAGGAGTAAACACAATAGCGGTTAAGGCAAGAACTCTAATCATCGGTCTTCTTACTGGAACTTTGTCGGCGTCAGCTGTAGCTACAGCAATAATGACTACGGCGACAACTGCGTTTAGTGCAGCTCTTACATTTTTATCTGGTCCAATTGGTTGGATAGTTGCAGGAGTAGGTGCATTGACAGCTGCTGGAATTGGATTATGGAAATGGCTAAATAAAGATACAGAAGCATCACTCGAGTTAAACAAGGAACAAGATAAACTTGCAAATTCTACGAAAGAATTATCTGATTCAGTCACATCAGCTTCGAAAGGTCGAGCTGAAGCACAGCAAACTATCAAGAGTCAGTCTTTAGCCTATAAAGATTTAGTGGATCAAATTGTTGAACTATCCGAGAAAGAAAACCAGTCTACAGCTGATAAAAAATTGTTGAAAGATTCAGTTGAACAACTGAATGAATCTGTCGGCGGATTGAACCTGATGTATGACCAAGAAGGTAAACAGCTCTCTATGACAGCTGAGCAGATGAAAGCAAGAATTGAGGCGTATGCTCAACAAGATACCGCCAATCAAGCACAACAGGACTTAGTAGATATTCTTACTGAACAACACAATGTTGAAGCACAGTTGGCAGAAACGACAGCGCTTAGAGAAGATTGGAATCAAAAACTCGAAGATGGAAAGGTAAAAGCCGGCGAACACAAAGAGGCTTTGAAGGGGCTGGAAGAACAGGAAACAGCTCTGAAAACGACATTGACCGAATTAGGAACAGAACAAAAAAATACTCAAACAATTATGGAAGAATCTAGTGCAGCAGTTGCAGCAGCAGTCGATGCGGGTGTAATGCAGCAGGTGATTTCATATCAAACACTTTCCGAACAACAGAAAACAGCTGTCGATGGTATGAAAGAAAAATGGAATGAATATCGAGATGCGGCGACAGATATGTTTGATACTCTTTCAGATAAACAAGAAATGTCAGTTGCTCAAATGACAGCTAATCTTGAAGAAAATCAACGTGTCATTAGTCAATGGGCGGACAATATCACCAACCTTGCCAGTCGTGGTGTAGATGAAGGTCTCTTAAACAAATTGAGAGATGCCGGTCCTGAATCGGCTGGTTATGTAGCTGCGATGGTTAATTCTTCTGATGAAGAATTACAAAGACTAAGCGAAACCTATTCTCGTGGTGGTCAGACAGCTACAGACTCGTTCAAGAAGGCTTTCAATACTGAAGACAATGGAATTAATGAAACTGTTAATGCAATGGTTATGAGTGCTGAAAGTTCTCTTATGACATCAATACAAGCAGCTGATTTCAAATCATTAGGGTCTGCAATTCCAGAAGGAGCTGTTCAAGGGGTAAGTGAAAATGCAAGTGGCTTAGCCGATGCTACAGGAGAAATGGCTCAAGATGCTAGTGATAAAATGGCTGAGGTGAACGATTCTCACAGTCCATCCAGAGTCTATGAACAGCATGGTAAAAATATGGTAGATGGTGCTGTTAAGGGGGTTGACGGTGGGAAGAGCAAATTATCCACTGCTGTAGAAAGCATGACAACTGAAGCAGCCACAAAAGGGCAAAATATAGTTACTAAGTTTGGTGAAATTGCTACGGATATTCCGGAGGCATTCAGCAGTCTTCAGGATGACATGTACAATGTTGGGATGAATGCTATGTCTGGCTTAGCAAACGGAATCACGTCGAATTCAAGTGGTCCTATATCTGCGGCAGAGTCTATCGCTAGTCAGATTGCTTCAACAATCAATACCGCGTTAGATATTCACAGTCCATCTCGAGTGACAATGGAATCTGGTGAGTTCGCTACCGAGGGTGTGGAAGTTGGAATGCTTAGTCGAGTGAAGCAACTTGCAGCAAGTGCCAGAAAAGTGGCTCAGACAGTTGTCGATAACATACAAGCAAAAAATGGCTATCAGTTCGATATGAATGTAGGTAGTAAAAATCAGTACAATCTTAGTTATTCAGGAGATGGTCCGACTTTACCACCAATTTATGTAACATCAGATGTCCTGCTTGATGGTGATACACTAGTAGGACAAACTGTGCCAAAATTGGCGAAAGCTTTCTATAAGGAACAAAATAAAGCGAACATAGCAAAAGGGAGGAGGGGTTAAATGTATGAGTTTATAGATACAGATGAATCACAAACAGTTGGCCGTCTTCCCTCTGAAGCTATGAATTTTAACGATACTTTTTTAGAAAATATCGTACCAGGATATAAAACGCTGAATGTTATTGGAAGAGAGTTGGCTGTGACTGAGGTAGAAAGCTATCAACTGGGTATTCGAGATGGTAGAAGACACGTATATTCTCGTATCCCTGAAAGAGAATTGATTGTAAAATATCAGTTGACTGCGCCTGATAATGAGTCATTTCGTGATCGTTTCAATAGGTTGAATATCGCTCTTTTTAGTGAAAAGGATGTACAGATATGGTTTAATGACGAACCAGAGATGTTATGGACAGGAAGTAAATCAGATGTAAGTGAAGTACCGGAAGGCTTAAATCAAGTCGTCGGTACTTTTACTATTATATTGAATGACCCTTACAAGTACACGAAGAGCGATGCTACAAGTGTTATGTGGGGCTCGGAATCTATAACCTTTCAGGCTAACTATCTCATGGGAAACACTGGTTCAGGGGCTGTTAACTTACCAATCATCATTGAAGGTGGCGCCTATTGGGGTTCTACCATGATAACTTTTCAAAATCAAAGTTATCTTATGGGCGATGATGGAACAGAAGTCAAACCTGTAGAAATCTATCCAACGGTAGAAGGACTGAAAGTTAAGCCTACAATTATAATTGAGGGAACTGGCCGCGGCGTGTGGATAAAAACAAGGAGCGACACAATTAATCTAGGTGATTTTGACAATTCAGTTATAGAAATTGATACAAAACTCTTTAACATAACAAAAAATGACCTGCCTATGATTCGCCCTATGAATGATTTTTACATTTACCCGGGCGAACCGCTTTTCATCCAAGCAGATGATAGTGATTTTACACTGACTATTCGCTATCCAAATAGATACTTATAAGGAGGTTATCGACTCAATGTTAATGGCGATGAACCTTAATAGAGAATACACGGCAATACTTGAAAACGCACATAAAGTGAGCTATGAGAAAATCGAAAACAATATAGGTAATTTAGAATTTACAATGCCTCTTGATGACCCTAAAAATGAGTTTCTCCAAGAAATGCTGTGGGTAGAACTAACTGACGACGAGAACGAATATATTGGGCTATTTAGAATTATGCCTTCAACAGTTCAAAAGGATTCAACCAATAACACAATCAGCTATACTGCTAACGAAGCACTGTGCACTTTACTAGACACAGTGCTTTTTGGTTATCACGAATTGGTGAATCAAACAACCGTTAACGTGATTAATTATGTATTAGACAAACAACGAACAAAGCATTGGATTTTAAAGAAATGTGAGTTTACCAGATATTTTAGCTATGCTTGGGAAAATGAAAATGGTTTAGCTGATGCCTTGTTTTCTATCCCAGCAGCATTTGACGAAGATTATGTTTGGGAGTGGAACACACAAGTTTATCCATTTGAATTGTCTCTTGTTAGACCACAAATAGAACCAGTGGCGAGAATTCAAGAAGGCTATAATATGCATGGATTCGAGATAGAGCGTGATCCTAAAAATCTTGTCAATCGGGTGTATCCTCTTGGGGCAGGAGAAGGTATCAATCAATTGAACATTACCTCTGTGAATGCCGGGATTCCTTTTGTAGAAGATAAAGAGGCTATTGCTAAATATGGATTGAGTGAGTATGTATGGACTGATTTACGATTCACACAAGCACAAGCACTAAAAGACAATGCTATAAACATGCTCAAGAAGTGGTCAGAACCGTCTATTTCATGGAAAGTATCAGCAGCCGACTTGATGAAGTTAACAGACACAAAACTCGAAATTGACAATTTACGCTTAGGAAATGTAGTTATGATCAATACGAATGACTTTGGCAGTGTGAATCTTAGAATAAAAAAAGAGTCAAAACCTGACGTGTTCGGTGCTCCTCAAGATTTGAAGCTTGAACTAGGAAATTTACAAGACGATATCACAACAACAATGTCTGACCTTAACAGAAAACAAGAAATAAATGAAACATACTCGCAAGGAGCAACGAATATCTTGAACTATTCTTATCAGGATAATTGCGAAGCTGCTTATCCTGCGATTATCGAATTCTATTTAGATGATGATGTATTTCATGTAAATACTGTAGAACTTACGTTTAAAACTAAACGTTATCGTGGATATACAAAGGCTGTGAAGGGCGGCGGTTCAACTGTTCAATCAACAAGTGCTGGTGGAGCCTCTACTCAAACAAGCAGCAGTGGTGGAGGAAGCTCACAAACAAGCTCTGGTGGTGGAGGATATTCTTCTGGAAGTTCAACAGCAACAGGAGGAGGAAGCGCTCAAACAAGCAGCGCCAGCGGTAGTCATAGGCATTTGATGTTTGAACCAACATCGGCTCCCGGTCCTGTTCCTGAAACTAGATATTCGGCCTACGGAAGTTCAATCTTAAAATTTGAAGGAACAGCGGGTCCGATTTACACAAAAGAAGCCGCTGACAACCACACACATTCAGTAAATGTGCCAAATCACAATCACACTTTTAATGTGAACATTCCTAATCATACACATTCAGTAAGTATTCCGGCTCACAGCCACAGTGTATCAATACCAAATCATACACATCAAATTACTTTACCAGCTCATACACATCCTTTAGATTGGGGTATCTATGAAGCTTCTACAAGTGCATCAAGTGTGGACATTGTAGTCGACGGGCAAACATTGCCCCAACACGAAATAAATCAAACAAGGTTAAATCTTGTGGACTATTTAAGGAAATCATCGAGTGGGAAAATCTCAAGAGGAAACCACACGATTCAAATCAAACCGAATAATTTAGCTCGAATAGAAGCACAGGTGACTTGCCGAGTATTCATACAATCCCAACTAGGAGGGCAATTCTAATGAAAATAAAAGTAAAAACAATCAACAATGGAGAATTTATTACTGAAATAGAATCTGATCGTACCTTAGAAACAATCTACAGCGAACTATCAGATTTTACTGCAGGCGCATTTATTCTACTTGGTGATCGAATCATTCAGAAGTCAAGTATAGAAGAAATAGCAAAGGAGGGAAAATAAATGGCTGTTGAGCAAATTAGAGAAACGGATACTCTCAATCAAGGGAGAATTAAGATAAATAATATTTTAGATGCAGCGAATGCGGCTAGTGAGAAGGTTGATTCTTATCAAACCCAGCTCAACACAGGAATAGATGAAGCGAAAAAAATAGCTTCTGATAAAGGTGACGAAGCAGTTAGAATCGCAACAGAAGCTGGGAATCAAGCGAATATAACAGCTAATGAAGCAAAGGGCATTGCGCAAAATGCAAATACTAAATCTGACCAAGCAGTTTCTACAGCGAATCAGAATAAACAAGAATTTGATCAACTTCGTAATGATTTTGACGATTTAGTAGCAGAAGCTGGAGATAGTAACCCTGAAATTGTTCAAGCACGTACCGATACAGAAGGAATCAAACAAACAACATTAGCCAATCGGCTAACAGCAGATTTCTCTAGCAGAATGTCTAAGGCGGATGGAATCGAGTTGATTTCAGGTCAAACTATTGTGAATAAGATGATGGATTATCAAGGGAAAACAGCAAGTAATACTTCGACCAATCCACATAGTTATTACTCAGATTTCACAGCAAATACTTTAAAGAAACCATCAGCAGCTTGGAATGAAATTAGTCAGGCAGATTACAATAAATTAGTCAGTCGTGATGATTCGGGAGTGAGTACAGGTTCAACTTCTAATGGGATTATTCCACAGCAAATGTCCGTGCTTGATAATGTTGAAACTGCAAGAAGAATGAGTCCACAACTTTTTGATGGCTTATCTGATGAAGAGGCAGTGCAGTTTGTGAAAGATAAGTTTGTAGGGTTTACAACAACTGTTAGAGCAAAGGCCTCAGCTCCAAATAACAAGAACTTGAAGGTCGCAGCATACATGCCAGCAACAGATTCATGGAATACATTGAATCAACAGAATGCTGCAGATTTTACCGATTTCACTATTCAAATCAACGATAAACAGTATATTGATAGTCTAGGAAAGACATATTTACTTTATTATACAGATCAAGCTAATGGCGTGACTGCTTCAAATGTAACAGTAGATTATTCTGGTACGCAAATTCGATTGTCATTTAATGCTCAAGATATTCTTGAAAAATCAGGATTTGCTAAGCAAGAAAATGTAGCTAGTAAAGCTGAGCTTGCATCGCACGCAGAAAATCGTACAAATCCTCATTCGGTCACTAAATCTCAAGTAGGCTTGTCAGAGGTTCAAAACTATGGTGTTGCTACCATCGAAGAAGCGCAAGTGGCAGACAGCAATACTAAGTTTATGACTCCACTAAGAACAATTCAAACATTAGAAAGTTTCACTCCGAAAATGTCAGAACGGTTCCAATACGGAACACATTATATTGCTCATCGAGGAAATCATGTGTATGCTCCTGAAAACTCTAAACCAGCCTTCCGAATGGTTAACAGCCATTGGGGGTGTGAGACAGATGTGCAAGTTACAAGTGATGGTTATTGGGTTGTTATGCATGATGAAACCGTAGACCGGACAACAAATGGAACTGGGAATGTTAGGAGTATGTCGCTTGCTCAAATTAAAGCGTTGAACATTGATGCTGGTAATCATGTTGCTAAATATTCTGGTGATGACTTAAAGGTTCCTACAATGGAAGAGTATTTAGTCATTTTAAGAGACACCGGTGTTGTACCAGTAATCGAAATAAAAGACGCTACATACACCGAGGCAAATTATGATTCGTTTGTAAAATTACTTCAGCGATTTGGATTGGAAAATAAAGCGTTAGTGATAAGCTATAGTGCCACTGCCTTGGCAGAAATTAAGAAACGATTGCCATATGTTCCTGTATCTTATCTTGTAAATGACATTACGGATCAATCTATCGAAACGGCAAAAGCTTTGGGGTGTTTTTCTGGAATTAACGTCAATTATGCTTCAACGACTGTTACACTGACAAATGTTGAAAAATGTAGAGCAGCAGGTTTATCAATCGCAGCATATACTGTGCCAGATTCTAAGTTTAAGGATATAGTCACGCTTGGGTTTGATTTCATCACAACAGATAGCCTTTCAGGCAATCTAAAAGTGGGAAGCCCGACATTGTTAAATGGATTTACGTTTAGGGAATCAGCATCGCTCTATTCAAACCAAATTAGAGAACTTGGTAATGGGATGATTGCGGTAAATCTAACCGTAGATGGCGGGCCTCTAGAAACACGGCCAGAATTGGCGACATTACCAGATTGGGCAATTCCTACTCTGACAACTTGGCAATCATCATCAATCCGAACATCGTCAGGAATTCAATATGCAACAGTTGATGTTAATGGTCGAGCAGCCGGAGCCTCTGCTGGTAAATTAATACCAAATTTTTGGAGTTCACGTTCTACCTGGGCAACGATGAGTTTCATTTATCCAGTTTAATTGAAGAAAGCAGGCGAACTATGAGAAAGAATACAGCCTCTATCGGGATTCTTTGAGGTATTTTAATTATGGAAGCAGGTGTAACATGAGAATAGGATTTTTCACAGTCACAGAATGGATTGCAGTAATTACTTTTCTGAGTGGTCTAGTTTATGGGTTCGCTAAACTGTATTCAAGTTTGCAGTCAATTCTAAGCAAGCTAGAAACTTTAGTGTTGAACTTTGATGAAAGTAAGAATGACAGGGCTGTATTGCATCGAGAAATCGATCAATTGAGGCTTGATTTTACGCAACAGAAGACCTCTGTTGATGAGCGATTTAAAACGCTGTTTAGAAATTTACCTGACATCAAACAAGAAGGAGAGAAAAATAAATGAAAAATGTATCAGCTCAGACGATCGCAAGAACGGTCGTCTTATTTTTGGCGTTATTGAATCAGCTACTCGCTACATTCGGAAAAGGCACACTTGATATCGTTGAGGATGATGTGTATCAGGTCGTGTCTTTAATTGTAACGATTGGTTCGACCTTAGTCGCTTGGTGGAAGAATAACAGCTTTACAGGAGCAGCAGTGGAGGCAGACGAAATTCTCAAGGAGTTGAAGCAAGATGGCAAACCTTGAAACTACTATTAAATGGTTTACTGATCGCCAAGGGAAAGTGACCTATTCGATGAACAGTCGTTTAGGTCCTTCGAGTTACGACTGCAGTTCAGCAGTTTATTTCGCTTTACGTGCTGGGGGATTCCTTCCTAATGGTATGATGGGGAATACTGATAGCTTATTCGGTCATTTAGAAGCAAACGGCTGGAAGAAGGTAGTTGCGAATGCTGACGGTAGTTTTACAGTCAAGCGTGGAGATATATTCATTTGGGGTGTTCGTGGACAAAGCGGAGGCACAGCAGGACATACAGGGATTTTCCTTGATAGTGCAGACAACATTATTCATTGCAACTTTGGTTATAATGGAATTACTGTGAATAATCATGATGTGATTTGGGGTTACAATGGAAAGCCTGCCGTGACAATCTATCGGTATAACGGTTCAGGTGAAACGACAGTTCCGGATGGTGAAACAAATACACAACCGAATACATCGATTCCATTGAATAATAAAGTCTATCGAGTAGATGACCTTCAATATGTGAACGGTATTTGGCAAGTGCGCTGTAACGAGCTTGCACCAGTTGATTTTGACTGGACACAGAATGGCATAGCCTGTGCTGATATCACACTTACTGACAGTAAGGGAAATGTTCTTGCTAATCAAGTGACAACTAAGGGAAGCTGCTTTGTCATTCCTGAAATCAATGTGAACGATGTTGGATTAGCGCAAAAGGGTAGCGGTAACTACTACTGGTTACCAGTTCAATTTAGAAACGGCGGCAGAGTGTGGCTCAGTGCTTGGAACAAAAAACATTTATTGGAAGGTTAAGAAAAAGCCGGTCTCCGTAAAAAGAGACTGGCTTATTTTATGAGCTAAACAGTTCATGAATATTAACGGTCGGCATGACCAAAGCTCTTGGAGAATCTAAAGATGTAATCATCGAAATTATTGAACGGGCGTAAGGCATTAAGATTGTAGTTCCATTCAAGGCAAGTAGTTCTTTCGCTTGTTCTTGGTCAACTTCTTCGCTAGTTACAACAAAAAAACCGGCTAGTTGAAGAAAAAAATGTCTCTCGTCTTTTTCATTCAAAGTGACACTCAATATAACGAGTCCTTCTTTAAAATCTTCGTCAAATCTGAGTTCTACTTGAGGATCAAAATAATTACTAGTGATGGAAGTATCCTCCCCATCCATCTTGTGGTCATATTCAATTTTTTCAATCCTGTATCCTTGAAATTCTATTGGTGATGCCATATTTACAACTCCTAATTTTAAGCAGCATTTGTCAAGTTTGTGTAGTTAATTGTATCTGCATTAATTTTTAACTTAAACTCAGTAATGTTTTCTGGTATGTAGTCATTATCATATTGATTACTTTTATTGATACCTTCTGTGACTGCGTTTAATATTTCGTCAAAATTAATATCTAATACATACTCATCGAATATTTTACCAAAATCTTTCGTAAATTCGACAAAGTTATCAAAGAGAAGATTGTCAGTGAAATCATGAGAAATATGTTTGCTAAATTTTGTACAAGACTTTTCTAAATCTTCATCTATAAAGTCATGGTACTCATTAACAAATTCATCAAGTACTTCTGAATCTTCTAAATCAAGCAAGAGTTTGTCGATTTTATCTATCATGTTCATTGTTATTCCTCCTCTACTAACTTTCTTTCGTTAATTATATCAGAGTTACCTGGTTTTACACAATATATGATTTTACTGGATGTGGACGGATGAGCATTATCGATTTCAGGAAAAAAAGAACTTCCTTTAGAAAAAGGATACATGCCAATTACTTTTACAAGTTTTATCTCTAATTTTTTTGCTAGAAAATCAATCTTTTTGCCAGGCTTCTCATCGAGAAGATTTCTATCTCTCTGTGACAATAGACTAATGAGCTGTTGCATACGCTCAGCAACTTCATAATCTGAAAAATCAAGAAGATGTTCTTCCTCAAAAACTAGGAAACAACTAACAATTTCAGAATCACCATTCTTTTTCTTTTTCCAAAAATTAGAATTTCCTTTATTATCCCAAAAATACATTCCTTCTCCACACCAATTTTCGTCATAAGCGTGATTACTGATAATCATGTATGAATAGTCTGATATAAACATCTCTATTTTTGTAGTTGTGTTTGTATGGTACACTTTATGACTATGATTCAAAATAATCCCACTTTTCAAATTTATCTTTGAATAACGTAACTATTTGAAATTATACCTGAGTAATTTATTTTGTGCAATACGAAATTAGAACGAACTAAAATGATTTGTAAACCTATTTTAGTTCATTATCTGTAGTCTAGCGGTCGCGAAAAGTCCGCTTAACTTTCATTTTCTAAATACTCTACAAACGCATCTAAATTTTTATCTGCAGCGATGGCTAATTTTCGAATAGTACCCAATTGCACATTGTTCCAATCTTTTGAAGTGTCTAAGCGTTGCAAACTACTTGCAGTAATGCCAGCCTTTTTTCCTACTTGATAGTTGGAAGTGAAACCGAAATCTTCTTTATACTTTTCAAACCAGTTCATATACATCAATCCTTAAAGTTTTTTATCGCTATTACTAAACCAGCAACCGCCAGTATTGCAACAGCTAAATAGAATATCATCATTTTAGGTTCCTCCTTATTGTGGTATAATATGGAGGTAGAGAGGGGTTATCCCCTCTACCAAGTTTTTTACTTTTTGCGTTTCTTTTTCTTCTTAGTTTGCTTGGTGGCTGTTAAGAAGTTTAGAATCGCCGTGGCTAGCAGTGTTACAGCTGTTAGCCATTTTATTATGTCTTCAACCATATCTCTACCTCCTTTCTATATATTTATTATAATACGCATTGCGTATTAAGTCAATAGTTTCAAAAAAAATTGTCACAATATTTTTTCCCACTTACATATAATAGTAGAAAAACTTAAAGTTAGGGGCAAAAAAGGGGCAATCGTTGTACAACGTTATATAACAATTGACTAAAGAAATACTAAGAAACCTTTATTTTTTCTAGTTTATACAACGTTATACAATGTTGATTGCCTGTGAAAACTAATATATGGTATTAGTTTACGGTGTACCGGCTGTTGAAATACCTGGTCAGCCTGGTCAACCATCTCAAGTACAGCCTGTGAATACAGTGGTAGAGGTAAGACCTGAAGTTAAACCTATCTATGATAAAAAATCTCTGCCGGAAACGGGTGAGAAAGAAAATATGGTTGTGGCAGCAGCTGGTATGATTTTAGTTGCGCAGGCCGCATACATTTTGAAGAAAAAGAAAGAAAATGAATTCGGACTGTAATTCATTGATAAATGACTAATTTTGAGCTTTTAATCCTCATTTCCAAGAGGAATAAAAGCTCTTTTATCGTCTTCCCGTAGAACAGGCATCCTCTATTGTTAGTTGGTAAAGTGTAGTTTACGTAATTTCTAATTTACGCTATAATAATAAGTAAAAGGAGGGAAGCTATGAAATTGGACACAGAGCTGATTGAAGAGCTGTTAAATTCTTCTGTCAGCAGCTATAAGATTTCAATCGCCACAGGTATTTCCCGACAAATGATTGGAAAGCTGCGTAACGGTCAGGCTGATTTCCATAAAGGCTCTCTGGAAAATGCCGTTTTGCTGCATACATTTGCACTGGAGCAGAAAGAGGCAGGGTCGTTGAAGACGAAAGGAGAGGCTGTTATGAAAGAGGTTGAAACAAAAGAAGAGCTGCTTTATCAATTGAAAAAGAAAGCCGATGAAATTTTCATTACCGGAGAGCTGGCTGCGGAAATTTACGAACTGCAAAAAGGACAGCTTAGCGACACGGAACGAATGGGCGTAGAGCTAGGCAGCGGTGGGATGCAGATGCTTATTGAATATGTATTTATTCGCTTATTTGAGATGAATGAGCAGCTTGGTAAAGAAGAAAAGAAGATGCGCAGAACAATTACGCAATTATATTATATAAAGAAAATCAGTACCGATACTGTTTTGCTTCGTTTAAAACAGTTGGATTACTGACGAAAAAATTTGATAAAACGGGAAAATAGATTTTGCTACTTAGGAAAAAAAATGGTATTGTAGGCTTATCTGCTTTTTTATTTTAAGTAAGAGAGACAGATGTGTTGTGATAGATGAGGAACCTCAGAAAGGGAAATGAGATTATGTATGATTTAGGAGACATTGTCGAAATGAAAAAGCCTCATGCTTGTCAGACAAATCGGTGGGAAATTATCCGTATGGGTGCCGACATAAAAGTCAGATGTTTGAACTGTCAGCATATCGTCATGATGACCCGTCGCGACTTTGAAAAAAGGTTGAAGAAGGTTCTGGAAAAGAAAGCATAAAGCAAAAAAATATAAATGATGGACACTGAATAATTGTGAACAGAAATGAGATAAAGGAAGAGTGAACAGACATGGCATTAACAGCAGGTATCGTAGGTTTGCCCAACGTTGGGAAATCTACTCTTTTTAACGCAATCACAAAGGCAGGAGCAGAAGCGGCCAACTACCCATTTGCGACAATTGATCCGAATGTTGGAATGGTAGAGGTTCCTGATGATCGACTGCAACGCTTAACTGAATTGGTAAAGCCCAAAAAAACCGTTCCAACAACATTTGAATTTACAGATATTGCGGGAATCGTTAAAGGCGCAAGCAAAGGTGAAGGCCTTGGAAACCAATTTTTGAGTCATATTCGTCAAGTGGATGCGATTTGTCACGTTGTTCGCTGTTTTGATGATGAGAATATTACGCACGTTGAAGGACGAGTAGACCCTTTGGCAGATATTGATACAATCAACCTAGAGTTAGTTCTGGCGGATTTGGATTCGATTAATAAGCGTTATACACGAGTGGCGAAAATTGCAAAGACAAAAGATAAAGATGCAGTTGCTGAATTGGCAGTCTTAGAAAAAATTAAACCGGTTTTGGAAGAAGGTCTTTCTGCAAGAACGATTGAGTTTAACGATGAAGAAAAGAAAATCGTAAGAAGTCTGTTCTTGTTAACGACTAAGCCTATCTTATATGTAGCGAATGTCTCAGAAGATGAAGTATCAGATTCCGATAGCAATGAGTATGTACAACAGGTTCGAACATTCGCGTCAAATGAAAATGCGGAAGTAATCGTTGTTTGTGCCCGAGCAGAAGAAGAAATCGCTGAATTGGATGAGGAAGACAAGGCGGAATTTTTAGAAGCACTAGGCATCGAAGAGTCTGGCCTGGATCAGTTGATTCGTGCAGCCTATGACTTGTTAGGACTTGCTACATACTTTACCGCCGGTGAGCAGGAAGTACGTGCATGGACATTCCGTAAAGGAATCAAAGCACCTCAAGCAGCAGGGATTATTCATACAGATTTCGAGCGCGGCTTCATTCGTGCTGAGACAGTGTCATTCGAGGACTTAAACACATATGGCAATATGCAAGCGGCGAAGGAAGCCGGAAAAGTCCGTTTGGAAGGAAAGGACTACATCGTCCAAGATGGCGACGTCATGCTTTTCCGTTTCAATGTATAAATAGTTTAAGGGAATCGGTTTTTATCTATCAAGAATATGATAAAATACCATCAAGCAGAGAATCTAAAAAGATATCTGCAAATACGATGAAATAAACAATAAAGAAACGAATCGCTTGTTTTACACAGAGAGCAAAAGCCATCTCTCAGGCAGTGAAATAGTTTGTGCGGTTCATATATATACATCCTGTTAAAGCAATCGGCTTGTAAATAGAGTCCTTTGTTCTATACGATGTGCAAAGGTCACTCTTCATGCAATGGCATCTTTTACAGGATACATATAGATAAAGTTTGTTCTGCGACAGCAGGCTTAGGGGGCACAAGGAAATGGAACTGGAAAAACTGCAGGAAATCGTTGCTGAAAATCGTGAGCTGGAAAAGAATTTGACAAAGAGAAATGAGCAGTACATCTTTGACTTGAAAAAGTCGATGAATGCGGCTAATCTTTCAGAACAAGAACAAACTTTGGCTTTACATGAAATCCTACCGGTGATGGTAGAGGAACAAAAAAGCGGAAAGACTGCACGTCAGCTTTTTGGAACAGTCTCAGAGCGGACAGAAGCAATTTTGAGTAAGCCTGCTGCAAAGGAAGAGGCAACACCATTTTTGATGTGGCTGGACAATGCAATGCTTTTGACAGGTGCAATTGCACTTATGATGTCTGTTACCGGCCTGCTGTTTAAAAACAATACACAGCAATTGGGTCTGGTTACATTGCTTGCCGGAGGAACAGTCGGCGGGTATGTTCTATATTTGATGTACAAGTATGTCTATCAATATGACCGACCAGGAGCAGATAAATCACAACGTCCGGGCTTCTTGAAGTCTGGCGCCATCATGGTTGGTGCGATGTTCTTATGGCTGTTGGCATTTGCGGGATCCGCTTTACTGCCTACAAGTATCAATCCGGTGTTGGACCCAGTCATTGTAATCGTTCTTGGAGCAGCTGTGTTGTTGGGACGTTATTTCCTTAAAAAGAAATACAACATGCAAAGCAGTTTGGCAAGATAAGCTATGAAGAAATAGATAACCTGAGCAAGGGAGTGCCCTGACTCAGGTTTTTTTCTAAAGAAAAATATCTTCATAGGAAGAAATGATTAGATTCAGGTATGGGAAAGAGTTATTACAATTATAAGAGAAGTAGTGTAGTCTATCGCGATATATTCTATCAATTTGCTGATAGAATAATGAGAAATAACTCATGTTATAGAAAATTTACGGAAATATTTCGTAAACGAGAAAATGCGGTTGACTTATCCCTTATTATCTGTTATTTTCATAAATAAAATTAAAATAGAGGAGTGGTTCAGGCAATGTCTAACTGGGAAACGAAATTTGCGAAAAAAGGTCTAACATTTGATGATGTTTTACTGATTCCGGCGGAAAGTCACGTACTACCAAATGAAGTGGATATGAGCGTGCAGTTGGCAAAAAATATCAAGTTGAATATTCCTTTAATCAGTGCAAGTATGGATACCGTTACAGACAGCAAAATGGCAATCGCAATGGCGCGTCAAGGTGGGTTAGGTGTCATTCACAAAAACATGAGTATCGCACAGCAGGCAGATGAAGTTCGTAAGGTAAAACGTTCAGAAAGCGGCGTTATTTTAGATCCGTTTTTCCTGACTCCGGCAAGTCCGGTTGCTGATGCAGAAGCATTGATGAGTAAATATCGAATCAGCGGTGTACCAATCGTTGAAACGATGGAAAATCGTAAATTAGTAGGAATCATCACAAACCGTGACATGCGTTTTGTCACTGATTATCAAATCAGAATCGAAGACGTTATGACAAAAGATGATTTAGTTACTGCCCCAGTTGGTACTTCTCTGAAGGATGCAGAAAAAATTCTGCAGAAACATAAAATCGAAAAACTGCCAATCGTTGATGAAGCAGGACGCTTGAGCGGCTTGATTACAATCAAAGATATTGAAAAGGTCATTGAATTCCCGAATGCGGCGAAAGATGAGCATGGACGTTTGTTAGTAGCCGCAGCTGTCGGTGTAACAAGTGATACCTTTGAACGTGCAGAAGCATTACTTGATGCCGGTGTAGATGCAATCATTATTGATACTGCACATGGACACAGTGCGGGTGTAATTCGTAAAATCAAAGAAATTCGCGACACATTCCCGGAAGCAACACTGATTGCCGGAAACATCGCTACTGGTGAAGGCGCTCGTGCCTTGTATGATGTTGGTGTTGATGTAGTGAAAGTAGGAATCGGTCCTGGTTCTATCTGTACAACACGTGTCGTTGCCGGTGTTGGTGTTCCTCAGCTGACAGCAATCTATGATGCAGCTTCCGTTGCTCGTGAATATGGTAAAGCCATTATTGCAGATGGTGGAATCAAATACTCAGGGGACATCGTTAAGGCTCTTGCAGCAGGCGGACATGCAGTCATGCTTGGAAGCATGTTGGCAGGAACCGATGAGTCACCGGGCGAATTTGAAATCTATCAAGGTCGTCGATTCAAAACATACCGTGGTATGGGTTCTCTTGGCGCTATGGAAAAGGGCTCAAGTGATCGCTATTTCCAAAGTGGTGTCAACGAAGCGAACAAGCTGGTTCCGGAAGGAATCGAAGGCCGCGTAGCTTACAAAGGAAGTGCAGCAGACATTGTCTTCCAAATGATTGGTGGATTGAAATCTGGTATGGGTTACGTCGGTGCAGCGGACTTGAAGCAGCTGCGTGAAGAAGCTCAATTTGTTCAAATGAGCGGAAATGGCTTGAAAGAATCACATCCTCATGATGTTCAAATTACAAAAGAAGCACCAAACTATTCTGTAGAACAATAGCAATCAAAAAACGAGACGACTGTCAAAGCGACAGTCCTCTCGTTTTTTTGGATGCAGTTTAGAAAAGGGATTAGCTGGCTATTTTTTCGTAGAGTCTATCGATTATTGGATAACCTGTTCCGACTTATTTCCATAGTACATATGCAAAGGTTCTTGTTTTTCGGTTATCAGCTCATCAACAGGGATAATTTCATATCCTTCACTTCGCAAAGCATCAATGATTTGTGGAACGGCATCAATCGTTTCCGGATAGATATCGTGCATCAAGATAATCGAATTGTTGTAGCTGGTTTTCATTACACGGTTGATGATTTTGGGTGTATTTTTGGTTTTCCAATCTTCAGAGTCAACAGACCATTGAATAATCGGTCTGCCAATTATTTCTGCCGCTGTCTTGTTTATCGCACCATAAGGCGGTCGAAAATCTAAAGGGAACTTCCCTGTAGCATTCGCAATTGCTCGATCCGTTGTCTGTACTTGATCCTTTATACTGTCTGGGTCAAGCGTTGTCAAATTAGGATGAGAATAGGAATGACTACCAATCACATGCCCCTCTGCGGCGACCTGACGAACTAGATCAGAGTTGTTAACCACGTTTTGCCCCAACATAAAAAAGGTAGCTTTAACATTCTTTTCCTTTAGAACCTCAAGAAGTCGTGGTGTAGTAATTGGGTTAGGACCATCATCGAAGGTCAACGCGATGTATTTTTTATTTGGATCCAAGGGTGGCGCTGTATTTGCAGTAATCACTGTTGGATCAATAAATGCAGAGTCTGTAAAATCCAATATCTTGGAAAATGGCAAACCAATCTGTTTAAGCCCCAATTGGTTTTCCGGAAGAGATAACGTAATTTTGTCCGGAGAATAACTAAGAATCTTTTGCTCCATCGTCATTTCTGGGAAATTTAGAATTGGGTCAATTGCTGCAGCTTTATCCGCTGCCTCATCCAATAACTGTTGTTTTATCAGCGGTTGGATAGCGGTTAAGGTCGCTTGGTCTTGAAAAAGATCAGTTACGCTGGGGAAATCAGCTGTTTCCTTATTCATGTAGAATTTTTTTCCCTGTGAAGAAGAGCCGGCTTCCCAACGCTCTGCCTTCCTCTGGTAAACATCAACGACTGGTAAATAGGAGACAACCTTTCCAAAAGCCATTTCTTTTTTTACATAACCAACAAGCTTGAAAGGTGTACCTCCATCTAACTGCTTCCGTGCTTCGGCTGTCAATGTCTCCAACTCCTGTTTTAACAACTTCTTTTGCGCAGTAATTGGAAGATACGTCAGTTGTTGAAGCTGGTCATCAACTGTTTGATTTTCTACTACCTTATTGCCTAACTCTGTTTGCTGTTTTTCTATCGTTGTGAGTAGTTGTTGGTCTCGTTTTTTTTCAGCAGCAGCAGTTTTCTGCTCTTCTTTTTTTTGCTGTCCGGCTTGGATGTAGTGGTAGCCCAGGACACAGACGTATAGACCTGCTGCAAAAATAACCAGTATAGGTAAGATCAATCGCCATTTTTTTGGGACGGATTGTCTGTCTTTTTTTCGACGTTCTTTTCTAGAATGCTTTGGTGCTGTTTTTGGTTCCATATGAATCAAATCCTTTTATTGAAAAAGTATAGTGTTGGTTAGTCTATATAGAGTATTTGCCACAATAAAAGTGTAAGGGAGCCATAATAGAAATGCAAGGTGGAGAATTGATTTTAATACAGCGATTAAGTTCTGATTAATATGTGCTGATAATAAAAAAGACAGACAATCCCCCTATGAGATTGTCCGTCTTTCCTATTTATTAAATATTATAGAAGAGAAAACTTTAGCCGATAACCTTCAGTCCGCCCATGTAAGGAATCAATACTTCTGGAATCGTCACTGTACCATCTTCATTCTGATAGTTCTCAAGAATCGCTGCGACTGTTCGGCCAACTGCTAACCCAGAGCCGTTTAGCGTATGCAAATAATTGACTTTTTCTTCATCATCTCTATAGCGAATCATTGCTCTGCGCGCTTGGAAGTCCTCGCAGTTTGAACATGAGCTGATTTCACGATAGACATCCTGTGCCGGAATCCAAACTTCTAAATCATAGGTTTTCGCAGCAGAGAAGCCCATGTCCCCAGTTGATAGAGCCATCACTCGATACGGCAGGTTTAACTTTTGTAAAATTTCTTCTGCATTAGCAGTCATTTTTTCAAGCTCTTCATAAGAATGAGCTGGATCACTGAATTTTACCATCTCTACTTTATTGAACTGGTGTAGACGAATCAGCCCACGTGTATCTCGACCGGCACTTCCAGCCTCAGAACGGAAAGAAGGACTCAGTGCGGTGAAGTAGATTGGCAGGTCTTTCCCATCTAAAATTTCGCCATTATAATAATTGGTCAAAGGAACTTCTGCTGTCGGAATCAACGTAAAGTCAGTATCCTCCAATTGGAAACCGTCCTCACGGAATTTAGGAAATTGTCCTGTACCATACATAGAGTTGCTGTTGACGATATAAGGCGGGATTATTTCTGTATAACCATGGTCGTATACATGCAAATCAAGCATGAAATTGTATAATGCGCGTTCCAGACGTGCACCTAATCCTTTATAGTAAACAAAACGACTTCCGGCAACCTTCGCGCCGCGCTCAAAATCCAAAATACCAAGGTTTTCAGCTACTTCCCAGTGAGGCTTTGGCTCAAAGTCAAAGGTTCTTGGCTCACTCCATTTGCGCAGCTCCACATTTTCTTCTTCACCGGCGCCTACAGGAACAGATTCATGAGGCAGATTTGGCAAAGCAGAAGCGATGGCTTTTAACTGCTCATCGGTGTCTGCGATTTCTGTATCCAAAGCTTTAATCTTTCCACCGACTTCTTTCATCTCATTGATTTTAGCAGAAGCATCCTCTTTGTTTCTTTTTAATTGAGCAATCTCAGTCGATACATCATTTCTATACTTTTTCAACTCTTCCACTTTAACAAGCAGTTCTCTGCGATTTTCATCAAGGCTGATGAATTCTACCAGTACCTCTTCTTTCACACCACGAGTTTTAAGCTTTTGTTTTACATCATCAAAATTTTGACGAATCATTTTTACATCTAACATAGTTGTTCCTCCTATTTAATGATTTGAAAATAAAAAACGCCACTTCATCCCCAGAAAAAAATCTTGGGACGAAATGACGAGGATTTCGCGTTGCCACCCAAGTTCAGCCATAACGGCTGCCCTTGATTAAGCAGATAACGGCTGCTGCCGATCTGATTTATTTCATCAGACACAAGAATAAGAGATGGATTCATTATAGATGATTGTTTGCTTACACCACCGCAAACTCTCTGGAAATCAGAGCTACAAGTACTAATTCTCTTTGTTTTCACTTAGCATACAAAATTTCGTATAGGATGTCAATGCTTACTTGGAAGAGGCCGCATTTCTTTGAATGGGCAGGTGAATAATGAATGAGGTCCAATTTGCATCTGATTTCGCATAAATGTATCCACCATGAAGCGCAACAATGCTTTGTGCAATCGCCAAACCTAAGCCTGTTCCGCCGGTTTCCTGTGAGCGTGATTCTTCTACTCTATAGAAGCGATCAAACAACTGATCGAGAGATTTTTGCGGAATCTGCGGACCATCATTACGAACAGCGACCACCACCTCTGTTCCAACCTTGCTTGCTTCCATCAAAATTTTATTTCCGCCCTTTCCATATTTAAGAGCATTAGATAGAAGGTTATTAAATACTCGCACCAGTTTTTCTGTGTCACCCTCCATAGGAATTGACTCTGGTGTGGTTTTAACCATAATTTCCATCCCGCGTTTATTCGCTTCTAGTTCAAAGTCAATGGCGAGCTGCTCTAACAGCTGAGTCATATCAAATGAAATGGCGTTTAATGGAACTGCTGGTTGTCGGACCTTGGTGTATTCAAAAAGGTCATCGACCAATAACTTCATTTGCTTCGCTTTTACATAAGCTGTATGTGTGTATTTGAGCAGCTCTTCTTGAGAGTGGAACTGCCGATCTTCAATGAGACCCAGATACCCAATAATAGAAGTAAGAGGCGTTCGAATATCGTGACTGACATTCGTAATCAGCTCATCCTTTGATTTTTCGATTCGCCGTTCATCCTGGATTGCAGCAATAGTGCTATCTACAAGACCATTCACGCTGGCAATAACTTTCGCCAAGTCACCACTTAACTCAAAAGGAATTCGATGATCATAATTTCCATCAGCGATAAAATGTAATTCGCTGATAATATGACGCAGCTGCATTTGATGATACCTTCTAATTAAGCGCCAGTATAAAACACCACAGTCAATAATCAGAAAAATCGGAATGACAAACTTGCTCCAGCTCCAGAAAACATCTGTCTCAAGATAATCAGCTAAAGCCCCTTTCGTTCCAAAAATGATATTTCTCAAAGCGGGCGAACCTTGAATAAATTGATAGACAAGAACAAGAATTGCGACATTCAATAGTAGTAAAAGAATAATTGTCAAAATTCCCTCAGCCAATAATTCACTTACTTCTTTAGAGGTCAAAGCAATTCGACGTTGTTTCTCCGGTTTACGTTGTTTAGCGGGCATCAATTTTATACCCCACACCCCAAACTGTCTGTATAACTTTCTCTCCACCTGTAGCTTCTTCTATCTTATCGCGCAAATGGCTGACATGAACCATAACAGTTTTTGCGGAAACAACACTTTCCTGCTGCCAGACACGTTCGAATATCTCGTCAGCATTAAATACGCGGTTTGGATGACTGGCTAAAAGATAGAGAATACCGAATTCTAAAGCAGTCAGTTGGATTTCCTTATCATCAATTGTTTTTACTTCATGAGAATCTTTGTTGATAATTAATGAACCAACTTCCAATACATCGGGTTCATTCACTTTTTGCTGCATTTGACTTCTTCGCAAAATAGATTTGACACGAGCCATTACCTCCAGAGGATTAAACGGCTTCGTCACATAATCATCTGCTCCGGCAACCAATCCTTTGATTTTATCCATATCTGTTGTTTTCGCTGTCAGCATGATAATAGGTATCTGCGATTCTTTCCGCAATTCTTTAACAACCTGCATACCATCCATTATCGGCATCATGATATCCAGTACAAGTAAATCAATATCAGGAATTGTTCTAATCTTTGATAGAGCTTCTCTACCATCATAGGCTTTGACTACCTCGTAGCCTTCATTGTGAATATAGATACTTAAAAGCTCAACAATCTCTTTGTCATCATCTGCTACTAAAATTTTCATAAGGGTATATCCTCCATATCTTTAATATCGTCATTAACATTTTAACAAAAAAAGGCAAAAAGAGATAAAAAGTCGTGTATATTACGGAAATTTTAAATACATTACTAAAAACTATAGACTCCATAACTACTATATAAAGAAAACTTCTACTATAGTATTATTAGGCAAAAAGCATTTATCGTATATTAGGACTTCTATATTATAAATATAATAGAAAAAAGATGTCAAAAGCGAACGATGATAACTGGATGTATAACGAACAATCGTTAATGAAAAAAAGTTTGAAAAAATGCAAATTTATGATTGACCTGAGATGATAATCTTGGTATATTATTACATGTCGCTGAGACACGGCAACATCTTTTAAACAGCACAATAGAATAACAGCTGAGTAAAAGAAAAAACTTATTTTATCAACAAAAAAGTTGTTGACAAATAACAAGATTGTTGATAAGATATAAAAGTTGTTATGAAACAAAACGACAACAGCCAAGCAGAAAAAAACTTCAACTTCTTCAAAAAAAGAGTTGACATCAAATCA
>NZ_JADOEQ010000006.1 GCF_016745255.1 Enterococcus sp. BWR-S5 | reverse complement strand
AACGGTTGGTAGCCTTTATCTAGTATATCGAAAGGAGTTTTATCGCTAAAGCTACTTCTTCCACGCGCAGTACGCGTGGTTTTTTTGTTTCAATCACTTTAGTGATTGAAACCGACTAAAGTCATTAACAAAAATAAGACGACTGAACATTCAGCCGCCTTATCTCTTCATTTTATTAATGAAAGTAGTATCTTGTTAATTCAATTGCATTTCGTTCCATAATACAACTTCCGTATTCATTAAGAACTTCCGGTGTAACACTTGATTGGTGTCCAAATTCAAGTAATCTGGACCACTCATTCTCAATTTCAGTTACGGAAACTTCATCTAAGAAAAACATTACTTGTAAAAAGTATTTGTCTTTGTATTTGTATAGGTTAGCCAGCATAGACTTAACATATATTTCATTGGCTAATTGAACCATTGACTCAAAACTATCCAATTCAAGAACATAACTTCTGATGCTGTCATCGATTAAGTCTTTCGTCTCATCAGTGTAGTTTGCTTCCAGCTGCTTTCTAATCATCGCGCTTGCTTCATCAGAGCTCAGATCATTGAAGCTGCCAATATTCGGCACATCTTCAACTGAAGCATTCTTACTGATGAACAGCTCTAAACCATCGCTTTTCGGCAAAACCTGAAACGTCACAGCCTCGCTACCCTGAAATTCATCTTCAATATCTACTTCTTCCAAAATACTATAGAAAAAGTTTTCTACTTCCTTATGATTCCCTAACAAATCCAAAAAGGTAATCCCTCTATCTGCCAAGTCCTCATTGCCAATCAATACTCGAATCGTATTTTCATTAATATGTTCCATTTCCATCTGGTTCCACCTCGCTTTTTGCTCAAGTCAGGAAACTACTTCTTAGGTTAATTGTATAGCAAACGCCTCAAAAGTAAAGAGAAAAGTTCATTTATTTAGAATTTACTAAATTATGTCCTGATTTGAAAACAAAGACACTTATCTGTTGCTTTATTACTAAAATGTTCACTAAATATTTCCAATCTATCTACATAAAAAAGAGACCTTACAACATTTTTTTCAAAATGTGATCGGACTCTCAAAAAACTTGACAGAGAAAAATAAAGATGTAATTATTTTCTCTGTCAACAGTTTCAAATTTAATTTGTTAGATTAACTAAAACCCTTCACAGACATATCATCATTGATTGTCTGCTGCGTATGCTATAATCCAGCCATTAATTGTGCCTGTCTCAGCTCAAGCTGACGGACATCTCTTGGTAAAAAACGACGGATTTCATCTTCATTGAAGCCAACCTGTAATCTCTTATCATCAATCATGATTGGTCTACGTAACAACCCTGGATTTTCCTTAACCAGTTCCAACAAATCCTGTAAAGGAAGTTCGTCAAGATCCATATTCAGTTTTTGGAAAACCTTAGAACGAGTTGAGATAATTTCTTCTGTACCATCTTCTGTCATTCGCAGAATTGCTTTCAGTTCTGAAATGTTCAATGGTTCAGAAAAAATGTTTCTTTCCTTGAATGGAATCTCATGTTCTTGTAACCACGCACGAGCTTTTCGACATGACGTACAACTTGGGGAAGTATACAGTGTCAACATTGCGCATCACTCCTCTTTTATGAGTTATTTATATATTTGGAACAGGAATATCATCTGTTTTCCTATCCATCTATAGTATACCTAACTTCTTATTGAAATGCTAGGGCATTTTTAAGAAAAATAATAATTTTTGTAATGTCAACATCATTTATTTTACCATTCAGGACGAATTAATATCCTTTAGTAATAACATTATAACATTTCTGGACTTTTTATCATAAACATTACACACTAATACAGTTATGAAAAACTGTATTAGTATGTAGGATACTCAATTTTAAGGAAAAGCTGCACTTTAAAACAAAGAAATTCTGTTCATTTCATTTCATTAATTGTATACTGGTTTATAAGTGTAATTAATAGAGTAAGGTGGTTAATCATGGAAACAATTTTCTCAGGTATTCAGCCGAGCGGTACGCCGACTATCGGTAATTATATTGGCGCAATGAAACAGTTTGTTAATCTTCAAAATAGTTATAATTGCTATTTTTGTATCGTAGATGAGCATGCTATCACAGTTCCTCAAGATCCTCAAAAGCTAAGACAGCAAACACGCAGCTTGGCTGCACTCTATTTAGCTGTTGGACTTGATCCGAAGAAGGCAACAATCTTCATCCAATCCGAGGTTACAGCCCATGCAGAAGCTGCATGGATTATTCAATGCAATACAACAATTGGTGAACTGGAAAGAATGACCCAGTTCAAGGATAAATCTCAAAAAAATGGCAGAACCGGAGTCAGCGCCGGCTTACTGACTTATCCACCATTAATGGTTGGAGATATTATTCTATACAACGCGGATTTAGTACCGGTTGGTGAGGATCAGAAGCAGCATTTAGAGCTGACAAGAGACTTTGTTGAACGCTTTAATAAACGTTATGGTCAGCCGAATCAGGAAATTTTGACAATGCCGGAAGTGAAAATTGCGGAACAGGGTAGCCGTGTCATGAGCTTACAGAATCCAACCAGCAAAATGAGTAAATCTGATACAAATGCGAAAGGATTCATTTCTATGCTGGATGAACCGAACATCATCCGCAAGAAAATCAAATCTGCTGTTACCGATTCTACCGGAGTCATCGAATATGATCCTGAAAATAAACCAGGTATTTCGAACTTGTTGAGTATCTTCTCTTCAGCTACAGATCGTCCAATCGAGGAGCTAGCAGAAGCCTATAATGGTAAAGGGTATGGCGAATTTAAAGCTGATTTAGCAGAGGCTGTCGTTGCACTGCTTGAACCAATCCAAGACAGATACAAAGAATTACTTGTGTCAGATGAATTGGATGATATTCTGGATCAAGGTGCTGAACAAGCACGTCTTGTTGCCAATAAGACATTACAGCGCATGAAAAATGCTGTTGGACTTGGTAGAAAACCAAAAAGAAATAAATAACAGTTTTTATATAAAAAAGAAACAGCTTTGAAAACTGTTTCTTTTTTCTTTTCTTCTATTTTCTAAACTGAGCATCATGCAAACGACGATAATGACCGCCCTTTGCCATCAACTCTTCGTGAGAGCCTTCTTCCAGAATACCATTCTCGCTAACGACAATAATACGCGTTGCATGCTTAATTGTGGCTAGGCGATGCGCGATAATTAAGGTTGTTCGGCCACTCGAAAGAGCATTCAACGATTCTTGAATAACCTGTTCCGTTTCAGTATCTAACGCAGAGGTTGCTTCATCTAAAATTAGAATAGGCGGATTTTTCAAGAACATTCGTGCAATTGCCACCCGTTGTTTTTGCCCACCGGACAGCTTCACACCTCGTTCACCAATCACGGTTTCCAAGCCCTCTGGAAGCAAATCAATGACTTTTTCCAAATGTGCAAGCTTTACTGCCTGCTGAACTTCTGCTTCACTTGCATCCAGCTTTCCGTAGATGATGTTTTCCCGAATTGTACCTGGGAATAAAAACACATCTTGCTGAACGATACCGATTTGCCCTCTTAGTGAAGCCAATGTCATGTCTCGAATATCCATCCCATCGATAGTAATCTTCCCATCGGATACCTCATAAAATCTCGGCAGCAGATTACATAGGGTTGTTTTCCCCGAACCGCTTTGGCCAACAAAGGCAACTGTTTCGCCCTTCTTGATTTGCAGATTAATGTGGTTCAAAACCTTTGTCGAGTCAGCATAAGAAAAAGAGACGTCTTCATAGTGAATGTCACCTTCCAAATGGTTTACTGTGACCGCATTTGGTCGATCCTCTATGGTCGGTTTTTTATCCATTTCTTCAGTAAATCGCTTAAATCCGGCAAACCCTTTAGGATAGCTTTCAATCATGTTATTTACCTTTTCAATAGGACGCACAAAAATATTGGCTAAGAGAATAAATGCAACAAATGCCCCTTCCTGCAACTCCCCTTTAATCGTATAATAACCGCCAAAAATCAACACGAACAGGTTAATCAAGCGAATCATTAAATAATTATAGGCTGAACTGACACCCATCACTTTGTAGAAAAGAATCTTTGATTGTCGATACGTTTGGTTCAATCCTTCAAAGCGGACACGTTCAAATGGCTCATTTGCAAAAGACTGTGTCACACGAATTCCGCTGACAGATGCTTCGATTCCTGCATTAAATTCAGCTAAATTATCATAAATTTTCGTATTTACTTTAGTCATCTTCTTGTTGAAAACAATCAAAGCAATCGCGATAAACGGCAGAAGAACAATCGTAGCCAATGCCAGCTTCACATGATACCCCAGCATCAAAATGAAGGCACCAAGTAATGTCATCACCGTAATGAAAACATCCTCCGGGCCGTGATGGGCAACTTCAGAAATTTCAAAAAGGTCTGTAGTCAACCGACTCATCAATTTTCCGGTTTTTTGATTGTCATAATATTCGAATGGCTGTGTCTGCAAGTGCGCATACAGCTCTCTGCGCATATCTGTCTCGATATTCACTCCCAGCTTATGGCCAAAGAACACCACAATATACTGCAAAATCGTATTCAGTATATAAAAAAGAAGCAGGCCTAAACATGCCATTGCAATCAATCGAAAGTTTCCCTGAGGCATTAAATCGTCAATAACCTTATTCACAACAACAGGGAATGCCAGCTCTAAAAGCCCAGCTAAAACAGCACAGCTGAAATCCAATACAAATAATCCCTTATAGGGTCTATAATAACTAAAAAAACGTTTTAACATGTTTTTCCTCCTTTCCAAACACTCCTCCTATTATACGAAAAGAAAAATTAAGTTGCAAAAAAAGTTTCAGAAACCCTGGAAAAACAGTAATATTTACTGAATCAAATTCACTAAATCATCTATTTTTTTCATGTGAAATCAGCTACAATGTTCTTGTTTGAATCTTTTCAGAAAGTTACCATCCGGATGAGCAACATGTAATTTTCTATACGTAATGCGTTTCACAATAATGAAGAAACTGAGCAATAATTTAAAGGAGCACCTCTTCCCTTTTACATGACCTTCTAGGGAGGCGGACAGCGGACCACTCAAATGAAGAAACTTGGCAATCACTTGCCCAGTTTCCACAACAATATAAAGGAGAGTTTCCCTTGATAAACACAGTTGTTTTTGATGTTGATGATACAATTTATGATCAGCAAGCACCTTTCAGAGCCGCAGTAAAACGAATTTACCCTGATTTTCCGGTTGAGAAAATGCATGAGCTTTACATTCGCTTTCGACATCATAGTGATGTTACCTTTGAAAAAACAATCACAGGTGAATGGACATTGGCCTTTATGCGTTTTTACAGACTTGATGAATCCTTGAAGGATTTAGGTTATCCTGCTACAACTGAAGAAGAAAGCTGCTCTTTCCAGGAAGCATATGAAGATGAGCTCGGGAAAATTACTATGCATCCAGAAGTAACTCGAGTATTGAATTATCTCAGCCAAAAAGGGATTCCTTTGGGGATTATTACAAATGGACCAACCGATCATCAGTACAAAAAGGTGAAACAATTGGCTTTGGAATCATGGGTTCCTTCTGACAATATCATCATTTCTCAAAGTACAGGTTATCAAAAGCCTGATAAAGAGATATTCGAATTGGCTGCTCGTCAGTTTGAGATGAATCCGGAAACAACTCTCTACGTGGGAGACAGCTACGAAAACGATGTGGTAGGTGCCCACAATGGTGGTTGGCAATCCTTATGGTTCAATCATCGCTTGCGAGCTGTACCCAAGCACACCAAACTAACTTATCAAAAAGAAATTACTTGCTTTGATAATCTATTTGAAGCAATAAAAGAATTAGTATAACGAAAATAAAACTAAAGCAGCAGACCGCTCGTTTCAGTGAGTAGTCTGCTGCTTTTTATCGTTCGGATATTCCGCTTTTAAATGCATGTAAGAGTTCTAAAACTCCTCTTCGTGTTGCGCGGTTCTCGCTTCTCTCCGATCCTCGTCGCAACAATAATATCTATAGTCCACCTTCGTCTCCCATGCTCAGAATCGAACGAATGTCTTCTTCGGTCATCTTGTTGAGTTGCTGCTCATTTCCTTGGATGACTTTTTGGAATAGCTCGCGTTTTTCCTGCTGCAGCTGATCCATTTTTTCTTCTATTGTTCCCTCCGCAATCATTCGATAGACCTCAACAACCTTCTTCTGTCCCATCCGATGCGCACGACCAGCGGCTTGCTCCTCAACTGCAGGATTCCACCATAAATCGTATAGAACAACTGTGTCTCCGCCAACAAGGTTTAGTCCGGTGCCTCCTGCTTTCAGAGAAATTAAGAAAACGTCTTTTTCTCCTTCGTTAAAGGCATTGACCATATTGATTCGATCGATAGGGCTGGTACTTCCCCGCAAATAAAAGGTTTCAAGTCCCTGTTCATTCAACTCCTTTTCCAAGATGCTTAGCATACTTGTAAATTGAGAAAATAATAGGACTCGTCTGCCGTTTTCTTTTGCTGTTTGCAGAAAGATTTTTGCCTGCTCTAATTTTCCCGAGCTGCCATGGTAATCATCCATGAATAGACGTGGATCGCAGCAAATCTGGCGTAGTCTTGTCAGCCCGGCCAAAATACTGATACGGTTCTTTTTGAACGCTTCGCCGTCCATCTGACTAATATCCTCTTGCATTTTTCTCAAGTAAGCCAGATACACCGTTTTCTGTTCTTCTGTTAACGTGCTGTATAGATTATTTTCAATTTTATCAGGGAGATCCTGCAATACATTTTTCTTATCACGCCTTAAAATAAACGGACGAATCATCTTCGCCACTTCTTCAGGTCCAAGCTCCCTAAACGCTAGTTTTTTCGTGAATAAACCTGGCAGTACCAGTTGAAAGACAGACCAGAGCTCATCTAATGAGTTCTCTATGGGGGTACCGCTTAAAGCAAATCTTTGCGGAACATTTAATTGTCGTAGTGCCTGTGCTGTCTTGGTTCCACTGTTTTTAACCATTTGCGCTTCATCAAGAATCAAATAATCAAGTGCCAGCTGTTCATAAATTTCTACATCCTGACGAAAACTGTTGTAGGAGGTAATCAATATATCCTGTTCATCTGCTTGTTCAAGCATCGACAGTCGATTTTCCTTTTGTCCTGTAATCACCAGCTCTTTTAAATCGGGAGCAAACTTCTTAAGCTCTGCCGACCAGTTGTAGATAAGACTGGCTGGAGCAATCACTAATGCCGGATGCTTCAAGCGTCCTTCTTCCTTTTCAGAAAGCAAGTACGTAATCACTTGAATGGTTTTCCCCAGCCCCATTTCATCAGCGAGAACACCGCCAAAACCATAATGACTGAGCATTTTCAGCCATTTGAAGCCGTCCACCTGATAATTTCTCAACACTGCCTGGAGCTTTTCCGGGAGTTGAACGGCAAAATTTTCCGGTGCCGTCAAATCCTTGACCAACTGATTGAAGGATTCAGAGAACATTGCCTGCGCATTCCCCTCCAACATCTGCTCAAGAACCAGGCCTTGATTTTTCGGCAATTGAATCGTACCATTATGATTTTTCATATTTTGACGAAGCTTCGCCAAGATTTCACTGGTCTGATAAAATTCCTCTGAGTCAAAAGAAAGTATCTCTCCGGATTCCAAGGTATAAAAGGAATCATTTCTCAAAAGACTCGCAAGAACAGCATCAATTTCTTGTTCGTCTACTCCAACAATATCAAAACGAACGTCCAGCCATGAATCAGAGTCGCTGACCTCAATCGTCGGTTGATGGCTTTTGGCATCCAGATATAGCTCTCGAAGCTTCTTACCCATTAAAACTTCTCCCAGCTTTTGAAAAGCCGGAATTTCAGCCCTAAAGAAATAGTAAAGACGTTCACCGCTAGGCAAAGGTTTTTGAAATCCTGTCTTTTTTTCTGTGTACGAATATTTTTCAAGGAGCTTCTGAACTGTCGCTTCTTTGCCTGTGTCTCGGATGACTTCTCTATCGCCTTCTGGTTTAGAAGAGTGCTTTTCATCCGTTGAAAAAACCGCAGGACCGTAATGGTAATCGACACGAACATCCAGCATATTTTTGACTTTTCTGAATATAAGCTTGATGCTCAACGGCGCAATGACTAATGCAGACTCTACCTCTTCTGCCACCGTGACTTTACCTATTTTTTCTAATAAAGGAATGACTGAGCTGAACAAATCTGACAGCTGCGCTTGCTCATAAATCACCTCCGGATGTTCCATTCGTTTCAGCAGTTGTGTTAAGATACTGTATATTTCCTCCTGCTCTTTTGTCAGCAAATAAATAGTATCTCCTGTAACACCCCAATGATAATGACTTAAAAATGGATGAAACAGATTCTTAATTGCCAATCGATAGCGTTCACCATCTTTATTAATGGAAAATTCCAGTGGTAATTCTGTTGCCGAAAAAACGGGTTTCCGAATTTTCCTCTCCTCTACATTCAACTGTAATGAACCAGTTCCCTGCATCTCTTCAAGCAGCTGACGTGCTTGCTCTACCGGTAGTAAAAGATATCGTTTATCAAGCTTCCCATTAACCTGAAGCCCCTTTGAGCCTAACAGCAGACTGGTTTGATAAATTGCCGCTAACTGACTAAGTATCTCTTCATCCTTTTCTGAAAAGGACTCCTGTGTCAAAGTTACCGTGTGTTGCTTGCTTAAGGAAATAGACTCTTCCTTCTGAAGCTTTTGAAGAAAATCACCAATGTTTTTGATGATATATGTTTTTTTCTTTGCCCCATGAATGCCAACCCGAATAGAAAGCCCTAATAAAGCAAGCTCAGGATAATAACTGTTGGTCTCAATCATATCCACAACATAGTCAACAATCAGCGGTGCACTCTTTTTTTGTTCAAGAGGCTGCTGCAGCTTTGCGAAGCCTTTAGTAAACATTTCTGCATTCGACGTTTTTTTCGCCGGCATCATTTCTGCCTGTTTATGCTTCATGATTCTTGGAATTCCTTTTCCTCGAAGATAAAGCTCTACTGCAACGGTATGTTTACAATATCCTTGCTCGTGCCAGTAAGGACATTCACAGCGATCTTGCTCTTTCGGACTCCCATCCAGCTCCACCAAATACAGCTCAGAGCCTAAAACTTCAGCGTACCAAATCTGTTTCTCCCAGTCCTGAACAACGGATAGGACTCTGCCTTCATTTAAATATTCTCGACCGCGTGTAATGATTCGATCCGGTATGCTCCATCTCATACACTTACCCCCTACATCACTTGATAAGAAACACTGCTTTGTCCGGCACCATTTGTTTTAATCTGCAGCTGTTGAGAAATTCTGCTTTTCAGCTCCGCAACATGGCTAATGATTCCTATCATTCTTCCTTCATTTTCAATTGTCTCAAGTGCCTCAATTGCCATTTCCAACGCTTCTTCATCCAAAGAGCCAAAGCCCTCATCAATAAATAACGCCTCAATCAGCACACCGCCGGCTTGTTCCTGAATGACCTCTGCTAAAGACAAGGCCAAGGCTAAAGCAGCAATAAAGCTTTCTCCGCCTGACAAGGTTCTGGCACTGCGGCTGGCTCCGGCATTGTCATCATAAATATTAATCTCTAATCCGGTTTGATTCTTATAGCTGTTTTTCTCACTGTTCAGCTCAAATTGATAACGGCTATTTGTTAACGAAGCCATTCGCACGTTGGCTGTTTTTAAAACCTGTCGTAGATAGGTTTGCAGTACATACCTTTCCAAACTAGTTTTTTTCAGGTTATCTCCGTTAATGGTATCAGCCAGCTGCTGCAATGCGGCTACCTCTTCCCATTTTTTATCCGCTGTACGAATTGCCTCTTGAATCTCCTGTAAAATTCGTGCATTGACTGCCTGTTTTTCATTCTCTTGATAATACAAAGATTCCTGCTCCGAAATTTTCTGTTGTTCACTGGCAAACTGCTCCTCAAGCTCAGACAATTCCGGCAGCTCGGCATCACTCATTTTTTCTTTCGTTGCCTCCAACTTAAAGGAAACCTCCCTGTTTTGCTCCTCAAATGTATGAATCTCTGTTTGAAGTACAGTCAATTCAGGAAGCTCCGCCAGTAAATCAGCAATTTCCTCCAGTTTATAGGAAATATTATTCTCCTTCAAAGAACGTGCAACCTTCTCTTTGCTTGTTTCAAGAAACTGCTCAATCCTGTGAAGCTCTTGTTCTAGATGCTTGATGTTCTGGGTCAGCGATTGCTTATCCTCGTTTAGCTTAAGCAATCGTTTATTACTCTCTTCTACCTCTTCCAGCCAACATGCTCTTGCTTCCTCTAATCGTTGCTGCTGCTCCAAAGCTTTCGAATAAGTGACATGTTCATCCAACTGCTTCATCAGCGTTTCCAATTTTACTTGGGTTGCTTGTTGCTTTGTACGCTGTTCTTCATAGTCCGCCTTCAAGTCCAAAATAAGCTGTTCTTGCTGTTCAATCTGTTGTTTTACAGCTGCTTCGCCTGTTTTTTTGTACTCCAGCTCTTGAAGCGACTCATCATTTTCAAACAGAACAGTTGCCAGCAATCGTCTCTCTTCTTCAATCCATTCCTTGTCTATTTCAGAATCAAGTATCGTCTGCTCAGGAGAGGAGGCTTCAATTAATTCCAGAATTTTCATTTTCTTAGCTTTTATTAGTTCCTGAAGCTGATCGATTTGAGACTCTAGCGCCTCAATATCTTTGATTCCCCCGGTTACGCTCTCTTCCTCGGCTTTAAGCTGTTGCTCCACCTGATTCAATTGCAGTTCTGCCTCTTGAATCTCCTCAAGAGAAAAAGCTTGATGCTCCAATTGTTTAGGATGCTCTACTGCACCACATACCGGACAAGGCTCGCCTTCTTCAAGCAAAAGACTCAGGCGGCTGATTTGCATCTTGGCCCATACCGCCTGTAACGATTTTCTTTGTTTCTCAACCTTGCTCTTTTCTTCTTTTGCTTCTGACAAGTTTGCTTTCAAAGTGACCAATGATTTCTGTGACTGAGACAACCGCTCCTGTTCAAGCGAAAACTCCTGCCACTCTTCACTGATTTTTTGCCAATCCTTTTGCCTTTGTGTCAATAGCAGTTGTTGTTTTTCCAGCTGCGGCAGCTCTGAAAATAGGTTTGTCAGCTTGTTTTGCTCCTCAAGTAAGTCAGCCATTTTTTGCTGTTCTGCTTTCAGCTTCTGAGCCAAAACAGTCAACGAATCCTGCTCCGCTTCCTTTTCCAGTGCTTCCTTTTCTTTATACAGAGGCAACTTCATCGTCAACTCGGTCAATTGAATATGCTGCTCTTCCATTTGGTCTTTGCGACTCGCAAGTTGGTCAGCCTGTTCCTGGGACTCCTTCAATTGTTCATCAACTGTAGTTTTTTCCAGTAAAGCAGCGTGTAATCGGCTCTTTTGTTCAAGCAGCTCTTCTTCATGTGCCTTGATTGATTCCAGGGTATCTTCTTGGGTCTTCACCCATAAAAGCTCCTGCTCCTTTTGCCTTGCAGTATGAATCTCATCTTGTTTTGAAAGCAGTCCCTCTTGTTCTGCTAATAAGGATGTATATTGCGCAGACAATGCCTGCTGCTCTTCAACCATCGCTTTTTTCTTTTCAAGCTCTTTCAGCTGTGCCTTCAAATGTTCAATGTGTATTTTTAGCTCTGCTTGCTTTTCTTCGGTTCTCGTCTGCTGCTCGGCTAACAGCTGCAGCTGCTTTTCTGTCGGCTCCTCAGTCGGCTCCTCAGTCGGCTCCTGCTCCCAATAGATTTGTTCCAGCTTCAATTCTATTTTCTGGCGGATTTGATCGATTTCTTTATTTTTCAGCTTTGATTGCTGCTTCAGCTCTTCTCCTAACGCCTGGTACATCTGTGTACCAAAGAGTCGTCTCAACACCTTTTCCTTCTCACCACTGTTGGCAATCAAAAATGTTCGAAATTCGCCCTGAGGTAGCAAAACAATCTGAGAAAACTGTTCGGCATCAAGATGGAGCAGCTCCTGAATAAAGATATCCACTTCTCTACGCTTCGTATACTCCTTCAATTCTTTTCCGGCAGGATTTTTGATAATTAACGATATTTTAGCTGGCTGTGTTCGTGTGCCGTCTCCACGTTTTTTGAATAATTCCTGCTCAGGCTTTCTGGTAATCTCATAAAGAAATTCTCCGTGGGAAAACAGCAAGCATACCTCTGTAGGCTCTGATGGATCAGCAAAGGTTGAACGGAGTTCTTTTCCTTGTCGAAGTTTCCCCGAGCTTTCTCCAAACAAAGCATAGCTCATGCCGTCAAATATCGTTGTTTTTCCAGCTCCGGTTTTTCCACTAATCAAAAACAAGGAGGATTCTTCAAAATTTGTAAAATCAACCGTTTCATTAATATATGGACCAAAATTTTTCAAGGTCAGTGTCAAAGGCTTCAACTTATTTCCCTCTTTCCTTTTGCTGAATGGTGTCAAGAGATTCTTTCAGCCATTGCTCTTGCTGCTCAGTCAGTGTCTCTTCAGTCATTTCTTCGAAAAACTGTTTACTCAGCTCTACTGGTGAAAGCTGCTTCATACTGAGCTCCTCTATTACCTTTTGCTCGTTCTCTCGTCCATATACTCGTTCAACACCCAAAATGTTGGGATAAATTTTTCTTAGCTGATACATCATGTTAGGGATAACTGCCCGATCCGTCAGTTGGATGAACATAAAATCTTGACGATTGATTGATTCATAAAAATCTTGCTTAGTCAGCTCTTTAAATGTTCCCTCAAGCTCCCTTATCTCGCGTTTTGGCTGTAACGAATGAAAGGCCAAATCCAAATTCTCCCCCTCAATGTCAACAATCCAGACACCCTTTTCCTGCTTTCTCTCAGAAAGGGAGAATTTTAGCGGAGAGCCGCTGTAGCGTATCTTATCCGAGAGCAATGCGTCCTTATTGTGCAGATGTCCTAATGCGACATAGTCAAAGGCATCCAGCAAATCTAGCGGAACTGTATCTAATCCGCCAACTGTCAGTTTTGTTTCTGAGTCAGATTTTGCACTGCCCGCCGCAAAGAAATGGCTAACCAGTATATGTGTCATTCCCGGCTTGAATTGCTTCTTTATCTCTTCTACAACAAAAACCATTGCCTGCTCTATCGTCCGAATCTCTTCATTATCGAAATATAGCCGAGCCGCAATTGGTTCGAAATAGGGAAGTAAAAATAATTGAGTGCTTCCAAACTCGATAGGCTGAAAGGCTTGTTCCAATTGTGTATGTAAATAAAAGTCTGATTGCTTAAACCACGGTCCTCCTGTTTCCAAGCGAATACTGCTGTCATGGTTTCCCGAAATCGCAAACACAGGAAATTTCTCTTCAAGATTTAATTCGATAATCATCTGATTGAACAGCTCAACCGCTTCAACCGATGGAACTGAACGATCATACAAATCACCTGCAATGATGATTCCGTCCACTTTTTCCTGCTTTGCCAGTTGAATGATTTGATTGAATACATGCAGCTGATCCTCTAATAAACTATAGCCGTGAAGCTTTTTCCCGATATGCCAGTCGGCTGTATGTAAAAAACGCATTGTCTCACTCCTCATTCCTCGTCTTTGCTCATCAGCAAGCTGCCAACGCCTGTTCCCTTGTTGTTAGTTGATAACAAGCCTTTGGATTGGCTAAGCTCTTGCTAAAAAAAGACCTTCTTTCTATTATAGCAAATTTCTGAAGGAATGGAGAAAGACAATGATGAAGAAATACTCTTTCCAACGTAAAAAAAACAGCCCCTATGATAACAGGTGCTGTTTTGCTTTATTTGTTGTCTATGCAGCAGCTATGAACACTTCTGCCAAAATTATCTTCGTTTGCCAACAATTTGCCAAAACTGATAGTTGCTTAAACTGATTCGACCATATTTAGGTGATTCTGAATCAAGTGAGCGGATTCCGCAAACTTTTGAATCACCACCAAACTGATCAAGGTCATAAACGACCCAATATTCTTCTTCACGATTGAGTTTGACAACTGTCTCAATCGTTAATCGCAAAAATTCAGATTCACTCATCCTTATGCCTCACTCTTAGCTGATTATTTATCAGCTATTTCGCCTCATACTTGAAGTTGGGATCGACTTCCTGATCCAACGCTTCGAAGGACTCATTCATTCTTCGCTCAACCTCTGCAATTCCGTCCTTATCCATCTTTTTGATATCACTGATGTCAATTGGTGCGCCAAAGGCTATTGTTACTTTTTTTCGTTTCAATAAATCTTTAAAGGTTAATGGTCCTTGATAAACGGATGGTACGATAGGCACCTTGGCCATCTTAGCAATTACAGCCACACCACCTTTTAAATCAGAAGAATGTCTTGATCCGCTTGGAAACATCACTAAACTTAGCTTTGTGTTCTTCAATGTCTTAACAGGTGTCTTTATTGCACTTGGCCCAGGGTTTTCTCTATCTACCGGAAAGGCATTTGCATGTCGCAAAATGTAACTCAATATTGGATTTTTAAATAACTCTTTTTTTGCCATAAAGCTGAACTTCTTCGGTGATGCAGCTACCGCCAAATGCAGCGGCTCCCACCAAGTTCTATGTGGTGCAACCAGCACATAGTTTTGATCTGTCGGTAGTCGGTCTTTTCCTACAAGACGCATCCTTCCGTTAAGAATAAACAGCACAACGCGGACAACACCACGCATAAATGTAAAAAACATCGCTTCTTTCTCCCTCTTCTCATGTATACGATCCTAGTAATTTTTAAATAGTGTGCATCTGACTCATGCAGCTTATACGTATATAAATACTTTTTTTATTTTTTCTTTCATCATCATACCACAGATATATTTTTGTGAAAATATTCTTTGTTTGTTTTCATAAAACAATTTCCATCTTGCGTTACCGAAAAACAACTTGTATTATGATGAAGATACTTTGTTTCACATTTTAAAATCAAACAACGAGTATGTCGGTCGTCGCTTCTCACTCTCGAAGTAAACGGCATCGACGGCAGCTTTGTCACTATACAGGAGGGATTATTGTGCTTCAACCAAATGAGCGCATCGACCAATTATATGCGGATGATATCCAAATTATCCAAAGCAGTGAAGTTTTTTCTTTTTCAATGGATGCTGTACTGCTGGCAAATTTTCCCAGTATTCCTAAAAATGGATTAATTGTAGACCTTTGTGCCGGAAACGGGGCTGTAGGCTTATTTGTCAGTAGAAAAACCAACGCACAGATAAAACAAATCGAATTACAGCCCAGGCTAGCCGATATGGGTAATAGAAGTATTCAATTGAATAAATTGGAGGAGCAAATGGAGATGATTCCTCTGGATTTAAAGGAGGCAGCTTCTGTTATCAAACCTGATTCAGTGGATCTTCTGCTATGCAATCCGCCTTACTTCAAAGAACATCCAACCAGTAAAAAGAATCCAAACCCTTATCTTGCAGCAGCAAGACACGAGATTCACACGTCTTTAGAAGAAGTCATTTCTGTTTCTGCTAAGTTGCTAAAAACCAATGGACGCCTAGCTATGGTTCATCGTCCGGATCGATTTTTGGATATTCTCACTGAAATGGAACGGGCACATATTGCACCCAAGCGTGTTCAGTTTGTCTATCCAAAACCTGATAGGGAAGCGAATATTGTGCTGGTAGAAGGAATATTGCGTGGGAAAAGAGAAGGCTTCCGTGTACTGCCTCCTTTCTTTATTCAAGATGAAAACGGGGAGTATCAAACTGAAATGGCGGCTATGCTCTATGGAAACTAAACACTATTTCTATGTTCTTCACTGCAATGACGGCAGCTTTTATGGCGGCTATACGACTGACCCAAAACGCAGACTCGAGGAGCATAACATCGGCAAGGGGGCCAAATATACACGTCCTGCCTTCCGGCGTCCCATTCGTATGATTCACCTTGAAGCATTTGCTACTCGGCAAGAAGCTACAAAAGCGGAGTATCAGTTCAAAAAGCTTCCAAGAAAAAATAAGGAGCGCTATTTAGAAACGGTGAAGACAGCTTGCACGATACGAGCTTTTGAAGAAAGTGATGGAAAACCTCTCGCTGACTTGCTGAAACGAAATTTTTTAGAGGTCAACAGCTTGGACTATTCCATGGAGGAAATGACTGCTCTTGCTACACAATACTCTTCAGAAAAACTGATTGAGCAAGCAAGTTGGGCACATACATATACAGCGGAAATTGGTGATACAGTTGTCGGCACAGCTTCAATTTGTCCTTATTACGGCTCTTCAACTGAAAGCATCATCCTATGTTTTTTTGTTCTTCCTGACTATCATGGGAAAGGGATTGGCTATCAGCTGATGAAACAGTTGGAAGCAGACCCTTTCTATAACCGAGCAGATAGAATCGAAATTCCTTCTTCCAGAACTGCAGAAGCTTTTTACAGGCGATTCGGTTTTACCCCGATTGATTCAATGAATCCTGAAGATGAACAGGGCTATATCCGTCTACAGAAGCAAATGACACCCCCTCCGGAATGAATAATAAGCGATTCATCAGCCAACTACAAAAAGAGCAACTGAATTTCTGCCAATCCAGAAATCCAGTTGCTCTTTTTCATTCACCTTTATTCAATAACTGTTGCGCCTAATGTATTGGCAAAATGGCGCAGTGCCCATTCATGCCCCACTTGATCGAAGCTGGCAACTGCCGATTGATGAACAACAATTTTATACCCTAAATTGTAAGCATCTATTGCTGTATGCAAGACACAAATATCTGTACATACCCCTGTTAAATGAACTTCGGTAATCCCACGTTCTCTCAGGCGAATATCTAAGTCAGTTCCACTGAAGGCTGAATAATGTCGCTTGTCAATCCAATAGACGTTTTCCAACCCCTTCGTTTCCTGATAGAGCTCAGCCAAAGAACCATATAATGCTCTTCCATCTGTTTCAGCAATATTATGCGGTGGAAACAACTTACTTTCAGGATGATACGGATCGTTTTCATCATGACGATCAATTGCATAAACAACAAAATCATTCTCCTCTGTAAATGATTTTGTCAGTTCAACCAACGCAGCTTCAATTTTTTGTCCAGGTTCGCCAGTCGTCAGAGCACCTTCTGTGGCAACAAAATCATTTGTATAGTCAATAGAGATTAATGCCTTCATAGCTGTTCCTCCTCTTGAAAAAGTTCTATGCTTTTACACCAAATGCTTCACAAATTGAATGACCATCTCAGCTGATTTTTTCCCTGCTTCTTCAATGAAGTCATCGAATGATTGCGTAGCCTCATGATCGGCTGTGTCGCTAATTGCTCGCACAACTAGAAAAGGAATATTAAACTGCGCAGCAGCCTGAGCGATTGATGCACCTTCCATTTCACAGGCTAAAGCATCAGGAAAATCAGCAAGAATACCTGCAGTCTTCTCTTTTCCATTAACAAATGAATCACCTGTCACAATCAGACCGTGCTGAACTGGCAAGCCAATTTTTTCAACCGCCTTTTTCATCTCAGCTTTTAGATAATCACTGCATTCATAATAAAGCGGCATCCCCGGCAATTGTCCCTTTTCATAGCCAAAGCCGGTAACATCTACATCAAAATAAGCCAGCTTATCTGCGATAACGATATCCCCTACTGCTAAGCCTGCTCCAATCCCACCGGCTGAACCAGTATTAATGACCATGTTCACACCATATTGATGAATCAACAGAACGGTTGTCACTGCGGATAATACTTTTCCGATACCTGAACGAACAACAATCACTTCATGATTGCCTAAAGAACCTGAGATGAATACCGCTCCGGCTCTTTCCCATGACCGTTTGTCTGTCATTGTGTTCTTCAACACTTCAATTTCCTGATCCATTGCACCAATGATACCTATTTTCATTTTTGTTCCTCTTTTCTATATGTTAAATACAATCAGCATCACAATTATTAAAAGGATAGCAACAATAATAATCGCCTTTGTCAGCTTACTGCTGCGCTCCCTGATTTTATTCTGTTCGCCTGATCGAGTTTTTAAAGATTCCTGTCCGCTTTCACGTTTCTTTCTATAGAAGTCAGAAATCTCTCTTTCTTTTTCTTCGTATTCCTGCGTGGCGATTTCCTGCTGCTCTTGTTCTTCCTCAGCCGCTTGCTTTCGCTTACGCAATTCTGTCCGAGTAACTAACGGACCTTTGCCCATCGTTGTGCCTCCTTCTACTTTTTACTGAGCTTCATGAGCTCCCAATACTGAACAGCAAACAAGGTCTTTGCATCACAGATGAGGCCGCTCTTTATTTCCTGTTTGGCTTCTTCCAGTGTTAATTCATATAATTCCAGTACTTCATCCTCGTCCTGAGCAAGCGGGTTTTCAACTTTCGTTAAGCCCTCTGCATAAAATATATGCAGCAACTCATTGGCAAAACCCGGGGATACATACATTTCAGCCACCGGCTCAAGCACGTGCGCTCGATAACCTGTTTCCTCTTCCAGCTCACGGCGAGCAGTCTCGATTGGAATAGTTTCACCAGGATCAATTTTTCCAGCCGGAATCTCTAGGATGACCTTTTCCAAGGGCTTCCGAAATTGTTTAACCATCATCAGCTTATCCTCTGCTGTAATTGGAATGATTGCTACCGCACCGGGATGAAAAACCAATTCACGTTTGGCAGTCGAACCATCTGGAAGCTGTACCTCGTCTACAGCCACATCAATAATCTTTCCTTTGAATATTTCCTGTCTCGAAAGTGTTTTCTCTTCGAAATCTTCATACTTTAACATATCCTCACCATGCTTTCCAGTAATATCATACCTTACTTTTTAAATTTTGGCATTTTTAGACTGATTTTCTTCTCAAAACAGGATTTGAATAAACAATTATGTATTTATCTTCCCATTAGATTCTCTTTTTTCACTTGTTTAAAAATACCATATTCTCGGTAAAAATAAACTTTTTTCTATGTTTCTTACGTTTTTTGTAAATATCAAAATCAACCCTAGGACGGATATTTTTTCTAATCGGGATTGTGTTAAAATAGTTTATGTAGCAAGGGAGAAATCTTTTGATTAGAAAATGGAGGGTACTCAGATGAAAACAAGAAAAATTATCCAGATAGTTGCCTATATAATTTTAGCAGCGATAATTGATAGTTACACATTTATCAATAGTAATTTGATTGTCGGCGTTCTTATCATAGCGATCCTGATTACTTTATTTACCGGGCGAAGAAAAACAGCATCTTCTGAAGAAAGCATGCCTAATTTGACAAAATCCAAAGAAGAGCATTACGAACAGCTTGGTATGAGTAGTACAGAGATTAACTTTTTCCGTGATACCATGAACACAACGAAAAAATTGATTGTTCAGCTTCAGGATAATGTCAACAAATCATCAAAATTAAAGGCAATCGACTTGCGTAATGATACCGTTCGCGTTTCCAAAGCAATGTTTAAAGAGTTGGTTAAAAACCCAACAAAGCTACATTCAGCAAATCATTTTCTTTATACACATTTGCCGAATCTAGTGGACTTGACACAAAAATATTTGGAAATTGACAGTCATGAAATCAAAAGCAAACAGGCTTATGAAAAGCTGGAAGAAAGTGCTCAAATCATCGATCAAGTATCAAAATTGATCAAGAAAGACTATGAACAATTTGTTGCAGATGATTTAGAGGATCTGGATGTTGAGATTTCAATTGCTAAAAACAGTTTGAAAAGAGATAATAGTCGTAGTGAGTAATGAAACTGCTGCTATTTTAGGAGGTTATATGGATGGATATTGAAAAAAAAGAGACTGTATCTGTAGACAGTGCGTTAGATGATTTACTAAGCAACCCGTTCTCTACACCTATTGATACATTAACAACAACGCAACAAAGTGAAATTTCTGCCCTTAAGGATCAACAGACAGCACCGCGTTTGATTGATAGATTGCCGGAAGACCGGCAACGTCAAGCTGCTGAGCTGGCTTCAAAAATCGATCTTCAAGATACTCAGGCAGTCATTTCCTATGGATCAAATGCGCAAACAAAACTAGGTGAGTTCTCTCAATCTATGTTGAACCACGTACAGGCGCAGGATATCGGACCAATCGGGGATTCTCTGACAGACCTGATGTATCGTCTAAATGAAGCAAATCCAGATGAACTACGTGCCGGAGAAGGAAATATCTTCCAAAAAATGTTTGGTAAGGTGAAGCAGTCTATTTTTGAAATCACTGCCAAGTATCAAAAAATCGGTGCTCAAATTGACAAAATTGCCGTGAAGCTGGATAGAGAAAAGGATGGTTTATTGAAGGATAACCTGATGCTTGAACAGCTGTACAACAAAAATAAAGACTATTTTGATGCCCTGAATATCTACATTGCAGCCGGTGAATTGAAGATAGAAGAGCTAAATACAAAAACGATTCCCGAAGCAATGAAAAAAGCCGAAGAAACCGGCGATCAAATGGATGTTCAAATTGCCAATGACTATACTCAGTTTTTAGACCGTTTAGATAAACGAACACACGACCTGCGTTTAGCTCGTCAAATTGCGATTCAACAAGCACCGCAAATTCGTTTAATTCAGAATACGAACCAGGCGTTAGCAGAAAAAATCCAAGCATCAATCAATACAGCGATTCCTCTTTGGAAAAACCAAGTGGTTATTGCCTTAACCTTGCTTAGACAAAAGGATGCTGTTACAGCTCAACGTCAAGTGTCTGAGACAACAAACGATTTGTTGAAGAAAAACTCTGAAATGTTGAAAATCTCAGCAATCGAAACAGCGAAGGAAAATGAACGCGGGATTGTTGATATCGAAACACTACAGAAAACACAAAATGATTTGGTTGAAACAATTCAGGAAACACTACGTATTCAACAAGAAGGAAAAGAAAAACGTCGTGCTGCTGAAATCGAACTAGGCCATATGGAAGAAGATTTGAAAAATAAACTTCTGGAATTAACTCAATAATACCAAAAACTGTTCATCCCCAGAGATGAACAGTTTTTTTGTGAAATCAACTGCTACCAATCATCTCAGCACAGTTGTCTATCATTCTTTTAGAAAATCAGCAACCTCTTCTATCGCTGTCTTTGCTTCCGGAACTGTTTCAGCTTTTGATTGGAACACATGCCAAAGCCCTTCCCAGGTTTTAAATGATACATCGACGTTTTGGGCTTCAGCATTTTTCGCTAATCGTTCTGCATCACTCCACAGCATCTCTTCACTGCCAACTTGGATGAGCATTGGCGGGAAATCTGAGAAATCACCAAATACCGGGGAAACATACGCCTCTTTTCGTACTGACGCTTCACAGTAGAGGTCAGCAGTCATTTCCAAATCTTCCATAAATACTTGGGGGTCCCTATTCTTTCGATCCTCAAGCGATTCGCCGGACAAGCTATAATCAATCATCGGTGAGAAGTGAAAGGAAGCACGAGGCAACGGTTGACCGGCATCTCTCAATTGAAGCATTACAGCCAATGATAAGGTGCTGCCGGATGAATCACTGCCAAAAATAATCTTATCAGCATCGAAGCCTCGCTCCAACAAAGTGAGATATAACTCACGAGAAGCATTCAAGGCTGTCGGATACGGATGCTCCGGAGCCAATGGATAGTTATGGAGCATCACCCTTTTTCCTGTAGCCTGTGCAACATATGCGCCCAATTTTCTATGAGTAATAATCGAGCCTTGGCTCAGGCCGCCACCATGAAAATAGACAATCACCTGATCAATCGCCGATTTCTCAGGAATCAGCCATTCTACTTCTATATCGTTTACTTTCTCTTCGATAATTTTTATCCCCTCAGGAATTTTTGCAGTCGCTGCGTATTCTTCCCATTCACGCCGCTGTTCTTCTAAAGGGGTGTTTAAAATTGCCTCTATATCTTGATTTTCTACCAACTGCTTAAACGCTTTTTCAGCCTCTTTACTAATCATTTTCTCAACTCCTTTTCTTTCCTTTGTTCATTTTAACATAAAAAGAACAATGGCAAGTTCTCCATCGTTCTTTACTCTATTAAATCAACTCATAATAAGATTCTGTCACCTTTTCAAACAGCTTGGTATACGGCTTCAATCCTGTATATAGTTCAATTGCCGCTTCAAGCCCACTTTCCTCAATCGCTTCCTGTAACGCACAGGCCTCAGCATCAGAGGGGTTCTCAAACTTCAATGCAGCTGCAATGGCTATTGCTAAAGCTTTTGGCGTTTCATTGAAGGCTTCGACAAACTGCCTCGCCGGTTGAATAAAGCGGTCATTTTCGCCGATTTTTCGTATTGGTGAACGGCCCACTCGAATGACATAATCTGAAACGTACGGATTTTTAAACCGATTGATGATTTTATCGATATACTCTTGATGCTCTCGATGTGAAAACTGAAATTTCTTCTCAAGTAAAGCACCAGTTTCCTCCAATGCACTTCGAACAATAAACAGGACCTTCTCGTTGTGAATCGCATCTTCGATTGAGTCAATATTCTTTATATACCCGAAATAGGCAGTTACCGCATGACCTGTATTAACGGTGAATAGCTTTCGCTCGATATAAGGAGTCAAATCGGGTACATAGGTCATTCCCGGAATCTTAGGTGCATGCTTCATATTCGGTATTTCTTCTACAACCCATTCATAGAAAGGCTCAACGGTCACTGTCAGCAGATCATCATGCTGCTGATCCGGTACGATTCGATCAACTGCTGAGTCAGGAAACGATACATATTGATTGGCATATTCTTTTTCTTTGTCATCCAACAACTGATAGACTTCTTTTTTCAGCAATGAAGAACCGCCAATCATGTTCTCACAGGCAATAACTGTTAGTGGTTGTTCAGAAATTGCCCGTAATTTGATTCCTTTAGCAATGACATCTGCCAAATAAAGCAGCACTGATGGACCTACAGCGGTTGTTACAATGTCAGCCTTGGCAAGTTCACGAATTAGTTGTGTCTGGTCATTTTGACTATTCAATGCACGTATATTTGTTACCAGAAAACTATCCTGCTGCTCGTTTGCTAAAACAACACGGTATTCTTGTACTTCATTTATCGCATCAATTATCTGTTGATTCACATCTGCAAAAATCACTTCATAACCTGCAGCAGACAACAACCAGCCGATAAAGCCTCGACCGATGTTCCCGGCACCAAAATGAACGGCTGTTTTCATGCTGCTGCACCTCCTTCAAAGAGTTGAATCACGGCATCTTTGTCTTGTGCAGCAACCAGTTTTTCGACATTTTCCATTTCAGAACAGACCATGGCGATTTCTGACAACAGCTCCAGATGCTGACCCTCAGCTCCTGCAATCCCTATAATCAGCTTGACTTCATTCCCGTCAAAGGAAACACCTTGCGGCACCTGTATAAGCACAATACCTGAACGTAAAATTTCTGCTTTACTATCTTCTGTTCCATGAGGAATGGCAACCATATTTCCAATAAAAGTCGAGGTCATTTGATCACGTTCAATCATTTTCGGAATATAATTTCCCGTAACATATCCTCTTTCCTGCAACAGTTTTCCAGCACTAATAATTGCTTCTCGTTTATTATCAAATGATTGATTCAGCATCACATCTCTATATTCTATTTCCATCTAACCATCCCTTTCTGAAGGTATAACTTTTTAAGATTCGATTTGTACGGATAAAAAGTCCAGTAGTGTTCGAACAAAGTAATTAGAAATTTCTTCATCGGAACCATACTGTAAGACTTCCAGCAATTCTGTGTTATCAACAAACAATGCACTGATGTAGCTCAGCACGCGAAGTCCCTGTTGAGAATATTTTTCCGGTGCCAGCAGCAAGACTAGCTGGTCAACCTTCATCTCTGACTGGTCCATTCCTTTAATCGCTATCTTCTCTGCCAAATGAAACACTTGAAAGAACGGTTGCTGAATCATCTCATCTCTTGCATGAAACATGGCAATTGACGTATTGGGGATACCGAAACCACTCCACGTTTCATCTCTCATTAGGATGCTTATCAGAAGCTCCACATCTATTGCAGGGTCCTTCTCAAGCAATCTGGTACAAATTGCACGTAGTATATCCTCAGTCGCTCCAAGCTGTTCATCCAAATGCATGTAGCTGAAATTTTCCAGTATAGAAAGAACAACATCATGATAGCGTTGTCTTTCCTTCAGTAGATTGACAGCTTCCAACACTGTCACCTCAACCTGTACTTCCTGTGGTCTGCTGTTTCGCTTTTTGCCAAAGCTGTTTTCTTTATTTTTTAAATAGACATCAATTTGCTGCAGCTCTTGCTCTGTTAAAATTGGAGAAACCAGAAAGTAATCGAAGTTTACATTTCCAAGGTCAATCGTTGAAATGATGATATCAACCTTCGTTTCCTTACGTTTTCTTGCCAACTCGAATAGAGAAACGGTTTGCAGCTGCTTCATTTGAGGAATTTTTTGTTGTAATCTTGTAACAAGCATTCGTGATGTCCCGATACCGCTGGCACAGACGACTAATCCGGAGAATTCATTTTGACTCTCCATTTGAAGCAGTACAGCACCGAAATGAAGGACGAGAAAGCCTATTTCCTCATCAGGAGCAGGCTCTCCGGAATAAACACTGTCAAACGCCGTTCGTAACACCTTGAACAGCTCAGGATAATCTTGTTTGATTGATTGAATCAGAGGATTGTAGATTCTCATACCCTGCTGCAGTCTGCGCAGGGTCGGCTTCAAATGAGAGATTAATCCCTTTAAAAGCTGCTCCTTTGGTAGTTCTTTTTCCAGCTTTGTCTCCACTGCTGCAATCAGCTTTTTCGCCAAAAGAATGACCTGAATATCTTCATTCTCGAAGAAAGCCTGATCGGCCTTATTGCTTTTTAGCCCTTGCAAATACAACGCTGCATAAACCGCTTCCCCTTTGGGAATAAGCTCTTGATTGACTCCAAGAATGTCTGCAAGCAGCTTGACGCCTGTCTCATACTCTAAAGAGCTGAGTATATCTTGCTCATAATGAGAGCCGGGTACAAAGCTGCCATCAATAATTCGTTCAGCAGCGATTGATAAATGAACGATTAGATTAATATATGCTTCATCGCTCACTTCAATCATTTCCAACTCTCGCCAGCTTCGAATCCGCTTTTCTACCTTTTGAAGCAGCTCTTCATCCACTAAATTCAACAGACGTTCTTCCACCCAAGTGGTGGTCGTTTCAGAGCGCTCCCGCTCTTGAAAATATTTCATTAGCTGATAGTTGGGGAACTGGCTGCCCACTATCTCACTCATCAGATGGCGTCTGCTGATTTCTGTTGCCTTTAGCGTTACACCTGCCCCACGTTTTCTTTCAATTGACACCTCAGAAGGAAGCTGCTCTTCGATTTTGTTTAAATCACCACTGACTGTTGAAACCGTTACATTCAACTCATTGGCCAACGCCACCAGCTTGACTCCTTCTTTCTCTTTCAACAATGTCTTCAATATTCTGGATTGTCGTTCTTCAGGACTGTACTCGTTATATGAAAGATCCAGCAAATACCAGCGAAAATTCTGAATATCCTTGTCTGTTCCTTGAATATGGTACATTCCGCTACTTTTTTTTAATTGTAAATTGTAGGAAGCCAGCGTATCCTCCACCTCTTTCAAATCTCTGCGAATCGTCCGCTCGCTGACATTCAACTCTTTAGAAAGTTTCTTCAAGCTGACTGGCAGTGAATAACTTAAAAACTGTTCCAATATCAGTCTAGCTCTAGCTGAAAGATACATGGCACTTCCTCCTTTATTTACAGTTCGTTCCTTTATGTTACATCTATCCTTGCGCAGTAAGCTCCTCTACCAATCGATCATATTGATCGCCATTTAAAAAGTTCTCTACCGAAACATGGTAAGCATTTGGCAGCTTTTCTTTTGCTCTGGAGGTTAAATCTTTATGGGTCACAACAATATCCGCATCATTGGGCAGCTGAGCAATCGCTGCGTTGACCACTTCAATCGCCAGCCCTGCTTTTTTGACCTTATTTCGTAAGACGGAGGCGCCCATTGCACTGGAGCCCATCCCTGCATCACAAGCAAAAATGATTTTCTGAACATTTGTCAGTAAACCGTCGCTTGGCTCAGTTACTTCTGCTTCTGTTAATACCTGCGCCGTGGATTGCTTCCCTTTTAACGCGCTGACTTTCTCTGCAGCTTCCTTCAAATCTGTATCTGTTTCTTTTGAAGTCTTCAATATGAGTGCCGAAATGCCGAAAGAGACAGCTGTTGCAGCTACAATTCCCAAAATGACACCAAGGTACCCATCACGAGGAGTCATTGCCAAAATTGCGAAAATACTCCCTGGTGATGCCGGTGCTACCAACCCTGTATTAAATATGGATAAAGTTAACACCCCTGCCATTCCACCGCCAATAGCTGATAGAATTAATGCCGGTTTCATCAATATATAAGGGAAATAAATTTCATGGATACCACCTAAGAAATGAATAATAATTGCTCCCGGTGCTGTCTGTTTTGCTGAACCTCTACCAAAAAGAGTGTAGGCCAATAAGATACCCAAGCCAGGTCCTGGATTCGCTTCCAACAGAAACAACAAAGATTTTCCGGTTTCTGCTGCTTGTTCGATAGCGATAGGACTAATTACACCATGATTGATGGCATTATTTAGAAATAGAACTTTTGCCGGTTCAATAAAAATACTGGCCAGAGGCAGTAATGAATGATCGATTAGAAATCCTACCCCAGAAGCTAAAGAGGTGTTTAACGCTTCTACAGCTGGTCCAACTACTAAAAATGCCAGAATTGCTAAAATAGAAGACAAAATACCAGCGGAAAAATTGTTAACCAGCATTTCAAAGCCGGGCTTGATTTTCCCGTCAACTAGCTCATCGAATTTCTTTATGCACCAAGCACCTGCCGGACCAACCATCATTGCGCCTAAGAACATCGGGATATTTGATCCGGTGATCACGCCCATGGTGACCATGGCTCCCACTACACCGCCACGAATATCGTAGACTAGACGCCCCCCGGTAAATCCGATTAATATCGGCAGTAAATAGTTAATTGTCGGGCCGGTAATTTCATTTAATTGCTCATTTGGTAACCAGCCAGTCGGAATAAATAACGCTGTCAAAATTCCCCACGCAATGAAGGCGCCAATATTCGGCATAATCATGCCACTTAAAAAGCTGCCGAACTGTTGGATTTTTACTTTCATGTTCCCTTGTGTCTGTTCCATGACTTTTTCCTCCTTAAGTTTTAACTCATCCTGTTTTCTAAAAATGTATTTTTTTCATTCGGACTGCGCAGTCGAATTTTTGACGAGCTCTTGCTGTCAACTTCATTGTAAACGCTGTCGTTTCTATTCACAAGAGAATGAAAATGCAGTTTTGTCCACTCCATTTTGACAAACCTTAAAGAGCCATATATAAAAATCTTTAAGAAAGATATGAAATACTTATTGACCATTAAAAAACAGACATAAGCGGTTGAAAACGCTCATGTCTGTTTTTATATAGCTCTATTCTTTTATTCTTGATCCAGAGAATGAACAAATCGCCTCAACTCTTCCTTGGTATCGAAAGAAAGCTCTTTGCTTCGCTTACGCTGCACAGCCCCCTCCAACCCATATAGAAAAGAGAGACAGGCGCCTTTATCAACCATTTCTCTGACCTTCAAAAAGGCAGTCATACTGCCAGTTTCCTCCAGCTGTTCCAGAGTTTCAATGCCAACCTTCTTCAGCTTCTCCACCGTAACAGGTCCGATTCCCGGAACATCTTCCAAGCTAATCATAAAATTCACTCCTCTGCATTTTTCCAATGAGGAAGCTGCTTCAACTGATGAATAGCCGCTTCTCTGGCTGCTTCCTCGGAAAGTCCTTGTGTCTGAATGATAAACTTAACGGTCCCATCAACCATTTCACTAAAACTAACCATGCTGCCATCCTCTTTTACACAATACACACAATAATCCTTCGTCATATCCTGATTGGCAAAGTCTTCCTTTTTTCTCATTGGCATTCCGCAAGCGATACATTGTTTCATTGCTTTATTCCTCCTTCGTTCAATAAACTGAGATAATTAGACAACCATTTTTCTTTATTTGCAGCAATAATATTTTTTCCGCCGAATAAGTCGCGATTCTCTAAATAGTAATGAACCATCCCAATCCAGCTGGTAAACACAACATCTAATGGTAAACGCAGTTCTTTTTCCAAGGATTGCTTAAAGTGGTGAGAAAATGCCGCCTGTAATCCCACATATGCAGCATTAACTGATTTTCCAAGCAGCAGGCGCTGTGTAATGAAATAGAAGTACAGGTCCTCGTGATGAGATAAAACAGTCAAATGAAGCTCTAAATATTCTTGTAATGAACGGATTTCATGATTTTTCTTTTCCATCTCTTGATCGAACGTCTCAAGCAGCTGATTCAGCACTCTTCCCATCAGCTCATCCTGATTGCCATAATGAAGAAACACCGTTCCTTTTCCCACACCGGCAGCTTTACTGATTTCTTCAATGGATACCTCAACAAAGCCTCGCTCACTGTAAAGTGCGATTGCTGCGGATAAAATCTTTTTTCTCGTCAAGGCCTTTTTCTCTTCTCGTTTCATTTCCTGCTCCCTTTCAGTTTGAAAAATAAGAAAAGCTGAATGAACTCGTCCAGCTCTCGAGCAATAAGCTCAAGTCAGACACAGGATGATTTTTATCATGAGATTGACTCGATTTATTGTCGAAGAGAGCTAGCTCGTGAAGCTAGACAGTATTCCAGTTATTCCATTGCTAACCCTTAATATCTCCAAATTTGCGCCTATAAAATTTTGGTAAACCCATTGCAGTTAAAAACTGACTATACGGTCATTTTATAATTAAAACACTAACCTGTCAATAAATAGACAGAAAAAATAGCAGTGATATAAAAATTTTTGCTCCCTTGAATGGCTTGTTATCGACAGTCTCAGTTGTTCAGAATAAAAAAAGGCAGGTCCATCGCAAATGACTATGTTGCTTCCCAGTCATTTGCGTGTTACTGCCTCGCTGTGTCTATCTATCGTTAACTAGCTTCTAATTCCTTTAGCGCCTGTACAACCTCTTGAAACTCTTTTTCCATCGCCAGCTTTTCATCTCCACCGGCGCTGATTAACTGACCTAACAGCGTTGTTTTACGTGTTTCCAGTAATAACCGCTGCTGTTCCTTTTGCTCTTCTTGCTCACTCAAACGATTTTTATCCTGCTCTGTTTGAATCTGCTTACCTGTAATAAGCCATTTATCGGTGGCTGTATTATCAATAAAGGTCTCATCATGTGAAACATATAAAATCGTTCCCTGATAGGCTTTCAGCGCCTCCTCCAATACTTGAATGGAAGAAATATCCAAGTGATTGGTTGGTTCATCCAACAAGAGGACATTATAGTCGCTTAATAACAGCTTGCTGATAGCAACTTTGCTGCGCTCACCACCACTTAATACGCCAATTTCTTTAAAGATTGCTTCTCCACGAAACTGCATATGTGCCAATAAATCTCGGACTGCCTGATCGCCATGGAGTGCACTTTCTTTTACTGTATCAAAAATTGTTTTCTCTTCCTCCAAGGTTTCAAAGCTCTGACTGAAGTAGCCAATTTTTACGCCCTTTGCAAAGGAAAGCCCCTCTTCTCTTTTGAGTATTTTCTTCAAAAGAGTCGTCTTTCCTGTTCCATTCACACCAAGCAGAGCAGTCTTTGAGCCTGTAAGCAATTGAAAGGATGTATCCTCCAAAAGCTGATTTTTACCAGCCTTCAAATCATAGTGATCGGCTGTCATCAAGTACACCGCATGCAGCCTCTGCGTTGCAGTGAACGGTATAATCAGTTGCTTTTTCTCCCTCGGCTTGTCCACTTTTTCCAGCTTTTCTAAACGAGTCTCCATGATTTTAGCTCGATCATCCAAATTCTTTTTGGCTCGCTGGTCGCCCATTTTATGCAGACGAGCCTCAGAATTTCCCATACGTCTCGGTGCTTTTCTGGTCTGACGACTCTTCTCCTTCACAACACCTGTTGCTTGAATCAAACGGTGCTTTTCCTGCTGATAATTATCATACGCACGCTGATGCTCGGTTTCCTCAACCCTTTTTTGAGCCAAATAGGCATCATAATTTCCTTCATACAGCTTCAACGTCCCGTTCTCCACGGCAACAATCTTGTTGACAACTTTGTTTAAGAACGAACGGTTATGGGAAATCACCAATAATGTACCGGCATATCGCTTCAATTTTTTCTCTAAAAAATCGATGCCTTTCTTATCCAGATGATTCGTCGGCTCATCAGCCAGTAAGATACCTGATGCCCCCTTTAAGGCTTCCTGAATTCTCTTTTTCGTCTGCTCACCACCACTATCCGTTGTGTCTGCATCAATCAACTGTTCGATAGAGGCAACCTGATCCCCGCAAATCACTTGTCCTTCATTCGGCTCCACTGTGCCTTTGATTAGTGAAAACAGGGTCGTTTTACCGGAACCGTTATCTCCGACCACACCCACTCGACTTCCTGTCGGAATCAGAAAATGATCGACAGCAAACAGCTCTTTATCACCAAAGTACATATTTATATTTTTAAATTCTATTGACATAACAAAAAAACCTCCTTCAATTCTGAAGAAGATGACAGTTTCCCTACTATGCATATATAACAAATCAAAGACTACACAAAATAAGCCTAATCATTGTTGCTATGAAAGATTACTTGTCATCACTATTTTTGGGTACACTCATCCACTACAGAATTAATAATTATATTAAATTATTAGTTAGTAGATGTAGTATCCATAGTCCAAGTACCTTTCCCTTTCTTAAGTTACCTACAGTCTAACAAAACTAAAATTATTTTACAAGAGGGAACTTTCAATAGTTGTTTTTATTCTGCTACATGATAAAATAAAGTGAAAATTACTTTTATCTCACGAAGGACATCCTGCAACTTACAAAAAGTATTACTTGATAGGTCGGACTATTTACCGTGAGAAGAATTAGTTCCCAGATTATATATACTTAGAAAGGATGAGCATTTTTGTCTCGCTTTGCTTCAAAAAAAGAAGAACGTCAATATTTTGAACAGGAAGCCAGTGAAGTAGAGTTTCTAAAGTGGTATCACCAACAAGATCATCCTGAATATGAAAAGCCTTCATTGACTGTTGATATTGTTTTGATGTGTTATAACAAAGAGGAAGACCAACTGAAGCTGCTTCTGATTAAACGGAAAGGACATCCGTACAGAAACTCATGGGCTTTACCCGGCGGTTTTGTCATGCCTAATGAATCAACAGGTGAAAGTGTCTTGCGTGAAACGAAGGAAGAAACAGGTGTCATCATTTCCAAACAGAACATTGAGCAGCTACATACCTTCAGTACACCAAATCGTGACCCCCGCGGTTGGGTCGTTACAGTCAGCTATCTCGCTTTTATTGGAGAAGAGCCGCTGATTGCCGGAGATGATGCAAAGGAAGTCAGCTGGTTTAATATGAAACGTGTTGGCCACAAACTGATTCTTACCGATGAGGATGTTGAGATTCAGCTTGATTTGAACGATCCGTCGGCTGATGATTATAACCTGCTTGCCTTTGACCACAGTCAAATTGTGTTGAAAGCTTTCAATCGAGTAGCCAATAAGATGGAGCATGAGCCGCAAGTACTGCAGGTTTTAGGAAAAGATTTCACAATTACAGAAGCCCGAAAGGTCTTTGCCAAATTTCTTGGTGTGGATTACAAATCAATTGACCATTCGAACTTCAAAAAGGCGATGTTGCAATACTTTGACGAGATTGGTGAACGTCCTGTAGGAATTGGTCGTCCGTCAAAAATTTACAAGCTGAAGCTGGAAGCTTAAGCAATACTATGGAATTTTAACTCAAAAAAGGATTAGGCCTATGTTTGCCTAATCCTTTTTGATTGAACGCATAAGACTCTTGAAACAAGAGACTTCAGGAAGTTCTTTCTGCTCTTGGACAATCTTTATTATAGCTGCAATAAGAAACGTTGAAACGGTTTTCCTCTACAGCTTATTACTTGATGACATATAGGAGAATTATCACTTATCTACCAACCTGTTAAAACCAGCTTACCAATCATTTTGCCACTGCCAACGATTTTGTGCGCATCCTCAATATTTTCCGCATTGATTGGGTGCATATGCTTCGTCATCGTTTTACTAAGTATTCCTTGATCGTAAAGCGTTGCAACTTCAGCCAGTATTTCTCCTTGGCGGTTCATATCCTCTGTCCTATACATAGCTCGCGTAAACATAAACTCCCAGCTGAAGGTCACGCTTTTACTTTTCAGCAGGCTTAAATCGACAGGTCTGTCTGCGTCAACGATTGAGCAAATCCTGCCTTGAGGTTGAATGATTTTTGCCATTTCCTCCCAGTAAACATTTGGATTATACAAACACAGGATATAAGGAAGCTCCTTTACCCCAATTTTTCTCAACTCTTCTGAAAGTGATTGACGATGATTAATGACTCTGTCTGCGCCCATCTTATTAACCCACTCAAGTGTTTCAACTCTCGAAGCTGTAGTGATTACTTCCAGACCGGCATGCTTAGCCAGCTGAATAGCAGCAGAACCAACACCTCCAGCCCCGTTAATAATCAGGATTTTCTTTCCACGATCCTTCTCCGTAATCTGCAAACGATCAAATAGCGACTCCCATGCTGTTAATGTCGTTAGAGGAACGGCTGCGCTTTCTGCCATAGACAACTGCTCAGGTTTTTTTGCGGCTAATCGCTGGTCTACCAGTTGATATTGACTGTAGCTTCCAGACCTTGTATAGTCGCCAGCATAAAAGACTTCATCTCCTACACTGAACGCTTTTACAGCCGAACCAATCTGTTTGACAACCCCTGAACCGTCCCAACCAAGAACACGATAGCTTTGCTCTTCTAAGCTTTTTTTACTGGTTTTTATATCCACAGGATTCACTGAAATCCCTTTTACTTCAATCAACAAATCGTTCTCTTCTATCAAGTCAGGAATGTCAATTTCTCCATCGTCAAAATAATTCGTTTTTCCCGGTTCTTCCGGTCGTTTCAACAGGACTGCCTTCATTGTATCCATGATATACTCTCCTCCAGTACACTCATTTTCCTTCACTTTACCGTTCATCTGCTAAAAACACAAAGAAAGAGTATCCACTCCAGACTTACTTCATAAAAATTTAAGCAAACCCTTCAGACAATTGACATGAGCCGTTTATTTAGCCAAAAAGATGGAAACAGAGCATCCTTCACTCCGTTTCCATCTTTTTAATTTTCTTCCTTCTTCTCTGCATTTACACCGTTAATCAACGATTTAGCAATAAATTGTGCGTACTGGACTTGTCCATCAACATTTGGGTGAACAAGATCCTCGTAAAACCATTCGTCATGATCCTTACTAAAGCCATACCAGTCAATGAGTGTCAGGTTTTTGTATTTTTCAGTCATTGTATTCAGCATTGCATTCACTTCATTTTGCCAACGTCGTGTCGGTACTCTGACATTAATCCAAAATACCTGCCGTTCATTTCCAATCAGCTGCATCAGACTGTCAAACTGAGCTTCTGTGAATGAGCCGTTTGTCCCCAGACTCATCAATACAGTGTTCTTCAGCTGATTATCTGTTTTCAGCTTTTCCAGTGCTTCTTCACTGTTGTATACTTGACGGCCAACTTCACCGTCAATAATCATTTTTGGAAAAACAGTTTGTAAATCTGCACCACCGTCCAACACAACAGAATCGCCAAAGGCAGTCACTTCCAAGGCTTGCGCCTGTGCCCATTCTTCATCGGTTAGGCCATAATGTGCTGGATCGCCTACTGGCTCCTCAGAGCTTGCAGAGGTTGACTCAGACGTTTCCGCCTGTTCCATCTCTGCCTTCCTTCGCTCTTCTGCCTGCTTTTTATTCTTTTCTATCGTCTCCTGAAGCTGAAGCTGATCCGCAGTAACATAATTTGTTGGAGCAACTACCCAGCCATAGGCAGCTACACCAAATAGCAGAACACCAACAGCAAAGGTCACTTTTGGAATGGTAATAAATGGTTTTTTGACAACATCCTTTAGTGCATATAGGATATAACGGTAATAGAAATTCTTCAACGGTTTTTCTACAAATCGATAAGACAGCTCGCTGATTCCCAGAATCAATGCTAGCTCTACAAGCGAATGAAGAAAAATATGATCCGTTAAATTCGTAATCTTTGCTTCATAAAATATCATGACCGGAAACTGATAAAGATAGATTCCGTAGCTTCTTTTTCCAACCCAAGTAAACACAGGATTAGTCAGCCATTTGTTCATATCTGCACCGGGATGAGCCGTAACAGCCACTAGTAAAGCTGTCACGATACTTAGAAGAAACATACCGCCGCGATAGACAAAGGTAAAGCGATCCGACAAAAAAATAAATGACAGAACAATCAGAACTAGGGATACACCACCGACGCCATTAAGCAGCAGCCTCGCCTTTTCAGGAATCTCCTCTTTCAAGCGGAAGGTCGGCCAAACAAAAGCTAAGGCACTACCGATTAAAATCGAAAAGATTCTTGTGTCTGTTCCATAATAAACTCTTGTGGGATCAGCGCCAGGTACATATAAAACAGCCATCAATAAGCCGGATGCCACTGCTGCAGCTAAAATTGCTCCTACTATTTTTCCTGGGCTCTTCAAATATTTTTTTAGAAGTATGAATATGAGCGGCCATATCAGATAATTCTGAGCCTCTACGGCTAATGACCAAATATGGGTGAACGGGGACTGAGCAGCAAAACGATCAAAATAGGAAAAACCATGAAAAATTTGCCACCAATTATTATAATATAACACGCTGCTGGCGACGACACCTCGCAGGTTATTCAGTAAATCTCTTTGAAAAAGAGCAATATATGCTGAAGAGGAAATCAGCATGAACACTAGACCGGGATACAGTCTTTTCATCCTTCTTATGTAAAAACCCTTCACATCTATTTCATCATTTTGAAGCCATTCCTGACGTAGTAAATCTGTAATTAAATACCCTGAAAGAGTAAAAAATATCGGAACCCCCAGATATCCGCCGCTCATGATTTGCGGGAACAAATGATAGAGGATGACTCCGACAACTGCAATCGTCCGAATTCCATCGAATCCAGTAATATAACGGCTTTTTTCAAGCCTTTTTTTATGCTCCATCTATATTAACCAACTTTACTGTAATCTATTTTGTAAAAGTTATTTTCAATTATTAAATGCTGTTTTCAGCGATAATCTAAATATACGTCCTTTCGTCAAAAATGGCAAGCACTCTTTCGTGCTTTCAACAAAATTTTACTAATTCTTTATAGTAATAGCAAAACATCATTTTCCTACTAAAAACCAAAGGGAAATGAAATAATTTTTCATTCTATAATATCATCTAATTAAAATTATAAAATAACAAAAAAAGATTCATGCGTATTCTACACATAAATCTCTTTTTGTTAAAATAATTAATTAAACAAGAAGTGTATAAAGCGAAGGATTTTCACTTAAATCTATATATGTTGGATCAAATACATAAAGTCTATCCATCAATTGAGCTAAGTCTTCCTTCCTCTTCAGTAAAACCCCTAAAATGACGGGTCCTGTTCCTCTGTTTACTTTTTTTGTATATTCGAAACGAGTGATATCGTCGTCTGGTCCCAATACATCATTTACAAACTCCTTCAACGCTCCCGGACGTTGTGGAAAGTTAATCACAAAATAGTGCTTAAGTCCTTCGAAAATCAATGATCGCTCTTCAATTTCCGCCATTCGATTGATATCATTGTTTCCTCCGCTAATAATGCAGACAACTGTCTTCCCTTTTATTTCTTCCTTCATTTGTTCTAATCCTGCCACACTTAACGCACCGGCAGGCTCCACTACGATTGCCTGCTTTGAATATAGCTCAAGAATGGTCGAACAGACCTGTCCCTCGTCGACAGAAATCAATCGATCAACGGTTTCTGCTGCATGTGAATAGGTCTTCCCACCAACCTTTTTCACTGCGGCTCCATCAACAAATTTTTCAACCTCTGTTAACTCTATGGGCGTTCCCTCTTCAAAGGCTGCCCGCATTGACTGAGCGCCCTTCGGCTCCACGCCGATTACTTCAGTTACCGGACTGACACTTTTCGTGTACACCGCCGACCCGCTGATTAATCCGCCTCCACCAATCGCAGCCAGAAGATAATCAACCTGAATGTCTTCTTCCTTTGCCTTATTAAAGATTTCTACCGCAACAGTTCCCTGTCCTGCCATGATATTTAAGTCATCAAACGGATCAATAAAGGTCTGTTTGTTTTTTAACGCAAACTCCTTTGCGGCTGCCGCCGAAGCATCAAAGGTGTCTCCTACCAATTGTATTGTCACTTCATCTCCACCAAAGAACTGAACCTGAGATATTTTTTGCTGCGGCGTTGTAGTCGGCATAAAAATTGTTGCAGGTATTTTCATCTCTCTACAAGTATAAGCAACTCCTTGTGCATGATTACCGGCACTGGCACAGACAACACCATTACCTAATACCTCAGGTGCAATCTGGGCAATGGCATAATAGGCACCACGAAGCTTAAAGGACCGAACCTTTTGCAAATCTTCCCTTTTCAGGTACACGTTGCACTGATATTTTTGAGAAAGGTACATATCGTATTGAAGAGGTGTCTTGGTCACGACGTTCTTCAGCACCTCATGCGCACTGTCGATTTTTTCTTTTGTCAGCTCCATTAACTTTTCCTCACCTCTTTATCTGAAACGTTGGATTAGTCATTTTGAGAAACAAATGGCATCATCTTTCTCAGCTCAGCACCAACTTTTTCAATTGGATGACCGGCATTTTCTTCTCTCATCTTATAGAATTCTTTGAAGCCATTCTTGTTATCATCAACAAAGCCTTTTGCAAAATTACCATTTTGAATATCTGTCAGTACATCTTTCATATTGGCTTTTGCCTGCTCTGTGATTACACGAGGTCCTGAAACATAGTCACCATACTCGGCAGTATTTGAGATAGAATTACGCATTTTCTCAAAGCCTCCTTCATAAATCAGGTCAACAATCAGTTTCATTTCATGGCAAACTTCAAAATAGGCAAGCTCCGGCTGGTAGCCAGCTTCTGTCAGAGTTTCAAATCCAGCTTCAATCAAGCTTGTCAAACCTCCGCAAAGCACCGCTTGTTCACCGAACAGATCCGTTTCTGTCTCTTCTTTGAATGTTGTTTCCAAAACACCTACACGTGTCGCGCCAATCCCTTTTGCATATGAGAGTGCTACGTCACGGGCAGTTCCTGTTGCGTCTTGATAAACAGCAAACAAAGCAGGTACAGCAAAACCTTCAGTAAAGGTACGACGAACCAAGTGTCCCGGTCCTTTCGGTGCTACTAAGAATACATCAACATCCTTCGGAGGTTTGATAACATCAAAATGAATATTGAACCCGTGGGCAAAGGCCAGTGCATCGCCAGCTTCCAAGTTAGGCGCAATCTCATCATCATAGAGTGTCCCTTGAATTTCATCTGGTGCCAAAATCATCACAAGCTGTGCCTTTTTAGCAGCATCTGCCGCAGATAGTACTTCAAACCCATCGTTTCTCGCTGCCTCAGCAGACTTTCCTTCTCGAATACCAATTACCACTTGGTTGCCGTTATCTCGTAAATTTTGTGCGTGGGCATGTCCCTGTGAACCGTATCCGATAATTGCTACTGTTTTTCCTTCCAGTTCATTTTTTTCCACTGAGTCATTGTAGTAAACTTTTGCCATAATTGTAAAACCTCCATTTAATAGTTAGTATATATAAATCCCGCTGAATGAACGCGATATACTTCTTCTTTAGCTTCTGTTCTTACTCTCTTTTATACTCTTGCTTTTTTAGTGATTCCCTCTGGTAAAGCCCGTAACGCCGGTTCGTGCCAACTGTTTAATGCCATACGGAGAAACCACGTCAACAAATGCACTGATTTTTTCACTGGTTCCTGTCACCTGTATCACAACTGTTTTTGTTCCAACATCGATGACATTCGCTCGGAAAGGATCGATGACTGAGAACAACTCGGACCGAATGGCTGCCGGAGCATTTAATTTAATCAAAGCCAGCTCACGCTCCAAATGGGGTTCATCGGTAATATCAGAAACTTTAATGACATCTACCTGTTTGTTTAGCTGCTTAGTGATTTGTTCACTTTCGCTTAAGCCTTCAATCTGAACGATAATCGTGATTCTTGAAATATTCTCCTGCTCTGTTGGTCCTACAGAAATACTATCAATATTTACCTGTCGGCGAGTCAGAACACCACTGAAACGATTGAGAACACCTGAGTTATTGTATACAGTTGCTGTTATAATTCGTCTCATTTACTCCACCCCCAACATTTGATAGTTTGGCTTACCTGCCGGAACCATTGGCAGAACATGTTCTGTTTGAGAAACACGTACCTCAATGAGAATTGGTCCTTCTTCCTTAAATGCCTGTTTAAGCTCTTCTTCTACCGTGTTAGGATCAGAAATTTGAACTGCCTTTACACCATAGGCTTCAGATAATTTGATGAAATCCGGTTGGCTGGTAAAGACTGACTCTGAACGTCTTTCATTAAAGAAGCTCTCCTGCCACTGTCGAACCATTCCCAATGATTGGTTATTCAGCAAAACAATTCTGATTGGCAGCTTGTACTCGTTCAAAATGGCCATCTCCTGATTCGTCATTTGAAAGCCGCCGTCACCGACAAAAAGGACGACCTCCTTATCTCTGCAACCAAGCTGAGCACCAATTGCGGCTGGAATGCCGTAGCCCATTGTGCCTAAACCACCACTCGTAATCAATTGCTTCTCATTTTTGAAAGGATAGAATTGAGCTGCCCACATTTGATGCTGCCCAACATCCGTTGTCACAATCGCCTCTCCGTTCGTCAATTCACCAATATACTCGATAACCTTCTGAGGCTTGATTTCCTCTTTCTGCTCTCTGTCATAGTTGAACGGATGGAGTTTTTTTCTGGATAGGTTGATTTTGCGCCAGTCGGTCCAATGCTCACTAATCCCGGCGTTGTCATAGGACAGCAGCTCAAGCAAGGTTTCCTTCGCATCTGCAACAATTGGAATTTTGGTTTCAATGATTTTGCCAATTTCTGCCGGATCGATATCAATGTGTGCAACGACCGCATTTGGAACAAACTCTTGAGGAGCACTGGCTAGACGATCATCAAATCTCGAACCAATATTAATTAATAGATCACAGTCTGTCAGAGCCATATTTGCGGCAAAGGAACCGTGCATGCCACCCATCCCCAAGAAAAGCTCATGCTCTGAAGGAATCGCACCTAAGCCCAGTAATGTGCTTAATACCGGCAGCTGATACTTTTCAACAAACTCTGTCAACTCTTCACTCGCATTTGCCTGAACAACTCCGGCACCGGCTAGTACCAACGGCTTCTTCGCCGTCTCCAGCTCTTCCATCAGCTTTTTAACCTGCAATTTGTTTGGATAAATTGTCGGCTGATAGCTTGGGAGAACCAGCTCAGGCGGATGAACAGCTTCCGCCTCCACAATTGTCATATCCTTTGGCAAATCAATCACAACCGGCCCTTTTCTGCCTGTTGTTGCAATATGAAAGGCTTCATCAATGATTCTTGGCAGGTCACAGGTATCTCTAACCTGATAATTATTTTTTGTGATTGGCATCGTAATACCGACCATATCGGCTTCTTGAAAAGCATCCTTACCGATGCCATTCGTTGTTACCTGTCCCGTAAAGACAATTAGAGGTACGGAATCACTCATTGCATCTGCAATCCCTGTCACCGCATTAGTGGCTCCCGGTCCACTTGTCACTACAACCACCCCTGGTTTCCCTGTTGCTTTGGCGTATCCCTCGGCCGCATGTACTGCTCCCTGCTCATGTCGTGTCAATATATGCGTCAGCTCTCCGTCATATAGTGCGTCATATAAAGGAAGTACCGCACCTCCCGGATAGCCGAAAATCATTTCCACTCCTTGTCGAAGCAGAGAATCTATCAATATTTTCGATCCGCTTTTCATATTTTCCATAGATGTTCCTCCTTGTTCTTGTAACGAACACTCTGCTTCTTCATACTAATCGTCCAGCTTATTCCCAAAATCAGCATCCGTCCCTACTCTCAATACACTTCATTTTTTTATTTAACAGTTCTTGCTTTCGTTGATAAAAGAAGCTACCCGTTTTCACTTTTCTTATTCCAGCAAGTCTTCCGGTATCCTCATGATTCCGCCGGTATGGGCTGAAGTCACTAACGCTGTGTAGCGAGCAAGATAACCTGTTTTTACTTTTGCTTTGAACTTCGGTATGGTCTCTTTTCTTTCTGCCAGTTCCTCTTTTGAAACCTGTACATTTAATGTCCGATTCACCAAGTCAATCTCGATTGCATCGCCATCTTTAATTAAAGCGATGGGACCGCCTGAAGCAGCCTCCGGTGAGATATGCCCTACTGCAATCCCCCGTGTCGCACCGGAAAAACGACCATCTGTAATTAATGCAACATCCTTACCTAATCCTCGACCAACAATACTAGAGGTTGGAGCGAGCATTTCCGGCATTCCCGGACCGCCCTTAGGCCCTTCATATCGAATTACCACGACATGACCCTTTTTCACCGTATGATTATCAATGGCCTCAACCGCTTCATCATGTGAATCAAAACAAATCGCGGTTCCTTTGAATACCTTGATGGATGGATCAACACCACCTACTTTAATTACGCTGCCCTTTGGTGCGATATTACCATATAGAATCGATAGTCCGCCGACAGGGCTGTAAGGTGTTTCTTTCGGATGAATAACCTCTTCATTTTTGATTGTTGCTTCTGCAACGTTTTCTCGAAGTGTTTTCCCTGAAACAGTCATCCGATCCGGATGAATCGCATCGCCTAAATCAACCAATTCTTTAAGGATAGCTGATACACCGCCTGCTTCATGAACATCATGCATTGAATACGCCGATGAAGGAGCAATTTTTGAAAGATAAGGTACTCTTTTGGCAATTTCATTGATTGATTCCAGCTCGTAATCGATTTCTGCTTCATTGGCGATTGCCAGAGTATGAAGAACAGTGTTAGTTGAACCACCCATTGCCATATCCAAGGCGAAGGCATCATCGATTGCTTCTTTTGTAATGATATCTCTTGGTTTGATTTGTTTCTTCACCAAGTCCATCAAATGGAAAGCTGACTCGCGGATTAGTTCTCTCCGCTCCTCTGAGACTGCTAAAATCGTCCCATTTCCTGGAAGCGCCATCCCCAGAACCTCCATCAGGCAGTTCATTGAATTAGCTGTAAACATTCCGGCACAAGAGCCGCAGGTTGGACAAGCATTTTGCTCCATAAAGTTGAATTCTTCTTCTGTCATTTGTCCATCTTTAAAGGCTCCGACAGCTTCAAACATTGAAGACAATGTTGCTGTATGACCGCGGGGATCAATCCCTGCCTTCATGGGACCTCCTGAACAGAAAATAGCCGGTACATTCGTTCGAACACTGGCTAAAAGCATTCCCGGAGTGATTTTGTCGCAGTTTGGAATGTAGAAAACGCCATCGAACCAATGCGCATTAATCACTGTTTCTGCTGCATCTGCAATAATCTCTCTACTAGGCAGAGAATAGCGCATACCAATATGTCCCATGGCTATTCCGTCGTCAACACCGATTGTATTGAACTCGAAAGGAATACCGCCAGCTTCACGAATCGCTTCTTTAGCAATGTCAGCCAATTCTCTTAAATGCACATGACCAGGGACGATATCAATGTATGAGTTACAAATCGCAATAAATGGCTTTTCCATATCTCTGGCACTTTTTACCTGTCCTGTCGCGTACAACAGGCTTCTGGCCGGTGCTGCTTCGATTCCTTTTTTTATCTTATCACTACGCATATTCCTCACTCCAATTCTAGTTTTCATAACATTTAACGTGTTTTATCCTACAAAAAAAGCACCCCACCAATGGGATGCTTTAGCAAGAATCCCATTCACTAAAGACGAATAGGACTCAAACATCTGCAAAAATCTCAGTGTTCTAAGTCCTGTTTAATAAAATAATGACTAATTCAAAATTCGCTGTCTTTCTCATAATGGGTATTCTCCTTCTTATATAAATCAATAATGATTAAAATAAAATGTGAATTCGAAAAGCTTTTGTTAACTATAAACCCTATAAATTAGAATGTCAATAGAAAATTCAGAAAATTCAAAAAAACTAGTTTATTTCTTTCCTGTAAGTTATATCTATCTCCACTTTCTTTATTCCCTATCTATTCTTTGATAAACGAAATAGACCAAGCCAACCACTTTTAGAAAGCAGCTAGGCTTGGTCCATGTCTCTCCTCAAACGGAGTTCCCAATTATCTGATTATCGTAGGTTACACATTTCTGAAATAGTGCAATGGCTTATTTGACAGACGCTTCATCTGACGTTTTTTATCTTCAATAATCGTCAAAAGTTCTTCAGAAAAGTTTTCTAAAATGACACGGCCGCCTTTATAGGTATTTCCTCCTATAGAAGCAATTTCATCCGGTGTCAAAATGACCTTTCGATGCGTAATTTTTTTGAAGAATACATCAATCAAATAAGTAGGCAGATAAAAATTATTTTGAGCAGAAAATGATTCCAGATAGATAAAATCATCTATACTAATATAGCAGTCGTCTACAGAAAGAAAATGGACAGACTTATCAATATAGATATCTCTTTTTTGCAGAATCTCGTTGATTTTCTTGTTCAACAGATTCAAGCATTCGATTTCTTTTACATAGTTTTCCAGCTCTCGCCGGCGCATGTCTCTTTTGTCCTCATAGGACATCCGCAGTGCAACACTTATTGCCACAACAGCTGCTCCCACGACTACTCCTAAAATTCCTACTAAGAATATAAGCATTTGATCTACCTCATAATCGATTAGTTTACCAAAAATAGTATATCATATTCTACTTTCTTGATAAATCAAAAAACTTAAACTATATAAAATTGATAACCGTTTTATACCAAATATATATAAATTACATGGTCAAATAACAAGGTATACTTATTTCTTTTCATGATCAAGAGCTGAGATGGGACACCGAAGCGTGGAAGAAAACAATTATTTTTTCCTGTCCATTGCTTGTTCTATCTGACTCATTGTCGCCGGGCTAATTTTTTTGACTGTCCCTCCATATGGTTGACCAGTTAATCCTTGCAGATAGCCGCATTGCTCACATTCCTCTACTATGAAAGCTTCTCCGCTCAAATCCTCTACTAACGCATAACGCATATTGTATTCATTAATTATCGGACAGTCTTTTCCGGAATACACCGCAACCATTTCCCATAGTATATTACTGATACTCATAGCCAAGCTTCCGACTGAGCTATAGGTTTGTCCGGAACACCTCACTTGTTCTTGCGTCAAAGAAAATATTGATGGAGCAATGGGATACTTTTCCAGTTCAAGCGTCATAAGAACATTTAAGTTATAGGCCTTTACTATCTCTTTAGAAAAATAGCGATCATTCCTCTTTATAAAATGAACTAATGCCTTGTAATACTCTTCATGACAACTCATGCTTCGCTCATTTGAAAATATATCGTAGTATTGTCTCATAAAGAGACTCTCTCTTTGCATGTACTTTTTCATATCCCTCTCTCCTTAGGAATTCGACTGGTGCTGCTCAACTCTCCACAATTATAAAGCCAAATAAAAAAAAATAGCAACTGCTCCCAATCAAAAATCAATTGCAAACAGTCACTCTATGTTTAAGCCTCGTTATTCAATCGTAAATTGGTTGTTCCTTTTCTGACTTTATCACCCAGTTTTGAAACAGACTCTTCGTATAGCTCACTAAAGCGCTGCTCATCCTCATCCTTGTATCCTTCGAATAGGATGCGATCGATATTCTCTTCGTTGAAATATAAGACCTGCTCCGGATTCATTCCGATAGGATAAATACACCCGGCATAATCAAATAAAAATTGAATGTCGGCTTTCTCTACAATTGGCCCTCTATTAATAATCATAATTTTTTGTCTGCCTTCTTTTAAGTAAACAATTGTTCCTAATGCTAACATATCTTCTTTCTCCTTTTAATTTTAATTTTTGATTTTTAGTTATGGAAATATAGCTAGGTAACTTGTATCTTCCATTTGCGTTTTTACCTTTTTTTATGTTTCTAAAATTATTGGTTGGTTTTCGTTGTATTCTTAGAACTGACTCTTACTCCATTTTACAGCCTCTAGCATATATCCTCCACTTGTCAATGTAATTCATATACTTGATAAACCTTCATTTTTTTTGTGAGATTTCAATTGCATAATCCTTCTCAGGAGGTAGAATAGTGGTGTTTATAATCAAAATGAAGTACTCCACGAGAAGAATTGGGAAAACCACAATTATGTTTGGATAAGAATCAAAAAAAGTATAAATCAAGAAAACAAGAATTACGTAGGAAAGAAATGTAAGGACCAGTAGCTTATATCCATAAATCACTTTTCCAATAATACCTTTTTCAAAACGAATTTTGATATAAAAAATTTTTTCACCTAGTGGAATCTGACTTTTCTTATAACGATAGATATAACGAACAAGAAAAACAGCACCCGTTAAACTGCTTAGTAAGAGCAAAAAAAATTGTTGATAATTCTCATATACTGATAAATCTCCAAACCCTCTATTTGTCATTCTAATCATGATTCCTGATAAAACAGAAGATAGTAATATAAGACCGCCACCTTTTTTCGGCTTTTCCGTTTTCTCAAGCGGCAGTGTGGCATCTTGGTATCCTTTGATTGGAAAAAACCAGACTAAAAACGGGAAGAACCATGTTAGCTTGTTACTATCCATATCCAGCAGATAGCTCTTGCCATTATACGTCAACTGCTTATAGCGCTTATTTTCTGTTTTTGTTATTTCCATTTATCGTCACCAATCTGTCAACATACTCCATACAGGTAGAAATACTTTCGATGCTTTCATCATTTGTAAATCCTACAAAATTCTTTTTTTTTGAGAAATTTCATTCTTCAATCAGCACCTCGTATACCTCTGGTGCTTTTATTGTCTGATTAGCAAACAGGAGAAAGATATACACTATCAAAAATAGGAAGAGGGAAAGTGGATTTCCACCGATTATAAACAACCAAATTGTTTCTACATAAAGTAGTACACTGATTAGTATTCCCAATGCGAATACTAGAATAAACTTAATATTGTCTTTTAAAAATTTAAAAAAATTCAGTTTGATTTTTACTGCCTTGTCAATCTTCCCCTTATGTTCATTTTTCTTGGATAATTGATTTCTCAAAAACAGAAGATATAGAAATAATACAATCATAAATATACTTAGCAATAGTTCATTTCCTGGAAAAGGTTTACCTGTAAAAATTTCAGCTGGTACCAATCGAACCATAACAGCTGTAAAAACTGATGCCATCAAAATCAGCTTTCCTTCACTGCTTTTTTTTGAACTCTTTTTTTCTGCTAGTAACATATCCGTATTTTTAATTTCATATGCGGCAAATGCGAATAACCAGATAAGCCATGGGAACAACCAAATAAGTCTATTTGTATCTGAATCGAGTAAGTAATTCTTGTTGTCCAAGGTTAACAAGCGATATCGTTTATTAACTGATTGTTGTAAAATTACTTTATCCTCCTTACCTGTTTCATCATCTTATTATTCTTTCTTAAGATTCTAAGATTAATAATGTCTGTACACTATATCCCTCACATCAATTTTTTTAGGTTTTATTATCTACTAGAACTAGACAACCCATCGAAATTATTCAGCTACTTTTTAAGTATAGAAAAATCAGCACTTACTGGAACGCCTTCATAATAATTTCTAAATACTATGTTCAGCAATAAGAAGCAATAAATACCTAGACCTAAAATATTGCCTTTTGTGATGAAGATACTCACAAAGAAATATAAAATTAGACTCATGAAAAACACGCCAAACAACACTTTTATAATCAGCTTTGCAGGTCTATGATTTAACTTTATTAACAAAGCATCGCTGCTTTTTGATTTCCAATCACCAGCACTCAGTTCTTCTTTTTTAAAGAAATAATATCTATAGCAAAAGATACCTATAGAAACACCTAAAATTATGAAGCTAGTTAATAATGGATAGGCAGCCAAGCTAGGAATCTCTCCAAAGCTCTTATCTGTATTTCTAATTAGAACACTGGCCAAAGCTGAGCTACCTAAAATAATACTTCCCTTTTTCGGTTTTTTTTCTTTTTCTTCAATAGGTTGCTTGCTTGATTCAACATATACTTGGTTTGGAAGTAACCAAATTAGCCATGGAATTATCCAAGTTATTTTATTTGTATCTAAATCAATCGTATATGCTTTGTTGCCTACGTCTACTTTCTTATATCTTGTCATAGGATATTATCAACTCCATAATGAATTCCACGTATTTCCTAGCGCATTGCCTACACTGCTCAAACCAGTATCAATCCAACCACCTACTTCTTCAGTAATATCTTTAATTCCTAAAAAGTTGTAATTGTAGATGACTGATACACCAACGGATATTATTGTAGCTGTTGCTACAGCGGCCAATCCCACCGGATTACTGACAAAAAGAGCAGTAATTCCCAAAGAAATCCCTGTTGTCACTGCTGAACTTGCAAGTGCCTGACCAAATGAATCTCCTGTCGCCAAGCCTAACAACGTTCCAATTCCAATACCTATTCCACTTGCGGAAGCTGTTGATCCTAAAGCATTGGTGGTAGAGTTGAAGGTAGTTTGTGCTGTGCTCGTGACACCGGCAGTAATTGACTGATTAACCCCACTGGTCCATGACCCATAAGGTGCATTATTATATACGGTTCCAAATAGTGTTCCTATAGACACTGCCCAATCATCGCCATGCTGTTTTAGCCCCTCTTCAAGTACGGATAGGCTGAAGTCAACAAACAATCCTTGGATATCTCCTGAGTATTCCTGTAACCAAGCAAGTATATCAGGCGTAATTTCCATATCAGGATTTTCACTTGCTAAATCATAAAAGTCCAATGCTTTTCCCGTTGAAAAAGGAGGAGATATGATTTCTTCCAGCTTTCTAGTTGAGCTTTCTTTATTTGCCTGATTTATTTTGCTCACCCAACTCATATCAAGTCCGTCTGTTGAGAACTGACCTGTTGCTGTATTCCAGCCTTTCCCTCCGCTAACCTGTGCCAATCCTTGATTTACAGCACTTTTTAAAGCATCCAGCTCCGAAAATATAGTTGTAGAAGAGGCATTAAAAGACAGGAGCTTTTCCAACTTTTCTTCCAGCTTTCGCTTAACTTCTGTATAGTCATTGATTAAGCTGTTAATCAGCTTGATATGCTGAACCCGTTCACTTGAAACAGGCAGCTCTGACTTAACAAATTGAAGCTGTTCGTTCAGCCTTTGAATTTGCTGATCCCACTCCTCAATCTCGTTCTCCAGCTCTGATGAGCGTAAATCGCAGCTGTCTACTTCAGAAATGTATTTCTCCGGCAATTTTTTAACAGACTCTCCAGTTGCTTCAGCTACTAATTTCAACCCTTGTAGCAACGGCTCATAAACAGATTGGAAATAGGTCTTTGCAGACCTGTAGGCATCTCCCTTTAATGATTGATCAGCACCAAAATTCTTAATGCTCCCCTGTAAACTCTCTATACCACTCTGATAGCTTCGGCATGCCCTGTCTGCACTTCCCGCTTGTGATTGAGAAGCCCCAAGATACATATCGACATCAGTTCCCATCGTACTCCTCCTCTACTAACATTTTTTTCTTTTCATAAAAAATTTCGTTGTCTCTATCTTCCAACTCTTTCAATTCTTTTTGCAATGTATCTTTTTCATCCTCTAAATAATGAAAAACATCTTTTTGCTTTTGTCGAATTTGCCACTGTATATCCTCAAATAAGTATCGGTCGCTTTCATTTTTTGAAAATTTATCCAAACGCTCGGCTAAATGCGTTGTATGGGCAAACAGTTCTTCGTACTCATCTTCGATTCTGGCAATTTTTCGTTTCATTTCTGTCGCTTCGTCCATTGCATTTTCAATTTTCCGTTCTTCTAAAGACAACTCGTCCCATTGATTAATTGTCTTATTTTCATTACTCATAGAGGACCACTCATCATTTGACGAACAGAAAGATCAGCGGCTTCAAACTCTGCTGCTACGCTCTTCAAATTGTTTGCATCTGTCCCTATTGCTGAACAAACTGCTTGGACCATAGAGCTTAGGTCATCAATGGCTTCATGAGCGCTAGTATTCCCATTTACAGTCGATTGACTGTCTTTTGTTACTGACAAATTACTATTTAATGTGTCCATTGACGAAAAAATATCTGTTGCCAAACGCCCAGCAATACTGGAATTTGTAGAAACCTCTCCCACAATTACTTCCTCCTTTTATTTCCAAATAACTCCGATTCTGTCTTCATTTAAAAACAATTTTAGAAAATGCGCTTCCAAATGTTACCATAAAAAATTTTACCATATTATTCATTCGAATATTTATCAATTTTTTTCTTTTAGAAAAAAGTGTTTGATAATCAGAAATTGAAATTCTATAAAAATTCTGAAAAATTTCTCGAATGCAATTTCATTGACCTTTATTGACCTTTAGAGTATACTTTTTTTAAGCATTACAAGATGCATTATGTTAAAATATCATTGCGAAGCTTTTTATATAGGAGGATATGAACTATGAATTTAATACCTACAGTTATTGAACAATCATCTCGTGGCGAAAGAGCCTACGATATTTACTCTCGTTTATTGAAGGATAGAATCATCATGCTGAGCGGTCCGATTGATGACAATGTAGCAAACTCAGTAATTGCGCAGTTGTTATTCCTTGATGCACAGGATTCTGAAAAGGATATCTATCTGTATATCAACTCACCAGGCGGAAGTGTTTCAGCTGGGTTAGCTATTTTCGATACAATGAACTTTGTTAAGGCAGATGTTCAAACAATCGTTCTAGGGATGGCTGCTTCTATGGGAAGCTTCTTGCTGACAGCAGGACAAAAGGGCAAACGTTTTGCTCTCCCTAATGCAGAAATTATGATTCACCAACCTCTTGGCGGGGCCCAAGGTCAAGCAACAGAGATTGAGATTGCTGCGAAGCATATTCTGGACACACGTGAACGCTTGAATAAAATTCTAGCTGAACGTACCGGACAACCAATCGAAGTGATTGAAAAGGATACAGACCGTGACAACTTCATGACTGCTCAACAAGCAAAAGATTATGGCTTAATCGATGAAGTGATGGAAAACAGCAGCTCTTTAAGCTAATTATGCTTAGACAAAGAACCTTCTTTAAAAGTCAGTGGTTACCCTCTGACTTTTGAAAGGAGGTTCTTTTTACTTTGGATTTGCGAGAAAAGACGTTACACTTAATAAGGAGCATGTGACGGCAAACTCTCACATAATACAAAATCAATGAATTCATAAAAGGAGCTATCAATCCATGGATATTTCAATTATTAACGCTTTACCTGCAAAAACAATGACCGGACTTGTTATCGGAGAGGACTCAGCACCAATTAAAATGTACGAGTTCATGAATGTACGTTGCCCATTTTGTAAACAGTGGTTTGAAGAATACTACGACCTATTAACGGACTATGTCAACGAAGGAAAAGTACAACGAATTATCAAGCTCTTTGATAAGGAAAAGGAAAGTCTATTGCCGGGAAATGTCATGCATGAGCATATCAACTACGAGCTGCCATTAAAAGGGCTAACGGATATTCGCCAAATCTATGCGACACAAAATGATTGGGGTAAATTGTCATTAGATGGAGTAAGACAATTTGCTGAGGATAATCTGGAGCTGTCTAAAATGGATAACACTGCAATTGCTCAACAGGTAATTGCCGAAGCTGAAGCCGCAAACATCAAGTTTGTTCCCACTGTAATTGTTAACGATCATATTTTTGACGAAAACATTTCAAGAGAAGAGCTTCTGGACATTCTAAACGAAAAGTAAGTACATTGATTTAGAGACATTCAGTCAACTAAAAATAAGCGGAACAGCAATGATAAGATAATTGCTGTTCCGCTTATTTGCTATTTCAACCCCGAAATCAGAAAATCCACATAGGCCTCAGCCATTACTTTGCCCTGCTCGTCCAAAGAAATATCGTTGTTGACAATATGGAATACAAACCCCATCAACGCAACCAGTAATAATTCCGCAGAAGTATCTGTTGCCGCCGGAAACAAGCCCTTTTCTTTTCCATCTGCAATCATTTTCTGTAAAATATCCGTTCCTTGTTTATCTTCGCCAGTCGGTGCCTCTTGACTATCCTCTTCCTTGGTTCGCAGCATGACAACTTTAAATTTTTCGGGATATTTTGTTAGTGTATAGATAAATATCAGACTACTCATTCTAAGCTGCTCGTTTTCCGGCAAGTTTTTACTGACTGCCAGTGTCGCTTTGACTTTTTCTACAGTTTCCAAATAGACAGTATAGTAAATATGATCCAATATTTCATCCTTATTCTTGTAATAATTATAAATTGTTCCCGGTGCATAACCAATTTTTGTTGCAATTTTTCGAATGGAAAGCTTACTAAATCCTTCTTCGGTAATAATTGCAACAGCAGCATCAACAATTTTATTCTCAAGCATTCTGCGTTCTTGTTCTTTTCTTACTTTACTGTCCATATCTCTTCTCCTTATAAACACTGTTCATTTCAATCTTATCTCCTACTATAGTAAAACTATTCATTATTTTCAATCATTATTTTCTTTACTTCTTTTTTTGTTGTGCTATTATTATATAAAAATGAACATCGTTCATTTAATAAACTTTGTTCAAAAAAGGAGAGAAAATAGTGAACACATTAATTGTTTATGATTCTAAAAGAGGTGGTACACTGGAAATAATGAATAGGCTTTGTACTCAATTACACCATTCAACTACGCTTTTACAAATGAAAGAATTTTCGACCATTCAATCATCTGATTATGACCAGATTTTATTCGCAGCTCCGACCTATGCAGGAAATTTACGAAAACCAGCCATTCGATTTCTACAGGAAAATACTGTCCGACTCAAAGAAAAGCGTCTATTTTTGGCCAATACAGGTATTCAATGGGAACCGACTAAAATAGAGACACAGCTCCGTACTGTCTTTCCTGACAAGCTGCGACAACACGCATCGGCAACGTTATTTATTGGTGGTATTTGTCTAACAAATAAGATGAACATAGTTGAAAAGATGATTTTGAAGAAAATATTCTCCGATAATCAGCTCTCCTTAAACTTAAAAACAAGTCATCAGCAGGTGCATGAAGAAAATTTGAATGAGCTTCTCTCTCTAATGAACCAGTAAAATCAAATAACTGAAAAAAGAGATCTGACATAAAGGAGGAAACAAATGAAAAAGAAAATTGAAGCTCTTACTACAATATCAATCCTAACAGGATTACTTTCAGCAATTGTCGGCATTTTATCCTTTGACGCAAGTCATTCTTATGAGGTTCTCAATCAATATGGAAAAACAATTACTTTATGGGGAGCTGGCATTTACGCCCATGACTCCTATTTCAAAGCGCCAATACTTATCGGAACAGATATCACTATGTTTTTTGTCCTGATTTTTTTAGCCTTCCATTTAGTCAAATATAGACATAGTAACAGTCAAAAATCATTACTTTTATTAACCGGGCTTCTCTCTGTTCAGCTTTATTATTCTTTTAGTCAAGGCTTTGGCGTCGTTTACAATCCCCTGCATTTGATTTACATCGCCAGCTTTGGTTCGTCTTTCTTCGGTTCTATTTGCTGCTTGATTCAACTGCATTCACAGCAGCTTGCTGAAAAACAAGCGTGGAATCCCAATACGCGGGGTGTTCGACTGCTTCTGTTTATTGCAGGACTCTCCTTATTTGCAGCTTGGCTGCCTGACATCCTTTCTTCTTTGCTGTCAGGACAAAGCCTAGAGCAAATAGATATCTATACTACAGAAATTACTTATGTTATAGATATGAGTGTCGTCAGTCCTTTTATTTTCATTGTTCTGTATTTGCTGAGAAAAGAAGAGCCACAAGCGTATATTTATTTACCACTAACACTCATTTTGTGTACAGCAGTTGGTTTGATGGTTATACTCCAAACGGGCATCATGCTGCTTGCCGGAATTGAGCTTCCAATGATTGCACTGCTTACAAAGGTTATTAGTTTCATTCTCCTATCAGCATTTTCTCTCAACTATTCCTTCCGCTACTTCAAGCATTTAAGCTGTTAGTTTCAAACAGCTTTCTGCAACAAAAAAGAACATTTCAGTCTGTTTATTTACAAACTGAAATGTTCTTTAAAAATGTTAAGCGCTTTGTTCTCGTAATTTATCTGCAAACTCATTAATTTTACGAATGCGATGATTAATACCTGATTTTGAAATCATACCGGAAGGAATCATTTCCCCCAACTCCTTCAGACTAACCTCAGGATGCTCCAAACGAAGCTCGGCGATTTCCTGTAATTTACCAGGCAGCGCCTGTAAGCCAACAGTATTATCAATATATTGAATATTTTCTATTTGCTTAGAAGCTGCATCAATTGTTTTGTTGAGGTTCGCTGTCTCACAATTCACGAGACGATTGACTGAGTTTCTCATATCACGAACAATTCGCACATCCTCAAATTTCAGCATTGAATTTGTTGCGCCAATCAACGTGAGAAAATCAGCAATTTTCTCTGCTCCCTTTAGATAAGAAATATAACCGCTCCTACGTTCCAACGTTCGAGCATTTAAATCATAATAGTTTAACATATCGCAAATATCATTGTTATGCTCCTCATAGATTGAGAATATCTCAAGGTGGTACCTGCTTGTCTCCGGATTATTGACAGACCCAGTAGCCATAAAGGCACCACGTAGATAGGAGCGCATTTTCTGTGCATTCCCAACAATCTCTTCTGACACATGATCCTGAAACATCAACCCGTCCATGATATCCAAATCCGCTAATACAGACTCCGTATCCTGCTTCAAACGAACAATATATACGTTGTTCTTTTTTAACTTCATCTTTCTTCTCACTAAAAGCTCTGAGCGAACATCGTAATGATCCTTCAGCAGCGAATAGATTCTTCTTGCAATGGCTGCATTCTCCGTCTGTACATTCAAAACAAAATGCTGATTGACCAAGCTCAGGGAACCATTCATTCGAATAAGTGCTGCCAGTTCTGCGCGGGCATGCTCTCTATGCACTTCCAGTGTCGTCAGTTCCTTTTTGACATCTGATGCAAATGACATAGCTTATGCCTCCTTTCCGATAGTATGTTATTGATTAATATTTCGCTCCGAAGACGATTCGGAAAAGCTCTTCCACTACTTTATCTCCATCATGGAAAACGCCACCGTTTCTCAGTTCCAAGAAATCAGTTGAAATTACGCGACACCCAGCATCTCTAAGTCCTTGAAAATCATGGACAACCTGAACAAGATACTCATCGTAGACATCAAAATCCATATAGCCGTCAGGAACCAGCTCAGTATTTACCAAAACGGTATCTACAAATTTCTCTCCTAAATGTTCATGGAGCACGCGGATATGGTCAGCATCAGTAAAATGTTCTGTTTCACCCTTCTGGGTCATGATATTACAAATATAAACCACTTCACCAGTTCGCTTAAGAATAGCCTCACCAATTTCCCCGATAACTAAATTAGGCAGAATACTTGTGAACAGACTACCGGGACCTAAAACAATCATATCTGCCTCTTCAATCGCCGTCACAACTTTTCTAGCTGCTTTTGGTTGTTCCTCATCATTTGTATTCGTAACAAACACGTGATCAATCGTCTTTCGATCTACCGCGATGTTCGATTCACCGACAGCCACTGTGCCATCCTTAAAGACAGCATGAAGAGTTAACGGTCTTTCTGATGATGGATAGATATGTCCGTCCACATGCATCATCTTCGACAGCAACTGAATGGCTTCATAAGTGCTGCCTCTCATCTCAGAAACTGCTGCGATAATCAGATTACCTATAGCGTGGTTTGCAAAATACTTATCCTTTTCATTGAAACGATATTGAAAAATATCTTCATATAGCTGAGGCATGTCAGAGAGAGCCACTAACACATTTCTTAAATCTCCGGGCGGTGTCAAGTTCATTGACTTTCGAATCTCGCCGCTACTCCCGCCATCATCAGCAACTGTCACTACAGCTGTAATGTCTGCTCCTTGATTTCGAAGACTCTTCAAAATCACCGGCAAACCTGTTCCCCCACCAACAACAACAATTTTAGGCTTGCGGATTCGATAAGTTTTCATGAGCGATTCACCGTCTCTTTCCTCTTATCTTTATCTCGATGTGTAACATTCACATGATAAATTTTCTCTAATTCCTTAAAAATGCGCTCTGTTAAGGCAACAGAACGGTGTTGACCGCCTGTACAACCAATAGCAATCGTCACATTCGACTTTCCTTCTTTTCTGTATCCTGGTAAAACATATTCTAATAAACCTGTAAATCTTGTATAAAATTCCTCGGTTTCCGGAAAATTCATCACATAGTCATAAACTGCTTTATCCATCCCTGTAAGTGGCCGCAGCTCAGGAATATAGTGTGGATTTGGCAGAAAACGAACATCCATTACGATATCAGCATCTATCGGCAATCCATATTTGAAACCAAATGAAACCATTTCGATTCTAAATTCATGGGTATCCTTTGAGCGGAATTCATTACTGATTCTTTCTCTTAACTGACGAGGGGATAATTCTGTCGTATCAATGACCAGTTGAGCATCTCCCTTAATTTCCTCCAGCAAGCCTCTTTCTTTTCGAATACCCTCAGTAATTAGACCATCCATCGCCAATGGGTGTGTTCTCCTAGTTTCTTTATAACGTGAAACAAGCTCTTCGTCTGTCGCATCTAAGAACATAACGGTTGTATCGATAACATTTGTATTCTCGATTTCTACCAGCATATTTTGAATTTCTCTAAAGAAAGAACGAGAACGTAAGTCAACGACTAACGCAATCTTAGAAACCTTTCCAGACTCTTTAATCAGCTCCCAAAATTTTGGGATCAGACTTGGAGGCATATTATCAATACAAAAATACCCCATATCTTCAAAACATTGAATAGCAACTGTTTTACCAGCCCCACTCATACCTGTAATAATAACTAATTGTAAATTATCTACCATGGAAATCGCTCTCCTCTTCTTTGTGGATGAATCAGGTCAGATAACTTCCCTGATTCTTCATTCTGGTGGTCCGATATCTGTTTCCCTAGTATTCTTGATAAAAGGGAAACTGTTCTCCTTTTATATATTGTAGAAACTGCTCAAGTAATTTCACAGTTTTCTCATTTTGATGGTCCGATGTCCAGTTCCCTAGCATTTTTGGCAAAAGGGAAATGGCTCTCCTCTTCTTTGTGGATGAATCAGGTCAGATGATAACTTCCCTGATTCTTCATTTTGGTGGTCCGATGTCCATTATTTCTAGATGGCCCTACAACAGAATAATGGCCCTCCTTCTTTTTGTGGACGAATCAGGTCAGATAACTTCCCTAATTCTTCATTCTGGTGGTCCGATATCTGTTTCCCTAGTATTCTTGGTAAAAGGGAAACTGTTTGCTGTAACACACAACGACTACTTTGCAGAGTTGATGTGGCTCAGTACAAGGCGACTACAGGGAGCGTTGCTTCCTTAGTCCTTCCTCGTTTCCTCATTTTAGTGGCTTGATATTTATTGGTGAGACTTCTCAAACACATTCTTTATATACCTTCTTATCCTCTTAACAAGCAACTTTTAATTGAGGTATATTATCTTCTTAAAACCATTATTGAGTCTATAAATGCTCAGTAGTACCAAGAACAGTATTTCAGAGCATTTCACTAATTATAACATTCCGGGCGTATCAAAGGAAGCTTTTGACTCTTAAAACAAAAAAAGAAGGCATTCGCCTTCGATAATCATTCCCCTATATTCCCTCTAAACAGCATCAAGGATACTTAAGTAATTTACATTCAACACAGGATTATCACTTTCTAGTGCCGTACGATCTGACGGATGACATTTAAGTAATTCAACTTGCACCATGTGTTTTTCCATAGAAACAGCTCTGCCGATAAAAGACCATGACAATTGATCTGCGCTGCATAGATAGGTACCACCAACTCTGATATTTCCTCTATCCATTTTATCGCCTCTTCTCTATATGGTTTATACCTATAGAATAGCATGAAAAATTTCCTGTGCTCATTCAATATTCTGATAGATTTTTTCTTTTTTTGACTTTTTTTAGAACAGGATGAGCAAAGAGAAAGAAGCCCCTTTGCTTTTTCTAAGCAAAGGGGCTTCTTTCTCTTTTTTGAACGGATTATTTATAGAGAGATAGATATAGACCAATTCATATCAATAATCTGTCTATCTGGCTTTGATTGTACGCTATGAACGAATCAAAAGCAAGATTATTTGCTATATTAATAAAATTTATATTTTTCTTAACAATTATCATAATCCACCCTTAAATGGAGTATACCAATTTAAAGAACGCGTTTCAAATATTGTCCTGTGTAACTTTCTTTAATCTCAGCAATCTCTTCAGGTGTTCCAATTCCGACGATTGTTCCTCCGCCATCTCCACCTTCCGGACCAAGATCAATCACATGATCCGCTGATTTTATCATATCTAAGTTATGCTCAATAACCAGAACAGTATTTCCCGCTTCGACCAGACGATTCAAGACATCCAACAATCGAGAGATATCATCTGTATGAAGTCCAGTTGTTGGTTCATCCAAGATATAGAAGTTTTTCCCATTAGAGATACGATGAAGTTCACTAGCTAGCTTCATTCGTTGAGCTTCCCCACCTGAAAGTGTCGTAGCAGGCTGACCTAACGTCACATAGCCTAAGCCCACATCCAGTATCGTCTGCAGCTTACGATGAATTTTAGGAATAGGTTCAAAGAATGCAACAGCGTCTTCAACAGTCATTTCAAGTATATCAGCAATATTCTTTCCTTTGTAATGCACATCTAAGGTTTCTGAATTATAACGTTTCCCATGACAAATTTCGCAAGGAACATATACATCCGGCAGAAAATGCATCTCTATCTTGATAATTCCATCGCCACGACAAGCCTCGCAACGTCCGCCTTTCACGTTGAAGCTGAAACGCCCTTTTTTATAGCCTCGTACTTTCGCTTCATTCGTCTTCGCAAACAAGTCCCGAATGTCATCAAAAACACTCGTATAGGTTGCCGGATTACTACGTGGTGTCCGTCCAATTGGGCTTTGATCAATATCAATAATTTTTTCAATACTCTTATAGCCGGTTACACTCTTATGCTTTCCAGGCTTATTAGAATTACGATTGATTTTTTGAGCTAATGCCTTTTTCAAAATCTGATTCACCAACGTGCTTTTTCCTGATCCGGAAACACCGGTTACGGCAACGAACTCACCTAACGGGAATTCTACATTCAAGTTTTTCAGATTATTTTCAGCTGCTCCCGTCACCTTGATTGCTTTGCCATTTCCCTTACGGCGCTTAGTCGGTACGGGAATTACTTTTTTACCGGACAAATATTGGCCAGTTAAAGAAGCAGGATTTTCTGTCACTTCCTCTGGTGTACCAGAAGCAACAATCTGTCCACCCTGTTCTCCTGCACCGGGACCGACATCAATCAGGTAATCAGCAGCCCGCATCGTGTCTTCATCGTGTTCAACCACAATCAATGTATTTCCAAGATCACGCATCTTCTTCAAAGACTCGATCAATCGATCATTATCTCGCTGATGAAGACCAATAGAAGGCTCATCCAGAATATACAATACACCGGAAAGATTTGATCCAATCTGAGTTGCCAAACGAATCCGTTGTGCTTCTCCACCGGACAGTGAGCCAGACGCTCGACTGAGAGTTAGATACTCCAAACCAACATTTTCAAGAAACGTCAAACGATCCTTCACTTCTTTCAGAATCGGTCTGGCAATCATCTGCTCCTGCTCGGATAAGTCTAATTGCTCAAAGAAAGGCAAACTATTCTTGATAGCCAGCTCACTAACTTCTGCAATGCTGGTTCCGTTCACCTTCACAGCCAGTGCCTGAGGATTCAGACGGTAGCCTTTGCAGGTACGGCAAGGTAATTCTGTCATATATGAACGCATTTGTTCTCTCGTAAAGTCACTATTTGTTTCATTATATCGACGCTTGATATTTTTCAAGATTCCTTCAAAGGGAACATCAACATCACGAACACCGCCAAAATCATTTTCATAGTGAAAATGGAACATTTCGCCATTTGAGCCATTTAGAATAATATCCTGATGCTCTTTTGGTAATTCATTAAATGGTGTGTCGACGTCAATACCAAAACTGGCAGCCGCTTGCTCCAGCATCTGTGGATAGTATTGCGAGCTGATAGGGTTCCAAGGTGCCACTGCACCCCCCTTCAACGTTTTTGTCGGGTCAGGAATGACAAGGTCACGATCGACTTCAAGTCTCATACCAAGACCATCACAGTCCGGACACGCTCCAAATGGTGCATTGAACGAAAACAGACGCGGTTCCAATTCACCTACTGTAAAGCCGCAATAAGGACAAGCATAATGCTCGCTGAACAGTAATTCATCTTTTCCATCGACATCCACCAGCGCATAACCTTCAGCCAGACGGAGTGCCGCTTCAAAAGAGTCGAACAGGCGTGAACGAATGCCTTCTTTTACAATGATTCTGTCAATGATGATTTCAATGTCATGCTTCTTATTCTTCTCAAGCTCAGGAACTTCACTCAAATCATATACTTCACCATCTACACGAACACGAACATATCCATCTTTTTGAATTGACTCAAATACTTTCTTGTGTTGTCCCTTTTTCTTCACAATAACAGGTGCCATAATCTGAATTTTCGTCCGTTCAGGAAGCTCCAGTACACGATCAACCATTTGTTCAACAGATTGGCTGGTAATTTCAATATTGTCGTTTGGACAAATAGGATGCCCAACACGAGCAAACAGCAAACGAAGATAATCATTAATCTCGGTCACTGTTCCAACTGTTGACCGAGGATTTTTACTCGTTGTTTTCTGATCGATGGAAATTGCAGGGCTCAAGCCGTCAATACTGTCAACATCCGGTTTATCCATCTGTCCTAAGAACTGACGTGCATATGCAGATAAGCTCTCCACATATCTTCTTTGACCCTCCGCATACAATGTATCAAAAGCCAAAGAGCTTTTCCCCGATCCAGACAAGCCGGTCACAACAACTAGCTTGTCTCTTGGAATAGTTACATCTACATTTTTTAAATTATGAGCTCTCGCTCCGTGAATCACGATTTTATCGTTTGCCATTTTTTACCTCCTAGTCTGAAGCTTTTAATTCCAGAATCGTATCTCTCAACGTTGCTGCCGCTTCAAAATCAAGCGCTTTGGCAGCATCCTTCATTTCCTTTTCCAGCTTCATCAGCAAATCGTCTTTTTCCTGTTTTGTCAATTTGTCATAAGACTTGCTTACTGTATATTCTTCATCGTCCTCTGCCACCTTAGAAACCATGATTAGGTCACGAATTTCTTTAATAATCGTTTTAGGAACAATGCCGTGGTCTTCATTATATTTTTGCTGGATTGTACGACGACGCGCCGTTTCATCCATTGCTTTTTGCATAGAATCAGTTATCTTGTCTGCGTACATGATAACCTTACCTTCTTCATTTCTGGCCGCTCGACCAATCGTCTGAACAAGAGAACGCTCACTTCGCAGGAAGCCTTCTTTATCTGCATCTAAGATGGCAATCAAAGAAACCTCCGGCACATCGAGTCCTTCTCTCAGAAGGTTAATCCCGATAAGAACATCAAATTCCCCTAAACGCAAATCTCGGATAATCTCTGTTCGCTCCAATGTCTTGATATCACTATGCAGGTATTTGACCTTAATCCCAAGTTCTTTAAAGTAATCGGTCAAATCCTCAGCCATTTTCTTCGTTAGTGTCGTAACAAATACGCGCTGATTTTTCTCGACACGCTCATTAATCTCACCAACTAGGTCATCAATTTGTCCCATAATTGGACGAACCTCGATAACCGGATCAAGCAAGCCTGTTGGACGAATAATTTGCTGAATAACAGTATCCGTCTGTTCATGCTCATAAGGTCCAGGTGTTGCAGAAACATAGACAATCTGATGAACATGTTTTTCAAATTCTTCTAATCGTAACGGTCGATTATCCAATGCGCTAGGCAAACGGAAGCCATAGTCCACCAGCATCTGTTTTCGTGCCCGGTCCCCATTATACATCCCTCTGACCTGAGGCATCGTCACATGTGACTCATCGATTACCAACAGAAAATCATCTGGAAAGAAGTCCAACAATGTGTATGGCGGTTCCCCTTCCTGACGTCCATCCATATGTCTCGAATAGTTTTCAATTCCTGAAGTATAGCCCATCTCGCGCATCATTTCGATATCATAATTCGTTCGTTGTTCCAATCTCTGTGCTTCTAAAAGTTTATTTTCAGAACGTAGAACTTTCAGACGCTCATCCAGCTCTGTCTGTATTTTTTCGATAGAGTGCTCCATATGATCATCATCCGTCACAAAGTGAGTGGCCGGAAAAATCGCAACGTGCTCTGTCTCTCCCAGAATCTCACCGGTCAAGGCATCAACTTCTCTAATCCGCTCAATTTCATCACCAAAAAATTCTACTCTCAAAGCATGATCATCTCTTGAGGCAGGAAAAATTTCTACAACATCTCCTCTGACACGAAAACGTCCCCGTTGAAAATCTATGTCGTTGCGCTCAAACTGAATGCCTACCAGTTTTTTCAACAGCTCTCCGCGTTCAATTTCCATACCAACCCGCAAAGAAACAACCTGATCGTTATACTTTTCAGGGTCCCCCAAACCAAAGATACAGGAAACTGAGGCAACAACTATTACATCATTTCGTTCCAGCAATGCACTTGTTGCAGAGTGGCGCAGCTTGTCAATTTCATCGTTGATACTGGCATCTTTTTCAATATACGTATCACTGGAAGGAACATATGCTTCCGGCTGATAGAAATCATAATAGCTGACAAAGTACTCTACTGCATTATTTGGAAAGAATTCTTTGAACTCTCCATACAGCTGTCCTGCCAGTGTTTTGTTATGCGCAATTACAAGTGTCGGTTTATTTACTTCCTTTATAACGTTTGAAATCGTGAATGTTTTACCGGTTCCGGTCGCTCCTAGAAGAATCTGGGCTTTCTCTCCACCCTCGACTCCTTCTATCAGCTTTTCAATCGCTTGCGGCTGGTCGCCATCCGGTTGATATTTAGAAACCAATTCAAATTTTCTCGAGTTATCTCTTTCAATCATCTGATATTCTCCCTTCGTGTAGTCATTCTCACTAAAAAAGGAAAAGAGTACAAAATCTACTCCCTGAATCATTTTAACATACCGAACATATTTTCGCCACTTCTATATTTCATGTTATTTTATAACTCTTTTAGAGTTTTATAAAATACATAAAGTGATAAAAAACAACCTAAAAGAGTATAAATTATTTTTGTACCAAAATTATATCCATGTCACAAAATCTAACACAGAAAGTAAGTTTTCCAGACTTTTTTTCGAAAAACTGCTGAAATATTTGTTTTTCACCTGCTTTTTGCTATATAATTACTAAATATGCAAATATTTAGGAGGATTTTTTTATGAAGAAGAAACATCTTTTATTTTCTTTACTCGCCATGATTATCAGCTTATTTGCTTTAACAGTGGGCAAGCCGGCTATGGCAGAGGAAAAAACGTATGATATCGGAACGGATCTAACTTTCGCACCATTTGAGTTTCAGGATTCAAATGACGAATACATCGGTATTGATATAGATTTACTGAATGCGATCGCTGACGATCAAGGCTTCAACGTAAATCTAAAGCCTCTTGGTTTTGATTCAGCCATTCAGGCAGTTCAATCCGGTCAAATCGATGGTATGATTGCTGGGATGAGTATCACGGATGAACGAAAAAAATCCTTTGATTTCTCAGAACCCTATTTTGACAGCGGTCTGCAGATGGCAGTCAAACAAGGAAATACTTCTATTGAAAGCTATGACGATTTAGACGGAAAAGCAGTAGCAGCGAAGGTTGGAACAGAAAGTGCCGCTTTTCTTGAAGAAAATCAGGATAAATATGGTTACACAATCAAAAACTTTGATGATGCGACAGGATTATATCAAGCACTTCAAAATGGTGAGGCCGATGCAATTTTTGATGATTACCCAGTCCTTGGCTATGCCATAACAAATGGACAAAAGCTGCAGCTGATAGGTGAAAAAGAAACCGGCAGTTCTTATGGTTTTGCAGTGAAAAAGGGACAAAATCCAGAATTGATTAAGCAATTCAACGCAGGTCTTAAAAAGCTAAAAGAAAACGGTACTTACGATAAAATCGTTGCTAAGTATATCTCTTCCGGAACAGAAGATGATGATGCAGAAATGACGAAAATCGAACCCAAGAAAGACGTTTACTCCATCGCGAGCGACTCAACATTTGCTCCTTTTGAGTTCCAAAATGCAGATGGCAAGTATGAGGGAATTGATGTCGACTTGATGACTCGTATTGCTGAATTACAAGGCTTTACTATCGAATTCAAATTTATCGGCTTCAGTTCGGCTGTTCAAGCTGTGGAATCTGGTCAGGCTGATGGCATGATTGCCGGTATGACGATTACAGATGAACGCGAAAAATCCTTTGATTTCTCAACGCCTTATTTTGACAGCGGAATTCAAATAGCTGTCAAGGAAGGTAATGACTCTATTACCTCTTACAAAGATTTGAAAGACAAAACAGTAGGCGCAAAAATCGGAACAGAAAGCGCAGATTTTCTTGAAGCAAACAAGGACAAATACGGCTATTCCATCAAATATCTTGATACAACCGATGCTCTATATAGTGCTTTGGAAATCAACGAAATTGAGGCCATGATGGATGATTATCCTGTTATCGGCTATGGTATAGCACAAGGACAGCCACTTTCCACTCCTATTCCTCGTGAAGAGGGCGGATCTTATGGCTTCGCAGTGAAAAAAGGCAAAAATGCCGAGCTTGTCGAAATGTTTAATGAAGGCTTAGCTGAATTGAAACGCACAGGAGAGTATGATGAGATTGTTGGCAAATATATCAAAGACGGCAGTGTTGAGAATACTGTAGATGAATCGACCTTTATCGGCATGATTCAAAACAATTGGAAACGCCTGTTAAGCGGACTTTGGATGACTATTCAGCTGACTCTGATTTCTTTCGTATTAGCATTAATCCTAGGTGTTATCTTTGGATTGTTCAGTGTATCTCCGGTTAAAGCATTACGTGTCCTTGCTACAATTTATGTTGATATCATTCGAGGAATTCCGTTGATGGTTGTTGCATTCTTCATTTACTTTGGACTTCCAGGATTATTAGGCTTCAACATTCCGGTATTTATCGCCGGAATCATTACCTTAACATTAAATGCCAGTGCCTATATTTCAGAAATCGTCCGCGGCGGTATCAAAGCTGTTCCTGTCGGACAGATGGAAGCTTCTCGAAGCTTGGGACTTTCCTATAATCGCACTATGCAAAAAATAATTTTACCGCAAGCAATCAAAATTATGCTGCCTTCATTTGTTAACCAATTTGTTATCTCATTGAAGGATACAACAATCTTATCAGCAATTGGTTTGATTGAGCTGCTGCAAACAGGAAAAATCATTGTTGCCCGCAACCTGCAAAGTACAATGGTTTATCTGATTATTGCCGTGATGTACCTCATTCTGATTACATCATTAACTAAGCTGGCAAAAGTACTGGAAAAGAGGGTGAAATAAATGACTGAAAAAATTCTAGTTGAACATCTCGTAAAAAAATACGGTGACAATACCGTGTTGAATGACATTAACGTATCAATCAATGAAGGCGATGTTGTTTGTGTCATCGGACCTTCCGGTTCAGGAAAAAGTACCTTTCTGCGTTGCTTGAACCAATTGGAAGAAGCAACTAGTGGTGATATTATCATCGATGGAGCCAATCTGACTGATAAGAATACTGATATTAATAAAGTAAGACAGCATATTGGAATGGTATTCCAGCATTTCAACCTGTTTCCTCACTTGTCTGTACTGGAAAATATCACTCTGGCTCCTGTTGACCTTGGACGAATGACTCCTTCTGAGGCAAGAGACAAAGCAATTCAACTGTTAGATACAGTTGGATTGGCGGATAAAAAAGACAGCTATCCTAAATCTCTGTCAGGTGGACAAAAGCAGCGTGTCGCCATTGCCCGTGCCTTAGCAATGAATCCGGACATCATGCTCTTCGATGAGCCGACTTCCGCTCTTGACCCTGAAATGGTTGGAGACGTACTAAACGTTATGAAGAAGCTGGCAAAACAAGGGATGACGATGGTTATCGTTACCCATGAAATGGGCTTTGCAAAAGAAGTAGCAAATCGAGTAATGTTTATTGACGGTGGAAACTTCCTTGAGGATGGAACACCGGAACAAATCTTTGAATCTCCTCAACACGAACGAACACAAGACTTCCTAAATAAAGTGTTGAATATCTGATAAACAAGAAATACTAGCAGCAAATAAAAAACAGAAGCATTTTGGGTGTTCCCAAATGCTTCTGTTTTTTTATAAACTAAATGACTAACAACTACAGCCCATGCTTAGAAGAATCCAGTTGATTTTCTCTCACCCACTCAAGCATCATTTGCCAGACTGCTTGTTCGATACGCGTTAGGCAAAAATCCGGTAATGGAAGAAACGTAGCGGGTAAAACCAATCTCTAATGAATACCCGCATTCCATCGTAATATCAATAATACGCAGCTTTTTTCCAGAAATATATGGAAGAATTAGTTTTTAGTCCAAATTGCCTTGAACAAAATCATCCAGTGTTCTTATCCCAGCTACAATATCCTGTTCAGTTATCTCCATCGGCATTTGCTTCATGCTGTCTCCTTTAACCATTGATTGCCGAGTAATCGCCAACAACTGGGTATCATCCTGCAGCTCAATCCCCATTTCTGCACAAGTTGTCGGTAAACCAAGTGTACGAAAGAAATCGACATAACGCTTTAAAGTCTGCTTGGATTGCTTCTCCAAAACAAGCTGAACGAGTGTTGTGAATGCCACCTTTTCTCCATGCAGAAGCTGATCCGCTTTTCCATGAATCGCTGAAAAGCCATTATGCAGTGCATGAGCCGCTGCCAGTCCGCCGCTCTCAAATCCTAATCCGCTCATCAGAGTATTGGCTTCGACGACTGCATCAAAAGCTGGTGTTACTACTCTATTCTTATTATCTTCTATCGCCTGTAAGCCATAAGTAAACAACACTTCTTCACATTTCTCTGCGATAGCCAAAGCAGTCAGCGTTGGTGCTTTTCCCAAAATATTTTCCCCTTGTTTTTTCCAAACAGCTCGTGCTTCAATTGCTGTTGAAAGCCCGTCAGCAATTCCCGCAGCTAAAAGTCGTGCAGGAGCGTTGACAATCACCGCTGTATCTACAAGCACCAGCTCAGGATTTCTGGAATAGAAGTCATATTTCTTAAAGCGGCCGTCTGTTTCGTAAAGAACAGAAACAGATGAGGTCGGTGCATCCGTTGAAGCGGTTGTAGGAAGAACTGCTAGCTTCACCAGCTGCTTCGCGGCAATTGCTTTTCCTAAATCGATGATTTTCCCACCGCCTAAAGCCACAAGAACATCGATATGTTGAGCCTCCAGCTTCTGTGACAGCTCTTGTATCGCCTCTGAAGATACCTCGCCGGAAAACACCTCCGAGACAACATCCAATCCGGCTTCTTTTAGATACTTCACATAATCATTTCCCAGCATGTCCCACACAAAGGAATCTGTGAGTAATTGTACCTTCGTACCTAATTCTTTCAAGTACTCCGCGCTTTGCTGAAGTACATGCTCTCCTTGAACATATTTCGATGGACTAATAAATAGTTTTTCCATACTCTTCACCTCTTTACTATTAGTTTGGCATATCCGTTTCTCTCTAGCAATCATAAATCTATGATTATATAAAAAAAGAAGATGCCATAGAACTATTTTTCTTAAAAATGAGGACCTCCAATTCTAGCGGTAAACCGTTAAGAATTGAAGGTCCTCGTTGTGATTCTCGAAGTACACGGATATTGGCGCACCGTTAATTTTGTTTCAAGAGTGCGGGATTTACGACTGTCCCACTCTCTCCAACGTTTACGTTCTCTCTTCTAAACGTTTTTTCTGAATCGTCACTATATCATTTAAATCATACGGTGTTAGCTGATAAACATCATTCAACCAATTGCGATACAGCAGGTGAGCATGACTGCGCCAAGTATTGCATATACCCTTTTCTACCGAGTCCTCAATGAAATAATTCTCCGGTAAATCAGTAGCCAGTCCCTTTTCTTGGTCGCGAAGGTATTCCTGCTTTAAAGAATCTGTATCGTATTCAAAATGTCCTAACAAAAAAATGTCGTGGTCATCATTAGATATCAATATCGTCCCGCCAATTTCAGGATTCGCAGCAATCACACGTATCAGCTTAGAATCAAGCTGCTTCTCATTGATTCCTGTATACCGAGACTGCGGGGTATCAAACCGATCATCAAACCCGCGAAACAGTCGATGATTGCCCGTTGGATATTGACTGTAAATCCCAAACAGCTTTTTGTCATAGCTGCTCTTGTCCACCTGATAGTGATGGTACAAGCCCGCTTGAGCTCCCCAACAAATATGAATAACAGAGGTTACATTCGTTTGGCTCCAATCCATGATTTCCATCAATTCCTGCCAATAATTTACTTCCTCAAAAGGCAGCTGTTCCACAGGTGCACCGGTAATAATCATGCCATCATAGGTTCTATCTTTTATCTCATCAAATGACAGATAAAACTGAGCCAAATGTGTCACACTGGTATTCTTATGCTCATGCGATGAAATTTTCAAAAAATCAACATCAATTTGCAAAGGACTTTGACTGATTAAACGAAGCAATTGTGTCTCTGTATCAATCTTATTTGGCATCAAATTCAAGATTAACAGCTTCAACGGACGGATGTCCTGTGTTGCTGCCCGCTCATTATCGATTGCAAAGATATTCTCTTGTTCCAACACCTGCTTTGCAGGAAAGTTTTCAATCAACTTGATTGGCATAATGCTTAAGCCTCCAATTGTTCAAATGCTTGTTTCAAATCGGCAAGAATGTCATTGATATTTTCTATTCCACAAGAAATGCGGATTAATCCCGGAGAGATTCCGGCTTGTTTTAATTCCTCATCGGATAACTGGCGATGAGTCGATGTTGCAGGGTGTAACGCACACGTACGTATATCTGCCACATGGACTTCCAAAGAAACAAGTGATAAGGCATCCAGCCATTTCGCCGCAGCTTCTTTGCCGGCGCCTACCTCAAATGAAATCACGCCGCACAAGCCATTTGGCACATACTTCTGCGCCAACTCATAATTCTGATCGCTTTCTAAACCAGGGTAAGTAACCGAAGAAACAGCTGCCTGCTCCTTTAAAAATGCAGCAACAGTCAACGCATTTTGATAATGACGATCCATTCTGACAGCCAAAGTCTCCATGCCCAGATTCAGCAGGAAGGAGTTTTGCGGCGAAGGTGTCGCACCTAAATCTCTCATCAGCTGTACCCGTGCTTTTGTAATGTATGCGGCCACACCAAAAGTCTCTGTATAGACCAAATTATGGTAGGTCACATCCGGTTCACTCAGCTGAGGAAACTTGCCGTTGGCCCAGTTGAACTTCCCGCTGTCAACAATAACTCCGCCAGTTTGGACCGCATGACCATCCAAGTATTTTGTTGTACTGTGAATAACGATATCTGCTCCGTACTCGATTGGTCGACAGAAATACGGTGTCGCAAAGGTGTTATCAATGATGAACGGCAGCTCTGCTTCATGTGCCAACTGAGCAAACTTTTCAATATCGAGAACATGCATGGCTGGATTGGCAATCGTTTCAGCAAAAACAGCTTTAGTATTTGGACGAATCGCTTTTTTTAGCTCCTCCAATGAAGCCGTCTGATCGACAAACGTTACTTCAATACCCATCTTTCTAAAGGTATGGGCGAAAAGATTGAAGGTGCCACCATAAACATAAGAAGATGAAACGAGATGGTCACCTGATTCTAAAATATTTAAGATGGCAAAGAAGGTTGCCGCTTGTCCCGAAGCTGTACACAGCGCACCAACGCCGCCTTCCAACGCTGCAATTTTTTCCTCTGCAGCATTTGTTGTCGGATTCCCAATCCGAGTATAAAAGTACCCTGCCGTTTCCAAGTCAAATAGCTTGCCAATTTCCTCTGTCGAATCATAAGTATACGTGGTACTCTGAACGATTGGAGCCACTCGCGGCTCACCATTTCCCGGCTGATAGCCGGCATGTAAACATTTTGTTTCGAATTCCATAATTAATCCCTCCATGATTTTTCTGCTTCATTTTTTGGTTACTTTTGAAAATTACGATAAGCAAAAAGCTCCCGTCTTTTCCGTAAAATTACAGAAAAGGACGGGAGCCTGAACTCCGTGTTACCACCTTTTTTTACTACAGCTTTACAGCTGCAGCCTCCATCAGTACAAATGAAATAAAGCTCTCATCAATACTGTCATGCTGTAACGGGCATTCCCGTTGACCGTTTATCGTAACGACTCACGACCACTTGCTCAAAGACCATCTTCCAAATTGCTTCCTCTGCTTCTTCTCACCTATCGAAGCTCTCTTTAAAATTCGTCAATCTGTACTCTTCTTTTCAACGCGCATAACCTATGTTATTGCATACACTATACTTGATTTTATACATCCAGTCAATAAGAAAAAAGCCTATCGCCAAGCTAAGGAGCTTATAGCAATACAAAAAAAGCAGCGAAAAAATCATTCCCCAGATTCCTTCGCCACCCAATTTATTTTACCATAAAGAGTAAGTCACTCTCTTATTTTATCAGCTCAGCCAATCGTTTTTCCGCTTCTTCCTCACTCAAGTGATGTGTCTGCACATAGCGATTTGCAGGATGCTGACTACATTCCGGTGAACAGCCGCCTAAATGTTTTGCTTCATTTTCTTCGGAAGCAAGGATTTGCCTGTTGCAATAAGGATTAGAGCAGTTGACATACCGTTCACATGGAGTCCCATCGAACCAATCCTTCCCGATGATTTGCTTATCCACTTTATTGATTTCAACACTGATTCGCTCATCAAACACGTACATTTTTCCATCCCAGAACTCGCCCTGTGTTTTTGCATCTCGACCATAATTTGCAATACCGCCGTGAAGCTGAGCTACATCCTCAAAGCCCTCACGCAACAGCCAGCCGGAAAACTTCTCACAGCGAATTCCTCCTGTGCAGTAAGTAACGACTTTTTTATCCATAAACAGTTCTTTATTTTCACGAATCCATTGTGGCAATTCTCTGAAGTTACGAATATCAGGACGAACTGCCCCGCGAAAATGACCCAAGTCATACTCATAATCATTTCTAGCATCTAAAACAATCGTGTTTTCATCAATCAGCGCTTCCCGAAACGCTTCAGGATCTAAGTATTGCCCGGTCAGTTCCAAAGGATCAACATCATCCTCTAAATTCAGAGCAACCAGCTCTTTTCTTGGACGAACAAACAATTTTTTGAAGGCATGCTCTTCCGCAAAATCCACCTTAAAAAAAGTATCCTTGAATCGTTCATCCGCAAGCATCGTCTCCATATATTGATTTGTTTCTTCTACTGTTCCTGATAGTGTCCCATTAATTCCTTCATTTGCCACCAAAATTCTGCCCTTTAAGTGCAACGATTGACAAAATGCCAGATGTTCCTTCGCAAACAGTTCAGGATCTTCGATCGTTGTGTATTGGTAATATAAAAGCACTTGGTAATTCATTGTAATTCCCCTTTATCTAATAATAAGATAGCTCTCTGACTTCATGTCCTTATGAATCAGCAAGCAATTCGTATGAGATACTCAATCTTTGGAAATATAGAAAAGAAAAAGTATCCGGTTCTCAATTATTCATACATAAAAAAATGCTTCGACTTTTCTACTCATACCTCATCAGTATATAAAATAGAAAAGTCGAAACACCAGATTTATGCTTGTAGGAAATTACACAAGAGTAATGTAGGCTTTCTACCTATTTAGCCATCTCTATTTTCCATTACCTGAACGAATAAGTTTCAATATTACTTCGTACATTCTGAAATAGCTATTGAGGGGGTTCCTTTTTGACCTTTTGTTTTACGGTACCTGACATCGATTGCTGTTTTAACAGATAAACGGCGGACTTCTCTTCAAAAATACTCGGAAACAGGCTGAACAGCTCAGCTTGTTTCCGAGTATTTATCGTTTCACTTTTCGATAGTCATTCTGCTGTTTCTGGCCACGTTTACTGACCGGATACAGCAAAATAATTGCCGTCATTATCCGCAAAATTAAATACTAACTCTCCACCAGGAAGCTGAACCAAATCTCCGAGTGTTACATTTTTTTCCTTCATTCCTTTATACAGTCCAGTAATGTCTTCACTGAAGAACATCAAGGATGGTGTATTTCCGGCAACTTCCGGGGAATGTTGCTGAATAAATGCCAGCTCATACAGGACGATTCTCGTAGAGGAAGTCTCACTTGGTGCAATTTCGACGACAATCGTTCCATCAACTGCATCTCTTTCCTTTTCGATAAACCCAATACCTTGCCAGAAATTACTTGATTCATTAACATCATTTACATACAACATGATTTTTACTTGCTCTGTGAACATTTACGCTTCCCTCCAAGTTTTATTCCTTATTATCATATACTTACTCTATTCAGTGCAACAAAATAGCTTTCACTTTTGAATAGAAGCGAAAAGTTTTTTGCTCGGACGATTCTCTTCTGCACATCCGTTACTGTTTAGAAAAAAATCACTAGAAGGCTCTTTCTGCCTTTACGCCAAAAGCAGTCGTCGGAATCATTCTTATTCATTTAGAATACAGTAATCAGTTCACTTTTATTCTCCATGATATAAGCCCGTTCATCCTCAGACAAGGCTTCAAAGCTGCCGCCATACACATTCGTCAATTGAGAGTCATCATTCAATTTCATGATGTAGACAGAGTTATCATCAGAGTCATTGATAATCATTGCAAAAGAGCCATCACTAAATTCTGAATAGTACCAAGTACCGGCAGAAAAATCAGCGAACTCTTCATCGACATGTGCCAGCAGCAGCTCTTGACAGCTTTCTGTAGCGTACTCTTTATTATCGGCAATCGTAGCTCTACGTTCGTCTGTATCCTGTTCAATCAGGTAATAGATAACAAAATATTTCAAGGTCATGACAGGTCTGACTCTGACAAATATATCCAATTCTTTGATTTTTTCTTTATCTGTTTCCGTCCAACCGGCACCAAAAACATCTAGGATTTTTTCATCCTTGTCCTTTAAAAGAACATACTCAACATTCTCCTGAACAGAAACAATTTGATAGAAATAATCTGTATCATCCTCTGTAAACATACGCTGGTCTGAATAAATATCATCCAATATAGCCCCTTGATAAACGGCTTTATCCTTCAGATGCTTTTTAAACATTTCCTGTGCTTCCTCTGCGACATTCTCTTCGATGAACTGTTCTCTTTTGTCCTGATCCTCAAGAATTAAGAAGTAGTACGCAAACTTATCCGGTTCATAAATCCATTCTTCCTCAACCGTAGTCGATTCAATCGTCTTGATAATATCAATTTCTTCTGAGAAGGATTCGTAGGTCTCACTGGATGTTGTTTCAATCGTTTCTTTACTGCTGTCAGCAGTCTTTTTAGATTGTCGAATGTATACTTCTTTACCATTGCTTAAACGCTCACCATTTTTGCTCAAGGTAAATGTAAGTACGTTTCCTGTTTCCGGTAATTCATCTTCCAACAGCTTCTTTATGACCTTTGGATCATCAATTTTTGCCGTGAATCGGTTCTCATCAATCGTAATATAGCGATCAATTTCCTTATCAGACAAGGCGCCAAAATCTGTCTTTACCGTTTCACGGGCAATCTCTTGAAAACTACTTTCTAGAGCAGAGCCTTTTGCATATTCAAAGTACCTTTTAAAGCCAGAAATCTCATTGTCATAGATACGCAGCTTGTTGCCTTTGATTTTGACATTGCTATACGTGTAGCTCATTTCATCCTTTGTTAAATCTTTGATTTCTGAATAAATCGACATCGTTACTTCATTTTTTTCATTAATGATCAGCTTCTGTTCAATCAAATCCGATCCGCGCAGCTTCCACTCACCTACGAATTTCTGCTGTTGACTGCTGAACTTGTAAAAGCCAAGCCCACCAAGAATTACTACGATTAATAATACACCTATACCAAGTAACAAACGTTGTTTCTGTCCTTTTTTCATCTTTCTTCTCCTTTATAAATCATCTAAATCTTTTGTTTCTTCCAATGCGATATCCGGAATAAATGTTTTACGCCCAATTTCCCTACCACTCTTCGTATTGTAAGCGGACAATACGACACTTTTTTTACTATCAATTAGTTTATATACCGCCACAGCAGTAATCGTCTTTTCAGGCTTCACCTTTGATAAGCCTTTATCATACAGCGTGTTAAATGCCGAGTTATACGGTGGAAGTGAAGCATCTAACGTTTCAACCGTATCATCCAATTCCTGACTTGCTCCAAACGATTGATTAAACTGATCAGAAGCAGCCAAAAGCTTATTGCTGAGGTTGGTAAATTCATAGGTAAAAACAATAAGATTTAGTTCTTCATCATGACCATAAGTCATCGTTGAATCGATTATTTTAATGCGATAATCAGTTGTTTCTACAGTCCCCTTCTTAAAACGCTCTGTTACTTCCTCTTGCTCCGTTGATCCGGATGTTTCTTTTATCTTTTCTGTTGTCGTTTGACACCCTGTAAACAACAATAGGCCACTCAACAAAAAAGAGAGAACCCATTTCTTTTTCATTCTACACTCCCCCCAATTGATTATCCGCGTTTAACCCATTTACCCTGTCTCATATTCCATAAATCAACCGCCAACAACCCCTGCTTTTATAAAATACAAAAATTTTGTTCAACATTAAAATACCTGTATCAAAGTAAATGTTTCAAACACATTACTTTAATAGTAGCAGACAGTTAAGCAAGCCGTCTATATCAATTCCAAAGTTTTCTTCACTTTTGCTCGCAGTTTATGTTATGCTAAAAAACAATTAGTTAGCAATAGGAGGAGAAATAAATGAAATTGACTGTTTTAGTAGATAATAATGTCTACATCGATCATTATTATTATGGCGAGCCGGCGTTATCTTTTTTTATTGAAGATGGGGATGAAGCTATTCTTTTTGATACCGGCTATAGCCATGTCTTTTTTGAGAATGCCAAAAAGCTGGGGATTGATTTAACCCGTAGCCAAAAGCTGGTTCTTTCACACGGCCATAACGATCATACCGGCGGCCTGGTTCACATCGATACATTATTTACTCAACAGAAGCCTGAAATAATCGCTCATCCATTAACCTTTTTTCCAAAACGAGCAGAAGAAGGAGCAATCGGCTCTCCCGAAAGTGCCGAAAAACTACAGAAAAATTACACACTGACTCTATCCAAGGAACCTTTGATGGTCTCTAAAAACATTACATTTCTAGGAGAAATCCCTCAGCTAGTTGACTTTGAACCACGCCAGCAAGTAGGTGAAACCAAGCTGACGGATACCTATAGTCCTGATTACGTACTCGATGATTCTGCTCTGGTTTTCACTGGGAAAGATGGCATCTACATTATTACCGGCTGCTCCCACAGCGGTATCTGCAACATTTGTGAATATGCCAAACAAGTAACAGGTATTGATAAAATTGCCGGTGTGATTGGCGGCTTTCATTTATTTGATGAAGACGAACAGCTGGAAAAAACTATCGACTATTTAAAAAGCAATAACATTCCTGAGCTTTTCCCTTGCCACTGTGTTTCCTTTGCTGCAAAATCAGCGATTCATCAGGAAATTCCTATCGGTGAGGTGGGTGTTGGAATGAGCGTTGAATGGAACTAACCAACACATCATTTCTGATAGCTGTTTCAAAAGACTATGGTTGATTTTTGCCATAGTCTTTTTCCTTATTCTCCACGATTATTTTACTATTTTCCATTTACATACATACTGTATGTATGTTAAATTATAGTTAACTAAAAAGGAGGAATTAAAATGACTACAAGCTTTTATCCTGTTCTGATGAGTGCAACTATTGAAGAAACGAGCAAATTTTTTATTGATCTTTTCCATTTCGAGGTAACCTATACAAGTGAGTGGTATGTTAGTCTAAAAAATAAGCAAGGGTTTGAACTGGCTGTAATTGACAGCACGCATGAGACGATTCCTAAAAAATACCAAGCGAACTGCAAAGGAATTATCTTAAACTTCGAGGTAGAAGATGTTGATAGTGTCTATGAGGAGCTGCAAAAGACTGAAGCAAAGATTCTAATGCCAATCAAGGATGAGGCTTTTGGACAGCGACACTTCATGATTGAAAGCCCAGATGAGCTGATTATTGATGTGATTCAAAATATCCCCCCAAGTGAAGAATATTTGGAAAGCTATGCAGCTGAGGAGAACGAACATGCCTAAAAATAAGAAAGAATTGGCTTCTATTAAAACAACACAAAACCTAATCGCTATAGCCAGAAAACATTTTTCGAAGTATGGCTATGCAAAAACTTCCCTTGAAGCAATCGTAGAGGAGCTGGCAATAACAAGAGGTGCACTTTATCACCATTTTAAAGGAAAAAAAGAATTATTCTTAGCTGTACTAAACCAAGTACAAACGGAAGTCGGCGCCAATGTTGAAAAGGAAGCAATGACTTCAGAAGACATTTGGGAGCAGCTAACACTGGGTTGTGTTGGCTTTGTAGAGGCTGCTACCCTTGAGGCCAATCGTAGAATTCTGCTGATTGACGCACCCAACGTGATTGATTGGACGGAATGGCGAAAAATCGATAATGAGAACTCTGTGGCTTTGCTTGAAGAACAACTGTTAGTCATTCAAGAAAAAGGAGAATTGGTTGCGTTGGATACTCGACTGATGGCCCATCTGATTTCAGGTGCGTTGAATGATTTGTCACTTTATCAAGCAGAGTCAGATAGTTTAACGAAAGATGCGATACAGGACGCGATTACGTATTTATTGAAAGGATTTAGGGTAAATGGGCATGAAGGTTAAGGATTATTACGACTATAACTATGCACATGATTTAGCAGAGAAAATAGGGCTTGTTTATCCGGCGTTTCCGACAGACAGTTTTCTCTCTTTCCTTAAGCCTACGCTTGAGCAGCTTGAGTTTAATGATCGACAGACCTTGCTGGCGCAAGCGCTGAAAGAAAGTATTCCTCTTAATTACCGTGAGACAATCCAGATTTTCGAAAAGATTTTAGGTCCGGAGTTAGAAGGAAGTCTTGGCATGTTCACAGAAGGGTACTGGCTGTGGCCGATTGGAAAATATGTAGAATTATATGGAGACCAGGACTTTGAAACCAGCACTGCATTCAGCAAAGAACTGACCAAACGCTTCACCAGTGAATTCTGCATGCGCCCTGTCATTCTCGCCTTTCCGGAACAAGCAATGGCGCTTCTTCTGAACTGGAGCTTAGATGATAACAAGCGTGTCCGACGCTTGGCTAGTGAGTGCTTACGTATTCGCCTCCCTTGGGCAAAAAAGATGTATGTTGCACTTGATTATTTTGATAGCTATTCCCAATTATTGACGAATCTAAAGGACGATTCAGATAAAACGACTCAAAAAAGTGTCGCTAACAATTTAAATGACCTGTACAAAGAAGACCCTCAGAAATTTGCGCAGATCATCTCCTCTTGGGAGACAAAAGAGATGACAAAGGAATGTGTCTGGATTATCAAGCATGCCTCACGAACGAAAAGAAAACGAGAATCAGAGCTACAGGAATAGTAATCTAAAACCAACAGGTATCACTAGCGATACCTGTTGGTTTTTTGGTCTTTCACTCTTTCTCTTCTTCTATCAGCCATGGCTGGGCGGATTGCTTTATTCAATCCAGCTTTTGATTTATTGAGGAATCACCTGCATAAGCAAATTGATGATCCATTAATTTGAATGAAGAACTTTCACGATCAACCAACCCAACTATTTGGTTACTTTGATAAAGTTCCAACAGTAACTCTGCTGCCTCCTCACTGGAATGATAGGTCCCAAATGCCTCATCATAATCATAGTTCTTTCGGTTATTAGCGATTTGTCCAAACTCGGTTTTGGTCGCTGCCGGCGCAAAAACTTTTACTTGAAGAGGAGAATGGGCCTCTTGCAGCTCCAATGCCAAGGCTTCTGTAAATGCGCTGACATAGAATTTACTGGCACAATAAGTAACTGCTGTTGGAACCATCGTGTAGCCGCCTGCTGAAGATACATTGATTAGCTGTGTTCCTTCTTCCAAGTGATATTTTCTCGTATACAATATAGATAACAATGTAATCGCCTCGATATTCAGTGAAAGAAGCTGTTTAGTTTTTGCCAGCTGTTGTTCATGAACCGCTCCATAATGCCCCAATCCGGCATTATTTATCCACGCTTCGATGAAGTATCTATCCATATCATCAAACAGCGCCTCTACTTCTACACTGTCCATAAGATTTACAGACTTTATAACAATATCAAGTTCTGGATATCGAATAAGCAGTTCTTTCTTCAACTCCTTCAATCTTTCTTCTCTTCGTGCAATCAATATCAACGATTTTCCCAGCTCTGCAAATTTTTTGGCAGCTGCCCAACCTATTCCTGAACTGGCTCCTGTAATTACTACATATTTTTTCATAGATAGTCCTCCTTAATGTTGTAGGTCTCACTTTACATGCTGGAGTATACTCTATGTCAATTAGAAAAATAGAAAAGCTGAATGAGCTCAGGCAGCTTCCGAACAATAAGACAAAACGACTCCTAATTGGCTAGCTCCTTTTTAATGGAGTGACACTCTTATAATACCTTTACCTACAAAAATAGAGTGAGTTTTTCAAAAAAGAAACGTAGCTCCCAATCAATTTCCCTATAGCACGAAACAAAAAAACTGATTCCCAAAATATAAGAATCAGCGGTTCCTTTTCTCATCATCAATCATCTGTTGGTAAATCGTCATCTTATCCATGAGAAAATCCAGGTTCTGATTGATTTCCTCTCTTCGTTGTATTAGCAGCTCGTGTTGGGTATTAAGCAAATCAAATCTAGCTGTTACAGTATGCTCACCTTGATACCTTAATACAGCGTATTCTTTCATCTTTTTAATTGGCATCCCCGTCTGCTTCAACCTCTTGATAAATTCTATCCAGTGAACATCTTTGTCATCATACACTCTACGGTTAATCTCATTACGCTTTGGAATAATCAGCGTTTCCTTTTCATAATAACGTAAGGTGTCAATTGACAAGCCTACTTTCTTTGAAAATATACCGATTTCATATACTTCTTCCTTTTTGTTATTCAGTATACACACCTGCTTTCTTTTCCTGCTGATTAGCCAAAGGAAAACTAAGCTTAAATGTAATGATACCTGAGGCTAATTCAGCACAAATGCTGCCGTTCATTGACTGGATAATCGTTTTACTGATAGAAAGCCCTAACCCCAGATGGCCTTGATCATTTGCTCCGCTTTCAGTATAAAAACGCTCAAAAATTCGTTCAATTTCCTTTTCGCCTATAGTAACTCCGTCGTTACTTATAGACAGTTGAAATTCATTTTCTTTTATTTCAGCAGATAGTAAAAGTAAAGATTTAGTGTATCTGTACGCATTGTTCAAAATATTTTGAATCGCTCGATCCAACTGATAGTTGTCAATCTCAATTATCGAATCGTCTTCTAAAATTGGCAATTCTACCAAATCCAGCTGAATTCCTCTAATTTGACATTCAGATGCAGTTGTTGAAAAAAGTGCAGCTATCCAATTATGACAATTCACAGGAGTGGTTGCTATACTCAAATTACCTGTTTCTACATAGCTTAATTCAAGCTGTTTAGATAATTCAGTTAGCACATTCAGCTTATTTTCCACTACTTTCAAGTATTGCTGCTCCTCTTCCTCGGAAACAGCTAAACCATCTTGCAAAGCTTCAATATAGGCGGCAATTGAAGCAATCGGTGTCCTTAAGTCATGGGAAATACTGTTAACAAAGTTTTTCCGCTCAATCTCAAACTGTTGCTGCTCCAGCTGCTGCTCATACAAACGAGTCCTCATCTGATCAAAGGCTGATACAAACTGACCAATTTCATCGTTTTTAGGATAAAAGATTGGCTGTGAAAAGTTCCCTGCTGACAATCGATTCGCTTCATTTGTTAAGTGATGTAAAGGTTCAATCAGTCTTTTCTTAATATAGATAATCGCATAAACTGTTATAAAAAGCGATGGGATTACAATAATCAAGAGGTAAACAAGCGAATAGAACGATGCAGCAAACAATAATAGCATCGCTGGTAAAAAGCATAAAATACAACTAATTAAGAGTAAATGCCTTGTAATACTATTCGTCATTCTATCCCTCCATCAAAACGATATCCCGCACCACGAACAGTCGTTATACCGTTATCCTTGCCAAGCTTTTCCCTGATTTTTTGAATGTGGATTGTCACTGTATGATTTTCCCCATACTCATGTACACCCCAAACGTGATGATAAAGCTGTTCTTTGCTCAATACCTGTCTTGGGTGTTTCAATAAACAAATCAATAAATCAAACTCCTTTGCTGTCAAATACAGCTCCTTATCCTCACGCATAACTACTCGCGAGACCTCATCAACTGAAATATTGGCAAAACGAAACCTCTTCTTGTTGTTTATAGGTTGGTTGGCTTCTGTCCGACGAAAAAGAGCTTCTACTCGCGCCACCATTTCCTTCATAGAAAAGGGCTTTGTCATGTAATCATCAGCTCCGATTTTCAGTCCTAAGATGCGGTCTAACTCTGTTTCTTTTGCACTGATAATAATAATCGGTACCATAGAGACCGTTCTTACCTGTCGGAGAATTTCCAAGCCGTCCGTTCCGGGAAGCATCAGATCCAGTAAAATCATATCCGGCTGAAGCATACCAATCATAGTCAATGCTTCACTGCCATTGGACAATAGCGAGACACTATACTGCTCATTCGCAAGATATTTGCGAATCATTTCCGCAAGCTCAATCGCATCTTCAATCACCAGTATTCTCTTTCTATCCATAACATTCCTCCGACTTCTATCCAGTTTACACATATTATCTATTCACATCTGCCTATATAATATATGCAGTATATCATAAAATATGCCACCAATTATTTCTATTTTTACATCACTTGCTCACGATTTGGAGCGCTCAATTCAAAGGAAAATATCCTTCTTTTTAAAATGACGCATCGTTGAAAATATCAACACAAAGGAAAACAATATAGCTCCTGCCAAAATCCAGCCTATCAAACTATTATTTGTTCGAAGTAAACCAGGAAATACCACTGGCCAAAGAGTTGGCAGATAATTACTCAAAGGCTCAATCGACTCCAAAATAAACTGCAAAATGACTACGCCAAGAGAAAGACCTACAGCAACAGCTTCATTATCAAAAAAGATGATTGAAAAAATAATGAAGCTAAGCAAGCAACAGACCCCCGCCAGAACACCGAGAGCAATAATGAAAAATGAACCAATCCATTGAGCTTCCCACTTTAGTGATAAGGCAAATGCAACAACTGTTGTAGCTGATAAGTGGAGGATAAAAAAAGCAATTCCGGCAATACCTGAAATAAGTAATTTAGCAAATAAATAATTGTTTCTGCTTACATGAGGCAGTACGTTTTTCATTGTTTTATAATGATAATCATGACCTAGTATATCGCACATGGTATAGCCGCAAAGAAGCCACCCGATTGGCCGAAAGAACGCCAAGCTCCTATCCACAATATCTATTCCAGCAAGCCCTTTTTGAGACAGCAGCAACGCACATAGCCCACTAACAATAAATACTGTGGCCAGAATTAAGTAATTTCGTTGCTGAAAGAAAAACTTTTTCATTTCATATAGCAATTGTTTTTTCATAACTCCTCTCCTCATCTAGACATATAGGTCTTTTTTTCGGAATAACAGATAGCCAACTACACCAAAGAACAAACCATAAATCAGCAGACTAAGAAGACTTTCCATAATTTTCGTTGATGGCTGTTCAAAAATATCTACACAAAAGAAATACATTTGATGAAAAATTGTATACTGTTTTATTGCGGGAAACAGTTCAGTATATTCACCAATAATTAAAAGAATCCCTGTTGCAATCACACTCTCCAACAATCGATTACAGCATGTACTGATAACTAAAACAATCAACGAAAAAATAAAATAACTTAAAGCAAATGCCGCGCCACTTATCAGGGTTAAAATAACCCCGGCACTCCCACTTAATCGCTGAGAATGAAAAACCAACTGATCGCCCCAGCCGAAAAACAGCAAACCAACCACATAACTTAATGTAATCATCATTAACGTGATTACTATAGAAAAAAGGAGCAATAATAACAGTCGAGTAATATAATAAACACTTCTGCTAACGGGTCTCAGCAAAACAAATTTAACGGTGCCTTCACTCCGCTCCTGAACAGTGATTTGGGCGGTGTAAATTGCAATGAATATTCCCGTAAACAAATAACTTGCCTGAAGATGCTGAATAGGAAAGGATTGGGCATTTCCAACAGATAAAACTGTACCTTCACTACCATAAAGCTTGAAGAAAACTGCAGATAATAAGTAATTGATAAAATAGATGCCCATATAGACCGCCATGCTTCTTGAAAACAACATCCTTTTTGTCTCAAACCACAATAATATACCCATCTTTTTCATTTCTCTGCCTCCTCTACGGCACAAAAGAAAACATCTTCTAAATTATCTGCTTTGTATTTTTTTAAAAGAGCAGAAACTTTACCGTTCTCAATTAATCGCCCATTTTGAATAATAGCTGCCCTGTCGCATAGATCCTCGATTTCCCGAAGCATGTGACTGGAAATCAAAAATGTAATCTGCTCCTCTTTTGCTAAATGTTTAATCAATCTCTTCATTTCCCGCAAACCAACCGGATCAACCCCATTCGTTGGCTCATCCAATAAAATCAATGCCGGTTGACAAAGTAATGCATTAGCTAATCCCAAACGCTGCTTCATGCCAAGTGAAAAGGTTTTAACTTTTTGCTTTTTCACCTCTTTCAGCTTAACAATATCCAACACCTCATTGATTCTTTCAGAACAAATTTTTGAATCAGATAATGCACCACTCAGCTTTAAGTTTTGCTCCGCAGTGAGGTTCAAATAGAACGCTGGATTCTCAATAATACTGCCTATATAGGAAATTGCCTGCTGTTGTTCCTTATCAACAGAATATCCGTGCACCTTGATTTCTCCGCTTGTAGGAAAGACCAACCCACTAATCATGCGTAAAGTCGTTGTTTTTCCGGAACCATTTGGACCGAGGAATCCATATATCTCTCCTTTTCTTAAAGAGAAACTCAAATCATCTACAAGTATTTGATTCCCCAGCTTTTTTGTCAGATTGCTTAATTCCAATATATGATTTTCTTTTACTACCATCCCTTATCTCCTAACCTATAAAAATTTGACACTACCAACGCTTGTCTAACTCTTACTCTAGCATTGAACAATAAAGCCGCTGTACAGGAAAAATAAAGTTTTGATAAAAATCGTCTATTGCCTCCGAAAATAGCATTTAGATTGCCTGTAAAAAAGCTACTTGTTTAATAAGTGTGTCGTTCGTACAACTACTTTAGAAAAGCTGAATGAGCTCGTGAAACTTGGCAGTGCCTCTTTTTTTCCTTCCTACTCCTGATATCTCTGGAGTGACACAGCTTGAAAAAATTTATAATACCTTTATCCATAAAAAAAGAGCATCGACTTAACCCGTCGATGCTCCTACTCATTTTATCCATTTATAACTGATTATTTAGAAACAACTGAAATCCGTTCTTTACTATGCTTACCGTTTTCGATTTCATCGATCATGGCAATCGCATAATCAGCATAGCTGATAACACTTTCCCCTTCGCTGTTCACCGTCAGCTCTTCACCTGCCACTTGATAGCTGCCTGTTTTCTCACCGTCCGCTTGAAAATCAGCTGCCGGACTAATATATATCCAGTTCACATCATCACGTGTTTTCAACACATCAAGCGCTTTTCCCATATTTGATGCCAGCCCTTTAAAAGCGTCAGGAAAATCCGGTGTATCCATCAACTTGATTGTATGCTCTGGATTCACATACAAACTGCCTGCTCCACCAACTACCAATAAGCGTGTAGCTGTTCCGCTCAAGCTATCTGCTAAATGCTTCAAAGAAGTTTGATGCTCGTCCAGCTTATCAGGATCGAACACTCCAAAGGCATCTACAGCAGCATCAAAATCCTGCAAATCCTCCCTCGTCAAATCATATAAATCTTTTACCAGCTGATTCTGAGCCTTTGTTTTATTTTCATGACGGACAATAGCTGTCACCTCATGACCACGTGCCACTGCTTCCTCTACTATTAAACTTCCTGCCTTACCATTTGCTGCAACGACTGCGATTTTCATTCTTTATTCCTCCATTAATTCATATTCCCACTTGTTTTTGTAGGTCGTTAACCTTATAATAGCTCCATAAGTCACTAATGTAAAGTAAGCACTTTTTTGTTACCTAGGTACCCAAAAGTAACCTTTAAAAAAGGAGGAACAGAATTGAATAAACCATTACCTAAATGCCCGGTTGAAACAACCTTAATGCTCATCAGCGATCGTTGGAAGGTTCTTATTCTCCGCGACTTGATGGATGGAACAAAAAGATTTGGCGAGCTGCAACGCTCGATTGGTACGATTTCTAAAAAAGTTCTGACAAGCAACCTACGAGCGATGGAAGCAGATGGCTTGTTAACCCGAGAGATTTTTGCAGAAGTACCACCAAGAGTTGAATATACCTTAACCGATGTTGGCTACAGCTTAAAATCGATACTGGATGCCATGCTGGACTGGGGCACCTCTTACCAAGAGCTGGTTGAAAACCAAGAAGTTGGTTGACCAATCAGCAACTCTAAAAAATGAACGACAAAAAGACACTACCGGGAATCCTGTTTTTTTCCCGGTAGTGTCTTTCTATTATTCAGTCATTATTTTGCTTCTACTACTAACTCTTCATCCGTAAGAACTGACCGATCCAGCTGATCGATGCGCGAGCTGGCTACCATACCGGCTACCATACTATCGCTAACATTCACAGCTGTTCTAGCCATATCAATCAATGGTTCTACAGAAATAACCAAACCAACGATTGCTACCGGAAGATTCATTGCGCCAAGAACAATCAATGAAGCAAACGTTGCTCCACCGCCGACGCCGGCTACACCAAACGAACTGATTGTTACGATTGCTACCAGCATCAGAATAAATTCCAAACTGAAGACATCAATCCCTACAGTTGGTGCAACGATCGTTGCCAACATTGCAGGATAGACGCCGGCACAACCATTCTGACCGATTGACAAGCCAAAGCTGGCTGCAAAATTTGCTGTTGTTTCATCAACACCCAGCGCTTTTGTTTGTGTTTCAATATTTAAAGGCAGTGCCCCTGCGCTTGATCTTGAAGTGAAGGCAAAGCTCAATACTGGAAAAGCCTTCTTCAAATAGTTCAACGGGTTAACCTTGATTGCTGTCAAAATAACTAAATGAAGCAGCAGAACAACGATCAATGCAGCATAGGATGCCACGACAAATTTACCTAAATTTAGAATTGCTTCGAAATCACTTGTTGCGACAACATTTGTCATCAACGCCAAGACCCCATAAGGTGTTAAACGTAAAACAAGTGTAACGATTCTCATAACGATTTTATACAAGCTATCAATCAAGTTAGCAAAAAATTCTGCTTCTTTCGGCGCTTTCTTCTTCACACCCAGATAGGCAATCCCTACAAAGGCCGCAAAGATAACAACTCCGATTGTACTTGTTGCTCGAGTTCCTGCAAGATCCGCAAAAACATTTTTAGGAATAAAAGACAGAATTTGTTGAGGGATAGACAGATTTTCAATAGTTTCCTGTCTAGTTGCCAATTCTGCGATACGAGCAGTTTCTGCTGTACCTTCAGTAAACTGTGCTCCCTGTAATCCAAATAAAACGGTACTGCCGTAACCAATTAAGGCAGCAGCTGCTGTCGTTCCTAATAAAGTCGCCAAAACGCTAAAGCTGATTTTTCCCAGCTTGTTCGACTCCTTCATTTTTGTAAATGCTCCTACGATAGAAACAAATACCAATGGCATTATCAGCATTTGCAGTAACGCCACATAACCATTACCAATGATTCCGATCCATTCCATTGCCTGAGTAGTAATATCGCTTTGCGTACCAAAAGCGATTTGAATAATTGCACCCAATACGATACCTACGCCTAACGCTGAAAATACACGTGTTGAGAATTTCAAGTGTTTTGCCTGCATCCGATAAAAGGCGTATACTACACCAAGAAATGCAAGAACCACTAAAACTGTGATGAGTGTTGTCATTTTTTTCCTCCCATGTTCATTTATTTTAATGACAAGTCCATCAAAGGAAGTAAAGGTTCCCGGCAGCCGCTCTTCAGCAGCTGCCCTGAAAATAATTCAGTGATACAGTCATTTTAACTTATTAAAAGGAAGAAAAGCGATTTTTTTGCTTATTGCATGATACAAAAACAAAAGTAGTGATAGCCTTTGGCTATCACTACTTTTTATCTGTTATTATTCTTCCGGCTGTGATGACTGGAAGTTTAATTGGATTCCCGGCTTATCTAAAGCAATTTCTGTCACTTCATAGGCCAGACGTTTCACGATATCAAACAACGGAGCAACCAATTCGTCTACATCTTCTTGAGACAAATCTTGTTGGTCGACGATTTTACGATTGATAATGTGAGAAACTTGGCTAACCGCTCCTGACAATACATACTCGTCAAAAGCCAGACGAAACTCCAAGCGTGACGCAATAATTGTATTTTCAGCAGGATAGTTCTCATCCTTAGATTCGATTGGAGAAAATCCTACACGTAGTTGTGTATCAACTTCTGCATCTGGTTTGCGCATATCATAGTGGAAGCCCTCCACTAATTCTTGTTGACGTTTAATTTCCAACTGATATCACCCTCCTTACAAAAATCATTATAACATATCCATATCTATTTTATTGCTCAAAAATGAAATATTTATATACTAATTTTTAAACGAATGGATTGGCGCAGGAATCCGTCCGCCACGTAAAATGAAGTCCGTAGAAGCATAAGGATTCACTTTCATCACAGGTGCTCTTCCCAGTAAACCGCCAAATTCGACCATGTCGCCGACCTCTGTATTCTTTGCCGGAATAATCCGAACAGCCGTTGTCTTATGATTAATCACGCCGATTGCTGCTTCGTCTGCAATCATCGCTGCAATAGTTTCCGCAGATGTTGCTCCAGGTATCGCAATCATATCCAACCCAACAGAACAAATGGCTGTCATAGCTTCCAGTTTTTCAAGGTTCAATGCGCCATTATTGACTGCATCAATCATACCCGCATCCTCTGAGACAGGAATGAACGCGCCCGAAAGACCACCAACGTGATTACATGCCATTACGCCGCCTTTTTTCACCGCATCATTTAGTAATGCCAAAGCTGCTGTCGTTCCATGTGTTCCTACACTTTCCAGACCCATTTCTTCCAGAATATGCGCAACACTATCACCAACAGCCGGAGTAGGCGCCAGAGATAAATCGACAATTCCAAAAGGCACATCCAAGCGTTGAGACGCAATTCGTCCTACTAATTGTCCCATTCTTGTAATCTTAAACGCGGTTTGCTTCACTACTTCAGCAATCACATCAAACGGTTCGCCTTTTACCTTTTCCAATGCACGCTTCACAACACCAGGACCACTTACCCCAACGTTGATTACACAGTCTGCTTCACCAACTCCATGGAAAGCGCCCGCCATGAATGGATTGTCCTCTACTGCATTTGCAAAGACAACCAACTTGGCACAGCCCATATCGGATTTTGCTGCTGTTTCTTTGATAATGTAGCCCATATGACGAACCGCATCCATGTTGATACCGGCTCTCGTTGACCCAATATTGACAGAGGAACAGACAAACTCCGTTTCTGCCAATGCCTGAGGAATGGAGTTGATTAGGCGGTCATCGCCAAACTGATAGCCTTTTTCTACTAACGCACTGAAGCCGCCGATAAAGTTAACACCAACTGCCTGTGCTGCCTTGTCCAAGGTTTTTGCATACTTGACATAATCCTCATCAGGACTGGCTGCTGCAATGATGCTGATAGGTGTCACGGAAATCCGCTTATTGATAATCGGAATCCCATACTCCGCTTCAATATCTTCACCCACTCGTACCAGATTCTTCGCGACACGTGTGATTTTATCATATATTTTCTGACAGGCCTTATCGCTGTCACTGTCAATACAATCCAACAATGAAATCCCCATTGTGATTGTACGAATATCCAGATTCTCTTCTTCGATCATTCGGATTGTTTCCAGTATTTGCTTGGTTTCCAAAATTTTCACCCCTGCTTTTATTCAATGAACAACACGTCAAAATTTCTTACAGCTTATGCATGACATTAAAAATCTCTTCATTTTGAATACTGATTTTCACGCCAAGCTCTTTTCCCAGCAAATTCAGTTCTTCACGAATCGCCTCAAAATTGATTTCTTTTCCCGAAAAAGAAAGGATCATCATCATGGTGAAGTATTCCTCCATGATTGTCTGAGAGACATCCAAAATATTAATTTCCAGCTCTGCCAGCTTTGTACTGACACCCGCAATAATACCTACTTTATCCTTACCGATTACTGTTAAAACTGCCCGCATAAATAAACCTCCTCATTTGTTTGTCCTATTATAGCATAATTACTAAAAAGAAACGTCAAAAACATGAACGAAAGCAACTAAAAAAAAAGATATTGTTCGTAATTCACTAATACCCCATTGCGTGCATTACCTGTTGACGCATTTCTTTATCTGAAAGCATCTCCAACAGCTCAAAGGCAACATGAACCGCTGTCTCAGGACAATAGGAAGTGATTACCTGTCGATCAATGACAATCGGCTCCTTAGCCAACACTTCTACGCCTAGCTCTGCCAGCTGCTTCTGGCGATACCCATCCTTCAAATGGTAAGTCGTTGCTTTGCGGTCAGCCAAAATACCGCTTTTAGCCAATGGCAAAGCCGCTACACAAATGGAAGCTACTGGTTTTCCTTGACGCTCAAAGCTGCGAATCAGTTCCAAGAACGGTTCACTGTATGCTTCCTCATAAAAACCGTATTCTTCAAAACCACCCGGTATTGCCAACGCCGCATAGTCATCCACGTTGACTTCATCAAGCAGTACATCCACATTAACCTGTACATTAAAGGTACTATTGACCGTTTTCTCCATGCCGCAAGTAACTGTCTGAATAGCCGCACCAAAATCATTATCTGCCCACCCAAGCACATCGATAAACACACTGAATTCCATTGTTTCAAAGCCTTTTGCCAGTAAAACTAAAACCTTCATTCGGCAATTCCTCCATTCACTTTTTATCTAGCTGATACCACTCCACAGAATTAAGAACGCCTCTACGGTTTCAGTATCTTAGAGCATTTTCTACAAAACTTATCTGCTTTTAACAGGCTCACTTTTTGCCTTATCTCGTTTTTTAATGTTTGACTTTGTAAGCCCCATTTTATAATGGATATAATCTAAAGTTGCCTGTACACGCTCCAGCTTCTCTTTCGTTTCCTGCTCTTGCTTTTGTAAAAGAGCCAAGCGTTTTTCTAAGGTATGATCGCCCTCTTTATAGAGGTCAAAATATTCCTTAATCATCTCAAGGCTTAAGCCGGACTCCTTCATACAGAGAATAAATTCAATTCGATCGAAATCACTCTCCCCATATTGTCGGATACCGCTGATTCTTTCTACCGGATCAAGCAATCCGATTTTTTCATAATAACGCAAGGTTGATAAGGATAGCTGATATTTCTTACTTACTTCATTGATCTTCATCTCGTTCTCCCCTTTCGGCTTCTCCTTATTTTAGCAGAAAATCACAAAGAGAATAGATTCTTGGTAAAGATTTATAAAAAAAGAAGCCGTAGCGGATGCATGCTACAGCTTCTAAATTGCGTACAGGATTCTTAAATACCTACCTACACCTTCTTAGTAAATTGTGATTTACAACTAGAGCAGGTAACTTTAATCGTTCCTTTGTTCTTTGGTGCTCTCAAATGCTGTTTGCATTCGGGACAAGAAAAATAAGTGTATGTTTTGCGATTTTGAATTCGCTCCTTCACATAATTGACTTGCTTTGTCCCTTTTCCAATCCAGCTCAAATATTTCTGATTTTCATTCGCCCGCACATAAATTTTCTTAGAGAAATAACGATAATAAACAACTGCCAGAAGCAGGAATACACCCCAACGCAACACAGTCGAGCCTAAAAACAGGTTTAACAAGACTAGTGCCAGACTGACCACCAGCAATGCTCGGCTCAGCTTATCAAAAATCCCATACCGTCCCCGCATAAACGTCTGTAATTTTGCCTGCCATTTCATTAATCGCTTCATCCAGATATTACCCATTTTATCGCCTCTTTCTTAGTTCTATCTTACAGGAAACAAAAATTTCTGCAATATCGATTCAATGAATGACAGGCATTTTTAAGCTATTCTATAGAAATGTAAATTGCTACGCTCCCATCCTGCTCGTACTTTTCATAATCCTTCTCATAACGACGGTGTAGATTTCCAGCCTGCTCAAGAGCCCAGATGCGCTGCCATGTTTCGGCTACATTATTTTTGGACGGATCTTCAGGCGTTAATTCCACTGGAAAAATTTGATAGTTACCTTCATCCAAAATTATTTTTCGTCCAGTTTCAGATGATTCAACAGCTAATGATAATGTATAGTCTCCCAAATAATTCGTTTCATAGTCATGATAGACTCCATAAATAGGTGCAGTCGGTCCAATCTCAGCCATGACCTGTTGCCAAAGTCCACCAATTTTTTCTCCCACATCCGCTGCCAAATTATTTGTTCTCACTGATCCGATTTCGTAAATGTTCATACCTGATTCCTCCTCGTTTTTTATTATCATATACAAAAAAACATGACAACTAGCTGTCATGTTTTAATAACTTATAAAAAATACTTATGGAAATTACTAGCTTTTGGCTTGCAGTTCTGCATTCGGACGGTCCATCGTCTGCTAGAAAAAAACGGGCATATGACTTCTATTCTTTTTCACTACTATAGAGCTTCTGATATTTTTGTATCTCTTTTGCGATACGTTCCCTTAGTTCAACGGGGGAGATGACCTCCAATGAAGCCCCATAGGATAATAAATAAGAAAACAGCCACTCTCCGGTTGCTAACCACGTAGTAATTTTCAACCTATCACCACTTGGTTCAACCTCCAAGCTTGGTAATTCTTCCTGCATTCTTGGCAATTGATTGGGGTCAATAAAGAATTCTACCTGCTGATAGGAGTAACTGGGCATATAATCTTCAGTTAACAGCTCTGGATTAAGCACTCGTTCAGACAACCTTAGGCTCCTAATCCGCTTTAGCTTGAAAATTCGATGCTCTTCTTTTAGATAACAATAGCCGGACAAATACCAATTATGCTGCTTAAAGAAAAGCTTATTCGGTACAACCTCACGTTCACTCACAATCCCCTGACTATTTTCATAGGTTAGAAACACACAGCTTTTTTGCTTTCTCGCAGTCGTTAACAGGTCAATGTATTCTTTCTCCTCCGACTTGCGCCAGCCCGAATAGTCGATAGCCAACCAAGAATCAGTTGGGCGCTTAAACAAAGAAGACAGCTTTACCGATAGCTCATCTGCACCGACAAATTCAGTGACTGCCAGATTTTCCAAACCAGATAAAATAGCCTCTTGTTCCTCTTCAGTGACAAAAGTAGCCGGTATTTGATGATTTTCCAGTAACCGAATGCCGCCGTTTCGACCATTCTGAGCATAGACAGGAAATCCTAAGCCTGAAAGATTATCTAAATCTCGATAAATCGTCCGTACCGACACCTCCAGCTTTTCAGCTAAAAAAGGGCAGTCGTCTCTTGATGAACACTCAGGTAATTCATGATATAAAACATTCGTGACTGTTGAGACATGTGTGTTCATCCTTTCATGGCTTGATTTATATTGGTTAGATTTATTATGTTTAATATACTTTAATTAGATTAAAACGATTATGGAAACGATGTCAATTACAGTTTGTTTAGATTAAAACGGGTAAAAAATACTAAATATACATACACTATCAAAATTTACATTACACTATGTTTAGATTAAAACAGTATCCAAGCCAAGAGTAATCATCATTTGACCTAAATTTACATTACACTCTGTTTAGATTAAAACTGTTAATGCTGCATGGAGCAATGAAACAACGACGACATTTACATTACAGTCTGTTTAGATTAAAACCAATTCAAAATCATCAAATTGTTCATTCATTACAGTATTTACATTACACCGTGTTTAGATTAAAACCTGCAATGTTTGAGCTGTGACCATTTTCGCAACATGATTTACATTACACTCTGTTTAGATTAAAACGAAACCTTTCAAAGAATATGGGCTGCGGCTCTACAGATTTACATTACACTCTGTTTAGATTAAAACGCTACGCCAGCATATGAAACTACTGAATCTTATCTATTTACATTACACTCTGTTTAGATTAAAACGCTTTCGTTTATTTCTGCGTTGATGGTGTCCATGATATTTACATTACACTCTGTTTAGATTAAAACGCTTTCGTTTATTTCTGCGTTGATGGTGTCCATGATATTTACATTACACTCTGTTTAGATTAAAACTTGAAACTGCAAGAAGAATGAGTCCACAACTTTTTGAATTTACATTACACTCTGTTTAGATTAAAACCCACTCATTTTCAGCCCTTATGTACCAAGGGTTCCAGTGGTCATTTCTGTCGACCACCTATTTTCACTTCGCTACATCTTTCATTTTACCTAACTCGCGGCATGAAAGTCAATAACAGCAGGCTTTTTGTCGTCTGTCGGTCTCCTCTATTTTTTACGTTATTGGCGGTCAACAGATTCTTTCCTTGATACATTCCTAAACCAATTTTTAGACACTCTTTTACATTTGCGTTACGATATTCATGACATGATTTTAATAACTGCCATAAAGAACACCAATCAAGAGGAGGAATACAACCATGCTGGAAAATGTAATTAGACAACAGGATGCTTTTATCAAGGATTATCGCAATGTCAGTAACCGACCTAATGAATCAGATGAAGAAATCATTGAGCGCGTGCTGCAGCATTTAAACCAAACGGGAAAGAGTACCTTCGTTTTATCAGCGGACGAAACCACTTCCGGTCACTCAGCTGAATTTCCTTTCGAGCGCCAATTGCTTACAAGAGAATACGACGGTGCTGTAGAAACTGAATACACTTATGCCGGAAAACCATTTGAAACTGATGAACACTTAGATGAACAGCCGGAATGGTAATTGCCTAATAAAAACGAGCGTCTATACTAGTTGATAGACACTCGTTTTTTCTATTTTGCTGGACAGTATACATCTAAATGTCCTGAAAGAATGCGTATCTTTATTGGCAATTCATCGCCTGGATCACCATCTACGTTTACCTGTAGTTTTTCTTCAGAGACCAATTCAATCGTTCCTTCTTTAAAGGTTTGATAACTTAAATGATTGCCCTCTCCATCAACACCCTGAAGCAACTCCGGAACGGCCTGAAGTGTTTCAAGCTTCGAGCCGTCTTTAAGGTAAACCAAGTGACACAGCCCATCATTAATTTCAGCATTCGGCAACAATTGCTCAAAGCCTCCGATTGAATTTGTCAGCCCGACAATCAATGTACTACTATGAATAAACTGCTCTTTACCATCTAAAACCAAACGAAAGTCATAAGCTTGGTTATTCATGAAACTCTTCAACCCATTCCAGACATAGGCAAGCTTCCCAAATTTTGTTTTATCTTCAACACTCGTCTCATTAAGGGTCTCCGGAATAGCCCCGATTGCTACGACATTCATAAAATAGGATTGGTTGATTTTTCCAATATCAAGTTTTTTTGTCTGATAGTCTACAACCTGCTGAATGGCTTCCTTCGGGTCCATTGATATCCCCAATGCTCTTGCTAAATCGTTCACTGTTCCTAACGGAAAAAAGCCAAATGCAGGGCGTTCGTCTACTTCAGCTAAACCGCTAATCCCCTCATTAACGGTACCGTCCCCTCCCATAACAAAATAGGCATCATAGCCTTCCTCAGCAGCTTGCTTGGCAAATCTTGTTGCATCACCTTCGCCTTCAGTCAGAACAGTCGTAACCTGATCAAAACGTTTTTTTAAGCTTTTTTCTGCCAGCTCTTGGTACTCCTTTGCCTGCTCTCCACCCGAACTGGGATTTATGGCTAATAAGACTTTCATCAGAACCTCTCCTCTCATTTTTCAGTACGGCTTCCAACATACTCTGTCATTGAATATTCTAGCACAGAGATTTCTAACTATTGAATGATATGCAGTTCATTCTGAATTTCATTGAAAAAAATACGGGACAGAAACATTTATTTAGATTTCTTGACTCCAGTCAAGGCATTACTCTTAGTCCGCTTTTCTATTTGCACCTCATATTTGGTTCTATGGCAATCAAAAAGCCTGGGATTTTTTTATTTTCCCAGACTTTCTGTTATCAGTATTTTCCTTTGTTACCTTGTCTTCACAATCATTTCCAAGGCCTTCTCCACATCTTCACTGGATAAATCAATCTCTTTTTCCTTCATGCATTGTACTAGATTTTCTGTGACGACCAATCCAATTACCTTATCGATACTTGAACGGACAGCCATCAGCTGAGTGACAACTTCTCTACAGTCCTTGCCCTCTTCCATCATATGAAGGATACCGCGTACCTGTCCTTCTGAACGCTTCAATCGATTCGCTATTTTTTTGTCGCATTGCATTAGACAACCGCTCCTCTCCAAGCTGACATACCACCCATAATATTGGTCGTCGTAAATCCTTTTGATCCGAGAAACTCACAAGCCATTTGTGAGCGGCTGCCGGAATGACAGATGACATGGTATTCTTTCTCTTGATCTAAGCTATCCGCTGCTTCGGGAAAACCGCTTAAAGGAAGATTTATTGCTCCTTCAATATGACCAGATTGAAATTCATCTAGCTCTCTGACATCAAGCACCGTTACGTTCTCTTGCTTCATTAATTGTTCAAATTCAGGAATCATCATTGTTTGATACATTATTTATTGACCTCCTCAGGATAAACAGTGCTGTAAATTTGGAAAGCACCATCAAGGTTTTTTACATTAAACCCATTATTTTTCAATATTCTCTCGGCTAAATAACTACGCTGTCCACTTTGACAGCTGACAATCAGCTCTTTGTCCTTCGGCAGCTCAGCAAGTCTCTCTCTCAGCTCATCCAAAGGAATGTTGATATCTTCGCCAATACTGCCATTATTTTTCAGCTCTTCTGCATTTCGGACATCTAAAAGTAGTACTCCTGCTTCACGAGCATTCTTCAACTCATAAAACTGAATGTTGTCTGATAATCCTTCAACAATATTCAACGCTGCATAGCCAATCATATTCACCGGATCTTTTGCTGAACCAAATGGCGGAGCATATGTAAACTCCAATTCAGGTAAATCCGCAACTGTCAATCCGGCTTTAATTGCTGTTGCCAATGTGTCGATACGTTTGTCCACGCCATCCTTACCTACAGCCTGTGCACCAAAAATTTTCCCGTTTACAGGATCAAAAATCAGCTTAAGCGTGATTGCCTCGCTTCCCGGGAAATACCCCGCATGGCTTTTGGCTGTGATATGCACTGCTTTGTAGCTCATCTTCATCTCTTGAAGCTGACGCTCATTTAGTCCTGTACTGGCTGCTGCCAGGTCGAAGACTCTAACAATTGCTGTACCAATACTTCCTTTATTTTTACGCGTCACACCGGAAATCACATCTGCCACCTGTCTTCCTTGGCGGTTTGCCGGAGAAGCCAAGGAAATCATCGCATCAGTCTCCGTAATCTGCTGCTTGACTACAATTGCATCCCCGACGGCAAAGATATTCGCGTCGTTGGTTTGGTAATCCTCATTGACAACAATACCACCCTTTAGACCAGTGGCTAAACCAGCAGCCACAGCCAACTCATTAACCGGCTTCACGCCAATAGATAATACCGTGAAGTCGCTGTTGATTCGCTCTCCGGTGCTTAACTCAATAATGCGGCCATTTTCCTTGAATGCTTGAGCCGCCGCACCTGTATATACGGTAATTCCTGCTGCTTTCAAGCGATTCTCTATCAAAGCTGCCATTTCTTTATCCAATGGCGGCAAAATCTGCGGTGCTGCTTCAACAATTGTGACAGCTAATCCAGACTGTTTCAAATTTTCTGCCATTTCCAATCCGATAAACCCGGCACCAATTACGACTGCTTCTTTTGGTTTTGTTTCTGCCAGTATTGATGTGATTTTATCTACATCTGGAACATTTCTCAAGGTATAAACATTCGTTGCTTCAGCTAAACCAGTGATTGGTGGTACAAGTGGGGCTGCTCCCGGAGAAAGAATCAGCTTATCATAAGCAAGCTTTTCCTCCTGCCCTTGCTTATTAATCGTCACCTGCTTACTTGCTCTATCGATGTTTACAGCCTCTGTTTCTACAAGTACATCAATATTAAAGCGTCGTTTCAATTGCTCAGGGGTTTGCAAAATCAATTCTTCTCGTTCACTGATTTCCCCGGAAACATAATACGGTAAACCACAATTGGCGAAAGAAACATATGGCCCTTTTTCCAGCACAATAATCTCCGTTTCCTCTGAAAGACGTCTTAACCTTGTCGCAGCGGACATTCCTCCTGCCACACCACCAATAATTACAACTCTCATTTAATAATTGCCTCCCTTAACTGCACCTTGCCAACGAATCATTCCGCCTTTGACATGCACTGCATCAATTTCTTTTTTTGTCAGTATCTTTACCGCTTGCTTACTTCTGACACCAGACTGACAAATAACATAAATTGTCTGGTCCTTCTTAGACTTGTAATTCCTAATTTTACCTAATGGAACATTCACAGCTCCGGGGATATGACCGCCTACAAATTCTGATTTTTCTCGAACATCCAGAATAATTGGCCGTTTTGACAGCACGTTCTCTAACTGCTTTCCCGAAACAGCTTTTACTTTACTAAATAAAAACATATATGCCTCCTTTTATACCCCTATGGGTATTTCACATAAATTATCATAACTTCTGTTCACTCGTTTGTAAAGGTTTTTGACTGACAAATTTTATAAATCCATTTCAAAAACGAAAAAACACTCATAAAGCATTGTTCTATCAAGCTTTACGAGTGTAATTATTAATTATTTTTTTAGTTGGAAACTCATTTCTACTGGATTATGATCGGAATAACGAAATTCTTCATCCATGACTTTTGTCTCAGATACTTCAACATTATCGGATACAATAAAGCCGTCAATCAAAGCCACAAAGGATTTTCCTTTTTCATAGGGGGTATCCAAATTTCTACTAGAGGGTATCGCTTCACCATCATCAGAAAATTCCGTTACCTTCAGACCATCCGGTAAATCTTTCGATGGAAACTCCTGCAGCCAAGAGTAATCCTTGCTGGTATCATTGCCGAAAGTCTCTGAAGAAGACGGTAGTAAATCATGATTGAAGTCGCCACCACAAACAACATAATTGCCTTTTTCATATTCATTTTTCATGTGGTTGAACAAGGTCATGATTTGTTTTTTCTGAATCTCTTCATCCTTCATATAGGCAGATAAATGAACGTTATACAGCATTAGCTTTTTCCCATTTGAAACAGACAGCTCAGAAACTGTAAATGCTCGATCTAAATCAAAAAACTTGTTGAAGTTCGTTTCGATTGGCAGGCTGTAGCGAATACTATTATCAATTGACGTATTGCTTAAGGTCAGAATACTGGATTTTGATTTACCAATAGGATCAAGAACCGGATACATCAGATATGCAGAATTATAATTTGTCGCTGCTACAGCAGAATAATCAGCAAAGCTATCACTAATTTTCTTCACTTCGTTGACACCAAAACTCCGTGTCGCTTTCTCATCCACCTCTTGTAATACCGCAAAATCAGCATCCAGCTCATCCAGCGTCTGAATTACACCATCAATATTTTCATTTACCGCAGCCTCACTGCGCGCCTTTGATTCTTTTCCTCCATCCATAAAGAAGGTATAGTCCGGCGGATACGCTCCATAGCCGATATTAAAGGTTACCGCCTTATATTCTTTCTCTGGCTCAACCTGCTCAATTTTTGCCTTTTGCTCAACGGTCAGGGTCAAATTATCCTCGATACGGGAATAGCTGAGAAAAACATACCCCACATACCCAATCACAATTAATAAAATCAGTCCGATAACTACCCCACTAATTTTTAGCGCTTTTTTCATTTTCGTGCTCCTTTTCTTTCTTGTTGCAAACACTCAGGTAACTTCCTGTTTGCTTACTTCCGGTGGTCCGATGTCGACTGCTTCTAGAGGGTCCTACCCAGAACAGTCGCTCTCCTTCTTTCTATCCATTGAAACCGGTCAAATCACTTCCCAGTTTCTTTTAGTGCTTTGTTTACATTCTTTTAAATCATAACAAAAAAAAGCAGGAAGAACTAGTTTAGCGCTTAATTAAGAAAATGACTGACTGCTTATTAAGATAGAGGACTTCCCGATAATTCCTCACTAATCCTTGGTATCGGTGGGATAACAACTTCAAAAGTTTATAACACCATTACTAACAAAAACAAGCCAGCTTTGAGGATATTCTCAAAGCTGGTTTGTTTTTGTGTTACTAGTTATTTCTTAATCAATTGTGTATAGCTTTCTGAACGGTCTTCCATATCCTTGACGGTTTGATGAAGCATTTCTTCTACTTCTACCTCGTCATCCTTCACATTGTGAAGTGCAGAGAAACGAACCTGATTCCGTAGGAAGGCTTCCATTTTTGTAAAGTCGGCCTTCTTGAAATCTACGCGCATTGGATCTTTGCCTTTGTCTCTCAGACGTGGATCATGGCGATACAGCGGCCAATAGCCGGATTCTACCGCTTCTTTTGATTCCTTAATTGATTGACTCATACCACCACGCAAGCCATGATTGATACATGGTGTGTACCCAATAATCAATGATGGTCCCGGATAGTTTTCAGCCTCAGTAATTGCCTTCAGCGCTTGTGCCGGATTGGCTTCAATCGAAATAGAGGCCACATACACATCACGATAAGCCATGGCCATCAAGCCAAGGTCTTTCTTCTTTGTTTTCTTTCCGCCTGCCGCAAATTTTGCGATAGCTGAGGTTGGCGTTGCCTTCGACATTTGTCCGCCTGTATTGGCGTATACTTCATTATCCATGACGAAAATGTTGACATCCGCCCCTGTCGCGAGCACATGATCGATACCGCTGTACCCAATATCATAGGCCCAGCCGTCACCACCAAGAATCCACTGGCTCGGCTTCGCAAACATTTCTTCATGCTTCAAAATGTCCTTCACTCGATCATCGGCATCCTCACGAAGCGCTTGCGCCAGTTTTGCCGCACGCTGCTGCGTTCCTTCGCCTTCAGCTGCATGGTCTAACCAATCCTGCATCTGAGCCAACGTTGTTTCAGAGCCACAGCCTTCATCAACCGCTTTTTGTATCAGGGTAGCAGCACGTTTCCGTTTCGTTTCGTTAGCGATATACATCCCTAATCCATATTCTGCATTATCCTCAAACAATGAGTTACTCCACGCAGGTCCTTTTCCTTCCGCATTTACCGTGTAAGGTGTTGCCGGTGAGGAGGCTCCCCAAATCGATGAACAGCCAGTAGTGTTGGCAATCATCATTCGGTCACCATAAAGCTGAGTCAGCAGCTTCACATAAGGCGTTTCGCCACAGCCGGCACAAGCACCTGAAAACTCGATTAACGGCTGTTCAAATTGCGAGCCCTTGACAGAGAATTTCTTGATTGGGTTTGCTTTTTGACGCAAGGTCATAGCAAAAGCCCAATTAATCGCTTCTTCTTTCCGCTCTTCATACGGCTTCAAAACCAGCGCTTTTTCTTTGGCCGGACACATCTCTACACATAAACCACAGCCGGTACAATCTTCTAACGATACTTGAATACGATAGTCTAAATTATCGGCTCCTTTCATCGTTCGAGTGATAAAGCCTTCCGGCGCCTCCGCCAGCTCAGCTTCATCAGCTAAGAAAGGACGAATCGCAGCATGCGGACAAATGAAGGCACATTCGTTACACATCGTACAATTCTCAGAAATCCATTCCGGAACTTCTAAGGCAATCCCGCGTTTTTCATATGCAGCTGTCCCCATCGCCATTTCTCCACCGAGCATACCATTTTCAATCAAGTCATTCACCGAAAGCTCATTGCCCTCTTGGCGATTGATTGGTTCTAAAATATTACGCACATATGCCGGCTTATCTGAATCAACTGCAGCAGCTGATGGAATCTCTAGTGTTTTCCATTCTTCCGGAATATCGACTTTAGTCAGCGCATCAAAGGTTTCATCAATCGCCGCCCAGTTTTTCTCTACAATTGCCATTGATTTTCTTCCGTAAGTCGCCTTTACTTCATCCTTCAATAAAGGTAGGAACGTTTCACGGTCCATGATATCTGTAACCTCGAAGAATGCCGCTGACATGACTGTATTGATCCGTCGCCCCAGCCCCAATCGTTGTGCAATCTCCATGGCATTGATGATATAGAATTCAATATTATGCTCTGCTAAGTAGCGTTTCAATGGCTTCGGCAAATGAGTTTTGACACGGTCGACATCCCAGACAGTATTTAACAGGAAGGTTCCGCCATCCTTCAATCCTTTTACTAAATCATATTTATGCAGATAAGCTGCATTATGACACCCGATAAAATCAGGACACTCCACGTTATACGTAGAACGGATTGGATCGTCACCAAATCGTAAGTGGGAGACTGTTAACCCTCCTGATTTTTTAGAGTCATAGGCAAAGTAAGCCTGTGCATATTTATCTGTATGATTTCCGATAATCTTAATTGCCTGTTTGTTTGCACCAACTGTACCATCTGAACCAAAGCCCCAGAACTTCGCTTGGAAGGTTGTATCTTTTGTCAAATCCAGTACTTCCGTCATCGGTAATGACAAATGAGTCACATCATCGTTAATACCAATTGTAAAGCGTTGCTTAAGCTCCGCCACCGGTAATAATAAGTGATCGTATACAGCAACGATTTGATTCGGTGTCACATCCTTTGAAGCTATTCCATAACGACCACCAATAACAATTGGACGATTTTCATGACGGTACAACACACTTTGAACATCCAATAGCAACGGTTCTCCATCAGAGCCAGGTTCCTTGGTACGGTCAAGTACTGCTACCCGTTCTACTGTTTTCGGTAGTTTTTCCAATAGATTATCTGCTGGAAACGGGCGATACAAATGAACATCGATATGACCAACCTTGCGTCCTTGACTGTTTAAATAATCAACCGTTTGCTGGATGGTTGGTGAAGCAGAACCCATGGAAATGATAACTTCTGTCGCTTCCGGGTCACCATAGTAATTCATCAAATCATATTCTGTTCCACGGAGTGCATTGATTTTTTCCATATATTTCTGTACAATTGCGGGCATTTCATCGTAATACTTGTTGACGGTTTCTCTTTGTTGGAAATGAATATCCGGATTTTGAGCAGTTCCGGAAACAGTTGGATGATTGGGATTCATCCCGCGCTTACGGAAATTTTCAAGCGCTTCCCAGTTCACCATATTCTTTAAGTCTTCATAATCTAATGCTTCAATTTTTTGCAGCTCATGGCTGGTACGGAAGCCGTCAAAGAAATTCATAAACGGCAAGCTGCCTTCAATGCTCGCTAAATGTGCAACTGCGGACAAATCCATGACTTCCTGAACACTTGATTCTGTCAGCATACAGAAGCCCGTCTGCCTAGCTGCCATCACGTCACTATGGTCACCAAAAATACTTAACGCATTCGTAGAAACTGCTCGTGCCGCCACATGAAAGACCGTCGGCAATAATTCACCGGCAATCTTAAACATATTTGGAATCATCAAAAGCAAGCCCTGTGATGCTGTGTAGGTTGTTGTCAAAACACCTGTCTTCAAAGAACCATGAACTGTTCCCGCAGCACCGGCCTCTGATTGCATCTCTATTAAATTGACTGTTTCACCAAAAATGTTTTTTAAGCCATTTTCTGCCCACTCATCCACTACTTCTGCCATGGTCGAGCTTGGTGTGATCGGATAGATTCCAGCTACTTCTGTAAAAGCGTAGGAAATGTAAGCGGCAGCTGTGTTGCCATCCATTGTCTTCATTGTTTTCATTCCTTTACCACCTCACTGATTACTTAAACCGGCATTTCTTGTCGTGTCTTCTGAATATATTCATCGATTTCTTTTGCTGCTATTTTTCCGGCGCCCATCGCTAAAATAACCGTCGCTGCGCCAGTTACAATATCTCCTCCGGCAAAGACACCTGGAATAGATGTCGCCGCAGTCTCGGGGTTTGCATCAACGTAGCCCCATTTATTGGTCGCAAGCTCAGGAAAAGTATCAAGTAATACTTTATTCGCACCTTGCCCGATTGCTTCAATCGCTGTGTCTGCATCAATAATGAACTCACTACCTGGAATTACAACAGGTCTTCGACGTCCAGATTCATCCGGCTCGCCCAATTCCATTTGTACGCATTTCACAGCCTTTAACGTTCCTTTATCATCACTGATATATTCAATAGGATTTGTCAGCCAGTGATAATTGATGCCTTCCTCCACAGAGTGATGATATTCCTCCACACGTGCCGGCAGCTCTTCCAATGAACGTCGATAGATAACTGAAACATTTTCAGCCCCTAGGCGTTTTGCCGAGCGTGCCGCATCCATCGCTACATTCCCGCCGCCGATTACGACAACATTCTTAGATTTTTGAACCGGCGTATCATACTGAGGAAACTCATAGCCATGCATCAAATTGATACGAGTCAGATATTCGCTGGATGAATAAACACCATTTAACGAAGTACCGGGAATCCCCATAAAGTTAGGTGCACCCGCACCGACAGATAAGTAACAAGCATCAAATTCTTCCATAATTTCCGCCATCGTAATCGTTTTTCCAATTACGACATTGGTTTCAATTGTGACTCCTTGAGCCACGATTCGTTCAATTTCTTTATTCACAATCCGTTTCGGCAGACGGAACTCAGGAATTCCATAAGTAAGCACGCCTCCCGGAAGATGTAATGCTTCATAGACAATCACTTCATAGCCTAGCTTTGCCAGATCACCGGCAGTTGTCAAACCAGAAGGACCGGAACCGATGACAGCAACGCGCCCTTTTTCTCCGGACACTTCTTTATATTCAATCGGCTGCTCTAACGCCCAATCTGCTACCAGACGCTCCAGCTTGCCAATAGCTACCGGCTCAAATTTTTTCGAACGTCCCAGACGACAAACCATTTCACATTGCTTTTCCTGTGGACAAACACGACCACAGATTGCCGGAAGATTCGTATACTTGCTCAATACAGCATGAGCTGTCGGCATGTCGCCATCTTCAATCGCTTTGATAAAGCCCGGGATATCAATCATAACCGGACAGTTTTCGATACAGGGCGCATTTTTACATTGTAGGCATCGACTAGCCTCCAACTGACCTTCCTCCAAGGAATAACCAAAAGCAACCTCATCAAAATTATGACAGCGAACAGCGGCTTCCTGTTCTCTCATTGGTGTTTGTGTATGACTTCTTTTCACTTTAGCCATGCTGCTTCACCTGCTTTTCATATCGTTCATTTGACTGTTCTTCCTCCGGACGGTATTGCTGCATGCGATTAATAAACTCATCCCAATCCACTTCTTCTCCCAAAAACTCTGGTCCGTCCACACAGGCAAACTTGATTGTATCAGCGATTGTTACTCGACAACCTCCACACATCCCTGTACCGTCAATCATAATTGGATTCAAAGAAACATAAATAGGCACATGGTATTTTTGCGCAGTCATCGTTGCAAATTTCATCATAATACTTGGCCCGATTGCCCAAGCATAGGAGATTTCTTCTCGTTGAAAAACCTCTTCCATTGCCTGAGTGACTAAGCCTTTTGTGCCAACTGAACCATCATCTGTCATCAAAATCAATTCATCGGAATATGCCGCACATTCATCTTGTAGTATGAGTAATTCTGAGGTTTTTGCACCTAAAACCGTAATTACACGATTTCCGGCTTCCTTTAGTCCTTTGACAATCGGGAACAATGCCGCAATCCCCACACCGCCGCCAACTAAGAGCACTGTACCGAAATTTTTGATTTCAGTCGGCTTTCCTAATGGGCCAACCAAATCCGTCAGCTCCATACCAGCCATCACTGTCGCTAATTGTGCAGTTGACTTTCCAATAACCTGAAAAATCAATCGTACCCAGCCTTTTTCAGCATCCACATCAACAATCGTCAAAGGAATTCGCTCTCCTTTTTCATCGATGCGTAAAATAACGAATTGACCAGGTTGAGCTTTTTGCGCAATGCGCGGTGCCTCTACAAGAATATCAAATTCTGTAGGAGCTAATTCTTTGCGTTCTATTATTTTAAACAAAATTACTCACACTTCCTTTTACGCTTCTGCTTCTACCAAAGCTTTAACAAAAGCTTTCAGTCTCTCTTCGTCTTCGTCATCTGCCGCATTTTCAATTTTCACCAGCTCCGCACCTTTTGTCGCGCCGGTTTCCCCAAATGCTTTATCAAAATCTATCGCCGCAAAACAGAAATAATCCGGATATAGCTCACTATCTCCACTACCTACAACACCAAAGACTTTTCCCGATAAATCTTGTTCCGGCAGTTCTTCATAAAAATCTTCTAAGTCAAATGGTCGTTCCCCATCGCCATCTGTATAAGTTGCCAATACACAAATATCAGCATCTTCATACGTATCTTCGTCCGCATCATCGGCTTCAATACGTTCTACATCAATATCCAGCTCTTCAAAAGCTGCCTCCAATATTTCTGAAATTCCCTCTGTGTTTCCAGTTGCACTTGCATATACGATTTTTGCTAATGTCATACAATGTTCATCCTCTCATTTTTTAATCATTTATTTCATAAGAACATAGAAAATAGTGAATCTATGTTCATTAGAACCTTTTTTATGCTGCCCACCATTCTGTGAAAACTTCCTTAGGCTGCAATTGCTTCTCGTCTGCAACTTTTACTTAAATCATTGAATCAAATCTGTTACAATAACTTTGTAAAGATTTGTTGAGAAGGAAAAGCTTCTTCATCGGAAATCTACAGTTGAATAGGCGCACTGCTCAACACTCCGTTTCAAATTTGATGAAGGGAAGTGAATAGGCATAATTGTGAATATCATCACAATAGAATAATATGCCGCTGATTATGAACAGAAAAGCTTTATGGATTACTCAAACCGCTGTATTACTTGCACTATTGATTGCTGTACAGGCCGTCACTTCCGGCTTTGGCAGCACCTTGTTGACCGGCTCACTTGTCAATTTCATTTTAATTGTAAGCGTTGTCACCGTCGGGTTACCCAGCGGTTTAACAATCGCACTGCTGTCACCGTTCTTTGCATTTATGTTTGGTATCGGACCTAAGTTCTGGCAAATCATTCTTTGCGTGGCTATTGGAAATGCCGTGTTAGTCATTCTTTGGCATTTACTAAGAAATAGCTCGAAGAACCAATTCACTGCCTTTACTGTTTCGGCAATCGTCGCTGCTGCCGCAAAATTTTTAGTGCTGTATGGTCTTGTTGTAAAATTGGTTGTGCCGATTGTTTTAGGAATTCCTGAACCAAATGCCAGCGTTGTTTCCGCGGCTTTCTCGTTTCCACAGTTATTTACCGCACTCATTGGCGGTGCTTTAGCAGTAGTAATCCTTCCGTTGCTAACAAAAGCTTTGCCGCAAGAAAACTAGCCATTATCTAAAGACGTGAGATGAGTAATTTCTTTACTATTCATCTCACGTCTTTTTGCTAGCTCCCGTCAATGCTCCTCAGGCATTTTCCTAGCTGTTGCGGCTTCTTACGAATGTTGAACAACGGAACGATCCTTATACGAGGTGTGAAGTAAGTGATGTGCCTTTTCACTACCTGGCTGCTCTAAAAATTCTTTATACAAATGCTGAACAATCGGACTGTCATTTGATTTCCTCAGCTTTCTGGCTGAATCTTCCACATAAAGAGCCGCAGCACGTTTCGCTTTCAAATCAATAAAGTTTCGTACCGATGCCGGTTGAACAGGTTGACCACCGCCATTGATACAGCCGCCGGGACAACCCATAATTTCCACAAAATGGTAAAAAGCTTCATTGTTTTGAATCTTTTTGATAAGTCGCTTCGCATTGCCAATTCCAGAAGCTACGGCAACTCGCACTTCCGTGCCGTTTACTTCATAGGTTGCTTCCTTGATGCCAGCCATGCCTCGAACCTCAGCGAAATCTAACGCCTTCAGCTCTTCACCGGATAAGGTTTCCACTGCTGTTCGCAAAGCTGCCTCCATGACACCACCTGTTGCCCCAAAGATATAGCCGGCGCCTGTTGCTTCTCCTAAAGGATTGTCAAAGGCTTCGTCCTCCAGCTCAGGGAAACGAATCCCTGCTTTATCAATCATTCGAGCCAGCTCCCTGGTAGTCAGCGCTACATCTACATCAGAATAGCCAGCTGCATCTTCATCTTCCCTTGTTACTTCAAATTTTTTAGCCGTACATGGCATAATCCCTACAACAAAAATATCCTTTGGATCAATGCCCATTTTCTCCGCATACCAAGTTTTTACTAATGCCCCAAACATCTGCTGTGGTGATTTACAGCTGGAAAGATTCGGTATCAGCTCCGGATGATACGATTCACAATACTTCACCCAGCCCGGAGAGCAGGAGGTAAATAAAGGAAACGGTCCATCATTTGCTACTCGGTCTAAAAACTCAGCGGCTTCTTCCATGATCGTGAAATCAGCTGCCACATTCGTGTCAAACACCTTGTCAAAGCCAATTCGCCGCAGGGCCGCTACCATCTTTCCTTCAACATTTGTACCAATTGGCATATTGAAGGCTTCTCCTAATGTTACACGGATAGACGGGGCAGTCTGTACAACGACATATTTCGAAGGATCTTCCAGTGCTTCCCAGACTTCTTTCGTCTGATCTTTTTCTGCAATTGCCCCTGTCGGACAAGCAACGATACACTGTCCACAAGAGATACAGGATACTTCACCTAGATTCTGCTCAAAGGCACAGCCGATGTGTGTCTTAAAGCCGCGTTCATTGGAACCAATAACCCCAATCGCTTGTATCTTCGAACAAGCAGCTACACAGCGTTTGCACAAGATACATTTATTGTTGTTTCGGTACATGTGCACGGTGCTGTCATCGAAGGCGTACTCGTAGTTTTCTCCATTGTAATAATCTTCATCATCTACATTGAAATCTTTGCAGAGCTTCTGCAGCTCACAATTACCATTGCGAATACAAGATAAGCATTTCCGTTCATGTGTAGACAAAATCAGCTCCAAGTTAATCTTCCGTGATTGAAAAACCTTTTCGGAATTTGTGACAATTTTCATTCCTTCACGAATAGGATATACACAGGATGTAGCTAAACTCCTAGCACCTTCTACCTCAACCACACACATCCGACAAGCGCCGATTTCATTAATCTCTTTTAAGAAACATAGTGTTGGAATATCAATATTATTATGGCGTGCCGCTTCTAAGATCGTGGACCCTTCAGGAGCACTGCATGTTTTACCATTAATTGTAATCGTAATTTCTTTCACAGGTTCCACCTCCTAACCCACATTAATCGCTTTGAAGCGACAAGTATCAATACATAAGCCACATTTGATGCACACTGCCTGATCAATTTCATGTACTTTTTTAACCTCGCCATGAATTGCCGAAACCGGACACGTTTTAGCACAGGCCGTACAACCAGTACAATTTTCCGGATCAATCGTATATTGAATCAAATTCTTACAGACACCTGCTGGACAACGATGTTCCAAAACATGTGCCAGATACTCCTCTTTAAAGTAATGATAGGTGGACAATACAGGATTCGGTGCCGTTTGACCTAAACCACACAGCGAATTTTCACTGATATGATGGCAAAGCTCCTCCATCTTGTCTAAATCCTCTAGCGTCGCTTTGCCCATTGTGATTTTTTCCAAAATCTCCAGCAAACGCTTCGTTCCAATTCGACAAGGCACACACTTGCCGCAGCTTTCTTCTACAGTAAACTCCAAGAAGAATTTCGCAATATCCACCATACAGTTCTGTTCATCCATTACAATCAATCCGCCTGATCCCATCATTGAACCAATTGCAGTTAAATTGTCATAGTCGATTGCTACATCGTAATGCTCAGGAGGAATACAGCCACCGGAAGGACCACCCGTTTGAGCGGCTTTAAATTTCTTCCCATCTGGAATACCGCCGCCAATATCCTCAACGATTTCCCGCAATGTCGTCCCCATCGGAATCTCAACCAACCCTGTATTTTGAATTTTCCCACCTAAGGCAAAGACTTTTGTTCCTTTAGATTTCTCTGTCCCCATCGAAGCAAACCATTCAGAACCCTTTACGATGATTTGCGGGATATTCGCCAAGGTTTCCACATTATTAACAATTGTAGGTTTGCCAAAAAGCCCTTTGACTGCTGGAAATGGCGGACGAGGACGCGGCTCTCCACGTTTTCCTTCAATACTTTCTAAAAGCGCTGTTTCTTCACCACAAACGAATGCTCCTGAACCCAAACGTAAATCTAAATCAAAGCTAAAGTCCGTACCGAGAATATTCTCTCCTAGAAATCCTGTTTCCCGTGCTTGGTCAATGGCAATTTGCAGCCGCTTAACAGCAGTCGGGTACTCCGCACGTACATAGACATAGCCTTGGCTTGCGCCTATTGTATATCCGGCAATCGTCATAGCTTCAATGATTGCATGAGGATCTCCTTCTAAGACAGAGCGATCCATAAAAGCTCCGGGATCTCCCTCATCTGCATTACAGATAACATATTTTTGGTCTGAAGGGCTTTCCTTCGCAAAGCTCCACTTCATAAAGGTTGGGAAGCCTGCACCGCCGCGACCACGTAAGCCGGATGTCTTTAACGTCGCTAACACATCGTCCCGTGAGTAAACATTCAATACCTTCGCTAATGCCTGATAGCCGTCAAAGGCAATATACTCTTCAATTTTTTCCGGATCGATTCGTCCGCAATTACGCAATGCGACCCGTTCCTGTTTTTGATAAAAGGGAGTGTCCAGCAGCTTGTTGATAATCTCTTTTGACTCGTGGTCGTGATACAACAGCTTTTCAACGACTTCGCCTTTCATAATATGCTTGGCAACAATTTTTTTGGCATCCTTCGGCTGGACCTGTCGATAAAAGGTACCTTCCGGATAGATAATCACAATAGGACCTTGCGCACACAGCCCAAAGCAGCCGGTAGAGACGATGTTGATTGTCTCACGAATCCCATTTTTTTCCAGCTCTCCCTCTAATGCTGTGATAAACTCCTGACTCTTTGAAGACAAGCACCCGGTACCTGCGCAGACCATAATCTCTTTCTCATACTGAGATTCGCCGCCTTCATCAAGACGAATATTAATCCTGTCACGATAGGCTTCTCTAAGCTCGTTTAATTGACTCCAATTTTCCATAGATTTTCTCCTGTTAAATACCTAAGCGACTGACTAAGCTTTCTTCAGGTAAGAGACGAGAACCTTATCTCCTTTTTTCTGAGTGAGACGGCCGTAAACTTCTTCATTAACGGTCAGAACAGGTGCTAATCCGCAAGCACCAATACAGCGACAGGACTCTAACGTAAATTTTCGATCAGGGGTAGTTTCTCCAGCTTTAATTTTCAGTTCCGTTTCATACGAATCTAAAATATTGCCTGCACCCTTTACATAACAGGCGGTACCAAGACAAACACTGATTGTATACTCGCCTTTGGGTACAAATGAAAATTGTGAATAAAACGTGGCAGTACTATACAGCTGCTCCAGCGGGATATCTAATCGCTCCGAAATCCGTTCCAATATCTCAATTGGCAAATAGCTGTAAATCCGCTGGGCTTCTTGTAAAGCCGGCATTTGGGCCCCTTCCTGCCCATCCAAATTGTTCAGACTGACTTCGAACTCTTCATGCTGACTTTCTGTTTCGATAAATTCAAAAACTTCTTTTACACTTACACTCATTGATTGTTCCTCTCCTTTCTTCGATTATTTTTAATCGATTGATACTATTTTTTATTTTATAAATCCCTTTACGGACTCTATGCATAGAAAACTGTCAGCTCTACCTTTTATTGCCACAAGCAGTAAATAAAAGTAACAGCTCAGAAGCAGTGGCGAGCTTTGAATGACTAGCCCTTGTTCATAGTCTAAACACAGGAATCATTACTAGTCCTCTACTTCCTTAATAGCTTCCATACATAGATAACGCTTTCATTTCAGACAGCTTAATTATATCAAAAACCAAAGTCCAATTGTGAAAAAATATACAATTAATTCACTAAAAGCACTGAGAACTTTTCTCAATAAGCTTTTATAGCGAAGAACTTTGTGAAAACGGGCAAAAGAAAGAAAAATTTGCACGACTTTTGATTTTTTCAATAGTAAATAGCGACTGCTGGTTTTCAGGTTTGAATAGAATATTTTTCAGAAAAAGAGCTGTTGAACAGACCGGAATCAGCAAACAAAAAAAAACACTATTGAAATAAATAGAATAGTGGGCTATCTCTTAAATTTGGTTGCTTATTCAATTATCTTTTCTTATACTTTTTAGTCGATAGATGCTTTGTTAATTTACCTACATAGACGTCCTTCCCCTCTTTCTCCATATAGAAGGAGTAGCCGCCCGATTTATGATGTCTATATATTTTTTTGGGTACTTTTGAAAAATAGACCTTTCTCTCATTAGACTTGTCTTTGTCATCCTTAATATTGTCGTCAGAATGATATGTCCTATCTGATAATTCATCTAAATCTGTTCCACCAATAACAAAAAAAAGTTTTTGCAATGCAAATTTTTGAACCTCAGAGGATACTTTATTAAACTCGGAAAAGAATTGATCGTGGAAATGAATATTTTTTACAGGGCAAGAAGTAGAGGTAACAGCTAATTTGGTCGTAAACAGCTCCTTATCGTAGAGCCTATCTTTCAATAACATTTGTCTGTATTCCAAAGAGTGTGTCTTAGATGATTCTTCATCGTAAATGTTCTTCACATCCTCAAGAACAGCAACTTGCCATTTCAAATCGTGTCCCAGACTGAGCAATCCATAATACCCTCTGGTACCGCATAAATCCAGACAATCCATCAGTTTCTTTTTCTCATTGTCAATCGAGGCTGCATTGCTCAATATGAGATAAAGAATATTTACTTCATCATAATCTAGAACATCTGATAAACAACCACTTTCATTTATCTCCATTTGCCAGAATTGCTCAGAATCGTAAGCCAATTGATACCCTAAATCATACTTAAATTCTTCTGTTTCAGTCAGTTGACTCAGTTCCTTTATCGCTTCAGTAGACAATGGTTTCTCGTCGCAATAAAAAGACTCACTGTTTAATAACAAATAGTATTTTTCAGCACTCATATCAGCTTCACCAATTGTTTTTGCAATTCATCAAAGAAATCAGGATAATTATTAGCCAGTTTTCCCTGCTCACTTATTGCTATGCTTTTTACATCAGCATCACTATCTACAAAGAAAATTTTACTTTCATCCGCCTGTTCAGCATGCTCTTTCACATACACACGAAAAGCATTCAAAACATGGTCACTATGCGTCTCAATGAATAATTGATTATTGTTTTTCTCACAAATGTTGAAAAGGCTCAGCAACAGATTTACCTGTGCTTTTGGGTGAAGATGAATTTCCGGATTTTCAATACAAATGACTGTATCTTTATTGGTTAAACAAGTTAGCAGAATTGGTAAGACGTACCTTATCCCCATACCAACATGAGCAATTTCAATCCCATCAATACGAATGGAATAATAATTTAGTCCGGTTTTTACTTCGATTTTGTTTTTTATTAAACCAATATCTTTCAAATAGCCGGTTAAATTTTCCATCACATCGTTGTTAACAATAGCATCATCGATATGCAAAAAATGTCCGATATGTTGGTTCTTCTTTGACGGCAAATAACAATCAACTATTTGACTTTCTGTTTGAGTGGCACTTATCTCTCGATCAGCACTTACATATAGAACACGCAGCTCTTCTTCGATTGGATTAACAACTGCCATATTAGAAAATGACTGTTGACTTCTTTCATTGATTTTCTCTTTAAACTCTCGTTTGACATCATTGATTTCGATAACAATTTTTTCTGCATCATCATTATTTTTATTTATAATATTTTCAAAGCTGACAAAGTCTAAGCCATAGGGGTTATTTCGAAGGTCATAATCCCCACTCTTCTCTTGGTTGGCGAACAACAATAAAGACTGAATAATGGTTGATTTACCAGAGGAATTTATCCCCGTAATCAAATTTATTTTTTTACACTCCAGCTGTAAGTTTCGATAACATTTAAAATCCTGAATAGTAATAGTTTTTATCATTTTATCGTCTCCCATCCCCTATGGTAGTTTGCTAAACCTAGATGCCTTCAAAAAAATCTCTAAGACTTTGTTTAGCTAAATTAATATTTTTAAGATTGTTTGTACTGCTGGAAATTGCTAAAATCAGTTCTTGGTCTTGACGTAAATAATCAAAAAAGTCTTCTACAAGGTAGCCTTCTTGCAAGCTGAAGTCCACCTCAAAGTTTTCTATACTAATCAAGACTTGGCTATAAAGCAAGGTATTGATTGAGCTTCTTCTCTTGAGAGGCGGCTTTCTGAAGCTTTGATTGCCAAAAAGCTGGCGTGCCTTTCTCAAAATGTATAGATATTTATCAACCAGCTGTTCCAATCGCTCATCATCAACCCTATTCGTTAAATAGTGTAAAACCTGATCCAGAAAATCATTCATTCGTCCCTCATACTCTAGCTCTGACGTTACTTGCCAAAAATAACTGCCAAAATACCGAAGAATCATTTCATGATGGATAAACCTATTTGTATTTACATTATCAGAAATCAAATACTTGAAATCTTCATTCTCTTCGATTAATTTGTAAAACTGCCTAATCCGCTTTGTCGTAACTGAGTTGCGAATCTCCTGTGCATTCAGCTGTGTTCCTGTCGTATTCAGGCGTTTAAAGATATCTAGCTTAACAGCATCAGGTGTTCGACTATTTATGACAAAAGCTGTCATTGAATAGTCCCGAAAATGGCGGTATTGCTTACGGGGAAGAGCTTTGACATGCTGCTTCTCTTTATCCTCTTTAAAATGACATCCTTCAAGCTCGGTTAAATATTCCAATCCCTTTAGCGCCAGTCTCCCCGACATGAATTCTCTTATTGTGTTTAACCGTTGTAACCCATCGGCCGGTATATAAACCTTATCATCTGTCATATTGAGATAAATAGCCGGAATTGGAATATTCAGTAGAATAGACTCAATCAATAAACTTTTTTGCACATCATTCCAAACAAAGTTTCTTTGAAAATCAGGGCTCATATCAATTGTAGGCTCTTCTTCTCCATCATAGCCAGTCATATAATTATATAATGTGATTAATTGAAAAGAACTTTCTGTGTAATCCACATCTTCCGGAGAATAATTATGCTTACTTCCAGCTGAAGGAGTGCTATCGTCTGTATTCTCAACACCATCACTAATTCCTTTTTGAGCTTCAGTATAGAATACGGAAAATCTTTCAGAAAGCATTTTTCGTTCATCCGCTGACAACAGATATTTTTGCAGCTCAGAGTAAAAGTCACTTTCATCATTTAGCTTAATTGCTATTTCTTCCTTCTCCAACGAAGTATATCGCAATATATTATCTGTAAAACTAACGTGTTCCAATTCTTCCATAGTATTATCTCCTCATCATCAAGTATGAATGAAATCAATTACTACATCCATTATAGCTTACCAACTATCAAGCACAAGCTTTTTATTCGCTATATTTCCCTAGCTTATTTACTATTTCATAGGGATTCTCACGAGGTTCTTCTGCAAGCAGATTGATTACTTAAAATATACTCAACCAACTATTACTGACAAAAAAGCCCAGTGAGATAATCTACTCTCACTGAGCTTCTACATGATTACTTATTAAAAATCTTCGGTCCTTTACGCATGTTGGTACGATCATTCTTTGGTGTTTCCATTTTTTCAGAACGGCCGCCGCCCTGTTTCTTTTTAATTAGCTCCAGCATTTTTTCTTTGTCTTTTTTATTCATTTCTGCCACCACCTTTACTACTACTTTTTCATATAAACAGCTCTTCCATTCAACACCTGAAATATTTCTGTTCAAAGGCAAAGGCATTCCCTCCTTCTGCTTGTTGATAGCAGGAAGACAGGAACGCCTAATTCCTTAAACAGTGGTTATCAGTGTTCTCGTAAAGCCTATCTTATTTCTTCACTAACAACGCAACAGCTTCCACGTGGAAACATAATGTAGGTCTACATATTAACTACTTAATAATCATTTCTTAATCCTAAGATTTTAGCTAAAACATTAGTAATATCAAAAGAATCTAACGGCTTTAGCTCGATAATTTCATCATAGAATCTTTGAATTTTAACTAAACTAAGTACATCGCCTTCAAAAATGTTATATGGTTTTGAAAGTTGTAAAGAGAATTTTTTAAACTCACTATAAGAGTTTTTATCTTGAAATCTAACGATATATTTTTCGTCGCTCTTTTTGTAAACAATATTCCAAATTTCTTTAAACTTATCTAGGATGTCTATTTCTCTTTGATTATTAAAATCCAATTTTAAAGATGTTTTGACAGTCCCATAGCTGCTATCTAAGTCTCTAACTGTCAATTTCCAATTTACTAAAATGTTACTCTCAAATTCGATTTCTTTTATAGATCTTTGATTTCTTTCAAAAACCTCTTTTAGCTTCATTACAATATATAGAATGGGTGCATCATCTAAATCACTAACTATCTTGTTTATATAGGATATGTTATTTATTATTTCTTCACAATGATAATTACAGCACGAAGAGAACATTTTTAATGTCCCTCCATTAATATATCCATGCATCTCCATCAAATGCTTAAACTCTTCATATATCTTTCTGTCATCATCAGAAGTTAAATCCAAAGGTGTATAATAGCTTCCATTTTTGTACACATTGCTCTCATAATAGAATTTATCCTTACATTTTTCGAATAGTAACATATCAAAATAGAGTTTTTTCAACTCTTCATCAATTCTATAGTGAATGTCGCAATTATAGTTATGATTATAATATTTGTTTATATCTTCATAATGTACGTTTTCAAATATATACTTTGCAGCTAAAATATCTTCGGAAGCTCTATAAAAAAATCTTTCAGAAGCAACTGAATTCAGTTCTATTTTTTCCAATTCAAAATCATGCTTAATAAAATCTCGAATATTTGTAGCATCTTGTTGAATGCCTCTCTCTATACACTTTATTTCTAGAATAACTTCTTCTATAGTTGGCCGCTCTGAAGGATTTTGTCTCATACATTGCTCAACTAATCTATCTAAGTCGCCAAGCCATGGATACATATCAGCAATCTCAATAAAATTTGTACCTAAAGGATTTTCTTTTGTAAATAGCTCATTAATAATACATCCCAATGCATAAATATCTACAGCCTTACTGATTTCTTTTGCGTAACCGTCCTTTCTTTGCTCAGGAGCAGCATAAGACTTGTTCGCTAGACGATCATTTGGTTGAGTAATATTTGCACCTTCAAAATGTGCAATCCCTAAGTCTGTTAATACTAATTTTTCTTCTTTTACTAAGATATTTTCAGGTTTAATATCTCTATGAATCACACCTCTATCATGAATATATCTTAGACCTTCTCCTATTTGAAGTATAAAATTAAAATATTTCAAATAATTGGTTTCGATTTCTATAACCTCTCTAAACGTTTCATTGTATAAAGGCATGATGTAATAAAGTTCATCATTGAACTTGCCAAAACCATATACGTTTATAAGGTTTTCATGAGAATTTTCTTTACAAAATCTTGTTTCATTCAAAAATCTCTTCTTATTTTCTTTGCTAAATCGTTTAAGAATCTTAATAGCATATTGCTCATTACAACATTCAGCTTCCCATACAATTCCATTTCCACCATTTTTCAGAAGTTGAATAAATGTATAAGTTCGACCACCATTTTCTATAGATTTACCTTTATATTTTGACATAATATCTCCTACCTTAAACCATTTTTCATCCATAACAAATATTGAACTTATTTAGATTGAAAATTTTCTACAATAGTGTATATAAAATGAAGAAATGGTTAAACTAGCTATAGCGCTTTTGTAACAACGCAACAGCTTCCACGTGGGCTGTTTGAGGGAATAAATCCACTGGCTGAATCTTCTTCACTTCATACTGTTCACCATACAGCTTCAAATCTCTTGCCAATGTTGCAGGATTGCAGGAGATATAAACAATTCGTTCCGGTGCCATTTCCATAGACGTTTCGATAAACGATGGCGTTAACCCTTTTCTTGGCGGATCAACCACTAATACAGTCGGATTGATACCGGAGTCTTTCCATTGTGTCATAACACTTTCTGCTGCCCCTGCCTTGAAGGTTACATTGTCGATTTCATTATGGAAAGCATTGATTCTTGCATCTTCAATGGCATCCTTCACAATTTCAACTCCGTAAACATGCTTCACACGGTCTGCCAACGATAAACCAATCGTACCAATCCCACAGTATGCATCAATTACGATGTCGTCCTTAGTCAGTCCGGCAAAATCCATTGCAGTTTGATATAAATATTCCGTTTGCTCTGTGTTCACCTGATAGAAGGATGGCGCGGAAATTCGATAGGTCTTACCCAGCAGCTGATCTTCAATATAGTTCTGACCATACAACACTCGGGACTCTTTTCCTAAAATCACATTGGTTTTATCCGGGTTGATGTTATGAATAATTGAAACAACCTCCGGCAATTCCTTCAAAATCACTTCAACAATTTGCTCATGCTTAAAAAGTTTTTCTGTTCTTGTCACAAGCACAACCATCATTTGATGAGAGTAGTGACCTCTGCGAATAATGATTTGTCGCAGATTTCCAGTATGCGCTTCTTCATCATACGGTTTCACACTGAAACGTCTCATAATATCACGAATCGTCATAACTGCCTGATCGATTGCAGGGTCTTGAATATAAAAATCGGTAATTGGTACTAAATCATGACTGTTCTTGCGGTAGAACCCAGTCTCTAATTCACGATTTACTTTACGAACAGGAATCTGGGCTTTGTTTCGGTACCCAACGGGATTTGCCATGCCAACACTTGGTAACACCGGCACATCAGGCATTTTGCTAATCTTATTCAAAACATTTTCTACTTGCTTCTGCTTGAACAGCAGCTGTGCCTCGTAAGTCATGTGCTGTAAGGGAGCAATCCCTGTTCTCAACAAGCTTTCATCCGTCAGCTCCACACGATCGGGGCTGTCAGTCAATCGTTCTAATACTTTTCCGTAACCAAATTTGTTCCCTACCTTAAGAACAAGCACCTTCACTTTTTCTCCCGGCAAACTGTTTTCTATAAATAGAGGATAGCCGTCTACTTTGCCTACCCCTAAACCTTCATGCGTCAAATCAATAATGTCTAATTCAATCGTTTCATTTTTCTTAACAGGATATGTTTTCATAAGTCGTCCCTTCTTTTCTCACTTGTTCCATTCTAATGAAAAAACCCTGTAAAAGCAACCAACTCTCATGTTTTTTCCATACTTTCGAAAACTCAGCTTTTTCTACAAAATATTTATCATTTCCAAACTTAAGTCAAACCTACCTGACATTATCCCCGCTTACTTTAATTACATAAGTTAGTTTAGTTTCCAATTGTTCATTTATTCACATTAAGACTTTACTATTTATCTTATAGAAATGTACTTCAATTATTTCTATACGCATCATATTGTGAAATATCATACAAGATTGGGGACTTATTGAATTATGAACATTTTAGACATTTTCAAAACAACACTCACGGATATGAGCATTGTCAGCTCTATCACATCCACCGTATTTATCATCATGCTGGGCTTCCTATGCCGCAAAAAAGGAATCTTCAATGACCAAGTCGGAAAAATTCTTTCAAAGGTTGTTCTGACCGTTGCCTTGCCGGCTCTAGCCTTCAAAGCATTTATGCAAGACATTAATCCGGATTTGCTAAAGCAAGGAATTAACGTACTGATTTGGGGATTGGTTATCTACGTCTTACTTATCTTTATCTCTAAACCATTTTTCCTTAGCTACAAAGGAGACAAACAGGATACACTGCGTGTCCTGACAATTTTCGGCTCTACGACGTTCTTTGGAACACCAATCGTCAGCGCCATCTACGGCTCTGTCGGCGTTATGTATTCTTCTATTTTTAACATCGGCTACCGTATCTTCCTATATTCTTACGGCTACATCAAAATGAGTGGTCTAAAAATGGAACTGAAAAATATCAAAACAATGTTCATGAATCCGATTATTATCGCAACCTTTGCTGGTTTGCTGATTTGGATTTTCCAAGGCTACTTACCACAAATGACCGTGCCGCTTGCTGAGGGCGGAACAACACAGGTTGCTTTCTTAAGAATCGATCAAACAGCAGTATGGCTGTTCAAACCAATGGAATATTTAGCTGGTCTTTCATCACCTCTTGCTTGGCTATCTATCGGAGCTACATTAGGTGAAGTCAGCTTCAAGAAAGCTGCTGCAGATAAGACTTCATGGTATTACAGCTTAGTAAAAATCATTTTTGTTCCAGCTGTCAACATCGTTTGTCTTGCTTTACTTACAGCGACAAACATCCTGCCGGTTAACTTCGAATCATTGGCAACAATCGTCATCATGATGGCCGCACCAACTGCAACTGTTGCAGCAGCTTATGCTATCAGCTTTGACAAGGATGCTGTTTTAGCTTCTAACGCTTCCTTACTCTCCACTGTTGTGGCAGTCGCCATGACACCAATTTGGATTATCGTTCTGGAAGTTATTAAAAATATCGGCATGTTTTAAGAAATAAACATTCACTTAAGGAGGATCTACCATGTTTAAAATAGCCTGTTACGGCGTCAGACCAAATGAAGTATCATTTTTCAATCAGTTAAATGTTTACAACTATGAGCTTACTTTAATCGAGGGATTGCTTACACATGACAATATTGAGACTGCTAAAGGACACGATGCTGTTCTCCTAAGAGGGAATTGCGTAGCCGACAGTCAAAACATCGACAAGTTCAATGAATATGGCATCAAATATGTATTTACTCGTACTGTAGGATTTAATCATATTGATTTGGATGCTGCGGCAAAATACGAGATGAAGGTTGCACGCGTTCCTTCTTATTCTCCGAATGCCATCGCTGAGCTGTCACTGACTTTAGCAATGATGCTGCTGCGCCACACAGCCTATACAACCATGCGAACATCCTACAAAAACTTTATCGTTGATGAAGAAATGTTCAGTAAAGAAGTACGCAACTGTACCGTTGGTGTTATCGGTACAGGAAAAATTGGTTTAACAGAAGCCAACCTATTCAAAGGCTTAGGTGCAAAGGTCATCGGCTATGATATCTATCAATCTGATGCCGCAAAAGAAGTCTTGGCATTTAAAGAGCTGGACGAGCTGCTTGCTGAAAGTGATATTGTCAGCCTTCACGTGCCGTTTATTCCAGGTGAAAACGATCAAATGATTAACGCGGAATTCCTTGCGAAAATGAAACCCGGTGCTATCCTTATCAATACTGCACGTGGTGAACTGCAGGACAATGAAGCCATCTTGAATGCGCTGGAAAGTAATCATCTTGCCGGCTTTGGAACAGACGTATTTGCCAATGAAAAAGACCTGTTTTTCAAGGCCTTCCAACCATGGCAAGCATTACCAGATGGAACGGTTCAACGATTGATTGATCTTTATCCTAGAGTCTTGGTAACACCGCATATTGGCTCAAACACAGACGAAGCACTAAGCAATATGATTACGACAAGCTTTGAAAACTTCAATGATACCCTAACATCGGGAACATCTGTTAATGAGTTGGAGTTGCCAAAGGTAAGTCAGGCTGTTTAAATAGAATCCAAAAAGAACGAGTCAGTGTAAAAACTGATTCGCTCTTTTTTGTTTTATAACTTTTTTAGTCGAGCGTTAATCGCTAAACAATCAGCTCTCCTCTTCAATCATCTGTTCTCGGTATTGCTCCATTTTCTCTTGGAAGTAGGTCTCCGTCTTGCCATAGGTTGTATAGGTAATGGCATTCGCTCCCGCATCAATGGTTTCTTTAATCTGTTCTTCCGTCTTACCACCTGATGCGATAATCGGGAATTCCGGGAATTGCTCTCGAATCCAACGTACCAGCTTGACCGTATCCTTTCCACCGGCAACATTGAAAATATCAACACCTGATTCAATCAGCTTTGCTATGTCTCGTTTGTCATTAACAACCGTATAAATGATAGGGATATCTACCGATTCATTCACAACTTCGATAGTATGTATATCCGCCGGTCCGTTCAACACGACCCCATAAGCCCCTTGCTCCTCCGCAAATGTACCTAAACGAGCAGAACGATTCCCCGAGGTCAATCCTCCACCAATCCCTGCAAATATTGGTGCTTGAGAAACCTGAGAAACAGCTGATAAAATTCGCGTATTCGGTGTCCAAGGATAAACAGCCAAAATCGCATCAGCATCATTGTTGGCAATTACTGCCACATCCATCGTGTAAATGATACTCTTGATTCGTTTGCCATAAATACTAATTCCACTCGCTTCACGAATAGCTTTCGGCATCTTGATAATACTCTGTCTTAGCTCTGAAGACAGCTCAGGAATATACTTTTGGGCTTTGTCCATCGTGTTCCCTCCTTTTCCACTCAATCATACTAAAAAAGTATAGATTTGTCCTTTTCAATCGTTTAGAAGGGAAAGAGAAAGAGACAAAAAAAGAAACGTCCAGCGAATTAGATTTTTTGGACGTTTTTGGAATGTGGTGGGTGGGTTACATCGTGGTTAGGTTAAAACCAGAAAAATCAAAGAAGCATTATCAAAATCATTCGGATTTACATTACACTTTGTTTAGATTAAAACGCTTTTTCTGTTGCTACTTCAAATACTTCAAATTCATTCACATTACAGTCTGTTTAGATTAAAACTACTGTGGAACTTACGTTTAAAACTAAACGTTATCGATTTACATTACAGTCTGTTTAGATTAAAACCGGGTTTATTCTCTGAACTTGAGAGCGACATCAATAATTTACATTACAGTCTGATTAGATTAAAACATGAGATTTGGATTGATGTGAATAAGTTTCAGTCATTTACATTACGTTGTGTTTAGATTAAAACAATTCGGTTAGTGGATGATGTCGTGATGATAAACAAATTTACATTACATTCTGTTTAGATAAAACTCAATGGCAAAGCGACATCATACGTGGGGCGAAGGGATTTACATTACAGTCTGTTTAGATTAAACCGATTATCGATCACGAGAACGGTTATTGGTCATATTAATTCACATTACACTGTGTTTAGATTAAAACAGGATATGATTTTATTGAAAGCATGGCTGAACTGGTATTCACATTACACCGTGTTTAGATTAAAACTATACCCGTATACAGGTATACTTAAGCGTAATATACATTCACATTACACCGTGTTTAGATTAAAACTCTATGACCGAAAGACCAAGTGCAACACATATTTATTCACATTACACTGTGTTTAGATTAAAACTAGATGAAATGTATGTAACGCAATCCGGAAAAGTGAATTCACATTACACTGTGTTTAGATTAAAACTTGCGTGACTCTCAATTTTCCTTCATGGAAAGAAGAATTCACATTACACTGTGTTTAGATTAAAACGATACTGAACAAAAAACATTTGAAGACATAGAAATATTCACATTACACTGTGTTTAGATTAAAACTTGGATTAGCGCAAAAGGGTAGCGGTAACTACTACATTCACATTACACTGTGTTTAGATTAAAACCTGACCTAGGCTTATTGCTGCTGGTTTATAAATGGAATTCACATTACACTGTGTTTAGATTAAAACGAGTGCTACACAGATTTTTGCCAATGTATTGATTGAATTCACATTACACTGTGTTTAGATTAAAACCACGGATTTCTCCTGTTGATTCGTCCACCATTTTCCAATTCACATTACACTGTGTTTAGATTAAAACGTTTTTTCTTTCGTGATTGTACCAAAATTGATCAAATTCACATTACACTGTGTTTAGATTAAAACGTTTTTTCTTTCGTGATTGTACCAAAATTGATCAAATTCACATTACACTGTGTTTAGATTAAAACCCCGCCTAATTTCAGCCCTTATATACCAAGGGTTTCAGGAGCTCTTTCTGTCGGTCTCCTGTTTCTTCTTGCTTATATTCTCCATTTTACGAGATAGGAATACAATAAGTCAATAACGATAGGATTCTTCGTGTCTGTCAATCCTCCTCAATTTCCGCACTATCGGAGGTCGACAGATTTTCAATTATAGGTATTCCTCAATTCTTTCGGTAAAATCTGCTTGTGTTTCATACTTCGTCAATGGTCGTCCGACTTCCAAGTATATCATTGTTTCCTTTAGCGCTTGACTGTCTACTAAAAACTGCAAATATTTTTTTGTAGAAATTCTTGATAAGCTGATTTTCGTTGCCAAATCTTTTGTCGAGAACGGCTCCTCTAAGGCTTGAAGTCCTTCACTGACCTTTTTCAAGGTCAGCTTTGATAAGCCCTTAGGCAATTCCTTATCCTCTGCTTGGCTCAACTTCTCCTGTGCCTCTCCATGGTTCATGTAGCGATCAATTGCCCGTTGGTTGGTTCGGTCGCCCTCTTCAGTAGCAAAAGTCAGCTTACGATATTTTTCAATTGCCAGCTTGAATCGTTCAAACGTAAATGGCTTAATTAAATAGTCAATTGCACCGTATCGAATCGCTTCTTTTACTGTTTTTACATCATCGGCAGCAGTAATTAGTATCACTGCAGCCGTACTTTTCTCCATTCTCAGCTCAGTCAGAAACTCAATTCCTGTTTCTCCCGGCAAAAAGACATCCAACAAAATCAAATCAATCGTTTCTTCTGCCAAAACCTTCTTGGCTTCATCCGCAGAACGGACATTCTTTACGACAATCATGTCAGGCAATTGTTCAACAAAACTTTGATTCAGGACCGCTACCATCGGATCGTCTTCAATAATCAGTATCTTGGTCACTTCTTTTTCCTCACTTTATTAGGCAGTTCCAGATAAACAACCGTTCCTCCAGTCTTCCTAGAGGAAAATTCAATCACACCATCGTATTCTTCAATGATCCGTTTCACGATATTCAATCCAAAACCACGATTTTCTCCCTTTGTCGAAAAGCCCACATTAAATAATTGCTGGTGTGCTTCTTTCGACAATCCGATACCATCATCACAAACCTCCAAAATGAAGAGCTGTCCCTCTTCTTCAAAAGTCAGATGGATTCGAACTTGACCTTCTCCCTTTTTTAATACAGCTTCCTTCGCGTTATCCAGCAGATTTCCCAATATCTGCAGAAGGGCGTGTACCGACTCGTCTACTAGCATTTCAGGAACATAGGAGTCATCGGCTAAAATCATCTCTACTTGCTGTTCTTTCGCCTCATTGATCTTTCCAAGCAGGAAACCTGCAATCGCCGGCACCTTGATAAGCTTAGTGATATAACCAACCTCAACAGTATAGTGATGGTTCAGCTGTTGGACAAATTCAGATACTTCGTCGAACTTCTCCAAATCAATCAGCCCTGAAATGACATGCAGCTTATTCAAAAACTCATGTGTCTGTGCCCTTAACGAATTAATGTATTGCTCAGTTCCACCCAGTTCCTCCAACAGCTTCATCATCTCTGACTGGTCTCTCAAGGTTGCAACCGCGCCAAAGAACTGCTCTTCACTGAAAATCGGTGAAACACTGGCAATCACTTCGATTCCATTCAAGTACATGTACTGATTACGAATCTCTGTTTTTTCTTCCAGTGTCGCTTTGAACAATACCTCATAAAGATTTTCGTCAATCACTTCCCCTAGCTGAGAATCCATTTCCAGACTGGAGGTCGCAAACAACTCCTTTGCTCCTCTGTTTAGTAAGATAATTTGCTTTGTCGGAGAAATGGCAATCAGCCCTTCCTCTACTTCATTTTCGATGATTTCCTTCTCACTTAACTGTGCGGCAATTTCCTCCGGTTCTAACCCAAGTAGAATCGTTTTCATTTTCTGAGCTAGAAATACAGCACCGATAATGCCTACGGTTAAGCCGAGTAATAACGATAACAGAATTTTTTTCTGCGCATCAGAAACATAGATGCCCATACTTTGAGAGGTGAGACCGACACAAACGCCACCAATAATTTCACCGTCATTCACAACCGGCACAAAATAGCGATAGCCATTGCCAAGTACCCCGATTTTTCGTGAGAAAAAGGCCTCACCGGAAAGAACCTTCTTTGCATCCTCTTCATCTGAAAATTTTTGACCAATGTAGGATGGTGCTGCATGTGACAGTCGAATCATGTCCGTATCCATCACGACTACAAAATCAAGATTTGCCGCCTTCATAACATCTGCAGCAAAGGATTGAACAGTCAGCTCCGAATCGCCATTCAGCAGCCCTTCCTTGACGATTTCATTTGTGGAGACAATCTTGGCAACACTTGATATCTTTTCGTTGGTCGTTTCATCATTTCTATTCAAGATGAAGTTTCTTATCAAAATTGCTGAAACAATTAGTGAGACCAATGTTGAGCAGCATACCACAAAAATGATCGTCGTCTGTAAATTGAAGGATCTCCGTTTAAAGAAGCCTTTTATTTTTGAAAACATATTTTTCCTTTCCTCATTAGCACCTCTACATGTTCTTCCGTAGAAATAGCCATTGCATCAAACTTTTGACCGTTCTGTAGCATAAACAGAAACGATCAATTTTTTCACTTAGTATGTAAATAAAGGCAGGACAATATTCAAATAGAAAATCGTCCTACCTTTAGCGCTAAACAATCAATCGTGTAGAACAGGTGGTTATGCATCTGAAAATAGTAACAGCCTTTGGCAACCCTTTTGAAGAAGCAGATGCATACTCCTTCAAAAGAATCACCAATAACTGATTCAGAACATTTTGAGACCCTATTCTTTTACATATAACCTTAATTTTTTTCTTTCGGCTCTTCTCCGGCAATTTTTCCATCACCATCAATATCCTGATCCGTCAGCTTTTCGACCTCTTTGACAAAGCCTTTTGTAATTTCCTTGAAGGTTTCTTCATCCTCTTCAAGCTCCGGCTGTTCTCCAATCACCGCTTCTGAAGGAATATCATCCATATTTGCGAACATTTCGATGTGCTGATGTAAATTTTTGAAAACCATTGGCGCTTCGCCGCCATACTCACCATCTAAATTGATAAGCATACGGTGCTTTTCATCCAAGGTTTCTACATGCAGATAATTCGTTTTTGTATAAATCACACGATTATCCTCTACATGCTTTCCACCGTTCATCATTAATGCCACTAAATGGACAATCTCCAAGACATTCGCTGTCTTTACAATAATCAGTGAGAACTTGCCATCATCCAGCTTTGCATCGGGAGCTATCTGCTCGAAACCGCCTACTGAATTGGTGAGACCAAGGAAGAACATTGACGCATTGCCTTCATAGACTCCATCGTCATAGGTCATTCTTACTTTGATTGGCTTAATGCGAGGAAGCATCTCTGCCCCCTTAACCAAGTAGGCAAGGTAACCGAAAATACTCTTTAATTCCGATGGAACCTCATACGTAAGCTCCGTCAAATGTCCGCCGGCAGCTATATTGATGAAATAATTCTCAGCAGCTTTCCCGATATCCATTCTTACTGTCTGATTCTTCTGGATGACCTTGGCAGCTTCCAAAATATTGTTTCTTGGAATCTTTAGTGCCCGTGCATAGTCATTCGTTGTTCCCGCAGGAATCACTGCCATTAGCGGCCGATCCTCCAAAGGTGCGATACCATTGACGACCTCATTAATTGTCCCGTCCCCCCCGGCAGCAACAATTAAATCAAAACCCGCCAGCGCAGCTCTTCGTGCTTCATCCTTTGCGGAATCTTGCTCCGGTGTTGTGGCAAACGTACTTGCCTCATAGCCGGATTCCTCTAAAACGTTAAGAATATCCGCCAGATTTTTTTTGACTAATTCTTTTCCGGAGGTTGGATTATAAATAACTCTTGCTTTTTTCATATCCTGTCAGCCGCTTTCTTATCGTTTTGCTAACTCTTCCTGCAACAACTTATTCACAATACCAGGATTGGCTTTTCCTTTAGTTGCTTTCATGATTTGACCAACTAAGAAGCCAACTGCTCTGTCCTTACCATTTTTGAAGTCATCAATTGATTGCTGATTGTTGTCCAGCACTTCATTGATAATTGGTAACAGTTGAGCCGGATCAGATAACTGAACCAAGCCTTTCGCTTCAACCACTTTTTTAGCGTCTCCGCCATTTTCGATTAACTCTTTGAAGACAGTTTTCGCGATTTTCGAGCTGATTGTACCATCTGCAATTAATTGAATCATTCCAGCAAGATTTTCAGGTGTCAGTTTTGTATCTAATAATTCCAGTTTTTCACTGTTCAGATAAGCAGAGACTTCACCCATCAGCCAGTTTGATGCTTGCTTGCTGTCTGCGCCCGCTGCTAATGTTGCTTCAAAGAAATCAGACATTTCTTTTGTTAGTGTCAGAACCATTGCATCATAGTCAGGCAAGCCCAGTTCCTTCGTATAGCGTTCACGACGTGAAGCTGGTAATTCAGGCAAGCTTTCACGTACCTTTTCAATCCAAGCATCATCAATCTCAAAGCGAGGAATGTCCGGCTCTGGGAAGTAACGATAGTCACTTGAGCCTTCCTTCACACGCATCAATAATGTTTTATTCGTTGTTTCATCAAAACGACGTGTTTCCTGTTGAATTTCTCCACCAGATAACAATACTTTTGCCTGACGTTTTTCTTCAAAAGCCAGACCTTTTTTAACAAAGCTCATGGAGTTCAGGTTTTTCAGCTCAGCCTTTGTACCAAACTCTTCTTGACCATAAGGACGTAAAGAAATATTGGCATCACAGCGCATAGAGCCCTCTTCCATTTTCACATCAGAAACCTCTGTAAATAGAATGATTGAACGTAAAGCCTCAAGATAAGCATAAGCTTCTTCCGGAGAACGCATGTCCGCTTCAGAAACAATCTCAATCAAAGGTGTTCCCTGACGGTTTAAATCGACATAAGAATAACCATCTGTACCGTGAATATTTTTTCCGGCATCTTCTTCTAAATGGACGCGTTCAATACGAATCGTTTTCTTTTCGCCTTCTACTTCAATTTCAATCCAACCGTCGTGCCCGATTGGTTGATCGAACTGAGAAATTTGGTAGGCTTTCGGATTATCCGGATAAAAATAGTTTTTACGGTCAAAATGTGTTTCTTTAGAAATTTGACAATTCAATGCTAAAGCGGCTTTCATACCAAACTCCAGCGCAGTTTTATTCATAACAGGAAGTACACCTGGGTAACCCCAATCAATCACCTGTGTGTTGCTGTTAGGCTCTGCACCGAAATGGGCAGGCGCAGGTGAAAAGATTTTAGAGTTGGTTTTTAATTCTACATGGACTTCCAGGCCGATGACTGTTTCAAAATTCATTAATCATTTCCCCCTAAAATCACTGGTTTTTTTGTATGGAAATCAGTTGCCTGTTCGAAGGCATACGCTGCTTTATACATGGTTTGTTCAGCAAATGGTTTTCCAATAATTTGCAGACCTACTGGTAAGCCTTCTGAAAATCCAGCTGGAATTGACATACCCGGTAGACCAGCTAAGTTTACTGGAATTGTCAAAATATCATTCATGTACATTGTGATTGGATCATTAATGTTTTCACCAATGCCGTAAGCAACAGTTGGTGCTGATGGTCCAATAATCAAATCATAGTCGGCGAAAACTTTTTCAAAGTCGCGCATGATTAGTGTACGAACCTGTCCCGCTTTTTTGAAGTGGGCATCATAATAACCGGCACTTAATGAGAATGTCCCGAGCATGATGCGGCGTTTTACTTCCATACCAAAACCTTCTGTACGGGAATTTACGTAAACATCTTCCAGATTTTGAACATCTTCTGAACGGTAGCCGTAGCGAATACCATCAAAGCGCTGCAGGTTCGAGCTTGCTTCTGAGGACGCAATGATATAGTACACAGCAACGCCGTATTTAGAATGCGGCAAGCTGACTTCTTCAATTGTTGCACCTAAGTTTTTGAAGGTTTCAACCGCTTTTAAGATTGCCTCACGAACATCCGGAGCAACCCCTTCACCAAGATATTCTTTAGGTAATGCAATCTTCATCCCTTTGATGTCGCCTGTCAGACCTTCAGTAAAGTCAGGAACTGAAACGCCTGCAGATGTACCATCTTTAGGATCAAAACCGCTGATTGCGTTCAATGCCAATGCATTGTCTTTTACATTTCTTGTCAATGGTCCGATTTGATCCAGACTTGAAGAAAAGGCAATCAAGCCATAACGGGATACACGGCCATAGGTTGGTTTCATCCCAACAATCCCATTGAAGGATGCCGGCTGACGAATACTTCCCCCAGTGTCACTTCCTAAAGAAACTGGGATTTGACCCGCAGCAACTGCAGCAGCAGAACCACCGGAAGAGCCGCCGGGTACTTTAGTATGATCCCAAGCATTTTTCGTTTTCTTAAAAGAAGAGTTTTCTGTACTACCACCCATCGCAAACTCATCCATGTTCAGTTTTCCAACAGGAATTAAATCAGATTGATACACCTTATCCATAACGGTTGCATCATAGATTGGGTTAAAGTTATTCAAAATTTTTGAAGCAGCTGTTGTCAGGATATCTTTTGTGACAATATTGTCTTTGATTCCGATTGGGATACCTGCTAAAGGATTTGATTCAGTGATTCCTTTTGTATCAATTGCTTTTGCCAATTCCAATGCTTTTTCTTCATTAATCGTAATAAATGCATCCACATCTTTTTCTGTTTCTTTGATGCGGTTAAGTGTTGTCGTTGTTAAATCAACTGCTGTAATTTCCTTAGATACCAGTAAATCATGCAGTTCTGTCAATGATTTATCGTATAGCTTTTCCATTATGCACCAGCCTCCCCATTGTCAATGATTGCCGGTACTTTGATATAGCCATCCTGTGCTTCCGGTACATTTTTCATTAACTCGTCTCTATTCATTCCCGGTTCTGCGTTATCTTCTCGCATCACATTGATCGTTTCAACTACATTGGATGTAAATGGAACGCCTTCTGTATCTACCTCTTCAAGAAGCTCAACCATATCGATGATTTTACCAAGCTGATCGGTAAACCCTGTTAGCTCCTCTGAAGAAAATGACAGTTTTGCTAGCTTTGCTACATGTTTTACTTGCTCTTCACTGATTGCCATAAATACCCTTCTTTCCTCTAAAAATACGAAAGTCTTCTGAAAGACTGTTTTTTCTATTCTATCATAAAAATATTGACTGTTTGAAAAAGATCACAGAAAAAGTGTTGAAAATTTCCTATTTTCCCTATGTTTTGATAATAAAAGCTGAATGAGCCTGCTCGTGAAGCCAAGCAATAAGAAAAGTGGAACCGACTGTTAACTTCTGATTTACTTTACAACCTAAAAATGACTCTCTTCAATAGCAGCAATCATCTCATCTTCTGTCCAAACGGCTACGCCTAAGCTTTCAGCCTTGGTCAGCTTGCTGCCGGCTTCTGCTCCTGCAACTACAATATCCGTCTTTTTCGATACACTGCCAGTCACTTTGCCGCCAAGATTTTCAATTCTTTCCTTAGCTTCTTCACGGGTATATTTTTCCAGCTTCCCGGTCAATACAACCGTCTTATCCTTAAATGGCGACTCTACTGCTTCCAACTGTGAGGAACGAATCCCTTTATAGGAAAGATTTACACCGGCTTTTTCGAACTCAGCCATCAGCTCATGAACTTCTTCATTTTCAAAATAAGTGACTAAGCTGTCTGCAATAATCTCACCAATCGAATCCAGCGCAACCACGTCTTCCTTCGTTGCTTTAGCAATCGTTCCCAAATCGCCAAAGTGCTCTGCCAAAACCTTGGCAGCCTTTGAACCTACATGGCGAATCCCTAAACCGAAAATCAGACGTTCCACCGAATTGTCCTTACTGGCTGCAATGGCTGTATAAATATTATGAGCCGACTTCTCCTTGATTTTATCCAAGGTCATCAGCTGTTCTTCCGTCAAGAAGTAAAGGTCTGCAACGTCCGCAACCAATTCCTTATCGAACATCTGCTCAAGTACACGCGGTCCCAAGCCATCGATATTCATCGCATTTCTGGAAACAAAATGACTTAATCCTTCTTTGATTTGAGCCGGACATTTCGGATTGATACAACGCAATGCCACTTCTTCATCTAAATGAACCAGCTCACTGTCACATACCGGACAATGGGTCGGTGCTTGAAATTCCTCGCTGTCGGCTGGTCGTTTATCAATCAATACCTGAGAAACCTCCGGTATGATATCGCCCGCCTTATAAATGATGACATGGTCTTTCAAACGAATTCCTTTCATCTCGATGAAATCTACATTATGCAGACTTGCTCTTGAAACGGTCGTTCCCGCCACTCGTACAGGAGTCATCACAGCGGTCGGTGTCACCACACCTGTTCGGCCAATCGTCCATTCTATGTCCTCAATCACTGTCTCTGCTTCCTCCGGTGGAAACTTATAAGCAATTGCCCAACGTGGGGCTTTGACTGTAAATCCTAATTCATCCTGAACTGCAAAATCGTTGACCTTAATGACAATACCATCAATTTCATAAGGCAGCTGCTCACGTTTTTCATGGTAGTCTTCAATATAGGCCCATACCTCATCAATATCCTTACATAACGTTCTTTCCGAATTGGTTTTCAAACCAATTTCAGTCAACTCTTCCAACGCATCAAACTGTGTCTGAGCCTGCATTGGACCAAAATCTGCTACTGTATAGAGGAAGGTACTCAAATTACGTTTTGCTGTAATGCTGGAGTCTAGCTGACGCAGACTGCCAGCTGCCGCATTTCGCGGATTGGCAAAGATATCCTGCCCTGCTTCTTCTCGTTCTTTATTCAGGTTGACAAATGATTTCTTAGGCATGTAGCACTCGCCGCGAACTTCAATTGACATTGGCTTTTCCAGCTTCAAAGGAATTGATTTCACTGTTTTAAGATTCTCTGTAATATTCTCTCCAACAGTGCCGTCTCCTCGGGTTGCCCCTTGAACAAACAGACCGTTCTCATACTTCAAAGAAATTGCCAATCCATCAATTTTCAACTCACAACAGTAGCTGACTGGTCGCCCAGCCAGCTTTTGAACCCGCTCATCAAAATCGTAAATATCTTCTTTGCTGAAGCCATCGTTCAAACTGTACATCTGTACATCATGTGTTACTTTTTCAAAGCCTTCGAGAATCTTTCCGCCGACTCTTTGTGTAGGGGAGTCAGAAGTAATCAAGTCAGGAAATTCCGCTTCAATATCCACTAACTCCTGATACAGTCGATCATAGACATAATCCTCTACCGTTGGCGTATCCTCAACGTAATACTCATGAGAGTATTTGGTCAAATCAACTCTCAGCTGCTTTACTCTTTCTGTCGCCTCTCCTAATGTCAGTGGTCGATCTTCCATTCTAACAAACCTCCTATATCCTTATACCTTTTCAATTGGGGCAAATGCCGCTAACAGACGCTTGATTCCCTTCTCGGGAAAAGCAATATCCAATTCCAAATCTGTTCCGCTGCCGCCTACTTTTACAATCACACCGATTCCCCAGGCTTTATGCTTCACCTTATCGCCTGCTTTCCAACCTAATGCTTCGCCTCCGCTGGCGGTTTTATCAGACACTGCCTTCTGTGCAGGTTGATTATAAGCTGGCTTGAATACTCTCGGCTCTTGTGTACGAATTGGCCGCTGTTGACTCGGCGCCTCCAACCCATGAGGCTCCAATAGCTCTTCTTCTATTTCACTTAAAAAGCGACTAGGACGATTGTATTGCGTTTTCCCATATAGTGTCCTGGAATACGCATTCGTCATATAAAGAACCTCTTCTGCCCGCGTGATTCCCACATAAGCTAAACGCCGTTCTTCTTCAAGCTCCTGTTCCTCAAGCATGGCACGAGATAATGGGAATATTCCTTCCTCCAGTCCAATCAAGAAGACAACCGGAAATTCCAATCCCTTCGCAGCATGAAGGGTCATCAGTGTTACCTGAGAAGTGCTTTCCTCTAAGTCATCGATATCCGAAACAAGCGCCAAATCATTTAGAAAGACAGCCAGTTTTTCTTCCGGCGCATCAGCATCTTCTTCTTCCTGCTTGGCATATCGCTTATCAAACTCCTGTGTAACTGTCAGGAACTCGTCTAAGTTTTCCAATCGTGTTTGAGATTCCAGATTGTTTTGACGAATCAAATCTTCTTTATAGCCGCTGCGATCCAGTACTTCTTTGACTAACTCAGTAATTGTTAAATAAGGAACCATCTGTGTCAGCTCCTGAATCATTAGCCCGAAGCTTCCCAGCTCTTTCCCGGCTTTCCCGGAAATATTAGCTAAATCAACATTCTGTGCCGCTTCAAGAAGAGGCCACCCATGCATTTCTGCAAACTGTCTCAGCTTTTCAACGGATGTTTTACCAATCCCGCGTTTTGGTGAATTCACAACACGATCAAAGCTAAGTGAATCCATTGGATTAGAAATGATATTCAAATAGCCCAGAACATCCTTAATCTCCTTACGATCGTAGAACTTATGTCCACCAACCATCGTATAGGGGATATTGGATTTTAGCAGCATTTCCTCCATTACACGGGATTGTGCATTGGTTCGATACAGGACAGCAAAATCACTATAGATTCGCTCATTTTCCTGCATTTCCTTTTGAATCTGCTGAACAATGAACTGTGTCTCATCACGCTCCGTGTTCCCTCGATAATAGACAATTTTCTCTCCGTCTGTGTTTTCAGTCCAAAGACTCTTTGCCTTTCGATTACGATTATTTTGAATGACATCATTGGCAGCTGACAGGATTTTCTTCGTTGAGCGATAATTCTGTTCCAGCAAAATGACTGAAGCCTTTGGATAATCAGACTCAAAATCAAGGATATTCTGCATATCCGCCCCACGCCAGCCATAGATACTTTGATCCGCATCACCAACGACACATAGATTTTTGAAGCGTTCAGCCAGCATGTTCACAAGCATGTACTGCGCATGGTTTGTATCCTGATACTCATCTACATGAATGTAATGAAATTTATTTTGGTAAAAAGCCAATGTATCCGGCTGTTCTTCAAACAAGCGAATGGTATTCATGATTAAATCGTCAAAATCCATACATTGATTATTTCTTAACTCTCTTTGGTAACGATCATAGCATTTCGCTGCAATCTCTTCATAGATACTGCCCTGAAGCTCAGCCATTTTTTCCGGTGTCTGCAATGCATTTTTCGCATTACTGATTGTTCCTAAAATTGTTCGCGGATCATATTTTTTTGGATCAATATTCAGCTCGTTCATTACTCGTTTCATTAATGTTCGCTGCTCAGAGGCATCAATAATCGTAAAATTTTGATTATAGCCAATCTGGTCAACATTTCGGCGTAAGATACGCACGCACATGGAGTGAAAGGTAGATATCCAGACATCCTCTCCACCATGCTCAAGTAGTCTTGCAACCCGTTCCTTCATTTCCTTTGCCGCTTTATTTGTAAATGTAATTGCCAGAATATTCCATGGATTGACGTCCTTTTCTTCAATCAAATAAGCAATTCTGTGGGTCAAGACTCGGGTCTTCCCACTGCCGGCACCGGCCATTACTAATAACGGCCCTTCGGTGTGCAGAACGGCTTCTGCCTGTTTAGGGTTCATTCCCTGAATCAACGTATGTTTCGGAGCCATGTACAACGTCCTCCCTTAAAATTTCAATCTTTATCATTATACCAAATAACCAGCTGAAATTCTTTAAAAACAGCTACTATAATGAACCATATGAACCATTTTTTTGTGGGAATTGATAGAACGCTTATTTGGCTGATTGAACTTCATGATTTCCCCTCAGAAATTTCTGCCAAGAGAAAAAAAGCACAGCAGATATCGATTATCTACTGTGCTGCTTCACTATTCCACTTAATGACTCTTACACTTCGGAAGGCTGTTCTTCTTCTGTGGCAGTTTCCGCTAACTCAGCTGCTTCGTTTGACGCGGTTGATTCTTCTGCCTCATTCTCATCTTCCTCGTCCTCGTCTTCATCTACTTCATCGTCCAGTTCAAGCTCCTCCAACTCAGACGCTTCCTCAGACTGACTGATAAACAGTGCCAGATAGATGAAAATCATTGGAACCCATTGTGTTGTATTCAGATAGTTTTCCATCATTGCATGAAGGCAAGTGAAAAGAAAAGCTGTAAGACACAACACTTGATTCATAGAATAATTTTTTTGACGATGTCGGAAAGTTAGGAAATATATTCCCCCGAAAAAGAGACTATATCCGATGATTCCATAACAACCTAAAATATCCAGATACGCGTTATGTGTACCAAAGTTTTTGATGGTAGAAACAAAGCTGCCTCTCAGCCCTGTCAATAGGTAAGTCGTATCACTTCCCCAAAAATCAAAGAACTGTTCCCAAATTTCTCGACGACTTAAAGGAATACCAAACCCTTCAAATACCACGAATAGATAGAGAAAGATTGGAATGATAATAAACATCGCCGCAAAGAGAATCATCCAAAATATCTTCTTTTTGACCAGTGAACGAAGAATTGGAATAAACTTAAAGAATAGACATACAGCCAAAAACGCAATATACGAAATCAATGGTGTCCATGATAAACATAGATAAAACACAGTCACTGCAGCTAAACTCACCAGACCTTGTAATATCAATGAATAGTCCACATCCATTTTCTCAATGAGGATAACTACCAGCATCGAAGCGAAAAACGTAGGACCTGCAATCAGATTTTGATTCGTCCAAAGAACAATGTTTCCAATTTCAAATGTGACCATCAACATTTTGACTAGCATAACAGCAACATAGCCGCCTGAAAAATACAAAAGAATCGTTCGAAAAGTCTCGTTATATGAAATCTTTCCAGCTAAAAATATAAAGGTTAAAGCCAGCGGTATTTGCCAATAAAAATTTCTGTATGCTTGGTTATCAGAAAAGAAATAGACTGGGATTGCCACAAGCACAAGTCCTATAGCCGAAAGAATCTTGTCTACAGTAGTCATTTTAGGTAAAGCCAAAACGAACATTCCCAATATCGTAGCCGGCAAAATTTTCGGGAAATAGATAAACATCTCATTAGAGACTCCATCTATACCAACCCAAGTTAAATAGGAACATACAAAACCAATAAACAAACAGATAAATTTCAACCACTCCATATACTTCTCAATACTAGTATCCTTCATTTCTTACATCCTTATCCATATTTTTATTCAAACTACTTGTGACTGCACAGCTATCTTCTTATGTAGAAATCTCATTGCATAGACATCTCTATTTCTAAAATAGAGTGTCCTAAACCAAACATCGCCAAGCATTTGTTTTATGTTGCCTTTCTTAGCTTAACAAATACTTTCACAACATTCTATAGAAAATTCGGTTTTTAACACAATAAATTAAATTATTCTCAAAAACGGTATTGGAATAAAAAAAAGAGAATAAAAATATCTTTTTACAAATGAATATGAACGTTTTTGGATGTTTTTGAATATTTTTGGTTGATTTGTGTTTTCATCCATGGTACTATACCAGTGAAGAGAGGGATGGAAATGCTTACAGAGGAACGTCATAAAAAAATAATGGACTTATTAAATCAGGAATCAATTGTAAAGTCACAAGAGCTTTCGGACCTATTAAACGCGTCAGAATCAACCATTCGAAGAGACCTTCAGGAATTGGAGAAAGCCGGAATGTTGGAACGTGTACACGGTGGCGCCAAAATAAAATCCGATCTCGGTTCTGAACAGTCAATGAACGAGAAATCAATCAAAAACATTCAAGAAAAGCAATTATTAGGAAAAGCTGCTGCCGAAGTAGTGAATGATGGTGATGTCATTTATCTTGATGCCGGAACGACAACCTTGGAAATGATCCCCTACTTGACCGGAAAAGATGTTACTGCTGTCACAAACTCTGTTCATCACGCGGCACAGCTGATTGATTTGAATATCAACACAATCATTCTCGGTGGAACACTGAAGCTGTCCACTAAAGCCATCATCGGATCAACAAGTATGGAACAATTAAAACAATTTCGATTTAACAAAGTTTTTATGGGCATGAACGGTATTCATCCTGATTTTGGTTTGACTACACCGGACCCCGAAGAAGCGGCCTTAAAAAGATTGGCTATCCAACACGCAGAGCAAGCCTTCGTATTAGCAGACCATAGTAAGCTGAATAAAGTTTCCTTCACCAAAGTAGTCGATGTGGAACACGTCATTCTACTCGTTGATTATTGTCCTAAAGAATTATTGAAGGAGCTGCAGCAAAAAACGATTATCAAGGAGGTTGCAAAATGATTTACACAGTAACACTGAATCCATCGATTGATTATATCGTTCATGTCGATTCACTTAAAATAGGTGATATCAATAGAATGAGCTCTGATTTGAAATTGCCCGGAGGCAAAGGCATCAATGTTTCCAGAATTTTAAAAAGAATCGGACTTGAATCTACAGCTTTAGGGTTTATGGGCGGATTTACCGGAAGCTTCATTACCGACTGGCTGCACTCAGAATCAATCACAACAGATTTCACCCCAATCAAAGCGGATACCAGAATTAATATCAAGCTGAAAGCCGGAGATGAAACAGAAATCAATGGTGCCGGACCTCACATAGAGGAAGCAGAAATGGCAAAGCTGAAAGAACAATTTAGTCACTTATCGGCAGAGGATATTGTCATTCTCTCCGGAAGTACCCCTGCATCTTTACCAACAGGCTTTTATGCAGAACTGATTCAACTGATTACAGCTTGTGGCGCAGAATTTGTTATCGATACAACCGGTCAGGATTTAAAGCAGTCATTAAATTCTCAACCTTTACTAATCAAGCCAAATAATCATGAACTGGCAGAATTGTATCAGACAGAGTTTCACACGGTAGAAGACATTCTTCCTTACGGAAAGGCTTTGTTGCAGGAAGGAGCAAAATACGCCATCGTATCAATGGCTGGAGATGGTGCCTTACTCTTCACCCAAGAAGGAGTGTTCCGCTCCAATGTGTTGAAGCGTCCACTAAAGAACTCAGTAGGTGCAGGAGATTCGATGATTGCCGGGTTTGTCGGAAAGTATGTTGAAACAAGTGATCCAATCGAGGCCTTTAGATGGAGCGTTGCCTGCGGCAGTGCCACAGCATTTTCAGATGATTTGGCAACTGCTGAATTTATTCACGAGTTGTTAGACGAAGTAAGTATCACACAACTATAAGGAGGAGTTAGTATGAATATCAAAGATTTGCTTATTAAAGATGTAATGATTATGGATTTGCATGCTACAACAAAGCAAGCAGTCATCGATGAAATGGTTGATAAAATGTATGCAGGCGGACGAATCACTGACAAAGAGGTTTACAGACAGGGGATCTTAGACCGAGAAGCACAGACCTCCACCGGCTTGGGCGATGGCATTGCCATGCCTCATGCAAAAAATAGTGCAGTAAAGGAAGCAACTGTTCTTTTCGCCAAAAGCAGCCACGGTGTTGATTACGATGCGTTGGATGGACAACCAACATTCCTATTCTTTATGATTGCTGCTCCTGAGGGCGCAAACGACACACACTTACAAGCCTTAGCAGCCCTTTCCCGTCTGTTGGTCAACCCTGATTTTGTTGCACAGCTGAAACAAGCAAGCTCCCCAGAAGAGGTTCAGGAATTATTTGACAAAGCAGAGCAGCTTAAAAAGCAGGAAGAACAACAAGAGCAGGCTGCTCAAAATGATACGTCTAACGAAAGATTTATCGTAGCAGTTACTGCCTGTCCGACAGGGATTGCCCATACCTATATGGCCGAAGATGCCTTGAAAAAGACGGCGAAAGAAATGGGTGTCGCCATCAAAGTAGAGACAAATGGCTCTGAAGGAATCAAAAATCGGTTAACGCCTGAAGATATTGCAAAAGCAGCCGGTGTCATTGTGGCTGCTGATAAAAAAGTAGAAATGAACCGTTTCGATGGAAAAGAATTAGTCAATCGCCCAGTCAGCGATGGCATTCGTAAACCAGCTGAGCTGATTGAAATGGCCCTAAGCGGAAAAGCACCTGTTTTTCACGGCAGCGGTAGCGAAGCATCCTCATCCGAGGACAGTTCTGCCGGAGGATCTATTGGTTCACGAATCTACAAAGATTTAATGAACGGTGTTTCTCATATGCTTCCATTTGTTATTGGCGGAGGAATTGCGATTGCCTTGTCCTTTATGATTGACCAATTCATGGGTGTCCCTGACAGCCAATTAGCCAATCTAGGTAACTACAATGAAATGGCTAGCTGGTTCAACCAAATCGGTGGTGCTGCATTTGGCTTCATGCTTCCTGTCTTAGCCGGATTTATCGCTTCCAGTATCGCAGACCGTCCTGGTTTAATTGTTGGTTTCGCAGCAGGGGCATTAGCGAATACCGGTGGAGCCGGATTCCTTGGCGCATTGATTGGCGGGTTCCTTGCCGGCTTTGTCATTATTGTTCTGAAATGGCTGTTCAGCGGTCTACCTAAGTCACTGGATGGGATTAAAACGATTCTATTCTATCCTGTATTTGGCCTGTTGATTACAGGTGGTGCGATGCTGCTCATCAACGTTCCTATGAAATTTATTAATGATGGTCTGAACAATTTCCTTCTTGGTTTAGATGGTACAAATGCTGCTTTACTTGGTGCCCTTCTTGGCGGGATGATGGCTATTGACTTAGGTGGTCCAATCAATAAAGCCGCCTATGTATTCGGTACAGCTTCTATCGCTACATCACTTGCTGAAGGCGGAAGTGTGATTATGGCCTCTGTAATGGCTGGTGGAATGGTGCCGCCATTAGCAATCTTCATTGCAACACTAATTTTCAAGAATAAATTTACGCAGGATCAAAAGGACGCAGGACTGACGAACTTAGTTATGGGACTTTCCTTCGTTACCGAAGGGGCAATTCCATTCGCTGCTGCCGATCCACTACGTGTTATTCCAGGCTTTGTTGTAGGCTCTGCCTTAGCCGGTGGATTAGTCGGCGGTATGGGTATCCGTTTATTGGCTCCTCATGGCGGGGTGTTCGTTGCCTTACTTCTAAGCAACCCATTAATGTACTTGCTATTCATTTTCGCCGGAGCAGTCGTCTCTGCATTTATCGTCGGCATGCTTAAAAAACCTGTTACCGAAACAGCATAATAAAAAACGGCTATCAGTCATCTCTTTTATCAGATGATTGATAGTCGTTTTCTATTTTATTCCATTTCATCGATTTTCTCTAAATCTTTTATTTCCAGATGATCTGCATTCACAAACGCAACCCTCAAATGGCTGCTGTCTTTTCTTAAATCAAAATAGGTAGCTGAATCCTGTATGACCAAATTACTGATATTGACATCCCACAGCTTTTCCTGCAGCTCATCCAATGGTACTTGAGCTAACGATGCCTTCGGTAAATAGAATCGTAAAACAGCCAAATAGGTGTCGTATTTCTCGTCAGCAACATGAATCTCCAGATACTGACGAATATAAAATTCATAGGCAGCCAACCCCGCATCGATAGCCAGTTGTGGGTTAATCACTCGATAGTTCATCATCTTTTTCCCTTGATGGTCAATCCACGGAAAATAGGCTTGAACATTTAGAACACCCTTCGTTCTATTTTCAGAATACTCCTGGCGAATGTAGTCACTGCTCCTAGTAACAAAATAGGTGGCTTTCTTCTTCTCTACCGGCTGAAATCGATCATTTTGATACTGAACAGTTTGAACCATTTCTTCGATAAAAGCAAACTCAATAAGAGGCGGCCGCAAAATTCCGACGCCATTATTCCAAGCCAGCTGGTCAAAGCCCATTTGTGCTCTGAAAAACTGTTGAAAATGTTGATTTGCTTCTGCCTGCCAATTCAGCGGATCAAGAAAGAGGGAAACCTTGACCATGTCATTTTTTAACTCTTCAATTGTTTGTACCTGCTGAACTTCAAGGAATATCTGTCGTGGGATTATTTGAAAATAGAGGCTGGAATAATACATTTTCCAGCAAGCGGTCAGACACAAGCCTCGGAAAAAAATATCATAGCCCGAAAACTGATTACAATCTACAATAATTTCCTGATTATTGTTATACCGCTTTGGCAGCTTCGTCAGTTCTTCAGCAGTATCAAAATCCCGCTTATCCATCTTTTCAACGTTATTGTACAAATACTCATCCAATGAACGAATATATCCGTAGATTCCGCTTGCTTCCATTCGTAAATCATTGTAATTCTCAATCATTTTTTGGTACTTAAAGAAAACACTGCTATCAATGATATTCCGCTCAACAATCGATCGACTGGAAATATGTACTTGGAATTCTCCCTCGGAAGCGTAGATTTTCATCCAAAGCGTATCTTTATCCGTTAAATCCTCAATAGCGGACTTTGCTGCTAAACTATCAAAGGGTAATGTCTCCCCATCATCTATCTTATAGTATTTTGGTTCAGTAATAATCCTTACGAAACTCAACCAGTCCTTTAGCAGTTCAATGGATTCTTCCATCAAAGAACTGTTCAATTGCGACATCATATAAATTTTCCCAGTTTTTTTCATACTCGGCTTGTTCACCTCAATTTCCTAAACATTCCTTTATTACTCCAAATAAAGGATAATTACAGTCATTCCTTTTGTCATCTACATAAATCCTTTAGTCCCAGTATCTGCTAATAAAAGGCTTCATTTTCAAACTATAGCATATGAATGGTATTTACGCCATTTTTGCAGATTGAACCGAAAAATAAACAAAGCAGAACCGATTGATAAGATACACATCTTCTGTTTGAAGTTACTTACCGACTCTAAGCCGGCCCTCTCGTCTCAGAAAATAACGAAACAGAAGCCCCATTTGAGATGAGAACAAGCAATAGGAATCGCTCAAAACGATTCCCGAAGCTTGTCTTCATCACTAGCTGGATACTTCTGTTCCATAAATTGTTTTCAGTTCTTATTTTTCAACTGCAGTTTCTGTAACAACTTCTACAGCTTTCTTCATACGAATATCATGCTTCAACATATCTTCAGTCAGAACACGACGTACTTGATCCTCAGGCATGTTGTATTGTTCTGCTAAATCTTTGATTTCTGCATCAATATCTTCAGCAGTTACTTCGATGTTTTCTTGTTCAGCGATTGCTTCAATCACAAGATTTGTTTTCGTACGAGTTTCTGCTTCACCTTCAAATTGTTTGTGAAGGTCTGCTTCAGTAGTACCTGTTAATTGGTAGTACATTTCAGGAGCGATTCCCTGACGTTGCATATTGTTCAGGAACTCATCCATAGAACGGTGTACTTCATCATGAACCATTACATGCGGAAGTTCAACGATTTCAGCGTTATCCACAGCAAGACGGATTGCTGCTTCATCTTTTGCTTCTTCAGCAGCAGCTTCTTTAGATTCAGTCAGTTCTTTACGATATTTCTCTTTTAATTCATCTAAAGATTCAACAGAATCGTCGATGTCTTTTGCAAATTCGTCATCCAATTCAGGAAGCTCTTTTGCTTTTACTTCATGGATTTTCACTTGGAAAACAGCTTCTTTACCAGCTAAATCTTCTGCTTGGTAATCTTCCGGGAAAGTAACTGTTACTTCTGCATCTTCACCCGCTTTTTTGCCAATCAATTGATCTTCAAATCCTGGGATGAAAGAGTTAGAACCTAATTCAAGAGAATAGTTTTCTCCTTTACCGCCATCAAAAGCTTCGCCATCTTTGAAGCCTTCAAAGTCGATAACAACTGTGTCGCCGCTTGCAGCAGCTTCGTCTTCTTTGATAACCAATTCAGCTTGAGATGCTTGTTCACTAGCCAAACGCTCTTCAACGTCAGCATCAGTTACTTCGCGGTCCTGTTTTTCAACAGTCAGATTTTTATATTCGCCAAGCTTCACTTCAGGTTTAACTGTTACTTCAGCAGTAATTACCCAGTCTTCCCCTTTGTTCATGCTTTCTACATCGATTTTTGGTTGAGAAACCGGATCGATTCCTGCTTCTTTTACAGCAGCTTCATATGATTCAGGTAAAACAGCATTCAATGCATCTTCGTACAATGCTTCTTCTCCATACATACGGTTAAACACTTGACGAGATACTTTCCCTTTACGGAACCCTGGAACATTCAGGCTCTTTTTCACTTTGTTAAACGCTTGTTTCATTCCTTTTTCGATTGTTTCACTATCGATTGAAAAAGTCAGCACACCATCGTTTGTGCCTTTTTTCTCCCATTTCGCAGACATTAAATTCCCTCCGAATAACTTTTATTTATACATTATAGTTTTGCTATGCATACCTTTAAATAGTACACCATCACTGGGAAAATGTAAATATTTTAGGCGATATCCGCTAGTAGAAAAAGAATTTTTTTTTAAATCAATAATTTTTCAATCTTCACTTCTTCAAATAGAAGGAATCGGCTCGACTAAAATTGCAGAATCCTGTTGATTATAATAAGAAACGGTCATGCCCTGCAAATCTGTGACCCAATAGCTGATTCCTGCTTCTCCGGCCAGCTTACAAAATTCCTCAAAGTCTATCTTTCCTGCCTGAGCCTGCCTTACAGCTGCCTTTATCCCATCAGCCTTTGCTGTCTTTTCTACTTGCTGGGGTTTGCCGTTCATCTGACTATCCACGAATGAGCCCTCATCATAATAACGATAGCTTCCCTGCGCAACAAAGTAGTCATATCGCTTAATTCCCAATAGCTTAAATTTTTTTATAAGCTCTGCAAAGCCTCCCGCATCCTTTTCTTCCGCAATTGCCTTCTCGATTTTATTGTAATCTAAGACCATGCTGCCTCACTCCATCCATTTCATTATTTACCACTATTTAAACAAACTTCAGCTAATTTCACAATTATTCCAATCGTACTATTTTTTTATCAGTACAAGCCACTCAAAAAATAAAAAAAATGATATTTTGCAACTAAATTTGATTGCAATTATAAAATATGTTAGAATTTATTCGAGGTGATTTTATGAAAGCAATTACAATTATTGATATGGAAAATGGGTATAGCAACCAAAATGGCCGTTTCCAGTGCCTGTATTGCAGCCAAGGATACGACGATTCCTTTGTTTATTCTTACGATGGCAATTTTGCCAAAGCCGAGTACATGATCCAAAAGCATCTGTCTTCTCAGCATGACGGAGCAATCGGTGCATTACTTCAGCTGGATAAAAGCGAGTCAGGCCTGTCTGATGTTCAAAAAACGTTTCTCTCTTTCATTAGCCAAGGATTATCAGATGATGAGGTTGCACAGGAAATGTCCATCTCAAAATCTGCTGTACGAAACCATCGATTTAAGTTGAAGGAAAAGAAACGTCAGGCGAGTACTCTAATCGCCCTGTTGAACTTACTCGATAATTCAGCAAAAGAAACGGAAGTCAATGAAGGCCCCCGCCTTTCTTTAAAAAATAAAAAGGACGAGCAAGTATTGGAAACCTTTCTTGACGACCAAGGACACGCAACAAAAATCCCAAGCAAGGAAAAGAAACGTCTTATCCTCTTCCGCAAGCTTATGGAACGTTTTTTACCAGAGAAACAATATAGCGAGACGGAAGTAAATCAAATCATTTCTACTATGTTTGATGATTACGTGACTGTACGTCGTTATCTGATTGGCTATGGCATGCTTGGACGAACTGTTGACGGAAAAAATTATTGGGTGATTTAGTTTTCTGAGTAGGAGGGATTCAACATGAAATATCTTATTGATCATGTACAGGTTACTGTCAGGAATATTAAGAAAGCCGAACCATTTTATGACGTTCTTTGCGAAGCACTGGGCTTTGATTTATCCAAAAAGATTCATGCTTACTTACCTGAGCTAGATATGGAAGTCATTGAGTATCTGGATGATGCCTACGATTTCGGTATCTGTTCACCATTATCTGAATATCAAGATGATACGATTCATCGCCGCAAACCGGGAGCCGTTCATCACGTTGCCTTTCGTGCAGCCACAAGAGAAGCTGTCGATGCAATTTATGAGATACTGTTACCAATGAACACAGAGATTATTGATCCGCCGCAAATCCACCATTCCCATGGGCCAAATTATTACGCGTTATTCTTTAAAGATCCGGATGGTATCAAATACGAGATTGTTTGTAACCATTAAAAAAATGATAAAAAATCAACTGGCGTTGAACATGATTTTTCGAACTACCGAAAATAATGGTTCAACGTTTTCTTTGTTCTCGGTCGACGCTTGCTCAACCTTACTTGATAGAGCGCACAAAAAACCGCAGGTAGCTTTCGCTGTCTGCGGTTTGAATAATCGTTTGATTATTTTGTATATTCTTCTACTAATTCGACAACTTCTTCCATTGTATCGCACTCATTAAGCGCACGATCCGCAAGTTCAGCCATCTTACCAGTGTCCAAACGTTTCATTAAGCTGCGTGTTTTCAGGATAGATGTCGCACTCATTGAGAACTCATCTAAGCCCATACCCACTAATAGAGGTACTGCAGTTTGATCGCCTGCCATTTCTCCACACATACCAGCCCATTTACCTTCAGCGTGTGCTGCATCAATCACGTTTTTAATCAAACGCAGAATTGATGGGTTATATGGTTGATATAGGTAAGAAACGCGTTCGTTCATACGGTCAGCAGCCATTGTGTATTGGATCAAATCGTTTGTTCCAACACTGAAGAAGTCAACTTCCTTAGCAAATTTATCAGCGATTACAGCTGCAGCAGGAATTTCAATCATGATACCAACTTGAATAGTATCAGAAACAGTAGTTCCTTCACTTACTAATTTTTGTTTTTCTTCATCAAAGATTTTTTTCGCTGCTCTGAATTCCTTCAGAGTCGCAACCATTGGGAACATGATACGCAAGTTACCATGAACAGAAGCACGCAGTAATGCACGCATTTGCGTACGGAACATATCGTCTCCTTGCTCAGATAAGCTGATACGTAGAGCACGGTAACCCAAGAACGGGTTCATTTCATGAGGTAATTTCAAGTATGGCAGTTCTTTGTCTCCGCCGATATCCATCGTACGAACAACAACTGGTTTGCCATCCATTCCCTCAAGAACAGCTTTATATGCTTCATACTGATCATCCTCAGTAGGAAAATCAGGTGAATCCATGTAAAGGAACTCGGTACGGTACAGGCCAATAGCTTCTCCACCATTTTTGTGTACGCCGTCTAAATCCTTTGGTGTACCAATGTTGGCAGCTAATTCGAAATGCTTGCCGTCAGCTGTTTCAGTTTTCGCATTTTTCAGCTTTTCCCATTCAGCTTTCAGGTCAGCATACGCTTGTCCTTTTGCTTCGAAATCTGCTTTTTCAGCATCAGATGGGTGGATAATTACATCGCCATCGATACCGTTAACAGCTAACATATCGCCAGCTTTAACTTTAGCAGTGATTTCCATTGTTCCTACAATTGCAGGAATTTCCAATGAACGAGCCATGATTGCTGAGTGAGACGTACGTCCGCCAATGTCAGTAACAAAAGCTTTTACGTAAGTTCTATCCAGCTGAGCTGTATCACTTGGTGTCAAGTCATGAGCAACTACAATAACTTCTTCGTTAATCATTGAAGGGTTAGGTAATGTTACTCCCAGTAAATGAGCCAGTACACGTTTCGCTACGTCACGGATATCTGCTGCACGTTCTTGCATGTACGCATTGTCGTCCATTGCTTCGAACATACCGATATACATATCAGTAACTTCTTTCAATCCTGATTCAGCATTTACTTTGTTGTCTTGAATACTTTGTTTAATTTGTCCGATCATTTCCGGATCAGCTAAAACCATCAAGTGTGCATCAAAAACCTGCGCTTCTTCTTCACCAAGACTTTTAGCTGCTTTTTCTCTGATAGCCTGAAGTTCTGTTGTAGATTTAGCCAAAGCATCCTCTAAACGTTTTTCTTCAGCAGCAGTATCATCTACAGTAACTTTATTGAATGATAAGTCCGGCTGAACAAGAAGATAGGCTTTAGCAATTGCAACACCATCACTTGCGGCAATTCCCTTAAGCATCTCAGACATTATTCAGACAGTCCTTCTTTTTTCATTGTTTCAACGATTGCAGCAATTGCGTCTGCTTCGTCAACACCATCAACAGTGATAGTAACATCAGAACCTTGACCTACGCCAAGAGACATAACGCCCATGATTGATTTAAGGTTAACTGATTTACCTTTGTACTCTAAGTTAATATCAGAGTTGAATTTGCTTGCAGTTTGTACTAGTAATGTAGCTGGGCGTGCGTGAATCCCTGTTTCTGCTACAACGTGAAAGTCTTTCTTTTCCATATGAATCGGTCTCCTTCGTAAGTAAAATATTTTTTTATGTTAGGGTTTTCTATTCATACATGAAATGTATAAAAAACGACCCTTTCAATTTTTAAGATTACCATTTTTTTGAAGTTGTTACAACTGTTTTCAACGAAATTTTAAGGAATTGAGTAAACCTTTTCAACTATTCAGCGAATCGGTAAATGATTTTGCCGTTCAATCCAGCTTCACCAACTATTTTTGTACGATCCTCTTGCTTCTTCCAAGCTTCTCTAAATACGCTGAATTCGCTTTGTTCAATAACAATTTCCGAAATTTGCTTTTCTCTCAGTTGTTGAATTTTTTCGTCAAAAAGATTTTCAGACATCTAAGACCTCCCTCTTTCTGTTTTCAGCCTTCTAAAAGAGACTCTCCTCGATAGATAGACCGTCAGCTTCTTATACTTTTATAGAATATGAAAAGAAATTTTATATTGACTGACGTTTTTCCAAAATGGAGCCATTTAAAAAGGCACTGTTAAACTGTTCCTATTTTAAAGGAAAGAATTCTATTTGTCTAAATTCTGAATTTAATCACAGGAAAATGTCCATCAAAGCAATTGATTTATAGAGCCAATTACTTGATTCTATGACAAAACGTGCTATAATATTTTCAAAGGTCAAAAAAGGTCAGTTAAGTTTTTGATCTTTCATTTGACTTGAAAATCAGTCTTACAAGTGAAAGGACGTGCATTAGTAGATGATTTGCCAAAACTGCAAACAAAATGAAGCTACAATTCACTTATACGCAAATGTCAATGGTCAGAGAAAACAATTAGACTATTGCCAAAGCTGCTATCAAAAATTAAAATCACAAGCAAATAACATGCAACCAACTATGTCCCAAGATCCATTTGGTTTTGGAAGTTTAGATGATTTATATCGTTCACTTTCCCGCCAGATGCAGCAAGGAGATCAAATGAGTCAACAAACACCTCCTACTCAATTTGGCGATGGAAATGGCTTTAACGGACAACCACCAAGAAGAGGCGGACAAGGTGAGGGCCTTTTGGGCGAATATGGTATCAATATTACAGAAGCAGCCAGAAACGGCGATATCGATCCCGTTGTTGGTCGCGATGAGGAAATCAAGCGAGTCATTGAAATCTTAAATAGAAGAACCAAAAATAATCCTGTGCTAATCGGCGAACCCGGTGTAGGTAAAACGGCCGTCGTTGAAGGCTTGGCACAAAAAATCATTGATGGCGATGTTCCACAAAAACTTTTAGAAAAAGAAGTCATTCGCTTAGATGTCGCTTCTCTCGTTCAAGGAACAGGTATTCGCGGTCAATTCGAAGAAAGAATGCAAAAGCTGATTGAAGAAATCAAGCAAGCTGAAAATATCATTCTTTTCATTGACGAAGTCCATGAGCTTGTCGGCGCGGGAGCTGCCGGTGATGGCAACATGGATGCCGGTAATATTTTGAAGCCTGCATTGGCTCGTGGAGAGCTGCAAATGGTAGGTGCAACAACTCTGACAGAATATCGAATCATCGAAAAAGATGCCGCTTTAGAACGTCGGATGCAGCCTGTTCGAGTGGAAGAGCCGACAGTCGCTGAAACGATTGAAATTCTGAAGGGCCTGCAGAAACGCTATGAAGATTATCATCACGTAAAATATACAGATGAAGCAATCAAAGGCGCCGCTTCTCTTTCCAACCGTTACATTCAGGATCGATTTTTACCTGACAAAGCCATTGATTTATTGGATGAGTCCGGTTCAAAAATGAACTTAACGATTCAAATTGCCGATCCTAAAACGATTGAAAAGAAACTCGCAGAAGCAGAACAGCAAAAGCAACAGGCTTCTGCAGAGGAAGATTTTGAGAAAGCAGCCTATTATCGTGACCAAATCAATAAGCTGCAAACCATGAAGGACAAACAAATCAGTGACGAAGAAACACCAGTCATCACCGAAAAAGTGATTGAAGCAATCGTTGAGCAACGGACCGGTATTCCTGTTGGTGAGCTGAAAGAGAAAGAACAGACTCAATTGAAAAACCTGGCTACCGACTTGAAGTCCAATGTCATTGGACAGGATGATGCTGTAGATAGGGTTGCGAAAGCAATTCGCAGAAACAGAGTTGGTTTAGGCAAAAAGAATCGCCCAATTGGTTCGTTCCTATTCGTAGGTCCTACCGGTGTCGGTAAAACGGAGTTGGCTAAACAATTGGCATTTGAGCTATTCGGCTCTGAGGAAACTATGATTCGTTTTGATATGAGTGAATACATGGAAAAACACAGTGTCTCTAAATTGATTGGTTCTCCTCCAGGCTACGTAGGCTATGAAGAAGCTGGACAACTGACAGAAAAAGTTCGTCGAAATCCTTACAGTCTCATTCTACTTGATGAAATTGAAAAGGCACATCCAGATGTTCTGCATATGTTCTTGCAGATTTTAGATGATGGACGTCTGACAGATGCTCAGGGTAGAACTGTCAGCTTCAAGGATACCATCATTATTATGACGAGTAATGCAGGTAGCGGTAAAATCGAAGCCAATGTTGGTTTCGGCGCTGCTCGTGAAGGCGTAACTCGTTCTATCCTTGGTCAGCTGAACAACTTCTTTACACCTGAATTTCTTAACCGTTTCGACGGCATTATTGAATTCAGCGCACTAAGTAAAGAAGACCTGTTGAAGATTGTCACTTTAATGTTGGACGATGTGAACCAATTGCTTTCTCAACAAAAAATTCACATCACTGTGCCAACAGAGGTCAAAGAAAAACTGGTTGATCTTGGTTACGATCCAGCTATGGGTGCACGACCATTACGTCGAACAATCCAAGAGCAAATCGAAGATGGTATTGCAGAATACTACCTCGACCATCCTGAAGAGCATGAGCTGACAGCCGCATTAACGGAGGAAGATAAAATTATCGTTACAGGTCCAACTCTTCCGTCTGAAGCTCCAAGCGAAAGTGACGAAAACGAAGTAGAGTAATTAATAACAGCTCTCTTCTAAGAGTAAATAATTGATAGTCTGAATCTACGCACCAATTCTGTGGATTCAGACTATTTTTATACAAATCATGCTGTTTGCATAAAAAAACAAATAAAATCGTCTTTCTGCACATATTTTTGAAGCATTTTATGGTAAAATTTAAGCATAATTCTTTTTATTTTCATAAAAGCATTTTATAATGAGATTGTGCTATATAGTTTACATAGTTCAGATAAATGGAACGAAAAAGAGAGGTGAAAGTATGAAACTAATTAACGTAACAAACAGCCATAGACAAATGGTCAATAAACAGTTGGAAAGTACAGATGCTCATCTTGTCAAAGTATATTCTGCCGGTAACACAACTGCGATATATTCTGAAGCGGAAAAGCATATTGAAATTCTGATTTTAAATCAAAAACGTGCAATCAGAAAAGCAGAAGCAAATGAAATTCTAAAATTTTTCCTAAAACGGGTTCCCAAAGAACTGATTCAAAAAGATAAGATTGAGATGATCGAACTGAAAGGGATTACAGAGATTTCGATTCCTTTAACAGCTGCACTCGTTAGAACCTAAAAAAATACAGTTTCCGATAAATTTATCGGAAACTGTATTTTTTTAGATATTTCTTCAATCAATAATAAATTCTCGGGTACAATAATAACTACACCCTATTCATTATTGATTGAATTAAATTGCTCTTCAGTTATGTTAGCCATGATTTCTCCTAACGCTGCTTTAGCATCAAGATATTCAACTTTTGAGTTAATTTTTTTTAGCCCCTTAATCGCCTTAATTGAATCTGAATCGTCTTTTTCTTCATTCAAAATTTCTTCAAAATTTTTCTCAATATCTGTGAAGTTGAATACTCCTTGACCAGCCTTAATATCAGCTATAGTCTGAACAACTTGGTAATCAACTTTTATCGAATCAAAGGCCTTTTTTCCATATTCAATCTTCTGAACTTCTGTATCTCTTAAATTGTCTTTAGAAAAATATTTTCCGGCAGTTTTTTTTGATTCCCTAACCAAATATACTTCTAAATCATTTTGCTCATCTTGAAAAACTATGGCCCAGTCAGGATTATAATTTCCCGTGGGAGTTGGTACGTAAAATTTGGCAGGTAATTTAACAAAAAATTTGAATCTTTTTTTGTCCGCATTCATTTCATTTATTAACTTAACTTCTGTTTCTGAGTCTAATTGAATAACCTCATAGAATGTTCTGCTTAAGTCTAAATTATGAGCTATTAAAGGATTTATTGAGTCTTCATATACCATTATGAAATTGTTAAATAGGTTCAACTCATACATTTCTTCAGTACAGTAATACGTAATCCCTTTTTTAAATATTTTAGGCATTTCTTCTTTAATAATTTCTGATAACTTTTCAACAAAAATATCTGGTTGGACAAAAATATATTTTTGTATCTCAGACTTTGAAATAATCTTTATTACAACTTTTTTTGTTAAACCTGTAAAATCAGCAATCCTCTTAACAACGTTAGGAATTTTGCTAACTTTAATTTCATCCCCACTTCTAGTTTCTTTAATCTCCTTATTGATTGTAGCATCATAGATATTTATCATTTGAGTTTTTTGAACTTGGTAAGCTAAAGGATCAACTTTAAAACCAGAAACTTTAATTTTATTAATTATCTCTTCTACAATTACTTCTTCATCAACTTGAATAGTATAACTCATCTTCTTATTGATGGTTTGCCATAACCTTTTAAAATACTCATTATTGAAGTTATCCATTTTAATATACGATTTTTTTCTTTTAAAGGCATTAGAAATCCGTATTTCCCCTGTACTTACCCCAGTTTCAGAAGTAATTTCTTCCTGCAATCGTTTCGCAAAAAGTTCATAAGAAACAGATGAAGCTACTGTTAGGATATTTATATCATCATCCATAATTCTATCTCCATCTTGATTTACCGGTAGTCTCAATCCTCTACCAACTTCTTGTCTTCTTCTAACTTCATTAGTTGTTTCATTTAGGTTGCAAAGCTGAAAAACATTGGGATTATCCCAGCCTTCTCTTAATGCACTATGAGAGAATATAAATCTTTCCTTAGTCGTAAATGAAACTAACTCTTCTTTCTTATTCATAATCAAATCATAGACCTTAACATCTGCATTTGTCTGGCTTTTTTCTCTTGTATCTTTATAGTTACCATTTTTATCCACTGAAAAATAAGCGGCTTGAATTTCATTAACATTATCAGTTGCAAACTCTTTAAACTCTTCTTCACAAGTCAATTCATTATAGAACTCTTCAAACCATTTTCTAATCTTCCCTTTCCCATCAACATCATTCGAATTTCTATAATTAACTACTTTATCAATAAAAAATAATGTTAGAACTTTGATTCCTTTAGGGTTAAGATCCTTTTCCTTTTCTAAGTGCGTTCGAATGGTTTCTTTAATTTGTATCTTCATTAAATCATCTTTATTTTGAGTTACTTCATTCAGTTTTACAACTAATCCATTTCTAAATTTAACTTCATTTCTACTGGCACTAATTCCTGTTATAACATAGTTCTTGTACTCCGGCATTTCATTTGATAATTCATACAGATCCGCCTTATCTTTCAGCTTTTTTGTTCTCTCTTTAATTCCATTGGCTGTGTTCTCAAAATAAGATATCTTAGCAGTTAATTGATTGCCAGCATTGATTTCTTTAACTTTAAGAAAAGCTTTGGCAGGATTGTTCTCAGTATCATAAACAGATAAAACCTCTATCTTTTTAACGTATCTATCTCTATAGGCATCTAATGGAGTATACCTATAAACAAACTTGAAATTACTATCGTTAGTTACTTTATGAGTTGCCGAATACCTTAGAACAAATAGAGGATTAAAGTTTTTTAATTTGTTAGTTGTTGCTTCCCCTAACATTTTTTGAGGCTCATCAAGAATAACAATTGGTCTAGTGTTCGCTAGTAAATCCACAGGTTTCCCACCTAGTTTAGAGTCTGGATTTCCTCTATTCAAAATATTGTCATCCTTATTGAAACTCCCCATTGTCATTAAAAGGATTTCCAAACAATTCGGCTCTCTATAATATTCTTGAAGCTCATTAATCTTACTGCTATCATAAACATTGAAGTTAATAGTCTTATCCGCAATATTTTCAAGTGAGTTCTTTAGTCTCCTAAACTCCGATTCAACACCTTCTTTAATCGGAACAGATGGAACAATAATAATAAATTTTCTCCAGTTGTATTCTCTAGATAATTTTGCAATAGTTGAAAAATAAACAAATGTCTTACCAGTCCCTGTTTCCATCTCAACTGCAAAATCTAACTCAGAAAGTTCCTTGGAAATATCAATTGGGGCCTTACTTCTATTATTTTTCTTTTGCACCTCTCTAAGATTCATTAGAATTGTTTCATTACTAACGGCAAGAGAATTAATGTTGTTATCTTTGAAATCTTGAGACACTGATATTTCTAATTTTTTATCTGCAATTGGTTGACCTTTAAATAAGTTTATTACTGAGTTAACTGCATCCTCTTGATAAGGTCTATGCCCAAATTTGAATTCCATCTGATTATCCTCCTTTCTTTATAAAGTTTCAAACTTATCCCCAATAGTAATCCTTAAGTTCAATTTTTGAGTCTGACTTAAGGCATTATCATATACCAAAATTCTTTCATATCCAGAATAATTCTCAATAATATATTCATAGCCTTTATCTGACAGTTGATTATCAAGATATACTAAGGTTTTTTCTTCATCTCCGATGCTATATACGTTCTCTGAGACTCTTTCAACATGAGCGTCCAAAAGATATTTTCTTAAAAGTAAAAGCACTTCATAAACTGCATCTTCTGGATTAGAAATTGATTCTTCTAATAAGTTAATCTGCTCAGCATACTGTTCTTCTTCTAAAGAATCATCCCATTGAGGAAAGTTAGATTTATCCAAAACAAAAGTCTTAAAGCTCAAATCAACATTATTAGCAGTATCAGGATATTTTTCTCTAACTTTAGCTGCTGCTCTCTTAATTCTATCTCTTGTCAAATCAGTAATATGTTTATATCCATATTTGTAAGCATCTTGCTCCTCTTTAATAGCTTCTTGCAACTGAACCAAGACATATTTTCTGTTTCCTTCAGTAATAGGGTCTGCATTTAATTCCATGACCGCTTGTGCTGTTGTCCCTGAACCTGCAAAAAAATCCATTACAATACTATCTTCTTTTGTTCCCATATTTACTAATAATTTGACCAGCTCCACAGCTTTAGGATTCTGAAATAGCCTATCTTTATTTTTCTTAGCTTCTGGGAACAATTCTGCTAAGTCTCCTCTACCGGCATCAGAGCTATAAGAACTATCAGTCAAAAGGGTTTTTACCATAGTCTGTGCTACTCCGTCTTCTTTAATAGCATAATCCTTTCTAACTATGTTCCATTTATTTTTATGCTGTTTTGCAACTAATAAATCATAGTTCCAAAACCCTTTTTCCTGTCTAGTTGTTTTATCAATACTCCAAGTCCAGCACCCTTCAAACTCATCATCCCATAACGGAAGAACTTCTATAAGTTCTCCAAAATCAACTCTATCATCCGATAAAAATTTCTTCTCACCATTTTCCATATAAAAAGGATTCTTCTCATCTTCTGGATTACATACATAAATCTTATTTTTGTTATTAGTATCAACATAGAATGGATACCATAAGTTTTCCCGATTAAACCTTCCAAATTCTCTATGGGAATTTCTTAGCCCCAATTCCCTATATCTCTTTTCATTTTCATCAAGCAATCTATAATCAGACAATAATTTATCATCGTTTTTAGTTATTGAAATTCCACCCTTAACTAACTGCTTTTTTGAATACACAACAACATATTCTGCTGACTTCCCTAAATATTGGTCCTGGCTTCTTCCTCTTGGATTTGTGAGATAAGTAATCTGCCCTAAGAAATAGCCAAAAATTTCATCCATAATACCTCTTAAATTGAGAAATTCAGTATCATCAATAGTTACAAATATTACCCCATCGTCATCCAATAAATCATAGGCTAATAATAACCTTGCATACATAAAATTAAGCCAGTTGGTATGTTTTCTGCCTAGCTTATCCTCCTCTGATTCAAGTTTATTGCCATCTTCATCAAGTACCCCAATCATCTCTTGGTAAGCTTTGTATGGTTGAACAAAGTTATCTGGATAAATAAATTCTTTTTCTGTATTGTAAGGAGGATCAATAAAAATACAATTAACTCTATTAGTGTAAGAATCTCTAATTACTTTCAAAACATTAAGATTGTCTCCTTCAATAAAAACATTCGTAGTCTCATCAAAATTAACTGACTTATCTCTATCAGGTTTTAATGTCATTGTTGTTCCTTTATACGCTCCTTGTTTCGTATACTGCTTATTCTACCAATTGAATTGATAGAACTTCTGGTCAGACGGGGCTATAAACCCATCGAGTAAATTTTTCAACTCTTCTAAATCTAACTTGTCATCTTGAAAAAGAGGCTGATAAACTGCCTTAAGTTTATAAAGGATGTCCTCTAAAGTATGATTTTTCGTAGCAGAAAAGTGATTTTCTTTTTCAGTCATTCTAATTGCTCCTTTTAAATGATTTTCCTATACATTTTACCATTCTATCCTTATTTTAGAAAATTCTTTTACGGTACTCTCTAAATAGAAGTTTATGATAATTTCATTCCAGTTCATAAAAAGAAGCCTTTTCTTATCAAGTTTCGATAAAAAAATGGCTTCTTACAAACATAGATATAACAATATTTCTTATAGTAAACTCTTCAACTCTACATCTGGGTACTTATCGGCAAACCAACGTTCCGCAAATTGATTTTCAAATAGAAACAGCGGTTGGTCAAAGCGGTCTTTAGCCAAAATGTTGCGACTTGAACTCATGCGCTCATCCAAGTCCTCCGGTTTAATCCAACGGGCAATTTTTGAACCCATCGGCGTCATAATCACTTCTGAATTATACTCATTTTGCATTCTATGCTGGAAAACTTCAAACTGCAGTTGTCCAACAGCACCAATGATATAATCTTCGGTTAGATAGGTCTTATACAGCTGAATAGCCCCTTCTTGTACCAACTGATACATGCCTTTATGGAAGGATTTTTGCTTCATTACATTTTTCGCAGTGACCTTCATGAACAGCTCCGGTGTAAAGGATGGCAGTTCTTCATATCTAACCTTCATTTTCCCTTCATACAAGCTGTCACCGATTTGGTAATTTCCTGTATCATAGACACCGATAATGTCACCTGCTACAGCCTCTTCTACATTTTCTCTGGCATCTGCCATAAATTGCGTAACATTACTCAGCTTAATTTTCTTATTGGTTCTTTCCAGTGTGACATCCATTCCTCTTTCAAAGGTACCGGAACAAATTCTGACAAAAGCAATTCTATCTCTATGAGCCGGATTCATGTTTGCCTGAATTTTGAAAACAAAACCGGAAAATTCTTCTTCGTAAGGACTGACTTCTTCTCCGTCCTCTGTTTTATGGGCGTAAGGTGCCGGTGCAAACTTCAGGAAAGTTTCTAAGAACGTCTGTACACCAAAGTTTGTCAATGCTGAACCAAAGAATACCGGTGTTTGATTCCCTTGAGCAATCTTCTCTTCATCAAAGGCATCACCAGCCTCCAATAATAACTCTACATCTTCTAACGCCTGATGATAAAGATTATTTTGATTCAACTCATGCTCTTCCGGAATCGTCCCATTTTCTAAAGGAATGAAGCGCTGACTGTCATCATCGCCTGAGCGGTATAGCTCAACACGATGGTTATGAATATCATACAGTCCTTCAAGACCTTTCCCCATACCAATTGGCCAGTTCATCGGATAGGATTCGATATCAAGAAGCTCCTCAAGCTCCTCCAACAAATCCAAGGGCTCTCTTCCATCACGATCCAGTTTGTTAATAAAAGTAAAAATTGGAATTCCTCTTTTTTTGACTACCTGAAACAGTTTTTTCGTCTGTGCCTCAATCCCTTTGGCACTATCAATTACCATGACCGCGCTGTCGACGGCCATCAAGGTACGATACGTATCCTCTGAGAAGTCCTCATGCCCGGGTGTATCCAGTATGTTGACTCTTTTTCCATCATAATCAAATTGCATGACAGAGCTGGTTACAGAAATCCCACGTTGCTTCTCAATTTCCATCCAGTCAGATTTTGCAAAATTCCCTGTCTTTTTTCCCTTTACTGTTCCCGCTTGACGGATGGCTCCTCCAAACAGCAGCAGCTGCTCTGTAATCGTTGTTTTCCCGGCATCCGGGTGAGAGATGATGGCAAAGGTGCGACGGCTGTCGACCTGTTCTTTTAAATGTGGATTATTCATGCTATTATTTGCTCCATTTCTTTTAAGTTTGATCGTATATAAATCACTGCTTTTCTTCTTATCTACATCGGACTTCTCCTATATAATAATTTCAACTAGTGTAGTATATCATGGATTGGGGAGTAATTTCAAAATTATAAATAGGTGAGTTTCCTTAAAATTGTCTATTTTTGTAAGCTTTTTTCTGAGAAATAATATATAATCTTTATAACACTTAGTTGCTTTTGACACGTCGCTTGTCTAGGGGAGAGCAGTTAGTAAACAATGTAGTCTAATGTAATTGTCAGAATTAGCTTGAAATATCTGAAGGATAAGGAGGAGCACTTCATGTTTGAAAAACTCATTCTGGAGGAAGTTACTAAAAGAAAGCTGACCTTATTTAATCTACTGGTTAAACTACCGGATGATTACTATAGTATCAATTTCTTAGAAAACAATTTGGATTACTCTTACAGCCGGGTGTCTTATCTGCTGGAATTGATTCAACAGGATCTTGATGATATTCGACAAGAACCTGTAGCATTCATCACAGACCAAGGCATCCACTATGACCGTTCAGTTTCTTATGATCAATACTATCAGTACCTTATCACTCAAAGTATCCCTTATTTGCTTATTCTTTCCATTGTTTATTATCCAAAAGACAATCTGGATGATTTTTGCAGAAAGAACTTCCTGAGTAAAGCATCAGTCATCAGGAAATCAAAGCCCCTTAATGACTATCTTAAGCACTTCAATATCAAATTGAACATTTCTCAGTTAAAGCTGTCAGGTGAAGAGCGTATCATCCGAATCGTTTTGTATACCTTGATTTGGTTCACCTCTCAAAGTGTCAATTTACCAAAAGCTGAGATTGATGTAGATTACAAAACAGTGATAGACAATATCAGCCCGTGTTTTCCGGAGAGCCATAGTTACTCTGCGACCAAACAAATTTGTCTGATGTTGGACATCATCTATTTGCGCGTCACTAATGGCTATGTATTAAGAGAGAAGATAAAAATTTCTTCATATGTTCCAACAAGTATTCAACGCGGTAAAGATTTTTTTGACCCCATTGTGAAGGACCCGGCAGTACTAGAAGCGGAATGTCAGTTTTCAGCCTTGCTTCTGACTATCACACCGAACTTCTATACTGAGTCAGACCCACGTTTCCCTTTATTGCAGCTCTATCTCGAAACGGAAGACAATCAAGCAACCATTCTTTTCCGTGAATTCTGGAGCTTTTTGGAACAGGAGTACGGATTTAATGCCTTGGAGCATAAAGTTCTTTATGGAAACAGTGCCAATATTCTTTTTCCGGTCATTATTTTCAAAAAGACCTTACCCGGTATTTTAACAGTAAATGCAAAATCCAGCTTCCTTCAAAATAAATATTTTTTGGAGCTATTTAGTTCGTTCAAAACCTTTTTCAAGAAGGTTTCCAAAAGGAAGAACTATGGATGGATTACCGAGTATATTAATCAAATCGCAACAGCCTTTGCCCTGCTGCTTTATCCAACCTGGGAAAATCTTCAGACTAACAGAACTATTAAGGTTGGTCTTATTGCTGAGTCGAATTATCTTCTGACCCAACAGCTGATTAATTATCTCGATGAATTCGTTTTTGTCGAACTAGGTGCCATGACAAATAATTGCGCAGATTTTGATTTGATTGTTGCTACCTCTTCTTACCTGTTGCCGGATCAATGTTCAGTGCCTAAGTTTGTATTTAGATATTCGCTGGACAATCATCGCCAATTTATTGATCTCTATCAGACCTTGAAAGAAGTGCAAATGAATAAAAACACCCATGAAAAGAGTAAAAAAAGCTAGTATGATTAGATTCATACTAGCTTTTCATTATCCTATTTTATGATTATCGCCTTGGCTCGTCATCCTCTACATCTCTGCGGAATAAACGACGACCTTCCTCCGGTTCTTCATCAACAATTTCCTCATCATGGAAAATCACTCGCAAAACAAGGATTCTTGCCCCCTCCATCTCCTCAGAGATAAGAGTAATATTACCAACATCAAAGGACAATTTTTCTCCTTCATCAGGAATTGTACCCAATGCTGTAATCAGATAACCGGCCATCGTGTCAACATCACTCATGTGCAGGTCAGTTTTGAACACTTCATTGAACTCATCAATAAGCATTCTCCCTTGAATAAGGTATTCATGGTCGTTTACCTTTGAATATAAGTTTTCTATTTCATCAGACTCGTCATCTATTTCACCAACGATTTCTTCTAACAAGTCCTCCAAGGTTGCCAGACCGACCACACCACCATATTCATCCAATAGGATAGCCATCTGATTTTGTGTTCGCTTCAGCTCATAAAGTAAATCGTCAATAAAAATCGTTTCAGGAACAAACAACGGTTCTTGAATAATTTCCTGAAGATTGATATTGTCAAAGCCTTTCGTGTGTGCTGCTTTCAGCAGATTTTTTGTATGCAGTATTCCTACTACTTTATCTTTATCATCATTATAAACAGGAATTCTTGAATAATTCTCAGATAACACAAGATTGATATTTTCATCGATATCATCCTCGATATTAATCATAAATGCATCCGTTCTTGGAACCATCACTTCACGGGCAACTTTAGTATCTAATGAGAAAACACCTTGAAGCATTTCAAGCTCCTCGTTTTCCAATACACCCTCGGTTTCCAGCATATAGCGCATTTCGTCTCTTGTCATCTTTGAATCTTCATCATCAAATTTCATCGGCGTCAATCGAGAAATCAAGTCTGTTGAAGCAGAAAGCAACCAAACAAATGGTCGAGCAATCATCCCCAGAAATTGAACCGGTCCGGAAGTGAATTTTGCTACTTCTTCAGATTTATTCATCGCAATTCGTTTCGGATAAAGCTCACCAAACACGATTGATACATAAGTCAGCAAAGCCAAAATAATGATACTTGCCAGATTTTTAGCAAACGCTCCTCCGCCAAGTACAGGCGCTAAACGTGAAGACAGATTATCCGCCAAAGAAGCCCCTGACAAGATATTTACTAACGTGATTCCGACTTGAATCGTTGATAGAAAATTATTTGGGTCTTCTAAAATTTTTAGCAGCTTTCCAGCTTTTGTATCGCCGTCCTCCGCTTTTTGTTCCAAACGATTTTTGTTGACAGAAACAGCAGCAATCTCAGCAGCAGCCAAGAAAGCATTAATCAATGTCAAAACGACTAGTAATAAAATTTGCGCGATAAGCGACTGACTCTCGGGGTCAGCATTGTTCATAATTGTGTTCTCTCCTCTTTCTTCTGGTTAGAACTACTCAAGTAATTTCGTAGTTCCTTCATTTTTGAGGTCCGATGTCCATTATTTCTAGATGGTCATGCACCAGAATAATGGCTCTCCTCTTTCTGTTTGATAAAACAGGTCAGGTAACTGTCCTGTTTTTTCATTTTGGTGGTCCGATGTCTATTTCCCTAGATTTCTTGGTAAAAGGGAAATAGCTCTCCTCTTTCTTCTGGTTAGAACTGTTCAACTGTATTCACAGTTCCTTCATTCTTGAGGTCCGATATCCCCTCTTCTAAGCTTCTAAAGAAGCAAGAATAGTGGTTCTCCTCTTTCTGTTTGTTGAAACTGTTCAGATAACTTTGCCATAACACACAGCGATTGCTTTGCAGAGCTGATGTGACATGGTACAAGGCGACTTACAGGAGCGTTGCTCCCCCTGTTCCTTCATTTTTGAGGTCTAATTTCTCATCTTGCTTTGGAACCAAATCCTCGTATCTCCTCACTTCTTTTCCAGGTTCATCGCTTTTTCGATTTCAGGTAGACAATGGCTGGTATTCTCTATACTATAGATACGTAAAAGATGATGGTTTTCACGAAAAAAAGTGAGAAAAAACGTGACTACATCCACTTAGTAGTCACGATAAAAGAGTATCACAAGTGGATAATTATTTCAATCATTGTCCACTATTTTTCGGCTCTGTCGAATTTTCTAAAACCAGTGCGGTTCGCTCTTCCTGTTTGCCTCGCTGAACCAGCTCAATAACGAACAAAACGATTGTCCGACAAATCGCATAAAACGGTACACCCAAGAAAATACCCAACAAACCAGCAATATTTCCAGCGACTAATAAAATCAAGATAATTGTCAATGGATGGATTTTCAAGGTTTTTCCGATGACATTCGGATAAATAACATTTCCGTCAAGCTGCTGAACGATAATGACAACGACACAGCATAATAAGGCTTTGAAGGGCTCATCGAAGACGGTCACGAATACAGCAGGTGCCAGACCTAAATACGGTCCTAAATAAGGGATTAAATTCGTTAATCCGGCAATGACGCCAAATAGAAACGCGTATCTGACACCGATTAATGAATAACCGATAATCGTAAAGGTTCCAACAAATAAACATTCGATTGCCTGTCCACTAATGTAGCTGGATAACGTTTTATTAAGCTGCTCCAACAGTTTGACGATGTCCGCCTTCCTCTTTTCAGGCATAAATTTTTGAATGCCCGGAACCAGACGATCGCCATCCTTCAGCATATAAAATAGAATGAATGGTGCCGTAAAAATCACAATCGTTGTAGAAGCGACAGTTGAAACGATTGATCCAAGACTACTAGACAGTCCACTCAAAAATTGCTGAATGATGTTCCCATAAGAAATATCCAATTGTTCAATATAGCTAGTCAAATCAAGGTCCTTAAACACCGGCAAAGCGGCTATTTGATAGACCCAGTCTTCTATGTTCTTGAATACATCTGGGATATTAGAAGCCAGACTTGAAAGCTGATTCGCTAAGCTTGGAATGATACTGACTAAGATTAAGATAATCGCTGCCAACAGTAAAACAAATACAATGATAATTGCATAAATCCGTTTGAGCTTTAGCTTCATTAACAGTTTTACCAACGGATTCAAAATATAATAGAGAAATCCTGCTACCAACACAGGTGCAAAAAGTGTAGAAAAGAATGTTCCTATAGGTTCAAACAAAAAGTTGATTTTTGTGGAAACCCACACCAATGTTGCTAATACTAATAACTCGACCGACCAAAACATGAGCTTTGATTGTTTTAATTTTTCAAACAAGATACCCCTCCTAACAAAGTTTTCATTTAATTGATTCTAGCATATTTTTCAGATAAAAGAACAGCGAGACTCCTTTCTTCATTTTAACATTAGCAGTTACTTAGAAAAATCCTATTTCAGCAGAAGAGATAGAAACTTAATAAAAAATAAGCAAACTGCAGTAAAACCGCTTCTACCGGAAAAAAGCTCTCAGGTCATCTTGCTTCAGTAACACAAACAACACATTTGTAGTATAATCATTCTATCTTATTTTTTAGGAGGTCAATGATGAAAATCGTTCATACAAAAGATACAATGAGTGATATCTATCTTGATGCCTTACGTATTCGCAATCAAGTTTTTATGGTTGAACAAGGTGTCCCAAAGGATATTGAAATTGATAAAAATGAAGCGTCCTGTATCCACTTCGTCCTTTATATCGAAAATCAGGCTGCTGCAACTTGCCGACTGCTTCCATTAGAAAATGGTGTAATGAAGCTGCAAAGAATGGCTGTCCTAAAAGAGTACAGAGGAAGAAGTCTCGGTCGTGAAATTGTTCAAGAAACCGAGCATTTTTCTAGAAACCAAGGCTATAACACCATTACCTTAGGTGCTCAGCTAACTGCGGTAGATTTTTATGAGAAGCTGGGTTACTCAAAGCATGGCGAACTGTTTATGGATGCGAATATTCCTCATTATCAAATGGATAAATCTGTTTAGCTACTACTTTTTATTCAGGTCAGCAATTGCAGCAAGCAAAAGAGCGACTGGTTTTGTTGACCTGTATTTGAAATTTTGCTACACTATATGTAAGCGAATTCTTTTTTTATTCATAAAAATGCACACGTGAACAAAAATTAGCTCAGGAGGATTAAGCATGTCTAAAATTATTGACGTTACCACTGAATATTACCGAATTCCTTTACCGGAATTGATGGAGGATGCCAAGCATGGGCTTCATACCCATTTCGAAGTCCCTATTGTAAAAATAACAACAGAAGATGGTCGAGAAGGTGTTGGTTACACTTATACAGGAGGCTTTGGTGGGCGGGCAATTTGCTCTCTTATTGCTATTGAACTGAGGAATATCCTTCTTGGAAAAGATGCAAGCTGTGTTGAAGCCTTGTGGGATCAAATGAACTGGGGCATTCACTATGTTGCTCGAGGCGGCTTGGCAAGCTTCGCTATTGCTGCCTGTGATATTGCTTTATGGGATTTGCGTACAAAAAAAGCGAACGAGCCGCTATATAAATTATTGGGTGGAACCAGTAACAAGGTTAAATGCTATGGTGGGGCAATTGATTTGAATTTCCCGTTGGAAAAGCTGCTGGCTAACAACCAAAAATATCTTGATATGGGATTAAATGCGGTCAAAATTAAATTGGGACAGCAGACATTAGAAGAGGATATCCAGCGAATCGCCGCTGTCAGAGAGCTAATTGGTCCAGATGTAACTTTTATGGTGGATGCAAATATGAGCTGGTCTGTTGAAAAAGCAATCAGAGCCGCTAAAGCAATGGCTCCTTACAACATTCTTTTCCTTGAAGAGCCTACCATTCCAGAGGACTACGAAGGATATGCCCGTATCGCAGAAGAAGGTCATATAGCAGTAGCAGGTGGTGAAAACCTTCGAACATTAACAGAATTTCATCATTTACTGAAGTATGGTCATGTTGATTTTCCTCAGCCTGATGCGTCCAATGTTGGTGGAATCACCGGCTGGTTAAAGGTTGCCTATCTGGCTCAAGCAAATAATTTAGCCGTCTCTACCCATGGCATGCAAGAGCTGCATGTAAGTCTGCTGGCAGCTATGCCTAATGCCGGCTATCTCGAAATGCACAGCTTTCCAATTGACCAATACACGACACGTCCACTTGTGATTGACAAGAACGACGGAATGGCTGTAGCGCCAGAAGAAATCGGAATTGGTGTCACCTTTGATTGGGATAAGCTCGCACCCCATAAGCTGCCATTTTGATAGTTGAACAAAAGACGTTGGGACAGAAGCAGCTTCTGTCCCAACGTTTATTCGGATATGGATATATTATGAGTTTGGGAAACTATTTATATCCCAGGCCATTTTTTCTAATAGTTTTCCTTATTTTTTACGACTATTTTGCATTTCCTTTGTTCAACCAATCTGTAGCAATATTCATAGCAGCTCTCGCAGCATTGCTTTGATCCATCGAATTGACCATCACAAAGTCATGAATCATCCCTTGGAAACGAATTTGTGTTACATCCACCCCTGCCTCACGCAGGTGACGTGCATACTCTTCCCCTTCGTCTCGCAGAACATCTGCTTCACCATTCAAAATCAGTGCTGCAGGAAGTCCTGCCAAGTCTTCTTTCGTTGCTTGTAACGGCGAAATCGTCTTAATCGTAGAATCCTGTCCTTCAGGCAGATAATTATCCCAAAACCATTTCATTCCTTCTTTTGCCAAGAAATAATCCGTCGCAAACTGATTGTAAGACTCAGTATCAAAAGCATGATTGGTTACTGGATAAAATAGAAGCTGTTGATTGATTTTTGGTCCTTTTCGATCCTTCGCAAGCATCGTCACAACGGTTGCCATATTGCCTCCGACACTGTCTCCGGCAATGGACAGTCGATTAATATCATAGGTCCCATCCGCATCTGCAACAATCTTCAAAAGAGTCGCATAGCTTTGCTCAATAGCTACCGGATACTTAGCTTCAGGTGAACGATCGTATTCAGGCACAAAGACAATTGAGTTTGTTCTCACGGCCAGCTCTCGCACCAGCTTGTCATGAGTATGTGCACTACCAAGCACCCAACCGGCTCCATGAATATATAAAATGACAGGCAGCTGTCCTTCGGCATTTTTTGGTTTTACTGTACGCACATTGATTTTTCCATGCTCCCCTAAGTCCCATTCCTGGTCATCAATTGCTGCATCCAGCTTTTCTACATCAGAATCTTGAACCTTTTCCAACAGAGCACGTGCTTCTTCAACAGGTAATTGATAAATAAACGGCGGATTTGCATTCGCTTCGCTAAATTCAAGTGCTGATTTTTCTAAAGAAATTCTTTTTGTCATGAAAAGTCCTTCTTTCTTCTTAGTATGAAACAATGATAATCCCTCTGTTTACTTTCTACAATTATTCGGCTTATAAATTTCATGTGGGTATGCCGTCTCCTGATTAAATCCCTTTCCATTCATAAAATGATGCCCAATAAAAAAAGAGACTGCACGACCCATCTGTGCAATCTCTTTTCTATTTATTACTCTAACTATCTCCCAATAGTATTGAAGCAATTATCTTATCACTTTTCTATTATTTCAAGCAAAGAGGCTTATTTTTTCCTGTTTAGTTCATTGCCTCATCATATTTAACTTTTGAGTCCTCAATGGCTTTTGCCCATTCATCAAGGAACGCTTCTACTGTCTTGTCTCCACTCATCACTGCTTGGATACCGGGATCTACTTTGTTATCTAAAATAGAACGGTAGTCAGGCAGGTAGAATGGTGGTTGATACAACTCAGTTTCAGGATTATCATAAACTTCAAAAGCAACTTTGATATGCTGCGCATCCTTAATCCAATCTTCATTCAATACATCTGAGTTCGTTGGAATTTGTCCAATTTTTTCATTCCAGTAGCTTTGACTTGAAGCAGAATTCAAGAATTCCACCAGCTTCCAAGCTTCTTCCGGATGATCTGTGTTGGCAAACGCCGAGATTCCAATTGTGTTTCCGCCTTCTGCTACATAGTTGCCTTCTGTTGATTTCGGCAATGGTACTGCTTCAAACTGGTCAGCCTCCAATGATTTGCTGTGCTCTCCGAAGGAACCGATGTTATGATGCAGGATTGCTGCTTTTCCTGTATCGAAAACTGCAACCATTTCTTTGTAGCCGTTTGTGATATCACTTTTCGGTGTGTTTTTTTGGTACAGTGCAAAATATTTTTCAAGAAATTCCACATGTTTTGGATCGTTCACTGTCGCTTTGCCATTCTTGTCAACATACTCTGTGATTCCTGAGTACGCATACATCAAACGTTGCAATTGAAGAGAACCGCCGGCACCGCCGCGAATAGTGTAGCCGTACATATCATCTGTTGTCAGCTTATCTACATCTGTGAAAAAGTCATCCCATGTTTCAGGTGCGTTCAGATTATTTTCCGCGAATACATCTTCACGAATCCATAGAATATCCAAGTTCTGTGTGTAAGGAATTCCATAGAGTTTACCATCTTGAACGATTTCTTTGTTGAATTCAACCGCTCCTTCATTAATCAGCTCCTTGAGCTCTGAATCCTTCAAGTAATCATCCAGTGGTAGTAAAGCTCCACGAATCGAAAATTCAGGCAGCCAGCTGGATTGTAAAGAGGCTACATCCGGTGTATCGTTAGCAGCGATTGCTGCATCCAATTTTGATTTTGCTTCGTCTTTTGGTAAGCCTACATATTCAACCGTGATGTTTGGATTTTCTTTTTCAAAATCATCAATCAGCTTTTCCCAAATCGGCGTTCTATCCGGACCGGAATTTTCATCCCAGAAGGTTAGCTTTACATCTTCCCCATCCCCGGAACCGCTTTTTGCAGATTTCGATGAACCGCTGCTGCCCGAGCCGCAGCCCGCAACCAATAACCCTGTTAACGCCAATACACTTGCTAACTTTAACGCTTTCTTTGACATTTTTATTCCTCCTAATTTATCCTTTAACAGCTCCGCCCATTCCATTAACTAAATGCTTCTGTGCAAACATAAAGAGAATGATTGATGGAATCAAAGCAATAATACTTCCTGCTGCCAGTGCGCCATAATTTACGTTAAACTCACCCATCATAAAGCTCAAACCAACCGGTAATGTAAACTTGCTTTGAACATTCGTCAGCATCAATGCCAATAGGAATTCGTTCCATGCATAGACGAAAATGTTGATACCTGTTGCTACCACACCTGGTAATAGTAAAGGTACGATAACTTGGCGAATCGCCTGCATTCTTGTTGCACCGTCAATTGCTGCTGCTTCCTCCAGCTCTGCCGGAATCCCGGAAATAAATCCACTCATCAGGATTGCAGAAAATGGAATCTGAACCGCTGAATAGACCAGCATCAATGAAATCGGATTACTAATCATACCAATATTACTGAACATTACGAATAGCGGAATAATCAGCATAGAGCGCGGAATGAACTGTGTCATCAGCAGAATCATCATGAACACTCTTTTTCCCTTGAAATCATAACGTGCTAAAGCATAGCCGGCTAATACAGATAGTACCAAGGTCAAAAGAACTGTTCCTACGCCAACTATGACACTGTTAGTAAAATATTTTTCAAAGCCGACATCATTCCAGGCATTAATGAAATTCTGGAACGTCGGACTTGATGGTAAATATTGAAGCGGTGTTTGAATAATATCTCCCTCAGGCTTCAACGCTGTGTTCAGTGTCCAGTAAATCGGGAACAATGTCCAAACCAGCATCATGGCTAGAGGAAAGTAAAAGGTCAATGTTTTATCTAGTTTTCCCTGTCTATTATACACAAGACTATGCCTCCTCGAATTTAGAAATCTTCAGATATACTAATGCAATGATGGTCAGAATCAGAAATGCCACAACTGTCAACGCTGAACCATAACCAAAGTCACTACCGTGAACAGCTGTTTTCGCAATATACATTGCATAAGTCATGGTTGAGTTGGCTGGTCCGCCATTGGTTAAGTTGTACATCAAATCAACATTATTGAATTCCCATACAGTTCTTAATAAAGTAGTTAACACGATTGTCCGTTTTAATTGCGGCAGTGTAATATTGATAAACGAGGTCCAACGATTTGAACCATCCATCGCCGCTGCTTCATACAGCTCTTCCGGAATGCTTTGCAGAGAAGCCAACAGCGTTACCGCAAAGAAAGGAATCCCGCGCCATAGTTCTGCAACTACTACAGCGATAAACGCACTGTTGGTACTTGCCAGAAAAGCTTGTGGTTCGCTGATAAGTCCGATTTTCATTAGAATATCATTGAACACCCCCATGTGCTCGTTATACATCAGACTCCACATTACTGAGGTAAGTACCCCTGAAATCGCCCAAGGAACAAAGACGAAGCCCCTCGTCAGTCCTCTGAACTTGAATTTTTTGTTTAAAATCAATGCAATTCCCATACCCAATCCCAGCTGCAGTGCCACTTGAGAGACAACCCATTTCAGACTGTTAATCAAGCTTGGAATAAAGTAAGCATCTTCTGTAAAAATCTTCACAAAATTATCGAATCCAGCAAATGAATCATAAAACGGTGCTGAGATATCGTAATTTTGAAAGCTGTAGTAGAAGATCCTTGCCATCGGAAAGAATAAAAGAGCCGTAATCATTACTAGTGTCGGTAATAATAGCAAATAGGGTGCTTTTTGAATCTTTTTCTTTTTCTTCTGCACTTTGGGCAGTGTAACTTCTGTTTCCATTTTTCTCCTCCTAACATTTTCTATACAAATCCTGAAAAAGTTCTATGTACATAAAATGAGCGTTGTACATGGCTGAAACAAGAAACACTTATTAGACAATACCTCAAACGAAACGTATCTTTCGTTTTCACTTTAGGCAATATAAATAATTATTTCCCTCATCCATTCAATAGGATTTATCTATACTACTAAAATACTAGAAAACGGTTACAACCAACATTCATTATTTTAAGACAAACATATAAAATTTTAAGATATGAAAAAAATGAGAGGAAACAACCTAGGTATTTTGATTCTTTTTCAATCAATGAACATGTAAAAGCGAGAAAAGCGGAACAGCTATGGTTAAAAAAAAAGATGAAACAGAGGTCTCTTCTTCACTCTGTTTCATCTCATCATTCTATTCAACGAAAAATACTAGTTTCAGCTGCAGGAAAAATATCATTCAGCAGTTGCGGCTTTTTGTTCCTCTTTATACTTGCTTCTATATTGCTTGGGTGATACACCGCTGTCTTTTTTAAAGCAGCTTGAAAAATAATTAGGGTTAGTAAAACCGGTTTCCAAAGAGATTTCTGTAATTGTTTTATTCGTGTCACGAAGAAGCAGATACGCAGCAGCCATTCTTCGTTCGAATAGGTATTCTGTATAATTTTTCCCTGTCTCACTTTTGAATAGATTGCTTAAATAGGGTGCTGAGACATGAATATTTTCTGCGACCCGCTGCAAGGATATTTCATCGTCCGCATAATGACTGTCAATAAAACGCTTGGCTTGTTGAATAATCGTATCCGCTTTACTGCCAACCTCTTGATTTTTCTGCCAACACTCAATCATTTCCTTAACAGGAAACAGCATTTCTCCAACGACTGTACTGGAGGTTATTTTCTGATAAACCGTGAACTCATCGCAGGAAATAACACTTGGAACCGCCTGAAACAGCATAAACACCTGCTTCATCAAAAAAGGACGAACCTGAGAAAGCGGCAAGGTCATCAATGTTCCATTCGTTTCTAAAGACCGCAAAATCTCGTAGAATTTTTTTGGTGCTCGGTTCTCAATTTGCTGCGCAAGCCTTTGTTCCAGCTCGATTAAGATTGGCGAGAAATCCAGTCGTGACGTTTGCAGATCATAGGTATAGATTCCCGGCTGATCGAACTTATTCTTTTCAAAGCTGATTCGTGCTTCAATAATTTTGTCGCTGATTTCTTTAGGATCACTGCTAATTGAACTAAGTCCTATCCACCCCTCTTGCCGCAACAAAAGCTCTTTCAGCTCCGGACTGGACAACCACTTCTGAAATTCCGCCTGTTGTTCTAATTGAATCAGCGCAAAATAAGTGTTGTCCTCCAAACGCAGGACCTCCTTGTGAACCGTACTCGGCAGCTCCAGTGTTTGCTTGTTCAGAAAATAGCACATACACAGGTATGCTCCTTCAATAGGGAAGAAGTCCTCAATTTTTTCTTTCTCTTCGTTCTTTTTTGAAAGGATAATTTTCTTTATCAGTTCTCGCCGTTGATATTCCCAGGAAGTCTGCTCTGTCAACAGCTCTTCTTCTACCAACTTGAAAGCTTCATCCACCTGCGGCAGCAAAACAGAAGCATCCACTGGCTTCAAAATATAATCAAATGCCTTAAGACTGATTGCTGCTTGTGCATAACTGAACTCACTGTAGCCTGTCAGGAAAATTATTTGGCAGCTTTTACTTTGCGCCGCGATTTCTTTTCCCATTGCAAGTCCATCGACAAACGGCATATTAATATCGGAAAGGATAACCTGAGGCTGATGCTCTTTATAGCAGGACAGTCCTTCCTGTCCATTGTCCGCCTCAAGTATCTCCGTTACGCCAATGGTTTCCCAAGGTAGTGACATTAACGCCTTACGAATGATCCACTCATCTTCTACAATTAATAGCTTTCTCATTGTTTTTCTCCTTAGTTATCTGCTTCTCCAACACGTGTCCCCAACAAAAGCACCGATTATGACATTCGTTATGTCTCTTTTGGAATAACTATTTTAATCAAGGTCCCATGTTCACAATTTTCTATCCACAAGCCATATGAAGCACCAAAACAATTTTTAATTCTTAAGTTAACACTGCGCAGACCAATTCCTGTTACCTTACGGCTATTCAAAGCTGATAGGTTAATCTCTTCATTGATAATCTTCAACCGCTCATCAGGTATTCCTCGGCCATTATCTCTTATAATCAGCAAAACATTGTCATTACTCTCCTTGATTTGTATTTCCAGCAGTCCTTTAACAGCCAGTTCCTTCAACCCGTGATAAATGGAATTTTCAACGATTGGCTGAAGTGAAATTTTAGGAATCATCGCCTGTAAAAGCTCCGGTCGCTCTACTTCTATCTTATAGTCAAAACGATCTCTATAGCGATAGCTCATAATCATTAAATAGTTCTTCACATGATCCAGCTCTTCCTCTAATGAAACCAACAGATTTCCTTTACTAATCCCTGTGCGATAAAATTCTGCCAACGAACGGGTCATCAAGGAGGCATCCTTATTCATCCCCATATCACTCAAGCTTTGGATAGAATAGAGTGTATTGTAAAGAAAATGCGGGTTAATCTGAGATTGAAGCAGCTCGATTTCCAACCGGCTTCGCTCATCATGGTTCTTTTCATTCTCATTTAACAAACGTTCATTCTTTTCAATCATTGAATTGAAGCTGCGATACAGCACTGCCAGTTCATTGAAATGCTTCTGATTGATTGCTAAAGGTCCTTTATGATCCGTGATACTCGTTGCTTCAATCTCCTTGGCAAGATTTTGAATAGGCTTGGAAATATAACGTCCGACAACAATCACCATAATCGTTCCGGCAAGAAATAAAAATAGAAATAGTGCGGCTGCCAAAGTGAGATACGCTGATTGGCTTTTCTGCAAATCCTTATCCGGGAATACAGCGACTAAACGCCACTGATTTAAATCAAAGGTCTGGCTTTCAAGATGATAGCTTTTACCGTCTACAGCTTTTACCTGCCAGCTGTCATTCAAGTCTTCAAACAGCTCCTTAGGAAATAGGCGGTCTGACGTAGAAATATTCGTTTTAGGACTTACTAAAAACAGACGGCCGTTATCTGTTATAAAGCTTTCATTTAACAAGTTTTCAATGTAGTCATATCTCAGATTGAAGACAATCACACCACTTGCCTCAGATGAATTATCACCAATTATTTTGCAAATAGAAATGGTCTTTCTCTCATCCTGCGAAAAGGGGCTTTCATCAAAATCCAACCAGAAATACTTTGCTTCGCCGTTTCCAAGCTCGAAAAAAGTATGGTAATTGATTTCGTTCAAGCCTGGTGCTATTTCTCCACCATTAAAAAAGAATTCCCCATCGTTGATATTGATATAGATGGAGTCAAGAACGTCCTGAAAACGATAGTATAAATCCTTGATGCTTGTGTTCATATTTACCGCTTGTCTCAAGGCATCACGTTCATTATTAATCACTTCAAGGAGATTGGGGTTGTTGTTCAAATTTACAACCTGTTCAAACATTTGGTCAAAGGTTCTTTCAAGTACACTGTAACGGTCCTTCAAAGTGTTTTCGACATTTGTATAGGCGGTATCTGTTACTTCTCTTGTTGTTGTAATACTGGAAAAAATCAGAGAAAAAATGATAATAACTGCCACAAACAGAATGTAAAAGGTATTCAGAACTGTATTCAGGGAGCGAGATTTCTCTTGTTTTTCTTTCATAGCTGATTGATCCTCTCTGTCAGAAACTGTCTACACTGCTGTATTCTACCTTAGAGCTTCTCAAAATGTCGTTCCCCTAATTTTTTTGACCGACTATTCAAGATTTCTACATCCCTTGACTCCTCAACCTGAAATGCTTGTCCAAGATGATTCTCAATCGATACTCTTTCGAATACGAGATTTTCAGCAAAATGAATAATAAAGCCTTGATTTTTCATTTTTTCAATCCCCATCATCATCGCCGGCTCCCCCGCCTCAGCTTCCTCAGCCATAGAAATACGAATATTATCAAATGTAATATCTGATGCGTATTGCTCAGCCAAGCCATAGATAAACCCTGCTGCTGCCTGTACATTTTTAGCAGTGATGTTCATAAAATGAAGCCTGCGAAAGCAAGGCGTGGCTTCTGTAATCGGCTGCGGATTCTTATCCCAAACATACTGCTGCTCTCCGCTTGGTCCCCAAAAGTAATACAAATTAATGATAAATGGACAAACCACATTATCCATGACAAGATTACTAATGCGAATATCTTCTATAATACCGCCTCTGCCACGACGTGATTTCAAGCGTATCCCTCGATCGGTTCCTTGAAATACGCAGTTAGTAATCGTCACGTTTCGGATATCTCCGCTCATCTCGCTGCCGAGAACGATACCGCCATGTCCATGAACCATTGTACAGTTAGTAATCGTTACATTTTCACAGGAGACACGCTTCTCTGTTCCTTCAGTCCCGGCCTTCACTGCAATACAATCGTCCCCTACATCAATATGACAATTGCTGATACGAACATTTTTACAGGATTCAGGATCAATCCCATCAGTATTTGGTGAATCTGCGGGATTGAGAATGGATACATTATCAACAGTGACATTTTCACAAAGAATCGGATTAACGGTCCAGCTAGGTGAATCAATCAACCGTACATCTCTGATTGTGATTCTGCTGCAGTTATCAAAGCTGATTAATTTAGGTCGTGGAAACTTAAGCTCAGACTGTCTATTTCTAAAAATCTCCCACCATTTTTTTCCATTTCCATTAAGTACACCGAAGCCCGTTACTGAGATATTCTCAGCATTTTCAGCGTATAGACACGATGCGTAAACCTCTTGCTGAACGCCTTCCCATCGTGAGGTAACAACTGGATAATCTTCCTGATTATCAGAAAATTTCAAGACTGCACCGGAGCTTAAATAAAGTGTGATGTTACTTTTCAGGAACAGTGCTCCCGTCATAAATGTTCCAGCGGGAATCACCACTCTTCCTCCTCCTGCCTCACTTGCTGCATCAATTGCTCGTTGAATCGCTTCTGTGTTCATTTGTGCCTTCGATGATGCACCAAAATCTGTAATCGTATAATCGATTGCTCCCATGCTCAAACCCCTTCCACAAAAAAATTTATCTGCTGCTTCCAACCTCGTCACTTTCACTCCGAGTTGAATGAAAACAAGCCTCTGTATTCTTATCAAGCTTCTACAGAAACTGAATGCCTTTTCATTTTGAAACAGCAACCTTCAGTCAAAATGAATCCTTCAACAATAGACTATCACATTCAACGAAAAATTCCAACCTAATTTTCACGTGTGCATCGCTGTTAAATAAGCATTTTAATATTGACATTCTAAAGATTTCATACTATGATGTTAACGTTCACAATTATAAAAAACGAGGTGGATTATGGTTACTATAAAAGATATCGCAAAAGTGGCAGGTGTTTCCCATACTACCGTTTCCCGTGCGTTGAATGATAATCCATTAATCAAGCTTGACACGCGAAAAAAAATTCAAAAAATTGCTGAGGAATTGAACTATGTTCCGAATTTCAATGCAAAAAGTCTAGTGAATCAAAAAAATTATATGATTGGTCTTTTCTTTTCCAGTATCGATCAGGGAACCAGCTCCAGCTTTTTAGTAGATGTCATTACCGGTATCCACTCTATTTTAGACGAAAGCTACAGTCTCTCTGTAGAGGGAATTGATGAAATCCAAGCCTTGGAACGTGTTAACTTCCAACGCTATGACGGGATTGTGATTATGAGCCAAAGTGATAATGATGGTTCTTTCATTGATTATGTCAAGCAGCAAAAAATACCCTTTGTCGTCCTCAATCGTCCTTTAGATGACGCTGAAATTATTAATGTTCTTGCAAATGATGCGGAGGGAGTAACAGAAGCGATTGATTATGCCATCCAGCTTGGGCACGAAAAAATTGCCTACATTGGAGGGAAGGATGATTTCCGTTCTTCTAACGAACGGAAGCAAGGTCTGATTAACAGCATGGAAAAAAATCAGCTGCCTATCAACCATGACTATTTCTTTAGAGGAGACTACAGCATTGAGAGCGGCTTTACAGAAATGAAGCAAATTCTAGCCTTATCTCCCCTTCCAACATTGGTATTCTGTGCAAATGACGACATGGCGATTGGTGCAATGAGAGCGGCAGCAGAAAAAGGGTTCCAAATTCCCGCAGATATTTCTCTGATTGGATTTGATGATAGTAAGCTTGTTGCTTATTTGAATCCTCCTTTGACAACGGTCCATAAACCAATCAAGGAAATTAGTCAGACTGGGACAGAGCTTCTACTAGAAATGATTAATGGTGCAAAAATCAAACCGCAGCAATATCGCATTAAAACCAGTCTTCAGATTCGAGAGTCAGTAGCAGCAATTTCAAAGACGTAATGTCTTTGTTTTAAATAAAAATGTTCACGTGTGCAATTATACTCAAAAGAAAAGGAGTTTGTTAAAGCTATGGAAAAACTATCAAAAAGAATCATTGAAACCAACAAGGAACAGCCCGTAAAAGTTATTCAATTTGGTGAGGGGAACTTCATGCGCGGGTTTGTCGACTGGCAAATTCAGGAGATGAATAAGCAGCAGCTGTTCAAGGGCAGTGTGGCTGTTGTTCAACCAATCGATCAGGGCTTAGGGGAAATGCTGAAGAAGCAGGATTATTTGTATACAGTGATTCTTGAGGGGCTGCTGAACAAGGAAATCATCAACACCTCCGAAATCATTTCTGTGATTGATACAGTGATTAACCCTTACAAGGAGTGGGACGATTATCTGGCTTTGGCTGAAAACGATTCAATTGAGTTTATCGTTTCCAACACAACCGAAGCTGGTATTCAGTACACCCCTTCGGATCAGCTTTCCGACCACCCTCAGCAAAGCTATCCAGGCAAGCTGACCGCTTTGCTGTACAGACGCTTTGAGCTTGGAAAAAAAGGCTTTACGATTATTCCTTGCGAATTGATTGACCGAAATGGCGAAAAGCTGAAAGAAATTGTACAGACCTATGCAAAAGACTGGCAATTAGGGGCTGATTTCCTCCACTGGTTGGAAGCTGAAAATACTTTCTGCTGTAGTTTGGTCGACCGCATTGTTCCCGGCTATCCGAGAGATTCCGCTGCCGAGCTAAATGAAAAGCATGGGTATGAAGACAGCTTGATGGTCAAAGCCGAGCCATTTATGCTTTGGGTTATCGAAGGACCGCAGTCATTGAAAGAGAGCTTGCCTTTAGAAAAAGCTGGATTAAACGTTATTGTTACAGACGATATGACTCCTTACCGCGAAAGAAAGGTTCATTTGCTGAATGGACCTCATACAGCAATGGTTCCGTTGGCATTACTGGCAGATATAGAAACTGTAGAGGGTGTTATGAAGGATCAAGACTTCCGTCACTTTATTGACCATTTGTTTTCAGACGAGTTGATACCAATGCTGAGTCTTCCTGAAAATGAGCTGACAATCTATGCAGAACAAATCAAGGAACGCTTTTTGAATCCCTTTGTTCATCACATGCTGACATCGATTGCCTTGAACAGCGTATCAAAATACAAAGCCAGACTTCTTCCTATACTTTTAGACTATCAGAAAAATAAATATGAACTGCCGCCTTACATGACTGCTGCTTTGGCTGCGCTAATCCTAACTTACCGTGGGGATAAATTCCAGCCGCAGGATGATGCTGCGGTGATTACACTTTTTGAACAAGCTTGGCAAACACCTGATACCGTGGTTGAAACGATTCTTTCCGCAAAGGAATTATGGGGGCAAGATTTGACTGCTGTTTCAGGACTTTCAGAACAAGTCCAATACTATATTTCACAGCTTGAAACGATTGGTTCAAGAAAAATGATTCAAGAGTTGAATAAAGGAGAGAAAATCTATGCCTGAATTATTGACTAAATCACCATTAATGAAGCTGAATCCTTATGATACCGTTGCCGTTGCTCTTCGCCCTATCAAACAGGGAGAACACGTGATACTAAATGACTTCGAAATCACTGCCAATCAGGATATTCCTCAAGGACATAAGATTGCTTTAGTAGACATGCCTGAAGGACATGATGTGCTGAAATACGGCTATCCCATTGGTCATACTCTTTGCGATGTTTTTATCGGTGACTGGCTTCACACACATAACGTGAAAACCAATTTGGCCGGTGAACTGGATTATTCCTATCAACCAAATCTGCAGCAGGTTCATTATCCTAAAACGAACCTAACCTTCCAAGGCTACAAACGGGCTAATGGGAAAGTCGGCATTCGAAATGACCTGTTCATCATACCTACGGTTGGCTGCGTTAACGGTATGGCAGAGCTGATGCTGAAGGAATTCAAAGCGAAGCATCCTGACTTAGGGCCCTTTGATAATATCACTATTCTCAAACATCCCTATGGCTGTTCTCAGCTGGGAACCGATCATCAAAACACGCGTGATGTCTTGATTGATGCGGTTAAACACCCGAACGCAGGAGGTGTGCTTGTCTTTGGCTTAGGCTGTGAAAACAATACAATTCCTGCATTCAAAGAAAAGCTGGGCGCGTATGATGAAAACCGAGTGAAGTTCTTAGTTGCTCAGGAGGTCTATGATGAAGTAGAAAAAGGCGTTGAGCTTCTGGAAGAGCTCTATCAAGAAGCCAAGAACGACCAACGAGAAGAAGTTCCCCTTTCAGAACTGAATGTTGGATTAAAATGCGGAGGCTCAGATGGCTTCTCAGGAATCACAGCAAATCCTTTGCTTGGTGCTTTTTCAGATTTCTTGATTGCCCAAGGCGGCAGTACCATTCTCACTGAGGTACCAGAAATGTTCGGTGCGGAACAGATGCTGATGGCTAGAGCAGAAAACGAAGAAGTGTTTAACGATATTGTCCATTTGATTAACGATTTCAAACAATATTTTCTGTCTTATGGCGAGCCTGTTTACGAAAATCCTTCACCGGGAAACAAAGCCGGAGGAATCACAACGCTGGAAGATAAATCATTGGGCTGTACCCAAAAAGCCGGTACAGCACCTGTTGTTGATGTACTGAAATACGGAGAAAAGCTCTCTAAAAAAGGTTTGAGCTTATTGCAAGCACCAGGAAACGATCTAGTTGCGGCTTCTGCATTGGCTTCCTCCGATTGTCACATGGTTCTATTCACAACTGGTCGGGGAACGCCATTTGGTGCCTATGTACCGACAGTCAAGGTCGCAACCAATAATACGATTTTTGAAAGAAAAGGTCACTGGATGGATTTCAATGCGGGCTCATTGTTGGAGCGCTCAATGGAGGATGTGTTACAAGAATTTATTACAAAACTGATTGCTGTTGCAAGCGGTGAACAGACACGAAATGAAGAAAACGATGTCCGCGAAGTGGCAATCTTCAAAAACGGTGTAACCTTGTAATTTTTCTTTTTGGGAGCTGTCCATCACCAGCTCCCAAAAGTCTATGAAGCGCTGAAGAGTCCACATTGTCCAACAGATTTACTTACTAATCTGTGCGATTACCAAGACTATTTCGACCGGTCTCTTGTGATACTCATCACTTATTACAGTTGAACCGTAACCCTTCAACTGTAACATACACTACTTCTATTTCACCACACTATGAATAGTGAAAATACTTAGAAAGAAGGAATAACCTCTATGTTTTTAAACGACGATTTCTTACTGTCTACCGATTGGGCAAAAACGCTCTATCACAATCATGCTAAAGCGATGCCAATTATTGACTATCACTGTCACTTAGAACCAAAGGAAATTTATGAAAACAAAAACTTTGCAAATATTACCGCTGCCTGGCTTTACGGTGACCACTACAAATGGCGCTTAATGCGGGCCTGCGGTGTTCCTGAATCTCATATCACAGGGGACGCTTCAGACTATGATAAATTTGCAGTCTGGTGTGAGACTGTTCCAAAGCTTATTGGAAACCCTTTGTATACATGGACGCATCTTGAATTGAAGCGGTTCTTTGACATAGACCTTTTGGTAAACAAAGAAAACACAGAACAAATTTGGCAGCTGGCAAACGGAAAGCTGGCAGCCGACAGCTTTAAGCGAAGAGAGATTATCAGCCAGTCAAATGTAAAGGTCGTCTGTACCACAGATGATCCCGCAGACGATCTCAGCTATCACAAGCTATTAGCACAGGAGGAATCACGCTTCAAGGTGCTGCCTTCTTTCCGTCCTGACAAAGCACTAAATATCAATCAATCGGGTTTTCCACAGTGGATTAAGCGATTAGCTGAGGCCAGCGACCAGCCTGTAACCAACTATGAAGAATTGATTGCCGTTTTAGGTAGTCGGGTGGACTATTTCCACGAGCTGGGAGGTCGTCTTTCCGATCATGCATTGGATATCCTTCGTTACGAGGAGGCCGATGCAGAAACGTTGGAGGTAATTTTTCAAAAAGGATTAGCAGGTAAAACACTGACTGACAAAGAAATTGATGCTTACCGAACAGAGACCTTGATTCATCTCATCCATTTCTATCATAAATACAATTGGACGATGCAGCTGCATATCCACGCTTACCGTAATTGTAATGACCGCATGCTGAAACAGTTAGGTCCGGATACCGGATACGATGGCATCAACGACCTTTCATTGACTATTCCGCTGCAAAAATTACTGAATCGCGCAGAACAGACCGATCAGCTGCCAAAAACAATTTTGTACTCGTTGAATCCAAATGATTATCCTGCACTAGTCGCTTTGCTTGGCTGTTTCCAAAAAGAGGTTGCCGGTAAACTGCAGCTGGGATCAGGCTGGTGGTTCAACGATACACGTGCCGGCATGCGACAACAGCTGACTCAACTGGCAGATGGAAGTGTCTTACACAATTTTGTCGGTATGCTGACGGACTCCCGCAGCTTCCTGTCTTACACTCGGCATGAATATTTCCGCCGTGTTCTTTGCGAGTTTATCGGTGAAATTGTGGAACGTGGCGAAGCACCGACGGACGAACAGCTTCTGGCTGATCTCGTAAAAGCTGTCAGCTATAAAAATGCAGAAAGCTATTTCGCCTTCTAAATTGATGAACTATTTTGTCATCTGACATGTACTAAAAGAAATTCTAAGAAAAGAGGCCGCGCAATGATTCCTTTAAATCTGGGTATTCGTGCTCATGATCTTACTGCTGACACACGTGAAGAGCTGGGAGAAAAAATCCGGCATTACAGTTTTACACATATTCAATTTGCGATAAAAAAATCTTTCCCTGAAATGGCTCCTACGTTGACAAGTATTTCCAGCGGGACAGCCAGTTATATTGGGGACTACTTGCAAAATCTGGGGATAAAAATTTCTATCCTTGGCTGTTATGTCAATCTTGCCAGTCCGGACCCTCAAATTAGAAAACAGGAAATTGACAGTTTCAAGCATCACATCACCTTGGCAAACGATTATCATGCCGCAGTGGTTGGTACAGAAACAGGGAGCGTTGGAAATGGCTACACCACAAAGAATTACACGGAAGAAGCGTATCAGCTCGCCCGTGATTCCGTCATTGAGATGGTGGCATTCGCAGAACAATTCGGTGTGACTGTTGGCATTGAGGCGGGTATCAATCATCCGCTTTATACCTCGGCGCTTGCTCGGCGCCTGATTAATGAGGTACAATCACCGAATTTGAAGATTATCATGGACTGTGCAAACTTGATTTCAGTAGACAACCATCAGAAACAGGAAGAAGTTGTCTTTCATGCCCTGAATGATCTTCGTGATGACATCAGTTGTTTCCATCTAAAGGATTTTGTGATTGAAAACAATCAGGTGAAAATTGTACCTGTCGGAACGGGCTGGATGAAATACGATCAGATACTTAGCTTCCTGAAACATGATAAACCCCTGATGTTTGCCAGTCTCGAAGCCACAACTGAACCTGATGTTCCTTTTGCACTTGAAAAACTATCTGAGGGTTATAACAACTGCTAAAATAAGCCTTTAGAAAACAATAAAACACCCTGAGCGTGATTACTCAGGGTGTTTTATATTCAATCTGATTCTTTACATCGACTACTTTTTAGCAAGCTGCTGATAACGCTGATACCAGATATCAATATAAGCCTCAGAAAATGGTCCGCGTTCGTTATTAATCCAATCCACAAGAATTTTTACATTCTCCTTCAAAATAAAATCGATATCATTCGGATAATTCATGATCTTGCTGTGAAATTCGTATTCATCTACATCAAGCAAACGTTTTTCTCCATCAGGAAAAACCTTGATATCCAAATCATAATCAATATACTTTAAAGCTTCGTCATCTAAAAGAAACGGTGAAGCCAGATTGCAATAATAAGAAACCCCCTTTTCTCTGATCATTGCTATTACGTTGAACCAGTATTTTTTATGAAAATAAACAATAGCCGGCTCACGAGTAACCCAACGGCGACCATCAGACTCTGTTACCAAAGTATGATCGTTCACGCCAATTAAGGAATACTCACTTGTCTTTAATACCATGGTATCTCGCCAGGTTCGATGTAAATGACCGTCATGTTTATAACTCTGAATGGTTACAAACTCTCCTTCTTTAGGAATCTTCATAGTACCCCTGCTTTCCCGTGAGGTAGCGACAAAAGCTGGTTTGGAACACCGTTTTGGAGTTGCCAAATCACTAATGTCTCAGCCCCAGGTGCTCATTACATCGATATCCTCTTAATTATAGCACAATTTTTTCTTTTGCATACAAGAGAGTTCCTATTCTCATTGAAAATCTAAAGGCGGCAATTCAATCCCCCTCAAATAGTTATTCAACTCCCGCACAGCATCATTAGGCAATGATTTTAAGTAGCTTTGCAGTTGCTGTTTCCAATTCGCTTCAAAGAACTGATGGACGAACGCTTCGACCTCTGCCGCTTCTTCTCGCTCCTCTCTTTCGATAAACTTAATAAATACCGCAAGCATTTCTATACCCAACTGGGCAAACAACAACTCGTACTCTTTATCGTTCAACAGCTCCAGTTCGAAAAAATCCAAATAATCATAAATGGATAGGAAATTTTTTAACAGCAGCTCAATTTTTTCTTTGCTTTGCACTCGTTCTATACTGGTTACGACCGCAGAGAAGTCAGCTGCCAGCATTCCCTCATTCACTAAGAACAGTGAGACAGTTGGTTGTTGAAAGATGAAAAAAGTCTGTCGCATGTCCTTTGTTGCTTCTTTTGTCATCCGGTCATAAAACAGTTGAAAGGTTTTATGATAATAGATATGGTTCGGAAGCCTCAGCGCTGATAAAAGCTGAGTGAACGCCTGTCTAATCTGACTCTCTGTTTGCTGTTCAACTATTTTCTGCAGCTGTTGAAAATCCGTTTCCGTTAAGAGCAAGCTCGATGATTTCCTTGCCCCTGTCAGTAATCGTCCTATGGCCTGAAAAAACACACGGTCATAAATATTGTTAATGTCTCTGCGATAATCCATCTGAAGCTGTTTGCCATAGGCTTCAAACAGCTCCAGTAGTTGCTGCTTAGAAAAGCAGGTACAAAAGAGATTTTCATAAAACAAGCTTTCCAAATAGGCAGAGACAAAATCAACACCTTTCGTTCGCTGGTCATCGATTGGAAATGCCAATTGATAGTCAATCCACAGGCTGCCCGTTTGATGAGCCGCATAATCGATATCATAGCTGGTAAAAAAATCAGCGAAATCTCTCAAAAGATTTTGATAAGAGTCAATCGGCAGTTGATTGTTCGTCTTCAAAACCTGCTTGTACAGCTCAGTAGTCTGCTTCAGCTGTTTTTTTATTGCCTGCTTCCCTTGCTTAAATCTTTCTGAAACGGATATCTTTCCCATCACCTCATCTGTTTCAGCATAAGTCAATGTATATAAAATCGACTGCAGCAGATTCTCTCCCTCATCAATTGGCATACTTGTTGTACCACTCATTTTTTCAGCCATCAATCGCTTCAATAAAAACAGAATTTCGTTTCGGTCAAATTGAGTCGTCAGCTCTTCCATCCACTGCACCTTCCTCTAAGTTTACTTTAATTGCCCACTCTTCAAGTACCCCTTGCATAGGCGAGATAGCTCCTTCATACTCTTCAAAAACAGATAACAGCTTTTCCAAAAGGTCCTCATCAGAATAGGAGAACAGCAGACTGGCCCTCAAAAAATAGAAGCTTTCCTGTAAATCGACTAGATACTGAAGATAATTTTCCTTGGTTATCAAGGTTGACTGAGCCAGCTTTACAGCGATATAGCTTTGGCTTTCTGCTGATAAATCAATCAAATGATTTGCCTCTAGCGCCTCCGCCTTCTTAAGAGTCAACTCCTGAAACTGCTGTTGCGATAAATGAAGCTCCTGTCGTTGAATCAGCTGATTCAACGCCTTAACTTCCATTGGCTGAACATCATTAAATAACGAAACAAGAGTATAATCCATAGTTACCCCTCCTTTGTTGATAATACTTAATAACACATAAAACAAAAAAAGAACAGTCTGTTTTTCCACCCTATTTTGTGGTAATATAGAAATAGAAAGAAGAAAAAAAATCCACTTTTCATGGATATTTTTCTCTTCTTTTTGCTTTTTTATTTAAATAAGTACGAATCAACCACAGATTAAAATAACATACCACATAACAGTCTATACTCTTAACGCATCTCCTGCTCAAGCAACGCAGCCATTTTCTGCTGCGGCTTTGGAAAAACATAATCTGAGAAACGGTCAGCAGATACCCACTCTTGATTCTCTTCAAGCGTCATTTCACCGGTATTTCTGCCATAAAAAACTAGAATATGCCATTTCAAATGACTGAAAATATGCGTGACCTCGCCAAGATTTCTTTTTTGCCAGACAACATGGTCATAGCCCTCTAATGGTACGACGTTTTCTTCCGCTACCATTAGCTCTTGTTCTTGATCCAACGCCAAAGAAAGCTGTTGTTCTTCTTCGCTCCACTCGCTTTGCATCTGTTCAAAAACTTTTTTACTGACCTCTTGAATCGGAAACAGCCACATATTTGCCAACAAACCATTTTCTCCACGCTGCTCCAACAGATATTCCTGCTGCTTGTTTTCAATGATTGTGCCAATATAATAGACATCCTTTGGCTTCTGTTTCTTCGTTTTTACAGGATAATTAGTCATCGTTCCCTGTGCATAGCTCTCACAATACGCACTGATTGGACACTCCTCGCATTTTGGAGAAGTTGGGGTGCAGATTGCCGAGCCCAAGTCCATCATTGCCTGATTGAAATCTCCCGGACGCTGTTCATCAATAATTGTTCGCATTGCCTCATCAAAGATTTTTCGACTGGAAGCTTTGGCGATATCCGCATCGATTTCAAACAAGCGACTCACAACCCGCATGACATTGCCGTCAATTGCAGGCTCAGGAAGCTCAAAGGCGATACTTCCGATTGCTCCTGCCGTATAAGGTCCAATTCCCTTAAGCTCTCTGATTTCATCAATGGTTTGCGGCATTTGTCCATCAAAATCGCTGACAATTTGCTGGGCAGCAGCCTTCAAGTTTCTGGCTCTGGAATAATAGCCCAGTCCTTCCCAAGCTTTCAACAGGCGATCGTCTGGGGCTTCTGCCAAATCACTGATTGTTGGAAACCACTCCATAAAGCGATAGTAATAATCAATTACCGTATCTACTCGAGTCTGCTGCAGCATAATCTCCGATATCCATATCCGATACGGGTCTTGGTTTACACGCCAAGGCAGATTCCGTTTTTCCTTTTCATACCATGAAATAAAGGTTAGTTGAAAATCTTTAGTTGCTTCAGGAGTCCATGACTCCCATTTATTCTTCGTCATCTTCTAATTCCTTTTCACTGATAAACTGAGAAATAAGGTCATAATCAAAGCCCTTTTGGTACAACGATTGCCTGATTTTCAAGCTGCGTTTACCAGGCTCCAGCTTATGATGTCTCGCCCACAGTCTATCTCCTTGTTTTTTCAACTGCTCCAGCTCTTGCTCCTCATCCTTTTCAAATTCCAGCTCTGTCATCGCCTGATCCGCAATATCCTTTGAAAAGCCTCGCTGAATCAAATACATCTTGGTCTTCTGTAAGGCATCCTTAAAGCTCTTATCCCGATAACGCCGCATGCCTTTTTCAGCAGCCTTTGAAGCTGTAAGCAGCTGTTCATTTTCTGTATAAAGCGCTAATCCCTGCTGTACGGCTTCTTCTTCGATACCTTTTTGCTTCAGCTGCTGCGCAATTTGAGACGGCCCTTTATCCGAAGTTTTCATTACTGTACGAACGTAGCTTTCACTATATAAATAGTCATCAAGCAGCTGCATTTCTTGAAGCTGAGCAACAATCTTTTCTCTATCTTGCTGAGCGACTTCCTTCTCTCTGAGATAGTCGCGAATTTCTTTTTTTGTACGAAGCTGATAGCTTAGATAATGCAAAGCCAGCTGCAAACCAACGTCATAGGAGCCGGCCTTTTTAATTTCTGCAATCAGCTCTTCTGATACTTCCTGATCCTTCAGCAATCGATACTTAACGAGTATATCCTCAGATACACGCAGTTTTTCACCTGAAGATAGCCAGATAAGATAGAATTGCATTTTTTCTCTTGTTATTTTCACGATGGTTTCCATCTTTTTCCGCCCTTCCTAATCAGAACATACATTCTACTATATCACATCTATTATGAGGGAGCCAAACCAAAAAATCTATGCTAAAATGAAAGAAGTCAGGACATTTTTGCTTAGCATGTCTTAATTGCACAGCCCCTGATACACTTTATTACAACAAACGAAAGAATACCCTATTTTAAACATACGAAAAATCAGATACTTTCAATAAAAAATTTCTTTATAAAAGGACGATTTCATGAATAATCAACAAGTAAAACCCGGACAGGTCATTCCTTTGAAAATAAAACGACTGGGAATTAACGGTGAAGGCTTAGGCTACTACAAACGAACCATTGTTTTTGTTCCTAATGCGCTGCCAAATGAACAGGTCTCTGTAAAAATCACTAAAGTAAGTCCGAAATTTATGGAAGGACAGCTGCTGAAAATTACCAAGCCATCGCCAGATAGAATTACACCACCTTGTCCTGTCTATGAAACCTGCGGTGGCTGCCAGCTGCAGCATCTGAGCTACTCAGCCCAGCTTGCCTATAAAAAGGATTTGCTGAAGCAAGCTTTGACAAAGTTCAAGCCGGAAAATCATCAAAATTACGAGCTTAGAAAAACGATAGGAATGGACGAGCCTTGGCATTATCGAAATAAGGCACAGTTCCAGCTGCGACAAAATGACGACAGAATTGAAGCCGGACTCTATCAGCCGGAATCACACAACTTAGTTCCCATTGACGACTGTTTGGTACAAAATAAAACAGTTACTAAGGTCATGAACACATTAGTTGAGCTTTTAAATAAGTATCAGCTGCCTATCTATGATGAACGAAAAAACAGTGGGATTTTCCGAACACTGATGGTTCGTATTGGTGTCCAAACGGGGGAAGTGCAGGTTGTATTTATCACTCAGTCACAAAAGCTGCCTAAAAAACAAGCCCTATTAGCGGATATTGATGCACTGTTACCGGAGGTCGTTTCCGTCATGCAGAATGTTCAAAACAAGAAAACCTCTCTAGTGATGGGGGATCAAACCATTCACCTTTCCGGTAAAGAAAGCATTGAAGAGAAAATCAGTGAAATCAGCTTTGATCTTTCGCCAAGAGCATTCTTTCAGCTAAATCCTGAGCAAACAGAACGATTATATGGCGAAGCTCGAAAAGCGCTGAATTTGAAAGAAAATGAATCTGTTGTTGATGCTTATTGCGGCGTTGGAACAATTGGCCTCAGCCTTGCAAAGCAGGCGAAAGAGGTGCGCGGGATGGATACAATTCCTGCTGCCATTGACGATGCCCGCCATAATGCACAGACATTGGGTGTCACCAACACCCGCTATGAAGTAGGAACAGCTGAGGAGCTGCTGCCAAAATGGCTAGACGAAGGCTTCAGACCGGACGGAATTATTGTTGATCCGCCACGAACAGGCTTGGATATTAAGCTACTGCAGGCGATTTTAAAGCATCCGCCTAAGAAAATGGTTTACATCTCCTGCAATGTTTCTACATTAGCAAGGGATCTTGTGCAATTAGCAAAAATATTCAACGTAAATTATTTGCAGTCCGTGGATATGTTTCCGCAAACTGCTCGCTGTGAAGTAGTTGTAAAATTAACAAGAAAATAAAAAATGACAAAAAAGGAGTTGGTGGGTAGTGGTTATTGCAGGATTTGTTGTCATCTTGTTTATGATTGCCTTTCTGGTTATTCTTGGAGGCGTGTTGGTTGTTGGTCTAACAGGTATTATCACGTTCATTTTAAGTATGTTCTCAATTGGAGCTCTTGCAACAGTAAAAAGGAAGAAGAAATTTGGCAATGGCTGGTACGCTCTTCCATTGATTCCTTTAATTATCAGTATTATCATGGTCATTCCTTTAATGGGGTTCATAATTTTTTACTTTTTAATTTTCTAAACACCTACTTTGGGAAAATAATTACCGTATCGGTTTTTACAAAAAAACTGACAGGGAGGACTGCAAGACAATTCGCTTTTCACGACTTATCCCTAAGAACGCTTTTCTAATGAGAATTGTTCATCTAAAGAGTTATTGGTTCTTATTTACCAAGCACACCAAGAATGAACAAACGAGCAGATTGCTTCAGACAGCAGAGCCTTTGCGCTCCATTATGTAGTGGCTACGGTCTTTCTCTAATGGGCCCTTTTCGGATAAGTTGGGTGTGAAAATGCAATCCCTGTCCTGTTGAAACCATTGAACGAACAAGGAGAAGAATAAATTGAGTAAAGTACCATTGTTATTTGCAACCGGCTTAGCGCCAATTGTATTTATTTCATTCGGCGGTTTTCTGTTGCTATGGGTTTTAAACCTGAGAAGGTATGGTAGAAAAATAACTGCCGTTGTTACTCGAACAGAAGGCCGAAGACGAGCCTGGCTTGTTTACACGATAGGAAGCTCAAGCCATGAGCGTCGTTACCCATTTTCAAGCTCCTTTTCCACTTATCAGGTGGGGCAGGAACTCTCTATCTATTATGACTCGGAACGTCCTGCTCATTTTTGGATTGAAGGGGATAAAACGCCTTATTTTATCGGCATCCTTTTCAGCATTTTGGGTATTGCTTCCTTGCTGATTCCAATCATCCTCTTTTCTGTGTTGGATTTTTGAGCAATCGCAACAAAAATTTATAGTGAGTTTATAAAAGAAGGTCTTGGGATTTGCGTTATGCTCCCAGACCTTCTTTCATTTTATCACTATTACTGAACATACCTTCCAGCAGCCGCTTTCTTCACTCAAAGCGGTTATTTTGGCTATTCCTTTTCTGCCCACGCTGTTCTTAAATCTAAATAGCTTGAAAAAGTATTGTTCTGTTGCTCAATCGTTGAGTGAACCAATTCCTTTTTTACCGGATGGGAAATATAAACTAAGTAATAATTGTCTGTCAGCCAATGGTCGATTTGTTCATACTCGATTTGACGTTGTTCGTAGTCGGGATGAAACTTCATCCGTTCCACTTTTCCACTTAATTCAGCCAAGATTTCCTCTGAAAAGAAGCGTTGACACAGCAAATTAGGATTGCAGCAGAAATCCAAAAAAGCTAATTCTTTATATGTTGCCGGTATATCTCCCATCATCATCATGTCTGTCTGCTTTTCAAAGTCCTTTGTATAAAAAGACTCCTCAATGGGCAGCTCCACAATTTCAAGCTGGATACCATATAGCTCTGCCCTTTTCTTTAGCCAATTTGCTTTTTTCCTTGCTTCAAGATAATTGAAGGTTCCTAATACCAACGTTTCTCCTTGATAACCGGATTGCGCAAGCAGCGAGTCAATTTTTTCAGGCAGCCGCTTCTTCAGTTCAGACCTCTCAGGATAAAATCTTGATGCGGCAGCGCCAATATCCAACTCTTCTGTCATCTGTAAAAAATCAAGAAGATGGTACATTGCCTCGCGAAACGCTGGTCGCTGAATGACTGTTTGACGCTGAAAATTGAATATCAGAAACTCTACCCCAACATTTTTCTTTTGCTTCTCCACATAGCTACCCTCCTCAGAAAACTCCTTCTGAGCGGACACTGTAACCGGCAGCTCCTGACTCTCTATAACCCAAAATTCAATTCGATCCATCAATGGTCGTTGACCATAATAGTCTTCAAAAACCTCCAGCACGATCTTCTGATTAGAAAACTCCATCATTTTGAAAGGACCGGTTGATATCCATCTCTGTTCTTCAAAAGCGATATCATAAGGTAAAATTGCTAAGTTTCCAGTCGATACATAATAACCAAAAAACGGTTCCCCTTTGCTCAATTCTACAGTTACTGTGTATGTATCTATACAGCGAATCTCACATATGTGCTGCAGCTGCCAAGAAACCACCGACTCTGCTGCTTTTGCTTGCAGCAGAGTATGATGAACATCCTCACTGGTCAAAATTCGCCCATGATGAAACCTGACTCCCTTTCTCAAATAAAAGGTCCAGCTTCGATAGTCTTCTGAAACACGCCAGTGATGGGCAAGCCCTGCCTGTAATTGATGCGTCTCTTCATCGTACGTCAACAGGCTGTCACCTAGCTGTCGAATCAAAAATGCCTCTCTGGAAACCGCAGTTTTCAAGGGATTGAGAGAGGTAATCGGTCTTCTTAAAATATACCGCAGCATATCTTGATTCTCTTGATTCTGTTGGACACCGAACATCCCTTGAATTTCTTTAAACACTACTTCAAACCATTCTTTTGGAATGTCCAGCTGAAGTAAATCAATAATTGCCGGCAAGGCATCTTCTTGGAGAGCCTTTTCCACAATCAATTCTATTTCCTGTTGAAATTCACAGCAAAAAATCAGCTCGGAATAATTGCCTCGTCCTTTTCCCGGTTTGTACGTAAGACACCCCAGCTCTTGATACTGTTTTAATCGCCGCTTACATTGCTTGATGGAACAATGCCACAGCTTTTCCAGCTCGGCAAGCTTAAATGTCGCCTGACGATTGACCTCTCTCTTTAACAAGTAGGCCCGTAATTGATAATAGGTAAACTCCATTTCTCCACCTCGCAATTAAAAGGGGACATAACATCATTTTTTAATCCCTTTTTAATTTTCAAAACCTCTTTTATAATCATATCAAACCTACTATGAAGTGCAATAGCAAATATAGACAGGTATTAAATACTGGTAATCCGGTGAAGAGAGGACGTGAAACATGTTTAAAACACTACACCCCAATATTCGTGCACGAATCATCATTCAGTTTCTCAGCAAAGTGGTCGGTTCGATGATTTTTCCCTTTATGGCTGTTTACTTTACGAAAGAATTAAGCAGCGGCGTTGCCGGCATTCTTGTAACCGGCAATGTCATCGTCCAATTTATCGCCGGTATCTATGGCGGACATTTGACTGACTTATTCGGTCGTCGACAATTGATGATTATCGGTGAAGCACTGAAATCAGCCGCTTATTTGGGTATGTTGCTGGCAAATTCCCCGGCATTCCACTCTGTCTGGCTAACATTTTTGATGATGCTTGTTGTTAGTATCGCCCAAGGGATGATTAATCCGGCTGCTGATGCCATGCTGATTGATGTCAGCACCATTGAAAACCGCGCCTTCATGTATTCAATCAGTTATTGGGCCAACAACTTGTCCGTGTTAATCGGTGTTATGGTTGGCGGCTGGTTCTTCCAAACACATCTTTTCTTACTGCTTGTTGCTCTTTTTCTATTATCGTTGTTGACTACAGCACTATCGATTCGACTGCTTTCTGAAACCTTGGTGAAAAAAGGAGACACAGTTAAAAATGTTGGTGTTGGAGCTGTTTTCAGAAGCTATCGAAAGGTAATGATTGACCGTCGCTTCCTGTTATTCACATTAGCGGGTATCGCCATCATGACTGTTGAGTTCCAGCGAAATAATTTTGTTTCTGTTCGCTTGGCAGAAGAGCTGAAGCATCTGACTATAAGCTTTGGTAGCCTAGGCGAACTGGGGCTTGATGGTGTTCGAATTCTTAGCCTGCTGACTGCCGTTAACACAATTATGATTGTGCTATTTACAGGTCCGGTTGCTAAATGGGTGACAGGTCGTGGACAAAATCGGATTATGTACATAGGCTTCTTATTGTTCAGCTTGGGTTATGCTGTAACAGCCTTTTCAAATCAGCTCGTCATCCTTTTTGCAGCGACTGTTGTCTTTTCATTTGGTGAACTACTTTATGTCCCTACGCGACAAAGTATCCTTGCAGAAATCATTGATGAATCCAGTCGTGGTTCCTATGTCGCCTTTAACGGCATTATTTTTCAGCTGGGTAAGATATTAGCTTCTCTGTCATTGATGATTTCTCCTGTTATCGGAAAATACGGTATGGCAGCACTACTCGTAGCTTTAGGACTTCTTGCCATCGGATTGACCAGTCGAGCACTTTTGATTAAGGAAGAGCCTTCCGGCGACGAACAACCTACCGAAGCCTAAATGAAAAGTCATTGAAAAAGCACATATTAGCTTTCTCAATGACTTTTCTCTTATAAGATGATTATGCGAACCTTTGTCAGTCTTCAATAACTTCTAAATAGTCTGCTGCAATCGCATCGCTCAGCCAAATCCCCTCCAGCTCTTGATAGAACTGAATACCTGCTGTTGCAGCACGCTGAGCTGAGACTCTCAAAATCACAGGAGACGCATCCCTTCTTTTTCCAACAATCATTGCTGTTTTCGTGTCCTGTGACAGATGAACATATTGCCTATCCTTTGGAATCAAGCCCTGACTTAGTATACTGGTTAAAAATCGATGGGCTGTTCCATGGTAGAGATATTCCGGAGGCAGGACACTCTCCTTCTGTATTTTCTGTTTGGTGCTATGTCCATAGACCGCTCGGATTTTTTGGTCGGTGATTTCCCAACGGGTTTTATCACTGCGTGTCAGAAGTGAATGTATTTGTTCTATTGTTAGATTCAACGCCGCTGTATGATTCATTTTCTCAATAAACTCATCTAGCGCTACAAAACCATCCGTATCTAATACCAACCCAAACTCTTCCGGCTTATGTCGTAATGCATAAGAAATCGTTTTGCTGATTCGTTGTTCTTCTTTTGTAAGCATCTTTGTGCCTCCTTTTCCCTATATTATAGCGATAAAGTCCTAGTTTAGATAGGTCCTCCGCCCGATTTTCGTCTAACTGGTTTATGCTATCATAAAGGAGTAAACTAACGTTAAGGGGGAATCAACCATGAGTTGGCTATGGACACTAATTGTCGGTGCAATCATCGGCTCAATTGCCGGATCTGTTACTAATAGAAATAAACCAAGCGGCTGTATTTTTGATATTATTGCGGGATTAATCGGTTCTTCTATCGGACAAGCATTATTTGGAAGCTGGGGACCTAAACTTGCAGGGATGGCCATTGTTCCATCCATTTTAGGGGCGGCTATTGTTGTTATTGTTGTTGCTGCTTTCTTTGGTAAAGATAATTGATACAAGCATCAGAAAATATGAAAAAGTACATTCAGTGAAGCGTTTCTCAACAGCTTTCTGAATGTACTTTTTTTATTTCAACTCTTACGAAGGAGTTTTTTTATACTTGGACTATTTCAGTTTCATTTTCCAAAACACTATACTCATTCATCCAGATAGGTCATCAGCTTCGCGATGAACTGCTCCGCATTTTTTTCTGAGCGTGTCACGATGATTAGCGTATCATAACCTGCAACAGTAGCAACTACTTCCGAAAATCTTCGTTCATCCATGTAATTGGCAATCACATCAGCCCCGTTAGGCAGCGTGTGAATAATTACGATGAAGTTCACTCTCTCGATTGATTGCGTATACTCGTTCATGCTTTTTCTGATTTTTTGTTCTAATCCGGAATCATTTTTATCTACTGCCAACAAGGTAAACTTTTTTCTGCCTTCTTTTGTATAGGACTTCACAATATTCAACTCACGCATATCTCGTGAAATCGTTGCTTGGGTAAATCTGAAGCCCTCTTTTTTTAGACAGTCTAATAGCTCATCCTGTGTTTCAATCTCGTTTTCAATGATGATTTTCTTGATAATGTCCTGACGATCGCTTTTCTTCATATCACCTTTCACCTGCTTTTATTTGATACTTATACCCATTCTATCTTTTACAGAAACAGCATCGCTGCAATCAAGATTATCAGGTTACTGATACCAATGATAACAAGCGGTTTTGCCATAAATTTTGTCCAGGTGGAATAATTGATTTTCGACATTTCCAAACCGCCCATGATTACGCCTGAGGTCGGTGTAATTAGATTGACCAGCCCACATCCGGCTGTAAATATCATCACCATGACATTCGGATTCAAGCCAATATTATTTGCCAGTGCCCCCATAACAGGAATGGATACATAGGCTAAGCCTGAGGTTGATGGAATCAGGAATGATAAGAAAAGGTACAGTGCATAAGCTCCGATAACAAACAGAACCGGAGATAAGCCTTGCAGCAGCCCCGCAGATTTATCCAAAATGAATAAATCTAAATGTGTTACCTGCATGATAACAGAAGCCCCGCGCGCCACAACGATGATTAAGACAACCGAAAGAATATCTTTCACACCGTCAATAAAAGTATCGATAATTTCCTTTTCAGAAAAGCCTTGAATCAATGAAACCACTAAGCTGACTAAAAAGAACCACATTGCCAAGTCGCCAAAATACCAATCACCAAAGCTTTCTCCTGTCAGGAAGGAAGTCCAGCCGTCAAAAATCGTAATCCCAAATGAGCCCCACGGGATAAGAGAAATGACCATGATGGCAAACGAAAAGGCGAAAACAACCAAAATTGATTTATGCTTGCCTGTAAATTCCAGGTTTTGATCCCCTGTCTTTTCAAAGGATTCTTCCATATCCTTTTGTTCTTGCAAGGAGAGGATGGTCGAGCCTTTATCCGCTTTGACCTTTCGTGCGTAGCCCATCACACAGAAAATGCAATACGCAGTTGTTACTATCCACAGTACAAAACCAATCGCTAAAATTGTTCCTGTATTCGGTGTAACACCAACACTTCGGAGCGCATCCATTGCAACTCCTGTCGCAAAAGGATTAACCGTCGAACCGATAACACCCGCTCCTGCCCCCAGCATCACTGTTCCAACTGAAACAATCGTATCAAAGCCGGAAGCAACCATCGTCACAGCCAACAGAGAGTAAAACGGAATCGTTTCCTCTGCCATACCATACGTTGAGCCTCCAATTGAAAACAGAATCATCAGTATCGGGATTAAAATCAGCTCGTTGCCCTTCAGCTTACGTACAATATGTTGTATCCCTGCTTCTAAAGCCCCCGTCTTGTTGACGATGTTTAGGAAGCCTCCTAAAATCAAGATAAAGACACAAATATCAATGGCATCTCTAAAGCCATTAAATGGAGACATGACTAAATCTGAGATTTTAGCTCCAACTACTTGGCTGACTTCCTCTGTTCCACCTGCAGGAATAGTTGGTGAAAATGACTGCCCGGCGAATAGCCAGGAAACCACGGTTAATAGAATGATAATAATAAATAGAATACTAAATGATGAGATGGATTTTTTTTCTTTTTTATTTTTTTGGGTCACCATAGTCTGCTACGATATAAATGAGCCCTCTAGAAAAACACATTCGCTCTTCACTAATCCGATAGAGCTCATTCATAGTTCTCCTTTCTTTATTGATGGTCGTTACTTATTCCATGAGAAACTGTCATTTCTTACAGAACAGATAATCGCAAGCTTTTTTTCTGCTTATTTCATCATCTGCTGATAACTTATTTGCTCAAATGAAAGTAATCAATATCAATAAACACCAATTCTTTATACTTGTAGGTTATCTTTTTACGCTTAACCAGCTCTCTAATCGTATGACCAACCGTTTCTCTGGTTGTTCCACTATATTTTGAGATATCGTTGATGAGGATTGGATGGGGGATGACGATTTTATCATCCACCCGTTCGCCCAAATCCTCCATTAAAATGGATAATGTATTTTTGACTCGTTCCTTTGCCTTGGAAGTCACACAATACTGAATCCGCCGCATCTGCTTTTTCACGAGTCGATTCAAATCTGAGTTGAATAGTCTCAGCTGTTCTAAATCCAGCTGAACAACCTTTTCAAAAATAGCGGAAGAAACATAGCATACTTCTATATCTGTAACGGCAACAGCGGAGAAATAATATTTTTCAGACTCAAACATATCAAGCAGTGGAAATGGCTGCTTCTCACTAATGAACTCTAAGAAGTTGTATGACGCCGTGTCATCCAGTCGTTCAATACGAATCAGCCCTTTGTTTAAGAAAAATATTCGGTCGCGCTTATCTCCCGTGTCAAAGAGCACCTGTCCTTTTTTATAAGAACGGCAATACATATTTTCATCAAGAAGCGTGCGATTTTCTTCATCTAAATTCAAAAAGTAAGGATGTTCGTTTATTATTGATAACTTAGAAGTTGTAGCAATTTTTTCCATACGAATCACTCCAAATACTATTTTTCCCCTAGCTTCTCCAGTTTTAATAAACTATTTTCGTCCCAACGCCTTCCTTGTGAATATCTCCCAACATTTCTAACGATGTGATAATCGCTTGACAATCCGGTCTCGCTTTTACATACTGCACTGCTGCTTCAACCTTAGGCAGCATACTACCAGGTGCAAAGTGACCTTCCTGCATATATTGCTCGGCTTGTGCTACGGTCATTTGATCCAACCATTGCTCGTCCTCTTTGCCAAAATTCAAAGCAATCTGAGAAACACCCGTTAAAATAATGAATAAATCAGCATCAATCATCTCTGCCAGTTTTTCCGAAGCAAAATCTTTATCGATTACCGCTTCCACCCCTTGGGAGGTCTGCTTTTCAATCGGAATTCCGCCGCCTCCGGCACAAATTGTAATAATGTCATTGTTTATCAGCGTATTTATGCTATACTGCTCTTGGATAGCTATAGGCATAGGGCTGGGAACGACTTTTCTCCATCCTCTGCCGGCATCCTCTTTGTAAACAGCTCCCGTTTCTTTTTCCAGAGCCTGAGCTTGTTCACGAGTCAGGAATGGACCGATTGGCTTGCTGGGATTTTTGAATGCCTCGTCTTCTTTGTCGACAACCACCTGTGTGACAATCGTTGCGACTTCTTTCTTTAAGTTGACATGCTTCAATTCTCTTTCCAGAGCATTCTGCAACCAAAAACCGATGCTCCCTTGAGTCATAGCCACACAAGTATCCAATGGCATTGCGGGATTCTTTTCAGAGTCAGACGCCTGTTGCTGCAACAACAGATTGCCGACTTGCGGTCCGTTCCCATGTGAAATAATTAATTGAACATCTGAATCAATCAGCTGAACCAAGTGTTTGGCTGTCATTGCCAGCGCGTTCTGCTGCGCCTTTGCACTTGCATCATCTGACAGGATTGCATTACCGCCTAAAGCGACGACTATTTTTTTCTTTTGAGTCACTCTAACTGCTCCTTTCCGCCTCTAAGCCTTTGGAATAAACAGATTTCCCAAAGTTGCCGCCATAATTGCTTTGATTGAATGCATCCGATTTTCAGCTTCTTCAAACTGTCTGCCGTATTTGCTGCGGAACACTTCATCTGTAATTTCCATTTCACCAATACCAAATTTTTCTTTAATCATCTGTCCATATGCTGTCTTGGTATCATGGAAAGCAGGTAGACAGTGAAGCACGATTAAGTCGCCCTCTGCATTTCCTGTAGCCTTCACCATGTCCATATTGATTTGATAATCCTTCAATAGATTTACACGTTCTTCAAACTTATCTTCCTCACCCATGGATACCCATACGTCGGTATACAAAACATTCGCATCCTTCACACCCTCGGCAACATTATCCGTAATCATCAGCTTACTGCCGGATTCTGAAGCAAATTTATTTGCATAATCAACGACTGCTTGCTCCGGATGCAGCTCTTTTGGTGCGCAGATTCGAACATTCACACCTAGAATCGCTCCGGTAACCAACAAGCTGTTCGCCATGTTATTCCGACCATCGCCCACATAAACAAGTGTGATGTCAGACAAAGTATTGAAGTTTTCTTTAATCGTCATAAAGTCCGCAATCATCTGTGTCGGATGCCATTCATCTGTCAAACCGTTCCAAACAGGCACACCTGAATATTTGGCTAAATCTTCAACGACCTCTTGACTAAAGCCGCGGAACTCAATCCCATCGAACATACTTCCTAAAACCTTCGCTGTATCCTCAACAGATTCTTTTTTCCCTAATTGAATATCATTTGCGCCTAAAAATTCCGGATGTGCGCCTAAATCGATAGATGCAGTTGTAAAGGCTGCACGTGTTCGCGTGGATGTTTTTTCAAATAACAGAGCAATATTTTTTCCTTCAAGATAACGATGAGGGATATTTTTCTTTTTTAAGTCCTTTAAATGAATAGAGAAATCGATTAGATATTCCAGCTCTTCTCTTGTAAAATCCTTTTCAGCTAATAAACTACGTCCTTGAAAAATTGATGTCATTATTTTTTCCTCCCTGATTTTTAGATATTTTCTCTGACAAACGGCATACTCATACAACGAGGTCCACCACGTCCACGAACCAACTCACTACCTGGAATATAATTCAGCTTCACGCCTGCCTCTTCCATCTTTTTGTTTGTAATCACATTTCGGTCATAAACAATTACTTCACCCGGTGCAATCGTCAGTGTATTCGATCCATCATTCCACTGTTCTCTTGCAGCCGCCGTAATATCATCACCGCCGCAACGAATCAACTGAACAGCATCCACACCTAGATAGCGGCATAAAATATGTTCCAAGGAATCAACCTCTTCCAAAATCTTAATCTCACCGTTTTCTTTTGAGATAGAATACACGGTCAAGTCTGTCTCGATTTCCGGATGAATCGTAAACTTATCATAGTCGACCATCGTAAAGACGGTGTCCAAGTGCATGAATTTCCTTTCTTCGCCAATATCAAAGGCCAATACATGCTCAAAGCTTAATTCACTTTCAAAAATATTCCGTGCCAGCTTTTCAATGGACGCCACATCGGTTCTTTGAGAGATACCGACTGCTAGCACCTTATCTGATAATACCAGCTCATCGCCGCCTTCAATTCGCGTACTGTCGTCACGGTTATACAGCAAGTTGATTGGGTTATCTCTAAACATCGGATGATACTTGAAGATATATTTTCCATAGAGTGTCTCTCTGCGTCTTGTTTCTGAGTACATCTTATTCAGCGACACACTGTTCCCAATCGTCGCAAATGGATCTCTGGTAAAGTAAAGGTTTGGCATTGGATCAATGAAGAATGGATAGTTATCATCCACTAAGTCGGTCAATGACTTCGCGTTGCCGTTCAATACCAGCTCCTTCTTCTTAAGACCTGCCATCGACTGATCGATTAATTCGCGATTCGACCCTAGAGATAAAAAGTAATCTCTAATTTCCTGCTTAATTCCCGTTCCGCTGATATTGGCTTCATCCAGATATTCTGTAAGAAATTGCTCTTTGATTTCCTGTGAAGTCAATGCCTCTGCAGCCAAATCTTCTAAATACAAAACCTCTACTCCCTTTGAGCGAAGCGTATCGGCAAAAATATCATGCTCTTTTCTTGCCTGTTCTAAAAATGGAATATCATCAAACAGCAAGCGCTCAAGATGATCCGGCATTAGATTCTCCAATTCTTTGCCAGGTCTGTGAAGCATTACCTGCTTCAGTTTTCCAATCTCTGAAAAAACATTGATTGCTTTTCCCATAAGTTATTTCCTCCTCTGTTCTTTTGTACAACTCAATGCTAACAGAATAAAAGCGCTTTCACATCGTGTTTTTGCCTTTGGAAATGTCGAGTTTTTCTCATTATGCAGAAATAGTGCATATATGCATTCTTTTGAAAAAATTTTCAGTCTGACCTTTTGAAATTTAATATAAATCCATTAAAAAAAAACATTAGAATTTTCTAATGTTTTAACAGTTGACGATTTATCGTCATTTAAAATTTTATCTATCCGACATATAGAAACACACATGTGACATTTCACTTTTAAGAAAAGAAAAAGCTGACATGCACCACCCGCTTTTGTCAGCTTTTTCTCTTTTACGGCAAAACTGTATAGCTACTCTGACTTTTCTCTAAAACAAAGCTAGGCTTTGCGCTTTTATCTTTATGTGCTTCGCGATGCTGCTGCAGATGCTCCGGACGCTTCAGCCATTCCTGAAAGTCCTTTTTCGTTTGCCACTTTGAAACCAGCATAAATTCGCAGGTATCCTTTGTCTCAGCATACCAACATTCACTGGATAAACAAGCCTCTCTTTCCAACATCGAAGCGACGTCTTTCCTGGTTTTATTCTCAAAATGTTCCTTGCCTTCTTTTTTTACAACAAATGTAACTGACTGAACAATCATGCGATTCCATCCTTTCTGACATTCCATTGATAATGATTATCAATATCAATTATACGCTATTTCATTCTAAAACGTAAACCACTTTCCTCTTCACTTAAAAGCTCTTAGAGTTAAACCTCTATTCTTTCATCACTTTTAGTGTCCTTACTTATATAAAAATTTTGGCTATCAGTAAACTATCTTACGCTAGACAAAACGAACAAACGTTCGTATAATTGAATGGAAATAGATGATGGAAAGGAGCTTACTCATGAAATTTGATTACGAAAAAGAACCTCGAAGAGATATTTTATGTATCGATGTTAAGTCCTTCTATGCCTCTGTTGAATGTGTCCAACGTGGATTGTCACCCATGGATACAATGTTGGTTGTCATGAGTAATGCAGAGAATGCCGGCGGTCTTATCCTCTCTGCTTCTCCTGCAGCCAAGGAAAGGCTTGGACTTTCCAATGTTATGCGGAAATGGGACGTACCAAACCATCCGGACTTGTTAATCGTGCCTCCGCGAATGCAGTTGTATATCGACGAAAATATGAAAATCAACGCCATTTATAAACAGTATACTGCGAGCAATGATATCCTTGTTTATTCAATCGATGAGACCTTTATCGATTTGACACACAGCAAAATGCTATTTGGAAAAGATGCGCTGGGACTGGCGATAGAAATCAAAGAACGGATAGAAAAAGAAACCGGCCTGCATGTAACTATTGGCATCGGCGATAACCCTCTGCTTGCTAAAGTTGCGATGGATATTCAGGCAAAGCATTCAAAGAATTCGATTGCTGAATGGCGGTACGAGGATATCCCAGATACATTATGGCAGGTACATCCGATTACTGAAATGTGGGGCATCAATGCCCGAACAGCCAAACGACTTGATAAGCTGAATATCCGCTCTGTCTTTGATTTGGCTCATGCGGATTTGGGACGGTTAAAAGAGGAAATGGGTGTGATTGGCGTTCAGCTTCATGCACATGCCTGTGGAATTGATCGAACCAAACTATCTGATACCTATAAACCAATGGAAAAATCCTTTAACAATAACCAGATACTGCCACGAGACTATCGCTTCCAACAGGAAATTGAGATTGTCCTCCAAGAATTATCTGACCAGGTCGCAGCCAGACTACGACAGCACGATGCCCAAACGCAGTGTGTGTCTTTATACATAGGTTACTCCAGCTGGTATAGAAAACAAGGAAATAAAGGCTTTAGCCAACAAATGAAAATTCCGCCAACCAATCGTTCGAAGCTGTTGAAGGAATACATACTAGAAATTTTCAGACGAAACTGGACTGGTTTAGAAGTACGAAGAGTTGGTATCTCTTTTTCAAAATTAACTTACACAGAAGCAATTCAGCTGGATTTGTTCAATGAAGCTGAAACTCCGATTAACGATCACAAGCTGGATTTACTGATTGATGCGATTCGGAAAAAATATGGTTTTACCTCTATTGTTCATGCAAATTCTTTGTTGGAAGGTGGAACAGCCATTAGTCGTGCATCTTTGATTGGTGGACACGCAGGTGGAATGGACGGATTAAGGAGTGAGTATGATGCCAAACGAAATTGATTGGAGTGATTCCTATTTTCACGATTATGTTGATCGAGGAATCATGAAATGGCAGGGAATGTACCTTTCAGAGCATACTGCCGAAATGGAAAAAGAGCAGCAGCTGGAAGAAAAAATGATTCCGGCAAAAAGTAAAATGTCTGAGTCTGACATTCAACAGGTACTGGCCTCTGCTTATGAAGCACAAAGTCTGATTACTCTTCAATTAGAAATGAAAGACATGGATAATAATTACTTTGAGGATATTACCGGAAAAATTTTAGGCTTTGATGAGCTGGGTATTCTAGTTGATGAAAAACTGGTTCTTTATGAAGAAATACGCCACGTTGCGCTGAAAAGCTTCCATAAGTGGAGCGATGTATCAAAGGAGGAATAGCGATGAAAAAATATAGCTATGTCGGAACTGCTGATAAAATTAGATTAGTTTCAGCTTTTCCCAATATGCTGGTGCGTCTGACACTTCACACCACTAGAGGTGACCTTAACTGTCTAGTCGCAAAGCGTGAGCTGGCAAACTTAGTCATGTTTCTGGAAAATAATACCTTTGAGCTATCTGTCTTCGGTCATTTTAATGCACGAAAACAGTTTGTGATTGAAAAATTCATTGTTAGAAATCCTAATTCTTTCGTAAGAGAATTCGTGATGAAGCCGTTGAAGAGCATTGCGTGATTGGATGATACTATAAAAACATACTAAGATTAATGGGAAAGATACTCGACGGAATATCTTTCCCACTATTTTATATTTATAAAGCAACGCGAGAACCATAGACTTGTCTTTCGTATAAATCAAACTGTAAATTACCTTACCCATAAACTTGAATAAGCAACTGAACCCATCTATCTTTCATCATTAGAAAGAGTAGTTTCCTTATTTTTCAGCTTTGTTTCCGTTTGGAGATGAAAGCTAACGTCGTCATCCTCACTAAAGGAAAAGTCACTTATTAAAGAATCCTTTTCAGGTGAGTTACCAACTGACTCTTCCTCAATAAACGCTGTGTTCTCCTCCAAGGTCGTTGTGGCAGAATCAACCAACATCGGTTTCTTTGTCGTATCGACTGTTTCTTCTTTTACTGACTTACTGACTTGTCTGCTATCTGACGAAGCTGTTTCTTTTTCTGCAGTTGTTTCTACTAATGGCAGCGGTATTGGATTATTTCCTCCACTGCTTGTTGGTTGGTAGAAGGAATCATCTCTGCGCTTCTTCAAAAAGAAAAGATAACCGCCTAGTACAAGCAGACTTACACCGGAAATACCACTACCTAAAAGTAGACCTTGAGGTAAGAACACAAATTCCACTTCATGAGCACCCTCTTCCAACTGAACCGAAAGAAATGCATCTCTAAATGGTGTAATCTCCGCTTCCTTCCCATCCACATAGACCTTCCAGCCCTTGTCATAAGGAATCGTCGTAAACAAAATCGGATCGTCTTTGGTGACCGTCACAGTGGCCTTTGCCTTCCGCCCGCTTACCTCGAAGTCCACTCCTTTGTCCAGAATCGCTTCTGCCGCTTCCGTGTATTCTTCAATGTCTAATAAGGCGATATCCGGGGTTAGGAACTGGGCCCGAACGGTATCCGACAGCTCAATCGTGTACTCGACCTCGGTCTCTTCCTCATAATAGCCTAGGTTGTAGTATTGGCCGGTCATGTTAATGCGGGTCTGCTGTTTTACTCCGTTGACCGTTAAAATCACCTCGGCCCCCTTCAGGTCATCATAGTTCAACGGATACAGGCTGAAATACGCCTGCTTGTTCCTTGGAATCGTGGCTTTCCACGTCAGCCGCATCGGCTCCTTTTCCTTCTTATCCGTTTTGACATAGGTGACCATCTGATCGGCGTCTTCGATGGTCACGTGCTCCGTGTTCACCAGCTCCGGATCAATAAAGGTATAGTAGTTCTTCTTCTGATTGGCTAGTAGATTGAATAGGGAGGTCTGATTCTTGCCTGCCCCATCCACATACAAATCACGGTCCGTCATCACCCCAAGAGGCATCGCATACTGGTTTTCATACAGGGCATAGTCCCCGGACTCGTTGATTTTCTCAAAGCCGTATTTATTGATTTCTTCCTGAGAAAGATTGTACTTAATCCCTGAAATCATATCCATCAAGATGGTGTTGTTGCGGTAATCATTCTGAAGATTCGTTCCCCAGGAACGATACCCCAGCTCATGCAGGTAAGACAGGGAATTTCGGTTTCGAATGGAGGAGAACATCCCCACTCCGCTGTACCCATAATTCAAGCTGTCGTTCTTCGTTAACATATGCATCGTTTCCATGCGGTAGAAGGAATCATTGTCTTCTTTGGTCTGGGCCACCAGCCCACTGATATCGTCATAGTGGTACAGGTAACGATTCCGTGCCGGATACACCCATTCCTTTTTGATACCTTGGAAAATCACATAGGTGTTTACACCGGCCTCGGCACTAATCAGGCAGAGAAACAGTACCACCCACAGCTTGCCCAGTGTTTTCTTTTTCAAAAAGACCCGTAGGAACAACAGGTACAGAAATAGAAAGAGCAAGGTCATGATAAAGGAAAAGACGGTAATGTAGCGGTAGGTATCGCCAAAGGAGACATAGACTCGTACACCGACAAAGAGAAACACCAAACCCAATACCAGATTGCTCATCCGATCAAAGGAAGCCTTTGACAGGTGCTCCCAGCCATAGCCCGCCAACAGAATCACTAGAAACGACAACACATAGCTGTAGCGGAACAGGAACATATTCGGCGCATGAAGCCCCTGCCAAAACAGGTTCAGCGGCTCAAAGTAAAAGCTGAAAATCACAAAGGCGCCCAAGGCGCTGTACGCCAGCTTCTCCTTCAAGGGAATCTCTTTGACCGTGTAATAATACACACAGAGAATCAGAGACCACAACCCGATAAAGACAAACGGCGTGGAGCCGAACTGAGTTGTATCATAGACCCCCACAAAGTTTTTCACAAACAAATCCAACACCCCGGTGTCTTCTGTTTTCAAAGACGTAATCGCGCTCAGGGCTTCCCCGTTGTTTCTCAAATCCAGAATGGTGGGCAGAATCACCGGCATCGAAGCGCCCCCTGCCAACAGGGAGGTCCCCAGATAATCCCCCACCTTGCGTTTCCAGTCGCCGCTATCAATTACCAGACGCGTCAGGAAATACAGGAAGGAGAAGAATCCGACAATAAAGGCCATGTAAAAGTTGGTGACAAATAACAGAAAATAGCTGACAAACAGCACCAGCGGTTTCCGTTGTTCCAGCACCCGATGGATCCCCAAGATAACCAGCGGCAAGTAGACAAAGGCATCCAGCCACATAATCATTTCAGAAAACGCCAAGGCAAAGCTCATCAGCGCATAGGAAATACTCAGCGCCGGATAGCCCCAACGGGGCAGCTTGAAGGTGCCCAGACTGAACACCGAAAAGGCCAGTCCCGAACAACCAAATTTCAATAAGGTCAAAAAATACAGGGCATCGGGAATCTGACTGTTGTCAAACAGGTACACCAATGGCGTAAAAATGCCCCCCAAATAATAGGAAATAAAGGCCCAATAATTCAAGCCAAACGACACATACCAGCTGTAGAAGATACTCTCCGAGCCCTTCATCATGGTATTGTAGCTGGCTAAAAAGTTTGACAGCTGGTGAAATGAATCACTGGCCATGATGGTTCGGTTACTGCCGGGATAAATCCCAATCATCAAATATACCCCTGCCAAAATCAGTATCGGCAGAAAAAAACTAAGGCCCAGTATCCAGCGATTTTTCGCCAGATAAAGGACACCTTTCCATTGTGTTGGTTTCATTGCTTTCCTCATTTCTTCCGTTTTTTCAGTGGCCTCAGCTGACGCGTCCGATGCTCGTCAGGGGAAAATAGCGGAACACCACGACCCCTTCAATCTGGTCGGACGTGATAAGCCCCATCTCCCGACTGTCACGGGAATTGCTTCGATTATCGCCTAAGACAAAATACTGATTGGCCGGTATTTCTGTTTGTGTGCCAATCGACTGAACCGCCTCCGGACTGAGAAGCACCGTTAAGGCCCCATCCGGCAGCTGCTCTGCAGAAAATGTTCCTGCCTGGCTGTTTGTCTGCTGCTTCGTAGTGGCTTCATACAGATACAGACGATTACCGTCTAAATGCAGACGATCCCCCGGTAGTCCAATGATTCGTTTCACATAGGACTCTCCGGCTTTGTCTGCCGGTTCAAAGGTAATCAGCTCATAACGGGCAAAGGCTTCGGTCCGTCGGACCAACAGACGGTCGTTGTCTGCCAAGGTTGGCACCATCGAAACCCCATCCACCTGACGGGTTCGAAAGTTCAAAAAGAATAGCAGCACAAGGACGGCTAACAGCCCTAGCACCACATAGCCCCGACGTAATTCCCGTCGCTGCTGCTCCTGTTGCTTTCGTTGTCTGATTTCTTGTTTTAACCGACGGTTTCGCTTCTTGGGGCGAACACCGCTGGTAGGTACTTTTTTTGGTTTTCTCTCTGTGGTTTGGTTCATTCGTTGTGTCTTCCTTCTTATAGATACGTCATTTCATGCAGCGGCAGGACCTTCATCCGAACCACCCCAATGATCTCCTTTTTATGAATCACGCCATAGCTGCGGCTGTCTGCGGCAAAGGTTCGATTGTCTCCCAACACAAAATAGCTGTCCTTGGGCACCGCATCCTGACCAATCACCTGACTTAAGCGAAAGTCTTCAGTGAACTGTTGGTCATTTTGCCGGGCTTCCTTCAACGCCGTGTTCAAAAAGCGCTCCACCTGTTCCTGCTCGTTCAGATACAGCACATCTGCTTGATAATAGAGCCGATCACCGGGTACCCCAATCACTCGCCGAACCGACAGCTCGCCATCGGTTGGACTGCGAAACAGGACCAAATCAAAACGCCGAATCGCTTTCAGCTTATTGACAAAGACTGTATCTCCGGCATTTACCGCTGGTGCCATCATATAACTGTCCACCGAATAAAAGGTAAAGGTAAACAGGGAAACAATATAAATCAGCCCCATAGCTAAAAACAGGCTCAAAAGAAGCTCGCCGACCAGTCGTCTGCCTCTTTTGACCCCCGTTGGTCGCTTTCGGCCAGTTTTCCCGCCGCTTGATTGTGCCGTCTTCCTTTTTGTGTATTGTTTCGAGGAACCTAATCGTTCTGTTTTTTTGTGTGATTTATGAGGCAGAGCAGACCGCCGGTCCGTTGCTGTCTTTTTTCCTGTCCGCTTTTTCACGGCTTTTGGGACAGGCCTTGTTCGAGTCTTACGCTTCTTTTGCTTCTCGTCCTTCATCAGTAACTTCCTCAGTTTGTCTTCTTCAGAGATTCTTCCTTAATACCAAAATATGTAAGGACTTTGGTTTGGTGGGTACGAATCTTCTCTAAGTCTGCCTCTACAGTAACTCGCGCCTCTTCATTAACCATCAGGTCATCTGCCTGTGTATAGAGATTCATCCCCAACTCAGACATATACGAGTATTGTCGACTTAACAAGCGTTGGCCTTCTTCCGATAACCGTTGGCTGGGCACACGAGTCCCATAACTGGACAAACGTCCGGTTAAATCCCGCAGACGTGTAGCTGCTTTTTCAGGATTCGCCAAGGACTCTTCACTGCCCAGCTCCTCCTCAATCGTCGCCACCAAATGATACCCCTGAACAATCGCATTGGAGTCTTGTTCCCCCAATCGATGGGCTTGATAGTAGCGGGAATAGAAGGCGCCTCCCCCCAGTGCGCCTCCAAGTACCAGTAATAAAAGAGCGGAACGAAACTGACGCCATTGCAGCTTTTTCATCTTTTGTACCCTACGCTGCAGTTTTTTCCGCTTCTTCTTGTTCTTGATGCGCTTTTTTTGCAGTCCTGCACGTTTTCTTCCCGTCAGGAAGCTTTGAATGAACAGGATCAGAA
>NZ_JADOEQ010000005.1 GCF_016745255.1 Enterococcus sp. BWR-S5 | reverse complement strand
GCCTTTATCTAGTATATCGAAAGGAGTTTTATCGCTAAAGCTACTTCTTCCACGCGCAGTACGCGTGGTTTTTTTGTTTCAATCACTTTAGTGATTGAAACCGACTAAAGTCATTAACAAAAACAAAAAACCCCTTGATTTCTCAAGGGGTTCAATCTCATTCGATAATAATGAATTAACGACGGATTTCTTTGATACGAGCTGCTTTTCCGTGTAATGCACGTAGGTAGTACAGTTTTGCACGACGTACTTTACCGTAGCGAACTACTTCGATTTGAGCAACACGTGGAGTGTGTAATGGGAATGTACGTTCCACACCTACACCGCCAGAGATCTTACGTACTGTGTAAGTCTCGCTGATTCCAGCTCCGCGGCGTTTGATTACAACACCTTCAAAAATCTGGATACGTTCACGAGTACCTTCGACAACTTTCGCGTGAACACGTACAGTGTCCCCTGGGCGAAATGCTGGAATGTCAGAACGCAGTTGTTCCTTTGTTAATTCTTCGATCAATGGATTCATTTTATCCTTCTCCTTATACAAAACATTCTTATGAGCAATTGTCACAGCGGAATATCGTAATAGATGAGTACTTTTGCACTCACCAAATCATTTTAGCACAGCCAAAATTCACTGTAAAGGAATTTTTCTTTAAATCCTTGATAAATCTCGGTTTTAGTCAGATTTTTTTGCTACTCAGAGAATTTTATCATCATTCACTAGCTCTTCTTTAAAATCTTCATTTCAACTGAAGAAGCCTTACCTCTGAGATTAACCTGACTTGACGCACATATTTACTTCAACGATACAATTTTGCGGACAAATTTCTATACAGCTGCCGCAGTTCGTGCAAAGCGCAGGATCAATGACTGCCAAGGAATCTTCTATCGTTATTGCCTGACTTGAACAACTTCTCACACATTTACTACAGGCAATACACCCCACCTCACAAAGCTTCCTAACTGCTCCTCCTCGTTCATGATTAGAACAAGCTACTGCTGCTATTTCCGCCGCCGGCAGCATCTGAATAAGCTGTTTAGGACACGCATCAATACACTCTAAACAACCCACACATTTATCTCCATCAACCACAGCTACTCCATCCTCAACATGGATTGCATCATACGCACAGACCACCTCGCAATCACCGTACCCCATGCAGCCAAACTGACAACTGCCGGGACCACCAAAAAGTTGACTCGCACCATAACAGGTCTCTGCTCCAGTATAGCTCATTTTTTCTTTCGTATGATTACAGCTGCCATTACAGTGAACAAAGGCAGCCGTTCGTTGATAATCACCCACATCGGTGCCTAAAATCTCAGATAGGTGTGTTTGAACCTCAATACCACCCGGCGTACAAAGATTAGCTCCGGCTTCTTCTGCCGCCATTGCTTTAGCATACCCCTCACAGCCGGTAAATCCGCAAGCACCACAATTAATTCCTGGAAGTGTTTCTCTAAGAGCCTCTTCTCTTTTATCTGCTGGCTTGTCAAAAATGATTGTAGCAATTGATAACCCAATACCAGCAAATAAACCAAGTCCGGATACGATGAGAAGAGGTGCAACAATGCTTTCTATCATGTTCTTCCTCCTCCCGATTATTTGAATAGGCCTTCTGCCAGACCGGCAAATCCAAGAAACGACAAAGAAACAATTGCGGCAGATACCAATGTAATCGGCATTCCTTTTAATGCCTCCGGAATATCATTCCCCTCTAATCGTTGGCGCACACCTGCAAAAATTACCATGGCCAATAAAAAACCCAGACCACCGGCAAAAGCATTTACTAATGCTTGTAGAAATGTATAGTTTTTTGCATGATGAAGTAAGGTAACTCCAAGCACTGCACAGTTCGTCGTAATCAACGGCAGATAGATACCAAGCGATCTATAAAGCGGTTCCATATAACGCTTCAGTAAAATTTCCACCAACTGAACCAACGCAGCAATTCCCAGAATAAAAACGATTGTCTGTAAGTAATCTAAGCCTAATGGAACGAGAACAACGGTGTAAATCGGATACGTCACGCAGGTGGCAATAACCATAACAAAGGTTACTGCTAAAGCCATACCAACAGCAGTGTCCAGCTTTTTAGAAACGCCAAGAAATGGACAAATACCCAAAAATTGTGCCAATACAAAATTATCGGTTAAAATACCTGCAACTAAAATGGTCAGCATCATCTGCATCAAGCATCGCCTCCCTTTTCTTCACTACTACAATTTTCCACGCTTGGGCAAGCCTCCACAATCGGACAGGAGGAACAATCAAGCTCTCTGACATTTTTTCGCTCACCCAGCTTATTGACAAGCATGATTAGCATACCAAAAACGAAAAATCCACCAGGTGGTAGGAGCATAACCGTCATTGGGCTAATGAAGCCTGAAGTAATTGGTAGGCCAAAAAGCATGCCGCTGCCGAGAAGCTCTCTTATTCCTCCCATGAGCAGTAATGCCAGAGTGAAGCCGACACCCATCCCCAAACCATCTAACGCAGAGTGCAGAACGGAATGATTTTTTGCGTAGGCCTCTGCTCTTCCAAGAATAATACAATTGACTACAATCAATGGCAGGTAAATTCCTAATGTAGTATCCAACGCAGGTGCCAATGCCTTTATCAACAGCTGAACGACTGTTACGAAGCCGGCAATGATAGTGATAAATGCAGGGATACGTACTCGATCCGGAATTACTTTTCTTAAAGAGGAGATAACAACATTCGAACCGAGCAAAACAACTGTCGCTGCTGCGCCCATCCCAAGGCCGTTCATCGCAGAGGTTGTCACCGCAAGCGCCGGACAAGTACCAAGGATTAATATCAGTACAGGATTTTCTTTAATAATTCCTTTTGTAAAAATAGATAGTAGTTTTGATTTTTCCAACAGGGTTCCCTCACTTTCTCACTTTTTGTCCGACTCAGCATATGTCTGGTACAGGTCTAATGCGTTATTAACGGCTTCTGCTACTGCGGTTGACGATTTCGTTGCACCAGTCACAGCCTCCACCTCATTCTTTTCTTCAGGAGCTGTTTTTATTATAGTAGGCAACGCAGTCACACCTTGAAATTGTTTTTTAAACGAATCTTCTGCTACCTTTTGTCCCAGCCCAGGTGTCTCATTTGTACAATCCAAAACCTCAATACCTACAACTTCGCCTTCTGCAATACCACTCATAACGCGAATCAGGCTGCCATAGCCATAGGACTCTGTGACAAAAATATACCCTACTGTCGTTCCGCTTTGATCTAATGCCCTATAGGCCTCTTGATCTTTTTCCAGCAAGAGTTCTTTATATTCATCTGCCGGCAATAGCTGGTTCATTGACTGCTCCTGTTTCTGCCACTCCTGTGCGGCAATTTTTTCTTTGAAGACAAATCGAGTACCAGCAACAGTCAGTGTTACGACAAAACAGATAAGAACCAAACATAATGTACCGGATAGAACAGCTCGTCTATTTGACTGTTTCATTGATATCGCCTCGCTTTTCTCCAAATACTTTTGGTATCGTCAGAGTTTCAATATGAGGCACTAAAATGTTCATAAGTAAAATGGCATAGGAGACACCTTCAGGCAATGACGCATAAAATCGAATAAGGACAGTAATCAAACCACAGCCTACAGCAAAAATAATTTTGCCTCTCGTATTAATTGGTGAAGTTGTATAATCTGTCGCCATAAAAATCGCTCCTAACAACAAGCCTCCTGATAGAACCTGATACAGCGGATCGCCGCCAAGCACCATACTTAATACAGCAACAGTTCCTATAAAACAAAGAGGTATCCATGGAGAAATCACCTTACGAATAATTAAATAGATACCGCCTATAATTAGAGCGATAGCACAGGTCTCACCGAGGCTTCCCGTTCGAATGCCCAACAGCATATCGGTAATAGACGGTAGTTTTCCTGCTGCCGCATTACTAAAATAGGTCGCAGAGGAAACGATATCTGTGGTATCAGACAAATAATGAAACGGCTCCTTCCACACATTCATCTGCGAAGCGAAGGACATAAGCAGAACAATTCTCGCTGTAATCGCAGGATTAACAAAGTTTTGCCCAACACCGCCGAAAAACTGTTTGACAATGATAATTGCAATAGCTCCACCAAGCGCTGCCATCCAAAACGGCAACGATACAGGTAAATTCAACGCCAACAAAATCCCTGTAACAACAGCAGTCAAGTCGTAGATACTTTGCGGACGTTTTATTGCTCGCCTAAATACATACTCGCTTGCCACACAGGAAAATACGGTCACACCAATCAGTATCAAGGCTCTGGGACCAAAAATAATCCCGGAGGCAGCAATCGCCGGAAGCAGTGCAATAATCACATCTAACATGATACTGCGACTTGTTCTGCCGCTGTGAAGATGAGGAGATACAGAAACTGTCAAGTCTTCTGTCGTTTGGTTCATGTATTCGCCCTCCCTGCTATCACTTTAGCCTGTTTCATATATTGCACCAGTTTACGTCCCGATGGACAAACATAGGAACAGCACCCGCATTCCATACAAGCAGAAGCATTTAGTTTTTGAAGCATCGCTGCATCGTCCATTTTCACTGAACGCTCAATTTGAACCGGCATTAATGATAGTGGACATGCAGTCACACAGCGACCACAACGAATGCAGGGCGATTCATCCGGAAGTTCATTCCCTTTTCCTAATGCGATTAAGGCGTTATTCTGTTTCGTGATTGGGATATCCAGTGTATACTGGGCAATGCCCATCATCGGTCCGCCTAAAATCAGCTTATTGGGAGGCTGGGAAAAGCCGCCGCAGAACTCTACCAGTTCTCCTATAGAGGTTCCCAAAGGTACAGATACATTTTGCGGACAAGTAAAGCTATCCCCTGATACGGTTATCCGCTTACTCACCAAAGGAATACCTGTTTCTAAGTAATGCTGAAACAAAGAAACAGTCGAAACATTGAGTACAAGACACCCCGCCTGTGCCGGCAGCTTGCCCTTCCCTATTTTTCTACCTGTTGTTGCATACACCAGCATTTTCTCAGCCCCTTGAGGATACTTGACAGGTAACGCCATCACCTCAATCATCTGGGATGTATCTGCTCGGTCTTGTAGATAGTTATTGATGCGCTCAATAGCTTCCGGTTTGTTCTCTTCAATCCCTATTATTCCTTTTTTAATACCCAAATAGCGCATCACTATTTCCATTCCGGCAATGATACGCTGAGGATATTCCATCATTTCACGATAATCTGAAGTGATATATGGCTCGCATTCCGCTCCATTAACAATCAAACAATCAATGAAATGATTCTCTTTGTTGGCAAGCTTAACATGTAGTGGAAAGCCGGCACCACCTATTCCTACTAATCCGCTATCATAGGCGGCCTGAAGCAGCTCATCTTTGCTTCTTACAGTAATTGGCTTCAAATCGGGACCAAGAGTCTGCAGCCCATCATTTTCTATATGGATTGCTTCACACATCTTTCCATTAGAAAGTAAAATTGGCTTAATCGCTTTTACTTTTCCGGAAATTGAGGCATGAATGGGGGCTGATACATACGCTGTTGATTGACCAATTACTTGTCCAATTTTCACGACATCTTTCTTTTTCACTATCGGCTGACATGCCCCGCCAATATGTTGCTGCATGGGAATAACCACTAACGACGGATCACTTATGATAGCGGTTACATTTTCTTTCGTATTTTTAGAATGAGAGAGATGAATCCCCCCTCTAAACTTTGCAAAAGCCTGTGCAATTTTAGCCACTTCTAGACCTCCTTATACAAACAAAGGGAACGAGCAACAAAAGATTGTGAAATTATCTATATAACAAAAAAATTATTCTATGCTGAAAAATATTGACTACGCATGAAAATATTCTGTAAAAACAATAAAACTCTCTATTTCATTATACCTTTTTGAAAACACACAAGACAATAACAAATTGACAAAAATACGAAAAAAGTCACTTTTTTTATAGAAAAGCGAGAATTTTTTTCACAAACTAGAATAACTATCGAAACAATGATGCAAAGAAGCTTCATAAAAAATAATTATAGCTAAAACAAAAACAGAGTTTGGACCTTTATTTTTGTCCCAAACTCTGTTCCTATCCATACACGGATAAACGGCGGTACAAAAGCAACTCCTTCGGAATTAAGCCGAGCTATCATGAAAATATGAAGAAACTATTTTCGGATATTCCCTCTTAATTCTCGGAGTTCATCGCTTTTGTCCCGACCTATGATAAAAACAACTTTTAGAAAATCATCCTTTTAGTAATAGAAAAATCAATACGATTGCACCAATCGTCTGAAATGCACCTACTGAAAGACCATAAATCATAAACTTAGGTCCCTCCTTCAAGAATTTTTTCAGATTCAACCGCAGTCCAATTGCCGCAAGCGCAGTTACCTCACACCATCCGCTGACGAAATGAGCTGACTCTGATAAAAGCGCCGGAATATGAAAAACACTATTGATGATACAAACAACTAGAAAACCAGTAACGTACCAAGGCAAAGTTTTTTTCTTTGATTTGCCCACTGCAGTAGTTTCCTGCGGAACAGCTGTACGAGAAGCCCATTTTTCAAATACGAAAACAACGACCACCAATAGTAAAATACGTAGAATCTTAAACAACATCGCAAACTGAACGACTTCTTCATTTAGGAGACTGGCTCCTGCCACAACCTGTCCGACAGATTGTAACGTCCCACCTAGTAGAGCGCTTTTAGCAATCAGTCCATCACCGAATAACGCCAAGCCAATAAATGGTAATGTCAGCATCATAATCGTTCCCAACAAATTGACCAATGTAATAATCTGCCCTTTTTCTTCATCCTTCGCTCCAATGACTGGCGCAATTGACGCAATTGCAGAAGAACCGCAGACCGCATTCCCTCCGGCCATCATTAAAGCCATTGATTGATTAAAGCAAAGAAGTTTACCTACCTTATAGGTAAATAGAATAGTTCCGGACATCAACAGTACAATAAAAATCACACCTTTGATGCCGATTTCCGCAACCGTTTGAAAGGTCACTGTGGCACCTAATAATACAACAGATATTTCCAAGAGCTTGCTTTCAGAGAATTTTGTTCCTTTATCAAAAAGGTCTTGGTTTCCCATGGTGTTCCCAAAAACAATACCTAATAGAATGGCAATGGTTGCTCCACCCAGCTGAGGCAAAAAAATTGCCAGCCCTTTACTGATTAATGCTACTAGAAAAGATAAAATCACCCCAGAAACAAGTGAATTTTTAGTGATTGATTCTAAAAAGCTTCGAAACTTCATTTGTCTTCCTCCTCTATCTATATGAACGTAGTCGCACAATACTTTAGCTTAAATCCATTGCCCGATTCATTCAATAAACAATAAATTGTTTTGTCCCTCATTGATTTTATATTGCTATTATACACCTCGCTTTCCATTCTATTTATTTATTGTTATGATAGTTAGTATCATAAAAACAGATGGAAGTGATTTCTTTGTTTAAATTATTGGAAACCTTCAAGGTCGTCTATGAAACACTGAATTTTTCAGAAGCTGCAGAGATTCTCTTTGTTTCTCAACCGACTGTTTCCGCACAAATCAAGCAGCTTGAAAATGAGCTGTCTACCACCCTGTTCATTCGAAATGGACGGAGAAAAATCATGCCAACCACCCAAGCTGACTTACTCTATAACCAGTCCTTGGATCTTTTAGAAAGTTGGGAAAAAACACGGCAGCTTGTCATGAATCAGTCCGCAGCCAATGAAACAATCAGAATTTCAGCTTCTCAGACCTTTGCATTAAAGGCCCTTCCTGAATTGTTACAAGCATTACTTGCAGTTTTTCCAAAAATTGCCTTTAAGGTTACACTTTGTAATTCTTTAGATGTATTGAATGCGATGAATAAGCATGAAGCGGATCTTGGTTTTATCGAAATGCCTTTACAAACAGGAACATTGAAGCGCACAACATTACTTTCCGATACGCTTGTTATTGCAGGTGAGCCTTCAGAACAACTATGGCTGGTTCGCGAACCTACATCAGGCGTTTATCATTATTCCAAGCGATACTTTGAAGAAAACAATATTACCGGTCCTTTTTTAGAAATGAACAGTAATGAATTGATTTTAAAATTACTGAAAATGGGTATCGGCCGTTCAATTATTTCTTCAAGAGAAACGGATGAACTTCATACAATTCCATTGCCTGACAGCTATGAACGGAATTTTTATCTTCTGGAAAGAGAAGCTGTAGATTCAGAAGCAGCTTCGCAATGCAGCCGTTTCATTATCCGGTGGATTGCCCAGCATTTTAGTACGACTTCATCGAGCTAAATAATTATCAAAAAACAGGAACCAAGAGTGTCTTTTCAGACACCTTTGGTTCCTGTTCTAGTATTTATGTCCAAGGCTTACCTTAGCATAAATTCAGGCTTTGTCTCAACTAACTTGGCTCGATATCACCTATTCTTGCTCTTCTTGTTGCACTTCCTGAAGCATTTTCTTCATTTGCTCTGTCAGCTCCAGCTTTTCAAGCATATCAGGTCTTCGTTGGTAGGTTCGCCGAAGCGATTCCTTCAGCTGCCACTCTTCAATCAGCTTATGATTCCCATTCATTAATACTTCCGGAACCATCATCCCATTGAACTCTGCCGGACGCGTGTATTGCGGGTGTTCTAACAGACCTGTAGAATGGGAATCTGTCTGTGCCGACAGATTATTTCCTAATACCTCAGGCAGCAGTCGAACGGTTGCATCCACCATAACCATGGCTCCCAACTCGCCTCCGGTAAGAACATAATCCCCCAATGATACTTCATCTGTCACTAGCGTTCGAATCCGTTCATCATAGCCTTCATAGTGTCCACAAATAAATACCAGATGCTCCTCCTGTGAAAACTCCTCAGCCATTGACTGATCAAATTGTTTCCCTGCCGGATCAAGTAAAATGACTCTTTTTTTCGTTTGAGGCGCCTGTTCTTCGATCGCGTCCATTGCTGAAAATATTGGCTGTGCTTTCAACAGCATACCTGCGCCTCCGCCATAAGGATAGTCATCAACGGTTTGATGCTTATTGTCTGAGAAATCTCGAAAATTGAATACCTGAATATCCAATAGCTCTTTCTCTACAGCCTTTCCTATAATTGACTCACCTAGTGGTCCTTCAAACATCCGAGGAAACAATGTCAGAATATCAATCTTCATCGTCAATCAATCCTTCTGGAATCTCTACAACGACTTGACCATTGGCAACATCCACTTTTTTAACGACAGACTCAATGTAAGGAAGCAACAAATCCTTTTTCTTTACTCGCTGTACAACCCAGACGTCGTTTGCTCCCGGAGAAAGAATTTCTTTGATTTTCCCCAGTTCTGTACCTGCCTCATCGAATACTTTCAAGCCAATAATTTCATGATAGTAAAATTCATTATCTTCTAACTCGCCGACTTGATCTTTTTCGATTTTCAAAATCCCATCTCGATATTTCTCCACATCATTAATTGATAGATGCTCCTCAAAACTTACAATATCGAAATTTTTATGCTTTCTATGACTCTTGATAACAAGCTGAACCGGCTTCTTTCCATCTTGAAAAAGCGTTAGTACTGAACCTTTCTTATAGCGAAGCTCCGGAAAATCAGTTTGCGAAATGATTCTTACCTCACCTTTGATTCCTTGTGTATTCACGATTTTTCCCACATTTAAATATTCAACCACGTAAAGACCTCATTTCATTCATAATCTTTTTTATTTTATCATTTTTCGCTATTGAATACTACGAACAAATGGCCCTCCACTAAAAACTTGAAGGATTAGCCCTTCCTTTATTCATTCTTAATAACTGTGACAAAGCTGTTCGTTTACTCATTCTCCACATTGCTAACTCTTCAGTTTACACTGATTTTACGCCTGTTGCTTCCATTCTTCCAGCCAGTCGCTTCAAAACACTTTCCTTAATTAAGCTCTAAAATAATTATTTTCAGGCTAAAGTTTGATGTACACAACTATAAAACAGGCTATAATGACAATAGATTCACAGGATGAAGCATTGGCTTTTGCTTAGACCGCGCTTCCTTACAATATTGTTATTCAATTTATAGGCAAAACAATGATAGAATAAATGTAACCTCAAGAAGAGGCCTACTTGAATAGATTATCATTACAACAACAAGGGGATGAGATAGATGAGTATAGCTCTTTCAAGAAAAATTATTCAAATGGTTTCCGTTATCGGAATTGTTGCTACTATAATCGTGACTGTTTACTTTTTAAAACTAGGTGTTTTCCAAGATACAAATGCCTTGAGAGGGCTGGTCGGTAATTCCGTCATTCTCGGTCCGATAATCTTTATGTTCATTCAAATTATACAGGTCGTGATTCCAATCATTCCAGGCGGCATCAGCTGTGCAGCAGGTGTTTTAATCTTCGGTCCGGTTGCAGGATTTATCTACAATTATGTTGGAATTGCAATTGGTTCAGTTATCATCTTTATGCTTAGTAAAAAATACGGCAAACCGTTCGTACTGAGCTTAATCAGCGATAAGACCTATAATAAATATATTGGTTGGTTAGATAATGAAAACCGGTTTGAGCGATTATTTACATTAGCAATTCTATTTCCATTCTCGCCAGACGATGCACTATGTTTACTCGCTGGAATGACTAAAATGTCGCTTAAAAAATTTACATTAATTATCATTTTAGGTAAACCTTTATCGATTGCCATTTATAGCTTAGCCTTGATTTACGGAGGCGGTTATTTGAACACTTTATTAGGCTTTTAAAGCGGAACTCTTTATAATGATACTAGGAGCTTGGGATAGCACTCAAATCCCAAGCTTTCTTTGTACCTAAAGCTGAAGAATAGTTGTTTTCGAAGCATCTTAACACTTCTATCCCGATTTTTTCCAATTTTGAACGATAATAAAAATCGAGTATTGATGACAGCGATTATCTAATCATAGTCGCTTTTCATTCGTCACTTCTTTCCCACACCACATAGAAAAACTCCTTCATTTACTAACGGAGACATAGATAGGATGAGCCAACATGAACTACTTCAAAAACAGTATAATTAACCTTATTGATTTCTTAAAAAGCACAACTGCTTATTTTCGTGATGTCTTGCTGCTTCACGGCTTTATGCTTTTTATTTTATTGCCATTTCTTTCGAGCCTTACCCGTTTTATTCTAAGACAAGGGAAAATCGATTACCTTTCCTATGACTCGATTGGAATAATCCTTAATAAGCATCCCGGTGTCTTGATCGCACTCCTGCTTGTTTTATTGACTATTCTTATCAGCGTGTTCGTGGAATTCACTTTTTTACTGTTAAGTGTTTTCTTTATCAAAAAGAAAGAACCAATTTCATTGAGACAGCTGTTAGTCGGAACAATCAGCCAGTTGAAAAAAATCAAACCCAGCACTATTCTGTTCTTTCTGTTTTATTTCTTTCTTATTCTTCCCTTCAGCGGATTGAGCTTCAACTCTGATCTTCTTTCTAAAATTAAGATTCCAGCTTTTATTCTGGACTATATTTTTGCCAATCGGGTCATTATTGTTGCCTCAGTAATTGTTGCCTATCTCCTATTGATTTACCTCTCTGTACGGCTGATTTTTGCTTTACCGGAGATGATTTTGAGGGATTTGACATTTAAGGAAGCTGTAAAGGAAAGCTGGGCAAGCACTAAAAAGCGGTTTTTCAAAATCTTGGGTCAATTCATACTCATCGGCGGTACGATTCTTTTGATTTCCGCAATTGGTTATTCCCTGATTTTTCTTGCTCAATCTGGAATTGAAGTATACCTTCCAACCTATGCACTACCGGGAGCAGTTATTGCAATGACCTTGCTACAGGTGATGTTCTTACTGAATATCGTTTTGTCCACTGTTGGGATTTTTTATATCACAATTGATTTTATGGATGATGAAGGCTTTCTTCCGGAACTACCTTCTTGGTATAGACGTGAAGAGGCAACTCCTGCAAAACCTTGGACCTTTGGAAAAGCAGCCGGTTTTGCTTTTATCGCTGTTCTCTTTGGTATCGGCGTTGGTACTTACAATACAAACTACTTGAGTAACTATTCCATTAAGAAGCCGCTGACAATTTCCCATCGAGGAGTAGATGATAGCAATAGCGTGCAAAACAGCTTAGATGCGTTAAGGAAAACAAGCAAGCTCCATCCTTCTTATGTAGAGATGGATATCCAAGAAACAAAGGACAAGCAGTTTGTTGTGATGCATGACTTCAATTTGAAGGCATTGACCGGTGTCAATAAACGACCAAATCAGCTGACCTTGGCAGAGCTTGAGCAGTTAACTGTTAAGGAAAATGGCATGGAGCAGCCCCTTGTTTCCTTTGATGATTATTTGGCGGAAGCAAAAAAAATAAATCAGCGCCTTTTAATTGAAATTAAAGCAACGCCTCAGGATAGCCCTGATATGGTTGACCGATTTGTTTCTAAATATCGAGAAACCATCTTAGCAGAAAATCATATCATTCACACCTTAACCTTTGACGTTGCAGCAAAGCTAAAGAAAATTGAACCTCAGTTTTACGTCGGGTATATTCTCCCCTTCAACATTGTAGGACCTCCTATCGCGACGGTAGATTTCTTTACAATGGAATACACCACACTAAACCGAAACTTTATTGATGCTGCTCATAGCGACGGCAAGAAGGTTTATGCTTGGACCGTGAACGATGAAGATACGATGACTCGTATGATGTTTTATGGCGTAGATGGCATTATTACTGACTACATGACACTTTTGAATGAGACTGTTAAGACAGACTTAAAAGAGCCAACATACTCTGACAAGCTCTTTTACTTCGTTACAGGCATCGGTTAGAGACAAACAGCCATCTGAGAATCAATGAATGATTTGATCCTCAGATGGCTGTTTTTTTAGTTCGCTTCATTTGTTACTACTTCTTTTTCACTTGCATTCTGCTTTTTCCATCCTGACACATGTAGAGAAGCGGACAAACCTCACATTTTGGATTTCTCGCTAAGCAATGATATCGCCCAAAGAAAATCATGGTGTGATGTGTTTTTACCCATAGCTCTTTTGGCACCTTCTTCATTAAGGTTTCTTCAACCTCTGTCACACTGGCATCCAGTTTACAAATTCTCAGTCGTTTTGATACTCTCTCAACATGAGTATCTACTGCAATTGCAGGCTCTCCAAATGCATCCCCCATGACAACGTTCGCTGTTTTCCTACCCACACCGGGCAATGTAATCAGCTCTTCTCTGGTCTTTGGGACCTCACCGCCATAGCGTTCAATCAATTGTGCAGCACAGGCCTTAATATTTTTCCCTTTGTTCCGATAGAGACCAATCGTTTTTATCTTATCAATCAAATCATCTAGCGGTGCTGCTGCCATAGCTTCCGGTGTAGGATAGGCGGCAAAAAGTGCCGGAGTTGCCTTATTGACAGATACATCGGTTGCCTGAGCACTTAGAATGACAGCAATCAATAGTTCAAAAGGATTCTTATGCTGCAGCTCGCCGACAGCCTCAGGAAACATCTCATACATAATCGTGATTGCTTCCATTGTCTTTGCTTTTGAAATCATAAGGTTCCTCCTATTCGCTGTCCTCAGGGTTCAGCCAATTGTGTAATGTCACTTTTGGCAGTTCCTCTTGTGTCCGACTTTCTTCTTCAATCTCTTTTTGAATCAGGGCTTGCTTCCGTCGTTTCTGGTCTTCTGCAACCTGTTCTTTTGTCGTAAAGTTCTTCCGTTCCCAAGCAAGTAATATCCGATCAATGTACTTCAAGCTATACGCTTGGTTCAATACCGCCTCTTTCAGCGCCAGACGAATCAGCTCCGGCTTATAGTTATCCGTCTCAAGCCATTGGCTAATCATTTCCAGCTCAATTGGAGAAAGTGGGCGTGAAAACTCTTTTTCAAAATTCTGATACAGCTGCTTGATGGCTTCTTCCTCGGACTGTAATTGATTTTGAGTAGTCTGATTTTTTTGCACCGCTTCTATTTTTTGAAAAATAGGAAGCAAATCATAGGTATCCATCATCTGTCCCTGTTCATTTTTCTTCGTATCGATTCGGATACAGCCCTTAGATACCAGCTCATTCAAAAGCTGAAATATCAATGCTTTGGGTTTTGCCATTATCTCGCTGATTGATACGAGATCCGGAAATAAATCCCCTTTCGCTTGGGAGCGATAGAGCTGAAGCCAGAATAGAAATTCTTCGTCACTCAATCCGATTTTACGATAATTCTCGATAACCAGATTAGAAAGAGTCGTTTCACCAGCCAATAAGTAGTCATTAATCGACAGCATGATTATCCATCCCCTTCTTGAGAACCCAATCAATAGTCTGTTGGTTGGGCTTGAATTTATACATAATTACTTGAATGCACCTTATTCTGCTGAGTCAATTTGATAAACATCAAAATAAATAGATTTCATGTAGTCGATGAGATAATCTGAACGAAGCTCTTCACCTGTTGCAGCAACAATTAACTCATTTGGTTTTTTTGATGCGCCAAAGCGATGAATGTTTTCTGTCATCCAATTATAGATTGGTGCATAGTTATCTGACAACAGCACATCTTCCACCTTAACCTTTTGCTTTAACGTATGATTCAATTGTGCAGCGTACATGTACCCCAGCGCATAGGACGGGAAGTAGCCGAAGCTGCCGCCTGACCAGTGAACATCTTGAAGAATCCCTTCCAGGTCGTTCTCCGGACGAATGCCCAGATACTCCTCATATTTATCTGCCCACAATTTTGGCAGCTCTTCAAGAGCAGCCTCTTCATTGAAAATCATTTTTTCGATTTCATAGCGAATAATAATGTGCAGCGGATAAGTAAGGCTATCTGCTTCAATACGGATTAAGCTTGACTTGGTTTCCTTTAGTCCTCTGTAGAACGTATCAAAATCAATATCATCAAAGGTTCCCTCTGTGTATTCTTGGAATAAGGGATACTGCTTTTTCCAAAAACTGCGACTGCTGCCAAGGATGATTTCGTTGAAGAGAGACTGCGATTCATGAATACCCATAGAAGCCCCTGTTGATAACGGTGTATAATCATATTTTGGATCGATATTCTGTTCGTATATCCCATGTCCGGCCTCGTGAATCACACCGAAAACAGCCATCGAAAAGTTTTCCTCATCCCATCTCGTAGTAATTCTTGCGTCATTTCTGTTCAAATCAAGCATAAATGGATGAACTGTATCGTCCAATCGGCCCTTAGAAAAATCATAGCCCAGCTGTTGTGCAACATCTACCACAAAGCGCTTTTGCTGCTCTTTTGTGACAGGACGTGATAGAAAGTCTGTCCGAGGAGTCTTACCCTTTTCGGCAATTTCTTTTCTGATTGCCATAATCCCAGTTTTTAACTCGTCAAATAATTGATCCAGTTTTTCTACCGTCAAACCCGGTTCATACTGATTCAGCAACACATCATAGGGTGTTTTTTCATCCTTTTGCCAGTGAGGAATGAATTCCTTTAGAAAGGCAATCAGATTGCCAATCGCTGTTTTCATCTCGCCGAAATCCTTTTTCTCTCTAGCATTCAGCCATGCGGTGTGCGCTTTGGAAATCTCGCCATGATAGGCTTCCATTCTTTCAGGAGCAATACTGTGGTTTCGTTCATAGTCTTCCTTTACTTCGTTGAACACCTCTTTACCAACCTCAGAAAGCTCTTCCGGATGCTCAGTAAAATAGGCTACTGCTTCTTGAATAACAGGTCCGGTATTTTTCTCAAAGGCAAGCTTGTTCAAATAGCCGACAACATCTCCTCGAAAACTGCTTGAGGCATCAGGCATCCCAGTCTGGCCATCCCACTCTAAAAGACCCAACGACTGATTCAGCATATCTATCTCTTTTATCTCTCTTAGAAAAGATGTTTCATTCATAACTATCCCTCGTTTTCTGTTCTTGGTTTTCTTGGCGGACGTTCGCCCCAATATTGGAATAAATCGGTGCGTAGTGCCCCGTTATAAAGCTTTCTCTTCTTGGTCGCTTTTGCTCCATAATATTGTTCAAAGGAAAGGTCGCTGGTCAAGATATACTTGCTCCAGGTTTTCAACGGACGGAACACGTGCCCCATCTCTTTGTACAGCTCTCTCACCGCTTCTTCATCACCCAAACGTTCTCCGTATGGCGGATTTGCAACGATGACACCGTATTCTTTATCAGTAGAAAAATCCTTCAAGGCCAATTGCTTAAACTGAATAGAATCGCCCAATCCGATTTCTTCTGCATTGGCTTGAGCAATCTCAATCATTCTGCCATTGATATCTGAACCTGTGATATCCAATTCTATATCGTAATCCGCTTGTGCCTCTGCTTCTGCACGTACCTTTTCAATAACCGCTGGGTCAAACCATTCCCACGCTTCAAAAGCAAATTCTCTATTAAACCCAGGTGCAATATTGTGACCCATCAGTGCTGCTTCGATACACAACGTTCCTGAACCGCAAACAGGATCATAAAACGGGCGATCCTTCCGCCAGTTCGTAAGCAGAACCAATGCTGCTGCCATGTTTTCTTTAAGTGGTGCCCCGCCTTTTTCCAAACGGTAACCACGCTTAAACAAGCTTGGTCCGGTCGTATCCAAGGTTACCATAACATGATCCTTCAAAAGAGCCACTTCCAGTTGGAAAAATGCGCCACTTTCAGGCAGTGGAACACTTGCTGGGCGATGATACACATCTCTAAGACGATTCACAATTGCACGCTTTGTGATTGCCTGACAATCAGGTGTGCTATACAGTTTTGATTTAATTGATTTACCCGCAACAGGAAATTCCGCATCAAATGGCAGATAATCCTCCCAAGGTAAAGCCTTGACCTTTTCAAACAATTCATCAAAGCTGTAAGCATCAAATTCACCAACAACAATTTTGACACGGTCAGCCGTTCTTAGCCATAAATTTGCCGTAGCGATTGTTTCTGTTGTTCCTTCAAAACGAGCTCTGCCGTTTTCTACCTGACACGGAATGCCAAGATCCTTTAATTCTTTTCCGACTAAGGCTTCAAGCCCACTGGCCGCTGTTGCAACAAGCTGATATTTTTTATCCGTCATGCTAGCTCTCCTATTCTATGGTTGTCACTTACTCATCATCCTCAAATTACTTCTGCCTCTGATGTGCTGTCTCTATCTTCTGTCTACCATTCTATCTCTTCAAGCAGCTGCTCTCTGAAGCAAAATACACTACTGTTTTCAGCTCTATCGTCAGCTGCAGCTGGTTCATTTATTCTTCTTACTGCCTTGATTAGTTAGATATCTATCTCTTCCCTATTCGTAAAAAAAGCCTTCACAACAATGTTGGAAGGTCAGCCTGATTGCCTGTAATTTTCTATAAGCCATGTTCTGTATCAGTCTTTTCTCAGGCAAAAAAACTGACGGTCACCATCTATCTGCAGAAGTATTCTGCCTCTTCTACTCGTTCATTTCCTTTAGAAGAGTGCCCCTACCAAAATTTGGGTTGCTCGCTCGAGGGGTTTACCGCGTTCCACCAGTACAGTTTCCCGTACTGCTTCGTCACTGTGGCACTTTCAAGGATACTCAAACATAGCCGAAGCCTTAGTCATTTTTCCTGCCGTTACTCCAAAGAGTACCTTAGCTTATGATTTCGCTAAGCACGAACACTACAGACATCTCAGCCTGTGCGAGCATGGACTTTCCTCAGTCTGAATTAATCAGACCGCGGTAACCCGAAAATTACAGGTATCCACTTGCATAAATCCTGCGAAAGAAATCTGTTGATTCTTTCGCAAGAGCTATCTATCACTGATTAAAATTGACGTGTCTCAGCATTGTCATGTGATGGTTGAGGTGCTGATTCATACACTGGAGCTGTACGCGTCGGTGCCGGAGTTTCATCCAGCTTCTTACCAAAAACTTCTCTTTCAAGATTAGACAATCTCTTTAAGATATCAAAGTTTGTCACAGCAGCACTCTTAGGTGCTTCTTGCATGCCTGCACTTCTTGAAGGCATTGTTTGTGATACCTTAGATGCCTGATCAAGCTTCGCAGTCAAACGACTGTTTTCTTCCTGTAATGCCAAGATTTCTTTATTAAATGCTTCGTAATCTTTGATGACATTATCTAAAAACTCATCAACTTCAATTGGATCATAGCCGCGCATTTTTGATTTGAATTCTTTTTGTAAGATTTCTTTTGGGTTGTATATTAAATTTGCCATATCTACACCTCATTATATTCTTTACTCATTAGCCCAATTCATAATTCAACATTTTTATTGTATCTAAAAACAGACGGAAAATCAAACAGATTCTTTATTCATGAGAAAAATTTTGTAAATCATCCATAGAAATTAACCGATTTTCATAAAAATGTGTCTCTGCAAAGGCTTCGGCGTCTCGTAAAAAGAACATACTTTTCCCGGGATATTCCTTATCATAGATTAACAGCGCTGCCTGAGAGTGTGTCAAAATGAAGGTTGTATGTCCTTTTAGCTGTGCCGGCGACTGATATGGACGGCGACTGACAAAATCAACATAATCTGCCTGTCCTTCTATCTTTTCTAATAGAAGCTTGTTTTTTTCATTCCAGTTTTCCCCAAAACCTTGAAAAGGAAACAATATTCCCAATTTTACTTCGTATTCAGCCTTCAACTCTAAAACTACTTCTCCCGCCCACAACTCAATTCCGAGGTTGCCGGCAATTAGAAACCACTCAACTCCCTCTTCGATAAAGTTAATCAGCTCACTTTTTAACATTTTTTTAATAACCGCTACTTTCGGGTCATTGTCTTGAAAAACATTCAACTCGAAGCTGCGATATCCGGTAACAAAAACCGTTTTTACGACTTCCATAAGACTTTCCTTTTCTTTCATATGCTTTTTTTGATATAATATTCGCTAGGAGTGTGATAGACATGGTTTTTCATTATCCAAACGGAACCCCCTTCAACAATAATGAAGCAATGAAGAAGAAAAAACAAGAAAAAAAGAAGACAGTTGATTTTGGTAAACGGGGCATGGATTTTGAAGATGAGATTAATCAAAGCAACAGCTATTATTTGAGTCGCAGTATCGCTGTGGTTCATAAGAAACCTACTCCTGTCCAAATTGTGAAGGTTGACTATCCTCGCAGAAGCGCAGCAGTTATCAAGGAAGCCTACTTTAGACAGGCCTCCACAACAGATTATAACGGAGTATATAAGGGTCTTTATTTGGATTTTGAAGCCAAGGAAACTAAGAATAAAACATCGTTTCCCTTCAAAAATTTTCACGAACATCAAATCGTTCATATGGAGCAATGCATTGCACAGCAGGGAGTTTGTTTTGTTCTGCTGTGGTTTTCATCTCTAAATCGCTGCTTTTTCTTTAGCGGTGAACGCCTGATTCATTATTGGTCAGAGCAGCAAAATGGTAAAAAATCTCTGCATTTAAGTACCCTGGAATCAGAAGGCATCGAGATTACACTTGGTCTCGCCCCCAGAGTACCCTATTTGGAAGCAGTTGATACATATATTCAAGCAATGAAAAACGAGACACGTTAAATCAAAAAGGAGCAAATAAATATGGCAAGCGAATTCGGGACAAGATCCCAAAAACATGGTACCCAACCTCCGTCAGGTTTACCCGACGGAACCGGAAAACCAAAAAAGAAAAAAAATATTTTTATAAAGATACTGATTGGACTTGTTGCGTTAGGCTTTATCGGCCTACTGAGCGGTGTTGGTCTTTTCTGGTTTTATGCAAAGGATGCGCCTGAACTGGACGAAGCTCGCTTAAGCGATACGGTATCTTCTAAGCTTTACGATATAAATAATGAAGTTTTTGAAGACCTTGGTTCAGAGAAACGAGAAATCATCCAGCCCAATGATGTACCTCAATTACTGAAAGACGCTGTTGTATCTGTAGAGGACAAACGTTTTTACAAACACAACGGTATCGATCCGATTCGGATTATCGGTTCACTGTTTTCAAACCTTAAAACAGGAGGACTGCAAGGCGGTAGTACTTTGACACAGCAGTTAATTAAGCTTTCCTTCTTCTCCACTAAAGCATCCGATCAGACCTTAAAGCGAAAAGCTCAAGAAGCGTGGATGGCGGTAAAACTGGAAAGAGAAAATTCAAAATCAGAAATCCTTACCTATTATATAAACAAAGTTTATATGGCAAACGGTGTGTACGGGATGGAGACGGCTGCACAGACCTATTTCGGTAAGCCACTGGCAGAATTGAGCCTTCCGCAGACAGCATTGCTTGCTGGTATGCCTCAGGCGCCAAATGACTATGATCCTTATACAAACCCTGAGTTAGCCAAAGAACGTCGAGATGTTGTTCTTTTAACGATGCAACAGAACGATAAAATTACTGAAGAAGAATACAAGCAGGCAGTAGCCACTCCTGTGGAAGAAGGTCTGCAGCCCCTCAACCAATCGACAGCTGATCGAAAAGTCATTGATAACTATGTAACTGAGGTTATTGCTGAGGTTGAAGAAAAGACTGGAAAAAATGTCTATACAGATGGTTTGGATATTTACACAAACTTAGATATGACTGCGCAAAAATACTTGTTCGATATTATCAATACAGACCAATATGTTGAGTACCCGGATGCAGATATGCAGGTCGCTTCTACTGTTATTGATGTTAAGACAGGTCAAGTTAAGGCTCAAATCGGCAGAAGAAACATTCCTGATGATGCTCAGCTGACTCAGAATCTGGCAGTTAATACAGGTCGTGATATTGGTTCAACAATGAAGCCGATGGTCGATTATGGACCTGCAATTGAGTATTTGGATTACTCTACCGGAAAAATATTGGTGGATAAGCCGACAACGTTTGCAGGCACCTCCACTTCTGTATACAATTCAGATTTGCAATATTTTGGGTCAATGACGATGAGAAAAGCAATTGTTTACTCAAGAAATACAACCGCTGTTCAAACCTTTGATGCAGTGGGTGCTGATAAAGCAGGCGAATTCCTTAAAGGGCTTGATATCGAATTCAATCCTATCGAGCAAGCCAATGCCATTTCAAGTAATACAAGCGATTTGGGTGGCGGTAAATATGGAGTCTCTTCCCTGAAGCTGGCTGCTGCTTATGCTGCTTTTGGTAACGGCGGAACATACAACAAGCCATATTACGTAAGTAAAGTCGTCTATCAGGATGATTCTGTGGATGAATTTTCTACAGAAAGCTCACGGGCGATGAAGGATTCCACCGCATACATGATGACAGATATGCTGAAGGATGTTATTACTGAAGGCTATAATAATGCTGCAATTGACGGTTTAGTCCAAGCAGGAAAAACAGGAACATCTAACTATTCTGACGAAGACTTAGTACGAATGGGTATGGTTGGTGAATCTAATATTGCTCCTGATAGCAGCTTCGTTGGATACTCTACACATTATGCAATATCTGTTTGGACCGGTTATGAAAATCGAGATACTCCGATTCATTCAGAATATTGGGGTGTCGCTTCAGACGTCTATCGAGAAATGATGCTTTACCTTTCTCAAAATGTATCAAATGATGATTGGGAAATGCCCGACAGCGTTGTTCGGATTGGTACTGAGCTATACGTTAAGGGAGGACAGGCGCAAGTGCCAGTCTACAGCGAAACCTATTCAAATACAACGACCACTTCGGAATCAAGTAGCGAAAGCTCGTCTAGTTCATCTAGTGCAAGCCCGTCGGTAGAGCCAACACCAGACCCGACAACAGAGCCTGAACCGGAACCAGAGCCAACGCCTAGTACCGAACCGGAACCAACTCCTAGCACCGAGGAGGAACCTCCTCCGACACCGGAGCCAACGCCGGAACCTACACCGACTCCCTCGCCTTGAGGGAGCATTACAAAATTTTCTTTTACTATCTTTTAACCGAAATAAAGACACACCTGAAATCGAATCAGGTGTGTCTTTTTCTTTATTAATAATTAATGGTAAAGGAAATTTGTGCTAGAGTGTCATAGTCATCATTCAATATTTTTCCACTCCAGGTGATTGTTTCTCCAGCCTTCATTTCATGGTACACCAGCTTATCTCCACCTAAGGTTTCTCCAGCCTCTTTTTCAGAAGAATCACCAATGTCCGTCACCTTCACTTTGCTGACTGTTTGTGTTTTCACGCCGGAAGCTGCGATATCTCCAATAACACCGAAATCGTACATGTTAATTACACGTTCACCGTTCAGAGTCGCTTCGCCGCTTAGTCGAATAGCATCCTGTGTAAGATTCTTGAAGGAAATAATACTGTTTTCCTTTGAAACCTCAATAAACGCGTCCGCATACATTTGCTCTCCCGTAGCTTTTTCCGTTGAAGAACTTGAGCTGTCCTTATCCTTCTCTTTACTTGATTCCTTTGTTGAAGAGCTATCGTCGCTTTTCGCTTTTGTAGACTTTTTACTTTCTGAGCTTTCTTCTGAAGAGCTGCTTTCTGAGGTAGGAGCCTCTCTGGTAAAGGTAAATACTTCATTATCTTCTTCATTTTCCAAAACCAGCTTTTTATTAATCATTTTGTATGTGTATACTTTTTCAGAACTACCAGATTCCTTTAGCGTAATAGTCTTTTCGTCCTTATCAACTGTTCCAATCTTATCGCTATAGGTTGAGGAAAGAATCGCATCTGTGTCATCGATACTTAATTCCCTGCTAACATAGCCAGATTCACTGAACCAAGAGCCTTCAATGTTATTCTTATCTTTTTTTTCTGATTCACTACTTGTTGAATCAGCTGACTTACCAGCGTTGTTCGCATTTGTACAGCCTGTTGCAATAAGAACTGTAGCAAGCAATACTACGATCATCCCAAATACTTTTTTTACACTTTTCATAAACAGTCCTCCTTATTTTCTTTATGTATTTTAGCATATGGATGATTTTTCAACCTCTGCATTTTGCATACCTCAGCCATCTCAAAGCTATGCTTTTTTGTATGAAATAGGCTTTCTCAGAAACTGAGTAAGCTATCAATCTCCAGCTTCTGCTGCATGCAAAAAACGCCCAATAAGTATGCCACTTATTGGACGTTGCTTTAGCAATAGTACTAGCTATTACCTATAGATTTATTTCTGATTTTCCAAAGCTGCACCGACAAAGCCTTTAATCAACAATTGTGGGCGATTTGGACGAGAAATCAACTCCGGATGGAATTGACAACCGACAAAGAATTTATTCTCTGGAATTTCAACAATTTCAACTAAGCGATTGTCCGGAGAGACTCCTGAAAATACTAAGCCATTATCTTCAAAAAGCTGACGGTATTTATTATTGAATTCATAACGATGGCGGTGGCGTTCCTGAACAACCTCCTGATCGCCATACGCCTGTGCAGTGACACTGCCCTTCTTCAGCTTACATGGATACAGACCCAAACGAAGTGTACCTCCAAGGTTTTCAACATTTTCCTGATCTGCCATCAAATCGATAATATTGTTTGTTATATCAGGGTTGGTTTCAGCCGAACCAGCATCTTCCAATCCAACAACGTTACGTGCAAACTCCACACAGGCCATCTGCATACCTAGACAGATTCCTAAGAATGGCACATCCTTTTCACGGGCATAACGAATCGCTTCAATTTTCCCTTCGATACCTCGATCGCCAAAGCCTCCGGGAACCAAAATACCATCTGCCTCACCTAACAGCTCAGCCACGTTCTCAGCAGTAACATGTTGCGAATCAACCCAATCAATGTCAATATCTGAATCAAAAGCAAAGCCTGCATGCTTTAATGATTCAACGACAGAAAGATAAGCATCCGGCAACTCAACATACTTCCCTACAAGCGCAATTTTTGTCTTTTTCTTCAGATTCAGCACTTTTTCTTCCAGTGCACGCCAGTCTTCCATATCTGCCTGTGGGACATCCAGCTTCAGATGATCACAGACAATCTGATCCATGTTCTGAGCTTGCAATGCTAAAGGAATAGAGTACAGTGTTTCCACATCTCTTGACTCAATAACCGCTTCAGGCGCAACATCACAAAATTGTGCCAGCTTATTTTTTGTGTTTTGAGAAACAGGAAGTTCCGTTCTCACAACCAAAATATTTGGCTGAATACCTAAACTGCGTAATTCTTTCACACTATGCTGTGTCGGCTTTGTTTTCATTTCTCCGGCAGCCTTCAGGTAAGGAATTAAAGTAGTATGGATGTACATGACATTATCCGAGCCTACATCCGCCTTCATCTGACGTAATGCCTCAAGGAAAGGTAATGATTCAATATCACCAACCGTTCCTCCGACCTCTGTAATGATAATGTCAGAGTCTGTCATACTTGCTGCACGCATGATTTTTTCTTTAATTTCGTTCGTGATATGAGGAATGACCTGTACTGTAGCTCCTAAGTACTCCCCTTTACGTTCTTTTCTTAATACTTCTGAGTAAATTTTCCCCGTTGTCACATTTGAGTATTTGTTCAAATTGATATCAATGAACCGCTCGTAGTGACCCAGGTCCAAGTCTGTTTCGGCACCGTCATCTGTCACGAAGACTTCTCCATGCTGGTAGGGACTCATGGTTCCCGGATCCACATTGATATAAGGATCAAATTTCTGAATCGTCACTTTCAATCCACGATTTTTCAGTAAGCGTCCGAGAGAGGCAGCTACGATTCCTTTTCCTATAGATGAAACCACGCCGCCGGTAACAAAAATATATTTTGTCATAATTACAAAAACCCCTTCGTATAAATGATTTAGAGAGAACATTGAATAAAATTACTCTTATAAAAAAAAGAAAACGCCCCTATCCAAATGAATAGGGAGCGAGTAACATTCAATTTCTGACCTTTTAAAAGGTGCCCAAGTAGTATAATACAAGCAAAAGCTTTCGAGGTCAAGTGATAATATGAAGATAGCGTTTCCCTGCTCGTTTAAAAACAATCGTTTTCTTTTCTCTCTAAAAACTGTCGATTCTTCCGAGCTATTTCACGTGCCGTTTTACATTAAGCTTTGGTACAATGCAATAATTTCCTCTACAGATGCATCACGAGGATTGCCTGGTGAACAAACATCCTTAAACGCATCCTGTGCAATTTGTGGAAGGTCTTCCTCCTTCACACCCAACTCAGATATCGTCGCCGGAATGCCAACATCTTTACTCAGCTGATCGATGGCTGTACAAGCTGCATCACGAACTGCTTCAATACTCATGGTAGCTGCATTTTCCAGTCCCAGTACCAAGGCAATTTCACGGTATTTCTCACCAGTAAAATCTTTGTTGTATTTCATTACTGTCGGCAGTAGAGAGGCACACGCTACACCATGAGGAATATTGTACCATGCACTTAATGGATGCGCCATTCCGTGCACCAAGCCCAAGCCGACGTTCGAGAAGCCCATACCAGCGATATACTGCCCCAACGCCATCTCTTCTCTGCCTGTCTGATCGCCATTCACAGAAGCTCTCAGCGAGCGACCAATAATTTCGATTGCTTTGATATGCAGCATATCCGTCATTTCCCAAGCGCCCTTCGTGATGAAGCCTTCGATGGCATGGGTCATGGCATCCATCCCTGTCGCTGCCGCCAACGCCTTCGGCATCCCCATCATCATGTCGCTGTCTACAAATGCCACGATTGGGATATCATGGGGATCGACACAAACAAACTTACGGTGATTCTCTTCGTCTGTAATCACATAATTGATGGTTACCTCTGCTGCTGTCCCTGAAGTTGTTGGTACCGCAAGGATTGGTAAACAAGGATTTTTCGTCTCTGCTACCCCCTCCAAGCTGCGCACATCCGCAAATTCCGGATTGGTCACAATAATTCCGATTGCTTTCGCTGTATCGATTGGTGAACCGCCACCGATGGCAATAATACAATCCGCAGCAGCCTCTTTCACTGCCGCTACACCATCTGTGACGTTTTTAATTGTTGGGTTAGGCACGATGCCATCATACGTAGCATAGGCAATTCCTGCTCCATCCAATAAGGCTGTTACCCTCGTCGCTACCTCAAACTTAATCAGATCCTTGTCAGTAATCACAATCGCTTTTTGGAAGCCGCGCTTTTGAAACTCGCCTACAATCTCATTGATTGCTCCTTTACCAAAATACGATGTTTCATTTAATACCATTCTGTTTGCCATGTCCTTATTTCCTCCTCATGTGTTATTTTTCACAAGTGTATTTTGAAGCAAATCTGGGACATAAACTAAATGCCCAGACTCTTAGCGTATCTAACCTGAATAAACGGTGGGACAGAAGCACACTACACTTCGTTCCGATATCATCAAATGCTAGGCTCTAAAGAGCCAAGTCTTTGAAGGTCTTCGACAATAAGCCGAAATTGTTGAGAATTACTATTTTGCTCACAAAATAGATGATGAACAATACCTACTTGGTTAGCAAAAATTTGTGGAGCACCAAGTAGGAATCAATCAACATCGGAATGGAACATTCCGTGTTTCTTGTCATTTTCGTAAATTCAGCCTTATTGCTTAGAATCACTGTGATTGCTTACTTTGCAAGCAGAACAGATGATGAAAAGTACCTACTTGGTGCTTGAAGCTAACCGCTTCTGTCCCAACCTCATTTAAGCTCAGAATTTTCATCCAAACAGGTACAGATTATTTCTTTCCACAAAAATGTAAGCGATATACATTTTTTATTTTAAACGATTGATAATGCTTTCGCCAGTTGAGATACTGTCTTCAAAATTATCAAGAGCAGTCATCATTTTTTATGAACAGCTCACTTTGTCTTCTATAGCTCAAACACCGGGCACAAATCGACTGCTATTGGCGAATGGTCAGGATTCGTTTCCATGATATCCTCCATGTAATCCCACCATCTTTTATTGATTTCAGTCTGAGCCGTCAGAGCCCAACGTTCTTCATCCTCGATTTCAAGATAACCAAAAAGCACGCTTGTCTCCACATCAAGAAAAATGGAGTAGCTTATCGCTCCATGCGCCTTCAACATTTGCTCCATTTCAGGCCATAGCTCATCGTGACGTCGCTTATATTCTTCATGTTTATCCGAATAAACCTTCATTCTGACTGCCTTTTTTATCATCAGTGCAGCTCCTATCTAGACTTAAGATAGCCGGCTTTCGGCTCAACACCAAAGGCATCCGCTAACGCCCAAAGATTTTCATCCGTAATTGTCTGCTTCACGCCTCCCTGTGCGCACACATAGGTGTACACTTCGGCTGCTTTTTCAGCAGTTTCGATTAATCCAAACACTTCATCCATATCTTTTCCGGCACCGTAAATACCGTGCTGAGGCCATAAGACCAAACGTGTTTCCTTCATCTTAGCAGCTGTTGCTTCACCAATTTCATTGGTTCCGGGAACCAACCAAGGAATGATTGATACGCCTTCCGGAAATACAACCAAACATTCCGTACACATTTGCCACAAGGTACGTGTAAATGCTTTTTCATCTAAATCATGCGTAAAGCTCATCGCCAATAAGTGACTGGCATGGTTATGCATAATAATGCGATTTTCAGGGTCTACTTCTAAACGTGCAATATGACTCATGAAGTGGCTTGGCAGCTCGCTTGTCGGTACTGCGCCGTGTTCCAATCCCCACAACAGCTCAACAGCCTGACCATCCTGACTTACTCGCACAACACCCAAGTTTTCCGATGGTGCATCACAAACGTTTTTGAAATATTTCCCTGAGCCGGTAACGATAAAATAGCTTCCTGCCAATTTACTGCCATCAAAAATCATTGGAATTGTCCGTATGACTTTTTCAGGATCAAGAAACGGCAAAATCTCTTCTTCTTTTAATAAATAAGAAATATTCCCACCATTACGCTCATCCCAACCTAAACGATACAGGTTTGCTGTAGTATCAACCATTTCACGTACAAATGGCGCTTGTAAAATATCCATTTTTTTCATTATCCGTCCACTCTCTCTTCAATTAGTCTCTTTTAACTTTTATCGAAGCGACCGTTTAAGAAAAACGGCAGCTGTCTTTTCCAATTGCTGCTTCACGTTGACTCAAAACTTCTTTTTCATATTCCTTCACTTCCGGCAGCCAGTCCAAGCCAACTGGAACTCCCTTTACCTCACAATAGTAGTTCCATACATCAGCGAATGGGAAGTCCTTCAGCTCTTCAATCATCGCCAAGCGAGTGGTATAGTCGCCAGACAGCTCGATTTCCTTCAAGGAATCAATTGGTTCAAGCATCGCTTTCATGATTGCTTTCTGTGTATTTCGTGTACCAATGACCCATGCGGCAACACGATTAATTGTTGCATCGAAGAAATCAAGACCAATATTAGTCATCGGCAGTAACTCATTACGGACTAGCTCTCGCCCAATTTCCTGAAGCTCATCATCCATGATTACGACATGGTCACTATCCCAACGGATTGGGCGGCTCACGTGAAGTAAAATCCCTTCACTGAACAGAGAAAGTGAAGACAGCTTATTGGAAATAACTTCCGTCGGATGGAAATGTCCTGCATCCAGACACACCAGCTTATTGCGTGTCAAACCGTAGCCCATATAGAACTCATGGGAGCCAACAGTATACGCCTCAGCACCGATTCCAAACAGCTTGCTTTCTACAGCATCCAAGGTATACTGTTTGTCCAACTCCTCAGAGAAAATTTCATCAAGCGATTCCATCAATCTTCTTCTCGGTGCTAAACGATCAATTGGATTGTCCTTGAAGCCATCCGGCACCCAAAAATTATTAACACAAACCTGACCAAGCTCTTTACCGAAGTATTCAGCGACTTTTCTTGAACGTTTCCCGTGTTCAATCCAGAAATCACGCACATCCTTATCCGCTGAAGCTAAAGTGAAACCATCTTTATACATTGGATGAGAGAAGAAAGTCGGATTAAAATCTAAACCAAGTCCTTGTTCCTTTGCCCAAGCAACCCATTTTTCAAAATGCTTTGGCTCAATCTCGTTTAAATCCACTTGCTCATCCGTATCTAAATAAATGGCATGAAGATTCAGTTTGTGGTTACCTGGAATCATTGCATAGGCCTTTTCTAAATCGCGGCGTAATTCGTCCGGTGTGCGCGCAGCTCCCGGGTAATTTCCTGTGACAGAGATACCGCCTGATAATTCTGCATCGCTTAAAAAGCCTTTCACATCATCGCCCTGCCAGACGTGCATTGAGATTTTTACCTCATCCATTTTTTTCATTACAGCATCTGTATCCACACCTAATGCTGCGTATTTCTTTTTCGCTTCTTCGTATCTTTGCTTCACTGTCATCTAGCTGTTCGCTCCTTTAAAAAGTTTTTATAGTCATTAATAATTGTTTTATCGAACTTTTTCGGTTCGTGTACAGAAATCTCAAAGGATTGCTGAATCACCTTGCGTGCCTCTTTCAAATCACTGAACACGCCGGTAGTAATCATTTGCAAGAGAATATTACCAATAGCCGTCGCTTCACCCGGTCCTGCCTCTATAACAATTCCTGCAGCATTTGCGGTTAACTGATTCAAAAAGAGATTATTTGATCCTCCGCCAACAATGTGCAGCTTATCGATTTTTTTTCCGGTTCCTGTCAGCTGTTCCATTTTTTCCAACTCTATTGCATAACATAAAGCCAAATTATCATAGATACAACGTGCCAGCTCTCCCGCGGATTCTGGAATCCTCTGCTTTGTTTTTCTGCAATAATCCTGAATTGCCTCAATCATGTTATTCGGATTAAGGAAGCTTGGATCATTTACGTCAATGAACTGCTGAAATGCAGGTGTTGCCTCCGCTAAATCTGCCAGCTCTGCATAGGTATACTGATAGTCCTGCATACGAGCAACTTCCTGTATCAGCCACATCCCCATAATATTTTTCAAAAAGCGAATCGTATTATGTGCGCCCCACTCATTCGTATAGTTTTCAAAGAAGGCCTCTCTTGATACATTAAACAACGTTGTTTCGATCCCCAATAGTGACCAAGTACCACTACTGATATAGGCCCAATCGTCTCCTTCGCCCGGTGTTCCAATAACTGCCGAAGCCGTGTCATGGGTTGCAACAGTAATAAATGTCGCTTCCGGTAAATCAAACGTTGGGAACTGCTCTTTTTTCAATTGTCCTAATATGGTTCCTGAATCTGTCAATGGCGATAGTAGTTCTTTCTTAATGCCTGCCAATGACAATAACTCTTCATCCCAATCCTGCGAATCAGGATTAAGGAGCTGCATGGTTGAGGCATTGGTCTTTTCTGTTACAGCATTTCCTGTGAAAACATAACCTAGATAATCAGGTATCAGTAACAGTTTTTCTGCTTTATTGAGCTTTTCCTGACTCTCAACAAATAGCTGAAAAATGGTATTGAAGGGTTGAATCTGAATACCTGTTTTTTCATAGAGCCTTTCTAATGAACATTCTGCTGTAAACGCCTGTACTGCGCTCTCTGTTCGTGTATCTCTGTAGGAAATGGGCTCTTCCAACAAGTCGCCGGACCGATCGATTAGACAATAATCAACTGCCCATGTATCAATGCCGATGTAACATTTCGTAACGCCTGACTTTTTTAGTTTTTCCAAACCAATAAGAATCTCATTTATTAAATGATGAATCGCCCATCGGTCATGACCATCCTTCATTCTAAAACCATTCTTAAAGCGATGAATCTCTTCTAATGTGAGTTGACCATTAGCTTGCAGCTCACTCTTCATCAACCGACCACTGGAAGCACCAATGTCCACAGCAATATAAGTTTCTGTCATTTTTTCACCTTCTATTTCACTTTTTTGATAGATAGAAACTCTATTTTTTTGTCCCAAAAACAGCAGACATCCCTCTCCGTACTTTCAGCATTTCTTGTTTCTCCTAAAGTAAGAAGTTGCCTCATATGTATAGAGTAGATTAGAGATTTCATATAAAATAAAGCGATATCATTTCATTTTATTACTTCAACTGTGTTTTTGCTTACAAAGTAATGATAGTATCAATCGAACTCTTTTACATCACACATTTTTGATATATAATTGCACTATATTGGCATATAAATTCTGTAAACTAAATCTCGTTGCCTCTCTTTATTATTCATGATTTCTATTTTTGTCAGGTAAGGATTTAGCAGCATCTGTATAGCCACCGAAAGGAGCATTTTCATGAGCTACTGGGAAAAGGCAAATCATTCGTGGAGTCCCGACTCCACTCGTTATATCAATACACCCGACCAGAGGAGCAAAGAGCTTTTTTACTACGTTCAAGAAATTGGTCACTTCAAGGCGCATCAGCCTTACTACACCGAACGAGCAAACCTACCTTCGTTTTTAATGAAATTCACTCATTCAGGCCAAGGACGACTTGTCTATAAAGAACAGGAATTCTTGTTGAAAAGTGGTGATATCTTCTTTATCGACTGCCGAGAGTATCAGCATTACCAAACAATTAGTGACGAACCTTGGGAAATGGACTGGGTTCATTTTTTTGGCGGAATGTCAGAGGCCTTTTATCAGGAGTTTATGCGAAACGGGACAAATGTTTTTCATACCGACACACCGCCTTTGAATAATCCAATCCACCTCATTATCAATCAGCTTTTGCTGCTGCAGGAAAGCCAGCACGCCCAAACAGATTATCAAAGCTCTGTGTTGCTTCATCAATTATTGAATGAATTGCTGCTGCAAAAAAATCAGTTGGATTTTACTTATGAAGAAATTCCGAATCACGTCTTGGCTATGAAAGATTTCTTGGATCAGCATTTCAAAGAGTCAATCTCTATGGAACAGCTGGAAAAGCTTTTTCATGTTAACAAGTATCAATTGAACAAAGATTTTTCCCGTTATATCGGACAACCCCCTATAAACTATCAAATTAATAAAAAAATTTCGTATGCGAAGGATCTGCTTAGGTACTCCAATCAGTCGATTCAAGAGATTGCGATGGAAATCGGCTTGGAGAATTTTGCCTATTTCAGCCGCTTGTTCAAAAAACGAACAGGGTTATCACCAAGCATTTATAGGAAGATTGGGTAGCTTTTACGTTTCTTTTTCTGGAGATAAAAAAGCGTGTAGCTCACTTTTTTTGAACACAGCATCATTTAATCTAGCAATCACTAGTTGCTTTGGCGCAGCACAAACAATAGGCTTTTTCTTACAACTGTATTGGGAGGAAAATGAGAATGAAGCACGAAAAAATCATTCCAAGTAAAAAATATCCATTTAAAATTTTTGAGTTCCACTCTAAGGACACCGAACGATTGATACTCCCCCACTGGCACAGCAGCATGGAACTGCTGCTATGTCTAGATGGCTTGTTGGAAATCAGATACCCGCAGTCCATCCATCAGGTTAGAAAGAATCATCTGTTTTTGATTAACAGCAATATCATCCACTCCACAAAAACACCTGAACCAAGTCAGGTGTTTGTCATACAGTTTCCCTTAAGCTTTATTCGACAGCTGACAGAAGATACCTATACGCAGTCGATTTATTTTGAAAAGGAGCTCTCTCAGCATCCTGTGCTTATACAACTGATTAAAGAAATTCATACGATTTACCAAGAAGACAGCATTGCCAAACGCGCTTTAGTCATGAGCAAAGTGTATGAGATTATTTCTGTCTTACTGGAATCCTTCAGTATTCCAACGGTTGAAATCAAAGATATCCGCTCCGTAAAAAATCTGGATCAGCTTAGGAAAGTCAACCGATTTATTGAAGACAACTACAACAGAAATTTAACACTGGAAGAAGTAGCAACGACTTTTAATTACAATACCTCCTATTTTTCTCGATATTATAAGCAGTTTATGGGGATTACCTTTATTGAATATCTGAAATCAGTTCGTCTTAATAAAGCCTATTCTCTATTGAGAGATACCGATTTGACCATTTTATCCATCTCAAACGAATGCGGTTTTGGCAGTGTAAAATCTTTCTATCTCGCATTTAAAGAACATTATGGGAGTTCCCCAAAACAATATCGCCAACAATTTCTAACGTAAAAATATGACCGATTTCTCGTAAAATTTCGGAAAGACTTGTAAAGCGCTTACGAATATAATACAGGTATCAAAGCTAAAGGAGATGTTTTTCTTGAAAACAAAGATCAGCAATTTATTTGATCGATTAAGCCCTTTTTTCGACAAAATGGGGAACAGTCCCTATCTTAAAGCCATTTCAGGGGCGATGATGGGAACTTTAGGACCTGTATTGATAGGATCAATCGCTGTACTATTGATGGTTTTACCGTCATCACTACCCTTCCTATCCTTTTTAACCAACTATTCAGATTTATTTTCTAAACTGAATGCCATCACGATTGGGGCTATGGCTCTGTATGTCGTTGTACTAATGGCTTATCAGCTTGTAAGGAACCTTGATGAAACAGAGGACGGAATTTCTGCAGGTATTATTTCTTTATTATGTTTCTTGATTATTACCCCTCTTGGTACAATACCAGAAGATATTACGGCGATTCCTACAACTTGGCTGGGAGCTCCCGGTGTTTTTTCCGCGATGTTTGTCGGACTTGTCAGCGCTAGATTGTACTTAGGAATTAAGCGCAAAGGTTGGACAATCAAAATGCCTGATGGAGTTCCGCCGATGGTAACAAAGGTTTTTGAGTCCATCCTTCCAACCATTTTGATTGCACTGGTTTTCATACTTATTTCTTCACTTTTCAGTATGACCTCATTCGAAAATATGCATGAATTTGTCTATACAATTATTCAAAAGCCCCTTCAAGGGATTGGCGGCTCCATTGGTGCTGTCATCATCATTTCTCTTGTACAGCAAATTCTTTGGTTTTTCGGTATTCACGGTACTAATGTAGTTATGCCAATTGTCACTGCGTTATGGATGGCAATGGATGTCGAAAATCTAAATGCCGTTGCTGCCGGTCAAACACCACCAAATATTACCGGGTTAGCATTTTTCAACATTATCACTTGGGGCGGTATGGCACTTGGTCTGGTTCTACTTATGATGAGAGCGAAAAGCAAGCAATTCCGTGAGGTCGGGAAAGTCTCAATAGTTCCTGCGCTTTTCGGTATTACTGAGCCTGTTATTTTCGGTACGCCTTTAGTTTTAAACTTCAGACTGGCGGTACCATTCATTACAAATAATTCAATCGCTTTACTCTTAGCCTATTTACTGACAAAAACCGGTTTAGTTGCTCATTTTTCCGGAGTACAGGCAATTTTTGGTTTGCCAATTGGTTTTCATGCAGCTGTTCAAGGGAGTATTTCCATTATTCTTCTGCAGCTATTCATCCAGCTTATCCTATCCCCATTACTATGGTATCCATGGTTCAAGGCATTGGATAACGAAACTTATCGCTTGGAACAAGAAGCAGAAAAAGAATAATCTTTAATCAGGAGGCACTATCATGAAAGAAGAAAAATTACAGGAGCTGCTCCATTCCCTTACTTGGACAGAAAAAGTAGGACAGCTCGTTCAGCTATCAGGTGAGTTTTTTAACACCTCCGCATTAACCGTTGGTCCGCAGCAAAAGCTAGGCATCTCTGATGAGATATTAAGCAATGTCGGGTCTGTACTCAACGTAGCGGGTGCAGCAAAAACGAAAGAAATTCAACAAACTTATCTTGAAAAATCTCGCCATCAAATCCCGTTATTATTTATGGCTGATATCATTTATGGTTATCGGACAGTCTTCCCTATCCCGCTTGGTCTTGGTGCCTCTTGGAATCCAGACTTGATAGAAGAAGCATATACAATCATCGGAAAGGAATCACAGGCTGGCGGTGCACATGTTACTTTTGCTCCGATGGTCGATTTAGTCAGAGATGCCCGTTGGGGACGATGCCTGGAATCTACGGGCGAAGACAGCTTATTGAATGCAGCCTATGCCTCTGCTATGGTTAACGGACTGCAAAAGAATTTAGATAAACAAGAAGGAATTGCTTCCTGTGTGAAACATTTTGCTGCTTATGGCGCAGCGGAAGCAGGAAGAGAATACAACACCGTTGACATGTCCGAAAGACGCTTGAGACAGGACTACCTTCCCAGCTATAAATCTGCGGTTGATGCCGGCTGCAAAATGGTCATGACCTCCTTCAATACCTATGATGGTGTTCCAGTTACGGGAAATGAATTTATTCTAAAGGATATCCTTCGGGAGGAATGGGGGTTTGACGGTGTAATCATTTCCGACTATGCGGCGGTGAGAGAATTGATTGATCACGGCATTGCTAAAGATAATAAAGAAGCTGCTTATCTGGCGATGAAAGCAACCAATGATATTGACATGAAATCGCCTTGCTATGCAAATGAGTTGCAGCCTCTATTGAAAGACGGACGAATTGATGGTGAGCTGATTAATCAAGCTGTCCTTCGCGTACTGAAGCTGAAAAACGAGCTGGGTCTTTTTGAAGATCCATATAGAGGAGCAAGTGAAGCGAAAGAAAAGGAAACGTTGTTGAAAGAAGACCATCGAGCACTTGCTAAAAAAGTAGCAGCTGAATCTGTCGTCTTACTGAAAAATAAAAACAACCTTCTACCGCTCAATCCTCAGGCAGATGAAAAAATCCTATTAGTTGGTCCTTACGGAGATAATCAAGAATTGATTGGTCTTTGGGCTGTTCATGGGCAAACCTCTGACACGGTTTCTATCAAAGCTGGTCTCGAAAGCTATCTTAAACCAGAAAACCTTTGTGTTGAGAAAGGCTGCGACATGCTGGAAAGCTATGATTTCCTTGGGGAGTTCGGTGCGACAAAAGATATGATTGATAGTCTGTCACTGTCTGATGAAGAGAAGAAAACCTATTTAGAAAGTGCACTAGCCGCAGCTGAAAAAGCAGACACTATCATTTTTGCAATGGGCGAACATACGATGCAAAGCGGTGAAGCCGGCAGTCGAACCGATATCCGCCTGCCTCAAATTCAAAGAGAGTTCATGAAGCAGCTAATTGTACTGAATAAAAAAACTATCTTACTTTCAATTAGCGGACGTCCGCTTGTCTTGACTGAGGAAGCAGAAACCATTGATGCCATTCTTCAGGTCTGGTTCCCGGGAACAGAAGGTGGTCACGCAATTGCTGATATCCTGTTTGGTCAAACAAATCCATCCGGAAGATTAAGCATGAGCTTCCCTTATTCGGTTGGACAATTACCAATTTATTATAATGAATTCAAAACAGGTCGACCATTGACCAGCGCGACACATTCCGGACGCTTCGTATCCAAATATCTTGATAGTCCAAATGCGCCACTCTTTCCATTCGGTTATGGGCTAAGCTACAGCGATATCCATTACTCAGGCTTAACCTTAAGTGATACGAAAATGTCAGAGGAGCTGACAATCAGCGTACAAATTGAAAACACTTCTAACCGTGCGTGTCTTGAAACCGTTCAACTCTATATCCAAGATGTAGTGGGCTCAGTTGTTCGACCAATTAAGGAGCTGAAGCAATTCAAAAAAGTTCAGATTGCCGAACACGCTACAGTAACAGTAGCATTTACACTGACTCGAGAAGAGCTGAAATTCTATACATGCTCAATGAACTACGAAGCAGAAAATGGTACATTCATTGCCTTCGTTGGGCCAAACAGCACAGATACACAGGAAGCTGCTTTTGAATTGGTATAATTAAAATAAAAGCGTCTATGTACTAGATATTTAGTACATAGGCGCTTTTAGCTGTTGTTTGAATAAAGAAAATCAATTCTGTATAGGTGTTACATGGTGTTTGGATTAAGACAGGGATAATTGCCCAAAAAGGTAACTGCTTTTTTAGTTACATGACACTCTGCTATGTGAAACGTTGGAACAACTGAGTGTGACGGGGTGCGAATTCTTATATATCAACAATCTTAATTATAAACGGAATACCCCAAGGGACAATTAAAAATAGCGAACGAACAATCGGGAACAGCTTTTATTATAAGAGGCTGCTTTTTCTATGTAAAAGACTGCCCGACGATAGGCGGTCTAATTATTATTTAGCGTTGATAGAGCTTTATTCTATTACTTTTTCGTCTTCCTTCTTCGTCTCATTTTCTTTCTCAAAATACTTTTGTTCAGAATTCTTTTTCTTCTCTGTAGAAAAAACATCGTAATAATAAGCCGCTATAGCACCATGTATCAACAACATTATTCCTATATTGCCTCCCCCTGAGGCTTGTCTTAAAAGAAACAGAAACGAGACATACCCAATTGGTATAACCAGCCCGACACCATTTGAATAGCCCTTTCTTCCAAAATTTACCTGAGCGAATCTTAAAGCGACTAATCCAGAAATCCATATCATTATAAAAACAAACATTTATATTCTCCTTTTTTCTTCTCGTTCAACCCTCAAAATGAGCCAAATCATAGGGATAATATTGTGAATCTTTTAAATTATTATCGGGTATATCTAGCAGTTTTGCTACTGCTGCAGCTTCAAAGCACCAGTAACCGTTGTAAATATTTACCTTTGTCTCCTTATGAGAGTCGTACCAACCCATCTCATCATTCGTTTTATACCAAACATCGTTTACAAAAGTTTTAAGCTGTTCTGACTGTCTTTCTTTGTCATCCAAAAAAACCAAGTTATATAATGGTTTATAATCCTCAATTTGCAAATGCTGATTAGATATCTCCTCAGTCATTTTTCCATTAATTAGAAAATTCATTAGAGAATCTTGGTGTAAATCGATTGTTGCTAGCTTCTCTAATTGTTCTTTATCTGATTCTAACAAAACTGCTAACGAGACAAATGTTAACGCCTCAGAGTATCCGTGAGTAACCCCTTGAGTTCCTAGCTCTATATATTCATCTAATATATTAGTAAACTCCTTTTTCAATTCAGAAAGACTATCGCCTCGTGAATATTTAGCAATTACTAGCCCAATTTCAATACGGTTTTTCCCATCTTTTACAGGCAGAATACGATCTTCACGAACTTCATTTTTTCTCAATTTTGTATCAAACTTTTCCACACGTAAAGAATCTTCTTTTATGAAAGCGTCAAAGTAATCCTCGCTTTTCAGTCTATCTCTCAACATTTATTATAACCTCATTCTACTTTTTTATTTTATTTCCAAATTCATCTACGTAGGCCGTAACATACGAACCGTCAGGATTGATTTTTTCAATCAGTACTCTATCATATCCTTCTAATAGGATATCATCATAAACATCTTTACCAACAGCTTTTATTAGTCTATCATCTTGTAAAATCCAACCGTCAGACATTTGCTTAGTTCCATTTTTTAATTTATCAAGCGTAGATGTTCCAAACTTCGCTTCACCGATAATATAAGGCGGGTGTCCATCTGGATTATAGTATACCCCGTCTATCCCTTTTCTAATTGGATTGTCTATCTCTTTCACAGTGTCTATGCTAATTCTATTATATCCTTTTTCCGCCATGACTTGATCCATTTTCATTTCACCATAATTGGATTTCCTAACAGTGTTTCCTTTTTCGGTCAACGAGAGAGAGCCGTCTTCAATTTGTTTGATAATTTGACTTTGTGAACCTTTGTTTAGATTTCTAGGTACCATATCATCTGCTTTTTCAATTATCTTATAATCACCCAAGTCACCCATTTTAGAAAACAGTCTGAGTTCATCCTCAGTCAATGAAACACCACTAAGCAGCTTCTTATTAAGTTTGATATTTTTAAGTATATCAATCATTTTTGCTGCTGATAACAATTCTAAAGCTGTCCAGAATCCAGCTTTCATCCACTCTTCTAATGTGACCTTTTCACCAGTTATTGGATCTATTCCTATGAAAAAGCGAACACCATCGTATACACCGGAAACCTCGCCCACAAAGTCTATGAGGAATTCTAAATCCTTCTCCATCATTATTTTATTGAACTTGTCGGTTGCTTCTTGATTAAGCACACCGTTGTTGTATATTTTGTATTGTGGGAATGGCTCAATCCCATCGTGGGTAAATTTGACCATTCGCACTTCCGGCTGCTCAGAATTAAAAACAGACACTTTGTTATACCAATCCATTTTATTATAATTTAATCGTGCATAGCCCTTAATCGGATGGAAATTTTTTGATTGAGAAATTTGTGTCATCCCTATTTTTAGCTCTCCGATAGTGGATTGTATATCGTTAAAATCCCCGCTGTGAGCTGCTTCAAAAGCTATATACTTCGTTAATATCTCAATTTCTTTCGTGAAATACTCCGCACTTGAATCTAAGCCACTCAACCTATTCGACAGGTTAGACAGTACATAGTCCTCCGCCTTTGACATGCTTTCTAGCAAGTTCTTTCTACTTGTTTGTATTCCGGTGAGTTTGTCTTGCATCTCCTGCAGCTTATCGCTATCAAGTTGATTCTTTGGTGATCCGACTTCTGATTGAAAAGCAGATAAATAGCTTGTTAATGTCTCTGATACAGTCATGGCACTATTCCAAATTCCATCCCCGAGAACAGGATAAGTCTGGAAATAATTTTTTGTATTACTCCATGCCGGACTATCAAGCGACGATGTGTGCACTAAATCATTTGCGCCACTCTTTACACTCTCGAAAGAATCACTCATAGACATGACTGCCCCATTTATTGAATTTGCTACTGCTGACAGCTCAGAAAAGTCAATTTTAACCATTTCCATGCACCGCCCTTTTTTGGCGATCTAGGTTACTTTCTACCTCTTCCAGCTCACGCTTAACTTTTCGCTGCTGGTATTCAATCTCCTCAAATTCGGTATCTATTGACATGCGTCCTTGCCTAGTCACTAGCTCCCTTTCATCAAAGCTACGCAGCGAATGAGCCTCTGAGTGCGTGCCTTGACTTAAGAAACTGACCTCCTCTAATATTTCTAACTCCGCTCTATTGAGCTGCTCCCACGATTCCACAAAATCAGAAAGCTGCTTCTTTCTCTTTTTAATGGTGCTTTCTTGTTCTTCCAGCCGGTCATACTCTTGCCGAAGAGTGAAAAGAGTTTCCTCTGCCTCTTTTTCTTGAATTGTTCTTGCTTCAGTCATTTGACACCTACCTTCGCAGCTTCCGAATCTGCATTTTTGTAGGCTGCTGCAATTTGTCGAATGTTTCCACTGTCGGTTTGCACATTCGATGCAAAGCCTGAAACAAGCCCTGTTAAGTCTGAAATACAGCTAGTTAATCCAGATACAGCCGGACTGTCTGAATACGAGACAGACGCTTGTACATTGAATGTCATGCTGCCGCCTTTTGCAATTTCATTGGCTATAGCATTTGCTGTTGTTACACTGTTTTTTATCATTTTTTCTCCTTTACAACCCATAACACACCGAGCATAAAGTTTACCACAATGTAAAAAAACTATTTCAATAAAGTTTTTAAAAAAATACAAAAAAAAGATAACCAACAATCTGGTTATCCTTCCTTTATTTTACCGACTGGAACTTGAGGTTTTCTATTTCTTCCCTCATTCATTCCGAGCATTCATGCTCTCCCCGTATTGTTACTCTATCAGTGGTCAACAGATATTCTACAACGAAGCAATTAGTTTTTTCGCTTGAGCTATTTTTTCGTCCTTCGTTTCCTCTAATACAATGTTAATCAGCGGTTTATTCTTATTGATGATTTCAAGCATACCTTGAACATCCATCAGGCCCTCACCTACTGCTGTCGGAACAACTTTTTCATCTTCAATAATAAAGTCTTTCAAATGGATGGCAACTATCTTTTCTCCGAACAAATCAAACGCTTGTTGCAAAATTTCCGTCTGTTTTTGATAATTATCGGCTGTAATTAAGTTTGTCGCATCCAAAATAACGCCCAGATAATCAGAGTCAATTCGTTGAACCAGGTCATGCATTTTCTCTACAGAATAGATTGGATGATTTAATCCAGGCTCGATGCCGACCATCATACCGTACTTTTCACCACAGTTAACCAAACGCTGAATAGAGACAACTGCTTTCTCAAATGCTGCTTCCGTAAAGTTCTTCTCTGTATAGATTATTTCTTCCAGTACATTGCCTGTTTCAGAAGCAACCATAGAAGCACCAAAATATTTTGCATATTTCAGATAGCTTTCGAATTTCTGTAACACTTCTTCCCTTATTTCTTCATTCGGATGAATCATGTTGATGTAGCAGCTCAAAATCGCTATCTGTACATCCTGTTTCATAAAAGTATTTTTCATAAATGTCCCAAAACCAGGAGATATATTCTCTTTACCGCTTGGCAGCTCAGGAAATGACATCCCTAAAGCCAACTGAACATTCCCTATACCTACTGCTTTTATTTTTTCAGGCAGTGCTGTAAAACTGTGATTTCCTGATATATCGTGCCCTCTTACTGTTAAATTATACAAAATGACCGCTCCTCTTTCTCTCTATTCACTTTCTTGTACTATTCATTATAAAATAGGAAACAGGCTGCTGACAATCAGGTGATTATCAGTAGCCCTTCCCTTTTATTTTTTTAGTTATAAACTACGTGCGGTCCCTCCTTTTATTCTATAAAAAACTGCCTTCTCTGGTTGTTTCGTCATTCATCGTGAAAGTTTGGGGTGATCACGATGAACTACTTTTATGTGATTTAAGAAGCGAGATTTGGCAGCCACATAACAATTTGCGGGAAATAGGTAATCAAGAACAAGACTGCTAGAATCGCAATATAGAATGGGACTAACGGCTTCAACATCTGCTCTGCTTTGACGCCGCCGACACTGGCTCCGACATAGAGGCCCGAACCCACAGGTGGTGTGATTGAACCCACACATAAGTTCATGATTGCGAACAGACCGAAGTGTACAGGATCAACACCGACACTTGTTACAACAGGTAAGAAAATTGGTGTAAAGATCATGATTGCCGGGCCTACGTCCATAAACATTCCTACAATCAACAGGACAATGTTCACCAACAGCAAGATGATATATTTATTTGATGTCAAACCTAAGATTGCTGCACTGATTGCCTGTGGAATTCCTGTAAATGCCATAGCAAAGGACATCATAGATGAAGTTGCCAGTAAGAAAGCAATTGTTCCTGTTGTCAATACTGCATCTCTCAACATTCTGGGAATGTCTTTGACTGTTACTGTTTTATAAAAGAACATCGCGATAACTAGTGAATACGCAACAGCAATAGCTGAAGCCTCGATAGCAGTAAACAATCCAGATAGAATACCGCCGATAATAATCACAATCAGCATAACACTTGGTAAGGCTTCTTTCAGTACAGTTCCTACTGAGCCTAGCTCAGAACGACTAATCGTTTTATAATTGTGTCTCTTTGCATGAAGGAAGGCAACAATCATGATACTTAATGCCCATAACGCGCCGACCAAGTAACCACCTAAGAAAAGTGAAGAAATGGATGCTCCGCTGGCAACCAATGAATACATGATAAAGGCTGTACTCGGAGGAATAACCATGCCTGTTGGTGCAGAAGCAATATTGGCCGCAGTCGCAAACTTACGATCATAGCCGGTTTTCACCTGCTGAGGAATCAATACGCCACCAATCGCAGTTGATGCTGCGATGGCTGAACTGGACATTGAACCAAACAAAGCATTTCCTAAAATGTTTGTATGCGCCAGTCCACCAGGCACACGTCCAACAAACAACATAGCGAAATTCACGAGCTTTTCAGCAATTCCGCCGCCATTCATTATAATGCCCGAGAGGACAAAGAATGGAATGGCCACTAAAGAGAAACTATTTAAACTGGACACCATTTTCTGTGCAGAGGTAAAGACTGCAATATCAAATGGAACAACTAACAACAACGTTACGATTGAGGAAACGGCGACACTGATTGCAATCGGCATTCCCAAAATCAACAATATGGCAAAAACGATGAATAATATCAGACCTGCTTCTAACGCCATATCTACCCCTCCTTTTTACTTTCTTCTTCTGACTGCTGATCCAATAAGTTCAGCAAACTATAGATAAACATAATAACTCCTGATACCGGAACAGCCAGATAGACATAGCCCATCGGAATGGAAAGTGATGGTGAAATCTGTCCCATCGTTACAGTAACAGCCTTCCATCCGCCAAATACCATGATGAATGCGGCAAAAACTAAGAATAATATCTGTACGACAATTTCCAATAAACGCTTGTTGCTTCCGCTCAGGTTATCACTGAGCATCGTCACAGCTAAGTGGCTGCGCTTACCGACAACATAGGCTGAAGCCAGCATTGACAGCCAAACTAAACCAAATCGAACAAGCTCTTCTGTCACTGTATTTGGACTATTCAATACCGTTCTGGTAAATACCTGATACAGCACAACAAGAATCATCACTGCTAAAAGAATTGAACCAAAAATTTCTAAAAACTTATCTAAAGCATTTCTAACTGCTTTCATTTTTACTCCCCCTACTCCATCTCGTCAGCTACAGCGCGGATTTTTGTATAAAGGTCGCTGTAATTTTTATCATTTTTGAATTGATCGTGAAGTGGCTGAACAGCTTCCTGGAAAGGTGCACTGTCAACGTCGTTGTAAACAACACCATATTCTTTTTCAGCGATTGCTTTTTCTTCTTCAACTGCTTCCTTAAATACTTCCTTCTCAAATTCAGTTGATTCTTTTGCTGCTTCAACAATTGCTTCATACTGTTCATCTGAAAGGCGCTCTTTTATACTGTCGTTCATAATTACGATATCCGGAACACGTGTATGCTCATCGTAAGAATAATATTTGGCTACACCACCATGTCCGGCAGTATGCAGCACAAACTCATTATTTTCTGCACCGTTAATCAGGTTAGACTGCAATGACGTGTATACCTCAGAGCTGCCCATAGGAACCGGTGAGCCACCTAACAGCTCAACCATTTTGATGGCGGTTTCACTTTGCATAACACGAATTTTCTTTCCTTTTAAATCATCAGGAGAGTTCACAGGTCCATCCGTCATGTAAAAGCTTCGCTGCCCTGAATCATAATAGGTTAATCCCACGAATCCTAGTTCTTCAGTTGAATTGTAAATCTCATCCATAATCTCTTCATCTTCCATTACCGCGAAAAAGTGCTCTTCATTGTCAAAAATATAAGGAACGGCGAAAATGGAATAATCTTTCGAAAAGCTCTCCAGTGCAGAGCCGCTAACCTTGGTAAAATCGATACCGCCAGTTTGAGTCAGCTCAATCAGTTCCGTCTCTCCACCGAGCTGTCCATCTGGAAAATATTCTATGGTTACTTCTCCATTGGTCTTTTCTTCCACCAGCTTGCCAAACTCATTCATTGAATCAATAACCGGCTGACTATTGCTGGCATAAGCATAGCGTAATACGATGGTACCGTCTGAAGATGCCTCTGAGCTGCTGCAACCACTCAGCAAAGTCAATCCAGCTGCTGAAAGCATCAATCCGGAAATAACATGTCTTTTCTTCATTTTTCTTCCTCCTGCTTTTTCTAAGTTTGCTCTTTTAAAAATCAACTTACAACTAACACTCGCTACCTTGTTAAGAGAGAGGACAATCATCACTTTATCTATGAATCAGCAAATGATTGTCGCATCCCATTTTTGATACTTAGTTATTTAGCAATACGATACTAACAGCTCTGTCAGGCATAGAATAGTCAGTGATTGACCGTATGGCATAGCTGTCATCCCAATATTTTTGTAGAAATCTAAATCATCACCCATTCCGGTTCCAACGGATACATGCTGTACTTCACCTTTATCATCAATTTCTTCCAACAGGCCAGCCATCGCTTTATAAGCAACTTCTTCATACTCACTACTGATATACTTTTTATGAACAGCCTTCAAGATACCGTAAGCAAATCCCGCTGTTGCCGAAGATTCCAGATAAGAGCTTGAATCGTTCAACAACGTATGCCATAAGCCTGATTCATGTTGATATTTCGCTAAAGAAGCAACCTGTGCATTCAACGTGTTAATTAAGAAATCTCTTAGTCCGTCTCCCTTTGGAAGCTCAAGAATTTCAATGATTTCAGGAATGGCAATCGTAATCCAGCAATTGCCACGTGCCCATAGCGCTTCCGCATAGTTGTGATTTCCTTCAAAGGTCCAACCGTGATACCATAGTCCGGTTTTCTTATCCATCAAGTATTTGATATGAATCAAGAATTGATGTCTTGCTTCTTCCAGATATTCCGGACGATTCAACAGCTTACCGATTTTTGCCAACGGAAGAACCGTCATCATCAATGTGTCATCCCACAGCTGATTTGTGTTCGCCGGTCCATAAGTTGCATGTTGCAGGCCGTTTTCATTTGTTCTAGGCATATCATGCATTACCCACTCGGCCCATTGTTCCAAGTAAGGAATGTATTTCGAATCTTTTGTATCCTCATAAAGATAAGCCATTGTTAGCAACGGTGCCATTGTGTTTACATTCTTGGGAGGAGCGCCCTCTTTCATTCGTCCATCAAACCAATCATTGACGACTTTCAAGGCTTTTTCATTTTTAGTAATTTGATAATTTTTGTAAATACCATACAAACCAACCCCTTGCGGCCAGTTCCAAATTGTCCAGCTTTTGTCATCAACCTTTAAGCCATCAAAATCCAAAAGGAATTCTCCGCTGTTATCTTTGATTGTCGTCAAGTTGGCAATCATCAAATCAATTTTTTCTTCTACAGTTTCTTTTGGTACGAATAACTCTTGTTTAATTATCATTTTGTCATTCAAGCTCCTTTTACATTTATAGTATCCTCGAGTTTTTCTCAAAGCGCTTTCAATCGTTTATCATGTTCTTAGTTTAACAAGTTATCAAAAATGAATATATAGTAAAAATTGCCTAATTACTGTCAAAAATTGCACATAAAGCCTTTTCATTTCTTTTTTGGTGTATTATAGTAAGCGTAATAAATGATTATTCAGGGGGGATATTTTATGAAAGACTCCACATTGCTCAACACTTCACTAGTAAATACCATGCTGTCAAATGACTATGAACTCTTTCATGTAAGGGATTTCGTCGTCCAAGAGAAAACGCTTTATCATTATCATGACTTCTATGAGATACATTGCACATTGGCTGGAACAGCAGAATTCTATTTAGATGGCAAACAATATCTTTTGAAGCCCGGTTCTGTTATTTTTATCCATAATTTAGATTTACATAGGATTGTCAAACAAGATTCTGAAGTCTTTGAACGGGTCTATATGTTCATTACGCCTAGTTTTTTACGTAGCCATTCCAGTAAATATACGAATTTGGAACGTTGCTTCCACCCTACCGGTACAACTAAAAGCAAAATCATTCAAACAGACCCTGAGCGTTTAAAATACTATCTCTCATTAATTGAAGCGCCGGCAGACAAAAAAATCTACGGCATGGATTTGATGTATGAGCAGCAATTTATTAACTTTTTGGTCTTTTTAAATAAGCTGGTAATGAGCGAAGAACAAGAGGTGCAGCCAAAAGAGGTGATGGAAAATAGCCTAATTGAAAACTTAATGGTTTATGTATCGGAAAATTTAGATGCTTCATTGACGCTTGAGGATGTTGCGAAGAAATTCTTCGTCAGCAAATATTACATTGCCCGTACCTTCAAAAGTACAACTGGATTCACCTTTCATAGCTATGTATTGAAAAAGAGACTGCTCTATGCAAAACAGCTGTTGGTGACTTACAAAAACTCGAATGAAATCTATCTGCAATGCGGCTTTAAGTCTTATCCTCATTTCTTAAAATGCTTCAAAAAAGAGTTTGGGCTGACGCCAAAGGAATATTTAAAAAAACACCAGAACCAAGAAATTATCTTTTTCGATCACCACCAATCATAAACAAAGATGCATCCCATGATTCATAGGACAAAAAACGGTTCTGCTTCACTCACGCATGTGAAGCAGAACCTTATTTATTTACTTAGGAATTTTTTATATACAGTTATTACTTAGGAGACCTTGAAGACTTAAGGTTGTTTACCAATGTATGCCAGGATTCCACCATCAACATACAGAATGTGACCATTAACAAAATCTGACGCTTTAGAAGCCAAAAATACTGCTGGCCCAGCTAAATCATCAGGTGTTCCCCAACGTGCTGCCGGTGTACGTCCAACGATAAATTGGTCAAATGGATGACGAGAACCATCCTCTTGCTGTTCACGCAATGGCGCTGTTTGAGGTGTTGCAATGTAGCCAGGTCCAATGCCGTTACACTGGATGTTGTATTCACCGTATTCAGATGCAATATTTTTCGTTAACATCTTCAATCCGCCCTTAGCAGCTGCATAAGCACTTACTGTTTCACGTCCAAGCTCACTCATCATTGAACAAATATTGATGATTTTCCCACTGTTTTGTTCCATCATACCAGGAAGAACAGCTTTTGCCATAATAAATGGTCCGTTCAAATCGATGTCGATTACTTGACGGAAATCTGCAGCAGCCATTTCGTGCATTGGTGTACGTTTAATAATACCCGCATTATTTACAAGAATATCAATAACGCCGACTTCTTCTTTGATTTGTTTAACCATTGCCTGTACTTGCTCTTCATTCGTTACGTCACAAACGTAACCCTTCGCGTCAATACCAGCTTTTTTATAGTTTTCAACACCATCATTTACTGATTTTTGGTCAATATTATTGAAAACAATTGTTGCACCTGCAGCTGCTAATGAGCTGGCAATTTCAAACCCAATTCCGTATACAGCTCCTGTAACAAGAGCAATTTTTCCGTCTAAGCGGAAGCTATCCATATTAAAATCCATCTGATTTTTCTCCTCTTTTCTTTTTTGTTGTCGACCGTCATGCCAAAGCTGACGAGTTCTCTTAACGTTTATTTGAGCTATAGTGCTCGAGAGCTGAACGAGCTCGTTCAGCTTTTCTTTTTGTCCAGCTTCACTGACCAACGCCTTCGACAATAGGATGCCTTGCTTGCAATGATACAGATTATCATTGAATCAAGTCTCTTTATTGCTCAGGAGCTGCCCGGTCTGTTCAGCTTTTCTTACTTCAATTGATTCATTGGTACCATATCCATATCTGTGTATGTGATATTTTCGCCGCACATTGCCCAGATAAATGAATAGTTGCTTGTTCCAACACCAGAGTGAATCGACCAGCTTGGTGAGATGGCTGCTTGTTCGTTCCCCATTACCAAGTGTTTTGTTTCGTCTGGTTTACCCATCATGTGGAACACACGTGTGTCTTGTTCCATATCGAAGTATACATATGCTTCCATACGACGTTCATGGGTATGACAAGGCATTGTATTCCATGAGCTGCCTGGTTCTAAGATTGTATAACCCATTTGTAATTGACAGCTTTCGCAGACATTTGGATGGATGTATTGATAAATTTTACGTTCGTTCAGTGTCAACGGCTCACCAGTCTCCATCGGTTTGATATCGTCAATGCTGATTTTCACATTTGGATATTTGTGGTGTGCAGGAACTGAGCTGATATAGAATTTTGCCGGATTTTCAGGATTTTCAGAAGAGAAAACAACATGACGTGTTTCTTTTCCGATGTAATAGCCATCTTGCTTTTTCATTTCTTCCTTTTGTCCGTCAATTTCGATAAATCCAGGTCCACCAATGTTGATAACACCTAATTCACGACGTTCCAAGAAGTAGTCTACGCCTAACTCTTTATCCAACTTGATTTCCAATGCTTCCTTCGCAGGTGTAACCCCACCAAAGATCATGCGGTCATTGTGTGTATAGGTCAATGCAATTGTCCCAGGCACAAAAACCTTCTCTACTAAGAATTCATCTCTCAGCTGTTCTGTAGAATAATGACGGATATCCTCCGGACTATGAGTGTAACGAGTTTCCATATTTTGCATGTTTCTAGTGCTCCTCTCTATTTTGACGTGACTGAAACAGCAGTTTCAGTCACTTTATAGGCATAACTTTGATTTACTTGAGTCATTTAGCATGTACTAACGAATAATTTTCCCAGAGCCCATAGCTAAGAAGCTATTGACTTCCTCTTCACTAAATTGATTGCAGTCACCATGTACGGTATGTTTCAAGGCAGATGCAGCTGTTGCAAAGCTGATAACATCTTGGTAGTTTGTTTTGTTTAACAAACCATGCAGCACACCACCCGCAAACGCATCTCCGCCGCCCACTCGATCAACAATCGGATCGATTAAATGGCATTGAGATTCGTAATACTGTTCCCCAGCCCAAAGTGTACCAATCAATTCATTTGCACTGGCAGAATGAACCTTGCGTTTTGTTGAATAAAACACAGAAATATTCGGATATTTCTTTTGCATTTCTTGATAGTAATAGCTTGATTCTTCTTTTTCTGAAGTTCCAGTATATTTACTGATTTCCAGAAAATGCTGTGCATCCAAGTTTCCAGCTGAACAATAATCTACATATGGCAGGATGGTGCGGATTGTTTGCCCCGCTTCTTCCTTAGTCCAAAGCTTGCCGCGATAATTGACATCAAAACTAATCAGACAGCTTGCATCCTTTGCAGCTTGAATCAATTGAATGGTCAGCTCTTTCCAAGCCTCAGAAAGCGCTGGTGTAATCCCTGAGATATGAAAAATATCGCAATCCGAGAATAGCTCTTTTGTATCCCATTCAACAGCTGTCATCAACGCAAAGCTCGAGCCCGCTCGATCATAGATAACGCTGGCAGCACGTTCACCAATTCCTGCTTCAAGGTAGTAAGAGCCTAGCCTTGGTCCACCTTTTAACAGATATTTGGTGTCAACACTATAACGATTCAGATGTTTCTTCACCGCTTCACCCAAAGCGTTGTTCGGAACCTTACTTGCAAAAGCTACCTGATGTCCATAGTTTGCCAGAGAAACAGCAACATTTGCTTCACCACCACCGTAATGTGCCGTAAAAGCTTCAGTTTGAGCAATACGAATGCCGCAGTCTGTTGAAAATCGCAGCATAATTTCACCAAGAGTTACAACTTTACCCATCGCTATGCTCCTTTTATTTCATGGAACTTCGCCATGTATTCAGCAGCAACTTCAGTTACTTTATCAAAATCACCAACAGCTGCCGGTGCTAAAAGATTCCCACCTACACCTACTGTAATTACGCCGGCTTTAAACCATTCGGCCATGTTATCCAGACTTACACCACCTGTTGGCATAATATTCAAATGAGGCATTGGTGCTTTGAATGCTGAAATAATACTTGGACCATACGCACTACCAGGAAACAACTTAATGATATCAACACCGCTCTTCAATGCTTCTTTCATCTCGGTGATAGTCATACAACCCGGTAAATATGGAATTTGATACAAGTTACAGATTTCAGCTGTTTCTCGATCAAAGGACGGACTCACAATATAATCTGCTCCTGCCATTATTGCCATACGTGCTGTTACAGCATCCAATACTGTACCGGCTCCAATGACTACCTCCGGCTTATCTTTGTATGCTTCTGCTAATTCTCTGATGACTTCATCTGCTTGAGGTACAGTGAATGTCAGCTCCAAACCATGCATACCACCCTTTACGATTGCATGACTTGCTTTGATTGCTTCCTCTTTGTCTTTTCCGCGAACTACAGCAATTACTCCTGCTGTTTCCAATCTTTGAAGAATATTAACTCTTTTCAAGCCCACCACTCTTTTCTTATTTAGAAATTTTGTTTTACTATTAAGAAATCTACACTTTCATTATACATACAAAAACAGAAAATGCAAACGTTTTTTAATGATAAATCTATCGAAAGCTTCCTAAAACTTTTAACTCTCTTCATTCTGTCGTTTCTCAAAAAGGCTGTATCTTTTGAGCTAAATCGACTTTACATTAGAAACGCCGAACGGGCTCGTTCAGCTAGACATTCTTCCAATTATTCCCGCTCTATCTCTTGATATCATTGAAATTACAAACTTACTAATTTCTTTACATACAAAAAAAGAGAAGCGCTGCTTGCGATTCTCTCATTCCTTCTGTTTTCTATTTTGCCATCAAAATCTGTTCCAGCTCTTCCTTTGTTTTTAGCACGGCTTGGATAATTAGCTCCTTCGTCTTCTCATTCAAGCGATACTTTGGCATGCTGACACTAAATGCACCGATAATCTGGTTTTCACTTTCAAGAGAGGCACCGATACAAAAAATATCCATCTCCATCTCTTCATCATCAAAGGCGACACAAGTCTGCCGGATTTCATCCAGCTCTTTTGCCAATCTCAAAGGATTCGTAATGGTATTTTCGGTGTAAGGAGTCAATACATGACTTTCCAAATATGCTTCAAACTCTGGTTGAGAAAATTTCGCCAGTACCGCCTTCCCCATCGCAGAGCTGTATAGAGGTCGAGTAATCCCAACCTTTGAAGACATCCTAATCGTTTGATGCTTCGGTTCCAGCTTATTGATATATAATATTTCATTATCATTCAGTATACCCAAATGGATTGTTTCATCAATCGTTTGTTGAAGTCTCTCCAAATAAGGATAAGTAATCTCTGCCAAATCCAATTGTTCCAGCCTTTTATTGGCATATCGAATCAGTTTAGAGCCCAAACGATAGCTTTTATCTTCATTTTTTTGAACATAGCCAATCAATACAAGGGTATCAAGGATTTTAATTGTTGTTGATGCCGTCATCCCAATACTAGTTGCAATTTCCTGTAGAGAACGGTTGGGATGCTCTGATAGATAATCCATAATTTTCGCTGCTTTGATTAGCACTGTTCCATAAGGTTTTGCTTCTGCCATCGCCCTCATCCTTTCTTTATAAGAAATTATATAGTATAAATAAGAAAAATCAACTGTTTCTCATCAATTTTTGGGAAATAAGTTACTCCATTGCTGATTGATTACCTTTCGAAAGAAATATTTCTCTAAAAAAATCGGACATAAAAAGAACTGTGACGACTGACTCGCCACAGTTCCAATTGATTTCACTGTTTGTCTCTTAAGAAATAAAAAGTCGAATCAAACGAACTATTCTTCTTCAGAATCGTACTCTTCTTCTTCCTCTTCCTCATCGTCAAAGTCGCTGTCTACCTCATCGTCATCGATGATTGTCAACTCTTCCAGCTCATCGTCTTCTTCATCTTCATCTGCACCGATTTCCTGCAGATCACTGTTATATGCTTTGATTTCTTCATCTTCATCATCTTCTTCATCATCGTAGATGTCTTCATCCTCATCTGCAGTTAATTCTGCATCCTCCGGATCATCATCATTGTAATCAATGACATCTTCATCATTTGTATCCATGATGAACGCATTGACTTTCTTACGCTTTCTACGACGTGGTGTATCATCTTCATCCTCATCAAGGCCATGTGTTACTTCTTCATCGATCGAATCGATTGGATACCATGAACGAAGGCCCCACTGATTGTCCCCCAAAGAGATGAAACTTCCATCGATATTCAGGTCAGTATAAAATTGCGCTAAAGAATCGCGGATGTTGCCATCAGACGTTCCAAGATAGTTTTGGATCTCATTTACCAAGTCTGAGAAATCCATGACATCACCTTTTTGTTCTAAAATTGCGTGGGCAACTTCAATCATGGATAATTCGTTCTTGTTCAATCCTTCAAATACATTAATTTCCAAGTAGTACACGTCCTTTCACAGTCTACACTTTATCATACAAAATCACACTCAAAAAAGCAATTGATTCTTTCACAATTACGCAGTAAATTCTAACTCTAGATGGTATTCCCCAACTCTTTCACTTTGAGAGTACAAATCGTAATCGATCACAATTGACCCTGATATAGGCTGATCCTTCAGACTAAATCTCAAATTATGGGTGTATGTTGTAATTTCAAAGAGTCCATACGGTGTTCGATAGGTAGTATCCAGTCGTTCACGATAACCGAATTTCAAACGCATCCGCAGTTCACCGGAGCGGATTAGCTGGATTTTCCCATCCGGCTCAACCTTAATGGTTACTGGTGTTTCTTTTCCATCTTCCAGCTCTTCTTTATAGCGAATATAAAGGGTATCTCCAATCTTTACAATCTGACCTGTTAAGTCAAAAAAGAAATCCTTTTTTTCTCCACCTTGTGTTACTTCTGTTTTCAATTGAATTGAAATATCTGTTCCTTGTGTTAAATCCATCTTGATGAGCCTCCTTTTAACTAACGAAGAAACTAGGTCAGCACTCTAGGTTTCTTCTCATCTATGTTTTTCATTTCTACAAATAGCAGTCTTCTCGTTCTATCAGTAGACCAAACACTCTATAGTGAAGTGTTTTTGTACTGATATATTGTAGTGTACTTTGTATTGGATTTCAAGCTTTCACAATTACGCGCGCTCTTTGTATGTACTCACATTGCCAGCAATGCTTCTGCCGCCATTTGGTCAGTGACAAGAATTGAACAATAGTTACCGATTAACAATGGATGGATGCTTTCCGCTTTTTCTTTCCCACTGCCGATAACCATGACTTGAGGAATTTCCGCCAAATCTTCAACCTTTATTCCCAGCATGCGTCTGCTAATAGTATTGTTCACCGTTTCGCCATTTTTGTCAAACAATGACGCTACACCATCACCTTTGATATCGTCCTGCTTAATATCCAACATATTCTGCTCATCAAAATAACCCAGCTCATGCCACGTTGAATGCTTTGTCGGATTTCCTACACCTATAATCGCCAAATCAACCTTCATCGCATGATCCATTGCTGTCTGCAGCATATTGCTCTGGTTCAATACATCCGCAAGCTCAGTACTTTCAGCCAATGCAGGAAAATAAGCGTATTGACAGCGGCAATTCAGTTTTTCAGATAGACGGAAGGCTAAATGGTTGGTGTCATAATAAAGATGCTCACTTGACACTCCCCCGACTAACGGACAGACGTCAATCATCGGAAACGAATAAAATGGCAGTGCGTCAATCACATCTGCCAAGGTTGTGCCCCAAGATAGGCCAATCGACATTTCCGGTTCCAGGATACTTCCCAGATAATCGGCAGCCGCTTCACTGACCTTTCTCTTTATTTTCAATTCAGGACTGTAATCATTGTCCGGAACAATGATTACATCCTCAAGTTGATAACGGTCAGCCAGCTCAAGGCTGAGCTTGACCGCATAAGCAGAATCATCGTGAATGGATATCTTTACGATTCCTTCCTCTTTTGCCTGTTGCAGCATTTTGGAAATCACCGGACGGGAAATAGACATTTTTCTGGCAATTTCAGCCTGTGTCAGCCCAGCATCATAATAAAGGGTTACAACCTTCAATAATTTCCGACGATTCTCACTGATTCTCATGTTATCCCTCTTTCAATAATTGTTTGGCTGCCTGAACAATCGTTTCAATTTGCGGTGTTGCCATTTCTTCAAGAAGTCGCTGAGCTGGCATTGGAACAAATTCTCCACCTAAACGAACGATTGGATGAAGCAGTTGCCGACTGATTTCCGATTCAGCGATGACAGCTGCTAATTCAGCACTAAACCCGCTGTTCTTCACAGCCTCTGTTGCAACAATAACTCTTTTCGTTTTGGCAGCAGAGCTAAAAATCGTTTCCTTATCCAACGGAACCAAGGTACGTGGGTCAACCACTTCCAAGCTGATTCCCTCCTGCGCTAAAAGCTCAGCAGCCTTCAGTGCCTTCTCTACCATAATTCCCGTTGCCACGATTGTCACATCTTGACCTTCGCGTTTGATATCTGCTTTGCCTAATGGAATCGTGTACTTTGCCTTAGGCACATCCATTTCCGTTTTATAAAGCAACTTGTGCTCATAGAACATGACTGGATTTTCATCCTCAATCGCTGCATGAAGCAAGCCTTTTGCATCATAGGCATTAGCCGGCTGAACAACCTTTAGTCCCGGAATATGCGCCATCCAATTTTCCAGGCTTTGTGAATGCTGTGCTGCAGCTCCTGTACCTGAGCCGCCGGCAGTCCGCATAACCATTGGAACATTGGCTTTTCCACCATACATATAATGGATTTTAGCTGCCTGATTCACCAGCTGATCCATCGCTACGGTAATAAAATCAGAAAACTGCAGCTCCATAATCGGGCGCATGCCAGTCATGGCTGCTCCGACAGCTACACCGGCAATTGCACTTTCTGAAATGGGCGTTTCTCTCACTCGTTCTGCCCCGTATTTTTTCTGCAAGCCGTGAGTTGCTCCAAAGCCGCCGCCGTAAACACCGATATCTTCACCTAATAAAAACACCTTTGGATCATCTTGCAAGGCTTCATCTAATGCTTCATTCACAGCTTCAAGATAAGTGATTGCTCTCATCAGCTTCGGCCTCCTTCAGCATAAACATCCAGCCACAGTTCTTCCGGTGTAGGCTCCGGATCATTTAGCACAGAATGAATCATCGCCTCAGTTTCCTGCTGTACAGCTAAAGCAACTTCTTCTAAAACAGCTTTTTCAGCCAATTTTTCTTTCAATATATAATGTTCCAAACGTAAAATGGGGTCGTGATTTTCCATCCAATAGTGGCATTCTTCTTCCGAACGATAAAGCAATTTATCAGATTTCGAATGCCCCTTATAGCGATAAGTAATTGCTTCTATCAATGTAGGTCCATCGCCTCTTCGTGCCTTTTCTACCGCTGCACTCACTGCCTGATTGACTTCAAACACATCGTTGCCATCAATCGTTACACCTTCAATGCCATAGCTTTTGCCGCGTTCTGCCAAACGATCGATATTCACCATGCGTTCAATGGCACTACTCATACCGTATTGGTTGTTTTCAATCAGATAAACAACCGGAAGCTGCCAAATAGAAGCCAAGTTCAATGCCTCGTGAAAGCTCCCCTCATTCGTTGCTCCATCTCCGGCATAACACAAAACAACTTGATCCGTATGATTCATTTTCGCACTTAGAGCAGCTCCGGCAGCAATAGGAAAGTTTCCACCGACAATACCGTTGGAGCCGAGATTTCCTACCTCAAGGTCAGCAATATGCATACTGCCGCCTTTTCCTCCATTTGTTCCGGTTTTCTTTCCAAGCATTTCTGCAAACATTGCACGACGATCCGTTCCCTTGGCAATCGCATGCCCATGGTTACGGTGTGTAGACAACATCCAATCACTTTCTCTTAAGATGCCTGCTCCGCCGACTGCAGTAGCTTCCTGACCAATACATAAGTGCATCGTGCCATACATTTTTCCCTCATCAAACAATGTTTGAATCGCTTCTTCAAAGATACGTATCTCCCACATTTCCTTATATGCTTCCAAAACATTTACAGAATAGATGTCTGCATTCTCTGATTGACCCATTAGATATACCATAATTATCTCCTTATTCTCTGACAATAAGATTGCGACATACGCCGTCGAGAAACCTTGCTCTCGAAAAAGCTGTCTGTCTATCGTTCGTTATTCCGCTTGCACATAGCGCAACTATGCTGTATCCCATTAGCTTCTTCTGCATTCTCAGATATCCTCAGGTGATACTCCCAGCTTCGAAATAAGCAAACACGTAAGTCGTTCTCTTATTGTCCTTGATGTTAGTCGAGAAACTAATTTCTTTTTCCAAACGAACGGCTTATTAAAGCTTTACACTCGCTCTATCCGTCAGAAAAAAATCATTAGCCCTCTCTCAGTGAAATATATGAATTTCGTAAACTAAAAGCTGATAACACTCTTTCATTCAGCTGTTTTTTACACCATTCATATATAAATTTTGTAAAAGAAATGGAAGTTGTACAATCGCTTCTTTTCCGTAATACTACAAACAATGGTCACTCTTTCCAGCATACTATCTTTTACAGAACTTATTATAGAAATATTTTAACTTTTGCTTTCTCCAACACCCTACACTTCTACTTGTTAAAGTAACAAAAAACGTCAGTCATCTTTACATTTGTTCTCCATAAAATCATTTGTAAACAGTCATGTAAACATTTTATAACATTCCTACCATACTTGCAACCCTAAAAAAGCATTTCCTGTGAATCTATAAAAAAAATAAAACTTTCTTTAGACTTTCCGGTTTTCATACGTAACTTTTGCTATAAATAGTTTATAATAGATTACGGGGGTGGAAACTATGTTGTTTCATGATGAGGAAGCAATGTTATTTTGTATGCATTGCCAAAAAGAGACACTTCACGATATTCAATATATGAACGAAGTTATTTCAAGTATTGAGTGTGAAGAATGTCATAGCCAAATGAGCATCGATGTTGATGCGATGAAAGAGTTCTATCATTATTTATATGAACGTCTGATTTCCAAACCGGGACGTTTATCAGAAGAAGCTCGAAAAGATTTTAGTAAATTCCTTTCTTCAATGCCGATGAGGCTTATCAGCAAACCCGTTCGATTTACGAATGAGTACTCGCAGATGAACAAGGAAGTCAAAGAATATGTATCAAAAGGCAAGCAGGACGATGAACCTTATGAATGATTTCAGACCGCTGTATTCAGAAAAAGCTGTCTTGCTGTTAAACCAGAAAATTTTGTCAGCAGACGAGAGCCTTATTCCGTTTGCACTCACAGATACATTAGTTGCCTATTCCGAGCAGGTACAGCAACCGATTTTGCATTTCTGGCAATTGGATCAAACCATGATATTGGGCATGAAAGATACTCGTGTTCCTCACCTTGCAGATGCACTGGCTTCACTGGAAAAGAACCACTACAATGCAGTAGTGCGTAATTCAGGCGGACTGGGCGTCATTGCAGATACAGGAACCTTGAATGTCTCACTCATCTTGCCACAGCCTTCCAATCACAAGTTTACGATTGATGAAGGCTATATTTTTATGTGGAATTGGATTCGACAGGCGTTTGAACAGACAGGAAAGAAAATCGAAGCGTATGAAATAAGCAGCTCGTACTGTCCCGGTACTTTCGATTTGAGCATCAATGGAAAGAAATTTGCTGGAATCGCCCAGCGTAGAGTTCGAAACGGATTAGCAGTGATGGCTTACCTTAGTATTAGCGGTGACCAACAGGCACGCGGAAAAACGGTCCAAGAGTTCTATCACGCAGGCTTAAGAGAGAATTTTGGAACAGATGGCTATCCTGCAGTTAACCCATCTGTCATGGAGAACTTGGCAGAGCTGTTGGAATACCAGTTAACGATAGAAGAAACAAAGGAAAAGCTGTTAACAGCTTTTTGTGATGACGGGAAGCAGACCATCGAAACGCTTGATTTTTCAAAGTGGCTCTCCTCACCTGATGTAAAACAAGAGTATCAAAAACAGCTGGAGAAAATGATTCAGCGAAATCAACAGTTAAAGGAGGATCAGAATGACCTATTCTTATAAAAACCAATATTTGCCAATCGAAAAAGTTTTTCGCGATCCCGTCCATAGCTATATCCATGTACAGCATCAAGTGATTTTGGATTTGATTAATTCCGGAGAGTTTCAACGACTTCGAAGAATTAAACAGCTAGGTACTTCTTCTTTAACCTTTCACGGCGCAGAACACAGTCGTTTTTCCCACTCACTTGGTGTCTACGAAATAACCAGGCGCATTTGTGACATTTTTCAACGCAACTATTCTTCCGAACAACTGGGAGAAGATGGTTGGAACGACGAGGAACGGCTAGTTGCACTATGTGCTGCGCTGCTGCATGATGTGGGGCATGGACCATACTCCCACACCTTTGAGCACATCTTCCAGACTGACCATGAAAAGTTCACGGTCGCTATCATTACCTCTCCGGAGACAGAGGTTTTCCAAATATTGAATCGGGTTTCTGCCGATTTTCCGGAAAAAGTTGCCAGCGTAATCACCAAGGAATACCCAAACCCTCAGGTCGTTCAAATGATTTCCAGTCAGATTGATGCTGATCGGATGGATTATTTGCTGCGAGATGCTTATTTTACAGGAACAGAATATGGCACCTTTGACTTAACACGTATCTTGCGTGTGATTCGCCCATATAAAGGCGGAATCGCCTTTACGATGAACGGGATGCATGCCGTCGAGGATTACATCGTCAGTCGCTATCAGATGTATGTACAGGTCTATTTCCATCCAGTATCCAGAGGGATGGAGGTTATTTTGGACCATCTCTTACATCGTGCGAAAGAGCTTTACGAAGAGCAACCGGAAGACTACCTGCTCCATTCCAGACTGTTAGTTCCCTTCTTCAAGGGGAGCTATACATTACAGGAGTATCTAAAGCTTGATGATGGTGTTTTAAGTACGTATTTTACTCAGTGGAGTGAGCTGGGAGATTCTGTCTTAACAGATTTGACTAAACGATTTTTAATGCGTAAACCATTGAAATCAGCCACTTTTTCAAAGGTCGGAGATGAAAAGATTATTGAACATCTGAAGGAGCTTATTGAGAAGGTTGGTTTCAATCCAAAATATTACACAGCTATCAATTCAAGCTATGATCTGCCTTATGATTTTTATCGTCCTGAAAAGGACAGTCATCGCACGCAAATAGAAATTATTCAAAAAGACGGAACCTTAGTTGAACTATCAAAGGTCAGCCAGCTCGTTGCTGCACTCGCAGGACAGGGACAAGGCGACCATCGTTTTTATTTCCCAAAAGAAATGCTGCAGCCTGCTAAGGATCAGCATTTGGATCTTTTTGAAGAAACCTATCGGGAATTTCAGTCATTTATTCATAATGGCGCAATTATAGACAAGCAATAACTACCAAAAGTTCAGGAGGCAATTAGACACTATGGCAATTAAACTAGTAGCCATCGATATTGATGGAACATTATTAGATTCAAACCGCACACTGACACCAGGTGTGAAGGAAGCGGTAAAAAAAGCAAATGACCAAGGAATTTATATCGTTTTATGTACAGGACGACCATTACCGGGAGTGGAAGCATTACTCAAAGAGCTGGATCTTTACAAAGAAAATGATTACGTCATTACTTATAACGGCTCATTGGTTCAGGCGACTAAATCAAAAGAAATTATTTCTCAGTATACCCTTTCCTACGACGATTTTATGGAAATTGAACTGATGGCCAGAAAAGTTGGCAGTCATTTGCATATGAGCGATGAGCATTCCATCTATACGTTTAACAGAGACATCGGAAAATACACTGTCCATGAGGCTTACCTAGTAGACATGCCTCTTAGATATCGTACAGTAGAAGAAATTACACCGGATATCAATGTGATTAAAATGATGATGATTGATGATCCGGAAGTATTGGACGCTTCAATCAGTAAAATTCCTGAGAGCTTCAAGGAAAAATACACAACAGTTAAAAGCACTGAGTTTTACTATGAAATTCTAAACAAAGAAGCCAGCAAAGGCGCAGCTTTAAAGAAACTGGCTGCTCACCTGAATATCCCAATTGAGGAAACAATGGCCATCGGTGATAATGAAAATGATTTATCCATGATTGAAGCAGCCGGAGTCGGCGCGGCTATGGGCAATGCGACTGAATCAATTAAATCAGCCGCCGATATTCTATTAGGTACAAATGACAAAGACGGCGTTGCCGAAGCATTGAATAATTACGTATTGAATGTTTAAACACAATGCAACAGTAAAAAACACCCTTGGCGACTTGAAAGCCAAGGGTGTTTTTGATGTCTCTTTCTCCCACGCTAAGGTTTTGACTGGTTACAAATATACGCATAAATTTCTGCCGGTTCTTTACTTGTGTCCAATAATTTGTAAAACTGAGGATCATCAAGCAGATTTACCAGCTCAGCCATCGCGTTCAAATGACGATTGCTCTTCGGTGCCGACAGACAAAAGATGTACTTTACCGGATCATTCCCTTTACTTCCAAAATTGATAGGATAGTCCAATACAGTAATACTAATTCCCAAATCCAATGCCCCTTCCTCCGGACGAGCATGAGGAAGTGCAACATGCTTGGCGATGACCATATAAGGTCCTTCCTCCTTCGCAGTTCGAATCATCGTTTCGATGTACTCACGATTAATCTTTTTATTTTTCAGCAAAGGAGCTGCAGACAAACGAATGGCTTCTTCCCAATCACTTGCTTTCACACCGGTTTGAATCATATCTGAAGCTGTAATTCGATACAGCTCCGGTCCTTCTTCCGGTATATCAACTGGCTGCTCTTCTCCTTTGATTAAATAATCAGCTAACTCTTTTTCCAGACCCTCTCTGTTCTCAATCGTCGTATATTTATCAACAATAGACAGCAGCTTATCGACACGAGGAATCTTAAAATTGAAGTTTCCAATATGCGTATATACATCGCTAATCAAACGATATTTCTCTGAGGTACTCATAATGGGACTAACTACATACACCAGCTTTTTTGTATAAAACAGCCGAACATTGGGAACCGTTGAAAAGATTAAATCATACGAATCTCCCAGTTTTTCTACCTCGTTGGTCTCTACAGGTCCAATAAACGATAGTTCCGGGAAGAGTGCTTTTAGCTCCGTATAGAGAATTGACGAACTGCCTATCCCATTAGGACAAACAACCAAAGCTACTTTCTTAGAATAGTGACGGTCCTCAGCATTCGAACATAATGAAGCAAAATGCATCGTCAAAAAGGCAACTTCATCTTTAGGTATTGGCTCTTTGAAAAGGGACGCAATCGGCTTCAAAGCCTCTTCGACAATATCATAGAGTTCACTGTACTCTTCTTTTATTTTTTCATGTAGCGGGTTGATAATCGGCAGTTTGAAAAGTAATCGATAATAGGCCGGGCGAAAATGTGCATAGAGTTGTCGAACAGCTTTTTCCTCATTAGAGAAACGGATACCGGATAACGCTTCAAAACGTAGACTAATCCGCTCTACAAGATTCATGATTGTTTCATAATCCTTCGTCATTTTATCCGGCGTTCCGATTGATACGCCCAATATCCAAGAACAGATATAGAGAATGGCTGATTGGCTGGAAATTTGATAGTTTTTCAACAGCTCTTCAGAAAATTGATACTCCTTCATCGGAATCATTGCTGTCGTTTTATACGGTTTACCGATGATTTGAACCTCTGAATCGATACGTTTTTTCAAGAAGATAAAGGTATAAATGAATTCTGTTAAGCGATTTTCTACAAACGTAATATGATATTTTTGCAGCATCTCTTCAACCACTTTCTTCGTCTCCTGAAAACCAATTAACTCATTTTTTTCGATGAATAGATCATAAATAAATGTTGATTGGTGGGCAGTAAAATCCCAAAGAATCAGCTTCATCAGATAATAGCGAATATTCCTCTCTTCACCAACGAGTTGGTAGCCCTTCTTTCTTGAGTAAACAACAGCAATGTTCTCCGGCTCCAGCTCAGCATTCAGTTTTTTCAGGTCGTTGATAATTGTTGTCTTACCAACTCCGAAAACTTCAACAAAATGATTAACAGAAAAGTAATCATCGTAAAAATAAAATAATAGCAAAAATAAGTATTTGATTCGTTCTTCACTATTCATCCAATAATTTTTAGTGGGAACTTTTTTCTCAAGCTGAGCAAAGAATTGTTCTCTTGTTTTTTCGGAGACCACCACTCGATTGTTTTCTACCTTAAGAGATTGCTCGCCATGCTCCGTCAGCCATTCATTGATTTTATCCAATGAATATTCCAACTGTCTTCTTGTAAGGTTAGTCTGCAGCTCCAGCTCTTCTATGTTATGGATCGGACGTTCAAGTAAATAGTTTATGACCTTTCTACTGCGTTCATCGCTAATCATTTGCGTCACCTCCCCTATGCTATTTTGTTTATTATAATCAGAGAATCATTGAAAAGCTACAGCCGATTGAGTCTGCCGAAGAAGATTGGCTTCTTCGACAGCTCGTATGACACCTTGGCTAACTTGAAAAAGCACTCTTCAACAATCGGGCATTTTCTGCTATTTCTTCAGTCGTTCCCTTGGTCAAGAGACTACCGACACCGACACAATCAATTGCTGTCGCTGCCCAGTCCTTCACATTATCTAACGTTACTCCGCCGGAAGACAGAATTGGCATATAAGGTAATGGGGTTTTCAAGGTCGAAACGACACTTGATCCATAATAGCCGGAGATTGGAAATGCCTTAATCATTGCAGCTCCGGCTTCCATCGCATCAACCATCTCAGTCATACTGGTACAACCAGGCATATAAGGGATTTGATACCTGTTACATAAACGGCAGACCTCTTCTTTAAAATTTGGTGCGATGACAAACTTTGCACCGGATAAAATCGCCAATCTAGCTGTCTCACTGTCTAAGACTGTTCCTGCACCAATCACCAAACGATCGCCATATTGCGTATTTAATGCAGCAATAACCTCACCGGCATTTGGTAATGTATAGCTGATTTCCAAGCAATCAACACCACCAGCTAAACAGCCCTCAGCAATTTCAACCGCTCGGTCTACAGTTTCAACTCGAACAATTGCCATTATTTTTGTGTTTACTATACGATTTATGATTGTATTTCGGTACATGTATTTCTCCTTTCTATACTCCTACTATTGTTCGTAGTATTCCTTCATTACAGCTTCTACCTGTTGAAGAGAAGCTGACGATAAGGGCTGCACAGGTAAACGAGCCGCACCGACATCAATCCCTCGCCACTGAATTGCTGCCTTTAACACAGAAGGAATCGTTCCCAGCTTAAGAATTGAACGGAATGGTTCGATTCTTTGTTGCATTGCTTCTGCTTCAGCAATTTTCCCTTCCAACCAGAGCTGATAAATTGCTCGATCAATTTCAGGTAACGCGTTAGAGGTCGCTGCAACGGCTCCTGTTGCTCCGGCTTTCAAGCCTGATAATATCAAAGAATCCGAACCCGACAGGACATTAAAAGACTGGCCTTCAGCGGCATGGATATAACTCACCATATTCTCCAGCTTGCCGCTGCTGTCTTTAATACCAGCAATATTCTCATGTCTGGCCAGAACAGTTACCGCTTCTTTGCTAATGTTTACTCCGGTATTTTTAGGAATATTGTACATAAGCATGGGAATCGTCACTGCGTCTGCAATCATTGTGTAATGAGCGACCAGCTCATGCTCAGTTGGTGCCACAAAGTAAGGAGAAATGACTGATAATGCATCTGCACCCAATTGAGTAAACTGCTTTGACAGTTCTATCACTTGCTTAGTGCTATTGCCCCCGCTTCCAACATACACAGGAATTTGACCACTTACCTCATTTATGACCAGCTCTGCAAATTCAAGTTTTTCTTTCTCTTCCATAACATGAAACTCACCATTTGTTCCTAAAATGAACAACCCGTCGATTCCTTTTCCCAAGAGATAACGAACCAATTCCTTTGTGCCTTGCTTGCTAATCTCTCCTCGATGATCGAAGGGTGTAACCATTGCGGTAATAATACCTTTCATTTCCAAATCGTTTCCTCCTCTCTCTATTTTTCCGAAACCAACGATTTTCCAAGCGTACCGCCGGGATGCCATTGAACATATTCCTTCAAGGTCAGGTTTTTCTCCTCTTGAAGCAGAATACTTAAAGATTGTAAAACAAAGACTTCAATAATAATGGACGCTCTCGGAGGTTTATTCAACGTATCACCTTCTTGTTCCACCTTGGCAAATAGCACACAATCACTGTTTTTTGTCAGCCACGACTGCTCTCCGCCGGTAACTGATATGATTTTCGCGCCATTGTTCCTTAAAGTCGTGATTGTTTTCTTCAATTCTTCTGTCTCTCCGCTATTTGATATCGAAATCACTATATCGTTAGGTAAAACCTGTCCAGATGAGCCATGAATCGCCTCAGTTCCATCTAAAAAATATGCCGGTGTTCCTACAGAGGAAAATAGTGAAGCAATGTATTCGGCTACATGTCCAGGTTTTCCAATACCGGTAATATGAACTCTCCCGCCTTTTTCCTCTGCTTCGATAATCATATTCTTTGCTAAATGCAGCTGTTCAACTGAAACAGCCTCCATAAATCGTTGTATTTCTTCGAACGTTGTACTAAAAAAACTTTTTAATGTCTGATCCATCGATAATTCTCCTTCATGTAAGAGGCTGAAGGAAATAGCTGTTCTCTCAGCTTATTCCCTGGCAAACATTTATTTGCACCATTCAGCCCCATTATTTTTGAAGTATTTGATTTTTTCTTTTGCTGTAGGTCTAATTTAGTTTTTTAGAAAGAGAATAACCCCAAAATCTTTTCAAGGAAAATACCGACAACATTATAATCGATATTAGGGAATGTCGAACCTTCTAAGCCCATACTGCCATATACCGGATAGAGAATTGTCGGTAGAAAAGCAAGCAGTAAACCTACTACAAATGAGCCGGCAACGGCACCCCGCCAGCCACCAGTTGAGTTCCCAAACACACCAGCTGTACCACCCGAGAAGAAGCAGATATGTGCTGCCGGAATGATAACTACAGGAAACTTAAAGATAACCATAACAGCTACTCCCAATAGGCCCGCAGCATAAGAAGAAAGGAAACCTACAATTACTGCTGTTGGTGCATAGGGGAAAACAGTCGGCACATCCAGTGCAGGACGTGAATGCGGAATAAATTTTTCAGAAATTGATACAAATGCTGCTGTAATTTCAGCAAGAAACATCCGCACACCAGTCATCAAGATTGACATTCCCGCGGTAAAGGTAAAGGCTTGAATCATCGGGAATACTAACCAATGCGTTGTACCAGCTAATTCCTGTGTTACATCACGACCCGCTTTCAACGCGGATACATAGAATAGAATCAACATGATAACTGCCACACCCATTAGGAAGTCTCTAAAGAAGGACAACCATTTTGGAAAATTAATATGCTCTGTACTTTTGTCTTCGTGTTTGCTGAACAACTTACCGATATACCCTGATAGTGAATACCCAATCATATTGAAATGACCAATTGCCGCATCATCACTCCCTGTGATTTTACGCATAAACGGCTGACAAAGCTGAGGTAAAGCAGCAGAACAGAAGCCAAGAATCAAACCACCGACAACAATCGCTACCATGTCAGATATTCCATGAGACTTAAGAATCAGCGACAATACACAGGCGAAGAATAAGCTGTGGCCAGTAGTAAAGAAAATATTTTTCATTGGCGTGATTCGAGCAAACACCAAGTTCATCACAAATCCTAGAATCAGTGTACAGGAAGTAACTAAAGCATACTGATCCTGCGCCATCGCTGTAGCTGCTTCAGGAGAAGCTACTACTCCGACAATGTTGAAACCTGTTTGAAACAGCTTATTGAAGTTCTGTAAAGCGCCGGTCATCAAGCTACCACCAGCACTAAAAACCATAAATCCGATAATCGTTTTAAATGTGCCCGTCAATACCTCTGTTCCGGTTTTGCGTTGGGCAACTAATCCAATAAGAGCTACAATCCCCAATAAGACTGCAGGGGTACTTAGAAAACTAATAATAAAATCCACACTGTTCACTCCTTTGTTTTGTTGTGGAAAGTAGTCAGGTAACTGGCTACTTTCTTCATTTCGATGGTCCGATGTCGATTTCCCTAGAAACTTTGGTAAAAGGGAAATCGCTCTCCTTTGGGTTGTTGTGGAAATAAGTCAGATAACTGCCTTATTTCTTCATTTTTTCTCTTGATAGTTAAAGCCAAAAGACAGCTTCATATTTTCGCTCTTCAAACTCCTATTTATCTTGCTCAAGAAATGCTGAGAGTTTTGTCTGGATTTCATTTTTATCTACAATATTATTGATACCGATAATGGTTTGTTTCAATCCTTTGCTGCTTAACTCTTCTGCTACATCGGATAAAGTTATTAACAGGTCTCCGTTGAAGCCATGGACAGCATCCAAGGAAGAATGCTCTACCTCGATTGGAAACTGATTTTCCTTTATGACCTGTTCTGTTTTGATTTTTAACATTAAACTTGAGCCTACTCCGGCACGGCAGGCAATAAGTGCTTTATGCATTGCTTTCTCCTCCTTGTTCAATCTTTTTAATATATGTCAGAATTTCATCTGCTGAAGCGGCTGAATCCAATAAATGATAAAAGCTTTCGTTACTTAGTAAATCAACTAGTTCAGCCATTGATTCAAGATGAGCTTCACTGTCTGTTGCACTCATACAAAATAGATACTTCACAGGGTCGTTGGCTTGATTCCCGAATACAACAGGCTTCTTTAATGTTGTAATTCCCATAGCTAACCCTAATGCACCGAATTCTGATGGTGCATGTGGAAGTGCTACATGCTTTGTGATAACGATGTATGGTCCTGTATCATGAGCAATCTCTATGATTTTATCCACGTACCCTTCGGTGATTTTACCTCCTTTTATCAGAGGTTTTGCGGATTGTCTGACTGCATCTTCCCAGTCATTTACCTCTATTTTCAGTTGTATAAACTCTTCATTGATCATTTCGCTTAACAATATGCAACACCTCTTTCATAGATACTCAAGCGTACGACTTGTTTGTTTCTAATTAAACTATATTACGGAAAGAAAGCATTTTCAAACGAATTTGGAAGCTACTTTTGTGCCTATCTGCCACAAAGAGTGTTCCAAAAACAGACAAAAAAAGACCCAAGTTAAACAAAAGATAGGTTTAAATCGGTCCAAGTATAGAATTATGATAAAAAATTATAACTTAATGATGCTATAGGCACTTATTCCCTCCAGATAATGTTTCTGCACTCTATCAATCATTGATTGAAACACACATTTTTTTCAATGGTTTTTCCTTTTTTCAGAAATATTCAAAAAAACATTCATTAACTCTATTCAAAATTGATAGCATCCATTTGATTTTTTCTGAACAAAAAAAGAACAGACACCTATCAACACGTGAATAGACATCTGCTCTTTCTAATAGATTGATACTATAGTTTTAACTGGCTTTGCCAAGTTTGAACAGCCCACTTGTGACTGCCTCTCTTTAGCAGCTCAATTCCGTCATTAATGCTGACCCAACGAATCGTATTGCATTTTTCAAGAGGTTCGCAAACTTGTTTCCAACTGGCCGCAACAAAAAAATAGCCAGGATTATGGTAATCCGTTGCTCGATGACGGGAATGAAAATACTCATCTGCTTGACCGAGATAACTCTCTATCACGACTTCGATGCCAAGCTCTTCCAGCATCTCACGAGCAATCGCCTGCTCTTTTGTTTCATCGTTCTCAATTTCTCCACCAGGAAGAAAATAGGCTCCATTTGGCGCCTGAATCAAAACCATTTCCTGTAAATCATTTCTGGTAACGATAATATACGCACCCAATCGCTTTTTATAGTCCCTTTGGCTTAATTTTTCTCCAAAAGTAGGGATTTCCATATGAACAACTCCTTTAAATCTCTTTAATTTTACATGAGAACATTCTAATAAACAAGTATAAAAAGGAGTATTCATAGAACGCGTCGGAAAAGTTTACGGATTCCAAATTTTTCAGAGATTTTGACAGAGTGCTGGAAAGAAAACATGGATTATGTGGTACCTAATCAAGTATGTCTACTGATGAGTCCCATCAAAGTAACGAAAATATTTACCGTTTCTATTTTCAGACACATTCTAGTTTCATATCAATACATCCGTTCACCAATAATTATGAATAACTTTCATTTTTATCAGTACCAAACCAACGGCACTTCGTAGGCTACATTATGAGCAAAGTAAGTGTTGCCTTCAGAGTTATCAGAAAAAAAACGTTCTTAATAACCTGCAAAAAAACAATTTCTCAATCACTGTAAAGATACAAAATACTTATCTTTTCTAAAAGACTATGCTAGTATTAAAAAGAATGATGCTTTTGAAAAGCAGAACGAAAGGATGAATAACGAATGAAAATGGCGCACACTTGTGTACGTGTAAAAGATTTAGAGGCTTCACTGACTTTTTACCAAAATGCTTTTGGTTTTGAAGAAAGCCGCAGAAGAGACTTCCCTGAACATAAATTTACTTTAGTGTATCTGACTTTACCAGGCGATGAATATGAATTGGAGCTGACTTATAACTACGACCACGAAGGTTATGACCTCGGAAATGGTTATGGACATATTGCAATCAGCACAGATGATATCGAAGCATTGCACGAAAAGCAAAAAGCAGCTGGTTTTGATGTTACTGATATGAAAGGCTTACCTGGCACACCTCCTTCTTACTTTTTCATCACTGATCCAGATGGATACAAAGTTGAGGTTATTCGTACAAAGTACTAAAAAACATGAGAACATTGTCCTAGTACATTTGTTCTTACTCATTATAAAAAGGGACTTTGGTATCCTTGCCAAGTCCTTTTTTACTTGATTGAAAAGCATATCAATAGCCAAACCTAAAATAAATGATAGAATAAGAACAACGATTTACAGAAACTTACTCATTAATCAAATAAATAACCTTCTAGTAATGTAGAAAGTAGACAGTTATCTAACTACTTTTTTCAACAAAACAAAGGAGAACCGTTACTCTGGTGTAGGAACCTCTAGATGTAACGGATATCGGACCACCAAAATGAAGAAATAAGACAGTTATCTGGCTTATTTCCACAACAAAACAAAGGAGAGCGATTTCCCTTGCTCCAAGCTTTCTAGGGAAATCGACATCGAACCACCAGAATGAAGAAATAAGACAGTTATCTGGCTAGTTCCCTCAACAACCCAAAGGAGAACCGTTACTCTGGTGTAGGAACCTCTAGATGTAACGGATATCGGACCATCAAAATGAAGAAAGTAGTCAGTTACCTGACTACTTTCCTCAAAATAATAAAGGAGAGATACCATGTCAAAACCAATTATCGGGATTGCCGGAAATCAGCTGATTCATGCAGTGGAAGCATTTCATGGCAATCAGATTTCTTATACACCACAAGGATTTGTTACAGGAGTTCAAAAGGCAGGCGGGATTCCTCTAATCATTCCAATCGATTCTACCAATACTGCAGCTGACTATATTTCACGAATCGACAAGCTGCTTCTTGCCGGTGGTCAGGATGTATCGCCTGATTTTTATGGTGAAGAACCACATCCTAAACTGGAAGAAACGAACAGAAATCGAGACTTATTTGAATTGGCATTGATTAAAGAAGCTATCAAGCAGAAAAAACCAATCTTTGCTGTTTGCCGAGGGATGCAGATATTAAATGTTGCCTTGGACGGCACACTATATCAAGATCTTTCTCAATACTCTGAGTGGAAAGTAAAGCACGGACAGCAGCCAACAGCACCAGAGTTTCCTACCCATTCAATCAGCACTGAAGAAGGCAGTATTTTGCACCAGTTATTCGGAGAAAATCATTTAGTAAATTCTTATCACCATCAAGCAGTTCGCAGACTGTCTACTCAGTTGGTTGCTACAGCCTATTCAACAGACGGGCTTGTTGAAGGCGTAGAAGCAAAGAACCCTGAGCAGCGTTTGTTGGGTGTTCAATGGCACCCTGAATTAATCTTTCATAATGATGAAAAAGAATTTGAGCTTTTCCGTTATTTTGTCAATCAGCTATAATAAAACAACAGCCGACACTCTATGAAAAAAAGAGTAGCGGCTGTTGTTTATTCTATTTCTTAGAAATCAAAACTATCAGGGTTTGATCCTAATCGTTCATCACTGTTCAGTTGATTAATTCTATCAATATCCTCACTACTTAGTTCAAAATCAAAAACATCAAAATTTTCTTTGATTCGTTCTTCATGAACGGATTTAGGAATCACAATGATATCGTTCTGCAAATGCCAACGAATGATAACCTGTGCAGCAGATTTTCCGTACTTTTTCCCAATCTCTACAAGAACAGGGTCTTTTAATATCGTTCCCTGTCCTAACGGTGACCAAGCCTCCACTGCAATACCCTCTTGCTTCAGATAAGCTCTTAAAGGCTCTTGTGTCAATGTTGGGTGAAGCTCAATTTGATCAACCATCGGCTTCACTTTAGCCGTTGTTAACAAATCTTTGATATGATGCTCGTGGAAATTCGATACACCAATGGCTTTCGCACGACCAGAAGCATAGATTTCTTCCATCGCTTTCCACGAATCTTTATATTTGTCTTTCACAGGCCAATGGATTAAATATAGATCAACATAGTCCAAGCCAAGTTTGTTCAAGCTGATATCAAAGGCTTCCAGCGCTGATTCATAGCCTTGATCATCATTCCAAAGTTTAGTTGTAACAAATATTTCTTCTCTGGGTACACCGGACTGACGAATTCCTTCACCTACGCCCTCTTCATTCTTATAAACTGCCGCTGTGTCGATTAAGCGATAACCAGCCTGTAAAGCCCATTTCACAGAGTCAATGACTTGATCGCCATCTTCTACTCGCCAAACACCTAAGCCTAAACGAGGAATCAGATTCCCATTTGCCAGTTTTTTCGTTTCTTCAAAAGTCATAGTATACTTCCACCCTTTCCGGAAAATCATTACTTCTTCCATTATACGTCAAAAAAACTATTCTATAAAAAAATATGTCTTCTTCATTTTTCTATTTTAACTATAAAAAAAACTGCAGCATCGTTCATTTTTGACGATACCACAGTCTTTTACAGCTTATATTAAACTTTTTGAATCCAACCTTCTGGTGCTTCTACATCCCCGAATTGAATCCCTGTTAACTCATCATAAAGCTTTTGCGTGACAGGACCTACTTCAGTCTCACTATAAAACACATGGAAAGAATCAAAGGTCTGAATACCGCCAATTGGCGAAATCACAGCTGCCGTGCCACAAGCTCCAGCCTCTGTATACTGATCTAACTGGTCCAAATAGACGTCGCCTTCCAGTACTTCCATCCCTAAACGGTGCTCTGCTAAATGTAACAGCGAGTATTTTGTAATACTCGGTAAAATGGATGGAGACAACGGTGTCACAAACCGATTATCCTTGGTGATACCAAAGAAATTCGCTGAGCCAACTTCTTCAATTTTCGTATGTGTTTCAGGATCAAGATAAATACAATCAGAGAACTTTCTCTCATGTGCTTCCTGTCCCGGATACAAGCTGGCTGCATAGTTTCCTCCAACCTTAACCGCACCTGTTCCCTGTGGCGCTGCTCGGTCAAAGTCAGACACAATAAAGTTTGTCGGTGTCAGTCCGCCTTTAAAATAAGCCCCAACAGGCATACAGAAAACAGTAAACAAGTATTCCGGCGCAGGACTCACACCGATTCCTTCACCAATCCCGATTAGCAAAGGACGAATGTATAAAGTTGCTCCAGTACCATAAGGCGGAACGTATTCCTCATTCGCTTTTACAACTTCTTTTACCGCATGGATAAACTTTTCTTCCGGCACCTTTGCCATCAGCAGCCGCTCTGCACTGCGATTCATCCGTCTTGCATTCTCTTCTACCCGAAAGAGATTGATTGAGCCATCCTTGCAACGATAGGCCTTAAGCCCTTCAAAGCTTTGCTGTCCATAATGTAGTGCAGCGGAGCCTTCATTTATATGCAGGGTATTATCTTCAGTCAATACCCCATCATCCCATTCGCCATCTTTCCAAATTGATAAATAGCGATATGGTGTTTTTATATAGTTGAATCCTAAGTTATCCCAATCGATCATCTTATATTCCCCCTTCATTTTTCTGATTATTGTACCACACTATTTCTTGAGTTGTTAGAATTTTTTGAAAGTTTTTCGTTGCACATAGAGAAAACTGGCTAGAATCGTTCTTTTTAGGTAAAATAAAGGAAATGTTCTAAAAGGGTGATTATGTATGTTTTTGTTACAACAGTCTACATCAACAATTGAGTCGACGATTGATTCTTCTGTCGGCGACCTAACCCAGGAAACGGTGAAAAAGGTTAACGCCTTTCAGCGATACTGGGAATCAATTAACTGGGATCAAATTACTACACTGATTATTGAAAAAGCAATCTATCTTTTATTCTTATTTTTACTTTTTGCTTTGATTAATAAAATTGGTAAAAGCCTAATTAATCATCTATATAAGAGTCAAATTAGTAAACGCCAATCAATCAGTGACAGCCGTGTCAGCACGCTCCACCTACTGACTCGAAATGCCTTTCAATACACACTATTCTTTTTCTTCCTCTATTCCTTATTGAGCGTCATAGGTGTGCCTATTGGTTCGCTTCTTGCAGGAGCCGGGATTGCCGGAGTCGCTATTGGGTTAGGGGCGCAAGGATTTATGAATGATATCATCACTGGTTTCTTCATTATTCTTGAACAGCAGATGGATGTTGGAGATTACATTCGTTTGCTGGCATTAAATATCGAAGGAACAGTGACATCCATCGGGCTAAGAACCACTCAGCTGAAATCTTTAGATGGAACGGTTCATTTCATCCCAAATAGAAATATCACGACCATCAGCAACCTTTCACGTTCTAATATTCAAGTGATTGTTGATATTCGCATCGTGCCTGAGGAAGGCATAGAGAAGATACAGGAGATTCTTTCCGAAGTAAACCAACGCTTAGCTGATAAGCATAAGGAAGATATCCAAAGCGGTCCAACACTATTCGGAATGGTTGATTTGGGCAATGGAAACTTTGCTGTTCGAACGACGATGTATGTATTAAACGGAAAGCAGGCAGTCATCAAAGAGGATTTTCTCGCTCAGTCTGTTACAGCTCTATCTGCTGAAGACTTTACGATTCCGAACACACCAATAACAAAATTGTAAATAATTTATTTTTGTAGACCAAGGGAGAAAATATGATATACATTTATTTTGAATTTGATGCAATCAACTACTGGATTGAAATTGATGCCCAAGGTACTGCCTACCGACAAATTACGCATCAAACCTTTCCTGATGATATTTGGGAAATTTCCTGCATTCATGATAATTTGGCTGATCAAACGGTCGAAATCGATGAACTCGTTTCATTTATCTCTGCTGAAGATTTTGAAGCGGTTTGGCAGAGCCAACTTTCACACTATATGGATAGGTTTCAACGAGGAAAGAGTGAATACCCAATTGGCGCTTCAGTTATTGGTACAGTCAAAATGATTTATCCACAAGGAGTTCTTGTATCAATCAATGATTATATTGCATTGGCAAGCTATCAACGTTTAGAAGATAGTTGCATTTCTGCTGGTGAAATCTATGCTGGTCAAACAGTTCATGGAAAAATATTAGCTTATGATGAGCAGAACTTGTGGCTACTACTCGATGAAGAAACAGTTCTTAAAAAGTAAAAAATGAAACAGTGCCCTCACAACATGTATTTGCGAGGGCACTGTTTTGCATTATTTATCCAACATTTTTAAAAAAGCACCGACCTGTTTTACTGCAAATGGCAGTGCTGCTTCATCAGGCTCAAATTTCTCAGAGTGCAAGCCATAAGGACTGTTTACACCTAGCCAAAACATAGTTCCGGGAACCTTGGAAAGTAAATAACCAAAATCCTCACCAGTCATCGCAACTGGGGCTTTTTCAAACGCTACTTCAGGATTATCCTCCATGAATTGAATGAAGCGCTCCGTCGTCTCCTTGTCATTGATGACCGGTACGTAACCCTTTTGATCCAAAACCACTTCTACCTCACAATTAAATGAATAGCTGATTCCTTTAGCCAGCTCTCTGATTCTTCTTTGAGTCAGTTGATTTGTTTCCTCGGTCAACGTTCGAATCGTCCCTGTAACACTCGCTTCTCCCGCAATTACATTATTCGTTGTTCCTCCATTGAAGGTTCCAAAGGTAACAACTCCTCCTTCAACCGGATTAACATTCCTACTGATAATCGTCTGAGCCTGCTGAACGAAGTTGACAGCAGCAATAATCATATCATTCGATTCATTAGGAAAAGCTGCATGACCGCTCTTTCCTTTAAAATAGACACGAACCTCACAGGTTGCTGCAAACAGCGTGCCAGGTCTAGTGGTAATTTTGCCGACTGGAAGCTCTGGATTGACATGCAGCGCATAAAACTCATCTGGCAGCCAATCACCAAATGCGCCATGCTCATACATCAGCATTCCGCCAGCCTCGTTTTCCTCAGCAGGTTGAAACAGAAAAAGATAATTGTTTTTAGGCTGCTCCTCAGAAAGCTTTTCCAGTAAGCCTAATCCAATTGTCATATGAAAATCATGACCACAAGCATGCATCTTTCCTTCATGAACGGATTTAAATCCAGACTCAACCTCTTCAGTAATTGGCAGTCCATCAATATCTGCACGCCAACCAATCGTCTTTTCTGGTGCACTCCCGTGAACAAATACCAGTGTGCCGGTTTGCCAACAGCTTACCTCAATATAGTCTTTTTTAATTCGCTCGATTTCATCAAGTAGATAGCTTTGTGTTTTAACTTCTTCTAATCCAATTTCAGGAATTTGATGAAGCGCTCTTCTTATTTCACTTAATCTTTCTTGTATCATTGCGTCTATTCTCCCATTCCATTTCCACGTTTCAATATAGCATATACGAAAAAACCAAGAAGAGGAAGCCGATGAACAGAAAGCTATCCCTGCTCACCTGCTCATTCCAACTAGACAATACTGTATTGAACGTCAATCCGCTAATCGGGATATACAGGTTGTCTTCCTCATCTCAGTTTCTAATTGATTAAAGCTTGCGCAGCTCGTCCATCATGTTTGTTTTGCCTTTAGTTTTTTCATCAATATCTTTGATTTTTCTTGCCGGTACTCCGGCAACTACTGTATTCGGTGCAACATCATTCACAACAATCGCTCCGGCGGCTACTACAGCACCTTTACCCACACGAATTCCTTCCAATACAACTGCGTTGGCACCAATTAAGACATTGTCTTCAATGACCACAGGTTCTGCGCTAGGCGGTTCGATAACACCTGCCAATACTGTTCCTGCTCCGATATGACAGTTTTTCCCAACAGTAGCTCTTCCACCTAGGATAGCCCCCATATCAATCATTGACCCTTCTCCAATGACTGCACCGATATTGATAACAGCGCCCATCATAATAACTGCATTGTCTCCTATTTCAACCTGATCACGAATAATCGCACCTGGTTCGATACGCGCATTAATCTCCTTTGTATCGAGCAATGGAATAGCAGAATTGCGACTATCATTTTCTACAACATAATCAGCAATAACAGCTTTATTTTCTTCTAAAAAAGCTTTGATATCTTCCCATTCACCGAACAAAGTACCGGTTTTACAGTTTGTAAAGGCCTTAATGGACTCTGGATACTCCATTCCTTTTAGTTGACCCTTTAAGGTAACTTTCACTGGTGTTTTCTTTTTAGCATTCCCGATATAACTAATAATTTCATACGCATCCATCACATTAACCCCCTTCAGATTCTACAAAAAAACACTTCGACGAAACAATTATTTTGTTGCCTTTAGCTCTTATTGCAACATTGGCTAACTCAAATAAAAGGTTGAATGTTTTGCCAAACATTCAGTCTTATCTTCGTACGCATACCATTCCACTAGGTAAGCTTCTTTAGTGGAACTGGCAACTTTTCGCGCAAGGTGTTGTTCCGTGCAATTCATTTATATGAATCGACGAAACGATTATTCTTGTTGCTTATTAGCTCTGATTGCAACATGCGCTCATCGCGCAAGGTATTGTTTCGTGCGATTCATATAGCATATCAAAAATTTTGTAAAATGTGAATATAGGTGTTTTAAATCGCTTGATTTTCTTGTTCTTCATCAATTTTTGGTAGAACAATGTTGTGTTTTTCTAATTCGTGAGCCATGTGATTGATGGCTTTCAGCAATTCTTTTCTAGTGATAATCCCTTTGAAGCATTGATTGTTATCTACAACAGGTAAGAATGGTGAATCTACGAGTAAATGCAGCACATCTTCTAAATCCCAATCTTCACCGACAACTGTCACGCCGACTTCCATTACATCTGCTACAGTAAACTCTTGCAGCTTTTCTAAATCAATTTCTGTCAGGTCAAACATCTTATCTACAACATCAGCCAGACTAATCAAGCCGACAAATCTATCTCCCTTATCTAAAACAGGAATTTTCGAATATCTTACTTGTGATAGAACCAGCAACGCATGATTTAACGGATTTAAACACATAACATTCGCTACATTTTCGGCTGGTATCATAAAGGTATCTTGTTTTTCTAATAGTAATTCTTTAACAGCATTTCCAATCATTGGAGTGCCTCCATTTCGTTTTTTCACTACAGTCTTTATTGTACAGAAAAGATGGTCGAATGTCTCAAAATTCGCAGTTTTTTCACAATAGTTTAAAAAATTTTACATTTAAGTTCGTATCCTTTTTTTGCTAGAAAGCCTTTGATATGGTTCCGCTTTCTTATCTTCTAAAAAATACCTCGAACAGGCTTCCCAATGTAAAAGGAATCAGCTGTTCGAGGAACAAATACCTTATTTTGAAAATTTGAAATGAAGATTGCTCACCGGTTTAAATGTTCGATCATAGTATTGAACATCAAATGCTTCTTTTGTACTTTCAATTATTGCATAGGACTGTATTTGAATAGGTCCGCGAGGCTGACGAATGCTGCCAGGATTCAAAAACAAGCAGCCTTGATGCATCTCACAACCGATTTCGTGAGTATGGCCAAAGAGTGCAATTGTTGCCCCGGCTTCTTCCGCCTGAAGACCTAATTGGGTCAAACCAAAACGCACATTGGATAAATGCCCATGTGTCATAAACACTGTATCTTCACCCGTATTCTTTAATGCGATTTCAGGATAACCCGGACCATAGTCACAGTTCCCCTTCACTACAGCAGTGAACGAATCCCATAAAGGATCAGTTGCTTCCAGCTCAGAATCGCCACAATGGAAGAGAGCATCAACATTTCCTTTATACTTCTCAACCAGCTGTACCAAGATATCCCGATCTCCGTGATTGTCACTGACAACTAAATACTTCATTTGGCTACCTCCTGACCGTTCAACCAGCTTTCCCATTCGTTTTTCAGCTTTTCAACAGCTTTTCCTCGATGACTAATTTTATTCTTCAGTTCTCGCGGAAGCTCAGCAGATGTTTTCCCTTCCTCCGGTACATAAAACAACGGATCATAACCAAATCCATTTTCTCCCTGAGGAATCGTCCCAATCATTCCTTCCCATTCCCCTTCAACAACAAGGCTGTCCTTATGGGGTGCTGCAAAAACCAAGGTACAATGGAAGCGGGCTGTACGTTTTTCTTTAGGCACATCTGTCATTTCATGCAGCAGCTTCGCATTGTTCGACGCATCACTCTTCGGCTCTCCAGCGAAACGTGCAGAATAAATACCCGGCATACCACCTAAAGCATCGACGATTAAGCCTGAATCATCTGCAAGAACCGGCTGTTGCAGAATAGCTGCAATCGTTTCTGCCTTCAAACGCGCATTCTCTTCAAAGGTCTTACCTGTCTCCTCCACCTCAGGAAGCTCAGGGTAGTCCAATAAAGTCTTTACCTGATACCCTTTAGCTCCAAATAATTCTTTAAATTCAGCAGCTTTACCAGCATTTCCAGTAGCAATGACAATAGTATTTTCTTCAATAGGCCGCTCAGAAAATGACGCAAGCAACGCATTTTTCTGCTCTGCGATCAACTCACTAATCCCGCTTTTTCCATAAAAGAGCATCGCGTTCAACTCGTCACCTGAAAATGTCGCTTCTTCCCCAGTTCCTTGGATTTCAACAAATTCACCGGATTCCGTCATGACAATATTCATGTCAACCTTCGCTGAAAAATCTTCTTGGTAATCCAAATCTAATACACAATCTCCTTCAGGCAATATACCAACACTGACTGCTGCAAGATGTTCTTTTATAGGATCTTCAGCAAGCTCACCGGAAAGCATCAATTTCTCAATCGCCAGCTTCATTGCTGTAAAAGCTCCGGTAATACTTGCGGTTCTTGTACCGCCATCCGCTTGAATGACATCACAATCAACTACGATACTTCGTTCCCCAAGCTTTTCTAAATCAGTCACAGCTCGAAGGGATCGACCAATCAAACGCTGAATTTCCATCGTTCTTCCGGAAAGTTTTCCTTTCGCACTCTCACGAATATTTCTCGTATTCGTTGCTCTTGGCAGCATACTATATTCAGCAGTAACCCAACCAGTTCCTTGTCCTCTTAGAAAAGGAGGTACTTTTTCCTCTACAGTTGCCGAACAGATTACCTTAGTATCACCAAAAGAGATAACAACTGAGCCTTCCGGATGCTTGAACACATTTGTTTCTATTGTCACTTTTCGTAATTGCTTTGGACTTCTTCCATCATGTCTAATCACTCGTATTTCCTCCTATTTTTGCATGTGCTACATTAATTGTTTCTAATTCAAGCCAATCATTGGCAATCGCTTTAAACATATTTGCTGAACCGGTGGTATAAAATTCATTCGCAGGATTAATCTTTTGAGGCTGTGCCGCCAGATTAAAGTAGTCTAACAATACACTTACTTCACTAACTGTTTCTGCTCCTGAATCAATCAATTTTACACCGCTCCCCATTTCATTTTGAATCAACGGTCTTAGTAACGGATAATGGGTGCAGCCTAAGATTAGTGTATCTAATTCAACCTTGTTTTTCAAAGGTCTCAGCGTTTCTGAAATAACTTTTTTAGCAACAGACGATCGATACTCGCTACTTTCTACAATAGGAACAAACTTTGGACAAGCCAAACTCTGGACTGCTACAGTAGGAACTTTATTCTTCAACGCTTCTTTATAAGAGCCACTTTTGATTGTTCCAAGTGTTCCAATGACACCAATCTGGTTCGTTCGTGTCGCCTTCAATGCAGCACGTGATCCCGGCAATATAACGCCAACTACCGGAATATCTAATTTCTCTTTTATCTCATCCAGTGCTACAGCTGTTGCCGTATTACAGGCAATCACCAGCATTTTAATATTTTTCTTTAATAGAAAAGAAGTCATTTCCCATGTAAATTGAATGACCTGTTCAGCAGGTCTCGGTCCATACGGACATCTTGCCGTATCTCCTAGATATATCAATTGTTCATTCGGCAGCTGCTTCAATGCTTCCTTAACAACTGTCAGCCCGCCAACACCTGAATCTATAAATCCAATTGCTCCATTGTTCACATTTATCAAACCTTTATTGTTTTTTTCAATACATTTATTCTCTACTTTTTCAGAGACTTTTTCAAGTCTTATTCCTTTTCTTATAAACCATTTAGTAATTACTCATTGTTGTCCAACGAATGATTTTTATAAAAAACTGGTATTCGAATCAAACATATGTTATAATTTCTAACATTAACAAAAGAAAAGAATTATGATAATAGGATTAAATTTCGAGTATAAGTGTTTTTACAATATGAAAAACAGTGCCATTTCCCCTAATTTCAACTAGTTAGCAAGGTTCTCGACACGTACTCCTTCCATTTTTCCAACAAAAATGGGTTTTATCAATTCTTTTTTTCATTTTTCCGATAGACATTCTCTACATACTATAGCATATGATGATACAAAACCAGACATAAGAGAATCTGACAGCTTGATTGAAAGATTAGAAGGCGCAGATCATCATCACATGCCTACCATCCCAAAAGTACCTTCATACTTAAAAGATGTCATTGCACATCAACTATCTTCATATTAAAAGAGAGTCTCCCCTTTTGTTCTTATGAGAACCGGAATGGGTATATCGGAATAAAAAATGAGGTCTATATTTCTTGCCGATTTTTCGGCTTAGGAATGGGGATAACAGACCTCCAAAATGGAGCAAACTCAGATATGCAGTTCTAGGAGTTAGCCACAACTAAGTAAAGGAGCACGACTATGATTTCTTTGGAACATGTAAACAAATATTTTGGTGACCATCACGTATTAAAAGATATTTCATTAACTGCCGATCACGGTGAAAAAATCGTTATCATTGGGCCATCGGGTTCCGGTAAAAGTACTTTGATTCGTTGTATCAATCGACTTGAAAAAGTAACCGACGGAAAAATAACTGTTGATGGTGTTGATATCACCCAACCGAAAGCACCTATCCAGCAGATACGTCAAAAAGTAGCCATGGTCTTTCAAAATTTTAATCTATATGCCCATAAAACGATTATCGACAATCTGACATTGGCGCCTATAAAAGTTAAAGGTGTCAGCAAAGAGGAAGCTACACGAACAGGTATGGAGTATCTGGAGCGAGTTGGCTTAGCTGATAAAGCGAATGCTTATCCTGCACAGCTTTCCGGCGGTCAGCAGCAGCGTGTTGCTATTGCAAGAACATTGAATATGCATCCTGAGGTTATTCTATTTGATGAGCCGACTTCTGCACTTGATCCTGAAATGATTCAAGAAGTATTGGACGTAATGGTTGACCTTTCAAAGCAAAATATCACAATGATTTGTGTTACACATGAAATGGGCTTTGCACGTCAGGTAGCCGATAGGGTTATTTTTATGGATGATGGACAAATCGTGGAGACCGGAACTCCGGAGCATTTCTTTACTAACACACAAAATGAACGTGCAAAAGAATTTCTAAGTAAAATTATCCATAATTCATAATCAAAGAAGAAACACAAAAACAAATAAATACGATTACGATAATGAACTACGCTTCATTCTATTGAATAAAACAAGTAAACTGGGAGGAAAATTTATGAAAAGCATGAAAAAAGTACTTGGCGGGTTATCACTATTGGCATTATTAGGATTGTTTACAGCATGTGGCGGCAGTGAAGATGCAGCAAATTCCAGCGGTTCAGCAATTGATAAAATTAAAGAAGCCGGTGTAATTAAAGTAGGAATCAAAGAAGATATTCCGAACTTCGGCTATATGAATCCTGACTCAAATAAGAATGAAGGAATGGAGCCTGATATCGCTCGCAAAATTGCCAAAGAGCTAACTGGTAGCGAAGACAACGTAGAGTTTGTCGGTGTTACTGCAAAAACTCGCGGACCTTTGTTAGATAATGGTGAGCTAGATATGGTCATTGCGACATTCACAATTACAGATGAGCGTAAAGAAACGTATAACTTTACTACACCCTATTATCAAGATGAAGTTGGTTTCCTAGTGAGAAAAGACGACGGCTTTACTGATACAGCGAGCCTGGATGGAAAAACAATCGGTGTCGCTCAATCTGCAACAACAAAAGATGCTATTATCGCTGAAGGAGATACATTGGGCGTATCCTTCAAGTTCCAAGAGCTTGGTTCTTACCCTGAACTGAAAACTGCTCTGACTTCTAAGAGAATCGATGCTTTCTCAGTGGATAAATCTATCTTGAGTGGTTATGTTGATGAAAACACAGAAATTCTTGCTGACGGCTTCTCTCCTCAGGAATATGGTATCGCAACTAAAAAATCAAATGCTGAATTGAATGACTATCTTGATGACCTGATTAAAAAATGGCAGGATGATGGTTCATTGGAAGAAATCTACAAAACTTGGAATTTAGATTAACCTTTCTGATTCGAGTGTGGAATAAAAGAATTTAGGAGGGATTGTTATGTCATTTTTAGCTACTGCTTCCTGGCTGAATGAAGGGCCTTTTGCCCTTCATCGCTGGCGGGCACTTTTAACGGATTGGCGTCTGTTTGCAGATGCTTTTCTGTATACAATCATGATTTCTCTAGGAGCCCTTGCGCTTGCATTAGCCTTGGGTATTCTTTTCGGAAGCATGTCTACGACGCGAAGCAAACTATTGAAAGCACTCAGCCGAGTATATGTGGAAATTTTTCAAAATACACCTTTGCTGATTCAGTTTGTTGTCGTGTATTACGGGCTACCATTGATTCTCATTAACGGACAGCCATTTTTTGTTTTTTCTGCAACATCTACAGCTATTCTTTGTGTTGGATTGTACCACGGGGCTTACATTTCAGAAGTTGTTCGTTCCGGGATTGGTGCTGTTCCCAAAGGACAGTTTGAAGCTGCCTTTTCACAAGGCTTTAATTACAAGCAAACTATGATGTATGTCATTTTACCGCAAGCGTGGAAAATCATGTTGCCGCCATTAACAAATCAGCTGGTAAACTTAATTAAAAATACCGCAACGGTCGCAATCATTTCTGGTGCCGATGTCATGTTTGCCGCGAACAGCTGGTCTTCTGCGAACTTAAACTATATACCGGCATTCGCGTTAGCCGGCCTTCTCTATTTCATTCTCTGCTTTCCATTGGCTACCTTTGCACGCAGAATGGAAGAAAAAAATAAGAAAGCCTATAGCAGATAAGGGGGTAAACGATGTCAGAACAAATCAGTCAAATATTTACAGCGAACAATATGAAATTCTTGTTTGATGGTCTTAAGCTTACCCTGTATATCTCGTTTATCGCTATTGTGCTGAGTACGATTTTCGGAACGATTTTAGCTGTCTTCCGAAATCAAAAACGAGGACCGCTCAAGATTCTTGCCAGTATTTATATTGAAATCGTTCGAAATATTCCAAACTTACTTTGGATTTATGTAATTTTTTTAATCTTTAGAATTAAATCAACACCAGCAGGAATTGTCAGCTTCACCGTATTTACCACTGCTGCATTGGCAGAAATTATTCGTGGTGGATTGAATGGCGTTGACACAGGACAAAAGGAGGCCGCTCGTTCACAAGGGTTCAGCAAGCTCCAAATTCTGCGTTATATTGTATTGCCTCAAGCAATCAGAAACGTACTCCCTGCAATTGTTTCACAATTTGTAACAGTAATTAAGGATACCAGCTTCCTCTACTCCGTCATCGCTCTTCAAGAGCTTTTCGGAAAATCTTATATTCTTATGGGAAGATATGGACAAACCGGACAAGTATTTACAATCTACGGAATCGTTGCCTTGATTTATTTTCTCGTCAACTTTTCTATCTCTCAGTTTTCGAGATGGCTGTCTCGTAATTGGGCGAAAGGGTATTAATTTAAAAAGTTGAATATTTACTAACCAGTGCATACTGCAATAGGTTAGTAAATATTCAACTTTTTTCTTTTACCAATACTGTTGGACATGGCATAGTTTTTAAGTTGAAATAGCATGACTAATTCGAACCGCTTTTACTTATCTGATCACTATCCATAATCACCACTGAATACAACCCATTACTATTGTGAATACTGTTTGAATCATAGACCGAAATCTTTATATTTTCACCCTTTTCATAGCTGTTCAGCAGCTCTTCTTGCACTTCTTTTAAGGGAATAAAAAGATATACCTTGTCTCCTTGTCTTGGCGTTAAATCATTCGACTTAGAAAAAGAACGCGTTAATACGATGATTATTGACTCACTTCGCACATCCTCTGCGTAACCATAAAGGTACTCTAAATGTGAATTTCCTGTTCTTTTTTTCATCGACAATACGCCTGTACAAAGAACAAGGATTGCCAGCAGAGCTATAATTGGTAACGGTTTCTTTTTCATTTGTTCATCTCCAAAAAATTAAAATAAAAGCCTGAATATTTTATTGCCTAAAACGAGTCCAATCTCACATTCATCAATAGAAAATTTGTTGTTCAGATAAAGGGAAACTGCCTATAAAATAGTGTATCATTAGAAAAGTGCTTTTACGACTAAGAGTTTCATTTACAAAATAAAGAACCCCTCAATCTCTCGAGAGGTTCTTTAGCTATCGTCCCTTTTCATATTAAAGGTAACTGTTTTTTAGTTCTTGTTTCTTAGCGAACTTCCGCACCTAGCTGTTCAACCAATGCTTTTTCAATTTTCTTCATTGCACCGTTGATTTCTTCTTCTACCAATGTGGCTTCAGAATTAGCAAAAGTTAAGCTATACGCCATTGATTTCATTCCTGCTTCAATATTCTCTCCTTGATAAACATCAAATAAATGAACATGTTTCAGGAAACGTCCGGCATGATTCCAAATACAGTCTGTCAATTCTTGATTAGTTACTTCTTCCTTCACAAGCAAGGCAATATCGCGATTAACTGTCGGGAATTTAGAAACTGCTTCAAAGACAAATGGTGCTTTTTCTCCAGCCAACAAGCCATGTAAGTTCAACTCAGCTACATAAGCTTGAGGAATATCATAAGCTTTTGCTGTTAATGGATGAATTTGTCCGACAAAACCAATGATTTCATCATTCAATTTAACATAAGCTGTTCTACCAGGATGCATTTCTTTCATATTCTGTGTTGCTTCATACGTAATCGATTCTTGATAACCAGTCATCTCAAATAGATGATCTAAGATTCCCTTGATTGTATAGAAATCAATTGCTTTCGCTTTTGTCTGCCAATCCTTTTCCAGCTGATCGCCAGTCAGAGCAAGTGCCAAATGATTTTCTTCATACGGCAAATCCTTTAATGGATCTTTCTCTTGATAGAACACATGCCCCACTTCATACAAAGCAATCGCACTGTTTTTGCGTGCAACATTGTAGTTTATGTCATCAAGCAATCCTGAAATCAAGTTCATTCGTAGAACAGAACGTTCTTCACTCATCGGCCAATTCAGTTTCGTTGCTTTACTCTCCTTCATAGAGAATTGTCCGGCTTTTTCTTCTGTAGTCAGTGCATAGCTGATAGCTTCACTCACACCATAGCCTTCCAATGTTCCTTTTAAATTACGAACAAAGCGTTGTGTATCTGTTAAACTGCCGGCTACTGTCTCACCTTTAGGTAATGTAGAAGGCAATTTATCGTAACCATAGATTCTGGCAATTTCCTCAATCAAGTCAGCTTCAATCGTAATATCCCATCTTCTTGAAGGAACGGATACTGTGTAAACACCGTTTGCAGCAGTATAATCAAAACCAAGTGCTGTAAAGATTTCTGCTACATCCTCATCTGTCAATTCTGTGCCTAAGTATTTATTGGCGCGTTCTACTGAAACACTAACCTCAACAGGAGGAACAACCAATTCACTGCCTGTACTTGCTCCTGAAACAACTGTCCCGCCTGAAAGCTCGGCAATCATTGCTGCTGCTGCCGCACCGGCATCACTAACTGTTCCTTTATTGATGCCCTTTTCGAAGCGACTGGATGATTCACTGCGCAGATTGAATTGCTTTGATGTTTTTCTAATAGAAAGGCTATTGAATAAAGCAGATTCTAACGCTACAGTAGTGGTTGCCTCCGTAATTTCTGAATCGGCTCCTCCCATTACTCCTGCTAATGCGACAGGTACCTCGCCATTTGTAATAACAATATTCTCAGCAGAGAGCTTGCGTGTCTCTCCGTCTAAAGTAACGATTTCTTCATTGTCCTTGCCTCGACGAACCAAAATATTTTTGCTTCCCAGCTTGTCGTAATCAAATGCATGCAACGGTTGACCGAACAATAGGAGAATGTAGTTTGTCACATCAACAACATTGTTGATTGGACGAATGCCTTCATTCATCAAACGTGTTTGCAGCCAAAGAGGACTTTCCTGAATTTTTACATCCTTGATGATTCGGATTTGGTAAGCGGGTGCGTCTTCTTTATCCGCCACATCTACAGAAATGTAATCCTCTGCTTTTTCAGAAGTATCCTCCTGTAAGTTGATTTCTTCAAACTTAGGGGTCTGGCGATAGATTGCCGCCGCTTCATAGGCAACACCGCGCATACTTAGCGCATCTGCCCGGTTCGGTGTAATCGATAGCTCAATAATTGAATCATCCATATCTAAATAAGAAAAGACACTATCTCCATTTACTGCCTCTTGAGGCATATAGTAAATTCCCTCAGCGTATGCTTTAGGAATGACATTGTCTGAATAGCCCAACTCTTGAAGTGAACAAATCATTCCATTTGACACTTCACCTCTCATTTTTCCTTTTTTAATTTTTTGATTTCCAGTGATACGGGAACCGGGAAGCGCAACAATTACCTTAATCCCCACTTTTACATTTGGCGCACCACAAACAATTTGAGACAGCTCTTCTTCACCGATATCTACCTGACAAATTGATAAATGATCCGAATCCGGATGAGGAACACATTCTTTTACCTCTCCGACAACGATTTTTTTCAAGCCTTCTTCAGGCACTTCGATTCCTTCGACTTCGATTCCAGTGACAGACATAGTATCTGCCAACTCTTTTGGCGTTACCTTTGACAGGTCAACATATTCGCTTAGCCATTTATAAGAAACTAACATTAGTTATAACTCCTTTACGTTTTATTGTAGAAACAGTCCAGATAACTGTCCCGTTTCTTTATTTTGGAGGTCCGATGTCTATTATCTCTAGAGGTTCCTACACTAGAATAATGGCTCTCCTTTACAATTTAGTGAGGAAACAGGCCAGGCAACTGTCCCGTTTCTTTATTTTGGAGGTTCGATTCCTATTTCCCTAAAAATTTGATAGGAGAAATAGTGCCTCCTTCTTTTTTCTTACTGTCCTTTGAACTGATTTAGGAAGCGTAAATCGTTTTGATAGAAGCTTCGAATGTCATTGACACCGTAGCGAAGCATCGCTACTCGATCAGGTCCTAAGCCAAAGGCAAATCCTGTGTATTCCTCAGGATCAATGCCTGACATTTTCAGTACATCAGGATGAACCATACCTGCACCAAGGATTTCAATCCAACCAGTATGCTTACATACATTACAGCCGGAGCCGCCACATTTAAAACAGCTGACATCGACTTCTACTGAGGGTTCAGTAAATGGGAAGTAGCTTGGTCGAAGACGAATGCTGCGATCCTCACCAAACATTTTCTTCATAACAACTTCCAATGTCCCCTTCAAATCGCCCATTGTAATATTCTTGTCGATAACCAGACCTTCAATTTGATGGAACTGATGACTATGGGTAGCATCATCCGTATCTCTGCGGAAAACTTTCCCCGGAGAAATCATCCGTAAAGCACCTTTAGAAAAATCGTGTTTTTCCATTGTTCGTGCCTGTACCGGGGATGTATGCGTACGAATCAATATTTCATCGGAAATATAAAATGTATCCTGCATATCTCTTGCCGGATGATCCTTAGGCAGATTCATTCGCTCAAAGTTATAATGATCCGACTCAACCTCATAACCCTCAACAATTTGATAACCCATACCTACAAAAATATCTTCTATCTCTTCCATTACTTGAGACAAAACATGTCTGGTTCCGCGAGGCATTTGTTCTCCCGGCAGCGTCACATCAATCGTTTCTTGTGCTAAAGAAGCATTCATCGCTTCCGCTTCCAACACTTCCTTGTGTTCTTCAATCGCTTGATTCAACGCATCTCTGATTTCATTGGCAAAGCTTCCAACTACAGGTCGTTCTTCGGGAGAAAGATCCTTCATTCCTCTCAAAACTTCAGTAATTGGTCCCTTTTTCCCAAGTGTTTCTACACGAATCTGGTTTAATTCTTTTAAATCACTCGACTCATTAATTTTCAAAAGTGTTTCATCCTTCAACACTTCAAGCTGTGTCTGTAATGACATACATTTCCATCCTTTCTTTTTATACGCTCACTGCTGTTAATTCGCAGTTTATTCATTTCCTCACTTGTCTTTTCATCTAACTGGCATACTTCTTAAAAAATAGTGTCGGCATCCTGAAAAAAACAAAAAGAGCTCATTCCTAAAAAAGGAACGAGCTCTCGTGGTACCATCCTCATTCACAGCAAAAAACACTGTGCACTCTATTTTTTAACGACATCAGCCGGTCAAGTCAATCAAGACAAAACAAACTCCGGAAGTGAAATGTTCATTTTTCGATTACGTGACCTGCTTCCAGTCTATGACAGGTCTTCCCTTGTACGAATCAGCCAAATTACTTGCTTCCATCAACATTCTTTATTATTCAATTGACTCTATATGAATCGCACGAAATAATACGCTACACGAAGAGTGGCTATTGTTTGCACTATAAACAATAGCAATTCTACACCATATTGTCTATTTGGTCGTATTCATATATTTTACAAGAACTTCTGAATTTGGTCAACCGCATTCTTCTTCAGTAACCCATTTTTCTGCCCAAACCTGCAACTGATTCATTGCCAATTGTAAATCCTGACCCTTGTCTGTCAAGAAATACTCCAATCTGGCGGAGTCTTCACAACGTGCAGCTCTCGCAACGATTTGCTCCCTTTCCAATTCACGCAACCGCTCTACAAGCAAACGATCACTCAGCATTGGAATCTTATTCTTTAATTCGCCAAAGCGCTGAGGTCCATCCTCCAGCAACACATCAATAATCAAGCCATTCCACTTTTTACCTAGGATGCTAAATGCTTTTTCAAATTTGGGACACAAAGAAAAGTTGGTTGTTTTTACTTGTTCCATTTTTCCTCACCTCATGCCATGAGTATAGCACAGAACTTACTATTTGTAAGTTCATTTGCTTTTCAATTTCCTATTTCTTAATTGGAATCACATCACCGCTCACCATATCAATCATTACTTCTGCACGCAGTAAGACCATATATACGTGAGTTACCGGTTTGTTCATCGTTAAAGCCAGCGCCTTCTGATAGAGGTTCAACTGTCCTCGATAACGTTTGATGACCTTTTCTAGCTCTGCCGGATCATTGCTATTCCTTACATAGTCTGTTTTGTAATCAAATAGAATACACTCTTCATCCAACTCGATATAGCCATCGATGATTCCGTGAATAAGCAGCTCGTCTTCGGCTTTTTCCGGATAATCCTTGATAATTTCCTCAGCATCAAGCAGCATAGAAAACGGCTGCTCTCTTTTGACTCGTTCTGAATGCACCAATAGCATACTGCCCAACTCTGATTGGAAAAAATCAAGTATCTTATGCAGATCAATCCGTTCACTGGTTTTTTCTGCAATGAGTCGTTGAGAGACTAGATTATGCAATAGCTCCTGTAAGCTTTCTAAGGTCGGCTCTTGTGACAAATCAATAAGCTGAAGCAGATAGTGGGTAGCTGTTCCAATCTCCACAGAGGCCGGCTGCTGAACATCCTGAAAAAAGCTTGGTCTGCCAAGCTCCTGAGTAGTCAGCCTATGAACGATGCCTGAGGAATGAGAGACTTGGCTTTCGCCAATCTCCAGCTTTCCAATGGAGCGATCATCAGGGTCTTCAAAAATACGCTTGATTTCTGAAACCGATTGATAATTGGTTGTATGCGCAGCAAGCTGATACGGATACTCATAGTTTAGAATTTTCAACCCTCTGGTTAGCAACACCTGATTTTCCTTTTCAGGTTGGTGAAGGACGGACTGCCCCTGCCCAACCCCATGCTGTACCATTGAAAAACCAGCTTCAATCTGTTGCTCATCCATAAACGAAATCTTGAACCGTCCTGGATGATTCGTTACTTCAGTTACCTTAGCTGTCTCATAAAAATCATTGATTGGCTCAGCATCCCGATGCCGAATCAGAGTCATACCAATCCAATTCATCAAACTGCTTTTTCCTTGCAGGCGACTTTCCTGAGGGAGTACCAATGACTCTGTATCCTTCGCCTTTCCCCATTCTTTCCAAGCTGCTTCTCGATCATTATAAGAACCAACAAGAAACAGTTTTTGTTCCGCACGGGTAAGTCCAACATACAGCTTCCGCATCTCCTCGGAAAGAAGCTTATTCATTTTAATTTGCTTCAACGCAAGATACGGCAGTGTATCATAAAGGACACGTGTCTCCTCATCAAGAAAACGGACACCTGCGCCCAACCGGTCATCAAAAATGCAGCGCTCCTTCAAATCAGACAGATTGAATTCCTTCGTCATATCCAGTAGAAAAACAATTGGAAACTCCAGCCCTTTACTGGCATGAATTGTCATGACCCTAACCGCATTTTCATCCTCAAGTATGACAGGCTCGGCTAAGTCCTTATCCTTTTCCTGCATTTTTTCAATAAAACGAATAAATTGAAACAACCCTCTAAAACTGGTTTTCTCATAATTGGCCGCTCGATCAACTAACGCATAGAGGTTCGCCTGCCTTTGCTGTCCAGCCGGCATTCCGCCTACATAATCGAGATAAGCAGTATCCTGATAAATTTTCCAAATCAGCTCTGACAAGCTGACTCTGCGAGACAGCTCGCGCCAACGTGCCAATTTTTCAGCAAATGCTCGTGTTTTTTCAACGACCTGCTGTTCGTTAGAAGATTCCGGGTCTTGGTTAAAGGCTAGGAACGCATCATAATACAGCCCTTCTTTTTTGGCCAGACGCACCTTCACCAGCTCCGTCTCTTTAAGACCAACAATCGGCGAACGAAGAACAGCTGCAAGCGGAATATCCTGATACGGATTATCTATCAGCTGAAGCAATGAAATCATCGTTCGAATCTCTGTTGCCTGAAAATAATTCTGCGCATCATTAACCTGTAACGGAATATCGAAGCGTTTGAAAATCTCCAGAATCGTTAAATTGTTCTTTTTCGTTGGTGTCAGTAACACAATATCCTGATAACGAACCGGACGACTTTCTTTCAATTTCTTGTCATAGATGAGGTACCCTTGATCAATTAGTTCGCGGATTTTTAGGGCAGTCATATGCAGCTCGCCCTCAGTCTTATCCTCAATTTGCAGCTCTGCTGCTAAAGGAAAATCATCCTGTGAATCAGCAGTCTTCTTTTTCTCATAAATCAACACTTCAGTCGTATAGTCGTCAGCCTCTAAGAACTGCTGAAACCCATTCACCAGCTTCGCATCCTCATCATAAGGAATCTGCCCAACTTGCTCATCCATCAACTGTTCAAAAACCAAATTAGTAAAATCCAATACATTGGATCGGGAACGAAAATTTTCAGCCAAAACAATTCGTTTACCGTCCTCCTGATTGCCGTATCGTGTATATTTTTCGATAAACAGGCTTGGGTCTGCCAATCGGAAAGAGTAAATAGATTGCTTGACATCGCCCACCATAAACAGGTTCCCTTCATCCGCTTCAGAACGGCGAAGCCAGAAAAGGATACTCTCCTGCAGACGATTGATATCTTGATATTCATCAACAAGCACTTCATCAAACTTGCTGCGATAATAATTCGAAGCCTCAGTCGGCAGCCACTCCCCATTTTCTTTCGTTGAAAGAATGTTCAAGGTAAAATGCTCTAAGTCATTAAAATCAACTAACCCTTTGCGTAGCTTCTCTGAACCATAGTCTGCCATAAACTGTGCACCAACTTCGGCCATAGTTTGAACCAAAACAGCTGCCTGTTCTAAAATGTCTTTCATTTTTTCCGGGTCTAAAGTAAAAAGCGAAGAGGTAATTTCTTTAAGCGATTTTTTATTCTGTTCTCGCAACGATTTAATTTGCTCTACATCCTCTTTCAGCTCCGGCACTCGGACAGTCGGAAAACGATCAAAGCTTAAGGTCTCAGTCAGCTGATAAGCAGCTGACAGCTCATTATCCATCAATTTTTGTGTAAAAAGAGTTGTCCATTCCAGCTCTTTTTGACTCAATGCTGCAAGCTTCTCCATTTTCTCTTGTCCTACAGAAAACTCCAACATTTTTTCATATCTTTGAATAGCCAGCTTCAGACTCTCAATTACCGGCGGCTTTAGGGTCTCTTGATACAGAGATGACTCACCAATATCGCCATCGATTTGATAGGCTTTCGGAAGCTTTTGTAACCATTCTTCCGGGTCCGGGTTGGCTTTTGCAAACTCATAAAGAGAAAAAATCAGTTTTGTCAGCCCGTCATCTGAACGATCATTAGAAAAATTACTGGTTAATTGATAGAAAGATTCTTCTTCCCTTTCATACAGCTTCTCCCTTAAATCGTCCCAGACATCCTCTTTTAGCAGCAGCATCTCTGTTTCATCTGTCAATAAACGAAATACCGGGTCCATATCAATTAGATAATAAAAACGGCGAATCACCGAAAGGCAGAAGGAATGAAGAGTGCTGATACTGGCGGTCGGCAGTAAAGACAGCTGACGAACAAAGTGCTGCTTTTGCTGTGGATCCGTCTCTTGCGTCAATGCCTTCTGCAATTCTACCTGAATTCGTTCCTTCATTTCTCTGGCAGCCGCTTCTGTATAAGTAACAACTAACAGACGATCAATATCTGTCCCGCTTTTAATTTTTTCTATCACGCGCCGTACAAGGACTGTCGTCTTCCCTGAACCAGCAGAAGCTGAGACCAAAATATTCTGTCCTTCATCAAAAATTGCCTGCCATTGATTGTCTGTAAACAATTCATGAGGCGGTCTTAACGGAATTGTCTTACTCATCAGCTTGTCCCTCCTCTCCTAGTTTCATTCGATCCAAAATTTCCTGTTTACCCATTGTTTCAATTCGGTGGTAATCATTTTCCTTCAGCATAACGTCAAAGGTACATACACTACGGAATGGACAATATTTACAGGCAATCCGTTCTTTCCCCTGATAGGCAGGATCAAGCAGGACCTCCCCGCTAATCATTTTATTCCCGGCCTCTGTAAACTTGTTTCGATTATGCGTTCTTAATAGTTCAAACTCTTCGCTTGATACGAACTTATCTTCCTGTCTTCGGCCGGGTTTAATAATTTCTTTGGCAGATTCCTCAATTGGAAATACCAATGAGCTCTGTTTAGGTTCGAGCGAACGGTCCAGATAATCTAATAGCTTCGAATCATTCACTAAAAGACCATCAAATTGGAATTTTTTCAGCAGCTGCTTTTCCTGCTGCTCTTCTCCTTCAAAGCCCAGTATCGGATTATGCACATGCAGATACAGCGAGCCTGCCGCTTTGGCTTGCTGACCAACCAAATCAACGGCATCCATCAGTGCCACATCCAGATATGTCAGCATTTGCATGGCCAATCCATAGTAGGCTTCTGTTAAATTAAATTTACGATGACTCGATTTATAATCAATGACACCCAAATAGGTCTCCCCATCGATTGAAAGCTGATCGACACGGTCAATTTTCCCACGAACACTGATTTGACCGTTATTTTGTAACGGCAGCTCCAGTCCACGGATACCCTTTTTCCCGGCAATTTGACCAAACAAAACTTCCGTTTGAACCGTCGAAAGCCCGCTGCGCTCGCTTTGTTTTTTTAACGCCCAGCTGACCTTTTTAATTGTTTGGCGCAGCTGATGACGAATAAAGTTCATACGATGAGATGAATGCAAAATATCGAATCGCTGATCTCCTAAGACGTTGAAAAGTACCTCTTCTGCCACTTCGTTCAGCTGAGTATCTGTTAACTCGGAAAGCTGTTGGTTATTTTTTATCAAAACCTTGAACAGCTGATCGAGCGCCTCATGGAAAAATTCACCTGTCGCTGCCGAAGACAAACCAAATACATCCCGCTCTCTCAGTCGCAGACCAAACCGTGAAAAATATTGATACTGACATCTGTAAAAGCTCTCAACACGGGATACTGAGGTATAGATATGCTTCCCATACAGCTCTTCTGCCAGCTCTGCTCCTAAAGGCTCAGGTATATTTTTATGTTTCAGACTCTCGAAGATTTGCGCTGCTAGTGGTGCCAAAGGCTGGTTTTGCAAGGAACGCTCAAGCATCTGCCAAAAGCCGGATATACCAATAGCGGTTTCTTTGTTTTGTCTCTTCAGATTGGTAAGCTCTCCAATCAGCGTGCGGTAAGTACCGACATGCTGCAAGCTGGCCGCTTCATCATCTGAAATGGTTAAACTATTTTTGTAAATAAACGGCTGCTTCGAATACTTCTGCAAAATTGAAAGATAAGAGGATGGCTTCACATCATGCGCTGTATCTGACATTCTCGGATAGGTCAGGTACAATTTTTCTGTTGCGGATAGCAGCATGGTGTAGGCAGTATAGGGTTCTTGTGCCATGCGTTGACTAACTCCCTGCTGAAAGAATTTCCCTTCTGCTAAGCCTTCATTCATACGACTTCTTTCTTCATCAGACAGCAATGTTTTATTTTCAATTTTCTGCGGAAACACCTGATCCGTTAAGCCAACAGCAAAGGTAACTTTTCCCTGCCCGGGATGAAGAGTGTCAATATGACGGATTTGTACTTGATCAATCGCCGTTGGAATTTTACTGTAGCGCAGGTTTTCCAGACCGCTGGCAAAAATCTCTTGAAAGCTTTCAAATTCAAATGCCTCATCGCTATAAATCATGACATATTCATCTAAAAGCGCCATCAGCGCATCCCATGTCTGTTCATGGTTCCTTGCTTCCTCCAGCTCACCTGCAGCAATCGCCTGATTCCGCCACATTCTTATTTGTTCTTCGACACCACTGTTAATCAAAAATTGATAAAAAATTGCTGCTGCTTTTTCACCATTTTCAGCTTCCTTAAGACTCGCAAAGAATGCCGGTAGGATATCTCTTACAGCATAACGAACTTCATTTGATTCCATTTCCAGCACAGCAGTCTCGTCTAATTTTTCTTCTTCAAAATCATACCGAATGAATGTCCAGTCCTTTTCTCTGGTCCAGTGACTTCCCTCATAACCATAGGCTAAAACGATATTTTCAGTGATATCTATCTTTCTTCGCCAATCATCTCGCTCAAGCTGCCATTGCACTTCCTCAGTATACATGGTACCTGGGAAAAACAGCTCTGTTCTCAAGAAACGCAAGACATCACGATACCTAAAATGGTAGTTATGAATAGCGAATAACGCCTGTATCAGCTCAACCAGCGGATGCTGTTCCATAGACATTTCCTGATCGATATAAATTGGAATATCATGCAGTTGAAAAATCGGCTTCAATATAGGTTGGTAGTCATCAAATGCTCTTGTCGCAAGCTGAATATCTTTATAGCGATATCCTTCTTCGACGACGAGCCGTCGAATTTCCTTTGCCACTGAATCCAGCTCTTCTTTAGGCGTCTCGGCACACCACAATTCAACATCCTGCATCTTATCCGCTGTACTGTTGTTACTAAATTCTTTTCGTGATTGAACCCAGAAATCACCAAGCGCGGCTATTTCTTCCGATTGAATGAGCGAATAATTCTTTTCAACATCGTCAGTCAAAACCGGTACCTGAGATTCTCTAGCCAGTTGATACAGCTCAAAGTAGGTACTGCCTGTTTCATAAAACAGATCCACGGCCTCCGGTTTTCTATCCGCATATGGTCGATCCAATGTCAGCGCAACCTTTACCTCTGCACCTTGCTCCATCAGGGTTTGAAGTAAAAGCTGTTCCTTGGCATTAAAACGATCATAACCGCTCAACACAAAAAGAACATTGCTTAAATCTTTCGTCTTTAAATACGTACTTAAAACGGTCAAATACTCAATTTCATTAATTCCATGCTTCTCAAGCTCCTGCTCAAATGCAGTAAACAGCCATTGAATATCCTCCAGCTTTCGTGCCATGTCCTGATCATTCGGCAATTGCTCTGCCTCAGTTATTAACGCAAGATCAGACAGCTCAACATTTCCATCCTTCATTTCCTGATACAAAGCATACAGCTGTTGGATAAATCCAGATTTATTGATTTCTCCGCGAAAAACAGTCAGCTTCTCCTCATTTTCCTTCAACAGCTTACGGAAAATCATTGCTGCCCCTACTTCAGATAACAGCTCCTGCTGATAGTATTGTGTGTGCTGCAGAAAATACCAAGCCAATCGTTGAAAACTGAATACTTGTAAACGCATCGTTGCCATCATTTTTCCAGACGGTGCAATTCTCTTCCTGATTTCTTTTAAGAAGAGAACTTCCTTTTCGAATTTAATATAGTTGGGAACCAAATAAAATACTTCATTATTCGGGTGAGATTCCAACCATTCCGTCGCTTTGTCTACCAACGTTTTCTCCAGATTCTTTTCTCCGGTTCCTCGAATAAATTGTAGTGACATGCTCCCACTTCCTTTCCCTTGATTCTTATAAATAACAGGGAGTCAACCGTTATTAGTTGAACGCCGCAGTAAAATAGTCTGTATCTATGTGAGGAGTTTGTGTTTCTCTGACGAGTACCTACTCACTCTACATCATTATAATCGTGGCAGATGATTTCCACCACAAAAACCTGTTCATTTTTGCAACAATAAAAATTGAAACCCAAAAGAAAAAGCTGGGATACTTGCCATCCCAGCTGTATTTTCTATTCTTAGTATCTAATGCCTAGATTGTTCCAAACCGATCTAATGGCCATAAAACAAATTTGACATCGCCTAAAATCTTTTCTTCACTGACAAAGCCAATCATACGCCCATCCTTCGAGTTTCTGCGATTATCTCCTAAAACGAAGTATTCGCCTTCAGGTACAGTAGTGGCGCCAATTTCTTCCAATGAAAAATCATAGGTTAACGGACCGCCATCAGTCAGTTCAGATTTAAACTGGTCCAAATAAGGCTCATTGGTCTCTTTTCCATTAATATACAGCACATCATTTTTGTACTCAATTGTTTCTCCCGGCAAGCCAATTATTCGCTTAATATAGTTCTTATTCGGCTCATCCGGAGCGGGAAATGTTACAATATCAAAACGCTCGATTTTCGTATTTTTAAACGCAATTACTCGTTCTCCATCAGCTAGTGTCGGATCCATTGAATGGCCTTTCACGACTACTGGTGTAAACACAAATTGTCTAAGTAAAAACAGCACTGCTGCCAATCCCACAAAAAATAGAATAGTTTTTAACATCTCTTTTGATTTCAATAGTATTCCTCCAAAAAGCTTGCTTTATACAGTTTACCATAACCAATTTATCTATCCAAACATAATTGACTGTTTTTACAAATAATTAACCTTACATACTAAAACAACGATTAGCTGCTTTTCTGATTAGTTCCTCACGCATTAAGAATTTTAAATCAGATATATAAATAAAAATGCTCTCCTTCTTCATTAAAGCCTTAACAGCTATCTTTTTAATACTAAAAGTAGGATTCTCAGTATCTATGTAAATTATTTCCAACCATGTTCATTCTTTTTCATATAAAGATGATTAAGACTTTGAAAATTTCCTGTAAAAAGGATGACGTCAAAAGAAACATTTGATAAACTATATGAATACAACGAAATGGTTCATTCAAAAACGAAGCGTTACTGTTTTCATACAATGAAAGCCACCACTTCTTATCTAAAGAATGATTTCGCATATTTTCTAATAAAAATCAAATGACTGGGGAGGTCACCATGTTTATATCTTTTGGCCAATACATTGGGCTGATTATCCTAACGATCATCATGATCGGTTTGATTATTTACCTAACCTTAACTGGAGATAAGGATAAAAAGCAATCCAAGCTTAAAATGAAGGTGGAGCAGCAGGTCGCTCAAACAACACCACCATCCACATCTCAGGACCAAAGTTTTGTTTATCTGAATAATACAAATTCATCAACCCAAACCGAAGGGACTAATGAGTACCCTTCAAATCAAGATGCTTACTATACAAATCAAGCTTCAGCTGATTATCCTCCTAGCTATGAGGAACAGAACAATCAAAGCGATACACAACAAACCTATCAAGACAATCAGCCCTATCAAGATAATGGGTATTATCACGAGAATCAAAATGGAGCGGATTACTATTCACAGCCTAATTCCTATCAGGAGAACAGTGACGGATATCCATCTCAGCCAACTGCTTATGATGAAGGAGCACACTATACACAACCAGCTTCTTATCAGGAGCAGCCTTCTGATACTTACTCACAGGATGATTATTCTACAAATTATGATAATTACTCTAATCAATACTCTGAGCAACCAAATGATTACTATCAACAGCCGGAGCAACAACAGGCAAATGAGGAGAATCATTATCAGGATGAAGAAAACTCAGACAATAGATATGAATAAAAAATCCCGAGGCCTGACGGCTTCGGGATTCTTTATTTCTTTAAAATGAACACTTCCCGCTTTTAGGCAGCTCCTCTTCGAAGGAACAGGCGGTTACAACCAAACACTTTCTATCTTGTAGCAAGTATATTACGCGAGCTACCTGCTCTTTGTATTCGTCCACCTTGCGCTCATCTAAAAGCTCGATATCAAAAAAATAACGAAAAAATAAAAATCCAGTTGCTTCTTTGTTCAAGCCCGTTGTATCAAATTCTTCATTATCACGAATATCCAAGCTTAGATAGTCATTTTCTGTTGAAAAATGAGCATCAAACTGCCAACCAAACTCTTGAGCCAACCTACCTACCAACTCAGTTTTAGTTAGTGGTGTCTGGACAAACATTTTACAATAAAAATCCATCCCTATCTCCTACTCCTTTATCACACCCATTCTTCCCTGTTCGTTTATGTTCTCTCATCATTAAATACGAGAGAAAGGTGCTGCGCTTCCTCTAAAATACGCTATACTCACTTGCTTCCACAGCTAGTCTATCAACCAGATTTTCCTTCCACAGCTTCTTTTGGTTATGACTGCCTACACTAATCCCATGAAGAAAAGTTGGATCTATAAAAATAAACTGTCCAGATTTCAGCTGCATTTCCAACGCCAAACAGTTCATTCCCCCATCCATCTGCTTTAAATCATAAGCGACCAAATGGGCAATCTCATTCGTAAGCAATTCCGGATTGTCCAAAATCAATTCGCCGGCTCTGGATGTCGCTGCAAACATATCCTCATCAATCTCAAAATCATGCCTGATTGAATCAACAATCCTTAGTTGAAGTCTTGAATACTGTTCAACAGAACGACATTCAATGATTCCTTCCGAAAACTCGAAATAGAGGAAACGAAGGTCCGGGCAAAACTCAAATACCCCATTTATTTCATCAACAAAGCCAACGAGATAAACTTCTTTGATTCTATTTTCTTTCAGCAGTTTTTTAATTTGCTCCACAATTAACGTCCGCCTTCCTTTGTTAGCAGCTGCAGCTTTTCATGGCACTGCTAAACAGCAGAAACAACTAGCTAGGCTGTTTCTGCTGCACTCCTTTTTTTACAGGGCGCTCGTTTTCACATTCTCGGAAAAGAGTAGGTTGTTTGTTTGCTGTAGGCGCCCTTACAAGACACATGAGTCTATTTTAAGTAGATAGATTGGCTGTTGCATTGCTGTCAGTGTCTTTATAAGTAATACAGGAATCGAACCCGCCAGTCTGGAATTGTTCAGAAAGTTGATTACCAAATCAATTACTTGATGAATCTTATTATAGAACAAACTGTTCCATCCATCTTTTAAAAAAGGTTGCGCAAAGAAAAAACAGAAAAAAAGAGCAGTAATTAAAGCTGCTCTTTACTTCTTTATCCCTATCTATAGAAACTCTATCGTTACATTGGATGATTGAAGCTCTTTCAAAACTTCTGAATAGTGCCGGTAATTCTCTCGGTCATTACAACTAAAAACAACCTCCTCTATATCGTTATGCTTCTCGCTGTAGTTCACAATTGCTGTTACCGCCGTTTCCGCAGCAAGTCTTAAAGGAAATCGGTATCTGCCAGTACTGATGCAAGGAAAAGCTATCGTCTGTATACTATTTGCAGCGGCTAGGCTCAGGCTGTTCAAATAACAGTTCTGCAAAAGAAGCTGCTCATTTTTACTGCCGCCATTCCAAACAGGTCCAACTGTATGGATCACATAATCTGCCGGCAAGTTATAGCCCTTTGTCAGCTTCGCCTCACCTGTGCGACAGCCATTAAGTGTTCGGCATTCCTCTACCAGCTGTTTTCCAGCCGCTCGATGAATCGCTCCGTCCACACCTCCGCCGCCTAACAGTGAACTATTTGCAGCATTTACAATTGCATCAACGGACATCGTTGTAATATCTCCCAGTATTAATTTTATTTTCATCAATTTTCTCCTTATATTTCTTGAACCGGCTTCTAAATATTTTTACGTAGTCTCAAGCGCTTGGCGATTTTTTCAATCAAAAAAAGTGCAGGCAGCTGAGAAGTCAGCTCAATCGTTTTATCATGGTTGTCACTGGTTTTATAGATTGTTTCTCGATTAATTGTATAAGGGATGTTCAAATCAGACATCCGACTGATTGTCGAGCTATCACTATTTGTAATAGAAATAATTGGACATTTTTTTGTGTTCAAACGTTTGATATAATGAATAATTTCTTTGGTTTCTCCGGTGACAGATAGAGCAATTACACAGGTGTTTTGCAGCACATCATCAGGGAACCATTCAATAGGATAGTTTGAGGGGTCCTCAATACGCAGAGCGGTTTGAGAAAGATTTGTAAAGTACAAGGTACCATAGCCCGCAATCATTTCTGATGAACCGGAGCCGAGAAACAAAACCAACCCCTTCTGTTCAAGAATATCAACCGCCTGCTCAATTTTTTCTTTTAAAAACGGCTCATTCACGCGTTCGAGAAAATGAATGTACTGAGTCTCATCCACATCAGCAACCTGAGCCTTTTGAAGGGAATCCGCATAGAGCTGAAGCTTAACCTTAAACTCTGCAAAGCCGCTGCATTCAAATTTATGACAAAATCGCTGAATAGTAGCTGTACTTGTATGTGTTTCCTCCGCAAGGTCTCTAATTCTCATATAAGAAACTGTCTTAAGATTGTTCGCAATATAATGGTAAATTTCGTACTCCAAAGGATTCAATTCAGGAATATAATCTAAAAAAAGCATGCGTACCCTCCCCTGTCACAGGCTGTGACATTTTTGTCATTTGTATCAACCTGTCGACACAAATGACAACAGATTGAAAGCGTATAACATTACACTATTCATGATGCTATACTCCATTATAGAGGGCGTCCTAACAATCCGCAATAGACAAACGAGGAGGAACAACATGACAACGGAATTTCCAAAAAACTTTTTCTGGGGAGCTGCCAGCAGTGCCACTCAGTCAGAAGGTCGTGAGCCGCATGATGGCAAAGGAGAAAATATCTGGGATTATTCATCCAAAGAATTCAACTTTCGATTTTACGACGGCGTAACAACCGAACATACTTCTTATTTTTACCAAGACTACAAAGAAGACATTCAACGAATGAAAGAGATTGGCTTCAACTCTTTTCGAACCTCAATTTCATGGTCCAGACTTTTCCCAGATGGTGTTGGCGAGCTGAATCAAAAAGGGGTCGATTTTTATAATCAAATGATTGATGAGCTACTGGCTCAGGGGATTGAACCATTTATCAATTTGTATCATTTCGATATGCCGATAAAGCTGCAGGAAATCGGCGGGTTCGAAAACCGCGAAGTCATTCAGGCATATGCTGATTATGCCAGGACTTGCTTTGAACTGTTTGGCGATCGCGTAAACTATTGGTTTACGTTCAACGAACCAATGATTCCTGCTGAGGCCGGTTACCTTCACGATCGGCATTATCCTTATGTCGTCGATTTTAAGAGAGCCGCCGCTGTTTTACATCATATCGTCCTCGCCCATTGTGAAGCAGTAAAAATATACCGAGAAATGAAGCTCTCAGGAAAAATTGGAATTATCATGGATGTCATTCCTGTCTATCCCCGCAGTCAGCATCCAGCCGACCTTGAAGCTGCTGAAATGGCTGATCTTTTCTATACAAAAAGTATCAACGATGCGATTTTAAAGGGGAAATATCCCGATAAGCTGAAATCAGTTCTTCTTGAATATGACCAACTTCCTGAGGTTACAACGACGGACACGGCTCTTATTGCTTCAACAAAAATTGACCTTTTGGGTATTAACTACTATCGACCTAGACGGGTAAAGGCAAAAGAATGCTTACCTAACCCTCAAGGTGTATTCTCTCCGGAATGGTTTTTTGACAACTATGAGATGCCTGGTCGTAGAATGAATACTTCCAGAGGGATTGAAATCTATCCAAAAGGAATTTACGATATCGCAAAAAAAATTCAAAACGAATACGGCAACATTGATTGGTTTGTTTCAGAAAACGGAATCGGTATCCAAGAGGAGGAGCAGTTCATGGAAAATGGGATTGTTCAAGACGATTATCGCATTGATTTTCTGAAGGAGCACTTGACCTATTTGAATCTGGCAATGAAGGAAGGCGCCAACTGCTTAGGGTACCATATGTGGACCTTTGTGGACTGCTGGTCTTGGGGAAATGCCTATAAAAACCGTTACGGCTTTTACCGTTTAGACACCGAAACAGGAGAAAAAACCTGCAAAAAATCCGGACACTGGTTCAAAAAGCTGACAGAGAATCATGGATTTGAATAAAAAACGAAGAAGTGCGATTTCCCTTACTTCATATCTTCTAGGGAAATCGACAACGAACCACCAAAACGAAGAAACTCGACAGTTATCTGGCAAGTTTCCTCAATAAATTAAAGGAGGGCCACTTCCCTTTTTCCACGTTATCTAGGGAAGTGGACAACGAACCACCTAAATGAAGAAACTCGGTAGTTACCTGACAAGTTTCCTCTACAAATTAAAGGAGTGCCACTTCCCTTTTTCCACGTTATCTAGGGAAGCGGACTGCGGACCACCTAAATGAAGAAACTCGGCAGCTACCTGACAAGTTTCCTCTATAAATTAAAGGAGCGCCACTTCCCTTTTTCCACGTTATCTAGGGAAGCGGACTGCGGACCACCTAAATGAAGAAACTCGGCAGTTACCTGACGAGTTTCCTCTACAAATTAAAGGAGCGATCTCTCATGATGAAAGTTTTTGATAATTTAGCTGTTAAGCTGCTGCCAATTGCAAACGCTATCGGAAATCAGCGGCATCTGCAAGCCATACGAAACGGACTAATTTCTATTCTGCCATTAACAATCGTTGGTTCATTTTTCACGATACTATTAAACCTTCCAATTGACGGGTACTCAGAAATGATTGCCCCCTATATACAAGCATTGGACGTTCCATTTCGTTTTACCGTCGGACTGATGTCACTATATGCTTCATTCACGATTGGTGCTTTTTTGGGAAGCACATATAAATTGGATAAGATTACCAGTGGTTTCCTGTCTATGCTTGCCACTTTACTAATGGTTGTTCCTGTTAACATTCAAGAAGGAGTGGATACAGTCGGTCAGGCAGTTACTGCTGGTCGATATATTCCCATTACTCCATTAGGCTCACAAGGTCTCTTTGGCGCGATTGTTGCTGCACTTATTTCTGTTGAAATTTATCGCTTCACAAAAGAAAAAAAACTGGAAATTAAAATGCCAGCGGGCGTTCCTCCGGTTGTAGGTGAATCCTTTGCCGCACTTTTACCAACCTTAATTGTCATCTTGCTTTTCTGGATTCCAAGACACTTTTTGAACTTCAATCTAAATGAGCTGCTAAGCTTAGCTATTTCACCACTAAAAGGATTTCTAACTGGAAATAATCTGTTTGGCGGTGTAATTACTCAATTTATGATTTGTCTCTTCTGGGCACTTGGCATTCACGGTCATGCTGTTCTCGGTCCAATCATTCGCCCATTCTGGGATCAGGCAATTATCGAAAATGCTGAGCTGTTTCAAAATGGAACTAGCGCCTTTCAACTGCCTAACCTGTTCACTGAACAATTTTATCAATGGTATGCACAAATGGGTGGTACCGGAGCAACTTTGGCTTTAGTCGTCCTTTTCCTATTCTCTCGTTCAAAATATTTGAAACAGCTGGGACGTCTTTCCATTCTTCCGGGAATTTTCAATATCAACGAGCCTGTCATTTTTGGTGCACCAATCGTCATGAATCCGCTATTGGCAATCCCTTTTATCTTAGTTCCGATTGTTAATACCATACTTGTCTATATCGTCACGATTCTTGGATGGATGCCGAAAATGATGGTCAAACCGCCATTTTCTATTCCGGCACCACTGGGGGCCTTGATTACATCAAATTGGAACTGGGTTGCTTGTGTGATGGTATTTGTTTGTTTCGCCGTCTCTTTAATGATCTACTACCCATTCTTCAAGGCATTCGAAAAAATGCAGGTAGAACAGGAATCTGCAGAAGCGGCTAAACTTGATTAACTTACGCACAGGAGGAGATTTCTATGAACTACTTGTTATATGCCGGCATTATTTTTCTGACGCATGTTCTTTTTAATCGTTACCAGAGGAAAATCAGTCTGTCTTTTGGTAAGCTGTTAGGACTAACAGTAATATTGCTGCTTTTATCTGCTGTCATTAGTACCTTTATTGGAACACTGCAGCCAGTTATCCTCAGCACCTTAGTCACAGCTGTCCTCTTGCAGAATACGTACCTACGGAATATCCAAACAAGAAACAAATAAAGAATATTTGTCTTGTTAGAGTAAACACTGCTTATCAGCGAAATCAATCCAAACTAAAAAAAGCAGGGCGCTATATCAGGCCCTGCCTCTTTTAGTTTAAATGTAACTTTCCTTGCGCTAAAAACAGCTGTTGATCGGCAAACGCTAGGGTTGTTGCTCGATGAGAAATTAAGAATATTGTCTTATTTGCTGATGCTTCAGACAAGGCATTCAGAATTTCCTGCTCGTTGAGGTAATCTAAATTACTGGTTGGTTCATCCAACAATAAAAGCGGTGCGTCATGTAGAAAGAGACGTGCCAATCCAAACCGTTGGCGTTCTCCATCAGAAACAGCACGAGCCTGTCCGCCAATTATCGTGTCGTAGCCTTCCGGTAACGAGCATACCCACTCGTGAAGCGCTGCCTGCTTGGCAGCTTCTTCTATCTCCTCTATTGAAACACCAGATTTTCTTAAACTGATATTACTGGCAATCGTGTCTTCAAAAATGAAGGTTGCCTGCTCCATGACCCCTTCTAATTGATGAATCGAGTACTCCGTAATTGTTTTCAGGTTCACATCATTAAGCTGAATGGTTCCAGACTGCGGGTCCCAATAACGCATGAGCAGCTTAAGCAATGTACTTTTCCCACTTCCGCTTTCTCCACCAATACCTACGATACTACCTTGTGGTATTTCCAAAGAAAGGTTATCTAGCAACTGCTGCTCATGATCGTAAGCAAAGGATACCTTATCCAATGAAATTCCTGAAAAATCTGTTATCTCTTGATTACTTTGCCGGAAGGAAGTCGTCGGCTCCTCCTGAACAAGCGCGCGTAGTCTCCTACCGCTTGCTAAGGTTGTAAGAAGCGCATTTCCCAAACCGCTAAGTGCTAAAACAGACCCAAAAGAGCTTAAGCTTAAAATAGTTCCAAGCATCACAAGTTCGCCGGAAAATTCCATAGCACCTCCATATATTAAGAGGCAAACGGCCGTACCAAGCAAGACAATTTCGCTCAAAATCTGTAAAATACTTGACTGCTTTAGACGTCCCTGATATTGACTATTCAAAGCTTTCCCTGTTTTCTCCAACTGCTCCAAACGTTGCTCTGAAAGGTCATATTGAGTGATATCCTGCAGACTTTCCACGTTTTCCATTACTTGCTGATTTAGTGCTGACAAAGCGGATTGATAGTCGTCACCAATAGCTTTATTCCTTTGATATCCAACAATAGGAATCACGCCACCAACCAACAGCTGGCCAGCCAAAAGAATCAGAGCCATCCCTACATCGTAGTACCATAGAAAGCCAACGGTAAACAGAGTTGTTCCAATTGCAATAAAAGTCGGTGAAATCGTATGGGCAAAAAAGACTTCTAACGCCTCTACATCAGAGGTAATCGCTGTAATCAGCTCACCACTCTGTTTTCCTGTTAGCTTTGCGGGGCCTAGCTTTCTCAACACAGAAAAAATTTCTTCCCGAATATGAGCCAATAGACGAAAGGCAATATCATGGTTTAAGTATTGTTCAGAATACCGAGCAATTCCTCGCAAAATGCCACAGCCTACCATAACAAACAAAGCAGTTAACGGATTTCCCTCTGCTCCTGAAAAAAGCAGCCAAAGCTCTTTCGCACCGATGACTGGAATCGCAACAACAGCTAAATTGCTGATAATTCCCAATGTTATTGCAAGTGCCATTTTTCCTCTTAGAGGCTTCACGAAAGAAAGCAGCCAGATAATAATCGATGATTGCTTCATTTGCTCGCCCCCTTTAATCGTACATTTTCTTCTTGGAAGTAATCTTTGAAATAACCGTTTTGCTTTTGCAGCTGATCCGGCGCTCCGCTTTCAACAATTTTACCATCCTCAAAAACCAATACTTGGTCTGCTTGTAACACATTATATAAGCGATGAGAAATGAATAAAACGATAGCCTGCTGAGAAAGGTTTCTCAGCACCTCTAAAATGATTTCTTCACTTTCCAAATCAATCCCTGAGGTAATTTCATCGAAAATATAAACGTGTGCCTGTCGTAATAATGCGCGTGCTAAAAGCAGTCGTTGTCGTTGCCCACCGGATAAATTACCGCCATTTTCAGTCAGCGGCTCCTCCAGCTGCATGGGCAGCTGCTCTACAAATTCTTTCAGGCGAACCTTGTCCAAGACAGCCCACAGTTCCTTTTCTGAAATGCTTGCTCCTGCAAGCAGCAAGTTTTTCTTAATTGATTCAGGATAAAGATAACCATGATTATCAACCAATAAGGCTTGTTTATGAATCGTTTCAGCAGTCAACTCACTTAACTCTAAATCATTCCATAAAATCTTTCCGTTGTACTCGGAAAGCTGATGAAGAAGTAAACGGACGAAGGTGCTCTTTCCCGAGCCGGATTTCCCAACTAGAGCTGAAAAACTTCCTTGTTTAAATGTAGCTGATATTTGTTGTAACGCCGGACAATCAGATTTATTGTACTGAAAATTCACTTCTTCTACAGTAATGGTTTGCAGAATCGACGGTAATTCTCGATTTCCGTACTTCTGTTCAGGAAGCTCTAAATAAGCAAACAGCTTACCACAAGCACTAATACCATTCATTGCAACATGAAAGAGTGAACCTAATTGACGCATTGGAATGAAAAACTCTGCGCTTAAAAGAATGAACAGCAAAAGTCCAACCGTGCTGATTGTTCCGTCTTGATAAGCAAGTAGGGCGAAACCAATACCTAAAGCCGCGCCGCTATACGAGATAATATCCATGATTGTAATTGAATTCAATTGCATAGAAAGCAGGCTCATCGTTACCTTACGAAAACGTTCTGCGTCATCAGCAACCTCTTTTTGTTTGAATTCATCTTGATTATAGGCTTTTAAGACACTTAGTCCGTTCAAATTTTCATGAAACTTCTTACCTAAATCCGTATACTTGCCCCAATAGTTACTTAAGATTCGTTTAGCAATTTTCATGACAGCCATAATCACAATCGGAATAAGCGGCATACAAATGAGTAAAATTACGGCAGGCTGCCATGCGAAAATACCTAATGTGAAGAAAATCATTAATGATGCCAACATACAATAGAAAAATTGCGGTAAAAATCGGGCGTAGTAAATTTCCAGCTGTTCAATCCCCTCAACGGATAATTGTGCTAATGTCGCAGAGGGAAGCTGTCCTTCATTATTACCCATTCGAAAAGCTTTTTGCATGACTGATTTTCTAATTGCCAGACGTAAAGCTGCAGAAGAATCATACGTCAGCTTTTCAACGATCTTCGTTAAGATACTCTTACCAATCAATACTCCTGCTGCTGAAACAAGCAGCTTTGTACTATCTATAAGCCCGTATTCAATATACTCCGCTAACGCTTGGGCAAAAACAAGCCACATGCTGATTGAAAGCCCCAGATTCAACAAGCGGACAAGCACGAGCCAAATTAATTGTTTCTTTTCAACCAATTGAAAAAGTCGTTTATCAATCATTACCGCTACCTGCTTTCACAGATACTGTGTTTCGATTCTTTCCTTTTAAGTACCAAGTCAACAAAACAACGTGGGCAATATAAACAATCGCCATCGTCACTCTCATCATCAAATTATCTACAAAAATACAAGGAATCAGGAACACAACAAAAATAGCTAAAAACATTTTAATCATATTTCCGGTAGAAATATTTTTCTTAATAATCGGCTCCTCTACATATTTTTGATAGCGTTTTGACTGAATAAAGCGATGGTATAGCTTTTCCGAACTTCTCAACCAGAAGAAGCCGGTTAATAAATAAAAAACAGTTGTCGGTAAGAATGGTAAAAAAATGCCGATTGTTCCTAAAATAAATGTAATGGTTCCCGACAAAATAAATAGTCCCTTCTTCATAGGACACGTCACTCCTTATTTCATTATAGATTCATTTTGCACTGCTATCGAATCGGCTCTAAAAACCGCTCTTCTCATTTGTTAAGTATAACACAAGAAAACGATAATGATAATCATTCTCATGTATATTTCATATAAAAAGAGTCAGCAACAGGTCTCCCCATTGCTGACTCTTTTTCACTCTTCACTATTCATTTGTTTTCCAGAGCCCTTTCTTCTTTTCACAGCCTCTGTCAACAAGTATTCAATTTGCCCATTCACACTGCGGAATTCATCCTCCGCCCAAGCTGCCAGTTCATTATACAGTGCGGTGGAAAGGCGCAGCGGCACTTGCTTTTTTGTTTTCTGCTCTTTTCCTTCCATGATAACAATCCTCTCCGCAAATACTATACGTATCTTAGTACAATGATCCGCTATTTACAATAGGCTGAGCATCTCGATTTCCACATAGAACAACCATCAAATTACTAACCATCGCAGCTTTGCGCTCGTCATCCAATTCGACAATTTCCTGTTCGCTTAGTTTTTCCAACGCCATCTCAACCATTCCAACAGCACCTTCAACGATTAATTGTCGTGCATCAACTACTGCCGAAGCCTGTTGGCGCTGAAGCATAGCTGCAGCAATTTCAGGAGCGTAAGCCAAATGAGTAATTCGTGCTTCGATGATTTCCAGCCCGGCTACGGTAACCTTTGACTGAATTTCTTCACTCAAGCGATTACTGATTTCCTGACTTGATCCACGTAAGCTCTTCTCATTGGCATCTTCATTATCAGCAGCATCGTAAGAATACAGACGAACAATATTTCTCAATGCAGAATCACATTGAATAGATAAATATTCAGTAAAATTATCAACGTCAAACATCGCTTTCGCTGTATCTGCCACTCGCCAAATAACAACGATACTGATGATGATTGGATTTCCCAATCGGTCATTAACCTTCTGTTTATTGTTACTCAATGCCATTGTCTTCAAGGAAAGCTTACGTGACACACGTTGCTGTGCATTGCCAGTTCCTTTTGCAGAAGAAATTGTTTCCGCTTCTAAAGCCGGAGCCTTTTCAGAAGAAGTCAAGCCGGTGGGCATAGGTACTGCTGTTGTAAACGGGTTTACAAAGTAAAAGCCTTCTCCTTTGAGTGTCCCAATATAACGTCCAAACAAGGTCATAACCATCGCTTCATTTGGTCTAATTATTTTCAGACCTGCAAATAACAAAGGCATCGGCACACACCAGTAAAATACACTTATCGTCAGAAGAATACCGCCTAACACAAACGCTTCCTTCTCCAGATAAACAACGCCAAAGATAAAAGCGATAATCGATAAAACGATTCCCAAAATATTCAACAGCAGAATAGGCATCCCGCTTGTTGCTTTTAATTGAACCTCCTGTGAAGGTACGTTACTTACACCCATTTTTTTATTTTCCATTTTTTTCATCCTCTCCAAGTGATATCATTTTGATATCACTTAAATATTACAGTAATATTACCAGAAAAAACAATTGTTGTCAAAAGAATTCGTATCCTTCTCTTTTTAAAGAGAGAATAAAAAACTTCCTACGAACCTTTTCCACTATCAGGTTCATAGGAAGTAATTTTTCCCGGCATACGCCTTTAATCTATTCATTTTTTTGCGATAGCTTGCTGTAAATCAGCGATATACTGTGCTTGCTGTTTTTTTAAATATCCCTTAACAAAGGGCTTCATCACTAGCTTTTTCGCTGTAATTATCTCTGTAAAATCAATTTCTGTCCGTCCATTTTTAGCTGTAAAACTGCCTGTCCAATGACCTTTGATGGTATCATTTTCCAAATCAAACGCCCAATACTTTGGCTCTTCAGAAGCAGTAACTCGAAAGGTTGTTGCGTACCCGTCTGGCGTATGCTCAATAAATTCCGTTTCGCTAACAATATCAATCCTGCTTATATCACTTCGCCAAGAATAATCGGTTAATGATGTTACTATTTGCCATATGGTTTGGCAGTCACAATCAAACATTGCTTTACTATTGACTGTTGTCATATGAGTTCCTCCACTGATTTAGCTTTTCATTCTTACAGCTTATAAATGTTTTTTCAATCAGCTGTTGATGATCTTTTCAATCATTTTATTTTTCATAAATGTCTTTTCCGCCAGCTCATCAATCGTCAATCCTTCATTATAGAGACGTTTAACCATTACCTTCAGCTCTTCCCCAACCTCTACGATATGTCCATCGGGATCATACAATCGAACAACTCTCTGCCCCCACGGCATAATCAGCTCTGAGCCAAGCCTTTCAACCTCAAAGCCTTCAAGCTTTTCCAAAAATGCATCAAAGTTTTCTTCTTCAAAATACATTTCCGTCACATTCCCACGATAAGTGAAAAACTCCTCTTTACAGTTTGTAAATGCTATCCACGAATTTTCTGTTTGAAGTGCAAGACCTCCAGTCAGTGTTGCATTTTCACCTAAATCAGAAATGACCCTTATTCCTATAATCTGTGTATAGAAGTTCTTTGATTTTTCAATATCCTTTACAACCAGCATCGGTCCTCTAAATTTCATCGTCTCGCTCCCTATTTGCTATTTTCATTTATTGTATCAAAATGAGGAAATGGGCATCACACATTCTCTGCCGTGAAATGCTAGGAGGATTTTTTGTATCATTTTCTCCCCATCTCCATCTTGCTCCATCATAAAACCAGCTGCCGAAAGATTTCACTAAATTCACTGTTCATTCGTCCAAAATATTGTATGATATAAAGTAAGAAAAATTGGAGGAGTAATCAATGAAGCAAATTTTATTGTTAGAAGACGATCAGGTTTTGCGAAAGGGAATCATTTTGTCATTAGGAGATGATTATCTTTTTACTGAGTGCAGTACAATCCAACAAGCCAGAGAAGCATTGCAAACAGCAGTGATGTTTGATTTATTCCTATTAGATATTCAATTACCTGATGGAAGTGGACTGGATTTTTGTCAAGAACTGAGAACAATCTCTCAAACACCAATCATTATGTTAACGGCAAATGATTCTGAATATGACATTGTTACCGGATTTGGCTATGGAGCCGATGATTACATCACAAAACCATTTAATCTTTCAATTTTACGTGCACGTGTAACAGCTGTCCTACGTCGAACAAGTCAGACACCAGTTTATTATGAGCAAAATGGCTTTTCCTTTGATTTTGAAAAAATGGAAGTAAAACAGGGAAATCAGCTGATTCCATTAAGCAACACAGAGTTCCGATTATTAAAGCTATTTGTTTCCAATCCGAATCGTGTACTAACAAGGGAGCAATTAATAGATGCGATTTGGTCCATAGATTCCAGCTTTGTCGATGAAAATGCTCTTTCTGTATCAGTGAACCGACTACGTAACAAATTGGTGCAGGATTCAAAAAAAATCGACCTAATCAAAACTGTTTACGGACTAGGCTATCGATGGGAAGTGAAGCCATGACCACTTCTCTGTTCTTTTTATTTACAGCTCCTTTGGTTTGCGGAGGAATGCTGGCCATTTTTGGTCTACATAAACTTTATGCGACACGCAGGATAATGGAACGGCTAGATGATTCTCTAGAAAAAGCTATCTCCCAAAGTCCTGTTACAGCCAAATTTGATGAGGCGTATGCTTCCCAGATAGAAGAAAAATTACATCGTTTCTTATCCATTCAACAATTGCAAACACAAAAAAGTCAATTGGAAAAAAAGCAAATTAAAGAGCTGATTGCAACCATCAGTCACCAAACAAAGACCCCTTTAACAAATATTATTTTATACAATCAATTGATTCAGGAAAAGAACAAGGAACCAACCATACAAAATTATGCAAATGAAATTGAGCAGCAATCTGATAAAATGCAGTTTTTTATTGAAAGGCTAATTAAAACGGCTTATCTGGAAGATGATTTAATTCAGCTTTCTAAAACAGAAAAAGCTATCCAGCCATTGCTGGTACAAGCCGTCGATTCGGTTACTCCCGCAGCAGAGAAAAAGCAAATTGAGCTTAGACTTCAAGACACATCTTTAGCGGTTTCTTATGATTTTCGCTGGACGCTCGAGGCAATTGTGAATGTATTGGAAAATGCGGTTAAATATTCCCCTTCCTACACAGAAATCTTCATCTCTTGTGAAGCCTACGAATTTTTTGTAAAAATAACTATTTCGGATCAAGGGATTGGCATCCCGGAAGAAGAACACGCTCAGATTTTCGAACGCTTTTATCGTGGAACAGCTGTCCGGGAATCAGATGGATTGGGAATTGGTCTTTACTTAGCGAGAGAAATTCTTTCCGGTCAAGGTGGATTCATTAAAGTTGCCAATAATAAAAAACAAGGAGCGTGTTTCAGTCTCTTTCTTCCAAAATAAGAATTCTTGCAAGGATGTAAGATTTGAGAAAGAAGTTTGAAAGGATGTTTCTGTATTCTAAAATTATCAAAATTAAGGAGAGTTGAAAATGGATAGTTTAAGAGCAGAACACCTGAAAAAATATTATGGATCAAAAGAAAATCAAGTCAAAGCATTAGATGATGTATCGATACGCGTTCAACAAGGTGAATTTGTCGCAATCGTTGGTACATCAGGCAGCGGAAAATCAACTTTGTTACACATGCTTGGCGGGTTAGATAAGTTAACAGACGGAGAAGTATGGATTGATCAACAGAATATCTCACAATTATCCGATGATGAGCTGACTATTTTTCGACGCAGAAGAATCGGCTTCATCTTCCAGAATTTTAATTTACTTCCATTGATGAATGTCTATGAAAACACTGTTTTACCTATTCAATTAGATGGTGGGAAAATAGATGAGTCCTATATCGATGCTGTATTGGACACATTGAATCTGAGTGAAAAAAAATTCGAGATGCCAAATAATTTATCCGGTGGTCAGCAGCAGCGTGTTGCTATCGCCAGAGCACTCGCTGCAAAGCCCTCAATCGTTCTTGCTGATGAGCCTACGGGCAATCTGGACAGCAAGACATCTATGGACGTTCTTGGACTAATGAAAACTACCAGTGAGCTCTTCTGCCAAACCATTGTTATGATTACTCATGATGAAGAGATTGCCCAGCTTGCCCATCGCATCATCCGCATAGAGGATGGAAAAGTAAAGGTTGGTGAGTAGCGTGATACGTGTAAACAATCGACCAATTATTCGTAAATTAGCAGGCGTTCAATTTAGAAGTCAAAAGACTCGTAATTTTCTACTGATGATTGCTGTGCTTCTCTCAACCTTTATGCTGACAACTGTCTGTAATCTTGGAATTACTTACTACTCCTCCCTAACAGACCAAAACATTTCAATAAATGGCAGTGACTATGATGCGATGCTTACAGGTCCCTCAGAGGCTCAGGTTGCAGCTGCAAAAAAAATGCCGGAGGTCTCAGCGGCCGGCATCATAGTTGGCTGTGTAACACTTACACAGTTTGGAGAAATACCTTTAACAACTTCACTTGCCTGGTCGGATGAAACAAACTGGGAAATACAGCTCAAGCCTGCTTTTGAATCCTTGGTAGGAGCCTACCCGGAAGCAAAAAATGAGCTCCTGCTTTCCAAGACTGCACTAAAAAAAATGGGCATTACCAAGCCACAGGTAGGCATGGTATTGGACTTGGAATTTGCTGCTTATGACGGGATAAAAAATGAACAATTTATACTTAGCGGCTACTTCAATGATTATTCAAATAAAAATCGGGGGTTTATCTCAAGAGATTTTCAAGAAATCTATGGAACAGCTTCGGATGATTTGGAACGTGGACGTCTTTACCTGAATTTCAACACACCATTTATTAATGAAAAGAAAGCCAAAAAAATGGAGGATCAGCTGCAGCTTAAAAAGAATCAACGGCTTCATATTGACACCGAACGTGGTGCACTTCTGTTGAGAATGGGAGCAGCAGTCCTCTTTCTAGTTTTTCTGATTACCCTCACTGCCTATTTGCTTATTCACAACATTCTTTTGATTTCTATTAATAAAGAAATTCGTTTTTATGGACTGCTTAAAACTGTAGGTACAACAAAAAAGCAAATTAGACAGATTGTCTATCGGCAAGTATTGATTGTAACTGCCATAGGAATTACCTTAGGCTTATTCCTAAGCGGTGTCAGTTCTCAGAAAATTGTTCCTCATATCTTAACTGCTGTCTCAATATACAATATACCCATTGCGATGAACTTTCATTTTTCCATATATCTAGTAGCGGCTATTTTCGTCCTACTGACAATTTTTTCCAGCAGTCTTAAGCCGGCCAAGATTGCCAGCCTCATTTCGCCTATTGAAGCACTTAATCATGAAGGCAGCCTGTCCTCAGGAAAAATGAAAATCAGAAAAAATGGCAGTAAGATTTATTTCATGGCCTGGACCAATATTTTTCGATACAAGAAACAGACATTGCTAGTTTTTCTTTCACTCTTTTTAGGTATCACATCATTTACCACTGTAGCAACACTTACATCAGCTAATGAAGCAGATAAAATTCTAACCGCCTTAAATATTACTGATATGGTGCTGACCAATAAAACCTCCGGCAGCGACGAACAGGTTCAACAATTCTCGCAAAAAACTATAGCAGAAATTGAAAGAATTGACGGGGTTGCGTCGGTTTATCCGATAACTGCTGTTACTCTGCCAATGACAAAACAGCAGATATTTACTGACTATTATAAGCAGGCCTTTGATGTATTTTATCATTATGACTTAGAAACCGGTATGGAAGAAATGGAAAAGCAACCTGCAAATTTCAACATGACCTTTATCGGATTAGATATAGAGCATTTGGATAAACTGGCCTCAGAACAGCAATTCACAATCGATCGAGAAGCTTTTCTTGCCGGTGAAATTGGTATCCTGACAAGCATTGGTCTGATGACTGATTCTCTAAAGGACACGATTTCCCAAAAAATCAGCTATCCCGCTTTTGGTTCTACAAAACAAATTACCAACAGTGCTGTTATTGAGTTTCTTCCTCGCGCTCAGTATAGTGAGTTTTATCCAGATATGGTCGTATCTAATGTTTTTTTAAAAAAGCTGATGAGTAGTAATGCTTTTGCTGAACAAGAAAAAGTGGACGGCGCAGTTCCTTTTGTCGATCATTTAGAAATAACTTACAAAGAAACTTACGATCGAAAAGCAGACCAAGCAATTCTTCATTTGATTCGCAACAACAACTTTATCGATTATGAATCAAAAATCAACCGCTACGATAACATGAAACAATCAGAAATACAATTGACTATCGTTGGAGGAAGCATTGCAGTGATTCTTGCATTACTAGGCTTGATGAACTATGTCAACTTAATGGTTACCAGCATCAACAGCCGTCTTAAAGAAATTGCAATCCTGCAAAGTGTTGGTATGACAAAAAGGCAACTGCAAAAAATGCTGTTGCTTGAAGGATTGATGTACAGTGGATTTTCACTTTTCCTCACCTCTACGGTTGGTACGGCTATTTCCTATTTGATTTTTACTACTTTGAATGAATATCAAGTCCCTTTTTCATTTCCTTGGCTTCTAATTATTGTGATTTATACCGCTGCGATTCTTATTTGTGTTAGCACCCCTTTGCTTGCCTTGAAGTATGTTCAACGCACCAGCGTTATTGAACAGCTTCGCCAAGCGCAATAAAATTCAGCCTTAAACAACGTAAAAAATACCGCCCACTACAAAAGCTGCTCTTTCGTAGTGGGCGGTTCATTCTGTTTCCAGATAATAGACTATTGGTGGTATAACTGCTCTGATGGAAACGCAGCAGTTGACGTGATATCGATTCCCAGCTTTCTCAATGCCTGCTCATTATTCTTGCTTAATATAACTGTTGAATGCGCTTGAGCGTCCTCCAGCTCAACCAGCTTTTCATAAGCTCGTTGGGCCGTTGGGTTGGTTACCGCACTAATTGCCAACGCAATCAACACTTCACTGACATCCAGTGAATGATCCTTCATGTGCATTTCATTCTTTTTCAAGTTCTGTATCGTTTCCAGCGTAATTGGTGATAATAAGTGAATATCATCATCAATTTTTGCCAAAGCCTTCACAGCATTTAAGATAACAGAAGCCGGTGCTTCCATCAGAGGGGTTGTCCGCCCTGTGATAATTTCTTTTGAAGGCAATTCCAATGCAATAACAGCTGCAGGGTCCTTCGTCTGAGACTCGAATTTTTCCGCATATGCATGTGCCGGCGCAACAACTTTACGATCCTCCGGTTTCAAACCAACCTCTTCCATAATTAAGCTGATTCGATTCACAGCCTCTTCATTGACCAGACCTTTTTTAAAGTCACATTCTGTTTGGAAATAACGACGGATAATTTCCTGACGTGAGGCCTCTTGAATAATCTCATCGTCGATAATTCCTGCCTCAATTCGATTTACACCCATATCTGTAGGTGATTTGTAAACAGATTCCTGATTGGTAATTTTCTCGATGATTCGCTTAATGACCGGAAATGTCTCGATATCTCGATTGTAGTTGACTGCCATCTTTCCATAATAATCCAAATGGAAGGAATCAATCATATTGACATCCCCTAAATCTGCTGTAGCCGCTTCATAGGCAATATTTAGCGGATGCTTCAAAGGAACATTCCACACTGGGAACGTTTCAAACTTTGAGTAGCCGGCAGCGTGTCCCTTTTTACTTTCATGATAAAGCTGATTCAAACAAGTAGCCAGCTTCCCACTTCCCGGTCCGGGAGCAGTAACAATCACAATCGGCTTCTCAGTTTCAATATATTCATTCTTTCCAAAGCCCTCGTTAGAAACGATTTTCTCAACGTTTATTGGATAATTTTCGATTGCTTCATGCTTATAGACCTTGATGTTTCTACGCTCCAGTTTATTGATAAACACTTTGGTTGCCGGTTGATTGTTGTATCGAGTGATAACCACGCTATTAATCAACAATCCATAGCCTCTTAGCTCATCAATCAAACGTAAAATGTCCATATCATAAGTGATGCCATAATCACCACGGATTTTGTTCCGCTCAATATCTCCGGCATACAAGCAAATCAGGATCTCCGCCTGATCTTTGAGTTTTTGCAGCAGCTTTACTTTGACATCTTCCTGAAAGCCCGGCAGCACTCGTTTTGCATGCTTGTCATCCACCAATTTACCACCAAATTCCAGATAAAGCTTATCATACTGATTTACTCGCTCCAGAATGTATTGGGATTGCTCTGTCAGATATTTCTCCGAATCAAATCCTATTTCTCTCACCAAGACTCCTCCTTATCGTTGAGACTGCCTCTTTCTCAAATTCTGAGTCAGTTTCTTGCGAGGATTGTTGTGTTTGCTCAAAAAAACACCCCTACATTCCTCGACCATTCCATAACATTCTTCCATTAATCTCCTCATTCGTCAACAAGAAACTGCACGAAAATTCTTCATTACTGATTTTTCGTTCATCTGCCCTATTTTTTCAGCAATAATCTAAGAAAAATCAGCAGCTCATTGTGACAAGCTGCTGATTTTATTTATCTGATTCCTCTTTATGCGTTTCGTTTTACTCACATGAGGAACAAACGATACTCTATTCCACGATAATTTGTTTACTGCCGCCATTGCTATTTGTAAAGTCTATCGTGAAAATGTCTTGCACACTATCATAGGTAATTCCTTCACTCATCGTCTGAATTGTTGCATAGTCCTTAGGAATCTTTACTTTCATGGTCACATTTGACTGCGTTGGCTCCGATAGAACATAGTGTTTTTCCGCTCCTTTTGCCTGTTTCAGCAAGGAAACTGGCTTATCTGAGCTGATACCCGTCACTGTTCCACCTGTGCTTTTCCATATATTGATTCCTGTATACCCTTCTTCTTCTAATGCTATTGCTTGAATATCTCGGGAGTTTTCCAGTACAGTTACCGGTTTATTCGCTGCATACTCCTTCAGCTCCGCTTCAGCAATACCCGGAAGCATCACATAGGCATAGTCTGAATCGCTTGGATGCTGCCCATGATTAATTAAGAACTTGCGGTAGTTTCCTGTATAAAGGTCATTACTTGGAAAAGCCTCATTGATTTCACTATAGGTTCCTGTACGTGCCTCACTGATAACATCGACAGTTTCTCCATTCGGGAAATAGTAGCCGATTGAGGCATTTTTGTGATTCGATTGCAACAGCAGCCATTCTTTACTGCTGCTCTCTGTCGGAGAGGTAATCGTTCCGTTATTTGACAGAACCTGATAATCGTAAGCATCATTCAGTAAACGGTTGTCTACCACAGTCTCTATCGTTGCGGTCGTATCACCCGTTATCCCAGCACCTAAAGCAACTACCTGACCATCCAAAATAAACCATGATTTTTTTCCTTGCAGATTCATTGGCAGAACCTGTCCGTTATTCTTCGTTCCTGACTTATTCAGTGACATTCCAACGACTGCTCTATCGTTTATAGCCACACCGCCGACCCATTTTTCTTTAGAGGTAACTGTTGTAAATGCGGAAATTTCATCCTGTAACGGAACTGTATCGACGGTTGTTCCAGGCAACCGATAGGGATCGACTGTCGGCCAATAGGCTTGATTGAATTGTACCTCGTCATCATTATACAAATACATCATTCCATCCGCAGTATGCCAGCCTCGTTTATTCTCCTTATTGCCGGCTTCAAAGGAAGAAATACGGTTAGAATACAAGCTTAAGCTCAACATATATTCCGGTGTTCTCTGAACGAATCTGTCCATTGATGCATACATCTGTGTACCAACAAACGGTAGTTGATTACCAATAATTGAAGAATCATTAAGCAGTGAAAGCGTCATCAAAAGGTCGTTGTAGTCTCTTGTATTGGTCAAATAATAGGTTTCGTTTTCTTTCATCCAATACTTTACTGCTTCCTTCAGCTTCTGCTGACTGTTGGTGTCCGCAAATTTCGCAACAATCAATAAATTGTACATCGTGGTTGAGCCATAACCGCTTTTATTTTTGGAAGGCGCTCTTGAGATTGAGCGTCCATTCACACCCGGCAGCATTTCGCCTTGATAAATCAACGGTAGAAAGGCCCGCTCCACATTTGTCACAAAGCCATCTACGACCTCCGGAGCCAACTCGAACTCAGAATCCTTCGTAATACTCAAAATTTGACCTACCCCCTTCATCAACACATTTCCATAAGAGCCTGTATAGGGAATATTATTGTGCTGAATAAAGGAACCATCTGCATAGAAGCCGTCCCCTTTTGCTACAAGCTCAAACACATCGATAATACTCTCTGAGGCTTGACGAATCTTGCTCGCATCCTCCTGTAGAATACCTAAGCCTAAAACAGTTTGCGCTAAATCAGTGCGATTCGCACCGGAAGTTACAAAATTAGGGATGAAAGCCAAATCAACAAATACACCTTGAGGCTTCGTATAGAGCTGTTTATATGGGTCAGGGACATAGCCGCTAATCGCTGTGATATATTGCTGTACTTTTTCAGCTGGTAATTCACCCTTCAAAACCATTAGAATACCGACAAATTTCTGGGGAATGCCAATTTGCCAATCCCACCAGTTGCCATGATATTTCTTTCCATCATACCCCTTGTTGGTAATCATAAAGTCTAACCCACTTTCAACTGCTGAAAGAATAACTGGGTCTTTATAGTACGCAGTTCCCTTAGTTCCATAAGCCAAAGTCAGCTTTTGTAATTTAGTAAATTGAGTAGTTAAATCAGCTGAAGGCGTGTTTCCTGCTTCAAGAGGCCAAAGATAGGTTCTATCTGGGTCTTTATCCATTTTTTGATATAAATCTTCTGCCGCTGCCGAGAGGGCTTGGACATAATTAGCAATTTCCGGTACCTGTGCATCATAGTCATCTGACACCAGCTGCGCCCGCCATTTTTGTTGAAGCTCCTGATAGCTCGATGCTTCTTTTTGCACAGATTGACCGTTTTGTTGATAAGACTCTGCAGTGGATGGTTCTTCTGCTGCCGCCGAAACACTGCTGTAGAAAGCAGCTCCTGTTAAGATAGAACAACTGATTAGTAAGATAGCATTTTTATAGCTTGATAGCATATTTGCACGTCCTCTTCATTTAATAGTTCTCCCCTAGTGCCCGTTTCTATTTATAGAACTGTCCAGCATATTGCTTCAACCCTTTCCCCCTTCCAAAACTGACAGCTTATATATTTTTCAACCCGCTGACCCAATTCAACAGATTGAAAAGATAAAACAATTCTTCTACATAGACTGCTTCATAAGTGGCCGATGGACCTCTAACATTGATTTTTTGACTCAAAAAAAGCCATAGAATCCATCGAAAAGGTATTCTACAGCTTTTTTATCCCAGACTATCCTAATATTCCAAATGCACTTAATGCAATAGACAGAATTAGAATCAACCAAATTACTCGAGTTGAATTCAATTTTTTCTGTCCTAACATCCAGTACGTCAGCATTACTAATAGGATAGGAACTAGAGATGGCAAGATTGCATCCAAGGTGTCTTGAATGACCAGTTCAACGCCATCTTTTTTGTATACAAATGGAACGGTTGCCTTCACGACAGAAGGAATCAGCGCACCAATTACAGTCACTCCAAGAACAGTTGCTGCATTTGTAAAAGCAGCTAGTTTATCTTTTAACGTAGTAACAAGCTTCACACCTTGTTTATAGCCTAATGGCAATAATGCCGCCCGAGCAAATAATAAAGCAATATTGGCAATAATCCAGATAACACAGCCTACAACTGAACCATTTTGAGCAAGCGTGCCGGCAACTGAACCAAAGATTGTTCCCCAGATGACGTGGAATAAGGAATCTCCTACACCAGCCAGTGAGCCCATCAATGCTGTTTTTAGTGCGACAATTGTTTCTTTAGCTTTATACCCGTCTTGCTCTTCAATAGCCACGTCAATCCCCATGATTAAATTACCGAAGATAGCATTCGTATTGAAAAACTGATTATGGGTACGCAGCATATCTTGAAGCTGAGTTTCGTCATGTCCGTAGAACTTTTTCAAAACAGGCAAAATCCCATAAAGATAACCGGTACTCATCATACGCTCGTAGTTCCAGTTCAACTGACTTCCTAAAATATAACGCCAGCTGATGGCATTTAATTCTTTTTTCGTTAATTTTTGATTACTCATCCCCATCAAATCCTCCTTCTAAAGTCTCTGAACCTGAAGCTGACTGTGCCATTGGCTTTTCACTGTCACGTTTGAATACCAGCATAGCAGCAACCACACCAATGATTGAAACTCCCAGCATCGGTACTTGCAGGTAAGCAGCTAAAAAGAAGCCTAGCAGTAAATAAGGAATATATTGTTTTGTCGGCAGGTAGCGCAGCAAAATCGCCACACCTACAACAGGCAGTACGCCTCCGGCAGTCTTCAAACCTGTCATTAGCCATTCCGGTGTGTTTTCAGTGATTGTTGTTACTGCAGCATCACCAACCAGAAGCATCAACAAAATCGGAATCGCACGAGACAATCCCCAAAGGAATGAACCGGACAAGACAAAGCGAGGAATACGATTCACCTGCATATTGTCAATTGCTTTATCTACACGGTGTAACAGATAAACGTTACAGAAACGAGCAACAACGTCCAATTGAAGCATTAGTAAGGACACGGGAACGGCTAAGCCGATTCCATATTCTGCGCCTTTTCCTGAGATGACTGCAAAGGCTGTACCTAACACAGCACCTGTAAAGTAATCGGGTACTGAAGCGCCCCCAAAGGCCGCAATTCCTAAACGCATCAACTGTAGTGTTCCACCAACCATCAATCCTGTCTTAATATCCCCCATAATCATCCCGGAAATCATTCCGGCGATTGCCGGCTGTGTCAAAGTATTTGAAATAAGTGAGTCATTGATTGCAATAAATGCATAAACCGTAATAAGAATGATTTGATACGCCGCTAAATGCATGATTTTTTCCTCCTAAATTTAATTTCTCAGCTTTTCCATAAAATCAATTGATGGATCATTTGGAACAAGCTGTGCTGTTATTGTTATTCCCTTTGAAGCGATTGACTCAAACACTTGCTCTTCGTCCTGCATTACCTGAATGCTTTTAGTTACCTCACGGGCGCCATCCTTATAGCTCATATTTCCAACATTAATTGTCTCAAAACTGCCGCCTGCTTCTAAAAATCGCAAAGCATCTGTTGGGTTTTTAAATAGTAAAAACAATCGCTGCTTCCCATATTTTCCCTTTTGAATATTTTCTGCTGCCTCTGAAACGGGTAAAACAGAGAGGCGCATTGCTGTTGGCGCGGCCATACGAAGAGAAGATTTCTGCAATGGATCTGCCGCTGCTTCATCATTAGCGACAATGATTCGCTGTGTATTCAGACTGGTTGTCCAAATTCCTGCCACCTGTCCATGAATCAGCCGTTCGTCAATTCGAGTATTCACAAGGTTCGCTTGACCTTCATAGTCCTTGTATTTTTCCAAATCAGTTCCTTTGGCTTGAACACTTGGTACGTCCTCAGTCTGCTTCATTTTTGCTTTTGCATCAATCAAGCTGTCTTTAGAAAGTTTGACCAGCTCTTGTGCCGTGAGCTGTGGATTCACTGCTGCTTCTATTACCAATGGAAGAGACATGCCTGCTACGATTTCTACTTGTTCATCTTCCAAATAGTTTTTTATTGCTACATTGCAAGGCGTTCCGCCAGCCAAATCTGCTATAATGAGCGTTTTTCCGTTAAGGGCTTTCATTTTTGAAAGCAACTCATTTTCAAATTGGATATTGTCTCCATCCGGTTGCAGAGAGACTGTGCTTATTTGATCCTGTTGGCCTACAATCATCTCAAGACTGCTTTTGACCCCTTCTGCCATACCACCATGACTGATTAATAAAATATTCCTCACTTGATTTCCCTCCTATATCGCGTGGGTCGCCTCCACTTAACATGTTATATCGCTTACAAACATACTATATCACATGTTAATTCATTCGTAAACCTAATATCTTAATATATTGAGTTTTTCTTGATATTTTATTCTATGACTATTATATTTTAGATAGCGCTAAAAATGAAGCGATTGCTAAAGTTAAGTTGACATGTTATCCTTAAAGGTATAGTTAGCTATAGAAAAGGAGGCACTTTCTGTGGTCCCAAAATATGAACAAATCAAACAAGACCTTTTAAGTGAAATAAAAAACCATAGATTTATTCCAGGCGATAAATTTTATTCTGAAGCAGATATCAAACGAAATTACTCTGTCAGCTCGATAACAGCTGTTAAAGCGTTGAATGAGCTAACCAGTGCCGGCTATCTTTACCGTATACAAGGAAAGGGAACCTTCGTATCAAAATCGAAAGTCTCTCAAAACGTGAAGTTTTCTGATATTGAGCTTCATTCGCTGGATACTGAAACAGTTGATGTCCTTTCCATTCATGAAGAAAAGGAACCTGACATTTTAAAGGAATTAGGACTGCCCGGCAGCGGCTCATACTACAAAATCTTGCGCGTTCGCTCATTCGATGGAATTCCTTTCTTAGTCCATATGACACATTTGCCAAAGAAATTGGTGAAGGAACCAATTTCTGAAGACCTTTCAGCCTATACCAGTGTATACGAAAAGGTACGAAAAGACTTCGACATTGATCTTTTCTCCTTGTCGTCTATCGAGACAAACGAGATTGTCTTTCCTGATGATCCGGAGCTCCTAAATCTTTTGAATCTCAGCTTTCGTGAACCGGCAGTCAAACAGGTGAAGCACTCCTACCTGCCGGATAGAAGCGTGGCAGAATATATTATTAGCTATAAGCACTGGAAATATTTCAAAACAAAAATAGAAGTGGAAGCCGAATAAGCTTCTACTCCTCAAGGAATAAGCAGGGCATATTTCTTTTTTATGCTCTACTCAATTATTCATAGAACCAAAAAACCATGATGCAGTCATCACGGTTTTTTGGTTCTATTACTGATTTTAATACTTCACACAATACTTGTTTCCTACCATACATCTATCTATCTTTCAGTCTGCTCTGTCATGATTCCCCATCGAAAACCAAACTTATCAACGAAAGAAACAAAGCAAGAACTATAGGTAGTGCTTTGTAACGGATAAATTGTCGTGCTGCCATTCTTCATAATCTCATACGCCTTTTTGACTTCTTCCGCGCTATCCAGAGTTACCGTCAAGAATAAAGACGTACTTTTCATAAGATGGTCCGAACCGATAATATCTGAAAACATTACACGCTGTTCACCAATATATATTTCTGCATGGTATACATAGTTCTTCTGTTCCTCGGTCAAAGGATCATCAAAATCACGCGGATCTGCATCAGAATAACGTAATAAGAAATCTACTTTGGCATTGAAAGCCTTTTGGTAAAGCTGTATTGCTTCTTCGCATTGCCCATTTGAATTAAAAGTGGGTGTTACAATCACCATTTAGGTCACTTCCTTCACTGATATAAATTACCTTTAGTCAAACCATAATTAAGTAAATTATATCATGCACCGTTGCGAAAGAACAGCGCCCATCATAGGTGTATAGATTCAGCATTACGTAATAGGATTAGCTTTCTCTACCGTATAAAAATAGGAAAACAAACGACCTTTTGCTTCTTGCTACCCCTTTATCACTGGTTGAGCAGAAAAATCCACATGCTTAATCTCTATTCCTTCTGTTTCAAAGATGACGATTTCATTCTGCCCTTTTTTCAACAGCTCTTTAGGGCAATAAAGAGAGCAGATTGGTCCAATGTTCCAATATCTTCCCAAATTGAACCCATTGATACAGACAACCCCTTTTCCGTAAGCGGAACAATTAATAAAGGTATCCGTCAATTCCTCCAATTCAAAAACTGCCCGATAAAATGACGGCTGCTCGGGAACGCAAGGTGCCTGATAATCTATTTTTGCCAGCTGCTCTTTACTTAACGATAGCGGAAACTGGCGATACCCTTGATGGAAATGAATATCCTGCATGATTCCTCCACGAATTCCTTTTGATTGAGTTGGGCTATTCAGCTTGAAGCCATAATTCACACGACCAAGATTTTCTATCAAAACATCCAATGCTATCGTTGCTTGATTTGCTTGACCGTTAATCAGAATCTCTTCTCCGACCTCTTCCTGATATTGCGTCACCTGATGCTGTCCATCAACATACAGCTGCAAGCGATCACCGGCTTCAACAACCTTCAACTTATTCTCATGCTGATAGTTTTTTAAGGTCAGTGAATAGAGCATGTAGCCATAACCAGTGCCAGCCTCTTCCATCGTTAATGGATAAGCAGATGAAATTCCCTCTTCAAGCGTTTCTTTTGTTGCAAATAAAGAAACGCTGTCTGTTACAGGGAAGCTGCCTAGATTGGACAATGTTTTCCGACGAGGCTCAGCTTGCCACACATCCGGACAAACTTCCTTGATTGCTCGCTGTACGGCATAATATTTTTCAGTAGGCTCACCTGATTCGGTTAGCAGAGCATCATAATCATAGCTGGTAACCTGTGGCAAATCTGTTGTCCCTCTTGCCGAACAGCCATTATAAAAGCCAAAATTTGTTCCGCCATGAAACATATAAAGATTCAATGAGCCTATCTCCAGCATATCTTTCACTTCAGCTGCCAAGTCCTCTGCCTCTCGTTTGATGATTGGTTCGCCCCAGCGGTTGAACCAGCCATCCCAGTATTCCATACACATAATCGGCCATTTTTTCCCGTGGCGCTTCATGAAGTTCTGTAAAACAGCCGCATTTTCTTTCGACTGGCTACCAAAGTTTCCAGTTACAAAAACATCCTCTTCAATTAATGTTCCTGCGTCCAGCACTTCCTCCCATGCGCCATCAGATGTAAATAACGGAACATCAATCCCCAGTTCCTCCATCAAGGCTTTGGTTGCTCTTAGATACTCTTTTTCCATCCCATAGGAGCCATATTCATTCTCAATCTGCATCATGATAACCGGACCGCCATGTGTCACCTGCAACGGAACTAACTTAGGAATCAGTACTTGAAAATATTGGCGCACCTTTTGCATAAAACGAGGATCAGTTGAACGCAAACGCAGCCCTTTCTCCTTCAGCAACCATGCCGGTAATCCGCCAAACTCCCACTCCGCACAAATATAGACGGATGGTCGTAGAATAACCATCAAGCCCAACTCTTCGGCAAGCGCAACAAAGCGAGTGATATCGTTCATTCCTTCAAAATCATAGTGTCCCTCTATGGGCTCGTGAATATTCCAAGGAATATAGGTTTCCACTGTATTCGCACCGAGTGCTTTCAAATTGTACAGACTGTCTGTCCATTGTGCCGGAGTCATACGAAAATAGTGAATCGCGCCGCTAATCAGCTTGACCGGCTTTCCATCCAATAGGAATTCTTCTTTTATCTCAAATGTTCTCATCGTCTCTCTCCTTACCAATATCTGCGCCAATCTGGTTTTGCCAGACGCATCAGCGCTTCGAAATAGAAATAATCGCCCCAAAGGTTAGGCTCATCAATCCCTTTTCCTTCAGCATGTGCATAGACGCCATGTAAAAGCAGTCCTTCATTTCCAGGTGAATTTTTTGCTGTATACAGTTCACCCAGCTGATAAACCATTCCCGCTGCCAGTGCTTTCGCTTCAGGATATGCTGTCAGCTTCTCAGCCTCCAGCAACCCGCAAGCTGCAATAGCTAAAGCTGAGCTGTCCTTATCAGAAGGATGCTCATCATTAAAATCGAAATCCCAATAGGGGACCAAATCAGCAGGTAGATTTTCCAGGAAAGCATCTACAATTTTTGAATAGATTCTCGGAACTCCTATCGAACCCAAGCAGCTTTCGTTCAACGGAATACCTAAAACAGCCCAGCTCTGACCTCGTGCCCAAATGGAATCATCACTGTTTCCCTGATGTGTCGCTCCATGAGTAGGTTCTCCGCTTTTAGGATCAAAATAATAAGTATGATACGTTGTTGCATTTTCACGAATGACAGTTTTCAATACTGTACGATAATGCTTTACAGCAATATTCGCATACTTAGGATCGCCCGAAAGCTTTGACGCTTCAAACAACAGGGGTAAATTAATCAGAGAATCGATAATCAAGCGATATTCTTTAGGGTCGCCGTAACCGCCCCAAGCCTGAATGAAGTTCCCCATTTCCTGAAATCGAGCAATCAGAACCTCTGCAGCCTGCAACAGCTCAGACCGACACAGGGTATCACCAGTCAGGTGATAGCCAGCACCGGCAGAAGGACTGTATAAGAAACCAATATCATGATGATCTAGCACAAAATGATTATCCAGTCTCTGTTGAAAGCTTTGAATATTCTCCATCGCTCTTTCCTTGAATTCTTCTCCCCCGGTCCATTCATAGGCCAGCCATAGCATGCCCGTCCAAAAACCGTTTGTCCAATCATCATTTGGCTTGATTCGATATTTTCCATTCGTTGCACAGGCAGATGGAAAATCCGTCCCAAAGCGCTGCATATTCTTCTGGATTTGCTGAACACAAAAATCAATTTGAGCAGACAGCCAACTAGCTGTCACCTTTCCGCCTAGTTCAATCAGTCTTTTTTTATTTTCTTGAAGAGTCATTTTTACATCTCCTTAACTTGTTAACATATTAACTTATTTCATTATAGCGCAAAAAAAGAAAAAAAGCGACTGTTCTTCTGAAAAATGATTTTGAGTCCACAAAAAAAGCAAGCATCCGCCTATCCTTTCGGCTTCTGCTTGCTTTAATTATCGACAGCTTCGTCTTTTATTTTACTATTTTCCCAAATACTTCGATTTGTGTCAGTGCCGGAAATGGCGATTCATCCTCCGCCTTTTTCAAATTGGTTAGTGTAATCGTCTCCGTTTGCTTCGTTGGGAATCTGATTTCCTGAAAATCTAACGAGTTATCTGTTGTTGCTGTCATCTCTTCTCCATCAGAAAATACTAAAGCAATCTCCGTCCAATAGCTGTCATGCGGATAATCTGCTCGGAATAACACGCGGACCCAATCAATCTCTACCTTACGCCCAAAATCAATTGTTAAAGCGGCATCTTTTTGTTGGTTAATTCCCCAAGAAGCAAATGGGTACGAACCATGAGAAAGATTTCCCAGCTTTCCGTCAATGGCATTTTTGGCAAAAAAGACAGCTTCTCCTCTAGTCTCTACATTGGCATAAGCATGTGGAAAGACTCCGGAGGCTTCCTTCTGGTCATGACTATTAACCGCTAAATTCTGATAATTATTCACTTCAAAATCATGTGCTTTTCGAACCATCAGATGATGGCGTTTTGAGCGAAAACCAGTATCAACAGAAGCAGTTCCTTCCTCTTTTGTTGTTGGGATGTGATATTCCCATGTTTTCTGAGGAAAATAGATGAGTGACGGTGCTAAGGTTTCATCCAGCTGAACAATAAAATAGGCCTCCGCTTCATCAGAGGTGATAACAATTTTATCGCCAGTTTCGTAAGTGTATTCCTTGATTGCTAAAACAGCAAGCTCTTCTCCTTCAGCTGCGAAAGGCGCAGGCTCCTTTTCGTGGTCAATTTTTCCGATAATAGGATTCCCTTGTTCATTTTTTAGTTCTATTTTTATCATCTATTCTCTTCCTTTCTTTTATTAACAACTCCGCCAACCAAAGATATTAAACGATGGCTGCCAGCTGTTACTTTCTTTTCCAGACAGGGAAAGCTGGACCTTGGGAAAAATACTGAGGTATTCACCTCCGGACAAATGAGCTTCGCTTTATCATATCCCTCAATACCAATAATTCGTGAAGCTAACTCTCCTTCCTTCACCCATGCTTCTTGTGCTGTACTATCACCAATCGGCAAACGTCCAACCATTGCAACACTGAAGCCGCCTTCCCTCAGTTCTAAATCATGAAGTGTCTTAATGTCATGAACACGCACATGCCATTCCCCAAACGGGTAAATTTCGGTGGTTATTTCTACACCTGAAAACGGGGACCAACGATGCATAATGCGACTGTTCGAAAGCTCATAAGCAATAGTTTCTCGCTTTGTTCGAAAATAGCGACCATCAAGAGAAACAGCCAGTACGTTATCAAAAGCGCCCTCTTCGTAAGTGATTCCTGCTTTTGGAACACTAAAACCGAATTTTGTCGAATAAACAAACTTGCTGTATTTTGCCTCTGCATGTGCCTGCCCTTCGACCAGCATTCCTGCCGGATAACCTAATACGTGCCGACTATTGTCTACATGCCGGAACACCATCTGTCCTTGTTCAATCAGCTTCTCAGACTGTCTCTTTATCGGAATAGGCTGTGCCTGCCAAAAAGGATGGCCATCCGGGACAGCTAACAAAAGAAACGTTTTGAGTGACCAGTATGGAGACCCCGGTGCATTGTAGCCCTCTGCCATAACCAGATTCTCATAATGATAGCCAATAGACAGACGTCCATCATAGGTAAATATCGGCTGCTTCATCCAGCTGCTCAAGTGATTAGAAAGGATTGTCTTCACTTCTCCCCATGGACGGGCTTCCACATCGGCAAAAACCAACGCCGAGTAAAATGCCGCTTGAGCAAAACGATAGGTTAAACTGCGCCCGTAAGGAAGTGCTTCTCCGTCTTCGTCAAAATAGTAAATAAAATCCTGCGCAAATGTCTTTGCTCGGTCAATGAACAATTGGGACCACATTGGATCTTCTTCCCTCATATAAACCGAGTAAATCAGGCCATAATAATGAAAGGCAAATGGAATATAGTAATCCCGCTGTGTCGTCTTTCCATCGACATACCAGCCTGCGCCAACATACATAGAGTCGATTAACTGCAGCTCCTCATTCATTTTTTGACGATCTAAGACATTTCCACATTTGAACAACGCCACTCGAATAAGTACCTTAAAGAATGTCCAGTTATTTTTTGGAATCTTCCTTTCCAGCGCTTGAGACATCCAAGCAGCCAGATTGAATTGTTCCTGTTCAGCTAACGCATCCCACACATCCTCCTTGTGAAGTAAAAGGGTTAAGGATATTGCCGCCAGCTCAACAATGTATTGGTCGTAGTCTTCAATTTCACCCCAATAATGGGAACTTTCAGGATTGGTTCCCTTCGAGAGTTTGTTTAGATACGCCAGCCTCAGCGCATCATCCGTTTTCAACCGCCAATACGGTGCCAAGCCCCATAAGGGACGAATAAGCGCTTCCATATCTGCTCGTTTTTGATTATACACTGCGCCGCTGCTGCCAAGATGTATCCCAGGTATTTCAGAATGAAGCATGTCCTCTCTTAAAGGCTGAAGCAAAAATTCTAATGCCTCTGCATAATCCTCTCTTGTCAAAAAATTATTCTCTCGAATATGCATCCGTTGCCCTCCTCTGTTTACAAGAAAGAATAGCAATAGTCCTTTTACTTTTCAAAAGAATTTTTCTAATATAATTAGAAAATCATTTGAATTTCCTCATAACGAATTGAGAACTTACCTTATCAACCGACAAAGCAAACTCTTATATAGCGCACAATAAAGGAGAATAAAAATATCCTCCTTTAATACTTAACATATAAACCATGAAAATAAAAGAAGAAAATGGCTGTATCAAGAAAGAAAAATTCTTATAATCTCTAATGAACGAATGGATATCGCCAACGATACTCTATGGAATAAAATTATCGTTTTCTACACTAAGTTATAAAGAACTCGGCTCTCAATGACATTAAACTGTTCAGTCAAATTATCTCCTTTACATCCTGCTAACACCAGCAAATACTCCTCTCCATTGATTTCCGCCATACTTGCTAAACAAAGTCCGGCATCTATTGTATAGCCTGTTTTCCCGCCTAAAATACGTCCATTGTCCAAGGCCAATGATTCATTTCGACTGATGACTGTACTGATAAGCGGTAGCCCTTCTGGATGCAGATTCGTGCTAACGCTCTGATAGGAGAGCGTTGTAAAGATTTCGTAAAAGGTTTCATTTTCAAGCGCATAGTCCAAAAGAGTCATAATATCTGCAACGGTCGAATAATGGTCTGTCGCATCCTTCCCTGTTGTATTTGAGAAATGAGTACGCTTCATGCCCAGACTTGCGGCCTTTTCATTCATCCTATCTGCAAATATCTGTTCATTTCCACTGATTGCCTGTACAGCAGTCAATACTGCGTCGGCACCCGAAGGCAGCATCATGGCGTAAAGCAACGTCCGATAACTAATGACTTCTCCTTGAAATAGTCCGGCCGTTGCCAATCCCTGCTCCTCGATTTCGGGAAATATGTCAACAGGTACCTCAACCAGTTGATCTAGGTTTTCTACTGCTTCGATAACACAAATGGCTGTCATAATCTTTGTCATTGATGCAATAGCTATCTGTTCTTCTTCTTTCTTACTTGTTAAAACCTGACCACCACGTTTTTTCAGTACATAGTTCCTCCCTGAAATGTCAGGTGCTTCACTCCTGAAAATTTGAAAGAAAGTCTCTCCCGATGAACGAAGAACCGGAAGATAATTGACTCCGATTAAAAGAGTAAGCATTGCTAAAAGTATTGCTGCTGCTTTTCTAAAATTATTTTTCTTATACATAAAAACAACCTCCCTACAGACTCATTTAACCATCTGCAGGAAGGGGATGTTTTAATATTCACTTAGTGATGCCTTAAGATATCTTAAGATGGATTGATTTGTCACTTATTGAGTTCTTCAGATAAATCGGCTTTTCTATTTAGAAGGTTACTCAACAAATGCGTTTCGCTTCTGCAAGGAACGCCATGCAGTGATACTGAGTGCCAGCAAAATAATACTTGTTCCAAGAACCGCTATCGCACTATTATTAATTAGAAAAGCACTGCCCGCTGCAATCACTGTAGTGACAAGCCCCAGCAGCATCGTCAGAAGTACAGGCAACGACTGCTTGATGACTTGCTGCTCATTCACCCATTTGAAATTTGGATACAATTGATTAAGCTTTAAGCTGACAATACACATGAACAGGCAAAAGCAAGTTGGCAGCAGAAAGAGTAGAAAGACAGAGAATGCCGTTGAAACAAAAGCGATACTCAATACCGTACAGCCAATCCAAAGCGGTGGAAAGAACAGTAACAGATTAACCATTAATTTTGCTTGATAGATTTTTCCAACCGGAATCGGGAGACTGGCATATTGCCAATAGTTTTTTCCTTCCATACTGATTGCCGCACTGGTTGTCGTGGTAATTCCCAGAAACAGGCAAGGGATATATGGCAGCCAAGCGACATATTGCTCTATCGAGCTGCCCGGCGGAAGAATCGCTGACAATTGTCCTTGTACAAATGGCAAACTAATTGCCGCAGCTAAAAATAAGATTGCACCTATCACAGAGTTCGTTACATAAAGCGAACTGGAAAAGCACAGGCGTAATTCTTTCATCAATAAGCTGGAAAACACGCTTCGTTGACGAAAGGTTTCAAGTTTAAAATGCCCTTTTTTCACACGCACAGTCAGTAATGCATGAATGGATAAGTAGTAGCGATCAAGAATAACTACGAACAGGAACATTGGAACAACCGATATGATTATGAAAAGCAAAAGGAGTAATGGCTGACCGGAAAACCCTTTGTTGATTACTTCTGCCAAAGGATAGAATCGCTCCATCTGTGCCATGGCAGAGCGCAGCAGCTGATTCATTTCGGCACTATCATAGCCGGTTAAAGAAAATGACCCCGCCAAGAGAGCAATGACAGCCCCTAAGCTAAGAAGGACAACAACAAGCTGTTGGTACCTGAAATTCGAAGCAATTAAGGAAATTACAGTAGTCAATACCAAGCCTAGCAGCAATGGCAGCAAAGGAACAAACGGTACAAGCAGAACCGCCCCTAAAAGTGGTACAAGCTCTTGAACATGCCAGCAATACAGCATCATGGCTGGGACAATGGCAAGTAAACTAAACAGCAGATTCAATAGGTACAGCCCCAATAGCTTACCGGCAATGATAATCCTAGGAGTCAATGGCAAAGACATTAAAATATCAAAATCATTGAAGCCGAAAAGAAAACGACTGCCTTTCATAAAAGTAATAACCAGACAGATAGCAGAGGATAAAAAAAACATCAGGCTTGGTACATAGCTTGCTAATCCCATATCAATCAATAGAAAGGCAATCCCCAGCAAGTAGCTAATAGCCATCATCACCAAAAGAACAACACCGACAAGCACACCTATAAATTTTCCCCGGCTTTGATGGCGCAGCTTATTTAGCCCATAGCTCCTTACTTGAAGTTGAACAAGAGCTTTGAATTTATTCACCGCCGACCACCTCCAGAAAGACAGCTTCCAGTGTTTGACTTCCTCTCACCTCTTCGGTCGTCCCACATCTCTTTATCTCTCCGTGATCAATCAAGGCAATTTTATTACACAAGTTTTCAGCAACCTCCAATACATGAGTAGAGAAAAAGACGGCACTGCCTGCCTCACACAGCTCATGGAGCATCTGCTTCACATGATAGGTCGCTTCCGGATCAAGTCCTACAAAGGGTTCATCCATAATCAGCAGCTTGGGCTGATGAACAAAGGCGGCAATCAATGCCAGTTTCTGCTTCATCCCATGAGAGTAAGTGCTAATCAGATTTCCCAACTGATGGGTCAATGTTAAACGTTCTGCAAAGCGTTCAACTCTTTTCTGTCTCTCTGTTGTTGGCACTTCAAACATATCAGCGATAAAGTTAATATATTGGTAGCCAGTTAAATAGTCGTACAGGTCAGGATTGTCCGGTAAATAGGCAAGGCGCTTCTTACAAGCTAATGGCTCTTTTACGATATCATGTCCATCAATTAATATTTCCCCTTGATCAAAGTGAAGCGCACCAACCACGGATTTTAAAGTAGTCGTTTTTCCAGCGCCGTTATGTCCAATAAAGCCGAAAATATCTCCCGCTTCAACAGATAGATTGACGTTGTTGACAGCGACGAAGCCTCCGGCGTATGTCTTCGTTAATTGTTGAATAGATAAAATAGTCATGAGTGACACTCCTTCAAAATAGCTAGAATTCATTCTACGTTCTTCCTCTATTATAAAAATTATTTGTAAGAGAAGCAAAGGAGACATAGGAAACCCACGGGAGTAAAAGTATCGCAACAAGATACTTGCATTTCAAAACTGCGGCTGACCAGGAGTAACCAACTGTCTTTTTCCAATGAAAAAAGCAGGTAAGTTCGGCCGCAGAAGCCCTTACCTGCCAACTCTAGCTATGAAGTCCCTCATTCCATCTTTTTTAACTGCTTAAAGCGATTGTTTATTTTCTGAAACAGCTCTTGATCCTCAAGAGCCAAAAACATCGGGTGATCGATAATCATCGCAATAAAGTCATTCTTCACCATCATAGAATCTCGTGGTGTTTGGTTTCCTGTCTCCAGCTCATCAAACCATGGATCAATTTGATCAAAATAGGTATCCCCATGAAAATCAAGGGGGAATTGAGTCTGGCTCAATGTATCAGCTATTTCATTGAGTATTTCCAAGGCTTCTCCGTCTCCCTTTTGCGCAAAGCCATAGGCTGCGGACAATTGGAAATTTATCAAAAGAATGGGGTTCAATTTTTTTAAGTCAAAGGTAATTGCCAGTTGATTGCCTCGTCGTATTGTTTCCTTAAATTTTTCCGGCTGGTCCAACAAAAGCTGAAGATAATTTGTAAGCAGACTCAACATCACGCTGATATATTGAAACAACGCACTTTGCAAGGTTTCAATTGCCCGTCCATTCTCTCCTTTCATTTGAAAGGCACCGGCAATTAGACTTTCTATTGGAAAGCTTGCCGGAACCGTTTCTCCTAGAATTTCAAGAACCTGCTCTGCTTCCTCCATGATAAGTAACGTATAAGCTTCCAGCTTGGTGGCCTGGACAATATGCTCCGGTTCTTTTGACTGTGTGCGCACATGAACAAACCATTCTCTCGCCTCTGTCATGTATCGCTGCGTTTTTTCTTCCTGAGTATCTCCCGGGAGCTGATCGAAATGATTAATCAGTAAAAGCCCCATTTGCAATACAAAAGGGTGACAGGAATAGTAACGATGAACAAAGCTGCGAATAGAAGTCAGTACCTCCATCGGTGCCTTTGTCTCAAAGGAACTCTTCAAAGAAGCATATATGTGCTGGATTTCCTTATTGGTCAATTGCGGTTCATAATTCAGCAAAGAATCGATACTCATATCAAAATAAGCTGCCAACAAGGGCAATAACGTAATGTCAGGATAAGTTAAGCCTGTTTCCCATTTTGACACAGCTGCCTTGGACACTCCGACAAACTCAGCCAACTCCTGCTGTGTAATCTTTTTCTCTTTTCTTTTCTCTGCGATAACAGAGCCAAGATTCATTCGCATAGCAATCATCCTCTCACTGTTCATTTTACGTCTCTTACTCATTATCAGCAATAGATTGTCAGTTGATTAACAGTGACTCTAAACAACTTTTAGGAAACACGAAAAAGAAAGCACGCCATCAATAACAGATGTCGCGCGCTCACTGGTTCGGTTCAAAAAACATACAGTTCATCACACCTATTTTTTCAATTGATTGGTAAGCCTCCAATCAATAATCACCATCACTCTCAGCTATCGCTCCTCATATTCCGCCAAGCTATTTGTGCAGCAGCTTCGCTCCCTTTTCACAAACTAGATAGATGGTGTCATAGGTTTCTTCAATCACAGGAGTCAATTGCTTGATTTGGTCAGCAGTTATCCTTTTATAGATAAAATACGGGGAAAGCCAACCAATAAATGCCGGAATAGCCAAAAGAATACTCAAGATTATCCGAGGTGAGTCTGCGGTTACCGCAAAAACAGACCCCGCCATAAAAGCCGTTCCAACAATACCAATTGTCAACGCGGCAATTGTTGCTTTCATCGTTTTTGCTTTTTCCAATTCTTCGAGACTGGCAATATTGGCTTCAAATTTCCGCTGCAATCTAGTCAGCTCAGCCTTGTTGATGATTCGACGATTACGCTTCAGCTCTACACGATTCCCTGTCGAGCTGCGGAATACGGTATCATCCAGTTCCCAGCCAAAATGCTGATAACAGTCAATCAGTAAGGAAAACAACGGACTGTCAGTAGAAAGCTCCTTATATTCATAGCCAATAAAATTCTGTCCTTTTCTTTCAATTCTATTCATCATTCGCTCCAATCCGGCCTATTTCATTTTAGGAAGTCTTACAGTGAAGGTCGTTCCTTTTCCTGATTCACTGCTCACTGAAATTGTCGCACCAGAAACCTGAACAACACGTAAGACCAACGCTAGACCAAGTCCATTGCCTTGTCGTGCATGGGAGGTATCACCTTGATAAAATTTATCGAAGATATGATTCATCGTCTGCTTGCTCATCCCACAGCCGGTATCACTAATCGAAACAATAATATCTTCCCCCTCAGACTTTTGAATCACTGAAATACTTCCCTTTGAATCTGTAAACTTGATTGCATTGGACAACAAATTATTCCAAACCAGCTCCATCATGCTTTTATCCGCACGAATCAGCACTTGATCCTCACTCTCGAAGGCCAAGTCAATTTCCTTTTCCGACCAGCGTTCTTCATAGTGAAGAACACAGTCACTCAACTGACGGCAAAGGTCATAGGGCTCTGAAACGACTTGGATTACTTGATTTTCAAGCTTACTTAGTCTTAAAATATTGGTTATCAAGTCTGCCAGCTTCTGTGTACTATCAATAATTGTATCCAGATATTCTTCTTTTTCCTCTGTCGAAATAGATGGATTTTTCACAGCTGTCGCATAATTTTGAATAATTGATAATGGTGTTCTCATTTCATGAGAAACATTTGAGATAAAATCTGTTTTCATCGTTTCAATACTACCCAGCTCTTCAACCATTTTATTAAAATCAGCCATCATCACATCGATATAATTCTGCTTTTCAGACACCAGATTGGAAGGCTGTACATACACAGAAAAATCACCTTCCGCCACTTTTCTAGTTGCCTCACTCAACACATGCATCGGCTTATCAAAGGACTGATAGCGAATATAAGCAGAAAGTCCACAAACAAATGCTGTGACAAGGAGCCAATAAAGAATATACCAGGCAAGATAAGGCATTGAGTGTTCCAGCATCGTTTTGAAACCGCCATAAAATAGCGCTGGAAGTGCAGATAGAACTGACAAACTGAAGAATAGGATTAGGTACTCAACCCATGAAAACCGACCAATCCTCATACTTTTTTTCTTTTTCATCGTAAGACCGCCTTATACCCCAGTCCGCGTACTGTAACGATTTCAAACCCATCACATTCAGAAAACTTATCTCTTAGCTTAGTGATGTACACATCTACTGATCGTAAGCTTGTCTCACTGTCTAATCCCCAAAACTCATCCATCAGTTGACTCCGAGAAAATGTTTTTTTAGGATAGGACAGCAATTTATAAAGAATATTGAATTCTCTTAACGTCACTGCGATTTCTTCACCGTCAACAAGAGCACTCACTCCATCTGAATCCAATACTAGATTGCCTATCGCCAGCTCTTTTGCGGCCTCAATATTTGCTCGCCGCAGAACAGCACCAACCCTAAGCGCCAGCTCTTCAAGGTCAAACGGCTTAACTAAATAATCATCAATACCCATTTGAAACCCTTTTTGCTTCGCAGTCATATCATCTCTGGCAGTCATGAATAAAATCGGGATAGTTTCATTTATCTCTCGAACAGTCTGAGCAAATTCAAACCCATCAATCTCAGGCATCATAATATCAGACACAATCAAATCATATAAATGGTTGTACATTGCATCGTAGGCTTCCTCAGCATCCAGACAGCCCTTCACTTGATAACCTTTATCTCTTAAATAAGTACACACAATCTGGTTAAGTTTTTTATCATCTTCCACTACCAATATATGAATCATCAACATTCCCCCTAAATAGCATCCTTTACTTTTCGCAAAAAACTTCTGCATCAATTCAGCTCCTCATTTGTTACCTGAGCAAGCTGTTTTGTTCCGTTAACAATCATGTGAATGCCCATAATCAAACTCAGTACACAAACAATCGTACCACTCAATGCATTCATCAACTGTTGAAACGATTGCTCTGAACTTGATCCAAAAGCAGCAAACATTGCAGTCTCCAAAGAAAGCATCGCAACCATTGCTGTCAAAAAGCTGATTGCCCTCATTGCTTTTAGAACGGGATTACTTGTTTTTCGAGCCTTAATCAGCTGTATACTTTCTTTTAATAAAAAATAGAAATCATAAAAAGCTACACCATAAATCCATACACCGTCATACGTAAATCCGTTCCCCTCCATCACAATATAAGAAACTGTCAAATAAAGAAGACAGGTAATTATCAGCAGAAAGATTCCCGTCAAACGATAAATTTTCCATCTAAGAATACGATGAGGCTTCTTCTTTTCAACGCTTTTCAATTTTCTGCCGCTTCTTACTAATAACCAACGAACAATGGCAAGTGTCAAATAGTAGCAGCCGAGAATAAGAAACCACGGCGAGGAAGAGATTATCCCCAGCCAACCTTTCCAAAATGCCAAAATGCTATTAAAAAACAGTGAGCGATACATACCGAAGATGGCTCTAAACGAAGAATCATTAAAAAGCTTTGTTAAAAACTTGCTTTGCTCACTCCAATTTTTGACCTTCTCTTTTATTCGACCCTGTCTTGTAAAAATAGCCACAGACCAGCTCAGGAACAAGAGACTGATAAACGCTCCTGCAGAAATCATAGACGTGCACCATACAGGGACGCTTACTGCATTTGGGAAAAATACAGCCCATAAAGTCTCATTCATAAAAAGAAAAAAGACTAGAAAAGAAGGCAGCAGCTTCGGGCGGATATTTCTGATTTTATTCAGCCATCCGTTCATCCTCTACCTCCTAAACACTGATTTCATTTACTATAGCACAGCAATGTTTCTGTTTTGTTAAAATTCTGAAATAATTTTTCCATTTACACCAACTAAAAAGCTCTGGTCATTTTTTTACCTATTTGGTTCAGTTTAATTGATGCAGGAGATATTGGTAATGCAGCTACCTGTTGGAAAACAGCTTATACTCATTCGATTTCCTGTTAAACAATAATCTAACAGGAGACCGCTGGTGGATCTAGGGTTCCAAATCCCTATTTTTCCACTGCTATCGAACAAGCAAAGACCTGCACCTTGAAAGTCGTCGATGGTATACTCCAATAGAAGATATTGTTTCACGCCGTCACATGAAGCGACAAACATTTGCGGCAACTCAAAATCCATGGTTACAACATCTTGACCATTTTTATCTATACTCATTTTTTCTCCCGCTCCCCACGTTAATCGTCACATTTAGCGCTGCTTTCCTCACATAATACACACTAAAAACTGCAATCAATAAAGCTAAAACAACCTCAATCATGTCTTCACTTCCTTTACATCTTTTTTACTCTAAAAGCTATGTATAAAGCCGAACCAACAAAGCATTTTAACTCCGCTGATTCGACCCTTTCCGTCTCAAATTATTTCTTTTTTTTGACGATAAAAGTTCCAATTGCTATTACTACCACAACTACGATTGCTGCAACAACTATTTTAATCATGTACCATGTCCTCCTTCTTTTTCTATATAATCATCGTTATCAATTTCCTTTTTAGTCAATAACGTAGATACCATTCTTAGATTAAAGTACTGGCTTGCTCACAGGTTCTATAGATTTCATCATAGCGCTGTTCAATTACCGGGTTGATTTCATTCGTTTTTCGCTGACGAATTGTCCGATACAGTAAGTAGGGGACAATCCAGCCTAAAAATCCGGGAATCGCAAGAACAATGCTAGGAAGAAGCATCCCCGCCAGATAAAGAAAGACAGAGCCAGCCATGAATGCTGTGCCTATTATTCCCACTATATATGCAACTGCGGCTGCCTTTGTAATTTTTGAAAATTCCAATCGCTCAATTTCTTCAATAAGCTCATCGAGCTTGCGTTGCAACCTGTTCAGCTCTCCTTTATTCCGAATCTTCCGATCTCGCTTGAACCGCATCGCTACTTTTCCATGCCCATGCATCGACGTTGTTGTTTCTACTAATTGCCATCCTAAACTGGTATAGCTGTCAACAAACAACATCTCCATCGAACCCCCAACTGTAGATTCCTTGTATTCATAACCGATAAAATCTGTGTTTCTGTCTTCCATCATTTGTATTCTCTCCTTCGTTTATTGCTTTTTTATCTGTCTGTAGCTTACCGCTCCTTTGTTTGTGAATTACTTGTAATTTGTTTATAAATTGTTAAAACGTCAAACGTGACTTGCTTTATAGATGTTGAGGTTCGTTCAAAAAGAATTTTCGCTCCTGTTATCCAGCTTAAAAAGGCTGCTTTAGCGCTAAAATCGCGCATAAAAGCAGCCCTTCCCCCCTTCTTACAGAATTATCTGTACAAAGACAATGAAAGAATAATTTATCCAAGAATACATTCGAATATATTTTATAAGTAACATTTTTTTAGCTACTACCAATAGGCTTTATCTTCTAAAAAATAAAAAACCTTAATTAAATTCTTTATCATAAAAATAACTTTTTGTAAAAAAAACATTGCTTAAATTAGTTATTTTTATTATACTAATTTTTCAAGCGTAATAGCTTTAACAAATTTTAGGGGGATTCAAATGAAAAAAGTAGCATTAACAAGCGTATTGGCATTAGCTTTATTTGGGGCGAGTATTGCCGCAGCAGGTGTACCGGTTTTGGCAGAAAGTCAAAATCAGGCAGTTACTCAAAGTGATGCAGCAATCGTTCAAGAACAAAAAGAAAAGCTGGAAGAGTTAGAGGAAAAAGCAATTGGAACAGACTACGAGGCTATGCTACAGGATTTAGCTCCTGTTCTGGCTAATCTTGAGCAGGATGTACAAGCGACAACAAGCAAGGCTCGCTTTAACATGGTTACTATCTATGATCTTGATAGTATCGGGGTTCGTTTACAGCTGATTACTGAAATCAGTAATGCAATTGCTTTTTCTGTAGAGCAATTGGGCAACAAAGTGCAGCAAGCACATCGTGAGCTTGGTGTTGAAATCACAAAAGCAGTCATCGTTGTTGCTGATCCGTTTGCAACAGTGTCCGGAATCGAACGACAAATCGTTTCTCTACAGGAAATGATGGAAAAGGTATTAACTTACGATGATTTAAATGACAATTCAATCGCAACATACACTGTAAAACAAAAGCTAGATGCCGCTATCTGGGCAACTCGTTTTGAACGTGATAAAAAAGTCCTTGGTAAAGTTTCTTTCGCTGTCTACAACGATTTGAACAAAGTAATTACAAAAGCAGTTGGGGTTCAGTTAAGCCTGAAGTCAACAGTTGGTGATGTGAATGTAGCAATCCAAAGCTTGGAAAACGCATTAGAATTAGCTTTAAGCTATACTGCACAGTCAAAATAAGACAAACGATGTAATCAAACAATAAAACAACATCTATTCAGTTTTAGCCGGATGAACAAATGACGTTCATCCGGCTATACTTTTATTCTAAACTATCTTATTTTAGTACCACACTAATGGGATTTTGTATGTGGCTAAATGAGAATAACTTTTATCCGCTTCCCAATCATTCGTTTGGTTTGAAATCAGAATCGTTATACTCTCCGTATTTTCAGGGATATCTTTTATAATAAATAAGTCTCCTGAATTTTTCACTTCAATCTCAAGATTATCATAACTGTCTACCAATACATCATCACCAAAGTGTTTAGAATAAGTAACAGGATTGGCCATTACTAATTCTCGATTTGCTTTAGAAATTGCCTGCTTGGCACCAACCGTTCCAAGACTCCCGCTAAAGTGTGCATATGTTAAATTATCCGCATTATCTAGTGGACTTAGATCAAATACGACCTTGTCAAAAGTAAATTGTTGAAGATTTTGCCAGTTCTCAACAAACGAGATGTCTGCAACAGGCCCCCAAGGTTCACCATGAGCATGCCCAAAATGAAAATTCTCTACTGTGGACAAATCTGACAACGGTCTAAAATCTATAATGTTTCCACCCAGAACTAAACCAAAGTTTTTTACATTTTTCATGTGTTGAATACCTTCAAGGCTGTAACTACTTGAATCACCAACAGATCCATCAAACGTACCTGTCAGACCGTTCAACTGCCCAACTGTCGGCAACTCGTTTTCTACGTTCTCTCCGTTGTTTGACAAACTATCGTTTATCCAATAGCGTAAGGATGAATTCGATATATACACTCTTTCATCAACTTCCTCTGCATCTGCTTTTGCAGCAAATCCCAGGCTGCCAAGTACTCCTACTGCAACTAATCCCATACCTAACCATTTTTTCAATTTCATTTTTCTCCTCCTGAATTATCAATTTGCACCTGATTTAATGGTAGTGTTCCCATAAATAAAAAAGAATATCGTACTTTTATGCTACTATCCTTTTCTATCTATCAACTAGAATATCATATAAAAACGTAAAAAAATAGATAAAAAAATAATCAAATTAATCAAAAATGATTATTTTTTTATCTATTTTAGAGATATTTCACACATGAAAATCATTTAATCCCCGAAAGAAACATCTTTACTCCCAATACATAGACAAGCTAATTCTCAATCCTCTAAAGAAATCTGATATTTTTCAAGCGTTTCTGATTGATTAAACAGCTTTGCCGACTCCGTCAGCAACTCATCCATATAGTCCCCATCAGACATCGTTGTGAAGAAAAGAATATCTTCTTTTTGATACCCGTATTTTTCAAACACCTCATGAGGAAGCGCTTGTATGTGCTTATTTAGAAGCATCATCAATTGTTCGGCAAATGCCCATTTCTCATCCGATGTTCTCGTAAAGTCAATCGTTGAGCCTTCAACAATGTCTACTAGGGTTTGATAAAGAAAGCTTGGATAGATTGCATGTTTCCATTCAAAATGCTCCCAAATATTGTGGGGATTGTCCACTGTATCATAGTCAAACGAGACATAGAAGCCATAGAAATCATCTGTTGTTACAAACGCAATGCTGTAGACTCTATTCTCAGAAGGAATCGAAAGAATTTCTTCGATTACAGCTGGAAGCTGCTCTGCCAACTCCTGACTAAAAATGTCAAAACTGCTCATTGTATTCCTCACTCTCTATTCCAAATTCTTCATAAACTATACTGCTATTCATCATAGCTCCGGTAGCTTTTCAAATCATCTATTTGTCGTTGATAAATCTTTTGTCCATCAGGAAGTAAGGTCTTTAACTGCTCTAATGCATGAAGGGTCCTCTCCTTAAGCAACAGCCCAATCCCCCCTGTGATTTTGATTAAACCAAACCCGACAGCAATTGTAATCTGACTCGATTCAAAAATATCTACTTCATTTTCAGAAATAAACGCTGAATCACTCGAGCTTTCTAATGGGTCAACATACTCTACCCCCCATGACTTCGCAATAAATACGGGAAGCCCATCAAAATCCTCTAGGTCATCATTTTCAGCTAGCTGCTTTTCTAGCATGTATAGGCTATCATTTCCTGTATCATTCCCAAACGGCGCATAATCATCTGTGATGTCATAATACAGCTCGTCCGTAAAATGACGAACAAAAAATGGATGTGAGGTTTCTCTGGTCACCCCTTCCTCTTCTTTATCATAATAGTAGCTGATTTCCGCTGTAACGTCCTGCCAGCCTTTATTTTCAGGCAGTGTTTCTGCATAATAATCTAAGAAAAGCTGTAGACAGGCTTCGATATCATCTGTTTCTTTTCGGAACTGCTGAATCTCCCCATCCTTACTATACTGAATCTCAACAATATACACGCCTTCTCCTCGTGCAATTTGAATAAATGGGCTATCAGCAATCATTGGATTTGCTTCCAGTACCACTATATGAAATTTCCCATCGTTCAACCCTTCAAAGACGGATGTAATGGCTTCCGCTGTTACCGGCTCTATTAACTCATGCTCATTGAATAGCTCAAATTCTCTTTTTTTCACCATATGGTTATACTCCTGACTTTCCATTTTAAAATCAACCTTACCTCATCGTTATTTTCAGTGAAGATCAATTTCTTGTTTCTATCATAACAAAGATGAAACCGGCAATCCAGATGGACTCAATAATCTTCTAGCTGCTGTCTTCTCAATTTCCAATGATAGACTCTTATCACTAAAAAAACAGCTGGTTAGATGCGCCATACTATGCTCATCTGCCAACTGTTCCTATTTGAAAACTCGTACTTGTTGGTGCTGGTTTTTCTGATTTGCTTCTATAAAAGTTATCATTTGAATAATAATCATAATTGTCACAGCAGATATAACTGTACTGATTAATGGTAAATCGTTGATTGGCGAATTCCAGATGAAGTGCATGGTAATTGGAAAGACCAGCCACAACCACTTGCTTTTATTGTTAAGCTGGGTTTTAGAAAGTATACAGATCACCGCTACAGTAAAAATACAGGTCAGAGACCAATGGGAGCTGATACCGCCTGAAATACGTTCTAACGTTTTGGGCACAACAGTCTGAAAAGAATCCTGTGCCGCCTCTATAATATATGAGATATCTTCAATGATTTGAAATCCCAGCCCTACACTAGCACCTACAACAAAAGCAGATTGACTATTTTTTCGCTTCAACAGGTACAAAATAATCAGCCCGCAGCAAAGCTTAAGTGTTTCTTCTACAAATGGAGCAGTCAGTGCCGCTGACCAAGCCTCCAATGCTTTCGAGCTGCCAAGCAATCGTTTTAAGCCTTCCAATAAATAATCGTTGCCATAACCTGCAAGCCAACCAGTTCCATATGCTCCGCTAACAATGGAAAGTGGAATAATATATTTGGGAACCTTCCATCTTTTTGCATAAATGACAAGCATCGCACAGATAGGGATGATGTAGATAGATAATAGCAAGAAGCTGCTTAAAAGCTCCAAATATTTACCTGTTGATAGCTCCAAATCAGATAAGCTGCTCAGCTCATACTCAACACCAATTGCGATAGATAATAAAATGAAAAATAACAGACTATTTCTTTTCATGTCTTATTCCCCCTTTTAATGTCTAACAGTCAAAAGTAAGTAGTCTATCCTTTCAGCTCCATATCTAAATATAGCACGATTCACTTCATGAGAAAAATGATAGCCTATCGCCCTCACCTTTAAAAAGACCGCTGTATGCAGCTTGTGTATCATAACCGTTTTAGTCAAACATCCATGTATATCAATTTTCTTATTAAAAGCTTCTCAATCAAAAAAACGTTTAGAGCTTTTATCCTCTGATAAAGTCTCCAAACGTTTCTTCTATTTTCTCTCTAAATGCTTAATCCAGATTTTTACCATTGGATTCAATGACTTGTTTATACCAATTGAATGATTTTTTCTTGTAGCGGTTCATTGTACCTTCTCCGTTATCGTCTAAATCCACGTAGATAAAACCGTAACGTTTACTCATTTCCCCTGTTGACGCACTGACAAGGTCGATACAGCCCCATGGTGTATAACCCATTAAGTCTACACCATCCTCTATCGCCTTTTCCATCGCTTGGATATGTTGACGAAGATAATCAATACGATAGTCATCGGCTACGTAGAAATTTTCATCGACCTTATCAATAGCACCCAAACCATTTTCAACAATAAACAGAGGCTTTTGATAACGGTCATAGAGTTCATCCAACGCGATACGTAAGCCTTCCGGATCAATCTGCCAACCCCATTCGCTGGCTTCTAAAAACGGATTGCGTACACCGCCTAATAGATTTCCTCCGACTTCCTCACTCTGCTCAGTAATTGTCACAGCTGTAGACATGTAGTAGCTGAAGCCAATATAATCTACCGGATATTTCTTCAAGAGCTCAAGGTCACCCTCAGCGATTTCTAGCGTATCAGCATCTACGCCATATTTTTTGAAAATACGGCTAGTATAAGCCGGATATTCGCCACGAACCTGTACATCTGTACAAAAGAAGTTGAACTCTTGATTTTGCTCCAACGTCGCCATCTGATTGATAGGATTCGCATCTAAGCTGTAAGTTGTTGCATAGATAATCATACAGCCAATTTGTAAATCAGGATCAAGCTCATGACCGATTTTTACTGCCTTACTGCTGGCAACAAACTGATTATGCCACGCCTGAAAAAGATTCTGTTTGTCTCCTGCTCCCGTCTTTTTAATCAAACCTTGGCTCAGAACAGGCATATGAAAAGCAGAATTGATTTCATTAAAAGTCATCCAGTACTTCACTTTTTTATAGAAACGGGTTAAAACAGTTGTTGCGTAGCGTTCAAAAAATTCGATTAGCTGGCGGTTTTTCCAACCTCCATAAGCTACTGCCAAATGCAATGGAAGCTCATAGTGAGAAATCGTGATGACTGGCTCGATGTCATATTTCAAACATTCATCAATCATCGCCTCATAGAATGCCAATCCAGCTTCATTCGGTTCAAGCTCATCTCCTTGCGGGAAAATCCGAGCCCATGCAATGGAGAAGCGGTAGCATTTAAAGCCCATTTCTGCAAAAAGCTTGATGTCTTCCTTAAAGCGATAATAGTGATCGATTCCACGGTGATTCGGATAGACATATTTTTCTTCATCTATCGACCAATCAAACGCTTCACTGGAAAGTACTGCTAAACGCTCTTTTCCTCCCGGCATTGCATCTGCAACGGAAAGTCCTTTACCGTCTTCGCGATATGCTCCCTCCAGCTGGTTTGCAGCAGTTGCTCCGCCCCACAAAAAACCTTCGGGAAAACCTGTAATTTTTTTCATGCTCTGTTTCCTCCGTTTCTATTTAACAACTACCAGAAAATCTTCACCATGTAAAACATTTTCCTGAGATAAATCTAAAACATCCATAAAATCTGCGGTATTCGTTACAACAATTGGTGTCTCTACAGAATAGCCTTTGTCGGTAATCAAGGCCGCATCAAATTTCACCAGAAGATCACCCTTCTTGATTTTATCACCAGTTTTCACAAAAGTCTCAAAGCCTTCGCCATTTAATTCTACTGTGTCCATCCCAATATGAATCAATAGTTCAATACCCTCTGTTGATGTGATACCAATAGCATGTCCTGTCGGGAAAATTGTTGTAATTTCTCCATCAATCGGCGCATAAACAGCACCGTCCATTGGGCGTATCGCTAAGCCTTTACCCATTGCTCCAGACGCAAATACATCATCCTTCACTTCAGACAACGGTAGGATATCTCCACTAATTGGACTTGCCAATACAATTTTCTGTCCACCGGAAACTGCTGTATTTCCAGCATTTTCCAATCCGGCATCCTTTGTTTCAGCAGCATTTGCCTGTACTGGGTCATCAAAACCTAAAACATATGTCAAAATAAATGCCAGAACAATGGCAATACCCGTTCCGATTGCTGCCGAAACAACACCAGACGTATCGTTTGATCCCGGAGCAATAAATCCAGGTAAACTGAAGACACTAACTAAACCAAAGACATAGTTTTTAGCACCACTGAAGGCTACGAAAGCTCCACCAACTGCACCACCGATACAAGCGGCAATAAATGGTTTTTTCAGCGGTAAGGTCACTCCGTAAACTGCCGGCTCTGTAATTCCGAAAATAGAAGTTAAGGCTGCAGATAGTGACAAACCTTTTAATTTTACGTCTTTACTCTTCAAGAAGACAGCCAATGCCGCTCCTCCTTGAGCCATAACAGCCGGTAAAAGCATTGGCATCATTGAATCGATTCCGCCACCTGCTTCTGATAGGTTCAGCATCATGATTGGCACAAAGCCCCAATGCATACCGAACATAACAAATACTTGCCACAAGCCGCCCATCACTGCACCAGCTAATAGTGGACTCAAACCGTAAATAGAATTGTATGCTCCACCAAGTAAATTACCCGCAACTGTTCCGATTGGGCCAATCAAAATGAATGTCAATGGCGCCATTACTAAAAATATTGCTAATGGAACAACAATGATTTGCAAGGCATTAGGAATAACTTTTTTGAAGAAGCGTTCCACATACTGCATAACAAACACTGCTAAAATGATTGGAATAACTGAAGAGGTATAACCGCTGGCACCTAGAATTACCGGAATACCGAAGAAGCTCAGCTCAGTTCCAGCCAATGCATTGATACTTGGATGAACTAAAGCCATCGCCAGACAGACGGCTAAAAATTGGTTTGTATTGAATTTTTTTGCAGCGGTAAATGCCAGTAAAATCGGCAGGTATGTGAAGATGCCATCTGCAACAGCAAATAATACCAAGTACGCACCTGAATCAGCGGCTAACCAGCCCATTGTCAATGCAAGCGTTAGGAAGCCCTTCAAAACCCCTGCACCGGCCATTGCACCCAAAAATGGTGTAAAAATGGAAGAAATAATATCAATTAATTGATTGAAAATATTGCCCTTTGAACCTTCTGATTTTTCATTTCCCGCATCACCTAAGCTACTTTGCGCCAACAGCTCTTTGTAGACATCGCTCACGTGACTGCCGATAACTACTTGATACTGTCCTCCGCTTTGAACAACCTGAATAATGTCAGGATCATTCTTTAATTTTTCTGTTTCTGCAACGCTTTCATCTTTTAGGTTGAAACGCAAACGTGTCGCACAATGAACCACACTGTTGACATTTCCTTCTCCTCCAACCAACGTGAGTACACGCTTGGCTGTTTCTTGATTTTTGCTCATAATCTATCCCTCTTTCTTGTTTTTATATATAAGAAAAACCCAAATTGAAAAAACAGTAGTACAAAGCAGTGTTGTACTCACTTATCTTTTCAATCCGGGTTTAGCCTGCATTATCAGTAACAATCCTATGATTGAGTAGTATATTATTCGTTTTTTTCTCCAACCAGCCGTTGAATATGGATAGTCAGATAGGTTTGCTCCGCTTTCCCAACGGGCTTGTCGTATTTCGTCACTAAATATTGATTGATACGCTGTACCGCCTGAAATGCTTTTGGATACTTAGATTGAACCAACTCATAAAGAAATTCATCTTCATCACTGTTCAACTCATCTTTTAAGTAACGCTGGCTGAAAAACTGCAAATGAGTAACCATCCGCTGGTAGTTCAGTGAGTCCTCATCAAAGGGTACACCGAAGTATCGGCTGATAATTGTCAACACATTGCCAACGATCTCTGTCGCAGTCATCGTTTCTTCCATAGAGTTATTGTCTTGTTCGCTATTAACGATATGAAAAGCAATAAATCCAGCCTCATCGTCTGCAAAGTCTACATCAAACTGTTCATTAATCAGCTGAATACCCTGTCTTGCAACATCAAACTCCTTTGGGTAAAACTTTCGAGTTTCATATTTCAACGGATTGGGAAGCTCAATCCCTTCTCTCGCTCGTGCAAGTGCGTAATGGATATGATCTGTCAAGGTTAGGTAAACATTTGAAGAAAGCTCTGTTTCTAATTTCTCCTCAGCAAGGTCAACGATTCTTTTTACGACTTCAACCTCTTCAGACGGCAAATCAGAAAACAGCTGTTGAAATTGGGTAGAAAGTACAGAATCCTTTAATACAAATTCTTTTTCAACAAACTCCTGCTGAATTTCATCACCAATCTTCTTTTTGAAAGCCAGCCCTCGTCCCATATAGACTGTCTCTTCTCCTGAACTGTTTAGCGCCATCACTACATTGTTATTCAAAATTTTCTCAATAATCATAATGAACGCTCCCCATTTCAAAATAAAAAAACCTAGAATCCGCCTACTTCTTTAGCTAAATATAGCCAACATAAGTTGATTCTGGTTTTGCCTGCCTAACAGTAACAATCCATTAACACAATCAGAATACCACGTATTTTTTGAATTTACAAGCCGAAAAAACGATTTCAGTGCATTTTATTGAAAACCTTATCATTCAGTAAAAAATAACAGTCGTTTCAAATCACCGCTATCCTCCTTATAGAAATCTATGCTATAGTAACAAAAAAGGAGCATTTCTTAATTACTTCTACATGATTTTAAGATTTTTATACTAAAAACGAATAAAAAGGAGAAGATAAAATGACTGTTGCAATAATCGGAAGTTGTTTGCTTGGTTTCGTTGCTCTACTCTATATTACATTGGCCTTAGGATTTCCATTAGGAGAGTTTGCCATGGGAGGTGCTGATCGAGTCATGCCTAAGAAAAAAAGAGTCGCCTGTGCCATCTCCATACCGGTTCAGATTTTCGCAGCACTCACTCTTTTACAAGCCGGAAAAGTAATTTCTATCGGTCTACCTGATACTGTAGCAAAATATATTTGTATTGGGTTTGGGCTTTACTTTGCTCTCAATGTATTGATGAACCTAATGTCAAAAAGCAACAAGGAACGCTTTGTTATGACGCCCTTAGCAGCCATTACGGCATTTTCACTTTTATTTACAGCGTTTCATATGTAACGTATTTTCCTATAAAATATCGAAGCCACGATTCATACATTTCACAGCTTTGTAACTATCATCTAATCAGTTAATATGCAAATCGAGCTTGGATATGAGTAATGTCCCAAGCTCGAAATAATTTCCCTCTCACTCTTCCCCTATTTCTCCACCGCTCGTACAAAACTAATATACGTGACTAAGAAATAGATAAAGAAAATTGCTAAAAATAAAACTAGTGCAATCAGATAATAGTAGACGCCTGACATGCTTAAGCCTGTGTAATAAGCGAAGCTGTCACTTGCAAATACACCTGTGAATGCACTGACAAGCGTAGCGATCACTACCGGACATAAATAATAAATAGCCAATTGCTTCACTATCACTTTATTTCTTTCTCTGCGGTTCATGCCCAGATTTTTCAAAATTTGGTAACGGTATTTATACTTAGAAGCATCCGACAGCTGTTGAACAGCCAAGATACTCATCGCCACAACTAAAAAGACGATTCCCACATACCCTAGGGTAAAGCTGGCGCTTGCCGTCACACTATCCAATTCTGTGACTAAGCTTTCTCTTACTAAAATGGGTGTACTGAAGGTAATAAGCTGCTCACTACTCGTGCCATATTTAATAGCCAGTAGCTTGTCTTCAATGTCTCCATCTTCCAAGTAGCCTGAATCCTTTTCAAGTGCTTGTTCGATTTCGTACATCGAATCACTTGCCACATTTGCTGCCAAAATACTGTAGTATGGTGTAAGACTTGAAGCATAGCTGTTTGGAACAACTAAAATATAGTCTGCACCATTCATACCGCTTTGAGAAAAAGGATCTGTTATTACTTGGCGGCATGTCAATCGCTCACTGTTGATGGATAAATCATTATCAGAACCATACGCAGTAAGTGTATTTACCAGCTTTTCCTTTCCTTGAATTAGATACTCCCCATCTTCCAAACTAACTGCTTCAAAACCAGCCATTGCTCTCAAATGATTATAGTCGGAAAGCAGCATATATGTATCGTAATCAAAGTAAGCACTACGTCCTTCCGAATCATAGGCACCCTTGACCGTTTCATATAAATGCTCATTAAGCTTCGTCTGTTTGTCGTTGTCATAGACATGATAAGTGTAGGATTCCTCTATCTCACCATATTTTTCTATCGTTCCTAATTGCTGACTGAAATCTGTTGCCACGTGATCCTTAAGATAAAAAACATCGATATCCATCAGATTTCCATCGAATACCTCTTTTTGATAGCTGGAAAACAATAACACAAACATCCAGCTTAAAATCGTCACTGCAAACAAAATCGTAAGAGAACCCATTGTAAAACGCATCGTTTTGATTTTCGATGCCAGCTGGCGAAAAATGAAGATATTGGCTTCATGAGTAATTGCCTTACCCTTTTTCTGAATATAGCTGGTCAAGTACCCTGATAAACCGATAAACAGACCATAGATTGAAGCAAACAAGCCTGCCAGCAACGGCCAAATAAGCTGGACGTTCGCATGACCGGTATAAACAATCAGATGGAAAAAAAAGAGATACGCAAGACTGATTAGAAACAAGCTTTTTCGTTTTGTACTTACCTCGTTATTATTTTCCAGATAAAGCAGCTCGCGAATCTCCATTTTTTTAAACTTTCTGTTTATCCGCAATAATGCAAGGAAGTAGGCGAAAAAATAGACAGCCAATGTGAGGAGATACGTATAAATGTTTATATCGACCACAAACTGGTACTGTGAATCAAATACCGTAAAAAAGATAGTAATTAACGCCAGATGAAGCAAATAACCGGGAATCAATCCTAATAAAAACGTGAATGTACCAAGCAACAGGTGCTCTCGCTTAAACATTCTGCTTACCTGCTTTTTATCCATCCCAATCAGCAAGTATGTGCCGAACTCTTTGCTCCGCTTTTCCAACATGAAATTAATGATATATTTCGTTAGCCAGATAACAATGATAACTACAAAAAAAGTAGCTAAGCCGATGAATACAGCAATGGACGTTACCTCGTTAAGCAGCTCTCTTACCGAAGACGAGAAGAGCAAGCCGTTGAAGGCAAACATCAGTGACGAAATGATTGTCATCGTAATAATGTAAACAAGGTAATCCTTCACAGACCTTCTTGCATTTCTAAAGGATAATTTATTCAGCATGACTATCGCCTCCAATAGTCGCTAATACATCCAATATCTCATTCAGGAATTCTCGCCTGGTCCGCTCTCCCTTATACAGCTCTTGAAAGACTTCTCCATCCCCAAGAAACAATATTCGATTGCAGTAGCTGGCGCTGAACGCATCATGGGTAACCATCAAAATCGTCGCAGCCATTTCCTGATTCATTTTCTCCATCGTCTCCAAAAGCATTGCAGAAGATTTCGAATCCAATGCTCCCGTCGGTTCATCCGCCAAAATCAGCTTTGGTACAGTAATCAACGCGCGCGCACAGGCACACCGCTGCTTTTGCCCACCAGATACTTCATAGGGAAATTTATCTCTTAGCTCATAAATACCAAGCTGCTTCATCATCCGCTCTGCCTGTTCCGCTACTGCTCCTGTTGTTCTCTTCAGGCTTAAGGCCAGCGTAATATTTTCTTCCAAAGTTAGCGTATCCAGCAAATTAAAATCCTGAAAAATAAAGCCCAGATTTTCCTTCCTAAATTGCGCTAAACCGTCCTCGTCCAGCAAAGTGATATCTTGCTTGTCAAAATAAATATGGCCGGCACTGACGCGATCGATTGTCGCCAGCATATTCAGCAATGTCGTTTTACCACTGCCGCTCGTCCCCATGATTCCTGTGAATTCTCCTTCACTTACAGAAAAACTCACTCTATTTAAAGCTTTCGTAGTACTGCCTTTATTGCCATAATATTTCTCTACATCATCAATTCTTATCAACGGCTTCATTTTATATCATCCTTCCTTCCCTAAGAAGCCTGTTGTGGACTGACTTTTTAGAGAAACAAATAACTTTACAGCTTCAGTATAGTCATAACCGACTCTCTGTTATATCTATCCAGCTTGCATGAAAGTTACAATTCTGAAAGATAACTATTTTTTGGCAAGGTGATGGTTATTTCTGTATATTCCTCTTCAACAGAATCCCCGGTAATTGTTAACCCCAGCTTTGCGCATAGCTTCTTACACAAGTAAAGACCAAAGCCTGTCGCTTTTCCGGCATCCCTGCCATTTGTTCCTGTAAACCCTTTAGTGAATATCCGCGGCAGCTCATGCGCCTTGATACCGATTCCGTTGTCTCGGATTACCAGCTTGGTATTATCCTTTGTAGAAATCGTTCGAAAAGAAAGCTCTCCGGAATCGGCTTTCTTATATTTCACAGCATTGAACAGCACTTGATTGACGATAAAGGTCAGCCATTTTTTATCGGTATGGACCATAACTTCACAATCAACGGTGACCTGCATTTGATTGTGAATCAGCAAATACTTATTCTTCTTAATCAGCTCATTAATAATATCCTGCAGGTAAACTTCTTGAATAAGATAGTCTTGATGGACATAATCACTTCGTGCGTAAAAAAGAGCCTGATCCACTTGGTTTTCCAAATCAATCAAGTAAGTCTCAAGCTTCCTCGCTGCATTCCCTTTCATCTCAGCACTCATCAAGTGTAGACTGGTCATCGGCAGCTTCACTTCATGAATCCAAGCTTCAATAAATTCCTTATAGTCACTTTGGTCTTCTTCCAGCGAAACGATTGCTTCCATTGCAGAAAGCGTCGATTCTCGCAGAATCTCTTTATGCAGTTCATCTTCATAACGCCACGTATGCTCCATCAGCTCATAAATCAGATATGGCTTATCCAATTGAGCCATTTGTCTGGTAATACCATTGAAATAGCGTTGACGTTGATAGTAATCAATCCCCAGATAGATAAACAGCACACTTCCCCAAATAAGATCAATTAAAATAATCGTGAGGAGCGTATTTCCAACAGTGAGCAAATAAAAGGACAATAGCAATAGACCAGAAAAATTTAGAATAATCAGCAGCAGCTTGTCATGGATATAGCGAAATAGAGTCATATCTGATAACCAACTCCTCGTTTCGTTTGGATAAATCCGGAGATGCCAAGATTTTCCAGCTTATTTCTTAATCGAGTCATATTAACACTTAAGGCATTATCATCAATAAAAACATCGTTGTCCCAAAGATAAACAATGATATCCATCCTGGGAACGACCTCTTCCTTTCTTTGAAACAGGTAATGAAGCAGTTTAAACTCCGTCTTGGTCAGTTCAATCTCTTCACTTTTAAATGAAACCTTGTATGTGCTGATGTTCAAGGTCACTCCTCTATGTGTCATTACAAATTGTTCATTTGACTGATGGACTGTTCGCTTAAGAACCGCCTGTATCCGTGCCAAAAGTAAGGAAGGAGTGTAGGGCTTTGTAATAAAATCATCGCCACCCATTAAAATACAATCCAGTTCCGTCATTACATGATTATCACTTGTTAGAAAGATTACCGGCACAGTTGATGCTTGCCTTAAGGTACGACAAATTTCCTGGCCATTCTGATTCGGCAAATTCAAGTCCAATAGAACTAAATCAGGCGAATGAGCCAAAATTTGTTCTACCACTCCGTCAAAATGCTCAATCATCAACACTTCATAAAAAGCATTTTTCAACAGCAGCTTGAGCTCATTTCTTACATTTTTCTCATCTTCTATAATTAAAATATTCATAATTTTCCTCACTTCATTCACAGTCACTTCGCTTAAAGTATCACTCATGCTTTTCCATTATAGCATGTCTAAACAAGTGGAAAAACGTTGCTTTTAAACGTAATAAATAAACTTGATTACAAGTCTTTTCTCCACAAGTGGTACTCGCACTTCCGGCATAAAAAAATCCCATTCACTTTCGTTTTTATAATAATTATCATTTGTGAATAAAGTAACAATTAGATAAAATATAAGATGTTCTTAAATTAATTAAGTTGACGAATGAAAACACAACTGGTATCATCTGGTTGTGAATGATAATATCATTTCATAATTGAGAATAAAAAAAGACGACAGACATTTTTTAATGTCTGCATTATTAACGATAATACTTTGAAAGTCAAACTATTTAACTCGACTTATTAACAAAAGTATAAGTTAATAAAAGAATTATTACTTTGAAAATCAAACTATTTAGGAGGAACCTATGAAAAGAGTTGTAGTAACCGGAATTGGGGCAGTAACCCCTCTCGGCAATACAGTAAAAGAATATTGGCAGCGTCTAAAAAATGGGCAGCTGGGCATAGAAAAAATCACAAAATTTTCTTCAGATGAAATCGGCGTATCATTAGCCGGAGAAGTAAAAGACTTTGACCCCAGTGATGTTCTTGATAGAAAAGAACAAAAACGAATGGATCTCTTCTCTCAGTATGGGCTGACAGCCGCTTTAGAGGCTTGGTCAATGAGTGGTCTTGCTGAAACAGCAATTGATGCAAAACGCTTTGGCGTGATTGTCGGCAGCGGTATCGGTGGGATGACGACCTTACAGGATCAGGTTCGAGTAATGGATAAAAAGGGGCCTAAACGGGTAACCCCCTTCTTCGTTCCTATGGTTATCGCAAATATGGCTTCCGGAAATATTTCTATTCGACTTGGCGCTAAAGGTACATCTCAAACAATCGTAACTGCTTGTGCTTCTGCTACCAACGCGATTGGTGAAGCGTTTCGAGCAATCAAGTATGGAACAGCAGACATTATGATGACCGGCGGTACTGAGGCAACTATCTGTGAGATTGGTATTGCAGGCTTTGCTGCTCTAAGCGCCTTAAACACAACGGATGATCCGGCGCGGGCTTCCATTCCTTTTGATAAAGAGCGCAAAGGCTTTGTCATGGGTGAAGGAGCAGGCATGCTTGTTCTTGAAGAGCTGGAGCATGCTCAAAAACGAGGAGCTGAAATCCTCGGAGAAATTGTGGGCTACGGCAGTAACTGCGATGCCAGTCATATGACTGCTCCTTTAAAGGATGGCAGCGGTGCAGCTGACGCCATGCTGATGGCGCTGTCTGAAGCTGATATTCAGCCGGAAAGCGTCGGCTATATTAATGCTCATGGAACATCGACACCTGCCAATGATGCTGCAGAAACAACTGCCATCAAACGTGTTTTCGGTGAACAGGCAAAGAATATTCCTATTTCAAGTACAAAAAGTATGACCGGACATCTTTTAGGGGCAGCTGGCGGTATTGAAGCAATCGCCTGTGTAAAAACACTTCAAGATGATGTTGCCCACCCAACTATCGGATACAAAATTGCCGATTCAGAATGCGACCTTGATTATGTAACTGAAGGCGCTCGTTCAATCCAAGCTGACTATGCCATTAGCAACTCATTTGGATTTGGAGGACATAATGCTGTTATCTGTGTAAAGAAATGGAGAGATAAATAATATGGAAAAAGTAATGACAGTAACTGAAATAATGGACTTAATTCCTAATAGATATCCGATTTATTTTATTGACTACGTCGATGAGATAATTGCTGATAAAAAGATTATTGCTACAAAAAACGTAACAATTAATGAGGAATTTTTCCAAGGACATTTCCCGGGAAATCCGACAATGCCGGGTGTTTTGATTATTGAAGCGCTAGCACAGGTTGGCTCTATCTTAATCTTGAAGATGGATCAATTTAAAGGTGAAACGGCCTATATAGGCGGTATAAACAAAGCGAAGTTCCGACAAAAGGTCGTGCCCGGCGATGTTCTTAAACTGCATTTCGAAATCGTAAAGCTGCGGGATTTTGTGGGGATTGGTCAAGCAACTGCTTATGTTGACGGTAAGAAGGTCTGCGAATGCGAGCTGACTTTTATTGTCGGCAGATAACAAATATTTGCCTATTACATTGTAGCTAAATTTATCTAAATAGATGAAAAGAGCTGATACCCTATTTCCGAGTCGAATACGGGTATCAGCTCTTTCAATTCTATTACTCAGAATATTTAAGTATCACGCGTTCATTTAGCGGTTGTACTTCGCGATTATTATGGGAATATAACTTTTTAAAAGATTCAATTTGTTCAGTGGAAATTTCCACCGGATGCTCCAGCACATACCATTCTACATTTTCATTTAATGGTGGTGTGGTCAGCGAACCCAAGTAATGATAGTAGCTCTTATTGCTTGGCAACATATCATCTAAATCGGTGATTGGATCATCCTTTTCATTTTCGACATCATCAAGCACTTCCTGAAAGCCCTTGTTTGCTTCCCCTTCTTCAAAGAAAACGCCCACAACAGCAATTCGACCATCCTGAGCTGTGTTAACAAAATGCGCCTCCATCGGATAGTGTTCGCCATCTACTGTGTGCTCGCTTTGTGCATGAAAGTGAAACTGTGTCAATGTAAAGTTCCTACCATTAATTTGTGCAGTTCCTCCATCAGAAACCTGAATACTGTGGCCGTTATTTTCTACACTTGCAACATCTGAATCATAGTCCAGCACAATCGTCCCACTATCCTCTGTCATTGCCTGAGCCTTACTTGTAGAGATATCAATCGGTGACTGCATCTGACCGGCTGTAAATTCCCACTCCTCCTGGTTGTCATAATCAAGGTGCTCTTCTGCTTCCGCAGAGGATGAAGTACTCTCAGCAGTTGTTGTACTTGATGCTGCCGTTTGGCTTTGATTCGTTGCAGAACAGCCAGTTACCATGATGCTCATCCCAAATAAAAAAACAAATGTCGATACCTTTTTCAATGTGTCTCTTCCTTTCAAAAAACATTTAATCATTTAAACAAGCTAACTATTCATCTTATTTTTCACCCATTAAGATAATACCACCAGACAATACTATTTTCTAGCTTATTTTTGCCTACAAATTATTTATTTTTAAACAAAAACAAAAAAAACACAGCTCCGCATAAATTTCTTGCGTTTCTGCATTTTTTCTTCTATCAAAAGTGTTACATTTTTACTACCAAATAAAAGGAATTAATCGATAACGTACCTTCTTTGTATATTCTTTATATCCTGAAAGCTCTTGTTCAAGTATCTGTTCCTCGTTTCTAATTCTTTTTACCAATACAAACGGGTAAATCAAGAAAATAATGAACGCCGGAATCGAGCCTAAAACAAGCGGCATACTAAGAAATAGAATAACCGTTGCAGTGTACATCGGATGTCTGATTATACCGTATAAACCTGTATCCACCACTTGTTGATTTTCTTGCACTTCAACTGTTCGTGATAAATAAGCATTTTCCCGCATAACCTCCGCATACATTCCATAGGAAGCCAACAAAAGAATGGCTGAAAAAATAACAACATATGATGATAAATGACTCCACCCAAACCGAAAGTCCAAACCCGAAACAATAAAACCCGCCATAAACATCACAAAAGACAAAAGAACAACCTGTTTCTGTTCGTTCTCGTTTTCCTTTGTATTCAAGCGTTTAGCTAATAGCCCAGGTGCTTTAAACAATAAAATAATTCCAAGGAAAAACATCGGTACGAATAATATTCCTATTAAAAGCCACCCGTTCCAGAATTGAAATGTACCCGCCGGAAGAAACAGGAGTAGACCAATTACTACCAGCCCTAAACAAAACTTACTTAGTGCTTGAAACAAGAGTTTACTATTCATCATGCGCCCCTCCTATATCTTTTTCTAAACTATAACAAAACAACAGTAAGAAAGACAGAAAAGCAACGGCAAGCTTGTTTCATTCAACAGATTATATTCACTCTTTGTCAGAAAATATGGTAAAACCTATTGCTTCTAGCAGTGACTCTATTCAATTTAGCGATAGTTCTTTATCTTTTTCATAAAAAAAGAGACACAACCAGCATTCGTTCTGATTCGTGCCTCTTTTATTCACCGCTCCACTAGCAATAATCAGCAAGTAGTTCACGCATTTCTATACTGTTTTTCCATCAACTGACAGCTTTTCAGACTCTGTTTCACTGGCTTCCATTGCTGCTGCTTGTTCTTCACTTTTCACTTTTTCTTTATCCATAATTTTTACAAATGGCAGGTACAACAGACAGCCTGCAAGAACACAAATGATTTGCAGCAAAGCAATTTGCCAACCGCCAGCTAAAAAGCCGTTCAAAAAGATTGGTGTGCCGAATGGTACTTGGATACCGCTCAACCTTGGGAATAACCCGCTCCAAATTGCCAAATACGCAACCAAGGTTTGAACAAGCGGTGTCAAAATAAACGGAATGGCCATGAGTGGATTTAGAATCAACGGTAAGCCGAAAATCATCGGTTCATTAATGGTAAACATCCCCGGGACTGCACTTAGATTGGCTACTGTTCTTGACTGTTTTGATTTAGCTAACAGCAAAATGACAATAATCAGAGATAATGTACCTCCCGCGCCTCCGATACCGGCAAATAAATCGTAGAAGGATTTGCTCAAAATATTGGGTAAGTCCGAACGAGCAACGCCTGAAGCCAAGGCATCCATATTTTGAACATCCATTGGCAGGTAGAGAGCTGTAATAAAGCTTCCAACAACCAATGAACCGTGGATACCGAAGAACCATAGAACCATTTGAATAAGAACGATAAAGACTAACGATCCTACACTGGAAGATAAACTTTGCAACGGTGATGCCAACAGCTGATACACAAAATCTGAGAATGAACCGTAAGTGGTAAAGCTGAATAACCAACTGATAATGATTGCAATGAATCCTACGATAATAGCTGGAATTAATCCGGCAAATGTATCCGACACAAACTGAGGAACCCCTGCCGGCATTTTGATTGAGATGTTTTTTTCCAAAATCAGGCAATAGATTCGTGCGAAAACGAGTCCGCAAATCATCGCGGTGAATAGACCTTCTGCACCTAGTTTACTCATGTCCAAGGTAGTTGTCTCATCCAGTGTCGTCAACGGCGTCATCATTAAAAATGCAAACAAGGAAACAATTCCTGCCGGCACAGCCGATTGATTGAACTCCGTTGCCAGACGATGCCCTACTAGGAAAGCTGCGTACAACGAAATGACACCGACAGTCATGCTGTAACCAACGGAGAAATAACCGCCGAGATTGATTGAAGCGATAAAGTTTTTCCAGCCTTCAATTGGCAATACAGCCAGCAACAGCGCAATCGAACCAATAATATTGACGGGCAAAGTCGCCATCAACCCATTGGAAATAGCTTTCAAGTATTTATTATTCGAAATTTTATCTGCAAAAGTTAAGACACTATCCATATATTTATCCATTTTTTTCACTCCTTATTCTGTGCAATAATCAGGACATCTTCCAAACAACTATGTGTGTTAAACACCATCTCATTTCCATCAACCTCATATGACGGCTTCAATAAACGATTTTCCTTCAAGTCAATTAACGTAAGTTGGTAATCAGATAAATCAACTGCCAGTCGGATAGTTGTATTACTGGGAACGTATATAAAGTAATGTGTCTCGCCAACGGTTTTCGCCAGCCGTATCTGCTCGTCTCCTTTTAACAAATATTCGTTACAAGGAACTAAATTTTGAATTCGCAGTAAATCAACTAGCTGCTTTAGAAAACCATAGTCATTTGCTCCCGGAAATTGCAGCGCTTCCTCCCAATGTACAGGACTGTCAAATGCTTCCCCGATATCTTCAGCAAATGCTGCCTCCTCCCCATGCCAGCTCCAAATCCCATGTGCACCATAAGTGATTCCGGCACAGCCTCCGGATAATACAGATTGCCAGGCTGCTTTACGGACATCACGTTGACTGAATCGACCATAAACCTGACGGGCAAAACCCATCTGTTCATAACAAGGCTCTGAATTAATTATCGGGCGTTGACGTTCCAATTGATAAAAATGCTCCGCAAGTAGATAAGGCATGTTCAAAAAGGCGTTATTGTGACCGGACTGATACAAGTAGATATCCAAATGTTCGATGATTTCCTCCGGTATTTCCTGTAAACGTCCCTTTATATGAATTGTTTTCAGCGTATCTTTAGAATGCTTCTCAAAAAATTCAAATGCCTCCACGTACGTATCAATTGTTTCTTGTGTTGGAAAATCCGTATCTCCACCAATAAAATAGATAGGATTGAAGGAGTCAAAAGTGGTAATGATCTTTTCGTAGTACAAGTAACGATGTTCCTTTGATAAAATATTTTTGCCTTTGTTCATTCTACTTGCCCACGTACCTGAAACATAGTTGGACCATAAAACAACTAATGCCAATGTAAACTCATAGTCCTGTGCAATGCGGCAAAGTGTCTGAGCATGTTCAAAATACGCTTCGTTCCAAACAGAAAAATCATACTGACCATCCTTTTGCTCGGCCGGTTGTAAGTCGAATATACCGCGACTACGATCCCATTGAGGCAAGATGTTAATTTGAAGCGTATTAAAGCCCTGTGCCTTTCTTTTCTTTAAATACCTTACCCATTCGTCTTCCTTAATGCTGGTAAACGCACTCCAGCAAGTATCGGCGAGATAGAAAAAATGTTCTCCCTCACGAAGCAAGGTACGATTATTTGAACAAACTTCTAATTTCACTAAACGCACTCCTCTCTCTTTCAATCAATGTATGGTTGCAGCCAGCCCTCACAAAGCTCAAACCATTTTGCAACATGAGGGTTCAAATGACTTGACTTACGTGCCGTTGTTCGATCAGCTAAAGCCAATCCATGTTCTCCTTTTTCAAATACATGCAGCTCAAATGGGATATTAGCTCTAGCTAAAGCTTCTCCCAACTGCAAAGAATGTGTGACCTCCACCAGCTTGTCCTCTGTCGTATGCCAGATAAACATGGGCGGTGTCTGTTCATTCATGTGATTTAGTATATTCATGCTGCTTATCGCCTCTTTCGAAGGTCTTTTTTCTCCAAAAAATCGTTCATTGGCCGTCAACGGCTTTGAAATCAATGTCGCTCCAAAACCCATATCTTCTATAGGAAATGCCTTCTCCTGATAAACTAGCGGGTAGCCGACAATTGCCAAATTAACCTTCAGTTGTTCACTTGGCACTCCGATTTGCTCCGCAAGCTTCGGGTCATTCCAACGTGTTGCCAGCTGCAAGGCTACATGCCCACCAGCTGAAAAGCCGCAGATTATTACATTTTCTTCATCTATTAGCCATTGCTCCGCCCGCTCACGAATATAATTGACTGTCCGAGCAGCTTCTACCCATGCATTCGCCGGAGCATTCTTTATTTTATCTCCTGTCGTGTACCAAAGAACTGCACTGTTTAAGCCGATACTATTGAACTTCAGTGCAATCACTTCCGCTTCTCGGTCACTGGTAAAGGCATATCCGCCGCCTGGACAGACAATCACGATTGGACGTTTTTTCCCGCAATTGTATTCTTTAGAGTTATGAAGAAGATACGTATCAAAATAGGCAGTCTCACTTATCATTATTCTTTCTGTTTGCACCGCCACCATCCCTTTCTTTCTGGTTACGTCAATGCAGTTGATTCACGCCACTATCCAATCAAACGCTTCCATTTTCCGTAAGCCAAAGCTATCTTTGTCTGTTTCACAGATGGGTTGATTTTGGTCTCTGCCATTCTTGATTGTATGCTTGGATTAGCCAACATCGCTACACCTAATGCGGAAAATTCCTCCACTTCCCTCACAATGACTTCTTTATTCAGTAGAGTAGCCAATAACTCCATTAGCATTCTGTTTTTGGACACACCGCCATCAATAAATACATGGTTGATTTGTTCCCCGGAGACCTCTTCCATCACATCAATAACCGCTTTGATTTGAAAAATGATGCTTTCCAGAATGGCACGCAACAGCTCCTTTTGTGCCGTCGTTCGTGTAAGCCCTAAGAACGCCGCAGTCCGGTTATTGTCCCAAAAAGGAGCACCTAATCCCAGTAACGCCGGAACAAAAAAGACGGACGCTTCTTTCTGTTCTAATAATACCTCATTACACAACTCAGTGACATCATCTATAGCGGTGACATCTTGGCAAAACCAATTGATTGCATCGCCACAGGAACGAATGATTCCTTCTAAAGCATAAGCCTCGTTTTTTTGCTGCTGCCAAGCTGTCGTCGTCAAAATCCGAAGGTCTCTCAGCGTACTACGATTTTTTGCTTGCATCATAACTGAACAACCTGTTCCCATTGTAATTTTTACATCACCAAACTCCGTACAGCCTTCACCAAAGAGTGCTGCCTGGGAATCTGCCATAACGCCGACGATTGGAATCCCATGATAGGTACCAAATTCAGCATCAGCCTTTCTAATCTCCGGCAAATCCCCAGGAGCAATGCCAAATAGTCGAATCAGTTCATTATCCCACATGTCAGTGTTGATATTGTACAGTAAGGTTCGACAAGCATTACTAGCATCTGTCGCAAAAACAGCTCCCTGAGTCAGTTTCCAAATTAACCAACTATCCATTGTACCGATTGCCAACTCACCTGTTCCTGATTTTTCTGCTATTATCGGAAGCTCATCATATAGCCATTTGATTTTTGTTCCTGAAAAATAAGGATCTAACCGCAAACCCGTTTTTTGATTGATTGACTCCTCTACACCTTGTTCGATCAACTTGTCGCAAATTTCCGAACTGCGATTGCATTGCCAAACAATTGCATTGTAAAGCGGTTGACCTGTTTCTTTATCCCAAGCAATAATTGTTTCCCGTTGATTGGTGATGGACAATGCAGAGATATCCTTGTAAGCCAATAGATTTTCCTCAAAAACCAAGTCCAGCAGCTCCGTCACATTGTGCCAGATTTCGAGTGGGTCATGCTCAACCCACCCGTTCTGAGGATATATTTGTTTATGCTTTTTATCGTAGCGTTGAAGTATTTTGCCATTTTTGAGCAATAGCAGCTTCGTGCCCGATGTGCTTTGGTCGAGGACGATTTGATAGTTTTCTGCCATGTCAGCCACCGATAAATTCACTAGCTGTCTCAGCTAACGATTCCCCATCCAATCCATAATAACGAAATAGCTCCGGTCCCGAACCCGTGATAAGAGCTTCGTCTGGAAATCCAACGATTTTTTGCTTGATACCTGTTTCCTCAGCCAATGCTTCAGCGACTGCGGCACCCAGTCCATTATGAATACTATGTTCCTCTACTGTAATGACACATCCTGTTTTCCTCGCAGTTCTCAAGACTGCCGAAGTATCAAAAGGTTTCAAAGAATGAACATTCAGCACCTCTGCCTGAACCCCTTTACGGTTTAATAGCTCCGCTGCGTCCATCGCCTGCCTTACCGTTTCACCGGTTGCAATAAAAGTAACATCCCGTCCTTCAATCATCGTAACTGCCTTACCTATTTCAAAATCATAATCCAGCTGCTCATAACAATCCTGAACCGGATTACGACCTAAACGAATATACGCTGGGACATCCGAATCAATCAGTGCCTGAAACATGCGCACCGTTTCGAAACGATCCGCCGGCAACAAGACCTGTAAATTTGGAATTGCTCGTGCCACTGCGATATCCTGTAAAGAATGGTGACTCATTCCCAATGCCCCATAACTGACACCGCCACTAATTCCCACTAGCTTCACATTTTTATTGGAATAAGCAACATCTACCTTAATCTGCTCAATACTTCGCATACTCAGAAAGCATGCCGGAGAAGCAACAAAAGGATGTTTGCCCATATGAGCCAGTCCGGCGGCAATACTGACAATATTTTGTTCAGCAATCCCGACTTCAATTAATTGATTCGGTCGCTCCTCTCCAAACGCGACAAGTGATGCCGATCCACGAGAATCACTTGTCAGAACCAGCAAAGAAGGATCAAGCTTTGCTGCATCAATCAACACCTCACACATCGCTTGCTTATTTGCTATATTATTTTCCTTCATTGGTCAACACCTCCATTTGCTGGTCAAGCTCAGCTAACGCTTTTATCAACTGTTCTTCTGTCGGCACCTTATGATGCCAGCCCGCTTGGTTTTCTGCTTCTGAGAAGCCCCGCCCCTTTATTGTTTCAGCAATGATTAGCTTGGGTTGCCCCGGCTGATTGGGCTCGGAAAGTACTTGAACAAGCTCCTCCATATCATTTCCATCCACGACCAGTACCTCCCAGCCAAAGGCCCGCCATTTTTCATCCAATGGTTCAACTGACATAACCTCTTCCGATCGTCCGCTAATCTGCAACCCATTACGATCAATAATGGCTGTCAGATTATCCAGCCGATAGTTCGCCGCTGCCATGGCACCTTCCCATACTGAACCCTCAGCAAGCTCGCCGTCACCTAATAACGTATACGTATGATACGATTCATCATCCATTTTTCCGGCAAGGGCAATGCCTACAGCTACCGGAAGTCCATGCCCTAAGGAGCCAGTATTCATTTCAACCCCGTCCACCTTATTATTTGGATGCCCAATTAGGCGTGACCCAAATTTAGAAAAGGTTCGCAGCTCTTCTTTACTTAAGAATCCCTTATCCGCAAGTACCGCCCATAAAACTTCGGCAGCATGTCCTTTACTCTGAATATATTGGTCACGATTAGCCATTTGCGGTTGATTGGGATCAATAGTCATGACTTGATAATAAAGAGCAACTAGAATATCGGTACAGGATAAATCAGAACCTGTGTGTCCTGTTTTCGCTTCATAAACCAATTGAAGGATATCCTTTCGAATGTCAATTGCCTTTTTTTTCAGTTCAATAATTTCCATCCTTATTCTCCTCTCAAATAGGCTTTGACTTCTTCTTCAATGGGGTCATAAAAATCCGGTTGAATTCCTATATACTTACAGGCTTCATATAGAATCGGTACAACATTTTTTCTTACTGCAGCTACATGATGGATATATGGCCCTTCTACTAGCTTGAACTCCAAACGATTCAGGTTTTCAAATTCCAAATAGAGATATGTCCCTTGGTTGAACGGACCGTCGATGCCCTTTCCGGTCCCCATCAATAGAGAATAATCGCCGTGGTCTCCGTCAAAACGGCATAAGGTATATTCATCCTTAATTGCTCGAAAAGCTACAGAACCAGGATAGTCAAAAACGAAATGGCGTTTAGGCAAAATAGGCTTGGTTTCTGCTGTCGAAAAGGCAAAAACACCTAAATGTTGTAAAAGCTCACCATTCTCATTTTCAGGATGACGGCAGTTCACATCTGCAAAAATCGCGCGATGCTCGCCAAGTGACGCTGCTTCAACCAATAATTCTGAAATCGCCCCATGAACATCGGTTTCGCAAACAAAGGGAATCCCCTCTTCCTGAAGAAGTGACAACGAAGCATAAGGCAATATACCGATTTCGTCCTGTAATGCTGTCCAGCATTGAATAACGCCTGCATTACAGCCATAGGATACACAAAGACTTTGCAATGCGACCTTTAGCGCCGCGACCATTTCTAGCCGCTCTTCTGTAATTTGTACCTCTGTATTTTTCTTGAAATAGTCCATCACAGCTGCAATTTTTCCATATTCCTTTGCTTTTATTCGCTCAATCTCCTGAACAACTTCCTTAATAGGAACCGGAGAAAGTGAGATATTGAAACGCTCTAACAGCTCACCTTCGTTACAAATTACGGTCCAGAAGTCAAACGGTCGTGGACCAACTTGTAAAATCCTGGTTGCTTTGAAGGTTTTCACCACGTTACAAACCTTGATGAAATCATTCAGCCCTCGTTCAAATTCAGGCGAATCAATATCAGAGTTTTTCATATAGGTAAACGGGATATTGAACCTTCGCAGAACCTTCCCAATCGCAAACAGTCCACATTGAGTGTCTCTCAAACGTGAGCCATCCTCTGCCGGCATCTCGTCTTTTGGCCCCCATAGCAGAACCGGAACGTCAAGCTGCTTCGCCAGACGAGCACAGGCATACTCCGTACCAAAGTTCTCGTTTGCCAAAAATAAGCCATCGACTCCCTCAGCTTTGAATTTAGCAGCGATTTTCTCCACACCTTCATCGTCATAAAGTAAACCATCTTGGTTGATGTCTTGGATATCAATATATGAAATTCCCATATCATCCATTTTCTTTCGTGTTAACTCTGCATACTCAATAGCTGCTTCAGCACTAAATAAGTTTCTTCTTGTAGGAGCAAAACCAATCGTGATTTTATCCATTATTTCCAACTCCATTCCAACGATAATAATTATGAAACGCTTTCTTCAAAATCAGAATAGCATCGTTCAACTGAACAAACAATAAACAAAGTAAATTTTTATTAAAAATGTTTTTTAGTTTAGTAAACTAAAGGTTTTTATGGTGTATACTGCTAGAAAATCAAGAAATAATAATGTATATAAAACAAAACCACTAAAACAGATAAATTATTCCACTAAATTTATTTGCTTGTTTTTCAGTTGTATGATAAATTGAACATGCGGAGGAATGAATGATGAAATTAGAAGATGTAGCTAGACTCGCCAAGGTATCAAAATCGGCTGCTTCGCTGGCATTGAATGGCAAGCCGGGAGTAAGTGACGAAACAAGAAAATATATCTTGGAGATTGCTGAAAAATATAACTATAGTCCATTAAGAAAACGGACAAAAAAAGAAGAGCACAAATTAAAAATTCGCTTTATCGCCTGTACCAATGAAGATGTCGTTCCCGAAAACTATGACCAGCTGCCCTTTTTCAAGGAGTTGCTTTCCTATATCTCTACTGAAATAGGCGCAAAGGGACATGTTTTAACGACAAACAGCTTGCCAAAGGAGCTTCTTTACAACGAGTTAACCACCATCGAGGAGCATGACAGCAGCGATGGTATTATCATTTTAGGAACAAATCTGACTGCTTCTCATATCAAAACAATCAATGAACACTTCGAGAATTTAGTTATTCTCGATACACAGTGTAGCAGTCTTGACTGCAATACAATCACCATGAACAATTTTCTTGGTGCCTATGATGCCACGCAACATTTGCTGGATATGGGGCATCGAAGTATTGGCTATATCAAGGGTATCCAGAGAATCAACAATTTCTATGATCGTAGACGAGGCTTCAAAGCAGCTATCCACTCATTCGGTCTTACTCCTGCAGATATGCCTAAATTCTATCTGCCCGGTATGGAAATTAATCCAATCCAAAACAAACAGGAGCAGTTTTTGGAATTTATTAAAGGAATTACTGCTGTTTTTTGCGAGGACGATTACATCGCCATCAGCGTCATCAAAACATTGGCAAAGCTTGGTATCCGTGTACCTGAAGACTTATCTGTCATTGGTTTTGATGATATCTCTGAAAGCCGTGTCATTACACCGGAACTGACAACTGTACATGTACCAATCAAAGAAATTGCTCAAGAAGCGATTTCCCTGATTGAACAAGGATCGACAGCATCATTAGTAAAAAAACAGCTTTTTCTTAACACAAAGCTCGTGTGTCGGGATTCTGTAAAAAAGCTGAATTGATTTAGGTTATAAAACATCTATCATAAATGAACTCCTACTACAGATGATAAAGCTGCAGTAGGAGTTCTTATTTGGTTGAAGTGTATTGCCAGACAACCTATCAAACTTGGCAATTTAAGCACTATTCTCAGTAAGATAAAAAACCACAATAAGACCACTATTTCATCTGAATATTTTCTCGCTATTATGTGAAGCGACATAATCACAGAGCTACAGCTTGCTTGAGTAGAATTTAACATAACTAATGCCGATTTTCTGACAGATAACTATTGACGATTTTCACGTTAGCTATTCTATCAATTTATCATAGTAAAAAAAATGTTCTCTTCTCTTCTAAAAAAAACACAAAACCCTTAAAAAACAACAATGAAAGCGCTTGACTAACTTTATCTAATAGATTAGACTTTTATCTTGAACGACAAACAAAAATGAAAATCAAAGGAGTACGTGAATATGACAAAAGATAACATTGTATTAGCAAGGAACACTGATAAAGCACCTATGCATCCTCTGGCTTCTCAAACGGTCGCTTTTTCTCACTACAACAATTTTTCAGCTCAATTACCGTTAAATCCGCAAACCGGTAAATTAGTAGCCGGTGGCATCAAAGAGCAAGCCGAGCAATGCTTCAAAAATATTCAAGCGATTACAAACAGTATCCACCATGTAATGAGTGATATCATCAGAATCACTGTTTTCGTGACAGATATTAAAGATGTCGAGGTTGTAGATGAGGTGTATAAGACATATTTCACAACCTATCTTCCTTCGCGAACTGTCGTTGCAGTCGATGCTCTACCTATGAATGCTCTTGTTCAAATCGAAGCACTTCTTTCAAATGGTGAAGGAACCATCCCTGATGCTCCGCAGGCCGGGGATCTTATAAAACTGACGAACAATACTGATAAAGCGCCAGTCAATTCGCTTTCTACGCAGACAGTTTCTTTTTCCCACTACAACAACCTCTCTGCCCAGTTACCAATTGATCCTAAAACAAACAGAGTAGTCGTTGGCGGGATCGGGGAACAAACCAGCCAATGCTTGAAAAATATTAAAACGATTTTAGAAAGCATCGATGTACCATTTGATGATATTGTTAAAATCACTGTTTTCGTTAAAAATCTGGCAGATATTGACGCTATCGATGAAGTGTATAAAACCTTTTTCCCTGACTCAGCGATTGCCAGAGCTGTAGCCTATGTTCCAGCACGGTCAGTTGTTCCAGCTGCCGCTTTGCCTATGGATGCTCTGGTACAAATCGAAGCGGTTGTTTCTCATGGAGATGGTACTCCTCCGCAAGCAATTGAGGACCGACACGGACTTATCCTTGAAGCAAACAATACAACAAAAGCACCTATTTGCTCTCTAGCTACACAGACAGTTGCTTTTTCTCACTATAATAATATCTCAGCTCAATTGCCTTTGAATCCACAAACCGGTGAAATTGTAGTTGGTGGTATCAAAGAGCAGACAGAGCAATGCCTGAGAAATATCAAAACGATTATTGAGAGCGTGAACCATGTTTTGGAGGATTTAGTGAAGGTAAATATCTATCTTAAAGATATCGCCAATCTTGCTGCAGTAGATGAAATCTATGGTACCTTCTTCCCAGACGGCACCCCTGCCAGAAGAGTCGTGGGCGTATCTGAGCTGCCTAAAAATGCGTTGATTCAAATCGAAGCAATCGCCGGAAACGCGGAAGGAACTCCACCGATTGTAAAATAAGAAATTAAAACACTCGAATTATGATGTCAGTGAGAAATCACTGGCATCTTTTTCAATAACGCTACATAAAAACTGCTCCTTTCCCCTCTTCAAAACCAGGGGAGTGAAAAGCACTCTAAAAAATTCTTGTGACACTCGAAAAACACGAACGAAAATCAATCAGGAAAACTTTTAATACGATTTAAACACACATAACGAGCTAAACACGAACTTTAATCAACTTATTTAGACTAAAATCCGAAAAATAATCGACAGTGAAAATATCCAATGGTATCATTAATTTAAATACTAGAAATTTTAACGAAGGCGGGAAAAACATGAAGGAATTGTACGACGGCAAAACAAAAACGGTCTTACTTGATGAAGAAAACAAAGAGGTTTACTTATTATTTAAGGATAGCGCAACTGGCGAAGATGGTGTCTTTGATCCAGGCTCTAACACAGTTGGCGGCAGCGTTGATGGCAAAGGAAAAATTGGTTTGACTGTTTCTAAATACTTCTTTGAACTGATGGAAAAAAATGATATTCCTACTCACTATTTAGATGCAGACATTGAAAAAGGTATCATGAAGGTTCGCCAACTAACGGTACCGAATTTAGAATTTGTTTTGCGCTATTTCACTGCTGGTAGTATGTGTCGTCGTTTTACTTTACCGGAAGGATTACCTTTTGATCCGCCGTATCTTGAAGTGACATTGAAGGATGATGAGCAGGGCGATCCCTTGATTACTGACCGTCTATGCCAAATGAAAGGCATTCTAAAACCAGGACAATATGATGAAGCACTTGAGATTTTAACAAAAGTTGGGGCGGTTCTTAAAGATGCGTTAGCGGAAATGAATCTAACCCTCATTGATTTCAAAATTGAAATTGGGTATGATGCTGACGGAAAAATGTATGTCGTTGATGAAATCACACCAGATATTTGGCGTGTCAAAGATGAGCAAGGCAATATTCCTAACCAAATTGACTGCGCTCAATTGATTTTGGATAAAATCTAAAAACTATACTTTTAGGGACTGATGGGAATATCCTGTCAGTCCCATTTTTCAAAAAAAGCAATAACACAGGAGCAATCATCAAACTGGTGATTGCTCCTGTGTTATTAGTTTTGATACTATTTCTTCGGTTCATCCTCATCCATTTTCAGTACAGCCATGAAGGCTTCCTGTGGCACTTCTACAGAACCAATTTGTTTCATTCGCTTCTTACCTTCTTTTTGTTTCTCTAACAGCTTACGTTTACGAGACACGTCACCGCCGTAACATTTCGCCAGTACGTTCTTACGAAGAGCTTTAATATCAGAACGAGCAACGATTTTCTGTCCAATCGCCGCTTGGATTGGCACCTCGAATTGCTGTCTTGGAATCAGCTTTCTCAGCTTTTCAACGATTGCTTTTCCACGTTCATAAGCAAAATCTCTGTGGACGATAAAGCTTAGCGCATCCACTTTCTCTGCATTTAAAAGAATATCCATCTTCACTAAACGGCTTGTACGATAGTCACTCATCTCATAATCCAGTGACGCATAGCCCTTCGTGCTTGATTTGAGCTTATCAAAGAAATCAAAAACAATTTCTGATAACGGAATATAGTACACCACGTTTACACGATAATCATCTAGATAATCCATAGTGATAAACTCGCCACGTTTTCTTTGAGAAAGCTCCATCACTGCGCCGACGTAATCATTCGGTACCATGATCTGTGCTTTTACATACGGCTCTTCTACAGAATCAATCACACCCGGGTCTGGGAAATCAGCTGGATTATCCACGACCACTAATGACCCATCTGTCTTATTCACATGATAGATAACAGATGGTGCAGTCGTGATAAGCTCCAGATTGAACTCTCTTTCCAATCGCTCTTGGATAACATCCATATGCAAGAGACCTAAGAAACCACAACGGAACCCAAAGCCTAAAGCCTGTGATGTTTCTGGTTCGAACTGTAACGCTGCATCATTCAACTGTAATTTCTCTAATGCTTCCCTCAAATCATTATAACGGGAATTATCGATTGGATATAAGCCGCAATACACCATCGGATTCATTTTACGATAGCCGTCCAACGCTTCTTCTGCCGGATTGTCTGCCAAAGTGACAGTGTCACCGACACGAGTATCTTGAACCGTCTTGATACTGGCAGTGATATAACCAACATCACCTACCATCAAGAAATCTCTGGCAATCCCTTTAGGTGAAAAGACTCCGACTTCTGTTACATCAAAAGTCTTGCCGTTGCTCATCATTTGAATTTTATCTCCCGGCTTCACGACACCATCCATGATGCGGACATTCAACACGACACCACGGTAGCTGTCATAAACTGAGTCAAAAACCAAGGCTTTCAGCGGTGCGTCTACATCTCCTGCAGGAGCAGGTACATATTCAACAATCTGCTCAAGAATATCCTCAATCCCGATTCCTGCTTTGGCACTTGCCAATACAGCTTCACTGGCATCAATTCCGATAACATCTTCAATCTCTTGACGAACTCGTTCCGGATCAGCAGCAGGCAAATCAATCTTGTTGATAACCGGTAAAATCTCTAAGTCATTATCTAATGCTAAATAAACGTTCGCAAGAGTTTGCGCTTCAATTCCCTGTGCCGCATCCACAACAAGTACAGCACCCTCACAGGCTGCCAGACTTCGAGATACTTCATAAGTAAAATCGACGTGTCCCGGTGTGTCAATCAAATGGAAAATATAGGTTTCGCCATCTCTAGCTGTATAATTCAGTTCAACCGCGTTAAGCTTAATTGTGATTCCGCGTTCACGCTCAAGATCCATTGAGTCCAATAGCTGGGCTTGCATTTCTCGCGAAGTCACTGTATTTGTTTTTTCCAAGATTCTATCCGCAAGTGTTGATTTTCCGTGGTCTATATGGGCGATAATGGAAAAATTACGAATTTTTTCCTGTCGTTTCTTCATATCATTTATATTCATTGTCTTCCTCATTTCTTTTCAATCAGCAGTTCTCATTATAACAAGGTTTTTTACAGATTTAAAGAACTTTCATCAAATGCATTTCTGATTCATCCGATTCTGTTCTTTTCCCTCCCAATCAAAGGGAAAAAGCCTATTCATGCGCATATTTCACCAGTATTTTTGTAATAGACACTACTTTTCTGTATGTTTTCGTGTTTTTTGATATACTTGTTATAAATCAAAATGGAAATTGGAGAGGAAAAAAATGGATCAGAATGACTTTCGAAAACAATTGAAGCTGAAGCCGGTTGGTGAAGAATATCTTGACCAATTCAATGAGCTGCTCAGCTATGTCTTTCAATTTACTGAATCCGATTTAGAAGAAAGCGGCTTCGATAATAAACGGGAGTTTGTCCGCTCTAAACGACCAATCCTTGAGTTGTCCAAGGTGTTTGGATGGTTTCATGAAAATAAGCTGATTTCTCAGATTTCCATCTACCCTTGTCGTGTAAACATTCATGGATCGCTCTACGAAATGGGTGGAATCACCGGTGTCGGAACCTACCCGGAATATGCGAATCATGGCTTAATGCAAGACCTGATTCATGTGGCTCTGAAAACAATGAAGGAAGACAAGCAATGGATTTCCTATTTATATCCGTACAGCATCCCCTATTATCGAAGAAAAGGCTGGGAAATCATGTCGGATAAGCTGTCTTTCAAAATTAGAGATACTCAGCTGCCTAAAGCTGTTGAAGTATCCGGAATGGTTGAACGAACAGCAGTTGATCACGAAGATGTATTTACCGTTTATGATCAATTTGCCTTACAAAATCACGGGGCAATGATTCGTAGTAAATTTAATTGGAAGGAATACTGGCGCTTTGAAAATGAGGAAGAACGAACCGCAGCTATCTATTACGACGCCAATCAAAAGCCTACGGGTGTGTTGTTTTACTGGGTTGCAGAAGAAGTCTTTCATATCAAAGAAATGTTTTATCTGAATCAAGAAGCTAGGAATGGCCTCTGGAACTTTATCACCGCTCACTTCTCAATGATTTATTGGGTACAGGGAGACATCTACAAAAATGAACCGCTTGCCTTTCTGTTAGAGGACAGTCAAATTAAAGAAACCATCGAACCTTATTTTATGGCGAGAATTGTTGATGTTAAAGGCTTTTTGACCTCTTACCCATTCAAGAGTACCGCTGCTCCTTTTCATTTTGTAGTAAAAGATCCTGTAGCAGAATGGAATAATGGTATTTTTTCTCTTCAATGGGATGAAAATGGGCAAGTAACAGTTGGAGACCAGCCCTTGGGTCATTCGATAACGTTAGATATTCAAACCCTGACTTGTCTGTTCATGAACTACCGCAGACCAAACTATCTTTATCGTATTGAACGATTAGAGACTGATAAAGAAACCTTAGACACACTGGAAAGAATTCTTCCCGACCAGGAAGCCTATTTCAGTGATGATTTCTAAAGGAGGTACTCGCAAATGAAGAAGCTCATCTTTATCGGCGGTCCAATGGGCATTGGCAAAACCACTGTCAGCAAAGAATTGGCAAGCCGACTGACGCAGTCTGTATTTCTCGATGGCGACTGGTGCTGGGACCTTCATCCATTTGTCGTAAACGAAGAAAACAAAGCGATGGTCATAAAAAATATTACGTTTCTACTTGGCTCCTTTTTGAGAAACTCGACAATCAACACAGTGATTTTTTGTTGGGTCATGCACGAACAAGCAATCATCAATGAGTTACTTGATGGTTTAGATGAACCTTTTGAGTTCCATTCTTTTTCACTAATCAGCAATGAGCAGGCACTCACTGAACGCTTTATGAAGGATGCCGCACAGGGAAAACGAGCAGTTGAGAATCTGACAAACAGTCTAAACAGATTGCCGCTCTATCAACAGCTAGACACAACATGCATTGATGTTTCAGCACATTCGGTTCAAGAAACGACTGACATTTTAATGCAGCAATTATTGATTTAATTTTTAGGAGGATATTATTACATGAAAATTTACTTCGCTGGTCCAATGTTCGCCAAAGCAGATTTGCTTTATAATGACTATTTAGTTAAGGAAATTCGGGCGTTAAGCTCAGATATTCAAGTCTATCTACCGCAAGAAAATGAAGCCATCAATGACAAAACAGCTTATGCCAACAGTAAAATGATTGCATTGGCAGATACTGAAAAGGTATTGGAAAGTGACCTGCTTGTCGCTGTTCTTGATGGTCTGACAATTGATGCCGGTGTTGCTTCCGAAATCGGAGTGGCCTACGCAAAGAAAATACCAGTATTGGCTCTCTATACAGATACTCGACAACAAGGTGCTGATAATTCTCAAAAGCTGGCTGCCTTACAAGAAACTGCGGAAAACCAATTCCACTATCTAAATCTTTATACTGTAGGGCTGGTAAAATTAAACGGTGCTGTCTTCCCAACAGAAGCAGCATTTTTAGAGGCTATACAGGAATTTATTGAAAAATAACAGGCAATTATTCAGGAGGAAATATAATGAAACTACAATTTGAAGACAAACAGGAACGAGCAGCCTTCTTCTTCCTGCTGATTTTTGGCATTATCACCTTAGGCGTAAACATCGTTAAAATGTTCATTATGGAGCCTGTCAGCCAGTATCAGCTGCTGACAGTAGAAATGATTGCCGGTATTGCCATCATTTTTCTGCCATTTCTTTTCACACGATTTACCGGACTTGTCTTTCCCAAAATCGTTCGTCTCTATTACTGGTTTTTCCTATGGATTTCTGTTTTTTTAGGAACCGGCTTACGACTGATTATCGTCATTCCTTTTTGGGATAAGATTCTTCATGCGGTTAGTCCCATTTTACTCGTTGCCGTTGGTTATGCATTGATTGGTTATTACATGAAAGACAGTGATTTTTCCAAGGTTAGTCCCTGGCTGTTCATTGTGATGGGCTTTGCCTTTGCAGGCCTTTGCGGAGTCTTCTGGGAATTTTGGGAATTTCTTTGTGACAGTCTTGGAAATATGAATTTGCAACGTTACATGACTGAAGCCGGACAACCTTATATTGGTAGAGAAGCGCTGATGGATACGATGGGTGATTTGTTGACGAACACAGTTGGTGCATTGATTTTGACCGTCTACAGCTTTACTCAGCGCCATAAGCCTGAATATTTTAAAGCCTACGCATTTAGAAAAGAGACTGCTTCAAAAAAATCATAATACGTTATCACGAACTCCTGACAGTCAGAGCTTCAGAAAGAGGCTGCGCATTAGTTACTAGTTGATTTTAGTGAACCGGACATACTGTTTTCCGGTTCTTTTTGTTTTTCATTTCTATCTTATAATCTTTCTTTTATTATATTGGAAAAATTATTCCACTCTTTATGTGGATATATTCACAATGTGATGGTATCATGTAAGAAATTACATTTCCTAAGGAGGATTTTATGATTAAGAAATATGATTATCATCCAGATTTCGACAGCATTAGTGAGCAGTATGATTTTCTAAATTCAGCAACCTTAGACGATTTCGCCGCATTAAATGTAGAGCTTCGTCAGCTTTGGGCAGAAAATAAAAGTGACGATTTGGTAAGCGTTACCAAGAAGAAAATTCAAAGCGCTGACGGCTACATGTGTGATATACAAATTATTGAGCCTCATACTCTAAAAGATGCAGCAAACTCTCCTTGCCTTTTGTTTTACCACGCAGGTGCCTTTTTAATGACAGGTATGGCTCATCACATTGGGTTATTACGTGATTACGCGCTTTCCATTCCTTGTAAAGTCATTTATATCGATTACCGTTTATTACCTGAGCATCCCTTCCCTGCCGCCTTAACAGATTGTTACTCCTTACTTGAATGGGCAGCGGAACACGCAGATGAGCTTGGCATCGATCGTAATTGGATTGCGATTGGCGGAGACAGTGCCGGCGGTTGCATGACAGCTGCAGTTGCTCAAATGGCAAGAGATAAAAATGGTCCGGCGATTGCTGGTCAGATGATGTGTTTCCCTACAACGGATGCCAGTATGTCCACCGACTCAATGAAGGCCTTTACTGATACACCCATTTGGAATTCTACCCTTTCAGGAACGATGTGGGATATCTATCTAAAGAATGGCGACCTTGGAACACCTCACTATGTTTCGCCGCTTCAGGCAAGCTCTCTTGCAGACCTTCCTAAAGCCTATATGGAAACTGCCGAGTTTGATTGCCTCAGAGACGAAGGAATCGCGTATGCCAAAGCAATGAAGCAAGCCGGCGTTCCTGTCGAGCTCAATGAAACAAAGAGAACAATTCACTGCTATGATGCTGAAACAGAAAGCAGTATCACACATGAAAATATTGCGAAAAGAGTGGCCTTCTTGAAGGATGTTCTTTCAGTGGGATAAAAAATTCCCAACTTTTTCTTTAATAAAAAGCATGTAGCTCCTGTGTTCAGAGATGCCATTAGACACTCTCTCACAGACTACATGCTTTTTTATCTCAGCATTATCCACTGGTAGAAAAACCACTTCTACTGCTTTTTACTTCATTTCATTGATGATATCAGCAAATAGCTGTTCCCTCAAAGCCACTGGCATATCAAACAGGTTTGTCGCAAAAATGAATGGATTGACTTGAACATTTTTTCCATTTTCCTCCAGCGTCACTACTAGATTCTCCGCAGTATCTGCTTCATCCCTATAAGGACGACAGACAATTTTACGAATTTGTTCAATCAGCTTCTGGTTATCACAGCCAAAAAAGGTCAACTTCATCTGAGTGAGCGCTTCATGCTCTTTGTAATCATCCAAAAGATTCACTATAGTCCAATTTGGCCAGAGAAGTTCCAACTGCTTTTCAAGAACGACAAGCGGCCTATTCAACCAATAAAACAGCACATGATTATCAAAATCTAAATGTATTCCTTCCCTTGCAAAATCAGCATAGCTTTCTGTCGACAAATCTGGAAACTCAAAATACGAATGGCCAGTCTGTTTGTTTATATTCTGTCCTGTCTTCTCACCTGACCAAAGAATATTACTGCCGGCATCATAGCCAAAAAAAGGATGTATTGATACTACCTTTTGATTAGTGACACTCAGTACGCCCTCCAATTCCCTGCCTTTTGCGCCAATAAAGCAGCTTTCCAAATCCGCTTTCCTCATTGGTTGTGTAGGCTCACCCAATCGATCCATTTGATTGTAGCTAACATACGCTGCCAAATCCAAGACACCGTTGAATGCCCATTTAATCAAATAACCCGGCCACATCGCCTTTAGCAGCTTCAAATACATCTTCCGCAAGGGAATATCGTAGTAAATATCTTCTCCGCCAAAAAACAACAGAACTTTCAGATCCAAATCGATCACAGCACCGCCTTCACACCAGACTGTGTCCAGCCAATATTCTTCCCCTGATTTTTCATGGTCTCTAAAAAAGGCGGTCGCTCGTTCCGGTCCCCAGAAAAGATAGGAGTCCAAAGAATTGGCGGCCCAATGGTCATAATACAGGGTGTATTCATTATTTTCTACAATAATCAAATTCGCTCTTTGTCCCATTTACTTGCTCCTTTATCTAACATATATTCATCATAGCAAATACAGCGAGCGAGAAATAGCTAAAATTCCGGATGAATCTTTTTTTCATAAAATTTATGGTTCCTTCATTACCATCTTGACTGGCTCACAGACTAATGCTAGACTGAAAAAGAACATAGGTTCGATAAAAAGGAGTCGAAAAATAGTATGGAAAAGGACTTAACTTACGGTGAGCCAATACGAAAGATTCTATGGTTCATGGTTCCGATTTTTATCGGAAATTTATTTCAACAATTCTATAATTTTGCCGATACAATGATTGTTGGACGATTGCTCGGTGTCAATGAGTTGGCTGCGGTTGGGGCAACAGGCAGCTTGATGTTTGTTGTGCTGGGTTTTACACAAGGCTGTGGTGCCGGGTTTTCCATTATTCTTTCTCAGCATTTTGGCAGTAAAGATGAGAAAAAAGTGAAGGAGAGCTTTGCAACCAGTATCTTCCTTAGTTTGATAATCGCTGTGATTGTGACGATTGGCAGTTTTCTTGCGATTCGTCCGCTGCTTGTCTTTATGCAGACACCACCCGAAATCATGGAACTTTCCTATCAATATTTATCAGTTATTTATTTAGGTAACATTACTGCTTTTGGTTTTAACCTGCTAAGCAATATGCTAAGAGCTTTAGGAGATAGTCGAACACCACTCTACTTCTTGATTGTTGCTTGTATTCTGAATGTCTTTCTAGACTGGTTTTTAGTTCAGGTCATTCCTATGGGCGTGCGTGGTGCAGCTATTGCCACGGTTATCGCACAAGCAGTTGCAGCTATAGGCTGCGGATTATTTATTGCGTATCGTTTTCCGTTACTACAGGTTAAAAAGAAGGATTTTACTTTAAAAACACAAGAAATACGAAAACAACTGGCCTTAGGAATTCCAATGGGCTTTCAATACTCTATTATTGGCTTAGGTCAGGTTGCACTACAATATTCTCTTAATCAGCTGGGGACAGCCGCAGTCGCTGCTTTCACCGCAGCAGGCAAAATTGAATACTTCTCTTCTATGCCTGTCCAAGCACTGGGAACAGCGCTCGCTACCTTTGCCGGTCAGAACCTTGGAGCTGAGAAATTTGACCGCATTCGCTATGCCTTCAAAAGACTGCTGCTGCTCTCACTACTCATTGCTGTTGTAATGGGGGCATTCAATTGGCTGTTCGGCGCTGAATTGATTGGTATTTTTGTTAATCGCAATGAAAGCGAAGTAATCAACTTAGGCATTCAAATCTTGCAAATCAACGGATTGAGCTATTGGCTGTTATCTATCTTATTCATCTGTCGTTTTACGTTGCAAGGGCTTGGTAAAAGCGTGATTCCTACAGTTTCCGGTGTTATGGAGCTGATTAGTCGGTTCATCGCAGCCTTCCTTCTATCTAAGCAGTTTGGTTTTCTTGGTTTGACACTGGCAAATCCTTTAGCCTGGGCTCTTGCCGCAATTCCACTATCCATTGCCTGTTTCTTAACATTTCGCCAGCTAAAGCAGCGTGAAGCTGCTGCTTTAGCTATAGATTAATAGAATTTGCCCTTGAAACGAAAAATGAAGATGTGTATGAACAAAAGGAGGACGTGCCATGAGTAGTTGTAAGGAGTGCTACAGTAAGCACAACAGGATTACCCCATTAAATGGTGTGAGAGAATGTTTAGAGAAGCATGAACAGTATATTTGTGGAAGCTGTGGTCGTTGCATTTGTATTCAAAAAGATGAGAAACGTGGACTTCAACGATGGAACTTTCCCTTTCGCTCGCTTGAAATTGCTTTGCTCTATTTACGAACAGCCGATGTGTCTGAAGGTACAGCATGCGGAATTTATTGCCTAACAAATCAGCATGGACGAGAATCCTATAAAATTTTTTCTTCTGACGAAGCGCTGACTCATTATCTGAAAAAAAACAGCAGTAAACAATGTACCGATAATGCTCCTGTCTATCGTTCTACTTCTTATCAGACTTTTGCCAATACGCAAATACGCAGATTAACTGCGGAAGAGGTTGAACAGTATTTAATGGAAATCAGTTAAGTAACAAAGCCCCTGCAAATCAGCTAGTCATCACTGATTTGTAGGGACTTTGTTTATCTTCTTCCTCTCGGATGGTTCAGTCGCTCACCGGTTCTTTTCATAATTTGCTGAATCTTTTGTTGCTCCATCATCAGCCGTTGCTTTTCTCTTTCAAAATGCTGCTTTTCAGATTGGCTCGTTGAGTTACTTATCTTTTCATCAACAGCTATGGTTTGTTTCTCCAATTCCTTCTGCCATTGATTATTGAAATTCAGCCACCATTGCTGTCTATCTGCCGCACTTTTAGAATCATCTCCCAAAGAAGAACGAAGCAGCTCCATATATTTTCGCACATTGCTGCCGCGTTCTCTTTTCAAATCACCGACATAGTAATCTTTTTGCTCTTCATTCATTTGAGAAACGTAACGATCTTCTTCTTTATCAATGATATTCTGCATGAATCCAATAATTGGTAGTACCAGATAGACAACCAGCCCCCACTTAGGGAGAAAATAGGCTATCACTAAGACCACTAACCGGAATCCCAATAGAATCATCTGCCGCTTATTTTCACGTTTCCGAAAGAACTCCGGAGTTTTATCCTTTTCTTCGATTTGCTTTCCTAAAGAATAAATTAGGCGTGTCCACAAAAACGTTACAATAAAACTAAGAATACCGTAAAAGAAAACAACCTGTCTATTTGTATCCTCAATCAATAAGCGGGTAAACGTCGGAACCAGAGACAGTGCAAAAAGAAAAAGCATATAGATAACAAAATCTTTATTTTTAATCTTCTTTATCTGATTGAACTTTTGGGCACCCTGATACCATAAATCAGCAACAAAGCAAAAGCTGATAAAATAAATCCCGATTGAGCGGAACAAAATATACATGTCCACTTCTCCTGATGAGGAGAGCTTAATCGGCAGTTCCAGTACAATAATAGTAATGATAATTGCAATAATCGCATCTCCAAAAGCAACGATTCTTTCCTTCATTTTCTCCATGACACATCTTCCCTTCAACGACGGCATTCTATAAAGTTAGGAGATTGTGAACCTACATCTCCTCTACTTAATAGAACCAATAATTACTCTGTTTTCAGTATAGCACGATTACAACATACTGCCATTTGTTACGCCCGTTCCCTAACCACCACAACAAAAAAAGCTTAAGATAACATCCTTTCGAATGCTTCTCCTAAGCTTCCAACTATTACTTACTCATAACAACCTCTTCGATTGCCTCGTTTTCAAATACCAATTGATCATTGAGCAAGGTAACAGTCACTTTTGTTTTCGGCATCACTCTGCCTGATACAATCTCCTTGGCAAGCGGCGTTTCCACTTCTTTCGTCAAGAAACGTTTCAGTGGTCTTGCACCGTATGCAGGATCATAGGCCTGTTGAGCAATCCAGTTTTTTGCTTCTTCTGAAATCACCAACTCGATTTCTTGATGCTCCAAACGCTTAGAAAGCTGTGCTGTCATCTTGGTAATGATTCCTTTGACATTTTCCAGACTCAACGGTGTAAATAGAATAGTATCATCAATCCGATTTAAGAATTCCGGTTTGAAGTTGCCTCTCAGAATCGTTCGAACCTGTTCTTCCACCGCTTCCGGTATTTCGCCATCCGCAGTCACACCTTCCAGTAACAATTGTGACCCAATATTGCTGGTCATAATCAATACTGTATTCTTGAAATCTACCACTCGCCCTTTAGAATCTGTTAAACGACCGTCGTCCAATACCTGCAACAAGATATTAAACACATCAGGATGCGCTTTTTCGATTTCATCTAATAAAACAATGGTATATGGATTTCTACGAACGGCTTCTGTCAGCTGACCGCCTTCTTCGTAGCCGACATAGCCCGGAGGCGCACCAACTAAACGAGAAACACTATGCTTTTCCATATATTCACTCATGTCAATTCGAACCATATGCTCTTCGGAGTCAAACAGATTCTCAGCCAAAGCTTTTGCCAGCTCTGTTTTACCAACACCTGTTGGCCCTAAGAATAAGAAGGAGCCTAATGGTCTGTTCGGGTCCTGTAATCCGGCACGTGAGCGAATGACCGCATCACTCACCGCATCAACTGCTTCATGCTGACCAATGACACGTTTATGCAACGTCTCATTCAGCTTCATCAGTTTTTCGCGCTCTCCCTCGACCAGCTTCGTTACAGGGATACCTGTCAAGCGGCCAACGACCTGAGCAATCTCGTTTTCTGTTACAGCTTCCTGCACCATTTTTATATTATTGTTGCTGTTCTTGGCTTCCAGCTCTTTTAGTTCTTTTTCCAAATCTGGAATCGTACCATGACGTAAAACTGCTGCTCGCTCTAAGTCATAGTTATTTTCTGCATCTTCCAGTTCGTGCTTTGCTTTATCAATTTCTGCCCGCTTATTGCTAACAGCGTTAACCTCGTCTTTTTCAGTTTCCCACTGCAGCTTCATACTATTGGCTTCTTCTCGCAAATCAGCCAGCTCTTCTTGAAGGTTATTTAAACGCTTCTTGCTGGCATCATCCGATTCTTTTTTCAACGCAGCTTCTTCAATTTCCAGCTGCATTAAGCGACGGGTAACCTGATCCAGTTCCGTCGGCATAGAATTCATTTCCACTCGAATCGTCGCACTTGCTTCATCCACCAAATCAATCGCCTTATCCGGTAAAAATCGGTCCGTGATATAGCGATCTGAAAGTGTCGCAGCAGCAACTAATGCATTGTCATGAATGTTTACACTATGGTGAATCTCAAAGCGTTCCTTTAGCCCTCTTAGGATACTGATTGTATCTTCAACAGTCGGCTCCTTGACAAGTACCTTTTGGAAACGTCGCTCCAAAGCCTTATCCTTTTCCATGTATTGGCGGTATTCATCCAAGGTTGTCGCACCAATTAGATGCAGCTCACCACGAGCAAGCATTGGCTTCAGCAAATTCCCTGCATCCATACTTCCTTCTGTTTTACCGGCTCCAACAATGTTGTGGATTTCATCAATGAAAAGAATGATTCGTCCATCACTCTTCTTCACTTCCTTCAATACACCTTTTAAACGCTCTTCAAACTCACCTCGGAATTTTGCCCCTGCAATTAGCGCACCCATATCCAAAGAAAAGATTGTTTTATCCTTCAGGTTTTCAGGGACATCCTTTCGAACAATCCGCTGAGCCAAGCCTTCAACAATCGCTGTTTTACCAACACCCGGTTCTCCCATAAGAACAGGGTTATTCTTTGTTTTTCTTGATAAAATACGGATGACATCACGGATTTCTTCGTCACGACCAATGATGGGGTCTTGCTTTCCGCTTTTGACCTGCTGAACCAAATCAACACCATATTTTTCTAATGCCTTATATTGCTCTTCCTGATTTTGAGAAGTCACTCGTTCCCCACCTCTCATCGCTTCAATATTTTTTCGTAATTCTTTTTCATTGATCCCTTGGCTGTGCAAATATTTCGTCAAACGATAATTTTTCAGCTTCATCAATGCCAAGACCACAATCTCAGTTGAGAGAAATTCATCTTGAAACGCCTCTCGCAATTTGTCCCCTTCACTAAATAAATTGAAAAGGTTCTGACTCATCGTCTGGCCATATTGAACATTGCCGCCCTCTATACTGGGATACTCATCTAATGCCAAGTCAACCTCTCGTTCAAAGGCATCCACATCCAAGCCGGCATCTGTATAAAAATTACGTCCAAAATGATTGGGCTGTAAAAATATTTTCCATAAGTGGGCGATATCTATCTCTTGGTGTCGACGTGTGACTGCAATTTTCTGCGCTTCAGCAATTGCTTCTTGTAATGTTGTCGTCATTTTTTCAATCTTCATAAATTTTTTCCTCCTAAACATCGTAATCTATATAAATCCTACAAAGGTTTTTAGTACATAAAAAAGCTGAACTCTCTCAATGCTATAGTGAAATATAAACAACTACTGGTTCCGTCCGTCAATAGAGTTTATGACTGACTATCCTCGAGTTCATTATGAGCTTGTCCCTCTTAAAATTCAAAGATAACGACTACTCATAAATAAATTATACTCAATTGGTCAATAAAGGTCAAACATTATCTTCCTATTTTTTTATGAGCTTTTCAAAAATATTTTCCTTTGATTTCCTATGTTCCAGTGTAGCAAATCTGTCGGAAATAGAAATCAGTCTACAGGACTAAACTCAACTAAGCCCTGCGCATTTTAATCGGTTGAATAAACAAGCTGCTAATTTTTCGATTGCTTCACCAGTACTTGATTACACAAAAAAACCGTAATCCATTTGATAAAGGTCAAATAGATTACGGGTCGCTATCATATAATTATTCTTCTATTTTTTCGATTAATGAAATTGAATTCCCTGGTATTTGAGGTGGAATAGACATAGTCATTATCGGAAGTCCAGTAAGAGTAAAACGAATCTTATCTCCCGCTTTTAACGTATCCACGGTGACTCCTTCTGAAAGCTGACTCTCCTGTGCATTCAATATTACACCATCATTTTCCATCATTGGCAAAATAGCCTCAGGATCAGAGACCACTTCTATTCCATTAAGTGAAATTCGAATACCATTATCATTATCCATAACAGTTGCATCCTCTGTTAACGTACCTGTAAATACAGAAACTTCGGAAACCTTATCTGCCGAATCAGTACTATTTTCAGTTGATTGATTCGTCGATTGTTCTGTTGACACCTTTGTTTCACTACTTTCCTCTGAAGCATCTTTTTTCTGACCGCATGCACCTAATAAAACAAGCATCGCAGCTGCTGCTATAACCATTTTCAGTCTTTTCATCTTTCCACTCTCCCAACATTCATAATTAAACGAGCTACTATTATTTTAAAAGCAAAAGTGGTTGCTGTAAATAATCACGGAGTTTTATTAAGAAAAATTAATGAAACTGATTTTTCTTATTATAAAATGAGCGATGAAAAAATAGAGCCCAAGACAAAAGCGATTAGCTCTGAAATGTCAATTCTACTTAACAAATAAGGTAGCGGAATGATCTGTGTATGAAGATAGGGATTATTTTTTTTAAAAAATAATTTCGCTAGTATGAATTAGGATTAACTGTTGCTTTTTCCTATACGGTTTTCACTTTGCTGCTCTAATCATCAAAACATGATGAAGCTTTGTACCCCGTTTATCTGTGTTTAGACACGAAAAGAGTTTGGAACTTTATTTTGTTCCAAACTCTTTGATAATTTTATTGACTTACACATCTTATAGATAGAAACCATTACCCATTCCGACGATCCTGACCGCTTAAGGTGATTTCCTTTGCTAGATAACGGATACGTTCCATTATTCGTTTGGCTTTTAATGGCTCCTGCTCGCCACGCTGTGAAATCGTCAGATGCTCTTCCAAAGCTCGCATATCCAGATTAGAAGAGAAAAAGGTTACCAGCTGTTCCTGCATACGATATTGCAGAATGACACTTAATACATCATCTCTAATCCAGCTTGTCATTGACTCAGCACCAATATCATCAATCATCAAGACAGGTGCCTTTTTCACGGCATCAAGCTTTTGGCCTACAAGATCCTTCGCAATCGCCTGCTTCATCTCAACGGTAAAGGTTGGAAAATGGATGATTGTTGTTAGAACACCATCCTTTGCCAATTCATTGGCAACTGCACCGAGAAGATACGATTTTCCCACACCAAAGGTTCCTTGTAGATATAGCCCCTTATGAAATTCCCTTGGAGCTGCAACATAGGCATCAATAAATTTTGTTGCTTCACTTAGCGCTTCAAAACGTCCACTGGAAGAACGATCAAATTTTGCAAAGGTTGCTTGACGCACATCCTTCGGCATTGTCATTGCACTGACACGTTTGCGCAATTCTTCTTCTTTTTGACGTGCAATTAATAGTTCGGTTGGAACATAAGTGACATCAATATAATGGAAATTCAAGGTTAGCTTTGGTTCGTAGCCCGGAGCAATCATTGACGGATCGTTCAAATGGAATTTCTTCTTTTCCTGAACAAACTCATAAAGCTTTGAGTAGCTTTTCTCAATATCCTCATCTGTCAGCTTTTCTCGATGCTCAGCAATGAACTGTTTTACATCGGGATCATCCATCACCGTTTGAACCAATTGATTAAAACGATCGTTCAACTCTCTGCTCCGAATGATTTTGGACATTTCTTTTCCTACATCTTCCATTATCGTTCACCTCGTCTCCGTAAAAAATCTTCCATTTCTTTATCCAGCTTTTCCTGTGCTTCTCTTGACAGCTTTTCTTCCGGTACTGGATTATCCACCCAATCCGGTAGCTTCTCTTTCCGCACAACTTGCTGATTCCTATTCGATGAATAGCTTCTATTCTGGCGTTTCTTTTGGTTTTCTGTTTGCTTTTCTTTTAAATAAGTCATTGCCTTTTCAGGAGAGAAAATCTCTTTTTTCGCCCAGTCGTTGGCAATCGTATTGACATAACTACTCGTTAAGGTTGGTTGCTTTTGGATAACCAAGACATAGGATATCAAAATATTGATAACACTGTTCGGCAAACCGGAACGTCTTACTAGATTTTCAACAATTCGTTCCTCTTGCCCTGTGCCAAAGCCACCTGTCTGCTTCTGAACAGCCGCTAGATATTTCAACGGTGGAATGCTTTCACTGTCAATAATTGAGCGAATGTCCGCCTCCGTGAAGCCGTCCATTTTTAACGAGTTGAAACGGTAGGAGCGCTGCTCTTCTTCAGTCAGTAAAACCTCATCATTTCTTTTCACCTGGCTTGGCTTTTGCTGTTTATTTTCACGATACGAGCGATCAATAACCTGTCTTAAAACTCTTCGATTGATTTCATTGGTATGATAATCAAAAGAATCTTTGACAAAATCCAACATTTCCAGTTCATCCATCCCATACAAGCGATTGTATAGATAAATTTCTTCCTTCAGCCCATCCTTATTTTCAGGCAGCTTCAAACCAAAATGCTCTAGCTGCGATAAGAAAAATTCCCAATCAAACGCCGTTGAATCCACAACGGAAATGTCTCTTTTTGAGACAGGGTCTTCAAATGTACTCTTTATTTCCTGTAAACGGGGAGCCTCTGTAATAAGCTGTTCTTCTCTAAAGCTATAGGCTTCACGAAAACCGGACGAAACATTTTCATAATCATCTAGCTCAATATATTGAGGCTGAAAACGTTCAAACAACTGATTAAACTTCTTCTCACCAACTTGGTTCAATAAGGTTAAGGATAATATCTCGTCCTTAAAAAAGCTCTCCACAGTTTCCGGACGATTCAAGCGGTAGATATACGTGAATCCCAGCTCGGCATCCTCCTTAACAAAGGTGTCTAAAAGACCGATTCCCTCTAGCTTGGTACGTGCTTCCTCCAACTGTTTACTTCCCATATCCAGCAGCAAAATCAATTCTCTGTGAAACAGTGCCTCACTTAAACCAGAATAACGAACCTCCGACAGAAGGGTCAAAAATAAACTATACGCACCAGCACCAACAATTGGCTGATATAAAAAAGTCAGTATTTCCTTTTCTACATCGGAAAACGGGGCATTTACCAATACTTTGAATAGCTGTTTCGGTTGGACCTCTTTCCTGTTATTTTTCACGGAAAGACCTCCCTATTCCTGCTCCGCATCTTTTTTTTCAGCGTTTGCTTTGTCAACAATTTCCTGAAGCTCTTTCAAGAATACACTCATATCTTTAAACTGACGATAGACACTGGCAAAACGGATGTACGAAATCTCATCCAAGGTAACTAAATCTTCCATGACATACTCGCCAATCAGTGTAGTAGACACTTCATTTTCACCAAGCTCTCGTACACGGTTTTCCACATTATCTACAATTTTGACCATTTGTTCCATTGTTACAGGTCTCTTTTCCGCAGAGCGAATCAACCCTCTCAAAATCTTATCTCGGTTAAATTCTTCACGATCCCCATTTTTCTTGATGACAAGCAGCGGAGCGGCTTCAATTCGTTCAAAGGTAGTAAAACGGTTATGGCAGCTTTCACATTCTCTTCTTCTTCTAATGGCTCTTCCATCATCAGCTTGACGGCTGTCAATGACTCTGGAATTATTATGATGACATCTTGGACAACGCACAATGATCACCTCATTTTTATTTATTTAAGTAGTAGTTATATTATAACATGAAATGTTTGATATACCAGTTATTCAAAGTGATTTCTTATGACTTGCTGCTCTGAGGAAACAGCTAGCTGAGCTGCATTGATTTTGCAGTCTATACTCTCGATTAATCAATAGCTCTCCGCATCGCTAAGTGTAAATCTATTTCTATAAAGCAGCTGAGACGATCCCAACAGTTCATTGGTTTCATTATAACGGAAATACAGATAGGGAATCTTCTCTCCATCCGGATATAATACTTCTGCCGTTCTTGCCTGAATATCATGGCCCAGAGTGTCCATAATCCGTTTTTTCTCCCCGTTCCTTTCATATTTCACACTCAAAGGAACAACAACCTTCAGCATTCTGTAGTTACCAAGAACCGGCTCAATTTGAAGAATCTGACCTTCGGACTCAGCAACAATCGTTTCCAAAAGCGGCGGCATCCGCTCCGCAACGTCCTTAACCAACTGTTCATCTGCTTCATTTTTTGCTATATATTTGCTGTAATCCAGTGTAAATCTTTGGACAATCGGTTCGTCATCGCTTGAACGCTCAAAGCTTATTTCCAGCTCGTCCGGAAAATCTTTGTCATACATCGCTTGAATTGATTATCCTTTACCAGAATTGTTTTGACAGACTTCTTATAGCGCATAGTGAATGAACTTTCTGATGTTCCTGAAAGATCAAAGCTGCCATATTCATTCGCTTCAATTACTGTCGTATCAAAGGTAATCCACGGCTCGGCAGTTTCAGAAGCACCTGTTTTCTCGGGTTCTTTTTCAGCAGAACAGCCGACTAACAATAGACATAGCAACACCAATATACTTATTTTCTTTTTCATTTTTTTCTCCTCTTTTCCTTTTTAATATATAGAAAGAATTCTTCCTATTTAGCTTTGCAACAGCTACTCATACGATTAAAAACCATAGACAGTTTCTCTAAAAACAGTCCATCCTAAACTGTCTACCGGTTCTACCCAAATAATCGCTTAAGCAGGTTAATAATACGTTCCTTCTAACCATTCATGAATCTGTTTTTCAAGCTCTGCCACTGTTCCTTGATTATCGAATACAACATCTGCTTTATTTTTTTTCATTTCGATTGATTCCTGACTCTTCACTCGCTGCTGTGCCTCATCTTCTGTTAGATGGTTACGCTTCATCAGCCGTTCAACCTGCAGCTTTTCCGGAATATAAACAACGGCTACCTGATCCACATGGCGCTCATAGCCCTGCTCATAAAGCAATGGAATATCTGCAATCACTAAATCACTTGTCTTTTTTGCCGCTTGAATATCTCCTACAATTTTTTCTTCCAAAAAAGGAGCCAGTAGTTGATTCAGCGCTGTCCTCTTCTGGTCATCAGAAAAAATCAGCTGTCCTAAAGCTTTCCGATTTAGCGTGCCGTCTGAGTTTAGTATGTTCTTGCCAAAATAAGCAACAATTGCTGCCAAACCAGGTGTTCCAGGCTCTACTACTTCGCGTGCAATTAAATCAGAATCCACCACAGGATAACCAGCCTTTCGAAACACTTCAACTGCTGTACTCTTTCCCGTCGCAATACTGCCTGTCAGTCCTAATACAAGAGTCATTTGCTTCTCCTCGCTTTCACTCTTTGACAATTCGGACAAAAATGCGTTCCTCGCTGAGCGACCTTAATTTTCTGAATAGGTGTACCGCAGCGGAGACATGGTTCTCCCGTTTGACCATACGCATGAAGCGATATTTGAAATTTTCCTGCCTCTCCCAATGCATTTAAATAGCTGCGAATCGTAGTTCCCCCTGCTTCAACAGCACGAGCTAGTACATCAATAATTGCTTGATAAAGAAGCTCTGTTTCCTTTTTGGTCAGCGTATTTGCCGGCTGCTCCGGATGAATTTTCGCCTCCCACAGTGCTTCATCCACATAGATATTTCCTAATCCTGTAACTAGCTTCTGGTCCAACAAAAGTGGCTTGATTGCCTTATGATGCTTTTTCAGTCCCGCTTGGAAAGGCTTCAGTAAAAACTTTTCCGGAACTGGCTCCGGTCCCAATGACAAAATTCCTTTGTAGTCATTAGATGTATCTTTTTCAACCAGTACCATTCGCCCAAACTTTCGCACATCTAAATAACGTAACTCTGTATCATCAGTAAATGCAAAACGGACATGGGTATGCTTCATCACTGGATCATTTTTCGATTCATGGAACTCATACTTTCCTTCCATTCGCAGATGAGAGACCATATCAAAATCTGTTAGCTTAAAAATCAAAAACTTTCCTCGTCGTTCCATTTTTTCAATTGTCTGCCCAACTAGAGATAACTCGAATAGTTCCTTTTCAGGCTGCTCGATGATTCTTCCCCATAACACTTCTACAGCAGCAATTTCTTTCCCGACAACTAGTTTTTCCAGCCCTTTACGAACTGTTTCTACTTCTGGTAATTCCGGCATATTTACGCCTCCAATCTATGCTCTTTTTCATTTTCCTATACGTTAATTATACAAGGTAATAGTACAAAATGGGACATTAGCCGAATCGCTAACATCCCACTTCACTCATCCACTTATTTCCGTTGTACCGACAGCCTATTTTGCTTCATACCATGTTTTGCCCCAGCTGCTATCTGTAATCAGCGGAACATGAAGGCTTACAGCATTTTCCATTTCTTCTCTAACAATTTCTTTCAACGTATCCAATTCCTTTTCAGGTACCTCAAAAACCAACTCATCATGAACCTGTAAAAGCATGGTTGCTTCAAGCTTTTCTTTCTTCAATCGCTCTGCCATGTTAATCATTGCAAGCTTCAAAATATCTGCTGCACTTCCTTGAATCGGTGTGTTGATTGCTGTTCGCTCAGCGAATGAACGAAGATTGAAATTGCGTGAATTGATGTCATTCAAGTAACGTCTGCGATGGTAAAGAGTCTCTACATAGCCCTTGTCCTTCGCTTCACGTACAATATCTTCCATATATTTTTTAACACCCGGATATTTTTCGAAATAGGTATCGATATATTGCTGCGCCTGCTTACGAGTAATCCCCAAATTCTGCGACAGTCCATAATCGCTGATTCCATATACTATTCCGAAATTTACAGCCTTCGCTTGACGACGCATATTCGGTGTCACATCTTCTGCTTTCTCCAAGCCAAATACACGCATCGCTGTGCTGGCATGGATATCCTGTCCTTCAATAAAGGCCTGTTTCAGATGTTCGTCGTCTGAAATATGCGCCAATACTCTCAACTCAATCTGAGAATAGTCAGAAGAAAAAATTAGCCAGTTTTCCGCTCTTGGAATAAACGCTTGACGAATCTTTCGTCCCTCATCTAAACGAATAGGGATATTCTGTAAATTCGGATCGACAGAACTTAAACGACCTGTCTGCGTAAGTGTCTGGACATAACGAGTATGGATTTTTTCGTCCGGCTGAATAACCTTCAGCAAGCCTTCAATATAGGTTGATTGAATTTTTGCAATTTGTCGATAGGTCAAAATATCTTCAACAATCGGTGCCTGCTCTTTCAACTGTTCCAAGACATCAACAGCTGTTGAGTATCCCGTTTTCGTCTTTTTGATAACAGGAAGGCCCATTTTTTCGAATAAAATTACACCAAGCTGTTTCGGAGAATTCAAGTTAAATTCTTCTCCTGCTTCTGCATAAATTTTCTGTTCGATTTCTGTTAATCGTTCGGAGAATTCAAGACCCATTTCTCTCAAGCGCTGAGCATCTACACGTATCCCTGTAATCTCCATATCACCTAAAATCTTGGATAACGGCAGCTCCATCTTATAGAAAAGGTCTGCCTGATTTTTTTCTGTTAACTCTTCATCCAGTTTTTCAGAAAGAATATTGATTGCCTGTACCTTTCTTGCAAGATGGCTAAAGAATTTCTCTTCATCTTCAGGCAAGCCTTTTTTTGCGCCCTTGCCATAGATTGCTTCATCGGATTGAATATCTGTATAGCCGTAATGCTGTGCCACGCCTTCAATATCCGCACTATTGTCATTGGTATCGAGTAGATAAGCTGCAAGCAACACGTCGAAAACTACGCCCTGCATTTTTCCCGTATAACGATTCAATGCCACATATGTCCGTTTCATATCATATACTTTTTTCTTGTAGCTATCAGATAATAACCAATTTACAAATGCAGGGGTTTCAAACAATGCCAAATCATTTGTTGTATAAATTTTCTTATCATTGCCCCATGCAACCCCAACGATAGGAGAGGTATGATAATTGTCTTCCAGCATTTCTACGTAAAGTGCCATGTCGTCAGTAAACATATCTTCAGTAAATTCATGCACCACATCAAAATGAATATCTTCCATTGGCTGAACTTCTTCTTCTATATTCAGCTTGCTTAAAAATTGCTTGAACTCCATTTCCTTATAGAAAGGTACAAGCTTTTCCAAGTCTTTTCCTTCATATTTCAGGCTGTCTATATCAACCTCAACCGGTGCATTTATTTCTATTGTTGCCAAACGTTTTGATAAGAAGGCATTTTCTTTATCATTAATCAGATTTTCTTTCATCTTGCTTTTCTTCATGTCGTCAATGTGCTCGTAAACACCTTCAACAGAGCCATATTCTTTCAAAAGCTTGATTGCTGTTTTCTCTCCAATTTTGGTTACACCTGGAATGTTATCAGAAGTATCTCCAGCCAAGCCCTTCATATCAATAATTTGCAATGGTGTAAGACCATCATATTTCTCTGCAACATATTCAGGTGTGTACGATTCAATATCACTGACACCCTTCACCGTGATGTCAACCTTCACCGTTTCGGTTGCAAGTTGAGTCAAATCTCGGTCTCCCGAAAGAACAACCACATCAAACTCTTCCTTTGGTACTTTATTTGCCAAAGTACCAATGATATCATCTGCTTCGTAATTTTCCAGTTCGTAATATTGAACACCCAGTCCCGTTAACAATTCACGAATATAAGGCATCTGCTCTTTGAATTCACCAGGTGTTTTCGAGCGTCCAGCCTTGTATTCTGCATAAAATTCCGTTCTGAAAGTAGTTTTTCCTGCATCGAATGCAACCAGCACGTGGGTCGGTTGTTCTTTTGTCATCACGTTTTCAAACATGTTGTTAAAGGCATAAATAGCATTAGTATGCAGCCCATTTTTATTCTTAAAACGCTCTAAAGAATTGTGCAAAGCAAAAAATGCTCGAAAAGCCACGCTATTTCCATCTACTAATAATAATTTGTTTTTTGCCATTTGTGCTCTCCTTTTTTATGTTGAGGAAATCATTCAAGTCATTGACTGATTTCTTCATTTTTGTGGTCCGATGTCCAGTTCCCTAGTATTCTTGATAAAAGGGAAATGGCTCTCCTTTGATATATTGAGGAATGTAGTCAAGTAATTGTCTACTTTCTTCATTTTTGTGGTCCGGTAGCCAAGCGATCTAGGCTTAATGCTTTGCGACGAGGATCGCAGTGATACGAGAACCGTAGGAGCACATTTCCATACTCTAAAATTCTTGGTAAAAGGGAAATGGCTCTCCTTTGATATATTGAGGAAATCATTCAAGTCATTGAACCATTTCTTCATTATTGTGTCCTGATATTTGGCTCCCTAGAAAATTTGGATGTATTATTTCTGTTATCCTTACTCAAAAAGAAAATGAAGAACAGCTAACTCTTTTATCGAACACTTTTTATACAAACCTCATTATTCTATTGATTTTTCTTTATAAAAGTTGTATCTATATTTTCTATTACAGAACTGTATACTGTACCATTTTAACAAATATTGAGAGAAATTGCAGTAAGAAGCGTTCCATCTTAGAAAACATTTGTTCTCTTGTTCCCCCTAAAAAATTTTATTAGCAATGCCTTGTAGAACCCACCTACACAATAAGGTCTTCTTCCAGTCGTTTGGGATTAACTAAAACAAAAAAAGAATCTCTTCAGCCCACACACTAGCTGAAGAGATTCTTTTTGACGACCGTTTCAGTTTAGGAGGACTGAATGGGTCATTGGAGTTTACACAAATGAAATTCACACTTAATTTCAATTTCTTATTTGATTACATTCTACTGCCAAAATTTGAATTTTTTGTGACTGAAACTTTTTCATTCTGTAAACTTTTGACGCTCAATCAATGTTTTTTACAAATAACAAGCGTTCTTTTCAATTCTCGTTGAATCGCTTCTTGAGGAAACTCTAAAGCTACATCAGATAAGATTTTATCTACGTATCTATATGGAAAAACAGAACTAAAAATAACGAACTTCCATACAAATAACAAGTTATTCTTATATTGTTCGTAATAGCCCCTTGCCTCTTCATAGTTTTCCACTGTCTGCAGCTCAGGATGATTGAAAATTAAATAGCCCAACCCTTCGAGTATTTCCGGTGCATATTCTTCCTGTGATAAATTTTTCAGCAACGTGTCTGCTATCGATGCCTCCATACGTCCAATTGTACGAGCAATAAGACCTCTTGGAAGCGGGTAAGATTTCTTTTTGGAAGTTTTCGCTTCTTCTATGGAACGATATTGATTATTTCCAAGATAAGTTATATATGGAATCATCGCAGAAACTGTCTCACTGTCTCCCTTAGTCAAAGCATCACAAATCTCTATGCGTGTGTACAGCTTTTTCTCAATGCACAATTGTTCAAGCAATTTTTGAGCGGTCTCTTTTTGGAGAATGTAATACTTTCCTAATGCTCGAGCTGCCATTGAACGTTGAACGGGATCTGAATTATTTAGTTGGTTGAATAATCCTTCTCTTCCAATTGAATTATTAAGAATCATTTCTTTCGGTAAATATCCCCGAGAAGAAAGCTGCTCTTGTGAAGATTTCATGTGTGTCTCCAGTCTTGATTTCTACGGTAAAATATTGCCCGCCGCTAAATAAATCGCATACCAATCTTCACGACTCAATACAACCTCTGATGCTTTTGCTATTTCTTCGATTCGACCAAGATTCATTGTGCCGGCGATTACCTGCATATTCGCTGGATGTCTCAAAATCCAAGCAGTTGCTAAACCTGTCGGAGTTGTATTGTATTTTTCAGCAATCTCTTCCATTTTCTTATTAAGCTCAGGGAATTTCTCGTTGCCGATAAATACACCTTCAAAAAAGCCATATTGATAGGGTGACCATGCTTGGATTGTCATTTGCTTCAATCGGGAATAATCAAGAACACTGCCATCATGGTCAAAGCTTCCTGTATCTGTCATATTTACATGAATCCCTTGGTCAACCATCTCTGTATGCTTGATACCAAACTGCAATTGATTTGCAACTAGCGGTTGTTTAACAGCTGTTTTCAGCAATTCAATCTGCATCGGCTTTTGATTACTTACACCAAAGTATTTCACTTTCCCTTGCTGCTCCAGTTGATCAAATGCTGCCGCAACCTCTTCCGGCTCAACCAAAGTATCTGGACGGTGAAGCAACAACGCATCTACATAATCAATCCCCAGTCGTTTTAGACTTTCTTCAACCGATTCAATGATGTGCTCTTTAGAGAAATCAAACATCCCTTTACGAATCCCGCACTTGGTTTGAATAATAATGTCATCTCTGGAAATACTACTGTCTTTCAATGCCTTCCCAAAAATTGTTTCACATTCACCACCACCATATATATCTGCGTGATCAAAAAAATCAATACCTTGAGCAAATGCGGTCTCCAATACACGTTGCGGATCCTCTGCATTGTTCATCCGCATACATCCTAAAATAACTGAAGCTGCACTTAAATCACTTGTACCAAACTGAATTTTTTTCATCGAAAAGCCTCCCATTCATTAATACATCTATTTTAGCACAATTTACTGAAAGGGTTTTAATTTTTAATCTGATAATATTCGCTCTAGCTGTTTCAGTACAGTATCCTCTTGTAATTGCGTAATCATCAATACCGGACAATTAATTTCTTGCTCAATAAAAAACGGATGAATAGATGTAGTCAAAATTACACTGGCATTTTTATATTCACTGTAAATCTTCCCTTCAACAAACCGAATATTCTTCCTATTCCTGAAATGAGCAGATATCGCCTTAACCAAATACCGTCTCTGTTCAGGGCCCCAATCCAGAACAAGATAAATATTTTTTGGTGGCTCCAGCAATACTGGTGAAAGCATCTCGGAAAAAATGAAAAAGTATCGAAAGAATAGCTGGGCTTTTGTCATTCGTTGAAAATGCACATTCTCCTTCAAGGTTTTTCGAAATCCTTTATTTAGTTTATAAAACAGCACTGGGTATGTAGTAAGCAGCTGCTTAAATAATGAAATATCTTCATACAATAAAAAATGCGTCAGTTCATAGTAGAGATGGAAGCTTAACAATGAAGTATATACATGCTTATCAAATAGAAACTCCTGCTCCTTAAAACTATTCTTTAGCAATTGCGCACCATAAGCAGCTTGAATATAAGCTGTCGTTCTATTTAGATAATTTTCATAAATGAACTTTTCTTTTAGTCCCTGACTGAAATTTTCGGAAAATTTTGATTGGACCATGAGAAATAAATACATATATTCCTCTGCTGAAAGCTTTCCCTTGCCTCCTGCTTTTAGCTGTGCCGTCAAAGATGAATAAAGCGTACTATTCAGACAGTAGTTCTTCAAAGGTTCACTGACTGCTGCCGTTTTCCTTCTGTTCACACGGATTTGTTGAATCAAGATAAGCGAAGACAACTGCTGTTCCTGCAAATAATTGAGCCTCATGTGAAAAAACAGAATAATTTTACGAGAAAGCCGCTCAGCCTCCTCTCGTTCGGAAGAAAAGGAAATCATGTCTTTGTCCATATGATAGGAACACACCTGATGAAACTGGTGGATAAAGACTCTTAGTTGAATCTCATCCCCTATCAGCTCAAGTGTATTCCGTCTCAAAGTCAGTCGAAGAGGTTGAAGCCATCGTCTTATTTTCGTCAACCTCTTTTTCACCTGAGGCTCACTCTCGCCCAAGTACATTGAAAGCTCCCTAGTAGTAAAGGATGAATGAATCACCTTATCAAGAATCATTGTTTCGGGTGCTCTTTGAATCAGACAAGTACGAAGTCTTTCTAAATACCACGGGTTCTCCATTTCCAAACTTAACGTGTCTCTCTTGTGAACAGATAAAATTAACTGCTGTTTTAAATGGTACTCACCAATCAGCTGTTGCAATTTGCCAACATATTTCACAGCTGTTTTGACATGTACTGCTAGTTCATCAGCAAGCTTCTTAAGTGACAGTTCTTTTGATTGTTTTTGAAGAGACTTCAGTATTTCCAACATTTTTCTTGTTTCAAAATCTAATATTTCTGTTATATCCATAAAAATCCTCACATTTTGATTAGTCGTTTCTCAATATAAATTACTCTATTTTCCCATTTTTCTATTTTTTTAAATAAAAAATGAGCGCGAGACCAACTATTAGTCTCACGCTTCATCATTATGCCAATAAAGAACGCCTTACTCCTCTTTACTTAAAGCCAATATTTGTACAGAGGTTCTAGCTCCTACAACATGTAAACAAACTGCTTACCAATTGAGGAAACTCACTCGCCTTTTACCCGTAGAGTCATGGCATTTGATGCTACAATAATTGTGCTCAGTGACATTAAAACGGCTCCAACAGCAGGATTCAATATAAAGCCTATAGGTGCAAGTATCCCAGCTGCCAATGGAATGGCAAAAATATTATAGCCTGCCCCCCACCATAGATTTTGAACCATTTTTCTTCTGGTCTGTTTGGCAAGATCCAAGAATCTTATGATGTCCATCGGGTCACTGTCAGCTAAAACAACATCGGCTGAGTCAATCGCAACATCTGTTCCTGCACCGATTGCTACACCGATTGTCGCACGTGCAAGACTGGGTGCATCATTAATCCCATCTCCCACCATCATTACTTTTTCATTTTTTGATAGGTATTCTTTGATTTTTTCTTCCTTATTTTCCGGTAACAACTCACTATAGAATTCATCAATGCCTAGATATTCAGCCACTGCAGTTGCTGCAGTTCGATTGTCTCCTGTCAACATAACTGGAATTATTTCCTGCTTCTTCAGTTCAGTAATAAACGCCTTTGCCTGCGGTTTTATTTTGTCACCTAAGGCAAGCAACGCTATAAGCTCGTCTTCAATAATCAAATAACTGAGTGTATTTCCCTGTTGTAAATATTTCTCTTTTCGATTCTCTTCTACATGCAATGACAAGCGGCTAACTTCTTTTTCGTTGATAATTTTCACTTGTTTACTGTTAACTGTTCCAACCAAGCCAATTCCGGAAAGGCTTTGAAGCGATTCAGCCTTGTAAGGAGCTATCTGCTGGGACTCAAGATAATTCATGATTCCCAAAGCCAACGGATGATTTGCGCCTGCTTCCAAAGCCCCGATATACTTAAGAACTTCAGTCTTATCATATGTGTTGTTGAACAACTCCAAACCGGAAACTGTAAATTTCCCTTCTGTTAATGTCCCTGTTTTATCAAGCAATACATAACGAAGATTTTCAGTTTGTTCCATCGCGTTCCTATTCTTTATCAACAAGCCATGTCTGGCGGCAATGGATGTAGACCGCGCAATAACCAACGGGATAGCCAACCCTAGCGCATGGGGACAGGCAATGATAAATACTGTGACCATCCGCTCAAAAGCCATACTCAAATCCCCTGTTACTATAAGCCACAAAACAAAGGAGCCCAAACCTACAGCTAACGCAATATAAAAGAGCCAACGAGCCACTTTATCCGAAAGTGATTCAAGCTTGGATTTATCCGACTGCGCTTGTTGGACTAACTGCATCACCTTAGACAAATAGCCAGATTCGCCAACACCGGTTACTTCTATCTCAAGGGTTCCGCTCCCATTGATTGCACCGCCAATAACTGTATCCCCTTTTTGTTTCATGACCATTTTGGACTCTCCGGTTACCATTGACTCATCAACCGAAGTGGAACCAGAGAGAATTTTTCCATCTGCCGGAATTTTATCTCCTGAACGAACAATCAAATGATCCTGTTCCTTCACTTCGTTCATCGGTATCTCTACCTCTTCACCAGCAGCGGATAGTTTCCTTACGGTATCCGGCAAAAGAGCGGCCATCTTATCCAGCGCATCTCCGGCATTTGAAATAGCATTCATTTCCAACCAATGGCCTAAGAGCATGATGACAATCAATGTTGCCAACTCCCAGAAAAAGTCCATAGTGTGCTGATGTGGCGATATATGATTCACAACAAACGCATAGAGGCTATAAACATAGGCAACTGTTATCCCCATAGAAATCAAGGTCATCATTGCAGGCGCCTTTTGCTGAAGCTCCATTTTTGCACCTGATAAAAAGGGCTGTCCACCATAAAAAAATAAAATACTAGCCAAAACAAGAACGACCCAATCAGAGCCGGGAAATGTAAATTGAAAGGGCAAGTCTACCCCCATCATGGGTGACAAAAAAATGATAGGAATTGCCAAAATAAGTGATAACCAAAATTTTTTCTTAAAATTACCCATATGCATCGAATGATCCATGCCCTCCATGGCATGACCATGCGAGTGGTCGTGCATTGAATGATTGTGGTCCTCCATAGAATGATCGTCCATGTTATGGGTCATCTTCATTTCTTCATGTGTTTCATGTGCTGTATGCATCTCATCTTTTTTCATAGTAAGCCATCCTTCCTGAAGTCTTGATTTGAAAGACTTTTCTCACTCAATTACAGAATAGCATAAGTTTATATTCCTTCACACTAATTGACTTTCAAATTCCTTTCATTCTCTGATGCAAGAGCGCAGTTGCCAAAGCAGTCGCTTTTTCAGATAATCAGAAAGTCGAACAATCTTTTTACTCCAATAATACACTGGATAAAATGGTTTTGACACGGCTTGTTCAATCTCGTTGCACATTTGCTCGATGACTTTTCGATCCTTTTTGTATTTCTTTCTGAATCCACCTGTAACGCCATAAAATATCTCAAATCCACTATCCGGCTTTGACTCAGAAGGGGAAGTTTTCAATAAATGATTTCTTTTCTTTCTCATACTGCACAAAAGCTGTTCTCTTATGAAATCATCGGCTATTTTCTGAATAATCAATGAACAAAACCGGCTATATTCCACCTTTACCAGATGCTTATATACACCACAAGCGTGATTCATCCCTCTATAAAAAACATGTGCACTGAATAACCTATTTACTACCTTTTCGTATTGTTGAATATACAGATCGAAAATAATTGTGTCCGCACTATTTAACGGCATCCGTTGTGATAGCTCATTTAATACTCTATAAACCTGTTGCCTGTTTCTTTCTTCAATTACCATTATTTTTTTCATAGCTCCTCCTATAATGCATGAATTTCGGTAAACTAATTCTAATAAAAACACTCTTTACTATGCTGGTTTATCATATCCTAATGAGTAGGCAACAAGTAAATGAATGAATTTCGGTAAACCAATCATATCATTCTTCAAAAAGAAACTCAAGATGAAAATGAATAAAAAACGGGATGAATGTACGGTGAAAATATGGTATATTAGAATAAAAGAAGGAAATTACTTGAGGTAAGGAGGTTGTTTCTGTGCCTATTAATCTAATTGAGACCGGAAACCGTATTAAACACATTCGAAAAAAACACAATTATTCTATGGCAGCCTTTGCCAAGCTGGTAGGAAACTCCAGTGCCAGTACAGTAAACAATTGGGAGAAAGGAAATAACCTTCCCAAAGCCGATCGTCTAGAAAAAATTGCCATCTTGGGTAACACGAGCTCTGATTGGATTAAGTACGGGAATTTCAAAGACTACATACAGAATCTATTGAATGATTCCACTGCAGTTTCAGCACTCTCAAATGAAGAGCTGGATCAATTAACTAATCATCTCCTAAAAAAGGCAATCTCTTATGAAGATGATCTCAGAATCCTGCAAGAAGCACAGAGACTGCTGCCTCATTTATTTAATCGACCATACAGCGAAGAAATGCGGCAACCACAATCATTGATTGCAGAAACAGAACCTGATTACCTGGTTGAGCGAGAGAATGGTTATCGTAATCATTTACTGCCTTTGATTGATAAACTATCTGATAAACCCAGCAGCTTTGAGCTTTTGACAACCGCTGCGTATCTCCTTATAGAAGAAGATATAGAAACGATTGCATTCCTTGAGAGAAAAAAGACGAAGAAATAAATGATTTAGCCATTTTAATAGGATAGAATCTATAAATGGCTGCTCCCCTTCCCTTACAGTATTTGTTTATACGGATTTTTAAGTTCTAATGTCATATGTTACAATTGTATTTTCTCTTTGCGTTCTGATTAAAAAAAGGTAAAGAAGATTCTTTTTTTCTTAATCTATTGTATACTTATATGTAGGTTTCATTCATCATTATCTAATAATGGATAAGCTATTATAAAAGAGAAAAACTATTTAACGATAAAAAGTGAGGATTATGGTTTGAAGAAAAAATTAATTTTGACACTTTCATTTGTTCTATTACTTGGGAGCACACCAGTTGCTGCCCTAGCAGAAACAATTGATGAAAAAATCGAAGCACAAAATCAAAAAATTAATGAAATCATCAGCACGCAAGAAGAGGCTCAGGCTTATAAAAGCGAGCTGGAAGCTGAAATCAGTGAACTCGAAGAAGAATATAATACTGTACTAAGCGAAAAGCAAACAGTCGAACAAGAAATCAATGACTTGACTACAGAAATTGCAACACTCGAAACAAAAATAGAAAAACGCAATGAACAGTTGGATGCACAGGCTCGTGCGACTCAAACCGGACAAGATACCTCTATCCTTTCTGTTATGCTGAATGCGACATCTATTTCCGACGCAATTTCAAAAATATTGGCAGTCAATACAATTGTCAGTGCCAATAACGAAATTATCGAAGCACAGCAAGCAGATAAACAGGAGCTGAATACCTTAAAGGATTCTTTGATAGAGCAGGCAACTGTTTTAGAAGAAAAAACAGCCGCGCTTGCCGAGCAAGAAGAACAATTGGCTCAAGCAAAGCTTGACCAAGATGTAAAATTAAACGAGCTGGCAGCTAGTCTTGCTGAAGAAACCGCTGAGAAAGAACAATTTGAGCAACAAAAAGCGGAAGCAGAAAGAAAACGCCAAGAAGAACTAAAAGCAATTGAAGAAAGAAAACAAAAAATGGCTGAAGCACAAGCATTGGCTGAAAAAGAAGAAAAAGAACGTTTAGCACAGGAAGCGGCTGCGGCGGCTGAAGCGGCAAAAGAAGAAATTGCTGAAGCAGAAGTGACACCAGCTGAAACAACAGATGTGGAAGCAGACACTGAGGATGCTGTATCCGTTCCTGAAAGCTCAATACCTACGCCTGAAACACCTGCAGATACAAGTAGCGGCTGGGGATTGCCTGTCAGCAATGTTATTGTAACAAGCGGCTACGGTTATCGCGAAGATCCAACCGGTATTTCCGGGAATTTCCACAATGGGATTGATTTTGGGGGAAGCTCCTCTACTGTTATCATGGCTGTCAAATCAGGAACAGTCGTTGAAGCCAGCTATGACGGAATGTCTGGCAACTACGTGATTATTAATCATGGAGATGGTTACTACTCTTTATATGCCCATTTGAGTAGCGCAACAGTGAGCGCCGGTCAAACTGTCGGTAAAGGACAGCAAGTTGGCTTCATGGGGACAACAGGAAACTCTACCGGTGTCCATCTTCACTTTGGTATTTCAACCGGACTATGGTCTGGATTCGTAAATCCAGCACCGCTTCTAGGTATCTAAATAGTCAAGAGACACACCAGCTGAATCAATTGGGACTCATCCGATTGCTTCAGCTGGTTTTTATTGCTATAGAAGATAAACACTTATTCGGCATTCTTCAAACTGAACAAGCAACCCATTTCTTGATTAATCAGCCGTTAAACGAAGAAATATGAAGATTACTATAAAAAGTCTAAGAGAGGTATTAATTATGCTATACTGCCAACCAGCTCAAAAAGAGAATTACGATTCACTCATCGAGCTCTGGGAACGCTCTGTTGATGCTACACATGATTTTCTAAAGCATGAACATAAGCAAATCATAAAGACAAATCTACCCACCTATTTTGAACTTGTCGATGTTCTTATCTGGTATGACTCCACGGAAAAAATCGTCGGTTTCTCCGGAACTAACGAAGAACACCTAGAGATGCTATTTCTCGACCCCGCCTTCTATCGGCAAGGCTATGGAACTGAAATCCTTTGTTCACTAGCCAAGAAACAAGTCATTCTTTCTGTCGATGTAAACAAGCAAAATACCCAAGCCCTTCACTTCTATCAAAAAAATGGTTTCGAGGTCATTCGAGAATCTCTAATTGATGGGCAAGGCTATCCCTATCCTATTTTGCATATGAGAAAGAGAAGTAATTATCCACCCGCATAGCGGGTGGCTTTTTAATAGCCCTAGAAGGGCTCATTACTTGCTGCTCCCTTCAAGGGAGCTTTTTAAGAGACCGCCAACCGCTATCTCTCTATTTTTTTCTAG
>NZ_JADOEQ010000004.1 GCF_016745255.1 Enterococcus sp. BWR-S5 | reverse complement strand
CAGCGCTTATCCAAAAAGGATCACCCGGAGCTGTATGCATTATTAGATGAATATGGCGAACACCTAGCAAAAGACCGGTATACGGCTAAGGAACTGAAAATCAATCGTTATGAAGTGACGTATTTTCCTGGAGCGGGTGGTCTACTTGGACATCTTGGAGCAATTGATAAGCTGATAAAGGGAATTGGCACTCTGAAGGTCGGACAGCAGTTCTTGGACCAGCTGAGGAATGCGCCAACAGTATCGTGGAGTGAAGCCGAAGAGGTTGAAATTGAGATACCTAAGAATGTTCAACGGAAGATAAAGAAGCTTTCGCCAGAGCAGAAAAAAGCACTAGAGAAAGCATTAGAAAAATTGTCTAAAGGAGATACAACAGGACTGAATGATCATCCACTTAGATATGGTAGAAGAGGAGAACGAGGGATTGATATCAAAGGATTTGGCCCACGCCGAGGTAGTGGTAGGTTAACGTATGAGAAGGATTCAAACGGTAATATCAAAGTGAAGGACTTTTTACCGAAGCATAATTATTAATAAAATGAGGTGGATTGAATGTTACGAATGAAACATGTACTATTGGAAGTCTTTTTTGATGATGAACGAGTAAAACTAGAAGAGGTACTTACGCATACATCAGACTTGGAAGAGTTGATGTATAAAGAGGTGAAGTTTACCTACGCTCCGAATGAACTTGCTTATGCAGGTTCCAATGGCATTGTCTACAACATTGAAGACATGGCTGGTTTTGGTGGAGATATGGAGATAGAACCGGAAGAAGAAAACTATGAGGCAAAGAGAGCGAAACTAATTGAAAAATGGCAGGAGATAGCTGTAAAGAAAATTGATGAAGCAGTGGATGAGTATATGGCTGTGAAAGATTCTGTTCTGGCTGAGTTTGATGAAGAAAAGTGACTTTTTTCTTTAGAATTAAAGTCGTAGAAGGAGTTTTCAAATGAATACTCGGATAAAACATGTACTATTAGAAGTATTTTATGAAGATGGTTTAGATATAGAGAAGTTATTCCGTGAAGGAGCAACTTTTGATGATTTTAAAGAAAAAGATATAAGCTTTACTTATGCAGATTATGAATTGTGCTATGCAGGAAAAACGGGGATTGTTCAAACCCTAGATGATTTCGTTGGTTTTGGCGGAGATATGGACATTGATCCAAGCTTAAGCGATTATCATGAGCATAATGAACAGTTGAAAAAAGAATGGGAGAAAATTGCAAAGCGCAAAGTTCAAGAGGGCTACGAAGAATACATGCTTCTGAAAAAGAATTACATGATAGAACATGGAATCAAGGATGACCTTGAATAAATGAATGAAGTCAAGTTGATTGGGAGCTTCTGAAATCAGCTTTTTTTAACTGGCATGCTTCATAGAAAAAAACTGAGTGACCTTCTAATATCCGAAGTCCACTCAGTTTTTTTATCATATGCTATTCATTTATGCTACTTTGGGGTAAGTGACTGATTTCGCTTGATTACTCTCCAAGCAATGAGGTTTTGACATCTTCAATAATCTTCGTATAAGCAATTGGTCCGTTGTACAACCAGCCTGAGTCGCCGCCGAAGTTGAAGACTTTGTCATTTTTGACAGCAGGCAGATTTTTCCAAACGTCTTCCTGGAAGAACGAGTCGGATTCATCGCTGTTAATAACGAAAAGGTTATCAGCATCCAGTTCTGCCAGTTTCTCTAAAGAAACGCTACTCCAGTCAGCGGTCGCTGATTCAGAAATTTCTTTGACTAAGGTAGGAACCTTCAAGCCTAAATCGCCATAAAGAACGGCACCGCTTGAACGAGTTTCACTCACCATAAATGCTTGATTATTTGTAATCCACAAGACAGCAGCAGATTGTTCTCCGGCTTTATCAGCTATTTCCTTTTTTGTTTCCTCAGCAAGTGTGTCATAGTCAGAAAGGACAGCTTCGGCCTCTTTCTCTTTGTTAAGAACAGCACCAACATCCAGCATTTGGTCTCTCCAAGTAACATCATCCCCATTTTTTACGACATATGTAGGGGCGATTTTGCTGTATTCCTCATATTTTCCACCTTCTACAAGAGCTGACGAGCTCACCAGCAATAGGTCTGGTTCATATTTCAGCACTTCTTCATAAGGCAAGTCATAAGAAATTGTTGGTATTCCCTCCAGCTTATCCTGTAGGTAATCTTGGATACTTGAGTTGTTGACCGTCCATTGTGCTACAGGGGTAACATCAAGGGCAACAAGATAATCCTCTAAGTAGCTGCCGATAATTTTCTTTGGATTGGCAGGAATCGTTACTTCATTACCTAATGCATCTGTCATTACTCGTTCTTCGGCAGAGGTACTTTCTGCAGTAGACCCCTTCGTTGAGGAATCATTTGACCCGCAGGCTGCAAGAAGTGAACCGCCTAGCAACAGTGATAGGCCGAAAGCTGCGTATTTATTGAATAATTTCATGTTGTATTCTCCTTCATTGTTTATTGATACGAATATAAATGATAACGATTCTCATTATCATTTATATTGGCAGATTTGTCAATCCTTATCTGTAAAATCTGTTGGTTTTACTGACAGTTGATTAGTACGATTGATAATTAGAAAGGTGATTGCAATTTAAGAGAGAGTTTCTTATAATAAAGTGCGGTCTGTTGAGAATCGTTCTCAATTTCTGAATTAAGAAAAAACAGGTGTTTTGCAGAGGAAGGAAAACTATGGCAATTTTATCAACTGTTGAACTGGCGACAGGTTACAATAAAGAAATTATCAGCGCAGCGCTGAATTGCTCCTTTGAAGAAGGTACGATTACTAGTATTATCGGTCCAAATGGCTGTGGGAAATCCACCTTGCTGAAAACTCTGGCGCGTATTCAACCTGAGCTTAAAGGGCAGGTTCTTTTAGAAGGAAAGGCACTGCAGCAGTACACAACAAAAGAAATCGCCCGAAAATTGGCGATTCTTTCTCAAAATCCGGAAAGCACGATTGATTTGTCTGTATTTGACCTTGTATCATTTGGTCGGCATCCCTATCAATCTGGGTGGAAGAGCATAACGAATGAGGATCAGCAATATATTCAATGGGCATTGGAATTGACTGGTTTGACAGAGCTGGCGCGTGAATCGGTCGCTATCTTATCCGGCGGTCAACGGCAAAGAGTCTGGATTGCCATGGCTTTGGTGCAGGATACGGAAATTTTACTTCTGGATGAGCCAACCACTTATCTGGACCCAGCACATCAATTGGAGATTCTCAATGTATTGAAGATGATTAATAAAGAGCATAAGAAAACAATAGTGATGACCATTCATGATATCAATCTTGCTTCTCGCTTTTCTGATCGAGTGATTGCTATGAAGGAAGGACAGGTGCTGAAAGAGGGAACTCCTTCAGAGGTAATCACAGAGGAGACGTTAAAGCAGGTATTTGCGATTGAGGCAGAGATTATTTGTCACAGCAAGACACAGCGGCCACTGGTACTCTCCTATGAAATGATGGAGGAAAACAGCGATGAACGTAGTAAAGGCTAAGCTGCAACAGTATCAATGGCTATCATTTCTTTTTCTGGTGCTGCTTCTGATTGTCGCAATCGGCGTATCTGTTCGGTATGGCGCTGTTCAAGTGCCATTGAAAACCTTTTGGGAGGCGCTGTTTCGGTTTGATAAAGAAAACCAGCTGCATCAGGTTATTTATTCGATTCGTCTACCTAGAGTGTTAGGTGCGGTTTTAGTTGGTACGAGTCTGGCTGTCAGCGGAGCTCTGGCTCAGGGAATTACTCAAAATCCATTGGCAGATTCCGGGCTGATGGGGATTAATGCCGGAGCGGCTCTGGGGCTGGCATTTGTATTTGCCTTCTTTCCAGCTGCCGGCTATTGGTCCATTCTTCTTGTATCATTTCTAGGAGCAGGAATAAGTATAGTCATTATTTATTTTATCTCCAGACAGTCAAGTAAAGGGGCAACTCCCATTCGGTTAGTTTTGGCGGGGGCCGGTATCAGTGCCCTATTCATTTCTCTCAGTCAGTTTATTGCCTTGCAGTTTAATCTGAGTCAGGATATCACGTTCTGGTCGTTAGGTGGCATCAGCGCCATTTCATGGAAGCAGCTGCAAGTAGCAGTTCCGTTTTTTGTGCTAGCTTTGTTATTAGCGATTGTCTACAGCTCTTCTGTAACTATTTTGCGCTTTGGTGACGATACAGCAATCAGTCTGGGGAAAAAACCGCAGCAAATTCGTCTGATTGTGAGTCTGCTTATTTTGATTTTATCAGGATTGGCAGTCGCAATTGCGGGATCTGTCAGCTTTGTTGGTCTGATTGTTCCCCATATGATGCGTTTTTTTGCCGGCGAAAACTATCGGAAGCTGATACCCTTTACAGCAGTCGGTGGGGCATTACTGGTAGTGCTGGCAGATTTTGCCGCACGAATGATTAACCCTCCGTTTGAAACACCTTTCGGAGCGGTCATTGCGATTATCGGGATTCCATTCTTTATCTATTTGTTCCGTAAAGGAGGGAATCTTGGATGAGTAAAGTAAAGCTAACGGGCTTTTACCTCGTTCTCATTAGCCTAATCATAGGTGTTGCTTTGTTTAGCCTGACTCATGGTCAATTGGCCATTTCAACCAGCGAGCTTTTCGCTGTGATTCGAGGAGCGGGTAGTAGAGCACAACGGCTGTTAGTCATTGATTTCCGTCTTCCTAGAATTATTTTATCTGTATTAGCTGGCGGTGCGCTTGGCATGAGCGGGACGATATTACAAAGTGTAACGAAAAATCCTTTGGCAGATACGGGAATATTAGGAATCAATGCGGGCGCTGGATTTACCGTTTTGCTATTTATCAGCTTTGTGGAAACAACCACAGCAACGGTCTTTTTACTACCGCTGGTTGCGTTAGTAGGTGCATTGGCTGCAGCCGGTGGCATCCTCTTAATTGCGTTTGATCGACGAAAAGGCTTGACTCCTGTTCGAATGGTTTTGACAGGTGTGGTCTTGAGCTCGGGCATTTCTGCTATGACAATCTTATTAACAACCAAGCTTGATTCTGAAAACTACCGCTTCGTTACGATGTGGCAGGCGGGAAGTATTTGGGGCAGCAATTGGTCCTTTGTCGGAGCGATGGTTCCCTGGCTGTTGATATGCTTTTTAGTAGCGATGAGTAGGCATCGAATCTATGACATTTTGCAGTTGGGGGATGAAACGGCTGTCTCAGTTGGTGTAAATGTTGGGCGGGAACGTCTGCTTTCTCTTTTGCTGGCTGTCATTGCAGCAGCGGCGGCTATTTCGGTGACCGGAGGAATTGGCTTTCTAGGCTTGATTGCGCCTCATATCGTGCGAGGCTTGGGGATTAAAAAGCATATGAATCTGCTTCCGGCTTCTCTTTTGACAGGCGGTTTGCTTCTATTGTTGAGTGACACGATTGGACGTTTATTGCTTCCGACGGGAGAAATACCGGCCGGTGTTATTGTCGCAATTATTGGAGCACCATATTTTCTATACCTGCTATTAAAAAATAATGATTAAAGATATTTGACTGAGCCTGAATGTTTTTCGGCTCAGTTTTTTTTCTGGTACAGAGAGTATGACGCCTTTCTAATAAAAAGTTAGCTGCCTCAATAAAAATCTGTGACTGGCAGATAGGCGGAAAAAAGTATATGATGGAGCTGAAAGAAAACTATACTTTAAAAGTGGGTGAAAGAATGGATAATTTTCGTTTCTATGTACCAACTGATATCCGTTTCGGTAAAAATCGTTTGAGTGATGAATTGGCGGATGTGTTGAATGTGTATGGTAAGACTGTTCTGTTGGCTTACGGGGGAGGAAGCATTAAGAAAAACGGATTGTATGACCAATTGCTCCAATTGTTGGCAGCTAATGGGAATAAGGTCGTTGAATTAAGCGGAATTGAACCTAACCCTCGAACTGAGACAGTTGATCGAGGTGTCGCTTTATGTCGAGAGTATCAGGTGGATGTCATTTTGGCTGTTGGTGGTGGTTCAACAATTGACTGTGCCAAAGTTGTAGCTGCTGGTTTTTATTTTGAAAAATCTGCGTGGGATTTGGTATTGGCACGTCGGACATTTAATGGTCCTGCATTGCCTTTGGTTACAATTCTTACGTTGGCAGCAACTGGTAGTGAGATGAATAGCGGCGCCGTTATCAGCAATCTTGCTACGAATCAGAAGCTCGGTGTCGGAGCTCCTTCTATGATGCCGAAAGTGTCCTTTTTAGATCCGCAAAATACGTATACTGTCCCTCCGTATCAAACGGCGGCGGGGTCAGCAGATATTTTGAGTCACTTATTTGAAAATTATTTTAAAGCAACCGAGGGGACCGATGTACAAGACGGTGTTTCCGAAGGTCTAATGAAGACGGTCATCAAAAACTGTCCAATCGCGCTTGAAACACCGGAGGATTATGATGCTCGTGCTAATCTGATGTGGGCCAGCAGCTTAGCCTTGAATGGATTGACTGGAAATGGTAAGAGTGGTGCTTGGTCCTGTCATCCGATGGAGCATGAGCTAAGTGCTTTCTATGATATTACACATGGTGTCGGCTTGGCGATTTTAACGCCGCGTTGGATGAACTACATTTTATCTGACAAAACAGTTGGTAAATTCCAGCAGTTTGCTAAGAATGTCTGGGGAATAACGGAAGAAGAACCGTTTACCGCAGCGAAAATGGGTATTCAAGCAACGTATGACTTCTTCAAATCGTGCGGGATTCCAATGACCTTGCCGGAAGTGAGGATTGATGAAGAGAAGCTAACGGTTATGGCAGAACAAGCAGTGGCTCATAGCACGATAGAAACAGCAGCCTATGTACCATTGACTGCGGAAGACGTAACAGCTATCTACAAGGATTGCTTGACTGAGTCTTCTTATATCTAAGCTTAGGACAGTTGGAGTTCTTTTCCTGAAACGGGAAAAGAACTCCAGCTGTTTTTTAAGATAATAATATAACGCCCAAGAAAAAAGCGGGAGTAGTGGGAATTACCTGGGTTTCTGATGTTAACAGCATTTTTTGCTCAATATTCTTTATCAAAATACTAGAATTTGAAAATTAAAAAACATTCATAATAATTGCTATGCCTGAGTATCTATAATACGTTTAAAGTGTTCGGTGGAAAGTATCTTTTAGTTGTTTTGTTGTGGGGGAAAGGCCGAATTTATATACAGCCAAAGAATACGAGGAGTTGTGAGAACTGAAAATGGTAAAGGAAAAAGTACTATCGATAAAAAAGGAAATCAAAGAGCGAGAAGAAGGGGCGCTACAACAGGCTGTACAGATTTTAATAACAGCCTTCGATACCTACCTGTTAAAAGAACTGGATAAACCGGGAGTTATCAAGGCGGGGTATATTGGGATTGCCTCAAATGATTTGTTTTCTGACCTGGGGATTGAAGGGAAGTATCTAGGAAAACAAGGGTTTAAAGAAGTATTTAAGTACATAAAAACATATTGTAAAAAGCATGGTATGAGAGTAAAAGTACATAGCAAAGAAACAAAATTCTTTTACTTAGAGATTGTTTTCATCGAGTACCGTCCGTTCATCATCCGAGTGAAGGAACGAGTAGCACTGTTGATTAATCGCTATTTATTAGCAAATGGCTGAACAGTGATTGTACAGAATACATAGTAATAAGAAGAAACGCTAATATAAAAAAACTGAGTAGTGCCGAGGCACACTCAGTTTTTTGCTTTCTCACGACTAAATTCCTTTTACATCTAGGACAGAGTAGCCTCTTTGGTCATAGCGATTACGACTTCGGGAATACTCTAGGGGGCGTCCATTTTTCAAGTACACTACCTGTTCCACCTCGAGGACAGGATCATTTATGCCGCATTCTAGGTATTCTTGATCGTAGGAATCGCTTTTGGCGGCTTGGATTGTTCGAAACGCGCCGGCGAACTGAATACCTAATTCTCTTTTTAGGTATTCATAAATCGAATGATGCAAGATATCTTTTGTTAAGCCGGGTGCTAAGTCCACTGGCATGAAGGTATGTTCCAACACATACGGTTTTTCTTCCAGTATTCGTAAACGGATGATTTTGTAAACAGGCTGTTCTGCTTGAATCAGCAAGCGCTCCTGCACTTCTTTGCTTGGGAATTCCACTTCAAACAAAATGACCTCACTAGACAGCTTTCGATTGGCAGCAGCCATTTGGACACTAAGCCCCTGATATTCATTTGCGGGAGAAGTATCCTTATCCCAAAAGGAATGGTCCAATATTCGAGTGCCCGCCCCTCTTTGTGAGTATACCAGCCCTTCCATTGTCAGTATATTTACGGCTTTTTTTATCGTCATTCGGCTAACTGAAAATTCGTCTACCAAATCTGTCTGATTCGGTAATAGGCTGTCAGCCGGATAGGTTTTATTTTTGATTCGTTCTCTTAATATATTCGCGATTTCTTCGTATTTTGGCATATATGTTCACCTCAATCTGAGTATAACGAACTCTGAGAGTTTCTACAATCATATTCTTTGGTAAAAGGGGTCCAATTCTTCGTCTGCTTGAGTAATGAGAGAATCCTCTACTGGGGTATTAACCAGAAGCCTGTTTTTATGGCAAGTTCAAAAATACATTTTCTGAAAATTATCGTCTTTTCCTAGTTTGCTAAAGGGTAGAAACGCAAACATGCTATACTTATAGCAGCGGTTAACGTTGACCATTAGGAGGGAAAAGACTGTGCGTGTATCAAGGGACAAGGTAAATAATGAAACAGAAGACTATGTTTGCAACTATACGAAGGAAGAGCTGTTTGGAACGTATGATTTTATCACCCCGTTGCAGCAGGCGGGCTTTTTCCCGCAAGTCCCGAAAGAAAGTGTTTGGGCTATCAGTTATGAGGGTGAGCCCTTTGGACTATATAGGCAAAAAGAGAAAACAAGCTCTTATTCATCATGGCTGTTAAATCAAATCAATGAAGAGGCAGATAGCTCCCTTCATTTTACTTATTTCTCAAGTGAGGAGGAGCGAGCCAAATATCTGTTTCAACTGCACCATGGCAACAAGCAAAAAATCTATTTAGCAGGATATCTGGATGAATACCAAGAATACTCGATTTCAGAAGAGACGGAGCAGTGTTGGCGGGATATCTTAATTGCAGAGAAAAGCTATGAGTATTTTGATGAAACAGAAAATATCAACGAGTCTGTCGCACTTTTTAAGCAGATTATGGGGCGACCCGGAATGTATGTCGGCAAGAACAGACTGGATCTTGTACAGATTTTTCTCAATGGCTGGAGCATGCATCAAAAGCCCCTCTGGCATTTTAATTATGATTTAAAACGCTGGCTGTTCTTGACGGAATCCGCTGTCGGTGCAAGTTCGCTTATTGCTTGGAATTCCATGTATGAAATCTACGGAACTACGGAGTTAGCTATTGAAAAGTTTCGAGAATTCCTGCATGAAAACGAGCCGACAAGCATATTTGAGAACGGACGTTGGGAGACGGTCAATGAGCACATTGCCTCAATCGAAACACTCGCTTCAAAAGAATCTGTGGAAGCATCCTATCCTTATTTAGATGGCAGCTTTGATGAAACAGTATCTGACGAAGTGATGCACGCTGAAATTATACGCCAGTTAAGAAGAATTATTGAGGAGCCATGTGAGCACATCAAGGTGTTTATTCATACCGGTCGGGCAGTTCAGCAGCTGCGCTTCTTTTTCGATAAAGGACAGGGCTGGGAGGACGGTCTGTCCTTAAACCACTTGCCAGAATACTATGAGAAGCTGGTTGTGCTGCATAGCTATATTAAATTGCTGAAAAGAAAATCTCCCGGTGCGGTGATAGTGACACTTGAGTGGCAAAATCAGCTGCTGCAGGTACGAAGTGAAGCGTATCAAGCGCCTGAGTTTCAATTTTTTTATGAGCAGCCGCCGGAAGAGAAATTTCTGCTGAGCCATCAATTTGCAGCTTGGAAGCAAAGAGAGATAGACGCCTGAATAGAATGCAAGGTGCAGTGACAGTAACTGATAATAGAAAGAGAGAGGCCTGTTCTGTTGGACAGGGCCTCTCTCTTTCGTTTCAGCAAGTCGTACTCTCTAGCGATAGGCTAGATATCAACATCTACTTGCTTATCCATAATTTTCAAGAATGGGTACCAGATGACCCCGACAATCAGGAAGTCGATTACTTGTAGGAGACCACCTAGCCAAGAGTTCGTTGCTAAGACCCCGCTGGCGATAATCGGCACTGTCCAAGGCACAGACACGCCGGTTGGTGCTGGGAAAATTCCCGCTGCCATCACTAAGTAGTTCAATGTTGTCACTACGAGTGGTGCAAGCAACCAAGGAATAAAGATGGAGGCATTTAAAACAATCGGCAAACCGAAAATAACAGGCTCGTTTACATTGAAAAGTCCAGGTGCCAGAGCCAAACGACCAACATCTCTATATTGTTTCTTCTTAAGAAGGAACGCCATAATCAGAATAACAGCTAATGTCATTCCGGAACCGCCTAGACCCACAGTAAATGTTTCCATAAAGGGTTTTGTAATGATATGCGGCAGCTCTTTTCCTGCTTGATAAGCTTCTAAGTTATCCAGCATCAAGGTATTCCAGATTGGGTCCATCACTGAGTTGACAATGATTTGACCGTGAAGACCAAAGAACCATAAAAATTGAATAAAGAACAAGGCAATCAAGGTTGCAGGCAAGCTGCCTCCTAAACCAGTCAATGGCTTTTGAATGACTTCGTAGATAACATCATGCAGATTTGTATTGAAGAAACCAGTTACCGCTGCATTGACGAATAGAAAAACTGTTAATGTCAAGACTGCTGGAATCAGCGCAGCAAATGATTTTGACACAGCTGGCGGAACCCCATCAGGCATTTTAATCTGCCAACCTTTTTTCGTGATACGGCAGTAAATTTCAGCTGCGATAAATGCAGCGAACATCCCAATGAACATTCCTTTAGCGCCTAAACGGTCAAGACTCAAGACACCGCTTACAGTTTCGCCGCTTTCGGTACTCATGAAGAAAGGTGTCAGAATCAGGAAGCTGGCAAAGGAAACGGCTCCCCCGAAAATCCCTTCTACATCATAAGATTTAGATAAATAATAGCCGATACCAAAAGTGACAAAGACCGTCATGATACTCATTGTTGCGTTTTGTCCGTTACCAAACAGATTTCCCAAGTTTCCTTTTAGTTCATCGCTGAAAAACGGCAGGTTATTGATAACAACCACGATAGAACCAAACATTGTTAGTGGAAATGAAAGCATAAAAGCATCTCTTAAAACAGTTAAATAGCGATTTTGACCTAGCCAATTAGCCAGCGGCATAATTTTTTCACCAAGTTTGTCCATAAAGCTATTCATAATTCTCACCCCATTGAATAAATTTTTGTTGCAATCGATTACATTTGTAATATACCATCTTTATAAAATAATGTCTAGTCATTTAATTAAAAAGATTGATTTTTGCCGAAACCTGAATTATGATGGTAGTGAAAAGAGAAAGAAAGGATAGATGATTATGACAACATACACATTTCCAAAAGGGTTTTGGTGGGGATCAGCAGCCAGCGGCCCGCAAACAGAAGGACGAGTTGAAGGAGACGGTAAAGGAGAAAGTATCTGGGATCATTGGTATCAACAGGAACCGGAAAAATTCTTCGATCAGGTAGGACCGGAAAAAACCTCTCAGGTCTATACAAAGTATAAAGAGGATATTCGCTTAATGAAGGAAACTGGCCATAACAGCTTTAGAACGTCAATACAATGGAGTCGTTTGATTCCAGAAGGAACAGGGGCGGTCAATCAAAAAGCCGTCGACTTCTATAATGAATATATTGATGACTTAATTGAAGCAGGAATCGAACCCTTCATGAATCTGTACCATTTTGATATGCCAATGAAGCTGCAGGAACAGGGTGGCTGGCTAAACAGAGCAACTGTGGAGGCTTATGTTGCTTATGCCAAAATTTGTTTTGAACTATTTGGTGACCGCGTGAAAAAATGGTTTACACATAATGAACCAATCGTTCCTGTAGAAGGCGGCTACCTGTATCAGTTCCACTATCCGGAAGAAATCAACATGAAGCATGCCGTTCAAGTAGGCTACCATGAGGTTTTGTCAAATGCGTTGACAGTAAAGGCCTATCATGAAATGGACCTAGGGGGAGAAATCGGGATAATCTTGAATTTGACGCCAAGCTATCCGAGAGACGAAAAAAATCCGGCAGATGTGAAAGCCGCAGCAATTGCAGATGCATTTTTCAACCGTTCGTTCCTTGACCCAGCAGTTAAAGGCGAGTTCCCGGCAGAATTAGTAGAGATTGTTAAAGAGCTGGATATGGTTCCGGCTATTCAGGAAGGTGATTTAGCATTAATCAAGGAGCATACAATCGACCTTCTAGGAATCAATTACTATCAACCGCGTCGAATCAAGGCTAAAGAATCAGCTATCGATCATTCTAATGGCCCAATGCCGGATGATTATTTTGATAACTATGATATGCCAGGGAAGAAAATGAATCCTTATCGTGGGTGGGAAATCTATGAGAAAGGAATCTATGATATCCTTACAAACGTACGGGAAAACTATGGCAATATTCCTTGCTATATCTCTGAAAATGGGATGGGTGTTGAAGGCGAAGAACGCTATCGGAATGCTGAAGGTGTTGTTGAAGATGACTACCGCATCGAGTTTGTGAAGGATCATCTACGCTATGTTCATCAGGCGTTGGAAGAAGGCAGTGGTTGTCTTGGTTATCATATGTGGACATGTATGGATAACTGGTCATGGATGAATGCCTACAAGAATCGTTATGGTTTTATTGCAGTAGATTTAGAGCAGGATGGCAAACGGACAATCAAAAAATCCGGTCATTGGTTTAAAGCGGTGACGGAAGCTAATGGTTTTGAAGAATAACAAATAGTAGGAATCGACCTCAGAGCATTGCTGGACAATGCTCTGTTTTTTCTTATACAGAAGTCCAAATTTTTGACGGTTATAGCTTTTGAGCGTAGTCTGAATTTATAGAAGCAATTGTTCGGAATCGATGAGACAAAAATGATTTCAGGAGGAAGAAAAAATGACTGATTATGCAAAGAAAGAAGCAAAGCTGCTGGAAAAAATCGGTAAAGAAATGGACAAGCTGGATGATTCTTTAGCAAAGATGGAGGAAACGGATAGTAAAGTTAAGCACTTTTATGAACAAGAAAAGGCGTTACACGAAGTGAAATCTATTATTCGCAAAGAAAACAAGATTGAAAAAGATGAAGTTAAAGCTGCGGAAGAAGAAGTTTCAGGATTAGAGGGCTGGCTGAATCATGAGGATTCGCTGGTGAAAGGAATTGTTCAGGAAATAGCAAAGCTGGATACGACATTGGGTGGCATCAATGAAGATGATAATAAAGTCAAAAGCTATCTTGAACAAAAGAAGGCTGTTCATGAAATCAAAGCCATTTTAAAGAAAGCAGACAAATTAGCTGAGTAAAGAGTGCTAATTTGGTAACAAAACAGAAAAAAGCTGTTCACTCCATTTGGAATGAACAGCTTTTTTGATTTCTTATAAGTAGTATTTCTTCGCAACAGTCAAGTCATCGTTTAATTCGTAAACTAGAGGTTGACCAGTTGGGATTTCAAGATCCATGATATCATCATCAGAAATACCTTCGATGTGTTTAGCTAATGCACGTAAAGAGTTACCGTGTGCGGCAACTAAAACAGTTTTGTTATCTAATAAAGCAGGAGCAATTTGATCTTGCCAGAAAGGCAGTGCACGTTCCAAAGTAACTTTCAGGTTTTCTCCGCCTGGTACATCACGTTGGTCAAGCATAGCGTAACGACGATCGTTTGCTGCTGATTCAGGATCAGTTGCTTCCAATAGTGGAGGAAGAGTATCGTAAGAACGACGCCAGATATGAACTTGCTCATCTCCGTATTTTTCAGCCGTTTCTTTTTTGTTTAACCCTTGTAATTTACCATAATGACGTTCGTTTAAGCGCCAAGATTTTACTTGTGGTACCCACAGTTGGTCTGAGTTTTCTAAAAGCAAGTTACATGTTTTGATTGCGCGCTTCAAAACTGAAGTGTACGCAATATCAAATTCGATTCCGGCTTCTTTGATTTTACGTCCGCCCTCGATTGCTTCTTCGATACCTTCTGGTGCTAAATCTACATCAACCCATCCAGTAAATTGGTTTAACGCATTCCATTCACTTAGTCCGTGACGAGAAAAAACTAATTTTGGCATGATAAGTCTCCTTTGTATATAGTTTCTGAAAATTTCATTCCTTGTTTATTGTACAATGTTTCATTAGCAATTTCCAATGAAAATTAATGAAAAGGCAGAATTTAAGAAAAAAACACAAAAAATGGATAGAGCAGCTTTTGAAAAGTCATGCATTTTAGGAGAACGGTCCATAAAATTATAAAAAGGGGCTAAGACATTAAAATGTCCTGCCCCTTAAAAGCGAATAAACGCTTTTGTCACAACCTCTTCAGATTATACGGATTAGTTCGAGCTGTTTAAGCCTTCGAGCTCTTCCTCTGATAGATTGATGTATTTATAGCAGGTGCCCAAAGATACATTGCATTTTGCAGCGATGGCTTGAACCGTTTCCTGCTTTTCATAATACATTTTGCGGATTTTGAGTACCGTTTTCTTATTTGTCTTTGGACGTCCACCGACTTTCCCTTTCTTCCGGGCGTTTGTCAGACCTACGAGAGTTCGTTCTTTCAGCAGCTCACATTCCATGCGAGCCAGCCCGTCCATCAAACGAAAGTAAACAGACCCTTCTGCTCCACGTGTATCTATATCTTCTTTCAGACTGACAAGATGAATATTGTTTGTTTCGAATAATTGCGTTAGCTCTGTCAGCTGTCTTGTCGATTTGCCCAAGTAATTCAGCCGGCAAATGACCAATGTGTCGTCTTCTTCCAAATCAGCAACTACCGAATCCAATAAAGAGGCACAGGCTCTGTCACCGGTAAGCTCAAAAGTTTCCTGATAAATCTTGTCACAGCCGTATTTTGATAAGAGAGAGAGCTGTGCATCTAAATCATTTTCATTGATTGTCGTTCGCGCATAACCGATTAAATTCATTGCGTCTTTCTCCTATAGATTTATTTGGCTAAACATAGCCGTACAGTATGAGCAGCGCTTGATTAATCAGCAGCCGGGTTGTGTACAGTCTCTGGGCCGGATTCGCTTCCGACGATTACAGTAGAAACAACCTGCAGAAACAGTCCATGCTCCACTACACCCACCAATTGATCCAAATAAGCGCCTAACGCCATTGGGTCTTCAATAACATCCAGCTGAAGATCGATAATATAGTGACCGCCATCTGTTATAAGAACCGTGTTATCTTCAGTCTTGCGAAGTGTAGGCTGAAAGCCTTTTGCTTCAAAAAGGTGCATCAGCTGTTGGCTGCCGTAAGGAATGACCTCCACGGGTAAAGGGAAGGCCCCCAATTTTTCAACCTGCTTTGATTCGTCAACAATCCAGATATTTTTCTTTGAGTACGTAGCAACAATTTTTTCGAAAAGTAATGCGGCACCGCCGCCTTTGATTCCATGGAAATCAGCACTGACTTCATCTGCTCCGTCGATCGTGATGTCAACATAAGGAACCTCGTCGATACTTTTCAGAGGGATACCTAATTCCAATGCTTGTTTCTCTGTCGCTTTCGAAGTCGTTACTCCGATGATTTCAAGATTTTCTTCCTTTACTCTGCGTCCAATCTCGTCAACCATGTATTTTGCTGTCGAGCCTGTACCAAGTCCTACGATCATACCATTCTTAACGTATGTTGCTGCTTCAATGCCAGCCATTTGCTTAAGATTCATTTCAGTGCCTGCTCCTTTCGTTTTATCAAAATAATTGTACCGTTTCTCAAGGGGAAAAGATAGAACGATTTCAATAATGAAGTAAAATTTAATGTAAAAAAAGAAGGTCAATAAACCTGCGGAAAAAGTCTAAGAAAAGGTTGACATCTATAGATTATCATGATATTCTAGCGAAGGTGCTTTATGTACAGGTCTCTCGCTGAGACGTGCTGACTGTCTATCAAAGCATATTTGATAAGGGATGCATGAATGCATTATTTTTTATCGCTAAAAAAGAACCACCTGGATGTGTGGTACTAGAAGCGAATCGAGGAAGGAGGAAAACAAGGAATGCCTACAATTAACCAATTAGTACGTAAACCTCGTAAATCTAAGGTGGAGAAATCTACTTCACCAGCATTGAACAAAGGATATAACAGCTTTAAGAAAGCTCAAACAAATGTGAACTCTCCGCAAAAACGTGGGGTATGTACACGTGTGGGAACAATGACACCTAAAAAACCGAACTCAGCTTTGCGTAAATATGCCCGTGTTCGTTTGTCAAACCTGATTGAAGTTACAGCTTATATCCCAGGAATCGGCCACAACTTGCAAGAACATAGTGTTGTATTGCTACGTGGTGGACGTGTAAAGGATTTACCAGGGGTACGTTACCATATCGTTCGTGGTGCGCTTGATACTGCCGGTGTTACTGACCGTAAACAAAGCCGCTCTAAATATGGTACTAAAAGACCTAAAGCTGCTAATTAATTTGACATTAACTCACATATTATAAAAAGAAAATAGTTCGGAAGGAGGAGTTACGGATGCCTCGTAAAGGTCCTGTTGCAAAACGTGATGTTTTACCAGATCCAATTTATAACTCAAAATTAGTAACTCGCTTAATCAACCGTGTAATGGTTGATGGTAAACGTGGGATTGCTGCTAATATTATCTATAATTCATTTGATATCATCAAAGAATCTACAGGTAACGATCCATTGGAAGTGTTTGAACAAGCAATGAAGAACGTTATGCCTGTTCTTGAAGTAAAAGCTCGCCGTGTTGGGGGTTCTAACTATCAAGTACCAGTTGAAGTTCGTCCAGAACGTCGTACAACATTAGGTCTTCGTTGGGTTGTTAACTACGCACGTCTGCGTGGCGAACACACAATGGAACAACGTCTTGCGAAAGAATTGATGGATGCTGCCAATAACACTGGCGCTTCAGTTAAGAAACGTGAAGACACTCATAAAATGGCGGATGCCAACCGTGCGTTTGCACATTATCGTTGGTAAGATCCTCTCTGCATACAAGTTAAAATATGTGTGACAGAATAGTTATTTACCATTGATTTTACTAAAGAGAGGAGATACAAGCTGAGATGGCAAGAGAATTTTCACTGGAAAAAACTCGTAATATAGGGATCATGGCTCACGTTGATGCGGGTAAAACAACAACAACAGAGCGTATCCTTTACTATACTGGTAAAATCCACAAAATCGGTGAAACGCACGAAGGTGCGTCACAGATGGACTGGATGGAACAGGAACAAGAACGTGGTATTACCATCACATCTGCTGCAACAACAGCAGAATGGAATGGCTTCCGTGTAAACATCATCGATACACCAGGACACGTGGACTTCACAATTGAAGTACAACGTTCATTGCGTGTATTGGATGGCGCGGTAACCGTTCTTGATTCACAATCAGGTGTTGAGCCTCAAACGGAAACAGTTTGGCGTCAGGCTACTGAATATAAAGTACCTCGTATCGTATTCTGTAACAAAATGGATAAAATCGGTGCGGACTTCCTATATTCAGTAAACTCATTGCATGACCGTTTACAAGCGAACGCTCACCCAATTCAATTACCAATCGGTGCTGAAGAAGACTTCACTGGAATCATTGACTTAGTTAAGATGAAAGCTGAAATCTACACAAACGATTTGGGAACAGACATTCAAGAAACTGAGATTCCGGAAGATTACATGGACTTAGCAACTGAATGGCGCGAAAAATTAGTCGAAGCTGTTGCTGAAACAGACGAAGAACTAATGATGAAATATCTTGAAGGTGAAGAAATCACTGAAGAAGAGCTGAAAGCGGGTATCCGTGCAGCGACAATCAGAGTTGAATTCTTCCCAGTATTAGCTGGTTCAGCCTTCAAAAACAAAGGTGTTCAATTGATGCTTGATGCAGTACTTGACTACCTGCCATCACCACTTGACATCGACGCTATCAAAGGTGTGGATGTGAAGACAGACGAAGAAACAACTCGTCCGGCTGATGATGAAGGTCCATTTGCTTCATTAGCATTTAAAGTTATGACTGACCCATTCGTAGGTCGTCTGACATTCTTCCGTGTATACTCTGGTGTCCTTGAAAGTGGTTCATATGTATTGAACGCTTCTAAAGACAAAAAAGAGCGTATCGGTCGTATCCTGCAAATGCATGCGAACACACGTAAAGAAATCGATAAAGTATTCTCAGGAGATATCGCAGCTGCGGTAGGTCTGAAAGATACTACTACTGGAGATACATTGTGTGCGTTAGACGCGCCGGTTATTCTTGAGTCTATCGAATTCCCAGAACCAGTTATCCAGGTTGCTGTTGAGCCTAAATCAAAAGCTGACCAAGATAAAATGGGTGTGGCTCTGCAAAAACTTGCAGAAGAAGATCCTTCATTCCGTGTTGAAACAAACGTTGAAACAGGTGAAACAGTTATCTCAGGTATGGGAGAACTTCACTTGGACGTATTGGTAGACAGAATGAGACGTGAATTCAAAGTTGAAGCCAACGTTGGTGCTCCTCAAGTATCATACCGTGAAACATTCCGTGCGCCTCTTACTCAAGCTGAAGGTAAATTTGTCCGTCAGTCTGGTGGTAAAGGTCAATACGGTCACGTATGGGTTGAGTTTACACCGAATGAAGAAGGTAAAGGCTTCGAATTCGAAAACGCAATTGTCGGTGGTGTGGTTCCTCGTGAATACATCCCTGCTGTTGAAAAAGGATTAGCAGAATCAATGAACAACGGTGTTCTTGCTGGTTATCCATTGGTTGATATCAAAGCGAAGCTTTATGATGGTTCTTACCATGATGTCGATTCCAATGAAACTGCCTTCCGTGTCGCTGCTTCTATGGCACTTCGTGCTGCAGCTAAGAAAGCAAACCCAGTAATCCTTGAACCGATGATGAAAGTAACTGTTACTGTACCGGAAGATTACTTAGGTGATATCATGGGACACGTAACAAGTCGTCGTGGACGTGTTGAAGGTATGGAAGCTCATGGTAACTCACAAATCGTTAATGCGATTGTTCCATTGGCTGAAATGTTCGGATATGCAACTACACTACGTTCAGCAACACAAGGACGCGGAACATTCATGATGGTATTTGACCACTATGAAGATGTACCTAAGTCTATCCAAGAAGAAATCATCAAGAAAAATGGCGGAAAATCTGAATAATTAAGACTCTCTAAGGCTCTTGATTTTAGACTAGGCTTTTTTCGGGATTTCAGGTAAAATAATTAAAGATGATCAGTCGGTCGTTGAACCGTCTATCAGATAAAAAAATAATCAATTGATTTTAGGAGGAACATTTTAAAATGGCTAAAGAAAAATTTGACCGTTCTAAACCCCATGTAAACATTGGTACTATCGGACACGTTGACCATGGTAAAACTACATTAACTGCTGCGATTGCAACTGTACTAGCTAAAGCTGGTGGCGGAGAAGCTGCAAGCTACGCTGATATCGATAACGCTCCTGAAGAAAAAGAACGTGGAATCACTATCAACACGTCTCACATCGAGTACGAAACAGACGCACGTCACTATGCGCACGTTGACTGCCCAGGACACGCGGACTACGTTAAGAACATGATCACTGGTGCTGCACAAATGGACGGAGCTATCTTAGTAGTATCTGCTGCTGATGGCCCTATGCCTCAAACACGTGAGCACATCTTGTTATCTCGTAACGTTGGTGTACCATACATCGTTGTTTTCTTAAACAAAATGGACATGGTTGATGACGAAGAATTACTTGAATTGGTAGAAATGGAAGTTCGTGACCTATTGTCAGAATACGACTTCCCAGGTGATGACACTCCAGTTATCGCTGGTTCTGCTTTGAAAGCTCTTGAAGGCGACGCTTCATACGAAGAAAAAATTCTTGAATTGATGGCTGCAGTTGACGAGTATATCCCAACTCCAGAACGTGATACTGACAAACCATTCATGATGCCAGTTGAGGATGTATTCTCAATCACTGGTCGTGGTACTGTTGCTACAGGACGTGTTGAACGTGGACAAGTTCGTGTTGGTGACGAAATCGAAATCGTTGGTATTCAAGAAGAAACATCTAAAACAACTGTTACAGGTGTTGAAATGTTCCGTAAATTGTTGGATTACGCTGAAGCGGGAGACAACATCGGTGCATTGCTACGTGGTGTAGCTCGTGAAGACATCGAACGTGGACAAGTATTGGCTAAACCAGCTTCAATCACTCCACATACTAAATTTAAAGCAGAAGTTTACGTATTATCAAAAGAAGAAGGCGGACGTCATACTCCATTCTTCACTAACTACCGTCCTCAGTTCTACTTCCGTACAACTGACGTAACTGGTGTAGTTGAATTACCAGAAGGAACTGAAATGGTAATGCCTGGTGATAACGTAGCAATGGACGTTGAACTTATCCACCCAATCGCGATTGAAGACGGAACTCGTTTCTCTATTCGTGAAGGCGGACGTACTGTTGGTTCAGGCGTTGTTTCTGAAATCGTTAAATAATTTTCGATTAAAATATATGCACTAAATCCGGCTTGGAAAAGCTGGTGTACTCGGACGTAAAAGCTCTTCTATTATCCATTTGGATAATAGAAGAGCTTTTTTTGTATACATAGCTTGCTTTGCTGATTTATAGAGAACATAGTGAATTCCGTCCGTTTGGTAGATGAATTGAAAAATGAGTGATCATTTGTAGGAGTCTGGCTATCAAGTGGTGTGGAAAAATATATTCATAAGATTCCAGAAGTGAAGAGTAACGTAAACGCGGAAGCGAGAACTAAACCTAAACTCCAACCTCCGATAACATCAAGCAGATAATGAATACCTAAGTAGACTCGGCTAAATCCGATGCAAAAAATAAGAAGGATGCATAAAAGAATAGTACTCAGGTGCAGTGAAGGAGCACGCATAGTTGAATTCAAGGCAATTGAGCCGTATAAAGCAGCAGAGCTTAATGCATGGGCACTCGGAAAGCTGAAATCTTTTTCTTCAACCAATCGATTTTCGATAGGACGTACACGTCGGATTAAGTTTTTTAATGCTTTTCCGATGAACAGCGTGCTTATAGTGCTGAACGCAGCAATTCTGGGTAAGGCAGCGCTTGATTTCAACAAAAAGAAAAGCGAAGCGATAATAACAGTAGTCGGCACCCCTTTCCCGATTTCGGTAAAAAAATGCATGATTTTTGTGAGGAATGGGCGACGTTTGCTGATAATTGCGGCTGAAATCCGAAAATCAAACGGATTTCCTTTTCCTGATAGAACCAATGAAAGGCTTGCGGCGCAAATAATGGTACAAGTGACCAGTAGAATAACCATAGTAAACAACCCCTAACGGTATTTATTAGTATTGTCCTGTTTTCTTTATTCTAGCATGAAACCTTTTGCAAATAGATATTTTGAATGAATCAATTTTGAGAAATATTCTTCCTCTTTTATTTTTACCGGGTCATACTGCTGGTGTTTAGAAAGTGAGATATAAAAATGGAATGCTATAAGGACTTCCGGGAGAGGTGTTCTTTGGTGTGGTGTATAAAAGAGGGAGCTTTTAGAAGTTATTTAGCTCAAGAATATTTGGTTCAAACAAGTGTGGTGGCTCTCTGTTTTCAAAAGTTCTTTGCATTAATGAAAGATATGTTGGAAAATTTTTGCGAAAATGCTATGCTAAATAGATGCTGATAAATTTATCTCAGCTGTTGTTGTGGTAGTAGCGTTTATAGATACGCTGCAGAAATAAAGGGTGAAAGGTTGTCGGTATGGCAGTCTTTACCAAATTCATAAAAAAGGAGAAGTGGAAAATGGAATCAAATGAGTTTAGGCAAACAATGCACAGGAGAGGGATGTTGATAGGCCCTGTTATGGGGGGCTTGTTTGTATTTATTATTGTCGTGTCTCTCTTGTCGAATAGTAATTTGGATACAGTTGGGTGGAGTATTGCGGGAACGCTGTTAGGTGCGGCTTGCCTGATTTCTCTTTTTGAGTACCTTTATAAAGAGGATGGTGTTTATTTGCGCGAGCAGGAGCTTGAGGTTGTTCAGTTTAGAAAAATCAAGAAATACCGGTATGATGAGGTTCGACATTTTTCGGTTGTGAGAAAATGGCGTCTGGCAGGAGCGAGCAGATTTCTCATCTCATTCCGACAAGAGCCTCGCTTTCGACTTCAGCTTGATAGTGGAGAAACAGTGGATCTCTCCTTTGAAGCGACCTCGTATGATGTGCAGCTGTTAGCCGTGTATATTCATTATAGTGAATAGATAGTATAGGCAAGGTCAATTTAATCGGAACCCTTCTTTGTCAGAAATGAATGCTTCTTGATGAGGAAGGAGAGCAATAGAACAAGAAGGAGCACATCGCGAAATAGCGATGTGCTCCTTTTGAATGTCCCCAAGAGAAAATTTCTTGCTTAGAATCTAAACAGATTTATTATCCTCGATAATCTTATTCAGCTTCCAATAAGTTCGAATTCCTAAAGCAACTAAAAAAACAACAAAACAAGCATAGATGGTGAAAACTATTGTCCAGACGGTACTACTCGCATTGGAAGCGAAACTGCTTGATACGGAGAAGAATATAATCAGAATCGGTAACAAAACGAGCCATTGCATGCGCATTACTTTTTTTGCCATTTCTGCGCGAGAGGCGCTATCACTGAAAATTACATTCTCATCTTCGTTCTCTGTTTTTTTCTTTCTGAAGTAATACCAGCTGTTCAGCTTGTGGAAAGATTCCCAGCCACAATCCTCGAATAATTGGAAGTAATCTTCTTCAGCTTGCGCATCTTCTTTGAAATCCAGTTGATAAATATATTCTTCTGGTTCACATTTCTCAAAAACGTAAACTAAACCGAATTTCTTTGCCCCAACCATCTTCCAGCCGTTTCGATGCTGCTCTTCTAAAAAACGCTCTTCCTCAAGATAATCTGCCAACCCAAAAAATTTCATTTTTTCCTTTTTCATATGCTCTTCTCCCCGATGCTATTTTTGTATAGTCGCTCAATTCTTTTGATTTCAAGTGCTAAGATTTCTTTTCCCAATGCGGTTAAAAGATAAAATTTTCGACGGTTTTCTTCTTTTGTCATATGGATTAATCCGTCTTTTTCCATTTTACTTAAGCTACCGTACATTGTGCCGGCGCTAATTGTTATTTCCTGGTTTGTCATTTCTTTCGTAAGTTGAATAATGCCATAGCCGTGATTCTCCTCTTGCAAAAAGTATAAAATGTAGAAACCGGTCTCGGTCATGGGAATGTAAATGCGTTTTAGCTTGTCCTCCATGGTGTTTAGCTCCTAATCTTGCAGCATGTATTTTTATATTGTAGTTCTTTGTATCGTAGTTCGATGTATCGTGGTTCAATAATAACTGGTACAAGAAAAAAAGTCAACCCACTAAAAAGGATTGCTTTCCCTTTTGAAAAAGGATAGGATTATTAATGTACAATGGTATGGAAACTTAGGAGGGGAAAAGATGAAAAAGAAACAAAAAAATTGGGTACTGTGGTTGTCGTTGCTTGTTGTATGTTTAATCGCTACAGCATGTTCTTCAGGAGAAAAGGATTCGTCTAAGAAGAGCGGTACAGGTAACGGTGTAACTACGACAGTCTTTGAAGCTGATTTGAATGGTGTGCAGACAGAGATGATCTACTACCATAAAGGCGACAAAGTAGTAAAACAAGAAACGAATTCCACAATCAATTATGAGACATTGGGCATAGAGTCGAAAGAAGAAGCGGAAGAAATGTTTTCATTTGTAAAGGATGAATATGACATCACAGGTGTCACTTATGAAGCTGATTACCAAGAAACGAAAATGGTCGAAAAGGTCTCTGTAGATTACGATAAGGCCGATATCGAAGAAGTGATGAGTTTGATGGGCTCGATGACTGATCAAGAGGATGAAGGAAAAGCAGTGAAATACATCAGCATGAAACAATCGAAAGAGTTTTTGCTGGAGCAGGGCTTTAAGGAAAAAGAATAGTCTGTTATAGGGGAATTTATTAAGACGTATCGATAACTATCGATATGTCTTTTTTTCGGGCAAGTATAACTTATTCTAAGTGATAATCTGGATTTTCTTCCGGCTGAGATGTAAAAATCTGTTTTTAGCAATGAAAAATAATAGAATTGAATAATTACTAACTAATTAAGAAAAATTATACAAAAATGAGTCCTGATTGGAAGAATTTTCATCCGGTGAAACGTTGTGAAAATAATCGTGAAAACTCTGAAAAAACCCTTGCTATTCACGTATTTCTGTAATATAATCATAAAGGTGCTGTTTACAGAAGTGTAAATGCACTGGTAATTCTGAAAAAGAATTTACCGGCTGGGAAACGAGAGGTTGCGACACGCCCGGACGCTTTGCCATGGACGAGCGTGACGGAGATTTTCGTGGAGCCATGTCTACTTTTCAAAATAGGCGAAGGAGGGAAACAAGATGGCAAAACAAAAAATTCGTATCCGTTTAAAAGCGTATGAACATCGTATTTTAGATCAATCGGCGGATAAAATTGTGGAGACTGCAAAAAGAACTGGGGCTGGCGTATCAGGTCCAATTCCATTGCCAACAGAGCGCTCATTATACACAGTTATCCGTGCGACACATAAATACAAAGATTCACGCGAACAATTCGAAATGCGTACTCACAAACGTCTGATTGACATTGTGAACCCAACACCAAAAACAGTTGATGCTTTGATGAAGCTTGACTTACCATCTGGTGTGAATATTGAAATCAAACTATAATAAAAAAATTAAGATGATGGAGGTGTACTCATGACCAAAGGAATCTTAGGGAAAAAAGTTGGAATGACGCAGGTCTTTACTGAGTCAGGTGAATTGATCCCAGTAACAGTTGTAGAAGCTACTCCAAACGTAGTACTACAAGTGAAAACTGTCGGAACAGACGGCTACGAAGCGATTCAAGTCGGGTACCAAGACAAACGTGAAGTATTAGCGAACAAACCAGCGAAAGGTCATGTTGCAAAAGCAAACACGGCTCCTAAGCGCTTCATTAAGGAATTCAAAGATGTTGAGCTGGGAGAATATAAAGTTGGAGAAGAAATCACTGTAGATGTTTTCCAAGCAGGTGACATCGTTGATGTTACGGGTACTACGAAAGGTAAAGGATTCCAAGGGGTTATCAAACGTCACGGCCAAAGCCGCGGACCAATGTCCCACGGTTCTCGTTATCATCGTCGTCCTGGGTCAATGGGTCCAGTAGCACCTAACCGTGTATTTAAAAATAAAAAACTTGCCGGCCGTATGGGTGGCGATCGCGTAACGATTCAAAACCTTGAAATCGTTCGTGTAGATGCAGAAAAGAACGTTATCCTAATTAAAGGAAACATTCCTGGATCTAAAAAATCATTAATTACAATCAAATCAGCTGTGAAAGCTAAATAATCGTTAGGAAAGGAGGAACTAAGGAATGCCGAATGTAGCATTATTCAAACAAGATGGAACTCAAAACGGTGAAATCACTTTAAATGAAGAAATCTTCGGAATCGAGCCTAATGAAAGTGTTGTCTACGATGCAATCATCATGCAACGCGCTTCATTAAGACAAGGAACACACGCTGTGAAAAACCGCAGTGCTGTTCGTGGCGGTGGTCGTAAACCATGGCGTCAAAAAGGAACAGGTCGTGCCCGTCAAGGTTCAATCCGTTCACCACAATGGCGTGGAGGTGGCGTAGTTTTCGGACCAACACCACGTTCTTACAGCTACAAACTTCCTAAGAAAGTTCGTCGTTTAGCAATGAAATCTGTATTGTCAGAAAAAGTTGCTGAAAACAATCTGGTAGCAGTAGAAGCATTAAGCTTTGATGCACCAAAAACAAAAGAATTCAAACAAGTTCTTGCTAACTTGTCTATCGATACAAAAGTATTGGTGGTAGTAGAGCCGGAGAATGACTTTGCAGCATTATCAGCTCGTAACCTATCAAACGTAACTGTTGTTACTTCTGACAACATTAGCGTTCTGGATATCGTTTCAGGTCAAAAAATGTTAGCAACGCAAACTGCTCTTACTCAACTTGAGGAGGTGCTTGCATAATGAACTTACTAGACGTAATCAAACGCCCGGTAATCACTGAGAAATCAATGCTTGCTATGGACGAAAAGAAATACACGTTTGAAGTAGATGTTCGTGCAAACAAAACTTTAGTGAAACAAGCTGTTGAAGCTGCGTTTGACGTAAAAGTGAAAAACGTGAACATCATCAACGTACGTCCTAAATTTAAACGCATGGGCAAATATGCAGGATATACTAAGAAACGCCGCAAAGCTGTTGTGACGTTGACTGAACAATCAAAAGAAATCCAAATTTTCGAAGCTGCTGAATAATCAGTAGAACATGAAATAACGATCAAAGTAAAGTAGGAGGGAAACAAGACGTGGCGATTAAAAAGTACAAACCTACCACAAATGGCCGTCGTAACATGACAACTTCTGATTTCGCAGAAATCACAACGTCAACACCAGAAAAAACGTTATTACAGCCATTAAAAAATAATGCCGGTCGTAACAACCACGGTCGTATTACTGTACGTCACCAAGGTGGCGGACATAAACGTCAATATCGTGTCATCGACTTTAAGCGTAACAAAGACAACGTTGTTGCAACTGTTCGTACGATCGAATACGATCCAAACCGTTCAGCTAACATCGCGTTAGTGCACTATGAAGATGGAGTGAAAGCTTACATCTTAGCACCAAAAGGATTAGAAGTTGGCATGAAGCTGGTTTCAGGTCCTGAATCTGATATTAAAATTGGTAACAGCCTACCATTGGCAAACATTCCAGTTGGTACTGTTGTCCACAATATCGAAATGAAGCCAGGTAAAGGCGGACAATTAATCCGTTCAGCTGGTACAAGTGCTCAAGTACTTGGTAAAGAAGGCAAATACGTATTGATCCGCTTGAACTCAGGCGAAGTTCGTATGATTCTTGCTGCATGCCGTGCAACAATCGGTTCTGTAGGTAACGAACAACACGAATTGATCAATATCGGTAAAGCCGGTCGTTCTCGCTGGATGCGTAAGCGCCCAACTGTTCGTGGTAGCGTAATGAACCCTAACGATCACCCACACGGTGGTGGTGAAGGTAAAACTCCAATCGGACGTAAAGCGCCAGTATCACCTTGGGGTCAACCAGCATTGGGTTACAAAACTCGTAACAAAAAAGCAAAATCTGACAAACTTATTGTTCGTCGTCGTACTAAATAATCTATATAAATCTATGAACTGTTTGTTTAACAGAATTTATATAATTGACCATGTGTCGCACATTTTGAGAGGAGGTTCACCATGGGTCGTAGTTTAAAGAAAGGGCCTTTCGCTGATGATCATTTGATGAAGAAAGTGGAAGCTCAACAAGGCGCTGAAAAGAAAAAAGTTATTAAAACTTGGTCTCGTCGTTCTACAATCTTCCCAAATTTTGTAGGATTTACAATTGCTGTATATGATGGACGTAAACACGTTCCTGTATACATCCAAGAAGACATGGTAGGACATAAATTAGGTGAATTCGCACCAACTAGAACTTATCGTGGGCATGCTGCCGATGATAAGAAAACTAGACGTTAATTTTAGAGGGAGGGAAATATCAACATGGCAGAACAAATCACATCAGCTAAAGCAACTGCAAAAACAGTTCGCACTTCTCCTCGTAAAGCACGTTTAGTAATTGATCTTATCAGAGGAAAAAGCGTTGGCGATGCAATTTCAGTATTGAAATTCATGCCAAACAAATCTGCTGGAATCATTGAAAAAGTTTTAATGTCAGCAGTTGCTAACGCAGAAAACAACTTTGACTTAGACGTTGAAAACTTGGTTGTATCTGAAGCTTTCGTTAACGAAGGACCAACTATGAAACGGTTCCGTCCACGTGCCAAAGGGTCAGCATCACCAATCAACAAACGTACAAGCCATATTACAGTAGTAGTAGCAGAAAAATAATTGAGGCGGAACTATTACTTTAGCGTTTTCGAACCTAAAAGTAATAGACACCACACCTCGTACTGAACTTCTTTCAATAGAAGGAAGTGTCAACAATTAAGAGAAGCGTCATGGAACTTTGTACTTTCGTACATAGTAGAAATGACTGTCGATTCTTAAAATGAAACTTGTTTGTAAAAACGAGTGTCAACAATTAAGAGGAGGACCACTAGCTCTTAGCACTTTCGTGCTTAGAGATAATGGATACCGGACCTCGAAAATGAAACTTGTTTGTTAAAACAAGTGTCAACAATTAAGAGGAGGGACAATCAGTGGGTCAAAAAGTACATCCAATTGGAATGCGTGTAGGCATCATCCGCGACTGGGATGCAAAATGGTATGCTGAAAAAGAGTATGCTGAATTCTTACACGAAGATTTGAGAATCCGTAAATTCATCGCCAAAAAACTAGCTGATGCCGCTGTGTCTACAATTGAGATTGAGCGCGCTGCAAACCGTGTGAATATTTCAATCCACACAGCTAAACCAGGTATGGTTATCGGTAAAGGCGGATCTGAAGTCGAAAACCTTAGAAAAGAATTGAACAAACTAACTGGTAAAAGAGTTCATATCAACATCATTGAAATCAAAAAACCAGATTTAGACGCTAAATTAGTCGGCGAAGGAATTGCACGTCAATTAGAAAATCGTGTAGCTTTCCGTCGTGCGCAAAAACAAGCGATCCAACGCACAATGCGTTCAGGCGCTCAAGGAATCAAAACACAAGTATCTGGTCGTTTGAATGGTGCGGATATCGCTCGTTCAGAAGGATACTCAGAAGGAACTGTTCCTCTTCATACATTGCGTGCTGATATTGATTACGCATGGGAAGAAGCAGACACAACTTACGGAAAACTAGGAGTAAAAGTGTGGATCTATCGTGGAGAGATTCTTCCAACGAAAAAAAACACTGAGAAAGGAGGGAAATAAGCATGTTAGTACCTAAACGTGTAAAACACCGTCGTGAGTTCAGAGGTAAAATGCGCGGTGAAGCAAAAGGCGGAAAAGAAGTCGTGTTTGGTGAATGGGGATTACAAGCTGTTGAATCTCATTGGATTACAAACCGTCAAATCGAAGCTGCCCGTATCGCTATGACTCGTTATATGAAACGTGGCGGGAAAGTGTGGATCAAAATTTTCCCTCACAAATCTTATACAAGTAAAGCGATTGGTGTTCGTATGGGTAAAGGTAAAGGTGCTCCGGAAGGCTGGGTTTCTCCAGTTAAGCGCGGCAAGATTATGTTTGAAATCGCCGGCGTTCCTGAAGAAGTAGCTCGTGAAGCTCTTCGTCTTGCATCTCACAAATTACCAGTTAAAACTAAGATCGTAAAACGTGAGGAAATGGGTGGTGAATCGAATGAAGGTTAAAGATATCAGAGAATTAACCACTGCCGAAATGCTTGATCAAGAAAAACAATTCAAAGAAGAATTGTTTAATCTGAGATTCCAATTAGCAACAGGTCAATTAGAGAACACTGCACGTATTAAAGAAGTACGTCAATCGATTGCACGCATCAAAACAGTATTGCGTGAACAAGCTAACTAATAGTGGAAGGAGGCCAAACGCGTATGACTGAAGAAAGAAATCAACGCAAAGTTTACCAAGGACGTGTGGTTTCAGACAAAATGGATAAAACTATCACAGTTGTCGTTGAAACAAAGAAAAACCATCCTATCTATGGCAAACGCATGAAATATTCTAAAAAGTACAAAGCTCATGATGAAAACAACACAGCAAAAGTTGGAGACATCGTAAGAATCATGGAAACTCGTCCATTATCAGCTACAAAACGTTTCCGTTTACTAGAGGTAGTCGAAGAAGCAGTTGTTATCTAAATAAAACGAGATTTTCCTATATAGATTGAAGTACAAAATCTGAAAGGGGGATACACATCGTGATCCAACAAGAAAGCCGATTAAGAGTTGCTGACAACTCAGGTGCACGTGAAATTCTGACGATCAAAGTCCTTGGTGGTTCTGGTCGTAAAACTGCTAATATTGGTGACGTTATTGTTGCTACGGTTAAACAAGCAACGCCAGGTGGTGTTGTCAAAAAAGGTGAAGTAGTTAAAGCCGTTATCGTTCGTACAAAATCAGGCGCTCGTCGTCCTGACGGTTCATATATCAAATTTGACGAAAATGCTGCGGTAATCATCCGTGATGATAAAAGCCCGCGCGGTACACGTATCTTCGGACCTGTTGCACGTGAATTACGTGAAAACAACTTCATGAAGATCGTTTCTCTTGCACCAGAAGTATTATAATCGAGACACTTATCAAAGGAGGTGCGAAACACTAATGTTTGTTAAAGCAGGCGATAAGGTAAAAGTTATTACCGGAAAAGACAAAAACAAAGAAGGCGTTGTATTAGCAGCGTTTCCTAAAAAAGATAAAGTTATCGTTGAAGGTGTTAACATGATGAAAAAACACCAAAAACCAAGTCAAGCAGCACCACAAGGAGGAATTCTTGAGGTAGAAGCACCAATTCACGTTTCAAACGTAATGGTGATTGATCCATCTAATGGAGAAGCTACTAAAATTGGTTTTAAAGAAGTAGACGGTAAAAAAGTACGTGTTTCTAAAAAAACAGGAGAAGTTATTGCTAACCCTGTTAAACCGGAAGCAGAAAAAAATTAATCATCTAAGGAAGGAGGGGCTTGTTGAATGAACCGCCTGAAAGAAAAATATATTAAAGAAGTAACGCCATCATTGATGGAAAAATTCAATTATAGTTCAATCATGCAAACACCAAAAGTTGAGAAGATTGTTATCAACATGGGTGTGGGTGATGCAGTATCTAATGCAAAAAACTTAGATAAAGCTGTTGAAGAATTGGCTTTAATCTCAGGTCAAAAACCAATCATCACTAAAGCAAAGAAATCAATCGCTGGATTCCGTTTACGTGAAGGAATGCCGATCGGTGCGAAAGTAACATTGCGCGGAGAAAGAATGTATGAATTCTTGGATAAACTGGTTTCAGTTTCTCTACCTCGTGTACGTGACTTCCACGGTATCAGTAAAAAAGCCTTTGACGGACGCGGTAACTACACTTTAGGTATTAAAGAGCAATTAATCTTCCCAGAAGTTGATTATGATTTAGTAGATAAAGTACGCGGTATGGATATCGTCATTGTTACAACAGCAAACACTGATGAAGAATCTCGTGAGTTGTTAGGACAATTAGGCATGCCATTCCAAAAATAAAATAAGGAGGCGAACTACGTGGCTAAAAAATCAATGATTGCTAAAAACAAACGCCCTGCTAAACATTCAACACAGGCTTATACTCGTTGCGAACGTTGCGGACGTCCACATTCAGTTTATCGTAAATTTCATCTTTGCCGTATTTGCTTCCGCGAACTTGCCTATAAAGGTCAAATTCCCGGCGTGAAGAAAGCTAGCTGGTAAACAAGTAAACTTGCATAAAGGAGGTAACTAGTTCAATGGTCATGACAGATCCAATTGCAGATTTTCTAACTCGCATTCGTAATGCGAACATGGTCAAACATGAGAGTTTGGAAGTGCCTGCATCAAAAATCAAGCGTGATATCGCTGAAATCCTGAAACGTGAAGGATTCGTACGCGATGTAGAATATATTGAAGATGACAAGCAAGGCGTAATCCGTGTTTTCCTTAAATACGGTAGAAACGACGAGCGCGTTATCACTAACTTAAAACGTATCTCTAAACCAGGTTTACGTGCATATGTAAAAGCTGACGAAGTACCAAAAGTACTGAATGGTTTAGGTATTGCGATCATCTCTACTTCAGAAGGTGTTGTCACTGATAAAGAAGCAAGAGCGAAAAACATCGGCGGCGAAGTAATCGCCTACGTATGGTAATTTAAAAGAATACACAAGGAGGTGTCTCTAAGTGAGCCGTATTGGTAATAAAGTTGTTGTTCTTCCTGCTGGCGTTGAAGTTAAGCAAGACGGAAACAGCATCACAGTAAAAGGACCAAAAGGTGAATTGACTCGTGAATTCTCTGCAGATATTAAAATGAATATCGAAGGAAACGAAGTTACATTTACTCGTCCGGATGACAGCAAAGAAATGAAAACTATCCACGGAACATCTCGTGCGAACTTCAACAACATGGTTGTTGGTGTAAGTGCCGGATTCGAGAAAGCTTTAGAGCTTATCGGGGTTGGGTACCGTGCCCAAGCACAAGGAAATAAATTAACGCTTAACGTTGGTTACTCTCACCCAGTTGAGATGACTGCACCGGAAGGCGTAACATTTGAAGTACCTTCAAACACACAAGTGATTGTAAAAGGTATCAATAAAGAACATGTTGGCGAATTAGCAGCGAACATCCGCGGCGTTCGTCCTCCAGAACCTTATAAAGGCAAAGGTATCCGCTATGTTGGTGAATACGTACGCCGTAAAGAAGGTAAAACAGGTAAATAATAATAAAAGATGTGTAGGAAAATCGCTTAGGCTGATTTTCCACTTGTCCTTTATTACTGTTCCTGAATGAGAACTGCTGATCCAGTCAGTAGTTTATCAAATCAAAGAGGTGACAATTGTGATTACAAAACCAGATAAGAATAAAACACGTCAGAAGAGACATCGTCGTGTTCGTAACAAAATCTCTGGTACTGCTGAGTGCCCACGCTTGAACGTTTTTCGTTCTAACAAAAACATCTACGCGCAAATTATTGATGACGTAGCGGGTGTAACGCTAGCAAGTGCCTCTGCCTTGGAAAAAGAAATTTCAGGTGGAACAAAAGTTGAGCAAGCTGCTGCAGTTGGTAAATTAGTTGCAGAACGCGCTGCTGAAAAAGGTATTAAAGTAGTAGTCTTTGACCGTGGTGGATACCTTTACCATGGCCGCGTGCAAGCTTTAGCAGAAGCTGCTCGTGAAAATGGACTAGAATTTTAGGAGAAGGAGGAACACCATTCATGGTTTATATTGATCCAAAACATTTGGAATTAGAAGACCGCGTGGTTGCGATCAACCGTGTAACGAAAGTTGTTAAAGGTGGACGTCGTCTACGTTTTGCTGCTTTAGTTGTTGTCGGTGACAAGAACGGTCACGTTGGTTTTGGTACAGGTAAAGCACAAGAAGTACCAGAAGCAATTCGTAAAGCAATCGAAGATGCGAAGAAAAACTTAATTGAAGTTCCTATGGTTGGTTCTACCATCCCTCATGAAGTTATTGGAGTGTTCGGCGGCGGCCGTATCCTTATGAAACCTGCAGTAGAAGGTTCTGGGGTTGCAGCGGGCGGACCAGTTCGTGCCGTATTGGAGTTAGCTGGGGTAGCTGATATCACATCTAAATCTTTAGGTTCAAACACACCAATCAACGTTGTTCGCGCAACTGTTGATGGATTGACTCAATTAAAACGTGCCGAAGAAGTGGCAGCACTTCGCGGTAAATCTGTAGAAGAATTAATCGGTTAAGGAGGACAAACATAATGGCTGAATTAAAAATCACTTTAAGACGCAGTGTTATCGGACGTCCTCAAAACCAACGTGATACAGTAAAAGCGTTGGGATTGAAAAAAATGAACAGTACAGTTGTTAAGCCTGCTAATGAAGCAATCAAAGGCATGGTTAACACTATCTCTCATTTAGTGGACGTAGAAGAAGTTTAATTAACTTAATTTAGAATGTTTAAGGAGGTGCCAAACCATAATGAAACTTCATGAATTAAAACCTGCTGAAGGTTCCCGTAAAGTACGTAACCGTGTTGGACGTGGTACTTCATCTGGTAATGGTAAAACATCCGGCCGTGGACAAAAAGGGCAAAAAGCTCGTTCAGGCGGTGGTGTACGTTTAGGATTTGAAGGGGGTCAAACTCCATTGTTCCGTCGTTTACCAAAACGCGGATTCACAAATATTAATCGTAAGGACTATGCAGTCATCAATTTAGATGTATTGAATCGATTCGAAGATGGAGCTGAAGTAACTCCTGTTGTCTTGAAGGAAGCTGGAATCGTTAAGAGCGAAAAAGCTGGAATCAAAGTTCTTGCCAACGGTGAATTAACGAAGAAATTGACTGTTAAAGCAGCAAAATTCTCTAAAGCAGCACAAGAAGCGATTGAAGCTGCTGGTGGGTCTATCGAGGTGATCTAATGCTTAAACTATTAAAGGATGCTTTTAAAGTCAAAGACATTAGATCAAAAATCTTCTTTACAGTGTTCATTTTGTTTATCTTTCGTTTAGGTGCTCATATTACTGTTCCCGGTGTAAATGCCAAAGGGTTACAAGAATTGAGCGGTCTGCCTTTTCTGAATATGTTGAATATCGTTAGTGGTAGTGCCATGCAGAACTTCTCCATCTTTGCGATGGGGGTTTCTCCATATATCACTGCTTCAATCATTATTCAGCTTTTACAAATGGACATCATACCAAAATTTGTTGAATGGTCAAAACAAGGTGAAGTCGGACGTAAGAAATTGAACCAAGCAACTCGTTACTTAACGATCGTTTTGGGAATTGCTCAATCGTTTGCACTGACTTATGGATTTAACTCCCTAAGTGGAATTGGTATTGTAAAAAATCCAACTCCCTCAACCTATGTGATGATTTCGGTCATTTTAACTGCTGGTACGCTCTTTGTTACATGGATGGGTGAGCAAATCACCGAAAAAGGAATTGGTAACGGAGTTTCTATGATTATCTTTGCCGGTATTATTTCAGGTGTACCTGGATCGGTCAAAGAGATTATTGAAGATTACTTTATTAATATCCCTTCTTCTGATCTTGTCAGCTCAATCATTTTTGTTGTTATACTGGCTATTGCAATCTTGATTATCGTGACTGTTGTTACTTTTGTGCAGCAGGCCGAAAGAAAGATTCCAATCCAATATACAAAACGTGTATCAGGTGCACCAACAAGCAGCTATCTACCATTAAAAGTAAATGCAGCGGGAGTTATCCCGGTCATTTTTGCCAGTTCATTGATTTCAACGCCTAATGCAATTTTGCAAGGTTTTGCATCAAGCTATTCTGGTGAAGGATGGTATGAAGTAATGACACAAATTTTCGACTACAACACTGTACCAGGTGCAACAATCTATACTGTGCTGATCGTCGCTTTCACGTTCTTCTATGCGTTTGTTCAGGTTAACCCTGAGAAATTAGCGGAAAATCTGCAAAAGCAAGGAAGCTACATTCCAAGCGTGCGACCAGGTAAAGGAACAGAGGATTATGTATCCGGTCTGTTGATGAGATTAAGTGTAGTTGGTTCTATTTTCTTGGGAACTATCGCATTATTGCCGATTATTGCGCAAATGCTGTGGAACCTGCCTCAATCAATTGGTTTAGGTGGAACTAGTCTATTAATCATCATCGGTGTTGCGTTGGAAACAGCAAAACAATTAGAAGGTTTAATGTTGAAACGTCAATACGTTGGCTTTATCAATAAGTAAGAATCGTGTGTTGAGGATTTTCCTCAGCACCATTCTCACATATATAGAAGTCTTGTTAACTGAATCAAGATATGGTTTAACACAAGATTTTTTATAGGTAAATCAGCAGTCTGTTCAACATTAGAGAGCTTCACAGGTTTTCCGGTCATTGCTGAGGGAACCTGCGTAACTTTTAAAATCAGGAGGATGTCAAATGAACCTCATTTTAATGGGACTGCCTGGAGCTGGTAAGGGAACACAGGCTGAGCGGATTATCGATGGATATGGGATTCCTCATATTTCTACAGGTGATATGTTCCGTGCAGCGATGAAAAACCAGACTGCTCTTGGGCTTGAAGCAAAATCTTATATCGATAAAGGCGAGCTGGTTCCGGATGAAGTAACAAACGGAATCGTAAAAGAGCGCTTGGCAGAACCAGATACGGAAAAAGGATTTCTGTTAGATGGTTTCCCAAGAACGATTGAGCAAGCCGAAGCATTGGATACAATGCTTAAAGAATTAGATAAACAAATTGATGCCGTAATCGACATTCATGTGGAAGAAGATGTATTGATTGAACGCTTAGCAGGACGCTTTATGTGTAAAAACTGCGGAGCTACATATCATAAAATTTTCAATCCTCCAACCGAGGAAGGCACATGTGATCGCTGTGGCGGACATGAGTTTTATCAAAGAGAAGATGATAAGCCTGAAACGGTAAAAAATCGCTTGACAGTAAACATCAAGAGTAGTGCACCGATTTTAGCTTACTACAAAGAAAAGAACGTGTTGCATACAATCGATGGGAATCGTGAAATCGATGACGTGTTTGTTGATGTGAAAGCAATCATTGACAAAGACTGATAGATTCATTTGATTGCTCGCGAGTAACCAGTTGTTGTGCTTTGATTCTCTTGCTAAATGTTATGATTTATGATAGAATGTATCAGTCCGACTTCTATGTAAATTTTTTTGAAGTCTAACTTGAAGATTCTAGGTGGGAGCAGCAGTTTCCGCCGTTTTATCGTGTGAAAATGCGAAACAAGTACAAGGAGGTACTGTGCGTGGCAAAAGATGATATGATTGAAATCGAAGGTACAGTCGTCGAAACTTTGCCGAATGCAATGTTTAAAGTTGAGTTAGAAAATGGGCATGTCGTATTGGCTCATGTTTCTGGTAAAATTCGTATGCATTACATCCGAATCTTGCCTGGGGATAAAGTAACTGTCGAGTTGTCGCCATATGACTTAACTCGCGGTCGTATTACCTACCGCTTTAAATAATTGTACTCCGTAAAATCTCAGGAGGTATTATCATGAAAGTAAGACCATCAGTAAAACCAATGTGTGAGCATTGTAAAGTAATCCGTCGTAAAGGACGTGTTATGGTCATTTGCCCAGCAAATCCAAAACATAAACAGCGTCAAGGATAATAGGAGGTGTAACGAATAATGGCTCGTATTGCAGGAGTAGACATTCCTCGTGATAAACGTGTAGTAGTTTCTCTTACTTATATTTTCGGTATTGGTAACACTACTGCGAAAAAAGTTTTAGCGAATGCAGGAGTATCTGAAGAAATTCGTGTTCGTGACTTAACGAACGAACAAACAGATGCTATCCGTGCGGAAATTGATAGTTTGAAAGTTGAAGGTGACCTTCGTCGTGAAGTCAACCTGAACATTAAACGTTTGATGGAAATCGGTTCTTACCGTGGAATCCGTCACCGTCGTGGATTACCAACTCGTGGACAAAACACGAAAAATAATGCACGTACTCGTAAAGGCCCAGCTCGTACTGTAGCAGGCAAGAAAAAATAATTCCTAAGTGAAGGAGGTTAGAACTTCATGGCAGCAAAAAAAGTTAGTCGTAAACGCCGTGTGAAAAAGAATATAGAAGCGGGTATCGCGCATATTCATTCTACATTCAATAATACAATTATCATGATCACTGATACTCATGGAAATGCTTTGGCATGGTCATCAGCAGGATCATTAGGCTTCAAAGGAAGTAAAAAATCAACTCCTTTTGCCGCTCAAATGGCTGCAGAAGCTGCAACTAAGGTAGCGCAAGAACATGGACTGAAAACTGTCGAAGTAACAGTTAAAGGACCTGGCTCCGGACGTGAAGCAGCAATCCGTTCATTACAAGCAACAGGTTTAGAAGTGACTGCAATTCGTGACGTTACTCCAGTTCCTCATAATGGATGCCGCCCTCCAAAACGCCGTCGTGTTTAATGAGTGCAGCTCATTTTGAGTTTGAACCAAAAACGTCATTGAACAAGACACTTTTCGTTTTGAAAGGGGTATAGATAAGAATGATTGAATTTGAAAAACCAAGAATCGAAAAAATTGATGAAGATAGAGATTATGGCAAGTTCGTTGTAGAACCTCTTGAACGAGGATACGGGACTACTTTAGGTAACTCTCTACGTCGTATTTTATTGTCTTCATTACCTGGAGCTGCTATTACTAATATTCAAATTGATGGCGTATTGCATGAATTCTCTACTGTTAAAGGTGTGAGAGAAGATGTAACGCAAATTATTCTGAATATCAAAGGATTGGCATTAAAGCTCTATTCTGAAGATGAAAAAACCCTTGAGATCGATATTACAGGACCCGCTACAGTAACTGCCGGCGATATTATCGTTGACAGTGATGTTGAGATCCTAAATAAAGATTTAATTATCTGTAGTGTCGCTGAAGGAGCTGCTTTCCATGCTCGCTTAACAGTGAAACCTGGTCGTGGCTATGTTCAAGCAGACGAAAACAAAAAGGAAGATATGCCAATTGGTGTTCTCCCTGTCGATTCTATCTACACACCAGTACGTCGTGTGAACTATCAAGTAGAAAATACACGTGTTGGTCGTCGTGATGATTTCGATAAATTAACAATGGAAATATGGACAGATGGTTCAATCATTCCACAAGAAGCTCTTAGCCTAGCTGCTAAGATCATGACTGAGCATTTAGATATCTTTGTAAATCTTACTGATGAAGCGAAAAACGCTGAAATCATGGTAGAAAAAGAAGAAACACAGAAAGAAAAAATGCTGGAAATGACCATCGAAGAATTAGACTTGTCTGTTCGTTCATATAACTGTTTGAAACGTGCAGGAATTAATACTGTACAAGAGCTTACAAACAAATCTGAACCTGAAATGATCAAAGTACGTAATTTAGGTCGTAAATCTCTTGAAGAGGTTAAGCTGAAGTTACATGATCTGGGTTTAGGCTTACGTAAAGACGATTAATACTTTTTACGAAGGAGGGAAACCAACGTGGGTTATCGTAAATTAGGACGCACATCAAGCCAACGTAAAGCGATGTTGCGTGACTTAACAACTGACTTAATTATTAACGAACGCATCGTTACGACTGAAGCTCGTGCGAAAGAAATTCGTTCAACAACTGAAAAAATGATTACTTTAGGTAAACGTGGAGATCTTCATGCACGCCGTCAAGCTGCTGCTTACGTACGTAATGAAGTTGCCAATGTTCGTGAAGAAAATGAGGCTATCGTAGTTGAATCAGCTTTGCAAAAACTATTCAATGACTTAGGTCCTCGTTATGCTGAACGCCAAGGTGGATACACTCGTATTCTTAAAACTGAACCTAGACGCGGAGATGCTGCGCCAATGGTAATCATTGAATTTGTTTAATAATCAAACTATACCGTCACTTTATAGATGATTCTTTTAGAGTGTTATGATGTTGGAGGCGACTCCGAGTCTAGCTCGCGCCATGTCCGCTGGTTTCCGGCGGACAGGCACTCATCATATAAGGTGTTTTTTTTGTACATAGAACAACATTAACTAGCAAGGTAGAAAAAGCAGGTTTTTGGGAGCAAGATATAATAGTGACTAATTTATTGCCGGAATAGTAGAGTAGCTGTTTAGCAGATAACTTGAGGGCTGTAGTCGTTAAAGCTATTTTCGTTCATTCCAACAAATCTGCTTTTTTTATTTTATCTAAAGCATTGAAGATTGTAATGAATCCAGTTAAAAAAGCAATAAAGAAAATAAAACAGAATTTTTATTATTTATCTATCAAAATTGATATAGACGTTCAGAATACAATGAAATATAATATTACTATGTGTATTTATTACAGTAGTAGAGAGATAACTGCTGAATGAAGCGCAAATCACTATACGCATCACAATCTTTCTCTTTTTAACAAAGGGAAGAAGGTAGCAATAGAATGAAGAAGTGAACGATTTTTGATGGATAGGGTTAATAAGGATATTGCAGGAGGAGCACAATGAAGAAATACAGTAAATGGCTGTTAGTTTTACCCTTACTATTATTTAGTGGGTGCCAGCAGGAAAACAAGGATAAAGAAACAGAGAAGCTATCAGAAGCAGAATCAGCGTTTGTGTGGCAAGCAGACCAGGAAAAGAAGTTTGGCGGCTACGATTATACAGTATCGGAGGACGAGCTGGAGGGTGAGTTGAAGGATCGCTTCAATGTAGAGCTGTTGCCTTCTTATTTTGAATTTGAAAAAGTTTATCAAGATGATTTTTCTATTGATGGGGTAGAGCTGAAGGACAGCGACTATCAAGTGAATGCCTCAGAGAATACATTAACGGTTTCTAGAGAAATTGGCTATGCAAAAGATGATGAGCTAGTATCCTTAGGAACTGCGAAAGCAACCTATGGCTATATGGAGGGATCGAAGAAAGTAAAACTGGCCAGTGAAGAGATTCAAATTCTTAATTGGACGGGTGACGGTGAATTTCATGGAAAATCTTTGGAAGATACGTTGAAGAAGCTTGCTGAAATTCTCCAATTAGAAGATGTCGATCAGCTTATCGCAGACTTCAATGAGAAGGTAGCAGATGAAGAAGCCATTAAAGGTGAAATCGTGCCAATTTATGCGGATGAAGAAACTGCACCAATTAGGAAGAATTTTACGGTTGAATACACTACTGATGGTGTATTAGAAGGTATCTATGTGAAAGTGACCAACAATCAAGTATAAATGAATAGCGAAAAAGAGAAAGGCAGTCACTAAAATGGCTACCCTTCTCTTTTTTTACAATCAAACTCAAAGTCCAACTTCCTCTAAAATTAAGAATAGGGTAATTCTGTCATTGAGTTTGGATCGGCGTGTAATTGCCAGCGTGCTGCAGATACATTCTTCTTTTAGGCAGTCACCGCAAGTACCGGTTCTCACACAGGGCGTTTGCTGCAGATTTAGACGGAAAGCATTTTTTGGCGCCACCTTATTTCTGACTGTTGCTATCGTTGTATCTAAATCGCCGTAGACCTTATTCATCCCCACGAAAGCAAATACCTTATCAGGACCATAGGTTAGCGCAGCTACTCTGTTTCCTACACTGTCCATGTTAACAAGTATTCCGTCATCCGTCAGACCATTTATACTGGTCAGATAGACATCTGAAAGCAAGGAGCGTTTCATCAGCTGATGCCGCTCCTCTATGCTTGTCGCAAGCTCTCTGTTGATAATTTGTTGATTACGTTCATATAAGGAGTCGATGATTCCTGAGTCAACCACAGTAACAGAGCCGCCAAAGGCAACGACTGCTTGTTCATCAATTAACTGTAATGCAGCCTCCTTTGCGTCCTCAAGAGTTGAACAGATAATCGCATTGAAGTTCCTGTGGATTAATTTCTTTTTTACTTTTTCAGCCAGTGTGTTGTAAAACTGTTTTTGATAAGCTTCCATGGTGTTGTTTCCTCTCTATATAAACTGATGGGAGGGACAAAAATTTCCTCCTCATTTTAGCAGTAAACAATTCTTTCTCTTGTTAATCCTATTGCCGGATATCACTTACATACTACCATAAAACCCAAAGTGATTGAGTAAAGAAAAATAATTTATCAGATTATAGTTGTCTTGACAGTTTCAACTCCCAATTCAAAGATTCTTTTGTTATAATGGAATTTATGAAATAAGCATCAAGAAACGAGCAAAACAACTGATTTTTTGTTAGAATCAGGAAGAATAAATGATTGAAGGAGTAAGAAATGGAACCAATAATCGAACTTAAAAATATATGCTTCAATTATCAGCCGGAAGATGCTTCTCCTGCGTTGAATGATGTATCCTTCAGTATTGAACAAGGTGAATGGGTTGCAATCATCGGTCACAATGGTTCAGGGAAATCAACGCTGGCTAAAACAATTAATGGATTACTGCTTCCAGCTTCAGGAAGTATCTCTGTAGGCGGTAAAGCTTTGGATGAAGAAAATGTTTGGGATATTCGGCGGATGGTTGGGATGGTCTTTCAAAATCCTGATAACCAGTTTGTCGGTTCTACTGTAGAAGATGATGTGGCCTTTGGACTTGAAAATCAGGGTATCCCTCGTGATGAAATGGTTAAGCGAGTATACGATGCACTGAAACAAGTTCGAATGGACAGCTTTGCTGAACGTGAGCCGGCGCGTCTTTCCGGCGGACAAAAGCAGCGTGTTGCGATTGCGGGAGTTGTCGCTTTGCGTCCGGATATTATCATATTGGATGAGGCAACAAGTATGCTTGATCCGGAAGGACGAGAAGAAGTGATTGCAACGATTCAAAAAATTAAAGCAGAAAGCAATCTGACCGTGATTTCCATTACACATGACATTGATGAAGCTGCAAATGCCAATCGAATTCTGGTAATGAAGCAAGGGCAGCTGATTGATGAAGGAACACCGGAAAAAATTTTTTCCGCGGGTACGGATTTGATAGCTATGGGATTGGATCTTCCATTTCCTGAAAAACTGAAAATCGCTCTTAAGGAACGTGGGATGGCGGTACCAAAAGAGTATTTGACTGAAGAAAGTATGGTGGAATGGTTATGGACATCCGTTTTGAACAAGTAGATTTTACGTATCAGCCGAATACACCTTTTGAGCAACGTGCATTATTTGATATCGATTTGTTGATTAAGGATGGCTCTTATTCAGCAATTGTCGGTCATACAGGAAGTGGTAAATCAACATTGCTTCAGCATTTGAATGCATTGGTTAAGCCAACAAAGGGAACAGTAACAATCGGTGACCGTGTAATCACACCTGAAACTGATAATAAAAATTTGAAGCCGCTCCGAAAAAAAGTGGGTATTGTGTTTCAATTTCCTGAGGCACAGCTTTTTGAAGAAACAGTAGCCAAGGATATTGCATTTGGTCCTCAGAATTTTGGCGCATCAGAAGAAGAAGGCCGAAAGCTGGCAGAAGAGATGCTGAAGCTGGTCGGCTTGGATGAAAGCTATCTTGAGCGTTCTCCTTTTGAGCTGTCTGGTGGTCAGATGCGTCGTGTTGCGATTGCAGGAGTTCTAGCTATGGAGCCAGAGGTGCTGGTTTTAGACGAACCAACAGCCGGACTTGATCCGCAGGGTCGAAAAGAAATGATGGAGATGTTCTGGAAACTCCATAAAGAAAAAGGAATGACCATCGTATTGGTAACCCATCTGATGGATGATGTGGCAAATTACGCCAATCAGGTATTTGTTCTGGAAAAAGGACGGATAGTGAAGACTGGAAAGCCCGGCGATGTTTTTCAAGACACCCAGTGGTTGAAGGAAAAGCAGTTGGGAGTTCCTACGGCAGCTGAGTTTGCTGAAAGATTAGCTGAACGAGGCTTCGCTATGTCAAAATTACCGTTGACAGCGGACGAACTGGCTGATTTGATTCTATTGGAAAAGGCTGGTGAAGAACGATGATGAATAAACTGATTTTCGGGCGATATATTCCAGGTGATTCGTTTATTCATAAAATGGATCCTCGTGCGAAATTACTAGCTAGCTTCTACTTTATTGCGATTATCTTTTTGGCAAATAATTGGCTGACCTTTGCCATTTTTGGTGCTTTTACATTGGGCGCTATTGCAGTTTCTAAAATCAATCTACGCTTTTTTATTCGCGGTATTCGTCCGTTGCTTTGGTTGATCTTGTTTACTGTTGCGTTGCAGATGTTGTTTACACAGGGAGGCGCTGTTTACTTTCAATGGTGGATATTCTCTGTTACGGAATATGGCGTAGTTAACGGACTGTTCATTTTCTGCCGTTTCATTTTGATTATCTTCATGTCTACCTTGCTGACACTAACAACACCACCGTTGGCTTTATCAGATGCAATTGAGTATTTGCTACGTCCTTTCAAAGTGGTAAAGCTGCCTGTTCATGAAATTTCATTGATGCTGTCAATTGCTTTACGTTTTGTACCGACTTTAATGGATGAGACAGAGAAAATTATGAATGCCCAGCGTGCTCGAGGTGTTGATTTTGGTGAAGGAAATCTGGTTCAAAAGATGAAGGCCGTGATTCCATTGCTGATTCCATTATTTGTCAGCAGCTTCAATCGTGCCGAAGATTTGGCGACTGCGATGGAAGCCAGAGGGTATCAAGGAGGAGACGGGCGAACGAAATTCCGTATTCTACATTGGCAAACAGGGGATACTATGGTAATGGCAGTGTTTGCTGTATTAACTGTGGTATTGGTAATGGTAAGAAGTTAAGGATAGGAAAAGGTGAAGTAAATGCCTCGTTATAAAGCAGTGATTGCTTACGATGGAACAAATTTTAACGGTTTCCAGTCACAGCCGAATGGACGAACGGTTCAGCAAGAGCTGGAAAAGACGTTAAAGAAAATGAATAATGGTCGAACAATACAGATTTTTGGTTCCGGCAGGACGGATGCTGGTGTACATGCGGAGGGACAGGTCATCCATTTCGATTATCCGGAGGACCGACCACTGGAACGCATTCGATATGCGCTAGATACGCAGACACCTGAAGACATTAGTGTAAAAAGTGTAGCCAAGGTTGCCGAGGATTTTCATGCAAGGTATCATGTTGTGGAGAAAACCTATCACTTTCGTGTAGATATTGGAAAACCAAGAAGTCCTTTTCGACGCTTTTACGCCAGTTATTACCCATATCCTTTGGAACTGGATAAAATTCGACGAGCATTACCTGATTTGCTTGGGACGCATGATTTTACCTCGTTCTGTGCTTCCGGCAGCAGTGTAGAGGACAAGGTTCGAACAATCTATGAAGCAAAAATGACGGTCAACGAACAAGGAGATGAGCTTCTTTTTACATTTAGAGGAGACGGTTTCTTGTATAAAATGATTCGCATATTAGTCGGTACCTTGTTGAAAATAGGGAACGGGCGGATGGACGAGACCTCCATACCGGCTGTTTTAGCCGCTAAGGATCGTAATCTGGCAGGACCAACAGCACATCCGGAAGGGCTCTATTTAGCTGAAGTGATGTATGAGGAGCCTGTGAGTCAGAATGAATAGCAGACTCTAAGTTAGGGCATTGTGGGAAGGGAACTCTTCCAAGAAAAAGAAGAGAAGTGTGGGCTTATGAAAGTGCCACGCTTTTTTCTATTCGTCGATACTCGGTTTTTGAGCCGAAAAAACGATCAGTAAGCTATCCGTAGTTGGAATAGTCCTACTGATCGTTTATTTTATTCATCGGCTACTGCATTTTTTTCTTTGAACAGTTTATTGAGGCGAACGTAGAGATAGGCCAATTCTTCATCTCCATAGGATAAATCCATAAAGTAAAGAGGAAGATCCGGATATGTTTTTAACGGTAATAAAGAGGAACTAATCACTAAATCATAGTTTTGTGAGTGTCCATCTATGTAAGGATACGCTTCAACAAATCCCAAGCGATTCAAAAATTGATACAGGTTTCTAACAAGCAGAAATTCATGCTCAAAAGCTACACCGACCTTTAAGTTGTTTGAATGCCCAATCTGATCCAAATAAGGAAGTAAAACATTTTTCAAAGATAAAATCAATTGAGACTGTACGGCTGCCAGATAGGGATAGTTGCTGTGATTCAAATGTTTGATAAGGAAGTTGCGTATCGCTTTTTCAAGACGAATATCCATCTGCTGTTGATTTTTCTCCGGCTGTGTAACAAGCTCTTGAAGATTCGGGAAGGGCTGCTGAAGAATATGGAAAACAAAAAAGACATTAAACAAGTTTCCCTTTAAAAGCAGTTGATTCAAAAGCTCGGGCTTTTCATAAAAGACTTCCTCTTGCATATACGAAATAAACTTTTCTACAAATTTTTGGATGTTATTCTCTCGTTTCAAAAAATCTGTGAGTGTCTGACGTAAAGAAGGATCACTTTCAAGTGTATAGAACGGTGCATAATGAGCCAGAAAGAAAATAAAGCTGCTTTCAGCTTTAAGATTTTCAGCTGACAGTGCCCTGACAGGACCTAATACTTTGTTTAAACGCTTAAAATCATAATAGGGATTGTCTTTCATTAAAAAATCGTATTTTGGATCGTAGTTCACGAAGAATTTTTTTCTTATACGCGATAAAAAAATGGCAGCGAAATAAGAAAGCTCTTGTGCACCCAAATAGGTTCTTGACGAAGGAAAATACTCTGCAAAGGCTTCAACTAGTTCGACGGCCTCCGAACGTTTGACATTTTTGAATGGCCAAGCTATGCCTCGAGTTCCCAGCCAAAGCGTATTAAACAATGCGACGCGAACAACGCGCTCATCACCAGTTAAATTTGCTTCTCGATAGCTGAAGCGTAAATTAAAGCGCTTTACATGTTTTTTTAAAGGCCCCATCTTTCTGGCAACGGTTGATTGACTGACATAATGTTTGTTGCAGAAATCTTCTATTGTTGGCTGATCATGATTCAAAAAATATAAAATGAACATAAAAGGGATTGATTTTTTTAGTAATAAGTAACGATATTCATCAATACTGACGGTCAATGCACCAGTATGAACCTTCCCAGCTTTTTTTAATATAGAAGGCTGCCGCTTGGAGTATTCTGTGAGTTCCTGATTGATTTCGGCCAGAATAATCAATGCCTGCTGATAATTTATTTCAAAGTCCGCTGCTAATTGGGTAATTGGAAGAGTGGGCTGCTTCGAGTGGTATATTTTCTTATAGATATTGAATTTGGTTAGTGTATTACCATCCATCATCAACTCTTCAAATAGCATCATTTATAGAAATCCCTCCTGTGGATCATTGTACTGTAAGTAGCCTAATATGCCCATTATAATACATAAAATCAATGAATATTACTTTTTTTCTATAAAAAAATTAAATAAAAAGAATTATCTGTATAAAAACAGACAATTCTTTTGCGAATTTTACATTATTTAATTGGAAGCTGTTTAGGCTGTATCTTGCTCCACATAAGCCCAAGAATAAACCCGATGAGCGCCGGAAGAATCCAGCCCATGCCAATGGAGAAAAACGGCAGATACTTTTCAGCAATTTCAAGAATCGCTGTAACAAGAGAAGTTTCTTTGATGAACGCCGGTGAGCTGTTCAGTGCGTCAAGGAATGCAGCGATAAGCGTTATATACGTAGTTATCCGATAGACACTGGTATGTTGCTTGAACAGCGGTCCTGCTATCACTAAAAGCATCAAGGTGATAGCCAAAGGATATAAGAACATCAATACAGGAATAGAGAATTGAATGATGTTCGTCAGTCCAACATTCGCGAACAAACACGGTAAAACACTGGCAAGAACAATGTAGAAAGAATAACCAGCCTTAGGAAACAGCTCAGCAAAGGTCTCGGAAAAAGCGGTAACCAGTCCAATCGCCGTCTTTAGGCAGGCAACAATAATAATTAGTGCTAAAAGCAGGCTGCCCCAATTCCCCAGATAATGATTGGCAATTTGAGCCAAGGCGATTCCGCCATTGTCGCTTAAAGCAAAGGTTCCGATGCTCATCGCACCCATGTAAGACAATAGCGTATAGATAATTCCCATCAATAAGACGCTGACTGCTCCTGATTTAATGGTATCTTTTGCGATAGCATTAGGCTCTTCTACACCCATTCCTCGTATTGTTGTGACGATAATAATACCAAAGGCCAGTGAAGCAAGAGCATCTAAGGTATTGTAGCCCTCTGTAAAACCCTTGAAGAAGGCTTGAGACTGATAAGCTTCTCCGATAGGTGCAGAAGCAACAGATCCTAAAGGACGAATGAATGCCAGTAATAGAAGGATGCCCAATAGTATCAGAAAAATTGGATTTAAGAATTTTCCTACATAGTTTAAGATTTTTGTCGGTTTTCTGGAGAAGAACCAAGCCGTTAAGAAAAATAAGGCAGAGAATACAGCTAGAAAAACAGGCTGCTGTTCAGAAGAGATAAAGGGAGCAAGTCCTATCTCAAATGAGGTAGTAGCCAATCTTGGTAAAGCAAAAAATGGGCCAATCGTCAAATATAATAAAGAAGTAAAAATAAGAGCATACGGCCGATTTATTCGATTAGCCAAATCAAAGACACCATTACTTTTCGAAATACCAATGGCAATAACACCAAGAAAAGGTAATCCGATACCTGTAATTAGAAAGCCAAGATTAGCAGCGAAAATAGCACTGCCAGCTTCCTGCCCCATATGTACAGGAAAAATAAGATTTCCGGCACCGAAAAAGAGACCGAACAGCATGGAACCAACATAAAGATATTCCCGCCATGATAATTTTTTGTTCAAGTTAAACGCTCCTTTTATTTTTTGGATGTCGTTGTGAGGTTCTGGCCAAGCCTTCTTCTCACAGATGAAGGAAGTAATTGTCTGGTAATTTGCAGCTTACTGGCTGCCTGCAATCAGTTCCTGTTTTTTCCCCATCTTTATAAAAATAGCAGAGTCAAAAGAGACAGGCAAGCAAGAAAATCATGAGAAAATGGATTTTCTTGTTTGCCTGTCTGTCAGGTCACTCGTTATTCATACTCAATTTAATAGATAAGCAAATAGATAATCATCACAGTAGACACCATTCATATAGAATTCGTCCTTTAAATGGCCTTCTTGAAGGAAGCCATTTTTTTTATAAAAAGCAATTGCTGCCGTGTTTGTTCCCATCACACGTAAAGAAATTTTATGAATGCCATAATCTTGCGCAACGGCTTTTAAGTAATCTAACAGATGTCGTCCTGCACCAAATGATTGGTAATCAGGATGAACCCCGATGCCAAGCATCCATTGTTTTTTGTGAGAGGGTAATGGTGTTGGGTGATGAACATCAACAAAGCCGATAACCTTCTCGTCTAAAACAGCGACAAATACCTGTTTTTCCTGCATCCGTTCTCGGTAGGCAGCAACATCATCATAATGATGAACAATGGGCGAATTTTCAATGGTCCAAATTTGGTTTTCAATCGTCATCAGTTCCGGATAGTCGGTATCTCGTACCTCTCTTATTTGTATCGTTGCAGTCATGTCAGTTCCTCCTCTACTCTTTAGAAAATCGGTCAGTCAGTTTATTTTTATGAGCAATCATAATATCTTCTAACTGAATATCATATTTATCAGCTAATATAAAGATATTATCTAGGACATCTCCCAGCTCTTCTGTCAGCTGTTGTTTAAGCAGCTCAGGTGATTTCATTTCTTCATCTGGTCGATCACGTCCGATTTCTATTGCTCGAACTGCTTGAGCAACCTCCCCGGTTTCTTCGGAGAGAAAGCTGACGCGGACAAAAGGATCAAGGCTGTACCAGTCTCGTTTCTTGTAGAAATCACTGATCCATTTTTGATAATCGTGTATGTCCATTGTGACGAACCTCCTTTTTTCCTTTTATCATATCACAAGATAAGGAAATGAAATGAATAAGACAGATAAAAAAATAACTGCTATAATCGAAGTGAATGAAAAAACGGGAGAGAAGACAATGACAACTTTTTATTTTGTGAGACATGGTAAAACAGAATTAAATGTGTTAAACAGTTTTCAAGGCGGAGGAATTGATTCGCCGTTGCTTGCGGAAGGAATCGAGCAAGCAGGGCAGCTGGGCAAGTATTTATCTGATGTAGCTTTTTCTGCAGCCGCAGTTAGCACGCAGAAGCGGGCAATGGATACAGCGGCTTTTGTCTTAGCGGAAAATGCGCATTTAGATGGTCTAACTGTGAGGTATCATGATGGACTGAGGGAAATGGGCTTCGGTGACAAAGAAGGTATCGTGGTAGATTTGGAGAACCAGCAGACACAGTATTTGCGTACTAGACCGGATTTATATGACCCGACGGAATTTTCCGGTGAAACCTACGATGAGTTGATTGACCGAATTGTTCCTGTTATCAATCAGCTGGAAGCAGAGCATCCGAATGGAAAGGTTCTGGTCGTTGCGCATGGAGTGGTGCTGATTGTGTTAATTAATTATCTGACAGGAAAAGAAAAACAGTCATGGCGGGAAAATGGGCCATTGGAAAACACAAGCGTGACGATACTTGATAAAGCAGGGGACGGTTACAGTCTTAACGTATTCAATGATATTTCGTATCAATCATGAGGTGTTGTTGATTGAAAAACCAAAGAGAGTAGGGAGAATGAAAGGTGAAGCGAGTAGCAGTTTATTGCGGCGCAAGCATGGGAAATAGTCCTATCTACCGAGAAGCGGCGGAAGAACTAGGCAGGTGGTTGATTTCTAAAGAGCTTAGTTTAGTATATGGTGGAGGAAATGTCGGTTTGATGGGTGTACTTGCCGATACAGTTTTAACCGGCGGGGGTGAGGTCATTGGTGTTATGCCTACCTTCTTAGTTGAACGGGAGATTGCTCATCCCAATCTGACGGAGCTGGTCATTGTAGAAGATATGCACCAGCGGAAAAAGAAAATGATGGATCTAGCGGATGTCTATATTGCCCTACCAGGCGGTCCGGGCACCTTAGAGGAAATTTCAGAAGCAATTTCATGGGCACGTGTGGGAGAGCATGCGAATCCCTGTTTCCTCTTGAATGTAAACGGCTATTATGATTCGTTGGCGGATTTCTTCGATAAAATGGTAGAAGACGACTTTTTGTCTCAGAGGGACCGTGAGCAGATATTGATTACAGATTCGTTGGAAGTTGCGGATACATTTATTGCCGACTTTGAGGCAACAGCTATTCGGGAATATGAGAAATGAAGGCTTGACGCTAATTGACTTTAGATAGAAAGCTTATTATAAAAAACAAAAAAGCGGCTCACCCGAGAGCCGCTTTTTTGTTTTTTATAGCTATTCTTTTGATAGAATCCGTTGAAGAAATTCTTTTGTTCGTTCTTCTTTTGGATGAACGAAAATATCTTCAGCGGTTCCTTCCTCTGCAATGACACCTTTATCCATGAAAATGACACGATCGGACACTTCACGGGCAAATTCCATTTCGTGGGTCACGATCATCATCGTCAGCCCTGTGTGGGCCAGATTCTTCATTGTCTTTAACACTTCTCCTACCATTTCAGGGTCCAGTGCAGAGGTCGGTTCATCAAATAAAAGAACATCAGGGTTCATAGACAGCGCACGTGCGATTGCAACGCGCTGTTTTTGTCCGCCGGAAAGCTGTGCCGGCTTGGCTTGTACAAAACGGGCCATTCCAACCTTTTCCAGATTTTCCAAAGCAACTTTTTCTGCTTCGCTTTTTGAACGTTTCAGGACAGTGAGCTGTCCTGTTGTACAATTATCTAAAACATTTAAGTTGTTGAACAAATTGAATTGTTGGAACACCATCCCTAAATGGGTACGGTATTTCGGTAAATCATAGCCGGGTTCTAAAACGTTTTGATTCTGATAAATGATTTTACCGGCTGTTGGTTTTTCTAAAAGGTTGATGCAGCGCAGCATCGTTGATTTTCCGGAACCGGAAGAACCAATGATTGTCACGACTTCCCCTTTGCTTACAGTTAAATTGATATCTTTCAACACTTCGTTTTCACCGAAGTTTTTTTTCAAATGTTCTACTTTAATAATCGAATCCATGAGCGGCCTCCTTATTTATCTTCGCCTGTAGCGACAGCCTGAGTAGTTTCTTCAACTGGAATATAGGCAGAAGGACCATCCATCCGCTTTTCCACCCAACGCAGAATCCGTGTAATTGTAAAGGTTAATACAAAGTAAATCACACAAATAATTGAGAAGGTTTGGAAGAACTGATAGTTTGCTCCGGCGGCTGAGTTTCCTTGGAAGAACAAGTCTGAAACAGAGATAACACTCAGTACAGAGGTATCCTTGATATTGATAACAAATTCATTTCCGGTAGCCGGCATGATGTTTCTGATAACCTGCGGCAAAACAACTTTCATCATTGTTTGGCTATGGGTCATACCGATGGCCTGAGCCGCTTCAAATTGTCCTTTATCGACTGAGAAAATACCCCCGCGGACGATTTCAGACATATAGGCACCTGTGTTAATCGATACAATGAAGAAGGCAGCAGCCATACGATTGAGGTCAATACTGAAAGCCAATGCAATCCCGTAGTAGATAACCATTGCTTGTACCATCATCGGTGTGCTTCGGAAAATTTCGATATACGCAGATAATAACCAGTTGACCACTTTTTGGAAAGCACGCTTTCCTTTGCTTTCTGATTCTGGAATCGTACGAATCACACCAATCAATAAACCAATCAATGTTCCGACGATGGTTCCAACCAATGCAAGCAGCAGAGTTGTTCCTGTCCCACGAAGGAAAAGAATGCCGTATTGATCCAGTATGTTTTTGAAATCATTCAGTACACCTGTTTTTGCTTCTGCTTCGTCTCCGGAGTTTTCAGCAGCCGGCTGGTCAACGATGGCTTGATCCATAATTTTTGTCCGTTCTTCTGAAGAAATGCCCGCTAAAATTTCGTTGATTTTTTCAAGATTCGGGTCACCTTTACGAACACCAACTGCGATTGTTGTATCAGCCGGATCAGTTTGAAAACCGTTCTCTTTACTGAACTCAACCATTTTGATGTCTGGATTAACAGTTTCGGCAGTGACACCTTCGGGACGTTCACTGACATAACCGTCAATAACTCCGGAAGCCAGGGCTGTACGCATCGCACCGAAATCTGCCTGCGCTTGTTGCTTTTGGACATCTGGAATTTGGTCAATCACACTATAATGGAAAGTATTCAGCTGACCGGTGATTTTTGCTCCTTTGAAATCATCGATGCTTGTGGCGCTTGCATACTTGCTGTCTTTTCGTGTAACGATAACTAAGTTTGATTCGTAATAGGCATCGGAAAAGTCAATTTCCTTTTTTCGTTCCGGTGTTGGTGACATCCCGGCGATTACTGCATCTATTTTTCCGGATTGGAGTGCCGGAGCAAGTCCATCCCATTTTGTTTTTACAATAACCAGATTTTTATTTAATCCTTCTGCTACTTTTTTCGCTATTTGGACATCATATCCGCCGGCATAAGAATGATCGCCGGGAATTGGAACCGCACCATTTGCATCAGTTGTCTGTGTCCAGTTGAACGGAGCATAACCTGCCTCCATCCCAACACGGAATTCCCCATTTGTATTGCCTTCAGCCTGACTTGTTAAAGGTGTGCAGAATAACCCTACAAGTAGTGTCACGAATAAGCTGAAAGATAAAAATCGTCTATTCATATAACTCTCCCTTTCTCTGATAAAAACAAAAAAACAACCATGCGCCTGCTGGTTGTTGAAATCAATGGATTCCTCAACAAAAACATAGCGCAACTTAGCATTACTGCTAAGACAGTCCATCAGCTATTCGCATGATGTCCCAACATACAACAGAAAGGCTGTTGTACATTTCGGCGATTGTTCCTAGGCTTGCTTCGACGTGTCCTCTCACTCCACAAGATTAATAAAAATCGCGACCTCTACCTCATATTGAGGTACTATTCAGTTGTCTTTCAAGTAGTAATTAGTCTACGGTATATAGAATAAAATGTCAACCGTTTATCAGAGCAGCCCCTAAACTTTCACTCTTTTAAATTAGTAGGGACTGAGTAATTATTTAGAATAGATGGAACAAGATGAGAAAGTTCACATAAAAGTGAGGGGTTTTGCTTTTCTTAAAGGAGTTTTTAGACAAAAGAAAAATGTGAGTTTCTTCATGATTCTTCCTTCCTTTTCCTGTATTATAGGTAAAGAAGTGACTTTTCGTTCTTAAAGTGTAGAAGACTTCGTTGCAACATCTTTTCTGATAATGTGTAAATAGGGAAAGTTTGGTCGTTTGGGAAAACTGTAAATAATTAAAGGAAAATGTGAGTAGAAATGACAAAATTAAATCCAGTATATCGTATTTTTTCAGTATTTTTTGGAACAACATTGACAGCGTTTGCTATTTTTCTGCTGCTGAAAAGCGGCTATGGAACGGATACCTTGAGTGTGTTTTTGACAGGGATCCAACAGCATGTTTCTATAGAATTTGGGTATCTTAGTATGTTGTTCAATCTTTTAGTAATTGTACTTGCCTTTTTTATTCAAAGAGAGTTGATGGGCATTGGAACGATTATCAACGGATTTGGTCTCGGATTGATTCTGAATCTCTTTTTCGCTGTTTTCGGTGATTGGACGATGTCCATGCCGTTACTCTGGGGACTGCTTGGGGCAGTTTTGTATGGCATTGGCATTGGATTCTATGTATCCGCTCAGATGGGGTCAGCAGCAATCGAATGCTTATCCTTCATTTTAGAATCCAGAACTAAATTCAGTCTACGAACGGTTCGAATCGCGATTGATTCTTCCTTTGTTGTTTTAGGCCTATTATTAGGTAGTAAGGATTTTCATATTGCAACCTTCGTCTGTCTGTTATTGACCGGCCCTGTTGTGGAATGGATGTTGAAAAGAAGTATGCGATTAAACAATGTTGAAAAAGTGAAAGAATCAAAATGATTTTTGTGAGATGTTGTTCAAGAAACGCCCTGAATTTCAGGGCGTTTCTTATTTTCGGAAGCTGGACGAGCTCATTCCGCTTTTCTTCTTGTCCAGCTTCACAGACTAACTTCTTCGGCAATAAGATAACTTGTCTACACTGGCAATAAGAGCGCCAGTTCGTCAAGTTCCTATATTGCTTGGAAGTTGCCCAGTCTGTTCCGCTTTTCTTGCTTTCAAAGGAAAGCCGGGACGGGTATAATAGAAACGATTAAAGGGAGGGAGAACAATGGCAACGCTGAAAGAAAGAATTATTGCTGAGAGTAGACGGCTGGGTATTGATAAAATTGGTTTTGCTTCTGCTGAACCCTTTGACCATTTGAAGGACTCTTTAGAGGAACAGAAAAATCGAGGCTATACATCAGGGTTTGAGCATCCTGTCATTGAAGAACGGATTTATCCGGAACGAACCTTTGAGCACCCGCAGACGATTATTGCAATCGCATTGGCCTATCCGACGAAGGCAAGAGAAAAGGTTCCGCGAGATGAAAAAAGAGGGCAGTTTGCTCGTGCTTCATGGGGAATCGATTATCATGATATTTTGCGGGATCGGTTGGAGCGATTAATTACATTCATAAGGAATCAGGCAGAAACGTTGGAAGAGGAACAGAGCTGGCGGTTTAAACCTCAGGTGGACACAGGGGAACTGATTGATGTCGCTGCCGCTCAACGAGCTGGCTTAGGCTTCATTGGCAGAAATGGTCTGTTGATAACTGAAGAGTTTGGTTCCTTTGTTTATTTGGGAGAAATTGTCACGAATATTTCCTTGGAGTCAGATGAGCCTGTTCCCTTTGGTTGTGGAGAATGCACCCGCTGTGTCACTGCGTGTCCAACCGAGGCTCTTTTAGGAGATGGCAGGATGAATGCCAAACGTTGCCTATCGTATCAAACCCAGACAAAAGGGATGATGCCAAAAGAATATCGCAGAAAAATGGGGAGTGTTATCTATGGCTGTGATATTTGCCAGTTGGTTTGTCCTTATAATAGAGGAAAAGATTTTCATTTTCATGAAGAGATGGAGCCGAATATAGAGGAAGTTTATCCAAAGCTGAGACCGATGCTTACCTTATCAAATAAAGCATTTAAAGAACAGTTCGGTCACCTTGCCGGATCGTGGCGAGGGAAGAAGCCGTTACAGAGAAACGCACTGATTGCTTTGGCAAACCTGGGAGGCAGAGAAGCGCTGCCCGATATTTTGGCCTGTACAGAGGATGTACGACCAGTCATTCGAGGAACAGCTGTTTGGGCGATTGGCAAACTAGGCAATCGGGAGCCGGAGAGATGGATGGTGATTCTCCGACAACTGCAGAAAGAAGAAAAGGATGAAGAGGTCCTGTCAGAGATTCTAGGAGCAATTGCTCAATTGGAGCAAGGTGGTCATAAATCTGAATCGTTACTGAGTTAGACAAAGTGATAGAGAATTAGCAAGAGAGTGGGGCAATATAGTTGGTGAAGTACGCTCACTAGGTTAGATTTTTTGATCTAACTTAAGGGGTACTTCATGGCTCCCGCTTTTTTCTTTACTCTAAAATCGGATAAATGGTATTTCGGATGATGAAAAATACCTGCTTAGTTCTATAGCAAAACATTTCTGCTTCTGTGGTTACTCGTCGCATGGAGAGAATTTGGCATAATCTTCTATTGTATACATAAAATTTTTTGTCCGTTTCCTATTTCTATATTCATAGTAGAAACTCGTGAAAAAACTAGTATTATTTTCGATGAATATTACTGGAAATGAGCTGTAAACAGCATAAAGCTTGACTTTTTACATTACAATTATGCTATAAAAGGGTCTTTAATTGAAAAAAAGAAACAATTTTTACAAGAAAAAGATTAAAAAAAAATAAGCAAACTATAATTTCGGCAGTTTTTTATAAAAAATGTAAGTTTTTTGAAAATGGAAAACGACAATGAAAACTCATTAATAAAGGGTTTTTCAGGCGTTTTTTTTACAAAGTGTTACGAAAAATAAATCCTTGTAATGAATTGTCACGATATTTTCACCTATGAAATACGGAGGGATGATAAAGTATGGAAAGTCTCATATGAGAGATGACAAAACATTTTTATGGAGGAATTAAATAAATGCGATCTATTAAAACAATTCTTGTAGGAACAATTTTAGCAGCAGGCTTTGGAATCTTTGCCGGAACAGCGGACGCACATGCAGACACTTTATATACAGTACAATCAGGAGATTCACTTTCTAAAATCTCACAACAATTCAGTGGAGACAACTCACTGATTGAGGCAATTGCTGCTGACAACAATATTTCGAATGTCAACATGATTTTTGCCGGACAACAACTCGTTGTTAAAACAAACGATGGCACAGTCGTTGAAACGGCTGCACCAGTCGCTCAAACAGAAGTACAAACAACAACAGAAACAGCTGCACCTGCAACAACAACTGCAGCAGCTGAATCAACATATACTGGAACATCTTCATCTGCAAAAGAATGGATTGCTCAAAAAGAATCAAGCGGTTCTTATTCAGCAACAAACGGTAGATACATCGGAAGATACCAATTAGATGCTTCATACCTAAATGGTGACTATTCAGAAGCGAACCAAGAGCGTGTAGCAGACCAATATGTAGCACAGCGCTACGGTTCATGGGAAGCAGCACAAGCATTCTGGTTAGCCAACGGTTGGTATTAATCAGAGTCAACTAAACATAGAACAACTGTCAGGAACAACTGATAGTTGTTCTTTTTTTGTATTTTAGCGCTGTAGAAAGAAAAGAAGGCAAATAGCGATTCAAATTAGTAGTGTTTATGACGAAAAATTTATACAATAAGGAAAAGAACAAGGAGGGGATTCACATGGATACATTAATTCATCAAATAAAAAAATATGCATTGCTTAGAGGACTTGTTTATATATTATTGGGCTTAGCGGTAGTAATCAATCCGTCTGTAGTATTTAAAGTTGCGGTTTATGCGGTTTCCGGTTATTTGGCATTTATGGGTATACTGAATTTGATGGATGGAGTTAAGGAAAAACGTTCTTCAGGCGGCTACAACAGCAGCTTTGTCATGGGTGTTTTTCTATTACTTGTAGCTGTAATCGTGTTGATTTTTGCGAAGGGAATTGTTAGTATTCTACCAATATTCTTAGGAGTGTTGATTGCAGTTTTTGGTACCTCACGTATTGTACAGGCATTTAATCTAAAACAATATGTGAATGTGAACTGGACACTTTTTCTGGTTTATGGAATCATCCTAGTGGTTGGTGGGCTTTTGTTAGTCTTCAATCCATTTAGAAGTGTACTGCTATTATTCCAACTGTTTGGCGGAATACTAATTTTTATGGGAATCTCAGAATTCCTGACATTTATTCAACTGAAAAAAATTGATGATTGATTCGCTATCAAAGCGCTGCGGAAACTTTTATGAGGTTTCTGCAGCGCTTTTTTGTTTTGGCTGATAACTGGTTCTAGAAGCTGAACACTTTTGCTGCATCCTTTATAAAGAATCAACGGACTCAACTTCTCTTCTTAGGTAAGCCTGAAAAACAATTGTACTAGTTTCTTAATCTGTTATATAAAAGGTTGTCTAAGCCATGATTAATAATGGTTTTTGAGCATAAAAGATGTGATTTAATTTTCTCGATGATATAATAAAGCCGTTGTTTTGTGAGACGCTATGGAAGCCGATAGAAATGAGGGAATCAGGATGTATTACGTGTTGCTTGAATCCAGAGATATAAGAGAAAATTTGGCAGCGGAACAATATCTGCTGAATCAGTTAGACTTCGACGAGCCGCTCGTCCTTTTTTATATTCAAAAGCCCTGTGTAATCATTGGCCGCAATCAGAATGCCTTAGCTGAAATCGATATGACTTATGCGCAGCAAAAGCATATCACGATTACGCGACGACAGTCTGGCGGTGGAGCAGTCTATGATGATTTAGGAAATGTCAGCTTCAGCTTTGTGATGGAGGCTGCAAATAAGAGCTTTGGTGATTTTAAGACATTGACTCAGCCAATACTTACGGCGCTTCATCGAATGGGTGCCACCGAAGCAAAAATGAATGGTCGCAACGATTTGTTCATTGATGACAAGAAGTTTTCCGGTAATGCGATGTATAAAAAAGGGAAAAAGATGTACATGCACGGGACCTTGATGTTCGATGTTGACTTGGTAGAAATGACCAATGTGTTGAATGTTTCTAAGATAAAAATCGAATCAAAGGGAACGAAATCTGTCAGAAGCCATGTGACCAATCTAAAACCATACTTGGATAGCGCCTATCAAACGTTGACAATCGAAGAATTTCGAAATCAATTACTACTGCAACTGTTTGAGGCAGCTGATTTGAAAGAAATTGAAGGAAAAAGATATGAGTTGACTGAAGCGGATCAAAAAGAGATTCAGCGGCTCGTCAGAGATGTTTACGGAAACCCTCAGTGGATTTACGGAGAGGCGCCTAAGTTTACAATCCATAGAGAAAAAAAGTTTGCCGGCGGATTGGTTGAAATCGGATTATCAATAGAAAAGGGAAAAATCACGGCATTGAAAATCTATGGTGATTACTTCAATCAAAAGGATACAGAGGAATTTGAAGCGCTGTTGATTGGCTTAGATTACACGCAGCAGTCGCTGGAGAACGCAATCGCAGCAATCGAATTTCATGAATATTTTACCAATATTTCCGAGGAGGAGTTTATTCGTCTGATGATGGATAAATAGAAAACAACGAATGATTGTATTTGATAAAGTAAGTAAAGTTTATGAGCATAGAGGAACGAGAAAATATGCGTTAGAGGAGCTTGATTTGGTTATCCCATCCAAAGAAATTTTTGGTGTGATTGGGGAGAGCGGATCTGGAAAATCAACGCTTTTGAGGCTGTTGAATCGGTTGGAAAAACCTGATAATGGACAGATTAGGATGGATGGTCAGGACATTTTTTCCGAATCAAAGGATATCCAGCGACAAAGACGGCGAAACATTGGAATGATTTTTCAACATTTCAATCTGCTTTATAACCGAACGGTGTTGGAAAATGTCGCACTTCCACTGAAGCTGGCGGGAGAAAAAAAACAGGAAAAGGCCAAGGAAGCGTTGCGCTTTGTCAGACTGGAAGGGAAGATGAATGATTATCCCAAGCAGCTGAGCGGTGGGGAGCGACAACGAGTCGCAATCGCCAGAGCGCTGGTTAACGCTCCTGACTTGCTCTTGTGTGATGAACCGACTTCAGCATTGGATGGTCAAAATGCTTATGAAGTGATGGCACTACTGAGGAAAATTAACCAAGAGCTGGGAACAACAATCATTCTTGTCAGTCATGAGCTGGAGCTGATTCAGCAGCTTTGCAGCCGTGCGGCAATTTTGGAAAATGGTCGCTTGCTTGAGACGGTTGTTTTATCTCCGCAGCAGAAAGAAACTGTATTTTCTTCTTACTATGAGCGAGTAAAGGAGCGGTTGACATGAATGCCTATTTGACACAGCTCGCTTACTATCTTCCTGAATTGCTCAAGTCCTTGTTGGAAAGTGGCGAAATGCTGATGTATTCGGTTTTCTCCGCTGTTCTTGTAGGGCTGCCGCTGGGCACTTTTTTGTATCTCATGAGAAAGCGGACAGACCGCTCTTCAAAGGTGTTGGTGATTCTATTAAATCGGGTGGTAGATGTCATCCGTTCGTTTCCTTTTTTACTATTGGTTATCGCGTTAATTCCTTTGACAAGGGCTGTGCTGGGTACAGCATTTGGGACGAGAGCTGCAGCTTTTCCATTAGGCTTTGTTTCAGCCGCGCTTTATTCACGGCTGGTGGAGCAAGTACTGCTGGAGGTTCCTGATGAAGTAACAGAGCTGGCGGATACTCTGGGTGCTGAACATCGTCAGCTGATCTTTCAGTTTCTTTATGTAGAGGCCAGAGCGGGATTAGTCCTGAGCTTGACCTCTGTTATTGTGAGCATGGTTTCCTACTCAACCGTCATGGGTGTTGTCGGCGGTGGCGGTATAGGTGATTTTGCTATGCGCTACGGTTATCAGAGATATGAGTATGGATTGATGTATACAGCAATAGTTCTCATGATTATTGCTGTGAGCTTTATCCAGATTGGCGGTAGTCGACTGGCAAAATATTTAGATAAAAAACATTAGGAGGAACTAGCATGAAAAAGTATGTAGGACTATTCTTAGCTATGGGGCTGATTGCAGTGATAGTTGCCGGCTGCAGCAATGAGGGACAAGTGGCAGACAAGGAAGCAACAAAGGAGAATAACGTAATAAAGGTGGCTTCCCACATGCCGCCAATGACAGATGTTGTAGAAATAGCGGCTGAAGTAATCAAGGATGAAGGCTATGAAATTGAATTGGTTCAGGTCAATGATAATATTCAGTACAATGAGTTGTTAAACAATAAAGAAGTCGATGCGAACTTTGCACAGCATGAGCCGTTTATGGAGAAATTCAACAGTGAAAAAGAAGCAAACTTAGTCATGATTCAGAAAATTTACAACGCAAAAGTTGGGTTCTATTCAAAGGAATATACCGCAATTGACCAAATTCCGGATGGAGCGAAGGTGGCACTTCCCAGCGATGTTTCGAATGAAGGGCGTGCGCTGGCTATTCTGGCGGATCAGGGATTAATCAAGCTAAAAGAGGGCGTCGGCTTTGATGGAACAATTAAAGATATTGTTGAAAATTCCAAAAACCTGGAATGGCTTTCTGTAGACTTATTGAATCTGGCGGAAGCTTATAATGAAAAAGATGTTGCGCTTGTCTATAATTATCCAACATACATCGCGAAAGTTGGTTTGACACCAAAAGACGCGTTATTCTTGGAAAAAACGATTGATGATCGTTTTGCAATCAGCTTGGTGGCACGTGAAGACAATCAGGATTCTGATAAAATAAAGGCATTGAAAAAAGCAATGACCAGTGAAAAAGTCCGTGAGTTTTTGGTGAATGATCATAGTGATACATTGCTGCCGGCGTTTTGATTTGTGGCAAGTAGGAGTCAAGCGATGAAAATGGTCAAGCTGTAATCAGAACAGATGATTATGGCGAAAATCGATGCTCTCTAACGTAACTGTTTGGAATAGCTCAATAAAAGTTCATCTCTTGAACAGTGCCTTGTTGCCAATGTTCAAGAGATGTTTTTGTGTATCTAAAAAAGGTAGGCAGAATCGTAAAAATGAGTGAGAAAATAGAGTATACTGACTATAACTATTAGCTAAAGAAGATTTTCAAAAAAAGGAGATTAATTGGTGTCTATTTCTTGAAAAGGAGGGAGGCTTGCTTCAATAACTGCTTTATGATGATAAGTTGATGAGAAAAAGGACGATTTTCCTTTGTTTGTCTTCAAAATTTTACTGATTTTATAAATTTTTGAGAAGAAAACAGCTTTTTTTTCTGGTATAATGGTAACGAGTGTCCTAGGGGGATATTGGTTTTTAATAAAAGTGGATACATAAGATAGATAAGTGTGTAGACAACCAAGAAAACGTTTATGTGCTGAAAGGAAGAAAATCATGAAAAGGAAAAAAAGTCTAAAAAGAATATGTCTTGCCAGTGCCGGACTTTTGACTGCTTCTACGGCTTCCGCTTTCACAGAAAGTACGATTATTTCTGCACAGAATAAAACAGAAGATTCAGTGATTGAAAGTACCGAGAAGAATCAGGAAGTTGTACTGGAGACAGAAGTAACAACAGAATATACAGGCCTTGAAGCAAGTTCGTCTTCTGCGATTGATGTTGGAACGACAGAAACAACAGTAGAAGAACCAAGTGTAGAGGAGTCAACTGAAGAGAGCAGTACAGAGGAGAGCAGTACCGAAGAAAGCAGCACTGAGACAACGGAGGAATCATCAACTGAAACCGAAGAAAGTACGACTGACAGCAGTACGTCAACTTCGACTTCAGATAGTTCATCGACGTCGTCATCATCAAGCAGCAGTTCCAGTACGTCTTCGTCTTCAAGCTCAAGCAGCTCGTCGACCAGCAGCTCAAGCAGTTCGACAACAACGAGCTCTAGCAAGCCGAATAAACCGAACAAGCCAAACAAACCAAGTATTTCTAACAATAATCAAAACAATGCCGCGACAGGTGGAACTGCTTCGGCCGGAACAGCTGGACCTTCACAGGCAACGACACAATACAATCAGACATCAAGTGCAACCAATACAAGCCAGTATGGTATTTCGACGGCAGTGTACTATATTCCTAGGAATTTGACGACACAGGCATTTATTGATGAAGTTGGGGAAGATGCTCGTGAAATCGCAGGCAAGAATAATCTGTATGCATCTGTAATGATTGCGCAGGCCATCCTTGAGAGTGGTTCCGGGAACAGTGCTCTGGCTTCTGCACCAAACTATAACTTGTTTGGGATTAAAGGAAGCTATGAAGGAGCTAGTGTTAATTTCCTAACACAGGAGGATACCGGCGGCGGAGATATGATTAGTATCCGTGCAAGCTTTAGAAAGTATCCATCATATAAAGAGTCCTTAACTGATTATATGAAGCTGTTGTCTGGTGGTATCAGCGGAAATGAGAGCTTTTATAGCGGTACTTGGAAGAATAAGACAGAAGAATACAAAGATGCAACGAAATTCTTGACTGGTCGCTATGCAACAGATACCAGTTATGCATCCAAATTGAATAGTTTGATTGAAGCATACGATCTTACACAATATGATGAGTTGACAGAGAAAAGTGAAACATTCGCCAGTATGGATAAAGATGTTCGGCAGAAGAGTGCGAAAACCGATTTATCTAAAAAAGATGAAGATGACAAAGCGCTTGAAGAGAAGCTCAATATCATTTACCATGTTGTCAAAAAAGGCGATTCATTAAAATCTATCAGTGAGTTATATAACATTCCAATTTCTGCTATTTTAGAACGGAATCAATTTGAACGACGTATGATTTTCGTAGGTCAAAAGCTGGTTATTCCTACTACAGAAGTAGTTGAAGAAACAACAGTAGTAAAAACAGAAGAAATCGTTGACCGTTCTTTACGAAGTGTACAACGAGTGATTAACTCACTTCGTGGCGAACAAACAAATGAGAAATCATCTTATAATTTGACAGCATCTAAGCAGAAGAGTTCAAGTGTATATGAAGTGCAATCTGGAGATACCTTGGCAAAAATTTCCAAGAAAACTGGAATTTCAGTTCTGTCATTGAAGGAATGGAACAATTTGGATCAATACTTCTTGACTGAAGGACAGGAATTGGTTTTAACTCCGCCATATGCGACTTCTCTTTAAAGAAAATGGAATCGAAAAGGGCGGGACAGAAGTGGCTTCTGTCCCGCTGTTTATTTTTTGTGACTAACGAATATACAGAAAGCAGACGAAACCGTCTAAAGCAAATTGATTAGACGATATCAGGTGGAGAAATAAATGAAAAAGCGGATTGCAGTATTAGTTTGTGGGATAGCGCTCCTGCTGATTGTCATTTTTTCAGTTGTTCATTTTAAGAATGATGGAACAAAGAGAGAGCTGAAAGCTGCGGAGACCTTGCTGCAAAAAGAAGAAATGGATTTTTGGATTATAACGGATACGCACTACATTGACGAGTCGCTTTATGATGAGGGAAAAGCGTTTGAATATATCAAGACAACCGCTGCCGGAAAAGATTTGACCTATCAAAAAGAAAGCTTGCAGGCATTAACTACACAGCTGTTGAGGGAAAAACCGGATGGGTTGATTGTCACAGGAGATATTACATTAAATGGAGAATTTGTCAGTGCTGAGCAATTTGTGAAGCTGCTTGCTCCGGTAAAAGATGCCGGTATAGAAATTTTTGTTATTCCGGGCAATCATGACATTCACGATGGTTGGGCCAGAAAATTTAGCGGAGATACACAGGAAAAAACACCGCAGATATCTGCAGAGGAATTTAAAGAAATGTTTTCTGAATATGGCTATGAGCAATCAGTCAGCCAAGATGAAAAATCATTAAGCTATTTGGTTTCGATGAACAAGCAGTATAATTTTCTTTTTTTAGATAGTAATATCTACACCTTGGAGCCGTCCACACGAAACCCAACAACTGCTGGCAGGATAGACGAAGCAACTAAAAAGTGGGTGAAGGAGCAGCTCGAGTTTGGTGCGGAAAAAGGGAAGAAAACCTTTGTGTTTATGCATCATAATTTATTCTCTCACAATAAACTGGTCAATAAAGGATTTGTTTTAAATAACGCAGAAGAGATGCTTGCTCTTTTTAAGGAATACGAGGTACCCGTGTGCTTTTCCGGGCATATTCATGCTCAGGATATCTTAACGGACAAAGACTCCGGTATTACTGAAATAGTGACAGCTTCTTATGCTATTACGCCGAATCCGGTGGGGGTACTCCAAGTGAATAATCAGAAGCTTAAGTATACAAGGCAAGAAATAGATGTAGACCAATGGGCGCGCGAAAATCATCAATCAAAGGATGATTTGTTGAACCATAGCGACTATTTGGAAGAGTTGTTCATTAAAGAAAGTCGCAGTCTGGGGTATCGTTACTTGCTTGAGGCTGGCTATACGAAAGAAGAACAGCTTGATCTTGCAGCAGAGCTTGTTGGTGAGCTGAATCTACGATTTTTCACCGGTGAAGATTTCATTTCTGATGTTGAAGTGAAAGAAATCAAAGAGTCAAAAGCATATCAAATTATCTCAGAGGAGTCCTCTGAGCTGACCGATTATATTGATTCAATCATTCAAGACAAGAATGAAAATGATATTCTCTTTGAAAAGTCTTTGAAATGAGAAAAAACAAACGACTTTTGTCTTTCTAACCTGTGCAAAAAAGGATAATAATCATGCGAATGCAAAGGGATGAAACAAGAAATCATAAAAATATTATAGAAAGATACGATCAATTAACGACTTATCTCTATAATTTATATAAAACTACAAAAAAATGATGAACCGCACGATTGAAGTGAAAAGGAGGATAGGATAAAATAGATATGTAGCGATTTTTTAATATAAACTAGGAAGGCTGTGAATACATGTTCTCTTTTTTAAAAAAAGGCAAAAATAAATCTAAAAAAGATTATGATGATTACGAAGATGAGTACTACGATGACGACGAGTACGATGATGATGAATATGATGATGACGACGATTATGATGACGACGATGATTATGATGATGATGATTACGACGACGAAGATGACGACGATGATGATTATGATGATGATGACGACGAAGATGACGACGACGATGATTATGATGATGATGATTACGACGACGACGAAGATGACGACGATGATTATGATGATGATGATTACGACGACGAAGATGATGACGAAGATGACGATGACTATGATGAAGCGCCAAAGCGTTTCCCTTTCAAGAAGAAAGAGAAGGTTGTGGCATCTGCACCTAAGAAGAAACGTCCTGTACGTGTAGAAAACGAAGAATTGGATGAGCTTCAAGAAGAGAATGAACTACTTCAAGAAGAGTTGCGCCAATTGAAAGCAGAGCTTCGTAAGAGTCAGCGTGCGGCAACTAAGGTTGAGGCTGAAGCGGCTGAGTTAAGAGAAGAAAATGAATCGTTGGAAAATGAACTTGCAACAGTTCAAGCAGTGCCGAAAGATTATGAAGCACGCTTTGTTGAACTGCAGCAGTTGCAACGCCAATACGATGAGCTGTCCAGAGACCATACGCGTCAAACGGATGAGTTGGATTTAAATCGGAAAAAAGCGGAGCGCTTCTCACAAAAGATTCGTCAATACGAACAAGAATTACTTTCAAAACAAGATGAAATTGATAAGTTATCCGAAGATAGAATTGTGATTATGGCCAGTGATCCGGTTTCTACTGATACTGGAACATATGAAGAGCTGTCACGTGTACGTCAAGAGCTTGAAGCGACAAAACGTCGTCTGGCACAGCAAGAGCTTTCTCATGAGACGAAGCTTTCTAAGGAAGACATCGGCGAAGTGTTGCTGGAGGCGAAGCGTCAGGCGAAAGAAATCATTAATCAAGCGAATCACCGTGCGCAATTGGTAAATGAAGAGGTTCAGAGAAAAGCTGTCATCTTGAAGCGTCTTGAAAGAGCCGAGAAAGAATATACAAATTACTATAACCGCATCAAGAATGTGAAAGAAGAATCTGAGTTGGCATTCAATCAAATTATTGAACTAGTCAAAGACGATCAGATGGATATTTAGAAGGAGGAGAGATTCAGTGAATGAGGCGTTTGATGTTTTTTTTCACCAAAAAGCAATTCCTGATTATTTTGGAACGACCATATTTGAACATGATTCTGCGGAAGAGCTTGCAGTTGAATGTGAAGCCATCTATAGCCGAGTGACTGGAAGTGATTTGTCTTTAACGCAGGCTGATAACCTGTTGAAGCAGTTGCAGCATTCACAGAATTATCGTAACTACCTTGAAATTCAATTTTTTCAAGTTCAGCTTGATGAAGAAGCTTTGTTGGATGAACTGAAGGAACTATTCCCTCAGTTTATCTGGGTCAAAGTATCAGAAGAAATAGAAGAAGAATTCAGTACTTATGCGTGTGAGTTTCTCCCTGCTGTTTTTAATGAGGGAAGCGAAGAGGAACAACCGATTACTTTCAGCTTAAAAGAAAGCCTGAAACAAATGAAAGGTGACCTTAAGCTGTCGATTAGTGAACAGGTAGAGAAACATCTTCATGAAATATTGAAGGACGAAGAGGAGCCTGAATTTGATGTAGGAGAGCTTTCGTTTCCTGTTGATGTGAGTATAGCTTCAGCTCCGGCGCCTGAGGTTCCTGAAAAAGTCGTACCGAGCAAGAAAGAAAAGAAAGCTCCTGCTAAAAAATCTCGGGAAATAAAAGAGGTTAGTGAGCATTCTGTTGCTCGATCAGAAGAAAATGAAGTTGTCTTTCTGAAAGAAAGCCTGAAGCGTGAAAAGGCGTCAAAGGAACGTGTGCGAGTAGCAAAAGAAAAATTGGAGCAAGAACTGCTCGCTATAGAAAATAACTTGCTTGTTAGTGGATTAAAACGATTTAAGAAGAATAGAAAAATAAAGGTAGAAGAGGAAGACTGGTATAAACCGGTAAAAATCGATCTTATTCATTATGATGATTTGTACAAAAAAGCAAAATTCATTGAACATTCTTGGAAGCTCAACAAAGAATTGGTAACAATTACTGAGAAGATGACTGTTACCAATAACGAGCTGACCTACGAGCGAGAGCGTGTTGAGAGAATCAAGAACAGCGTGTCTGAGATGGATCTCCAATCAATGATGGAGCAGTGTCATTTGATTAATAATAGGGTAAGAATTCATCGTGGCTTTTTCTTCTTTATTAAGCCCCATGTAAAGCTGTATCAAATTGATTACGAACAGTTGGAAAGAATCAGCGCATTCTTTGACATTATTCAAACTGAGAATCGCTTATTGGAGCAAATTATCCTTAAATCATAAAGGCAGCAATCTGTTGTAGCATTCAAACTGCCGAATAACAAGATAGTAAAGAGGTCGGGACAGAAGTGTTTAACTCCGAGAAATAAGAGGAGTTACTTCTGATTCCACCGTTTATCCGGATTTTAAGAGACTGAGACAAAACTCATTGAGTTTTGTCTCAGTCTTTTTTTGTATGTCATCAGACTGAGAGTGCGCGAGAAGGAAAGAAATAGCGTTATTAAATAATATCTTAGAATATAGATTATATTTATTTTTTCTCATTGTAATCACATTTAATTAAATTAGATATTTTTATAATATCTGATTTTCCATATTTTTGGTATAGTCTCCTTTATTTAAACGTGGATTTAAAAACCATATTTATCAATGGTTTTTAAAAGGTTTTGGGCAGAGGTTGAAACCTAAATAAGAAAAATTATATAAAATATTTTTTGTTTTAAATAATATTTATCATCAGAATATGTTTTTTGTTCATAAAAAAATGAGAGTAAAAAGAGAAAATGTTTTGATATAATTAATAAGAAAATTTGTTTCTTTTGAATAAAAAGAAAAGATAGGTGAGTAAATGAACATAATACTAGGATTCATTGATTTCTCGGATGAAGGGAACATATTTGAGAAAATAGAGAAGTTTTTAAAAAAAGATTTTTCTATACATAAAATCAGTAAGGCGGAGTTGTTTGATAATAATGAGTTGGCACAAGTTGACGCAGTAATTATGAACATAGGCGATGAAGATAGTTATGCTGTATGTGAAATTATAACGAGCATAAAAAATAGTCGTTTTAATCTGCTGCCGATTTGGGTTTTTGGTGAGCGTGAGCTGACCTATGAGCGTTTACTATACTTGCAATTAGGTGTGAACGGTGTGTTCGACAAATCCTTCAGCTTATCTGAGTTGTTTCTATCGATAGATAACTCTATAAAGTATCCATGTAAATTACAGGATCAGCCTAAGGGGATTGACAGTGGAGAAGAAAATTGTGACATCAAACTTGTTCATAGTAATTTTTCAGTTAGCTTAGATGGGAATTCAGAAATTGAGCTGACGAAAATGGAATTCAAGCTGTTGGAATTTTTATCAGTGAAACCCAAGTGTACATTTGCCTATAAAGAAATTTATGAGCATTTGTGGCATCAGGAGTATCACAGCAGTAAACGTTATCGAATCAGTAATACGATTTTTCGTATCAGAGAGAAGCTCGGGGATTTGGACGGTTCGAGGTATATCAAGACGGTTCATTCGAAGGGCTATCTGTTGAATGTAGAAGAGGTACAGCGATAAGCAGCCTTATGGAGGAAATGCAAAAATAAATTTGGTTTCATTTTTTTGGAAACGATAGGTTGAGGTTAATTAGGAGTATCAGGAGTTGGCTTCTTAATCAGTTATCCAAAAAATTGAAATATATAGTGTGTTGGACGAACATACGAATAATCTTTTAATAGGAAAGGAGTTGAGATAAAAAAATGAAAATCGGAAAAAAGTCTTATCTGTTATTAGTTGTTGTGTTGGCATTGTTGCTTGGTAGTATCCCGTTTTTAAGTAATGGGAATGCAATCAAAGCATCTTCCGATGAGTATAAAGTAGAAATTATCAGAGTTCAAGAGTATAACAAGTTAGTTGTTGCCAAGCTAAGTATACCCAAGCTTTCCGGGCAAAAAATACAGTTGAAATCTGAAGGGTCTGCTTCTGTTCACGTAGACAATCTTTTGAATCATTTGGATGAAAAGGAATTTGACCGTTTATCTATGAATGAGACTGAAGACAGTAATGTCTTGGATGTTGCATTTGTTGACGATGGGAAATCTTTTGAAGCTGATTTTGTAGTAGAGATAGATAAGGATAGTCAACTAAAGGAAGGGTATATCCAGCTGTTATCGCAAAGTGGAAAGGTACTTGCTGAAGCGAAGTATGATATACACAATCAAACGGAAGTTGAAACACCTGTTCAGCCAGAAGCAGACGCTTTAGCAGGTATTGCAGCATTTGGGCTGACGTTGCCTACACCAGGGGTAACTGCAAATGTAACCACTTGGTCGGAGTTTAAGACAGCGATGGAGTCTACCTCTGTTGATTGGATTAATGTCAAAGCGGATCTGACAGCAGATGCCGCAGTTGGAAACGTGACGATATCCAAGGTGATTAATGGTGATGACAACGGAACAAAAAGAAAAATTGATATGGGAAGTCAAAATATTACATTAGGGTCAGCAGCAGTTGATTCACGAGTGATATTCTCCGATATTGATTTGATTGGTTCGTCTGTTGACCCGATGGTAGGTGCAGTTAATACTGCAGCAAGTGCTAATTGGACTGTAGCAACGAACAATGTCAATGTACTTTCAGGCAATGCTCGCCCATTCGCACATTTGGATAATGGAACTATCCAATTATCCGGAGAAAACAATTTCCAATCAAGCGGATTTGTTCTGGCGGCGTTTCTTCGTGCTAAGACACTTTCTGTTGAAGAGGATGCGAATGTAGAAGCGAACTTGCGAACCTTGTTTTTTGAAACCTTGGTAGATGGTGCTTCGTTCAATGTTGATAATGCCAAAATGAACATCTGGATAGATGCAGAAGTTATGGCGGTTAGAATCAGTTCGAAACAAGCAAAAATGGCATTTGTCGGAGCTAAAACAGATGTAACGATTTCCGGCAATCTTACGAGTGCTGCTTGGAGCAGTGCAAATCCTAATGCGATTACAGCGACACAAGGAGCTGTTGTTGCTATTTGGGAGGCTACAAGAGAAGCTTCTGATGCTGCAATCGGTTCTGAAATTCTAGTTGATAATGGGGCAAAAGTAACTTTTGAGTCTCGTGCAGTTTCTAAAGGTGCACCTACACTACAGATTTATTCAAAAGACAGCAAAATTGTTACGAATGATGGCGCTGAATTTATGATTAACTCAGAAAGCTCTGATGCATCAAGTAATGGAGCGATGATTCGTTACGATGATCCGGGTGGACTTAGCTATGTAGGAAACCATCTTATGCAAGCAACAAATAATTCTAAAATTGCATTTAATAAAAATGGTGGACCAACACCGGCTGTTCGGATGTATGGAGATGAAAACAAAATTGATATCCAAAGTGGATCAGATTTTATTCTTCGTAATGTTGGGGATGGTGTGCCAAAAGATCCTGGTGCAAATAACCGAAATCAGGGGATTCAATACCGGAACGGTAATGCTGCCAAAACCAGTAGTTTTTCTGTAACGGGAGAAAATTCAAACGTTTCGCTTATTACAGATAACGGAGCTGCTATTGACTGTAACCTTCAAGAGCTGGATATTAATGCGGGAGAAGGAACATACTTTATTGTTCGTGGTCAAACACTTAGTAATGATAAAGGGGTGTTTAGTAGTTCGAATGTCGCCGGAACTGTCAAAAACAAGCTGACATTTACTATGAATAAGCCTAAATACTTTGATTTCAGAAACAACTGCCCAGGCGGCGGTCTTTTGTTCGCCGGAGCAGCAAACTCTGAATTCAAAATGACGCAATCTGACTTACAAGTTTGGGATGCTGGTTCGAATTTAGATGGAAACCCAAGTGATGCATGGAGCTTGATTGATAGTATCTGGACTACAGAGGATTTCAATGCGGGTGTAACAACGAACGGAGTAGACTTTAGCAACTTTAAAGGAGCACCGGCCTATTCACGTATGACTGCCAATAACCAAAAAGCAGTTATTGATGAGCTGCGTGTACCAACAGATGCTGATAAATATATCTGGGGTCATGCGACTGTGCCGGAAGGGAAGTACGATCCAATTCGTGCGGCCTTTACAGGTGAAGTTGGTGTGAGAGTTTCTGTGTCAGCAGCTGGCTCTGTTGCAGCTTATACGGCAGCAGGAACAGTAGTTGAAGACCCTGCCGGTTCAGGTGCAGTGTCTGTTTATGGTGATGATGCACGTACCGGGATTTTCAAAATTCCAACTTCGAATGGCGGCTTTTTAGTTAAAGGACAGCAGATAAAAGTTGAATCAGCTTGGCGTGGTGGGTTAGCGGATGAAGGCGGCTCAAATGTTCATATCAGTGAGTCAACAGATATTCAAACACCACAGCGAACTGTTCTGGATGTCACACCGCCACAACCGACACGCTTGACAGATGAGAATTTGAATAATGCAACAAATGTACTTTCGGGAACAGGTGCTGAAGCGAATGCGACAGTGTATGTGTACTATGATTCCGGCGATCGCTCTTCTGGAACGTTATTGGGAACAGCAACAGTCCAGGGTGATGGTTCGTGGACCTATCCGCTTCCTTATTATCTGACTGACACAAAAGAATTAAGTGTTTATTTAGGTGATAATGCCATTCAGCATGTTGCTGCGCAAGTAGTATCAGCGGCTGGTGAAACGCCTGTTTTATATGATCAGACAGGGTTGATTAAGCCGCCGGCGACGAATCAAAGCGGTGGGAATATCAATCCGTACACTGATTATGCCTATCATGATGCTGTTTTCGAGGGTGTTAAGAAGTATATTGTGGCAGATGTCTTGCCGAACCTTCCAGTCATGACGAAAGCGGTCGTGTCGGAAAGCGGGAGCACGACAGATGCGGATGTCGGCGAAGAGCTGACATACACACTAACTGCAAAAAATAACAAACCTTCTACAACGACAACTGTTTGGAAGGACGTTGTAATTACTGACACACTGCCAAACGGCTTGACATTCACTCCTGCGACAGCAGCTGTGACTATCAATGGCGCTTCTGCGACACATGTGACAGGGGTACCAGGTGTGAATGAGTATTCTTACGATGAAGGAACTCGTCTATTGACGCTGAATGTTGGTAACTTGAATAGTACGGAAAGTGCTGTAGTAGTCTTTAAAGCAACAGTTTCCGGAACGGCCTCAGGTTCAATCAACAATACAGCGACAGCGCTGGGAGAATCACCACGTTTCGTCGATGGTCCGGGAAGTGCAACAGGTATTTATGAGGAAGTGTCAGCCAGTGACAATGCATTGGTTGCTGTCGCCGGCACATTGAGTATTACTTCCGTGCCGGATATCGATTTCAAAATCGAGGAAGCCAAGCTGAATAAGGGAACTAGAGTCATAGATCCGGATATTACAGGCAGTCTGGTGGTAGCAGACAATCGTGTGACACAAAAATCGTGGACACTGAAAGCGAAGCTGTTGGCACCTATGAAAGCTGTAGGCGAAACAGATGCCAGATATATTTTAGAGGATGCGATTCGTTATAACACAGGTACTGAAGAAAAAGTTATTACTGCGGATGGTACCACTATTCTCACCTACACACATCCGAATGCCGGGGAGTATAACGTTAATTCACGCTGGAGTTCGGCAGGTGAGGGATTCAAGTTCTATATTGATGGCGGAAAAGTGAACAAGCTTGGAAAATATGAGGCGGTTCTTGAATTTACCTTAGAAGATACGCCTATAGCGCCATAGAATGGGGGAAGATATATGAAAAAAATACACACTGTTTCTTTGATTGCTTCCCTTGTTCTGGGGCTTGCTTTTTGTTTTACCATTCCTGTGATAAGTGAAGCGACAACGAATGGCGGTGCGGTTCAGACAAATGGAGTCATCGGATTTTATGAAGAAGAGACAAGCGACAGCACTTCGAGCAGCAGCTCCGACAGTGCGACTTCAGAAAGCAGTCGTCCTTTAGAAAGTACGACCTCCCAATCAAAGTCGCCATCAGTAGGAGGAACAACGAAGCCGACAGGCAGTTATCCTTCAACCGGTGAGTTAGTCAAGAATAGCTTGACAATCAGCGGAGCGGCGCTGATTGTTATCGCTGCTGCCTTTCTGTTTTGGAAAAGGAAACAGGAAAAAGAAGCACAAGGGAAGGGGAAATGATGAATGAAGAGTAAGCATTTTATCCCCGCAGCCCTGTTTATCGCCTTACTTGGTTTAGGTAGTTCAGAGCAAGTGCAGGCGGAATCTAATTCTGCAAACAACAAAGCAACCGTTGAATTTTCTAACACGGATACAGAAATAGACGATATTCGAGATCCTGAGAATCCTGATGTTTCAGTTGATCCGGGAGAGAGTCCAAGTACAAGCGGTCCGCTACGGATTGATTTTGTACCGCAATTGAACTTTCATGTGAATGCTATTTCGAATAAGGATGTTTCTTATCCTGTGAATGCGCAGTTGTTTTTAGATGGGAAAACAGAAGCACGAGGTAATTTTGTGCAGATTTCTGACTATCGAAAATCAGCGAAAGGCTGGACATTACAGCTGAGGCAGGAAAGTCAATTTAGTAATTTTGATACCAAAAACAGTGTTTTAAATGGAGCAGTTTTGTCCTTTGATAAATCATGGACGAATTCTGTAAATAAAGACACAATTGCTTCTCCGTTGGTTTCAAAAGAAATCATTCGGTTGGAGCATGTAGGAGAAACGTACAATCTGGCTACCGCTGAAACTGGCGGCGGATTGGGGACTTGGAGTATCAGTTTTGGGGCATCAGCCGCCAATCCGGCAGAGTTGAGTTCTACGTTGACTCCGAAGAATGGAAAGGATGGCAATCCGATTTTGGATGCAGTCTTTAATAATCAGCAAGTGCACGAAAATAGTGCCATTCGCTTGTCCATACCGGGAAAGACAGAAAAAGATCCGGTCAATTACACAACGGTGTTAACTTGGATTTTAGCCGAGTTACCATAGATTAAACACACACAATATATTAGGAGGAAACACAAATGAAATTGACACACAAATTATGTGGAGCAGCATTAGTTGCTGCAGCAGGGGTAGCACTAGCTGTTCCAAATACAACAAAAGCACAGGAGCATTCTCACAGAGGGAACGCATACATCGAGTTTACTCGTGATTCTACTCGTGAAACAGATGTTACACAAATCACAAAACCAGGTGACAGCACTGGCTCTAAAGCGACAGATATCGATTCTTCAGAGATACAACCAACAAACCCAGGAGATTTCGGTATTATCTTTGTTACACCATTAAACTTTGGTCAGCATGAAATCATGAACGGTACTGTAACAGAAGATTACTTTGCAAAACCATTTACTGGTAATGCGAATGGAGCGGACAAATGGACTTCTCCAAACTTCGTGAAGTTCCGTGATGATCGTCAAACATTGGATCACAAATACAAATTAAGCGTTCAAATGGTTTCTCCGTTTACAGGTGATGTAGATGGTCAAACGCATACATTGGATGGAGCAACAATCACGTACAACAACCTGAATCTTGCTTCAATTGATAATGCGACACATTACCCAACTACACCAGCATTTGAAACAAACATCACTATTGCTGACGGTTTAGGCAAACAGCTTGCTTATACAAACGTTGAAGCAACTAAAGGTATCGGTGTTTACGAGCTTTGCTTCGGTGACGATTCAACAGCTGCTGACTCAGTTAAATTCCATTTACCTGAAACTAGCTTAGCATACACTTCAGCTTACCAATCAGTAGTTGAATGGACAATGGAAACAGTAAACTAATCAATTATCAACAATGAAATGTTAATTTATGTTGAACAGAAGAATCTACCGGTTTTAGACAAATCGGTAGAATTCTTTCTGTTTTGACCGAAAGAGGTAAGAATAATGGTAATTAAAGAAAAGAAAATCATTCCTTTTTTCCTTCTGTACATAGTACTATTTTTTATAACCGGAACCACTACATATGCAGAAGAAGCAACTACTGAAAGCGGCGCTAATGCTTACGGTGAATTCAACTATCGCGTGATTTTGCCGGAGAATCAATATAATCCAGAGGTTGGTTATTTTGATTTAATGATGACTCCGAGTCAGCAGCAAACGCTGCAAATTGAGTTAGAGAATGCCTCTAATCACGAGATGCAAATCGAAGTGTCTTTGAATGGAGCGAAAACAAATCGAAATGGCGTTATTGAATACGGGCCATCGGATATACAAGATGATAAATCCCTGAAATTCAAATTTACAGACTTGGTTAAATCAGAGGAGCGAGTGACGATCGCACCGAAATCTAAACAGATGTTGGATGTAACAATCACAATGCCTGAAACTTCTTATGATGGATTAATTGCCGGTGGGATAAAGCTAAAACAAATCGTTAAGAGAGATGAGTCGCAGGGTGGTGTAATCAACGAATATGCCTACTTAGTCGGCATGATATTGAGGGAAAATGAAACGCCTGTTACTGTCGAACTGGAGTTGAATGATGTTTATCCGGGGCTGTCAAATTACCGAAATGCAGTATACGTTAACTTTTCCAACATAGAAGCTGATTATTTAAATGATATGACGGTTGATGTGCAAGTGACACCAAAGGATTCAGAAGAGGTGCTTTATGATACGAAAAGTGCCGGGATGCGCATGGCACCGAATTCCTTGATTGATTTTCCTGTTACGATGAATGGGGAACGGATGGTTCCCGGAGACTATAGAGCAAATATTGTTGTAACCTCAGGGGAGCGAAGATGGGAATGGACGAGAGAGTTTACTATTACTGATGAAGATGCAGACAAATTCAACGGTCAGGACGTATCGTTGGTTCAAGAGAAGGGAATCGATTGGAAGTTGATTGCCTTGCTGGCAGGAATTGCCTTCTTACTTCTACTATCTATTTTCTTTGCTGTGAAGAAAGTCAGAGAAAAAGGGAAGAAAAAGAAGAAGAACAGACCTTCGAAAAAGAAATAGGTGCGCGCTTTGAAAAGCTATAACAGGAGGAAATGAAATGAAATTGAATATGAGTATGCTGGATATGACCTTTGTCGGTCTATTATCCTTAGGTGTTCTCCTACTGTTATTTTCTGTTCTGTTCATTATTTTCGGAATCAGCTCAGGCAGTCAGTTAAGAAAACTGAAACGTAAACGCCCTAAGATGAAAAAAAAGCGAAAACGTTGGAAACGAGCGTGTAGCAGACTAGCTAAGCAACGAGGTCGTCAGTTCAGAACAGCTTTTATTACCTTGCTTCTGGGCGTGCTTTTAGGCGGTAGCGGCTTCTATGCGAGACACTATCAATTGACGAATTTGAGCTCTCCCAATGCTGCGGCATTATCAAAATGCTATTACTTGTTAGATGAAGCTGAACAACAGTTTGAGAACTTGAAGGGCGGTGCAAGCCCGGAAAAAACCGTGAAGAATCTACAGGAGATTTCCTCTCAGCTGGCTTCCGCTGCTGCTGAAACGCCTTATGGCGGTATGGCGGCAGAGTATCGTTTACTGCTGACTAAATACTTTAAAAAGAATCTTGATTTAGCAATTAATTTAAATGCTCAAACGGTTCAAAGTCTTCAGTCACCGGAAACGATTGAGGTCTATATTGGTGATATTCAAAGTGTGAAGGAGCAGCAAAAGAAAATCATTGAGGAATTCGAAGTCAATGAACAGGCATTGCAGCAGAAAAAATAGAGGCCAGGTGTAGATGATGACACAACGCCGAAGGAAGAAATCAGAGAAGCGAAAAACAACAGAGCAAGTGGAGCGCGTGAGGAAAAAGAAAAAAACGTCTTCTTCCAAGAAGCAGATAGATAATCGAAGACGTCAGCGCTCCGTGAAGCCTGTAAAGAAAACTGGTAAAAGAAAATCGGTTCAACAGTCGCAGAAAGGCAAAAAGAAGCCGCGGAAGAAGAGTGTTCGGCGGAAAAAGCAGTCAGTGAAAGTATTTCTTTTAGAAGTCGGCATCACATTGCTGCTTTTTACTGCCGTGGTATTTATCTTATCCAAGGTAACCTTTACGACGATAAAGGTTGAAGGCTATTCGATGACAGAACAGTTGAATGATGGTGATCGGCTGTTTGTTAATCGAATGAAGAAGCCAAAGCAATTGGACTTGGTAGTGTTTAAAGATAGTAAAGGGGAGATATTGGTTCGGCGAGTCATTGGTACGCCGGGCGACCGCCTCTACTACAAAGATGATCAGCTATACATAAATGAAGAGCAAAAGCTGGAACGATACTTAGAAAATGCTGTTTCTGTTGCTAAGCAAGGTGGCATGAAGACGACAGAGGATTTTACGCTGATGCAGCTGACGGGAAAAAACAGTGTGCCTGAGAATAAATATTTTGTTCTGGGGGATAATAGGCAGTACGCTACAGACAGTCGTTATTTTGGCTTTATTGACCAAAAAAATATTGTGGGTGTTGTTGAGTTCCGCTTCTTTCCATTTCATACATTAGCTGGATTTTGAGAAAATCAGAGGAAAAAGCAAAATGAATAAAACATCAGAACGAAAAAAATTTAAATTGAAAAGACCTGAAAGAATATCGTCTGAGAAGCAGAAAAAAACCATTCTTTCTGCTTTTTTCTTTCTGTTTTTTCTGTTTGTTCTTATCTGGGGTATTCGGACTATTCGTACCTATCAAGTAGATGGTTTGTCAATGAATCCGACATTTGAGGATGGTGATCGGCTGTTCATAGCTAAAGAAAAACAGCTTGTGCGCTATGAGCTGATTACTTTTTTTCCGGATGAACAGAAGAAGACCTCTTATGTGAAACGGATTGTCGGGCTGCCCGGAGATAAAATCAGGACAGAAGGAAATGCGTTGTATATCAATGAGCAGTTGGCTGAGAATAGTGCGTTGACCGAGGGGCTTGAAGCTAAAAAATTACCGGATGGCACACTAAAGGTGACGATTACCAAAGAGGTTTGGGATGCTCTTTCAGATTTAGAGGAGATTCCGGCAGATAGCTATTTTGTGCTTGGTGATAATCGAAGCAACTCTACAGACAGTCGGCATTTAGGCTTAATCAAAAAGGATCAGATTGATGGTGTTGTTATTTTCAGATACTACCCTTTTGATTCGATTGGATTAGTGAAGTAGAGCAAAATGAATGTGAGGTTTCTATGAAAGATAAAATAAAAGACTTCTTAAAGAAGAAGGGCATCTTTTTATTGCTAAGTTTTTTGATTCCCTTAGCAGTAATGGGTGTTGTATATGCATTAAATGACATTTATTTAGGCAGTGACCGAATGATTTTGGCGAGTGACAGTTACTCCCAATACTCTAATTTTCATGCCAGCTTCAATAGTATGTTGCGAGGAGAACAGAGTATCTTTTATACGTGGTATGGCTCTCTTGGGCTTAACTACTGGTCTTTTTCCGCCTATTATCTGAACAGCCTTTTCACCCCGCTGGTTCTCTTTTTTGATAATAACGCGATGGCGGATGCGATATATGTCATTACGTTAATTAAGTTTGGTTGTATCGGCGTCTCTTTTTGGGTGTTTGCGAATCATACATTTAAGAAAATGGGCTCATGGTATCAGCTTTCTTTTAGTGTTGCCTATGCCTTGATGGGGTATGCTGTTGCTTATTCAGAAGTAATTATGTGGTTGGACACATTTGTTTATCTTCCCTTGATTATTCTGGGGATTCATCGAGTGATGGACGAGCGTAAACCGATGATTTTGTTTGTTGGTTATCTTGCGTTGTTTTTATCTAATTTCTATATGGCATTTATGGTAGGGTTATTTTCATTTATGTATTTCTGGCTGCGCCTATTTACGGATACTAAACGATACAAAAAAAGCATTCTTTGCTATTTAAGTACGTCGTTATTAGCCGGTGGTGCATCGATGCTGACCATTCTTCCTACTATTTTTGATTTGACGAATAACGGTGAAGGCTTAGATGCGCTCAATAGCTTTTGGACCAGGGATACAGGTATCTGGGATTTTATTGTCAAAAACATGGTGGCCGTTTACGACACGAGTAAGTATGGCAGTGCTCCGTTTATTTACATCGGACTAGTTCCGCTGCTGTTTGCAATCTATTATTTTTCAACGAAGAAGGTACCGCTGCGCAATAAGCTATTATACGGCATTCTATTACTGGTGTTGGTGGCAAGTGTGTACATTGATCCCTTGAATCTTTTGTGGCATGGGCTGCATTCCCCAAACATGTTTTTGTTTCGTTTCAGCTTTCTATTCTCCTTTATGATTATTTTGCTGGGGGGATATGGCTTCGAACGGTTCGGAAAAGAAGACACGAATCAATTGGTAAACATTATTTTGGTATTGGGTGGGTTGTTTCTGGCCGCAGTTCTGTTTTCGAACAAGAAGCGTTATGACTATATTACTGATTTTTCTTTATATGTGACAGTCGGATTCTTAGTATTGATTCTAGTGTTGCTTTTACTTCGAAGTAAAGGATATTTAAACAAGCTGCTGCCGATTCTGTTTTTATTCTTAATGGTGGCAGAAGCAGGTATTAATGCGGATGCATTAATTATAGGAATTGGAACAGAGTGGGGCTATCCTACCGATTCTGCGTTCGATTACAATGAGCGCTCTAAGGAAATTCGTACGCTGGTAAATGAAACGAAAGAGCAGAACGATCATTTTTTCCGACTGGAAAATTTGGATCGGCTAACCTTGAATGACAGCTTTAGGTTTGGCTATAGCGGTGTCTCGATGTTTTCATCCATCAGGAATAGGCATTCTTCTGCTTATTTGAATAATTTAGGCTACCGATCGCTAGGGAGTAATCTGAATATTAAGTATGAGAATAATACACTACTGATGGACTCGCTTTTGGGAATCAAATACAATCTTTCCAAAACTGACATTATGAAGTTTGGTTATGAGAAGGTTGGTGAGCAAGGGGCGTATTCCTTGTATGAAAATAAGTATGCTTTGCCTCTTGGGGTACTGACGGATGATGAAATATTTGAAACAGATGCAATCAAGAGTCAGGTCGGCTTGTTTAACTATCTATCTGAAGAGGAAGAAGAGATGACTCGGGCGGTTGAAGCGCGTCAGGTCACAACAGAGAATATTACAGAAGCTGTATCTGGTAATCAAGTGACCTATACAGGAACCAGCATGACTGAGCCTAAAAAAATTGTTTGGGAGGTCTTTGTGCCTGCAAAGCAGCAAGCATACCTTAGCATGTATCCTTCCACCTTCAGTTACATGGAGGATTGTACAGTAGAGTGGACGGTGAATGGTGTTACGCGTTCGTCTCCGTTGTCCTCCACAGGGCAGTATTATAACCTGGGCTATTATGAAGAAGGAACAACGGTTTCGGTGACAGTTAATTTCACGGGAACTAGAATCGTTAATCTGTTCAAGCCTGATGTATTGCTGATTGATACGCAAAAGTTTGAGCGAGCAGTTGAAAAAATTAATCAAAAGGGCATTGCACTTGAGGTTTCGGGACGAAAAGCGAAAGCGGAAGTTGCGCTTGAAAAGGAGCAGGTGTTGTTTACGACGATTCCATATGATGCCGGTTGGAAAGCGTATATTGATGGAAAAAAAGTGGAAATGCCTAATTTGAATAAAGCGTTTCTTACGTTGAGTATTCCTAAAGGCGCACATACGATTGAATTTGTCTTTTTACCACAGGGCTTTATGCTTGGTGCGATTCTATTTGTTGGGTGTATCGTGCTGTTTCTCGGTTACAATGGCTGGCTGTATTCTAAAAAAGGAGGGCACGTGATGCGTAAAAAGCAAATCATGTATTTTATGACAATAATCTTACTGGTTTTATCTGGTTGTGAGGCGAAGCTTTCGGATAAGGCAGAAACCTTTGACGGTGATTCTTCTGTCTATCAATTTCAACTACCCAGCACGTGGGAAAAGCGCGCAGAGGCTGACTACCAAGCGGAGTTTGGGTCTCGTGCAGTCTTTGCTGCAGTAGATAAGCAAAGCAACTCACAGATGTTTGTACAGGTTTCACCTAAAGAAACACTGGACATGACAGATTTCGGCGATGCAACAAGAGAAAATCTGCAAAAAATATATGGCTACTCTAATTTAGAAGATATTTATATGACAGATTACGAAGTGAATGGCAATCAAGTTTATAAATATACGCTAAATGGCTATTATAAAGATGAAAGTGTGTGGGTCCATTCTTATTATGTACTCACAGAAAATGAAGTTTTGGAGTTTGTTTTCTACTCTGCAGATGACAACAGATACGAGGATCGCGTAAAAATCATTGATCAGTCTGTAGATACGGTAGAACGGAAAGAAGAAAAAACGGGTTCGGCAACAAGTGATTCTGCTGCTGAAACAACACAGGAATCAAGTGAAATTCCGGAAACAGCTGTTGAAAACGAGCAGCTGAGCTTTAATGTCACTGGCTATCGAAAAATCACGATAGAGGATCAGGCATATCTGGCTGTTCGGTTTAGTATATTGAATAATGGTGATGAAGCGTTGAAGCCGAAAATTTGGTACGACAAAGTAAATGTTAAGCAAGGAGATTCCGTTTTGAAGCAAGCGGATTTTCCAGACAATGATGAAGCTGGAAATCTAAAGGTCTTGGCAGAAGATAATAATAAATCCTTGGCAAAAGGAGAAAGCAGTGCCGGACTGGCGTTCTATTCTCTTCTTTCCGATAAAGAGGATACGGTCTACGTAGAGTTTCTTGAATCGGAATTTGAACAGCGAGAGCCTATTGGGTTTGACCTGAGCACGTTCGACTAAAAGGTGGTAAGAGGATGAATAGTATAAAAAAAACGCTGATAATTCTTTTTGGGCTGCTGCTTGTGGCATCAGGCTGTTCGGAAAAGGATAAGGAAGAGGAGCGAAATGATCTTTCGAAATCGGATCAAGCATTGCTTGCGACAGTAAAAAGAGAAAGGAAATTTTCGGATTATCGTTTGCAGAATGTTGGGAAAGAAGAAGCGGAAGTCGCTGTAAAAGACAAGCTGCAACTGGAAATTCCTGAATTTGTGGAAAATATACAGGAGATAAGCTTGGGCCATCTCGAAGAAAATGAGGCTTTGGCGGTGGATTCTACCTTCTACTCTGTTTCCTCACAATCGCTGGAAGCGGCATATACTGTATCGACCGTTATGCGAGACAAGGAGAATTTATATCCCATCTATAGTATTAGTCAAATCGATTACAGCTACCATCCGGATAAAGAAGTCGCCTATATCGAGATGTATAAGATGGAGATTATAAATAGTGAATCAACGGGAACCTACAATGGTGGTGAGCTGCAGGAGTATCTTTTGGCACTAGGGAAAGCAGCTGAAATTGCCGAAGAAGATATTGCCGGAGAAATAGAATTATTAGCGGCGAAATCAAACGAAGAACTAAAGAACCAATATGTTGTGCTATACGATACCTTTGGGAAAGCGGAAGAAAAAGGATCGCTAGGTAAGCGTCTAAGGATTGCTTACGGAGAGAGTGGTATTCCTGTTAAGATACAACTCTATGTAAAAGATTATCATTATTGATTGAACAATGAATGCTTGAGAAGAAGGCTGCTTCTATCTCAGGCATTTTTTATTTTTGATAATGGGAAAATTGATTTAGCTTGGCACCGGCAATACCAATGGGGGATATATGTAGTCGATTTGGCCTTTTAGATTGTGAGGCGGGTTGGTGCCGAGGGAGGTGATAAAGAAATATTTAGCTAAATGCTTGCATTGGAATGGTGAAATTTGGCTAGTACTTCTTGTTGATTAAGAGTGTTGGATGATTTCTTGTCATATGTTATTTTTATGTTAATAATGTTATTTATATATATTTATAGATATAATGAAATCTTTTTCCTTTCAATTGTGTTACGTTGATTTATAAGGGTTTTTATTGTATTTTGTGATAGAAATAATTTACCGACTTATCATTGTTTTTATTTTTTTAGAAAAACCGTGATAAAACTAGTGTTATTTATTGTGGTAATATATAGATGTAAAGAAAATACTCGTTTTTTGAAAGGATGAATGTTAATGAAGAAAAGAAGTCTTGCAGGGGTACTGGCTCTTGGTTTTGCCGGTGCGATGTTTATAGGAGCAAGTGATGCTTCGGCAGCACAAGTACTAACAGGGGATGTCGATTTAAAAGGGGCGGACTCTACAATTGTTGTGGAGAACGGTGTTAGTTTGCTAAAAACAAAAAGTGCTACGTATGAGCTGACAGAAGACAGCATGATCTACAGCTCTAAAACGTTGAAATTAACGTTGAACAATGCAACGCCGGTAAATATTGATTCTATCTACACGAAGAATCACTTGAAAATTTATGGAAATGGTGAATTAAATGCTGACGCTGATGGCCAATTCGGTATCAATGTAGGTGATGATTTAGTTGTTGATTCTAAGAGTAAAGCAGTAATCAACTCTAAAGGGAATGAAGCCGGTGTACGTACTTCATCACAAATCGAGCAACATGGTGGAACAATCAATGCATACGGAAAACAATATGGTGTTTGGGTGAAGAGTGACGTGCAAACTTATACTGGTGCTGTACTGAATGCGAACTCAGAAGAAAAATTCGGTGTATATGCCGGAGAAGATGTTTTTGTACGTTCAGGTTCAAAACTAACTGCTGAAGGTGAATTAGCTGGGATTTTCACTGGCGAATTAATCAAAGCAGACCATGAAGGCAGTGAGATTACTGGTATTTCACGTAACTTCAACAGTGGTTATGCAGCGTTGCATAACTCGACAACATTGCGCGCTAGATGTGGTGGTGTCGTTCGTGAAGTTTACCAAAACCCGACAATTGTTGTAGATAAAAAAGAAGGTATCAAAGTTGAAGATATCACGCAAGTTGGCTGGCATTTGAAAAATGCTAAAAACTATACTTGGACTTCTGATCCTGCCGGATTAGTTGAGTTGAACAATGGCAGACTGTACAGTAAAGATGGAGCGCCAATTAACATGACTGTAACTGGTACTCGTAAAACTGGTTTCTATGCAATTGTAAACAAATACGTGAAAGAAGAATCTGTATGGTTGACATACAATGGTTCTCATCAAGTTGTATTTGAAGGTGTGAAAACTGCTAACGAAGTAACTATTACAGTAAACTATAAGCTGGATACAGATGGTGATGGCGAATATGATAAGACTGAGCCAAAAGAATTTAAGTATGAGCCGGGTGCAACAGTTTCAATCGATGAGTTGAAAGCAAACCATCCATTTGCAGGCGATGCAAGCTTTGTTTCAGGTAGTCAAACAACAGACTTCTCTGCGGACGAAGACATGACAATTGACTTCTACTACGAAGGCGACGCGTAATAAAACGGAAGAATCAAAAAAAACCGGAATCGGCAAATTTGCTGATTTCGGTTTTTTCGACTTTTTCAAAACCGAAATTATTTGTTTATTTTATTATTTTTATATTTTTCCTAATCGTGATTTTTTGTTTTAAATTGAACATCATTATTGATTTAAAGTAATTTAATAGTTACTATTTTATCAGTAATTTTTTCTGCGTGATAAAAAGATGATAAAACGAAGGTTATTTATTGTGATAATATTTAAGGTGTGAGTTAGAAATATTTGTTTTTTATGAAAGGATGGACAGAATGAAAAAGAGACACATTGCAAGCGTAATGGCGTTAGGGATTTTCGGAACACTTTTCTTGGGAAGCCAAGAATCCTCTGCCGAAGTATTGAAAGGTTCTATTGATTTAAAGGGTGGAACAACGACAATCGTTACAGAGAACGGGGTTAATGTATTAAAGAAAGGGAAAAAGTCTTACGAGCTGACAGAAGAAACAGTTATCTATAGTTCTTGTGCGCTTACAGTGAATTTGAATAATACTGTACCTGTCAATATTGATTCAATTTACACTAAAAGCAGTCTGTATGTAAACGGCAATGGTGAGTTAAACGCAGATACAAAACAAGGTCAATTCGGTATCAATGTTGGCGGATACTTCAAACCTTTCTATTCCAGTGGTAAAGGAAAAATCACAGCAAAAGGAAATGAAGCCGGTATTCGTGTGCACAATGAAATTCGTATGAAGGCCGGTACGGTTGAAGCCTACGGAACGAACTATGGTATTTGGTGTAATAACGATATCAAGCCTTTCTTAAGCTCAGTTCTTAAAGGAACTGCAACACAAGGAACAGGTATCTGGGCGTACCGCGATATCTATGCGTGGACTGGAGCAACAGTTGTCGGTGAAGGGAAAGTTTCTGGTGCCCGTTCGGCGATTGCTCATATCCAAGCAGAAGGAAAAGGCAGCTCAATCACTGGTATCTCCAACGATATCAACAGTGGAATCGCTGCGTTGCAAGCTGACAAAAAAATGCTTCGTGCATACTGCGGTGCAGTTGTTCGTGAAGAATACAGAAAACCGACATTTGAAATCAGTTTCGATACACCGGTATTTGTAACAGACTACAAATCAGTAAAACGTAATATGAACACTATGAAGAACTATTCTTGGACTTCTGAACCTGGCGGGGTTTACTTGAACAATCAAGGCGGACTATTAGCTGATCCTGCACAAGGCGCTCCATCTTCAATGAGAGTAGTTGGAACACGTCAAACAAAAAACTGTTGTGTTGTTAACTACGGCGTAAAATGTGAGCCGACACAATTGAAATATGCTGGTGTTCATCAAGTAATCTTCTCAGAAGCACCAACAGCCTTCAATGTAACAATCACAGTAAACTATTGGATTGATGTTGATGGTTCCGGAGACTACCAGCTGCAAACAAAAGAAATCGAGTACGCTGTTGGAGAAACAGTTTCTATTGAAGAGCTGAAAGCAAATCATCCATTTGCAGGCGATGCAAGCTTTGTAACTGGCAGCCATACAGCAGATTTCGAAGCAACGGAAGATGCAACACTCGACTTCTACTATGAAGGCGATGCAGCATTGAAAAAATAGAGTTGATAAAAAAGACTGGATAACTTTCCAGTCTTTTTTTCTGCGACCATATTTTATCTAATAGATAAGCTATGCTGAAAAGGCTGAAAGAAGCAGCCTTTTTTATTTTGAAACTATCTTTTACTAATTGGAAAGGGATACAAGACTTTGGTCGAGTAAGAAATACATCTCAAGTACCATGACAAATAATCGGTGTTACTTCAAAATGAAAGATGTGGAAAAAATGTTAGTAAAAGTGATGGAGGGAAAAGATGTCTGTAATTGAAGCTAGAAATCTAAAAAAGAGCTACGGGCGCAATGAAACAAGATTTGATGCCTTGAAAGGAATTGACATACAAATTGAAAAAGGAGAATCTGTTGCCATTATCGGTAAAAGCGGATCGGGAAAGTCTACCTTGATGCATATCTTGGCATTGCTGGATAAACCAAGCTCAGGTGAAGTTTTATTAAATAATAAGAGCGTCAGCAATATAGGAACAAAAGAATTGAACCGAATGAGAAACGAGCAGTTCGGGTTTGTATTTCAACAGTTTTTTATGAATCCTAAAGACAGCGTATTGAACAATGTCATGCTGCCCTTAAAAATTGCAGGGATTTCCGGCAGACAGCGAAAAGAAATGGCTCTGAAAGCATTAAAGTCTGTGGAGCTGGAAACGAAAATCAACAACAAGGCCAATGATTTGTCTGGTGGGCAAAAACAACGGGTCTGTATTGCCAGAGCGTTGGTGAATAATCCGGAAATCATATTTGCGGATGAACCGACAGGGAATCTTGATTCCAATACTGGGGAAAAAATCGAGAAATTATTATTTGATTTAAATAGAGAACAAGGAATTACGTTGATTATCGTCACGCATGATGAAGAGTTGGCTGCACGTTGTGACCGTCAGATTTATATTAAGGACGGATTGATTGTTAAGGGAGAGGTACTATGAAGATAACAGATATTTTAAAATCAGCAAGCGCCAATTTATGGAGGAATAAAGGAAGAACGATTTTAACGATTATTGCAATCTTCATAGGTGCTTTTACAATCACGTTGACAACAGGTGTCAATATTGGTGTGAATGATTACATTGATAAGCAGATAGGCAGTGTTGGCGGTGAAGACCAGCTAATGATTTCGCCTGGTGCCGATTCAATGGGAATTAACGTTGGCGGTGGAGATGATCCCGTGGAGTACGATGCGGACAAGGGAAGTGCAACAGAAGCAGAGACGTTAACTCAAAAGGATCTTGATAAAATCAAGGATACAGATGGAATCAAATCAGTTAAGCCGTTTCTGATGGTTTCTCCTGATTATATTGAAGGAGAATCTGGAAAGAAATATGAGTTCTCTGTTGCCAGCTCCAGTGATATTACAATCGATTTGGAAGAAGGAAAAGAAGTTAGCACAACCGGCGATGCCTATGAAGTAAACCTGGCTCCGGAATATGTTAAGAGCTTAGGTTATTCCTCTGCTAAAGATGCGTTGAACAAGAAAGTGAAGATTGCGGTGACCTCTCAGGCCACTGGCGAACAGGAAATTGTTGAAGCGACCATTGTAGGTGTTCGTAATGTCAGCTTAGTTCAAAATGGACAGTCAATCATCAGTAACGGTCTGACAGACAAGATTGTTGAAATTGGTGAAAAAGGCTTACCGGAAAATATGAAGAATGTTTATTACATGGCTTTCGCTACAATGGAGAAAGACTATGTAGGTGATACCGATAAAATCAACAAGCTGAAAGAGCGCTTGAGTGATCAGAATTACTCTGCAATGACAGTAGAAGATGAAATCGGGATGATTCGTCAGATAATCAATGCAATCACAGGTGTTCTGACAATGTTTGGTGCCATTGCATTGCTGGCAGCCAGCTTTGGTATCGTCAATACGCTATACATGTCTGTTCAGGATCGGACAAGAGAAATCGGTTTGATGAAAGCCATGGGGATGGGAAGCGGAAAAATCTTCTTATCATTTAGTGTTGAAGCGTTGTTGATTGGTTTCTGGGGCTCTGTTCTGGGAATATTGGGAGCAATGGGCGCAGGAAGTCTGTTGAACGAGTATGCGTTGAAATCCTTCCTTGAGGGTATGACAGGATTTACATTGCTGCAGTTCTCTGTACCATCAATGTTGGTAATTGTTTTAATCATCATGCTGATTGCTTTCCTTGCGGGTACACTTCCAGCAAGAAGAGCAGCGAAGCTGGACCCAATCGAATCATTACGCTACGAATAAAAATTACCGTCAAATCTGTCTCTTTTTTAGAGGCAGATTTTTTTTGCAGATTTGTGAGCATATCTTTTTACTTACTTTTAATAAGCGTATATACTGAAGTAGTAATAGTAATTATTGACTTGTAAATATGAAAGGATGAAATAAACTATGTCAAATTTTGTAAATGAATTGAAAAAACGTCGCTCTATTTATGCTTTAGGAAACAATCTACCACAATCAAAGGATGAAATCACAGCTCTGGTCAAAGAAGTAGTAAAAGAAAGTCCTTCTTCTTTCAACTCACAAACACAACGTGTTGTTTTCTTATTTGGAGATGCACATAAGAAATTGTGGGAAATTACAGGGGAAGCACTAAAACCACTTACTCCACCGGAAGCTTTTCCAAATACACAGGAAAAATTGAAAGGATTTGCGGCCGGTGCCGGTACAATTCTTTTCTTTGAAGATCAAGATATCGTAAAAAATCTGCAAGAACAATTTGCGTTGTATGCTGATAATTTCCCTGTTTGGTCTGAACAAGCAAGCGGTTTGACACAGGCAAACGTATGGACTGCCTTAGCTCAAGAAAACATTGGAGCAAACCTGCAGCATTATAACCCAGTTATTGATGAAGCAGTAGCAAAAGAATGGAGTATTCCAGCTAACTGGAAATTGAGAGCGCAATTGGTGATTGGTTCAATCGAAGCACCAGCTGGCGAAAAAGAATACATGAACGATGCCGATCGTTTCATGGAATTTGAATAAAATAGAATGATGTCCAACTTCCCTGTTGATTCAACATGGATTAGCAGGGAAGTTTTTTGTAGTGATTACTTTGGAGTGTCTTTGTTGTGGTTTGATACTAGATAGACAGATAGTTTGCTGGAATAGAGAAATGCGGATAATTTGAATGTTCTTTTGATTCGTAATAGGCTGAAAATAGAACAGGAAATCAATTAGGGGGGAAAACAGATGTCAGAAAAGAAGCTTAAGAATCCGTTGACTCAATTTTATAAAGGGAACTTTGAACAACAAAAACAGGAGGCACCGGCTTTGCAAAGTCAAATGATACCAGTGCCAGATTGTGGAGAACAGACATATAAGGGCAGTGGAAAGCTTGCGGGAAGAAAGGCCTTGATTACCGGAGGGGATTCAGGTATTGGGCGTGCCGCAGCAATCGCTTATGCGAGAGAAGGCGCAGATGTAGCGATTAACTACTTGCCTTTTGAAGAAGCTGATGCGCAGGAGGTCAAGGCGTGGATTGAACAAGCCGGTCAAAAGGCAGTCTTACTTCCAGGAGATTTGAAGGACGAACAGTTTACACGAAAATTGATTCATGACGCGGCAGAAGCCTTAAATGGATTGGATATCCTTGTGTTAAATGCAGGTATGCAACAGGCCGTGGAGGATATAAAAGAGCTGTCCACACAACAAATTACAGATACATTTACAACCAATATTATCTCAATGTATTGGGCGGTTCAAGAAGCGCTAAGCTATCTGCCGTCAGGAGCAAGTATCATCACCACGACCTCTATTCAAAGCGCCGAACCAAGTGCACATTTACTGGATTACGCAGCAACTAAAGGTGCAATCACAACCTTTAGTAAAGGGCTGGCAGCACAGTTAAGTGACAAAGAAATTCGTGTTAATACTGTAGCGCCGGGACCCATTTGGACACCGCTGCAAATTTGTGGTGGACAGCCTCAGGAGGCAATTCCGGAATTCGGTCAGGATGAACTGATTGGACGTGCGGGACAGCCGATTGAGTTATCCTCTGTCTATGTGTTTCTTGCATCGGAAGAAGCCAGCTACGTAACAGGACAGGTCTATGCTATTACCGGCGGCAGCTTCTTTGCTTAATTAATTGAAAGAAAAGAGGAGATTAGTTATGCCTTGGGACAAAAATGATTACCCAACCTCATTTAAAAACTTTGAACCGCTTCTAAAGAAAAAAGCAATTGAGGTGGGAAATGCGTTACTCGCAGAAGGCTATCCTGAAGACCGTGCAATCCCAATTGCTATTTCACAATCAAAAAAATGGTTGGATACAGCAACGGATTCTGAAAAAAAGGCATTTTCAAAGGAAAGCTATCCAAAGAAAAACGACAAGCATGATGGTGAAAAAATCAATCAGGACCTTTTAGATAATGATGTCTTAGTCTTTTCCAAGGAGGATAAATGGTTTGTACAAACGAAGGGAGCTGAAAAGGCGGCAGCCTCCTTTAAAACAAAAGATGAAGCTATTACAAGAGCAAGAGAAACAGCTGAAAATAAGGAATCCAAAGTCATTGCTTTTAAACAAGGAGAACAGCCTAAATAAGAGGTTTCTGAGGTCTTATAAAAAAGATGGTTAGTCGTTGCTGACCATCTTTTTGCCGTTTTTGGATAAAAGATTATGGTACAATAATAATAAAAAATCCAACGGTACTGAAGACGAATAAGGACAGCTGCTGTGGAAAAGGTGGGCTAAGGAAATGAAAAGCTATCAATGGTATAGCAATCAGTGGGGCGAGCCGACAAGAGATGATCGTCGCCTATTTTTACTTCTTACGATTGGTGTTTTTCAGGCGGGACTAAGCTGGAAGGCTGCTGCGGGGAAAAAAGAAGTTTTTTTGAAAAATTTCTGCAATATGGACGTTCGCCAGGTGGCCGCATTTTTCCCCGATGATATTGAACGGATTACGAAAGATCCTGAGATGATTCGAAACCCTAGAAAAATCAAAGCGGTTGTTCAGAATGCTCGTGCGATTGTTAAGCTCTTGGAAGAGTATGACAGCTTTGCGGACTACTTGTGGGATTTTGTCGGTGGTGTACCGGTTATTAAGCAATACGAAAATTCCGATGAGGTTGGAAACACGCTTCCCGAGGCAACTGTTATTGCCAAAGATATGAAAAAACGAGGATTTAGCTTTGTTGGTCCTGTTGTAACCTGTATGTTCCTGAAAGCTGCTGGAATTATTCAGGATCAAGTGATGCATGATGAGTAAATTAAAACGATAATTATGAGAAAAATTAAATTTTATGTTTATTATTTTATGATTTTTGATATAATTAAAACATCTTGATATGAAAGGGTGTTTTATAGTGAAAAAGAAAGAAAAATTAGGATTGGTTGTTATGGTAGCGATAACATTATCAGCTGTAAGCTTTCTAGCAGGAAGCAGTATGTCAGCAGATGAAAAAAAGGTGTACATTCCCAACGATGAACTGAGAGCGGAAATCATAGAACAAATAAAATGGAATCCTGAGACAGGTGAAGAGGAAATCATTGAAAATGAATTACCGACTGTGGATCTGATGGGGAGATTGGATTCAATTAATATTTCTAATGCAACATCATTGGAAGGTTTGCAATACGCCGAAAACATTCGCTATTTATCTTATTCTCCTAGTGAGAACCAAATAACAGATTTTAGACCGATAGCGGCACTAAAGAATTTAGAGACTTTCAACAGCTATGCTTTTGGCTCGGAAACGCAATACAAGCCATTTGATATTTCAGCACTTAAAGAATTGTCACACTTAAAAAATGTTCACTTAGGTTACTATGCTTCAGTATTTGACTTCAGTCCGCTTGCGGGTTTAGAGAATTTAGAATCCTTTACAGCCGTTGGGTTTGGTACAGTAGAATTTCCTGCCGTTTATGTATCAAGAGCAACAAAGCAGTTGATGATGGAGCATCCTGTTACTTACTCACCTCAGTTTGATGGAGACCGGAGTGTTGAAGGGCAGGCAATGAATGGGGAAGAATACTTGCAGCAAGCGCCGGAGATTTCATTATCTGGTTCAACGGTAACTATCAGCAGCATCGATGAGCAAACAACAAAGATTAATCTCACATTCAGCGGACAATCAACAGATGGTCGTTTTTCTGCAAACACAGATTGTGTTGTGCCGATTGTTTGGTATTAATAAGTATGAGCAAGTAGAAGAGTCGGCGAGAAAAGGAGCATTATAGATGAACAAAAGCTTGAAACTATCCTTGGGTATTTTTTCTGTGATAACTGTCGCAGCCGCGGGTTTTATTTTAGGACAGCAGTCTATTGCAGATGAGAAAAAGGTATATATTGCTGATGATAACCTGAGAGCCGAGATTGTAGAACAGGTAAAGTGGAATCCTGAAACTGGAGAAGAAGAGCCGATAGAAAGCGAATTGCCGACAGTTGCTCAGATGGAGCGATTGGAACAATTCAATGTTGGGGAAACTCAATCGTTAGAGGGGCTTCAATATGCCAAAAACATCAAAGATTTGTCATTTTCTATGCAATTAAGTGATGTAGTAGATTTTCGTCCAATTGGAAAGATAGATAGTCTGGAGTATTTTTATGGCTATGCTTCCGAGGAAGAAGGCGATGAAATAGTAGATATTTCAGCATTTAGTGAATTGAAAAATTTGAAATATCTTAGCTTAGGTTACTATATACAGGTATTTGATTTTAGTGCTTTATCCAATTTAGAAAGCTTGGAAACAGTTCAAGTGACGGGGGCAGGGATGGTCGAGCTTCCGGAAGTGTATGTCAGTAGAGCAAGCAGAGAAATTGTTATGAGGCATCCAGTAACGTATGCTACCCAATTTGATGGTGAGCGTTCGGCGATTGGAATGCAGGTTGATGCGGCTGGCGAGCCTATTGGCGAAGTGACAGCAGTTCTTGATGGGAACAAAATGACCATTACTGCTATTGATGAAGCGACGGAAAGAATTGAATTTTCATTTACAGCCAGCTCTGAGAATGGAGGCTTCGGTGCACAGTCAAATGGTGCCATTCCGATTATCTGGTATTAAAAATTAAGAAGTGCGGGTAAAAGAGAGTTATGTCTTGAAAGAACCGCATGTTTATAACGAAAAAACTAAAGGAAAGCGGAACGAAAATCAGTTCCGCTTTCCTTTTTATTTTGAAATCGAACAACTGTCAAATGTGAAGCGCAACCTAGAACGACGATTTTTGCAAAGCGTATCCTATTTCTTGAAGGTAGTTTTGTTCAAATTTGTTTCCAGTTAGTTTCGTTCCGGCCGCTCAAAATCATAAAACTCCATACCTGGAAAATCAGTGAAATAGTCAGGCGATAAAAAAGCAATTAGCTGATAAAGGTATCTTTGCGAGATAAATGCTCGCTCTAAGCGGATATTCAACATGAGCAAAGCCTCTTCCGCCAGTTGAATCATCTCTGCGGGGCTATCGGCTTTGAATGTTGCAAGGATATCGCGGACAACATCTAATGACCAGGTTGAGGCACGAATCAAACGGATGATTAACAGCTGTCTCAAAGCTTGCTCATCAAATTTTCGATAGTTGCTTTCCTTATCTCGAGTCACTTCCAAAAGGCCTTCTTTTGTCCAATGACGAATCGTTGTTTCTGTAATTGACAGTCGTTCTGCAGCTTCGCCGATGGTTATCCAGCCCTTTCGAGGCATTTGAGTAATCAAATCACTTTCCTCTTCATGAAGTAAAGCCAGTGTTTGTGTAGATATTTCTTTTTGCTGGTGAAGCTGGTATTGCTCTTGATTAATCAACCAAAGCATTTTTGAATACTCCTTCTGACGAATAAACTCCATCAGCTGTTTTGTTGTGCGGTACCCATAAGCCAATGTCGCGGTTCTGACCGCTTGAATATAAAGAAAGCTTGTTTCAGAATACATTCTGTAGCCGCTTTTTGACCGCTTAGGAGCCGGAAAAAGCTCGTTTTTTTCGTAATGTCTCAGTAAGCTGGTACTGATATTCAATTTTCTTGCAATATCTATCGGCCGGTAATTCATCAGTTCTCCTCCGGTGCTAAACTTTTTGTTCAATTATACGTTAAAAAGTGTGGTTTTGAAATAAAAGTTTAGAACTTGCATTAAAGTGTTATTATAAGGTTGCTGCTGTTTTCTGAACGATGAGGTTACTGTTCATTTGTTGAAGAGCTGCAGCTGTAAGTAACAGTTGTAAAGGAGGATATTGAAAAGAAGGAAACAGCTGAATGTATGAAACAGCTGTTAAGCACAAAGATTAAGGGGGAACTGATATGACAGAATATCTACGAATTACCGGAGCAAGAGAGAATAATTTGAAAAATGTGGACGTTGTGATTCCGAAAAGAAAAATCACGGTGTTCACCGGCGTTTCCGGATCTGGAAAATCATCCATCGTTTTTGGAACGATTGCCAGCGAATCTCAGCGACAATTGAATGAGACCTTCAGTGCTTTTGTGCGCTCTTTTCTACCTAAATATAAAGAGCCTGATGTGGATGGAATCGAGAGTTTATCGACCTCTGTAGTCATCGATCAGAAAAGACTGGGAGGAAATTCACGTTCTACGTTGGGAACAATTACAGATATCAATTCATTGCTGCGCGTCTTATATTCAAGAGTTGGAAAACCGAGTATCGGTACAGCAAACTACTTTTCTTTCAATGATAAGGAAGGCATGTGTGAACAGTGTCATGGTATTGGGAGAAGTGTTGTTGTTGATGAAAAAAAGCTGCTTAATCCAGAACTGTCTTTAGCTGAAGGTGCGATTATCTTTGCGCCAATCAAAAATACAGAATGGTACATGAAGAGTTATCTGGACTCCGGCTTGTTTGATGTAAATAAAAAAATCAATGATTATTCTGCGGAAGAACGTGAGCTGCTTTTATATGGAAAAGATTTAAAGGTAAAAACTGATGGTGTTAATTCTAGCTATGAAGGCCTGGTTACACGATTTAATCGACTGTATCTGCTGAAAGAAGGAGAGCTTTCACCGCGAGCACAAAAAATTCTGAGTGAGCACAGTCATGAGGCTGTTTGTTCTCTATGTGGGGGCAAAAGACTATCACAACGTGCACTGGCTGTAAAAGTAGCGGATTTTGGTATTGCTGAGCTGCTTGAGCTGCAATTGACAGACCTGCAACGTGTATTAGCGGCGATTGAGCTTCCTGAGGCATCTCCTATTTTGAAAGGACTTCAGGAAAAAATCGGACACTTGATAGATATTGGTCTGGGTTACCTTAGCTTGAATAGGGAAACCTCCACGTTATCAGGAGGGGAGTCTCAGCGGGTCAAGATGGTGAAGCATCTGAATAATAGTTTGGTTGACCTGCTCTATATTTTTGACGAGCCAAGTATCGGGTTGCATCCGCGAGATGTTCACCGGCTGAATGAGCTGTTGATAAAGCTGAGAGACAAAGGAAATACTGTCATTGTGATTGAGCATGATCCTGATGTGATTAAAATTGCGGATCAGGTAATTGAAGTCGGACCTCATGCCGGAAAGCACGGCGGAGAAATTATGTTTACCGGAACCTATAAGGAATTATTGCGTTCAGACACATTGACCGGCACATACCTTAATAATCAAGTGACGATTAACACTGCACCGCGACAAGCCAATGACTTCTATCAAGGACGGCTATCAGAACAGCATAATTTGAAGAAGGTTGCATTGAAGGTGCCGAAAGAGACACTGACATTGATTACCGGAGTTGCAGGCTCAGGAAAAAGCACCCTTGTAAAGGATTCCTTTTTAACACAATTTCCGGAAACCATCGTCATCGATCAGGCGGCGGCTCAGACGAATTCGCGTTCTAATCCTGCTACCTATATCGGAATTATGGACAATATCAGAAAGCTTTTTGGAAAATCAAATGACGTTTCTCCATCACTATTCAGCTATAACTCCAAAGGGGCTTGTGAAAACTGTAAAGGGCAAGGATATATTGAAACAAATCTGGCATTTATGGATGCCGTCAAGACAGAATGCCCTGTCTGTGAAGGCAAGCGTTACAGCCGGGAAGTGTTGAACTACGAGTTTCAAGGAAAGAATATCAATGAAGTGCTGAGTCTTACGGTAGAAGAAAGTCTGGAGTTCTTTCAGGAAAAAGCGATTGTGAAAAAACTGGAGGCAATGGCACAGGTTGGTTTGGCTTACCTGGCAATCGGCCAGCCGATGAGTACATTGTCCGGTGGAGAGTGTCAGCGCATGAAGCTTGCCAGTGAATTCTATAAAAAAGGCAGTATCTATCTTCTGGATGAGCCTTCTACAGGTCTGCATTTGTCAGATATTGACCACATTATGAAAATCATGAATCATTTGGTCAATCAAGGAAATACTGTCATTGTGATTGAGCATCATGTGGATATCATCCGACAAGCCGATTGGATTGTTGATATTGGCCCGGATGGCGGGGATAAAGGAGGGGCAATCGTGTTTGAAGGCTATCCGCTGGAAATTAAGAAAACCGATTCTCTGACTGGTCAGTATATTTAGAAAAAAGTGACTCTGCCAATTAAAAAGGTTCCCGCTTGAGATTTTCTCAGGTGGGAACCCTTTTTGAACGGAGTTTATGTTTAGTGTTAGGAAATCATAGAATTACAAGTCTTCGCCATTTGAAGCGATGACGTTTTGGTACCAGTTGAAGGATTTTTTCTTGTAGCGTTCCAAAGAGCCGTTTCCTTCGTTGTCCTTGTTTACATAGATGAAGCCGTAGCGTTTTTTCATCTCGCCGGTTCCCGCTGAGACTAAATCAATAAAGCCCCAAGGCGTGTAGCCGATTAAATCGATACCGTCATATTCCACTGATTCTTTCATAGCTTCAATATGTGCCTTCAGGTAATCGATACGGTATTGATCGTCAACGGTATTGTCAGCTGTCAGCTCATCAATTGCACCAAAACCGTTTTCTACAATAAATAGTGGCAGCTCGTAGCGATCATTGAACCAGTTCATTGCATAACGCAGACCAGTTGGGTCAATTTGCCAGCCCCAATCAGATGCTTCGACATAAGGGTTTTCCACCAAATCCTTGGATTCATCATAGTCATAGGCAGGTCCTTTGTTATGGTCTTTTACAGCGAAAGACATATAGTAGCTGAAACCGATATAGTCGACACAGCCGTGAGCGAGTGTATCCAAATCCTGTGCAGTAATATCCAAGCGATAGCCTTTACGATCTAAATAACGTTCGATGTAGTTTGGGTAATGCCCACGAACATGGACATCTGTGAACCAGTAACGTTTTTGCATCGCACTGACTGCTGCCATCATGTCTTGGGGGCTACAGGAATAAGGATAAATTGGGACCATCGCAATCATACAACCAATCTGAAAATCAGGATTGATTTCATGACCGATTCGAACTGCTTCAGCACTGGCAACCAGTTCATAGTGAGCCGCTTGATACATGATTTCTTCACGATTTTCGCCATCAGTATATTTGATGCCTGAGTTGGTAAATGGTGCGAAATCTTCTTCAAAATTGGCCTGATTGTTAATTTCATTAAAGGTCATCCAGTAGGTCACTTTATCTTTGTAACGTTTAAAGCAGACTTCAGCAAATTTTTTGAAGAATCCAATGACCTTTCGATTGCGCCAGCCGCCATATTCTGTCACTAGATGATAAGGCATTTCAAAGTGAGAAAGTGTAATCACTGGTTCAATGCCGTACTTCAAGCATTCATCAAATAAATCATCATAAAATTGTAATCCTTCTTCATTAGGTGTCTCTTCATCACCGTTTGGAAAAATTCGTGTCCAGGCGATGGAGGTACGGAAGCATTTTAAGCCCAACTCGGCGAATAGCTTCACATCTTCCTTATAATGTGTGTAAAAATCAATTGCTTCGTGATTCGGGTAATTCTCCCCAACAATCACTCCGTCGGTAATTCTACGGGGAACGCCATGTGCGCCAACGGTCATAACGTCAGCTACACTGACACCTTTTCCCCCTTGATTCCAGCCGCCTTCCAGCTGGTGAGCAGCAACGGCACCGCCCCATAGAAAATCATTTTTTAAAATTGACATAATTATCGACCTCTTTAATTCGTAATAAATTTAGTAAGTTGATTTAGTTGAATAGAAACGGGGCAGGAACCGAATCAGTGATGGTATCTTTCGATTGATTCCGGTTTTCTGCCCCGCTTTGTTTTATTGTTTTGCTTTGTGAGCAAGTTAATTCCGCTTTTCTTATTGCTCTGCTTCGATTTTTTCCAACACGTCTTCTTCAACGGGTTGTCCGGTTTCCTGTGCGTAGTTGATGGCATCCATTTTTCTTGCGAATGGCAGGTAGATGAAGAAGCCAAGAACTAATACAAAGGCTTGTAGTAAGGCCGTACGCCAGCCGCCGACTAATAGACCGGAAAGGATAGCTGGGGTGGTCCATGGAACCTGTACCGCTGTAAAGAGTGGCACCAAACCAGTGTAAAGGGCAAAGTAAGTGATTACAGAAGACACAACAGGTGTCAAAATGAATGGCACAACCATAATCGGATTCATCACGATTGGTGTTGCGAAAACGATTGGCTCATTGATACCAAACAAGGCAGGGGCAAGTGATAAACGTCCTAGTTGCTTGAACTGTGCGGATTTCGCAAGGAATACCATGAAGACGACTAATCCGATTGTCATACCAGCACCAGTTACTGTTTGGAATTGATCCATGAACTGTTTTGTCACGATGTGTCCACCGTTTTCGATTGTCAATGCTTTACCGGCATTTAGGATTTCCGTATTTTCCAATGAGTTTGCTTGCAAGATCGGTTCCATGATACCGCCGACGATAGTTGAACCGTGTACGCCGAAGAACCAGAAGAATGGAACCAAGAATCCAATAATCAAAGCGCCGCCCAATGTATCTGTTACTCCTTGTAATGGTGACTGTAAAACATCATAAATGAATTCAAAGAATGTTGTACTGAATACCTTATCAAAGAAGATATAGACGAACATTGCACCAGTAATCAATACGGCTGCAGGAATCAATGCAGTAAATGAGTTTGCTACGTTTTCAGGTACCTGTTCAGGCAGCTTGATGCGGATGTCGTGACGTAAGAACCAGCTGTAGACCCAACCAACAATCAAACCAACAAGGATTGCTGTAATCATTCCTTTTCCGCCGGTCCAGTCTTTGTTGATAATGTTACTAATTGTAATACCGCTCTCTGCGTCTGTTATTTCAGCTGACATAAACATAACGAAGATAACCAAACCGATCATCCCGGCAGGAAGACCTTCAAAGCCTTCTGTTTTAACATAGGAATAAGCAATCCCAATAACAGCGAAAACGGCCATAATAGCAAATGAAGCACCAAATGCTTGGTTGAAGTAGACGCCTAAACCAGATTCTGTTACCCAATTTGCTGCAGGCTCATAAGGAATATTTGCCAGCAACAGGAAGATAGAACCGACGATTGTAAATGGCATAGTATAAAGCATACCATTTCTCAGCGCAGTAATTGGTTTTGTGTTTACAAATTTCAGTACGGGTGGAAGAAGTTTTTCATTAATCCATTCGTTCATTTCTAACTCATCTCCTCTTGAATAAATAAAATAAGTATAAGTTCATGTAGTGTATTCGGGGAAGTAAATGTTGACCTCCTTTTTCATATTGAATACGTTTACACATTCAATATAAAAGATTCTGATTGAAAATGGAATAGGTTCCTCTGTTTGAGAAACATGTTCCAAGCGAAAAAACAAAGCAGATTAGGAATGTTGATTTAACAACGTTTCCATATCTGCTTTTTAAGAAGCTGGAACAAAAATAACGCATTTTTATTAGTAGATAGATAAATGGTCAGGGCTTTTTTGAGTGCACCGGTCTATTCTTCCTCTTTGGCGGCGCGTTCAAGCATCAGCTGTTTTCCTGCTTGATGAGCCAGCAGTTCAATTAAGGCAATGACAGGAATTTGTGTGGTCAGATTGATGAATGGATCAGCATAGGCTGATTTTTCTTCCGGCATATAATAAGAAATATTGTAATCTGCCAGCTTGGCAATCGTAGAATTTTCATCATTGGTGATACTAAGAATTTTTGCATTGGAGCACTTGAAATCAGAGACCATTTTTAATATCTCCGAGGTTTCACCGGAAACAGACAGCACAATGACGAGTGTACTCTCAAATCCTCGCGGCGGAATCGGTGTGAATGGATCACTTACATTATAAGAGTTGATACCAATGTTTGAAAAATAACGGCTGCCATAAGCACCTAATACGCCGCTTGTGCCAAGTCCAATAAAAACAACATGGCGTGCAGCTAGAACTAAATCAATTGCCGGCTTGAAAGTTTCCTGATAATTACCCTGATTGATTTTTTTTAGAAAGGAATCAACATGAACGGCAGCTGCATAGTAATCTTCAAAGCCATTTGGGCGCTCCTGTGTATTCTTAACCGCAAATTTCAGCTCAGAAAAACCTTCAAAACCCATTTTTGTACAGAATCGGAGAATCGTGGATGTCGATACATGGCATTTTGCAGACAGCTCACGAATGGTCAATTTTGGGATTTGGGTAATGTGCTCAAGGATATATTGATAAACAATCAGCTCTAAATCATTCAAGGTTTGAACTTTTTCCAAATCGAACAATGTCAGGTCACCTCTTTTTTCGATGTTTCTTCCAGTTTACAATACAAATGCTGATTGGTATAGTGATTCCTTTGAAAAGAAAAACGCGCAGACTAGTCAAACGATCTGCGCGTCTATTTATTGGTTAACGATTCCTTTTCGGAAGAAGCGTTGGTAGAGCCAAGCACCTATACCTGCAAAGAACAAAGGGCCGATTGCAAGGCTAAGCATCTGCGTGTACTCCTTTTCAATAAGCGGAAGGTAAAGCTGTGAGAAGATGGAGACAGCAATCGTCAGAGCGACACTCGCGCTGAGAAAATATGGCAGCAGCTTGACTCTATAAGGTGGACGCTCTGTTTGTTCTGAGTATTTTCGTTTGAAAGCCGGATAGGCTAATGCAACAAGTAAATACGGTAGTGCACGTGAAATATTCGTCATCATAGTTAGTTGGTTATATAGTAATGTAACATATGAGTTTCCCCAAGAAATCATGCTGATAAAGAGAATAATGAGGCCACCTTGAACAAGCAGTGCATTGGCGGGTATATTGTGAGTGTTTCTTTTACGGACCCATGACGGCCAGTAATGTTTAGGTGTTCCTTCTACTAAAACCCGAAGTGGTAGATAGAAAATTGAAGATAACAATGCAATATAAGAAATTAATAGTGTCAATGCGGTTAACCGTGTAAATAGCTGTCCGATGAATTGATTAATCTCAATGGTGCCTCCTAAACTTTCTGCTACACGTTGACCGGATTCATTCATCAAGGTATACATCAAATTTCCGAGGTGAAGGGATTGGTCTTTTTGCAGCTCTTGCCAATTGAGTGCACCGCTCCATAACAGTAGACCCATGAAATAGCAGATAACAATCAAAACACTGCTGAAAATAACCAGCTTTGAAAATCTTTTCTTTTGCTGCCCGGTTTTATCTACTAAACTGGCAATGGTATCCAATCCTCCAAAGGCTGTAACAGCAAAAATTAAGAAGGTTAATTGTGAAACAACTGTATTTTGGGAGGTCGAAGCAACTGAGCGAATACTGGAAAGCAAATGAATAGTAATCTCTTCCGGATGAGCTAGCCACAGAATAAAATTACTGCTAAAGCTGATAAATACAAGTAAAAACATCAACACACTACTGGCATACAGTAAATAGGCAATTTGCTTGAAGCCTTTACTGACAATGAACAAAGTAAAGCAGACAGCAAGAATGGATAGAAAGCCAATCAACTGAGTCGTGGAGACAAAGGGAATCGGACTTGGTTGTTTGGTTAAGTCTTTGCCGAACAGGAGCAGAGAAAGCGGAATCCACAACTTCATGAACAAGCTAATCATCCAAACGAAATAACTGCAATACCACAGAAAAGCAGCTATAAAGGCTGTTCTTTCAGATAAACAGTCAGAGAGCCATTTGTATAGTCCGCCGGAATCGTTTTTATATATAGCAGTAAATTCTGATATAATGAGAGCGTATGGGATGAAGTAAAATGCTGCTGCCCAGATAAAATAGGGAAGAGCTTTCATCCCCATAAGAAAAAAAGCGGTCGTCAAACTGGAAAATGAAAATACAGTTGTTGTGATAATCATCACAAGTCGCTTCGAACTGAAAAGCTGGTTGTTTTTAGACATGAATAAGCAATCCTTTTCTTTTCGTGATATAGTGATTTCAGCATAGAAAAGTTTACGGAATAAAACAAGAGCTTTTGGAAAAAATTAGGGAATAGGAGTAGTCAAATGTCTATTCAAATACAACAGGTAATCGATAACATACGTCAAGAGCTTCAGGTTGACTTCATTGGGATTGCTTTATCCAGAGTTAGTGCTGGGACCAATTTACGAACAATTCACTGGAAATATGTTTCGGGGAACACAAATGAAAACTATAAACGGATTCGTCTTCAGGTTGGCAGGGGAATTGCTGGAATTGTATGGCGCACAGGTAGAAGCTATTGTGAAATGAACCTGCAAGATGATCCAAAAGAGTTGGTAGAATTACCAATTGCTCGAATGGAGAAAATAGAAACAGCGGTAGCTGCACCCATTTTAAAAAATGGACGTGTGCAAGGTGTTTTGCTGTTTGGCTATCGTAGGCCGTTGAAGATAGAGAATGACTTTCTGAAAGAGGTAGAGGCAAGGGCAGAGCAGCTGCTGGTATTATTGGAGGAAGCATGAAATGAAGGAACATTTTTTTGAGCAAGTGTTTTTGGAAGCCAGTGACAGCTTATATCTACTGTTTGAGACTGGTGAAGTAAGAAAAAACAAGGCAGCAGTAAGGCTGGAAGAACAGGTGAAGGTTCCGTTGGATCGGATAGTTGAGATTGCTAACGGTAAGGGCTGTGTTCTTCATACAACAACAGAGAAATGCTTAAATTGTGAAGTCAAAGAAACTTGGAGTCCGTCAGTGTTTCCAGTAGTTCTGGAAACAAACGTTGGAATACAGGAGCGCTTCAGCGGCAGTTTGAGTCAAGTAGATGACACGATAACCTTATTGAGCCTGAGAGGGATAGAGAATCAAGAGAAAATGCAGCAGGTCATTGACAACAAACGCTTGATTGAGTATGTCAATCAAGCGCATGAAACGGAACGACGGGCTATTTCACAGGAGCTGCATGATGGTTTGGCTCAGAGTATCTATAGTCTGATGCTAGATGTTCGTCAATTAAAACGAATGGAGAACAAAGGTGACATCATTCAAAGAATCGGTTCTATCGATGAAGATTTTGTCTCTTTGCTGCAAGAAGTGAAGCAGATTGCTATTGACCTGCGTCCTACTGCATTGGATGATTTGGGGCTTGTTCCGGCAATCGAAGCATTACTGCATCGTATCATGGAAACGACAGGCTTGATTGTTCATTTTATTCCTGTGTTGAGCCAGCAACGATTTTCAGAGCGTTTGGAAACGGTGACTTATCGGGTGCTTCAAGAAAGTGTGATGAACAGTGTCAAATATGCGGCGGTTGATGAGCTGTGGGTAACCTTGAGAGAACATGAAGGGCAGTTAATCTTGGAGGTTCGCGATCATGGCATTGGTTTCTCGCCGACAGTTGTCGGGCAAGCCTCCGGAGCGGGTTTGGGGCTTCTACATATGCAGGAGCGAGCAGAATCTGTTGGCGGCTCTTTTAAGATTCACAGTGAAGTAGGAGAAGGAACGACGGTATCGTTAAAGCTGCCGATTGACTAGGAGGGGAAGCAGATGAATATAGTGATAGCTGATGATCATGCTGTAGTAAGAAGCGGTCTGCGCTTATTATTGGAGTCGTACCCTGAAGTCTGTGTAGTAGGCGATGCGGCAGATGGAACAGAGACATTTTTACTTTTGGAGAAACATTCAGTTGATATTGTTTTGATGGATGTTCGGATGCCTCCGGGAGAAAACGGATTGCAGACAACACGAAGAATCAGCGAACATTTTCCAGCAGTTAAGGTGATTATTTTGAGCATGCATGAAGAGGAAGAATATCTGAGGAAAGCGTTGGAGTATGGGGCAGCAGGTTACATTTTAAAAAGCTCCTCAGATGAGGTTTTACTAGATTCGTTAAAACAGGTTATGCAGGGAAAGTGTGTCGTCGATCCGCTTTTTGCTATTTCTGATCCGAAAAAATGGTTAGATGAGCTTGATGGTGAAAGTAATCAGTATTATGAGCGATTATCGAAAAGAGAGCGGGAAATTTTACCTTTAGTCTCTTTAGGATATACAAATAAGGAAATTGCGGAACGATTGTTCATTTCGGTAAAAACTGTAGAAGTACATAAGTCCAATTTGATGAAAAAGCTGGAAGTTGACAGCTTTTCTGAATTACTGCAATATAGCATCAAGCACCATCTAATTGATTTGTGAGGTGAAGAGATTGAACGGTATATTATATGTTTTTCATGGAAGTCAAAAGGAAGAGAAGAACAAAGCTGCAACGGCCTTTATTAGTAATTTGGAACAACGAATAGGAAAAGAGCTGCTGCAGGAAACAGCATTCTTGGAGAACCATTCTCATACAATTTTGAGTCAGGCTGAAGCCTTGATTGCACAAGGCGCAGACCATATTGTTGTTGTGCCGGTTCTTTTATTTGCAGCAAAGCATGCGCGAGTAGACATTCCAGAGGAAATAATGGAGGTTCAGAAGAAATACCCTGATATTCGATTTGTACAGACAGAAACTTTTGGGCACCGGTCCGGCAGTAGAGCGGTGCTAAAAGAGCGTTTTGCAACTGTTCAGCAAGACCTGCCGCATCAGAAACTGACAGGAATTCTATTAGCGCACGGCACTAAGATGACTGATGCGCCACAGAGAGTATTGGAGGAGATAGCAGCAGAAATTCAAGCAGCAGTAGATTTTCCAATTAACGCAGTAAGTTTAAAAGGACATGATGATTATCTTGCAGAAATAAAACTAGCAATGAAGGGAAATCGTCAACTGGTTATTGTACCATTCTTCTTGTTTGATGGGCATTTGATTCATTTGATGAAAACAAGGCTGTCAGAAGCTTTTCCTGAGCAGACATTTATAGTTACTCCGACATTGGAATTTGACCAAAGGATTCTTGACGATCTTGAGCAGATTGTAAAGGAGGCTCTAAATGTATCCGATTATGCTTGATATCACGGATAAAAAAATTATCGTGATTGGTGGAGGCAGGATTGCTTTACGCAAGACGAGGTCCTTGCTGCAGGCCGGTGGTCGTGTGACTGTCATTGCACCAAGGTTGGAGGAGGGTTTCAAGACGTTGACAAACGTGTCTTTTGTTTCTGAAAAGTATCACTCTGAACAGCTGAAGGAAGCACAATTAATTTTTGCCTGTACAGATTCCAAATCAGTCAATCAGCAGATTGTTGCAGATGCTGCAAGCTGGCAATGGGTTAATGATTGCAGTCAAAAAGAGAACAGTGATTTCTACAATATGGCTGTGCTGCAGCATGAGACGGGGGTTGTTGCTTTTTCAAGTCATGGTCAGTCACCGACAGAAACAAAAAGATTGAAACAGGAAATAGAAGAGACACTTAAACGGCAGATAAAGTAGAAAGCAAAAGCAGCGCTGCTATTTGTTCCTTCTTTGTCTGAAGGATATTTTTAAGATTAGCAAAAAGAGAAAACCATTTTCACGTACTTCGTGAAGGTTTTCTCTTTTTTTGTTCTTTAGACACATAAAAAATTTTTTTTACATGAACTTATTAGGAGATTCCCTAATATTCAAAGCTTCTTCGGATTGGTATTCTGAAAACGAGAATGTTCAAATAATCACAATAAGGAGATATATACAATGAGAGAGAAGCTTGTATTGATCGGTAACGGTATGGCTGGAGTTCGAACAATTGAAGAAATCTTGGAACGTGATCCAGACAGATACGAAATAACGATTTTTGGAGAAGAAAAGTATCCAAACTATAATCGTATCATGCTTTCAAATGTCCTTCAAAAGAAAATGGAAGTAGCTGAAATCATCACTAATCCACTGGCTTGGTATGAGGAAAATGGCATTCGATTAATCAATCACGACCCTGCCATAAAAATCGATAAGGAAAACCAGGTTGTTCATAGTGCTTCCGGAGCAGAGATAGCCTATGACAAGTGTATTATTGCTACTGGTTCGAGAGCCTTTATTTTACCCGTTGAAGGGTCTAGCTTACCGGGAGTCGTCGGCTTTCGTACAATTGATGACACAGAAGCTATGCTGGCGGCGGCGAAAAGCTACTCAAAAGCAGTCGTCATTGGCGGTGGTTTACTCGGGCTGGAGGCTGCGAAGGGCTTAGTTGATCAAGGGATGGATGTTACAGTCATCCATCTTGAGAAATGGTTGATGGAAACTCAATTAGACGAGAAAGCCGGTGAAATGCTTAAGACAGACTTAGAAAAGCAAGGGCTAAAGTTTCTAATGGAGAAACGAACTGAGAAAATTTTAGGAACAGATCATGTGACTGGTATCACATTTAGTGATGGTTCTTCTATTGAAACAAATCTTGTTGTTATGTCTGTGGGTATTCGACCGGAAGCGACGTTAGCGAAAGAGGCGGGCTTAGATGTCAATCGTGGAATTCTGGTCAATGATTTTATGCACACAAGCAATGAACATATCTATGCTGTTGGCGAGTGTATAGAGCATAACGGGCAGGTATATGGATTAGTCGCACCGCTATTTGAACAGGGGAAAGTACTGGCTGATGTTTTGACAGATAAGGAAACAGCGCCATATCAAGGAAGTACGACATTTACTTCTCTAAAGGTATCGGGCTGTGACCTGTATTCAGCAGGAGAGATAAAGGACTGTGAAGGTGTTACTAGTATTGAAGCTTTTGATGGACTTAACTTTACTTATAAGAAGGTCTTTGTTCGTGAAAATAAAATTGTAGGGGTTGTTCTCTATGGTGACACTTCGGAAGGCAACCGTTATTACAATATTTTGAAAAAAAGTGAAGAAATAGATAGCTACACACCGGTTTCTCTTTTGCATATGGCAGGAGAAGAAACCAGTACAGATGTTGGAGAGTGGCCGGATGATGAAATGATATGCGGCTGTAATGGTGTTACCAAAGGAACAATTGTTAGTGCAATCAAAGAAAAAGAGCTGACTTCAATTGCCGAAGTCACAAAATATACAAAAGCCGGCGGTTCTTGCGGAAAATGTAAACCATTGATTGGTGATATTTTGGCTCATACGCTGGGCGGAGCTGTTGTCAGTGGTCCAACAGGGATTTGCGGCTGTACGCCTTTGACTAGAGACCAAATTGTAACGCAGATTCATGCAAAGCATCTTACTTCTTCCGAAGAAGTATATAAAGAACTGGAATTTCTAAATCCGGAAGGCTGTCCAAAATGTCGTCCGGCAGTTAATTTTTACTTAAATGTTGCATGGCCCAAAGAGCATGCAGATGAACGTGAATCAAGATATGTCAATGAACGAATGTACGGCAATATTCAAAATGATGGCACGTATTCCGTAATTCCTCGAATGAGAGGCGGAAAAACAGATCCGCAGCAGTTGATGCTGATTGCGAAGGTTGCTGAAAAATACGATGTTCCGATGGTTAAAATTACAGGAAGTCAGCGGATTGGCCTATTTGGTGTCAAGAAAGAAGATATGCCGCAAATCTGGGAAGAGCTAGATATGACAGCAGCAGCTGCTTACGCAAAAGCGGTTCGATCAGTTAAAACCTGTGTTGGTGCGAATTTCTGTCGCTTTGGCACACAGGATTCTTTGGGGCTGGGAATTAAGTTGGAGCAGCGCTTTGAGTTTATTGATACACCTCATAAGTTTAAAATTGGCGTTTCTGCTTGTCCACGAAGCTGCGTAGAAAGCGGTGTGAAGGATTTTGGAATTATTGGTGTAGAGAATGGCTTCCAGCTTTATGTTGGAGGAAATGGCGGAACAGAAGTAAAAGAGGCGCAGCTTCTGACAACTGTTGCGACAGAAGAAGAGGTTATTGAGATTTGCGGAGCGATGCTGCAGTTTTATAGGGAAACAGGTGTTTATGCTGAGCGGACTGCACCGTGGTTAGATCGGCTGGGTTTTGAGAAGGTCAAGGAGGTTCTTCTTGATTCGGCCCATAGAAAAGAGCTGATTACTCGTTTGGATGAAGCGGTTGAAGGACGTAGAGGTAATCCTTGGGAAGAGGTCGTTAAGGATGAGGAACTTCGCAAAGAGTTGTATACAGTAGGGAGAGTATAGCATGAAAAAAGTATTTGTAGCTTCGATAGATGAGTTAGTTCCCAGAATTGGAAGAGAGGTTTTGATTGGCGAACAGAAAATTGCCGTCTACCGATTAAGTGACAATCAAATAAAAGCGATTGAAAATGTTTGTCCTCATAAGCAGGGCCCGCTTGCTGAAGGAATTGTCTCAGGCGAATTTGTGTTTTGTCCCTTGCATGACTATAAGATTTCGTTGAATGATGGTATCGTTCAAGAGCCGGATGAAGGGTGCGTTCGAACCTTTGAAACGGTTGTAGAGGATAACCAAGTCTATGTGATGGTGGACTAGATGGGAATTGTTTACTTTGTAGGAGCCGGGTCTGGTGACCCGGAGCTCCTAACTCTTAAGGGAAAACGATTATTGGAAAGCGCCGATGTAATTATTTATGATCGATTGGTTCATCCGATATTTCTTTTTTTGGCAAAAGAGGACGCCCGTTTTATTTACAGTGGAAAATATCCGAAAAATCACGTGCTGAAGCAAAAAAATATTAACAAGCTACTTCAGGACGAAGGTGAAAAAGAACAAGTCGTTGTACGCTTAAAGGGCGGTGATCCAGGGATATTTGGTCGTGTTGGAGAGGAAATTGCTGTGTTGAGAGAGTTGGGTATTCCTTATGAGATTGTACCTGGTATTACAGCTGCTTCTGCAGCCGGCAGTTATAGCGGCATCCCACTGACTCATCGTGAGTACAGCAGCAAGGTTACTTTTGTTACTGCACATCGCAAAGCCGGTGAGAGGATAGATTTCAAAGGGCTGACGGATAAAGGAACAATTTGTTTATACATGGGTGTGGAGTATGCAGTAGAAACCCGGAAAAAATTATTGGAGCAGCAGGTATCTGATCAAATGCCGGTTGCGATTATTGAATGGGGCACCTTGGGGCGTCAACGCACTGTGATTACCGATTTAAGCCATTTGCTGGAAGACATTGCACAACATGAGATTAGAAATCCGTCCATGATTATTGTTGGTGAAGTAGTTTCAGCAAGAGAGGGGCAAGATTGGTTTGAACAAAAGCCGTTATTCGGCAGAAAAATTCTTTTGTTGGATTCAGATAAAGTATCCTTTGAGACACTCCTTAGCTATACTCAGCAGGGAGCTGATGTGTATGCAGTTCAGACAGGTGTGTATAGGGACCGACGATTTGATGAAGTAAATGAGCACTATCTATCTGACCATACCTTTGATGAAATTATCTATTTGGGAAATAGAGAGACAGAACTCAACCAAAAAGATCAATTGTTTTCATAAATGAGTAGAAACCCTCAAAAGATTTGAACATGTAAAAAAGATGCAGCAGTTCTTCATATGAAGAAAGTTTTTATAGGATTATAGATATACATAAAAAGGAGAGAAAAAAATGGGATCACTTCAACCACCGGAAATAGTAGATTTTACAATAGAAAAAGGGATTCAAAAGGCACGTGCCAGCTTCCTAACTTTGGCTGTATTGGGATTTATGGCGGGGATGTTTATTGCCATTGCCGGAGTAGCAATGATTCGAACTATGGGAACGATGCCGAGTGAGTGGGGCAGCTTAGTCAATGTAATCGGAGCTGCTGTTTTCCCTTTCGGTCTAATTTGTCTTTTATTAGCAGGCGGAGAACTGGTTACAGGAAATATGATGGTTGTCTCTATGGCGCTGTTTGCAAAGAAAATCAGCGGTACTGAATGGCTAAGAAATATTGTGATTGTTACAGTATTTAATTTAATCGGTTCATTGTTCGTTGCTTACTTCTTCGGTTATCTTAGCGGTGCATTGCAGGGAGATTTTGCTGAGCGGGCGATTCAGGTTTCATTGGGACGTACAAAGGATACATTGTTGCAAGGATTCCTGTCAGGGGTCGCTTGTAATGTTTTGGTAAGTACAGCTGTTTACCTTCATTTTGCCGCAAAAGATTTTATTGGCAAGATTGTTGGAATATTTTTACCAATTATGGGCTTTGTTATTTGCGGCTATCAGCATGTCGTTGCAAATATGTTTTTAATACCTATGGGGATTATTCTTGGTGGGAATACTTGGGCAGAGTTTGGCAAAAATATGTTTAGTGTATTTTTTGGAAACCTTGTAGGCGGCGGCTTGTTTATTGCAGGGATGTATTTCTTAGCGTATAAAGTGGGCACGAAAAAGCTATTAAATCAGTAAAATTTAGTTGAATAAAAAATGATAAAAGACCTACGATTTCTTTTGCCATAGATTACCAGACTGGATTATATGGTAGACTATTGAATGAATGTCCTCTTTATAGGCGACTGCATAATCAAGAAACAGAGTATTGTCTTGTTTCTGAAAATACCTAGATGGAAATGAAAGAGATAGGACTGGATTTATGGTAGAAGAAAATGTATAAAAGAAAGAAGCTTAAGCAAATGAAACCCATTCGTGTCGGGACTAGAAAGAGTCCGTTGGCTATGAAACAGACGAATATTGTTATAGAATTGTTGAAAAAAAAGCATGGCGACTTTCCGATAGAAATCGTTCCTCTGGTTACGACAGGGGATCGTTTGCTTTCAGTCAGTTTGTCAAAGATTGGTGGAAAAGGACTCTTTATTAAAGAAGTAGAGCAGGCGTTGTTGGAGGGCAGAATCGATTTTGCTGTTCACAGTTTAAAGGATATGCCTGCTGTTATTGGTGAGGGACTGGTTTTAGCAGCAATCCCTGAGCGGGAAATCCCGTCAGATTGTTTGATTTTTCGAGAGATAAATGAGCTTTCTGAGTTGCCGGAGCATGCTGTAATCGGTACGAGCAGCCTACGCAGAGAGTTTCAAATGAGTGCGCTACGAAGTGATATTCAAGTGACCTCTATTCGTGGAAATGTAGGTACTCGATTGAAAAAGATGGAGGAGCAAAATCTGGATGCGATTGTTCTGGCAACAGCCGGATTAAAACGAATCGGCTGGTTTGATGAACCGACGCATGCCTATCAACAACTGGATACAGCTACATGTATCCCAGCGGTTGGACAAGGTGCGCTGGCTGTCGAATGTTGTGCAGATAACTCCCTGATGTTCGACTTTTTAAGGGAAATTAATGATCCGTTGACAGAACAGCTGGTAACAGAAGAGCGTGCCTTTTTGAAGGTACTGAACGGCAATTGTGAGGTTCCTGTCGGTGCATATGCTGAGAAAATGGATAGTGGTTATCAGATGTCAGGCTTCTTAGGGGATAAGCTGCTAAAGCATTCCATCAGTAAACGTGTTGTTGTTCCATCTATAGTTGGCATTGGAAAGAAGCTTGGGGAGGAACTGCTTCATGATTTGGGAGGACTGAACGGATGAGAGAAATCCTGCTTACTCGTTTAGTGGGGGATAACATAGAGGATAAGAAGTATTTTGAAGCGCTGGGGTATCAGTGCATAGAGCAGCCCTTGCTGCAGCTCTCCTTAAGCCGAATAACCTCTGAACTAGTAATGAGTATGGACTGTGCAGACTGGGTATTTTTGACGAGTCAGCACAGCGCTTTGTTTTTCCTGGATGTTTTTTTAGAGCATTACCCACTGGAGAAGCTTCAACAGAAAAAGTTTGCTGTTATCGGAAAGAAAACAGCCGGAGTTCTGATAACAGCAGGTTTGATTCCGGAGTTTCAGTCACAGGTAGCGACTAAATACGAAATGTTTTCGGAGTGGCTGAAGGTCTACTCGAAATCAGCAACTATTTTTTATCCTAAAAGTAATCTTGCTGATTGCTTAGGGGAGGAGCAGTTTTCTCTTCAGGGGCATCAGCTGTTGACAGGAATTTTGTATGATAACCTGTTCTCAGAGGAACAGAGCAAGGCGTTGGCGCAACGGCTGAATGAGGGTTCTTTAGAAGCAGTGTATTTTACCAGCCCGTCCTTATGGGAACGTTTTTACTCCGTGTACCGGAAGCAGGCAATAAAAAGGGAGCTGCATTTCTACTGTGTGGGTCGCACCACTCAACAGGCGATTCAACAGTCTGGCTATCAAGCGACGATTAAATAAGTGAGTCAAAACTGATTTGAAGGCTAGGAGACATCAATTCATTGATACGACAGTTGTTTTTCATTGAAAAAATTGTTAGAATAGTTGGAGTTCAGATGTTTGAACGAGTATCTGAGAAATCAGATGCAGAACAACTAGATAACTATGCCATAAACAAAATCGCCGGGTTTTGCATAAATCATGAGTAGAGAGATTATCCGATAGGCCATCGAAGGATAATCATTCTGCTCTTTTTTTGGAGGAAAAGAGATGAGAACAACAGAACGAAAAGAGCTGACAGGGTATGTCAGCAGAAATGTATTAAGTATGCTGGGGCTTTCTTTATACATTCTAGCGGATACGTATTTTATAGCTAATGGTGTGGGACCGTATGGGTTGACGGCACTGAATCTGGCACTTCCGCTATTCAACCTAATCAACGGTTTGGGCTTATTGATGGGGATGGGGGGAGCCACTCTGTTTTCTCTTAATAAAAGCTCCGCACCTGAAATGGGAAAAAAATACTTTTCTCAATTAGGAATAATCAGTATTGCTTTAGGCTTAATTTTCGTCGTATGCGGCGTATTCTTTGTTGAACCGTTGGCTGGTCTTTTGGGCGGTGGTTCGGAAACGATGCCGTATCTGATGACCTATTTAAGGGTGATATTGATTGCGGCGCCATTTTTCGTCGTAAATAATTTTGCGCTGAGCTTTGTAAGAAATGACAACAATCCTCATTTGACGATGGTAGCAATGATTGGCTCAAGCTTGTTCAACATCGTATTCGATTACATTCTAGTGTTTCCATTAGGGATGGGGATGTTTGGCGCTGCGCTAGCAACAGCTGCTTCACCGATTCTCAGCCTGCTGATTTTGACGATGCATCGTCGGAAGCCCAATCGTCTGCTTAGCTTAGAATGGACACCACCTGTCTGGAAAACTGTCAAGGAAAGTATCAAATTGGGGATTCCTTCTTTCCTAACTGAAATGAGTAACGGCATCAGTATTTTAGTCTTCAATATTGTCCTTCTCTCGTTGGCAGGAGATATTGCGGTAGCAGCATTTGGTGTGCTTGCGAATATCTTTCTGATAGGGTTATCGATGTTTACCGGAGCCGCTCAAGGGATACAGCCGATTGTTAGTCGGGAATTCGGGAAGAAGAACTTTTCTGCAGTTACGGCAGCGTTAAAATTTGGCAGCTTTGTTAGTTTGGGAATTGGTATCTGTTTATATGCAGCCATGGTCATTTTCCAACTACCTGTCATTCAGTTTTTCAACAGTACCAATAATCAAGAGCTGATTCGTTATGCCAGCCAAGGGATTCCCATCTATCTTTTCAGCTTCTTCTTTTCCGGGATGAATGTCGTATTCAGTATCTTTTTTGCCTCAATTGCAAAATCAAATTACTCCTTTGTTTTGGTATTACTGAGAGGCTACGTGCTAATCATTCCTGCCGTTTTCCTTCTAGGAAATGCTTTTGGTATTGTTGGCGTATGGACAAGTTTGCCGTTAGTTGAATCCGTGGTTTTCTTTGTCGGTGTTTTTCTTCTGGTGAAAACACAGAAACAGCTGCATCGAGAAATGAAGGCTTAATCTACGCTGGAAGGAAAAGGAGCGACTGGATTCAGCTGTGTGAGCATTATGTTCATCACAACGTTGGGAACCATCGTATAATAGAAAAAGCAGTCAGTTGAAGGAGGATACAGAATGTCCAGAAAAATTATTTTATATATAGCAGCTAGCTTGGATGGCTATATTGCTGAAGTAGATGGGTCAATTGATTTTTTGACAGCAGATACCAGTCCTGAAGTGGAGGCATTCGACAGCTATACACAGCTGCTGGAACGAATCGATACCGTTATTCTTGGTCGAACAACTTATAATCAATTGGTCAATGAGCTGACACCGGGTGAGTATCCCTATGAGGATAAGACATCCTATATCATTACACATCATCCAATAGCGGGTAAGGAGCAGTTAATTTTTACAGATGAGCAGCCGGATGAGTTGGTTCAACGACTAAAAGAAGAAGAGGGCAAGGATATTTGGATTGTTGGCGGAGGTCAAATTATCGCGCCGTTAGTTGTTAATAACCTGATTGATGAGTATGTGATTACGACAGTGCCTATCCTTCTTGGCAAAGGGATTCCTCTTTTCAAGGAGATGAACAAATCGGTACGGGTTCGTGTGGTGGACTCGTATATAGAGCAGGGTATGATTACATCGATTTACTCGAAGACAGACGAATAGAAAGAGGTTAAGCATGGAGCAGCTGATTCCATGCTTTTTCTGTATCTTCAACTATGGGTGGAGGGATTCGAAATAAAAACTTTGACAGGTGAAAATAAATCAGTTAGAATGAAAATGAATTAAACGACTACAAATGTAATCGATAATTTGAAAGAAGGGATAAAAATGACCGAATCGAAAATAACGGATGCTGAGTGGGAAGTTATGCGTGTTGTCTGGGCACAGCAGGAAACAACCAGCAACGATGTCTACACGATTCTTAACGAAAAGATGCAGTGGAAGAAGAATACGATTAAAACGCTGCTGGGACGTTTAGTAGAAAAAGAGCTGCTGGCTACCAAGCCTTTGGGAAATAAATTTATTTATTATGCACAGATTGAAGAAAGAAAAAGCCTTCAGGATTTATCTGATGAGCTGTTGACGAAGGTCTGCAGCCGTAAGGTCGGGCAAGTTGTCGGGCAGCTGATTCAGGACAGTGTATTAAGCTTTTCTGATATTGAACAGCTTGAGCAGCTCTTACAGGAAAAGAAGCAGTCAGCTGTTGAGCAGGTTCCCTGTAATTGTATTCCGGGGCAGTGCCAATGTCATTTGATTGAAAGTAAAGGAGTGAAGTGAGTTGGAAACAAAAACCTTTGGTATAGAGGGGATGAGCTGTGCCTCTTGTGCGCAGTCCGTTGAGAAAGCAACAGGTAAGTTAACTGGGGTGGCAAAGGCCAGCGTCAATCTTGCGACGGAAAAGTTAACGATTCAATATGATGGTGACCAATTGGGGGAAGCAGAGATAAAACAAGCAGTTTCAGATGCAGGATTTCTTGCTGTCGGTCAAACGATCAAACAAACGTATGCAATAGAAGGGATGAGCTGTGCTTCTTGTGCTCAGACGATAGAGAAGGCGGTTAATCGGTTGCCCGGTGTCGAACAAGCGGCGGTGAATCTGGCTACAGAGAAAATGTCCGTTCAGTTTGATCCAACAGCTTTGAATAGTGGTGAGATTACTGCTGCTGTTGAGCAAGCCGGCTTTCAGGCTGTAGAAGAATCAACCGGTCATGAACGTGAGCAGGCAGATGCCGATCAGGAGAAAAAGCAGCAGCACATTCAGGAAATGTGGCGTCGTTTCTGGTTGTCAGCGGTATTTACAGTACCATTGCTGTATATTGCGATGGGGCATATGATTGGCTTACCGCTGCCAAGCGTGATTGATCCGATGATGAATAGTACTGTGTTTGCCATGACTCAGTTGATTTTGACTATTCCAGTGTTATATCTTGGGAAAAGTTTTTTCACTGTAGGCTATCGTTCGCTGTTCAAAGGACATCCGAATATGGATTCATTGGTTGCCCTGGGAACAAGTGCGGCATTCCTATATAGCTTGTATGGAACCTACATGGTATTTGAAGGCCATGCGCATTTTTCTATGGAGCTGTACTATGAGTCTGCGGCAGTAATCCTTACCCTGATTACATTAGGGAAATATTTTGAAGCTGTTTCGAAAGGCAAAACTTCAGAAGCGATTAAGAAGCTAATGGGGCTTGCGCCTAAAAGTGCGAAAGTGATTCGTGATGGACAGGAGATAGATTTACCGATTGAAAATGTCCGTGTAGGCGATGTGATTATTGTTCGTCCGGGAGAAAAAATCCCTGTGGATGGCGTCGTAGTAGAGGGGACAACCTCGATTGATGAATCTATGCTGACCGGGGAAAGCATTCCTGTAGAGAAAAAGTCTGGCGATGCAGTGATTGGTGCCAGTATCAATAAAAATGGAACGATTCGATTTGAAGCGACGAAAGTAGGGAAGGATACTGCGTTGGCACAAATCGTCAAGTTAGTTGAAGACGCTCAAGGCTCGAAAGCACCCATTGCTAAAATGGCGGACAAAATTTCCGGTGTCTTTGTACCTATCGTCATTTTATTAGCTGTTCTGTCTGGCTTAGCGTGGTATTTCATCGGTCAGGAGTCTTGGATATTCGCTCTGACGATTACGATTTCTGTATTGGTTATCGCTTGTCCCTGTGCATTGGGCTTAGCTACCCCGACCGCAATTATGGTAGGGACTGGTAAAGGCGCCGAGAATGGTGTACTGATAAAAAGCGGAGATGCGTTGGAGACTACACATAAAATTCAAACCATCGTATTCGATAAAACAGGAACGATTACAGAAGGCAGACCAGTGGTAACAGATATCTTAGTTGCCGACGAATTAACTGAAGACGAATTACTGCAGTTCGCTGCTTCTGCTGAAAAAGGGTCAGAGCATCCATTAGGGGAAGCAATTGTATCCGCGGCAGAGGAAAAGGCACTAACTATTTATCCAATCGAAAACTTCCAAGCAATTCCGGGGCACGGAATTGAGGGAATCATTCAGAATAGCCGTTTCCAATTGGGAAATAAGAAGCTGATGGTTGATCAGAGAATTGAGCTTGGAGATTATTATGAAGTCTCCAATCAATTAGCTGAGCAAGGGAAAACACCGATGTTTATTGCGAAGGATGGCCAGCTGGCTGGTATTATTGCCGTTGCAGATACAATCAAGGAAAATAGCAAGCAGGCGATTGCCAAGTTGCATCAAATGGGTATCGAGGTGGCTATGATTACCGGAGATAACAAACGAACAGCTGAAGCAATTGCTAAACAGGTTGGGATTGACCGTGTTCTTAGCGAGGTATTGCCGGAGGATAAAGCGGTAGAAGTGAAGAAGCTTCAGGCTGAAGGTCGCAAGACCGCGATGGTTGGTGATGGTATCAACGATGCACCGGCATTGGCACAAGCGGATATTGGGATTGCTATCGGCTCAGGAACAGATGTAGCGATGGAGTCAGCAGATATTGTTCTGATGCGCAGTGATTTGATGGATGTACCTACAGCTGTTGAGTTGAGCAAGTCAACAATTAAAAATATCAAAGAAAATCTATTTTGGGCATTTGCCTACAATACACTTGGGATTCCTGTAGCAATGGGTGTGCTTCATCTATTCGGCGGTCCGTTGTTGAACCCAATGATTGCCGGAGCCGCAATGAGCTTCAGCTCCGTTTCTGTATTACTAAATGCGTTGCGCTTAAAACGGTTCAAGCCATCTAAATAGCTAGGCTTGGTCTTGCAGAGTAACCGAAAGCATGTAAAAATGGAACAGAGAAAGCGTTGTAAAATATACTAAAGAGAAAAGAGGAAAAGTAATGAGTCAAACAGTAAAAATCGAAGGAATGAAATGTGACGGTTGCGTAGGAATCGTCAAAGAAAAATTTGAAGCAATCGATGGTGTAACAGCCGTTGATGTTCAATTAGACACGAAACAGGCAACCATTGAAGCCAACAGTGAATTATCAAACGCGCAGCTGGAAGCCGCGTTAGCTGATACGAAATTTACGGTAGCTGGATAAGCGTATAGTATGATGCTAAAAAAGCAGCTTACTTCATTCATTGAATGAGGTGAGCTGCTTTTTTATTTTACGGCAATATTTCTTGAAGTCGTTGATATTCTTTTTTCGTTTCTTTAGGGTCCTTATTCGTATAGTAGTAAGCGTAGTCCTTTGTTTTGATTTTTAGAATAGGGGCTTCTTTTTTATAAACTAATAAATAGGCGGTCTCGTCGGCGACCTTAAATTCTCCTGTCAGATAATGGTCTGTAGCTGAGCCATATATCCGTATGCTGTCGCTTGGTATTTTATCAACCAGCTCAACCGATTTGATATCCTTTAATGAAATTTCCCGTGTTCTTGAAAATGGGGCAGATAAAGAAACCTCTGTAGCTGAGATGTTCATCTGAAACGGATTGGTAGAAAAATCATTTATCAATAAGGGGACGCAGGCAACAAAAACTGCCACTAGAGCAATCACCAGTAAGGCAAGCATTGAGATTTTCCCTGCCGGACGACCTAAATTTGTTGAAATATTCATTCCTAAACGATCGGGAACAAAAATTCTTGGATCGTCAGGGTTGATATAAATGCCGTAGCGCCAGTATTGATCGTCATCTCCATAACGGTAATCAGCAGCTTGAAGAATCAAGTGATCCTGTGTTTTTCTCAACTGAAACATGAGAAAAAACGTATAGCCGATATACAGAAACACAACAGCAAAGTAACCGATGACCAGATACATCATGCGTCCATAGGCTACCGTGAACGATAATGATGGTAAGAAGGACAACGGGCTGAATACCAATGCGGAGGTGACTAATAACAGGGACCAATAATGCCGCATCGTATCATTCACCTGCTGATTGATTTTCTCATCGCTGGTTAACGCTTTGACCGGTAGACGGCTGATTAGATAATAGGAGAAAATAAAAATTCCTGCTGTGAATAAAGAAATGGCTCCAAACAAAAACATACCAACCGGTTGCTTTACTGCCAAGGCTGTATAGAGGATACCTCCCAAAGAAATCAGAATGCTGGGAAGAAACCAGTAGCTCTTAATCAGCTTTTGATTCTTTTTCAAAATCAGCTTTGTGTCTACCAATAAGGGTTTGGTTGGTAAGATCCAGTCATTTTCCAATTTGACTTTTGTCATTTTTCCGATATACAGAATCTGCGTATAATAATTGACGCCAATCATTCCAAATGTGGACAGAAGCATGAAAAAGATGGCAATTGAATCATAAGGAATAACCAACAGCAGTAAATCTACAATAGAAAACACAGCAGCAATGATGAGCAGCATCTTTTTATAGCTTTGCCGAACAAGACTCACCTGAGGGTCGTTCAGTTTATCCTTGGGCAAGGTTGTCTCGAGAATAATATTTTTATGTGGATTGGCAACGATTCGGCCAACGAAAGCCATCAAAAAGTTGATACTGATAAGAATCAGAAGAAGCATTATATTCATAGGGAACACATCCTTTATTTAAAGTTTTTCAAAATTTGACTGACAATGGCATGTATATCTACTTCATCCATTTGATGAATGGCCGCTTCAGCTAGAATAAGCTCAAGAGAAGCACCGAATTGTTCGATAAAATATTCTGTTGCTTCGGGGAATTCGGCAATTTTTGTGCCATTTCTGCGATCGGTGACGATATAGCCCTCCAGCTTTAGAGCGCTGTATGCTTTTGAAACGGTCATCATATTGACACCTATTTCGTCAGCCAGCTGTCGAACGGAAGGAAGCGATTCATTGGAGACCAGCTTTCCTCCGGCAATGCCCAGTACGATTTGATTACGAATTTGCTGGTAGATAGGTACATCACTTTTCATATCTATTTCCATTAGCATGTTTAAAACACCTCACTGATTTTGCGTTCTTTGTATTATGAATTATAATACAAAGGGTACAAAAAAGCAATGAGCTCGTAGTTGAGAGTTTTGAATGTGAGGCATATAATAGGAAAAGAGCGCGTGAGTTGAAAGGATGAGAATAATGTCAGAAATTAGAAAAGAAGCAACAACGAAATTTAGAGCGGACTTTGCTGGAGACGTGAAGCAGAGAGCTTTGCAGAACGCTGTGGTGAGAAATGGAATCACCGGCTCAGCCGAGACACAGGAAGCAAAGGTAGAAAATGTGCAAGTGTTCTCCGTCGATTTGGAGACCGGAAAAGTTGCCAATCAAAAGAAGAGCGGCCGCTGTTGGATGTTTGCCGCATTAAACACATTTCGTCATAAGATGATTAATAGTTTTCAGCTAAAAGATTTTGAGCTGTCCCAAAACTACACATTTTTCTGGGATAAATACGAGAAATCAAATTACTTCTATGAAAATGTTATTGCAACGGCTGATCAGGAACTGACTTCTCGGAAGGTTGCCTTTCTTTTAGCAACACCGCAGCAGGACGGTGGACAATGGGATATGATAGTTTCGCTATTCCAAAAATATGGTGTCGTACCCAAAACTGTTATGCCTGAAAGTAAGAACAGCTCTGATTCCAGTGAATTGAATAACTATTTAAATAAGAAGCTGCGCAAAGATGCGGTCACTCTTAGAAGGCTGGTTGAACAAGGTGAAGCTGCTGAGGCAGTCCAAGCTAGAAAAGAAGAAATGCTTCAGGAAATTTATAATTTCCTTGCGATTTCTTTAGGAACACCACCGGAAACCTTTGATTTTGAATATAGAGATGGAGAGAAGAACTATCATCTTGACAAAGACTTGACTCCGCTATCCTTCTATGAAAAATATGTTGGTGTAGACTTAGATGAGTACATTAGTGTGATTAATGCGCCGACAAAAGATAAGCCCTTTAATAAAACCTATACAGTGGAGATGTTGGGGAATGTTGTCGGTGGCAAGCCTGTCAAGTACCTGAATGTGGACATGAGTACATTTAAAAAGCTAGCCGTGCAACAGTTAGAGCAAGGTGAATCTGTTTGGTTCGGCTGTGATGTTGGCCAGTCCTCTAATCGGAACAACGGAATTATGGCATTGAATGCGTATGAAATTAATGAGCTATTCGATATTGACTTCACGATGAGCAAAGCAGAACGTCTTGATTACGGAGAAAGCTTAATGACGCATGCAATGGTTCTGACTGGTGTAGATATCGTTGATGGAGAGTCTACAAAATGGAAAGTCGAAAACAGTTGGGGAGAAAAAGTAGGCGAAAAGGGCTTCTTCGTAATGAGTGATGCCTGGATGGATGAATATACGTATCAAATCGTTATACGAAAAGAGTTGCTGGATGACGAGTTAGTGAAGGCTTGGGAAGAAGAACCAAAAGTTCTTGCTCCTTGGGATCCAATGGGGGCCCTAGCTTAAGTGGTGTCAGTAACATAATAAAACGGGACGACTACCCATTCGTGGGAGTTGTCCCGTTTTTCTCTTATGTATCTTCTCTTAGTTTCATATGTGTTTTAAATTATTCTTTGAAAAGAGTCTCATAGCTAAAAATCAGGGAAGACCAGCGTAGTAGCGCGTAGGACTGCTACTGCTTTTGTGGTACTCTTTTCGTTTTTATGTGTGTGGGTCTGCTTAAATTTCGCTTCCTTATATGATTGTAGACGGTTGGGACAGAGATATTGCATTTCTCTGCGATTTCAGAGACTGAAAGGTCAGAGTTTACATATAGCTCCAATGCATGGTTGACCTCATCGGTACGCGGAGGCCTGCCCAGCTGCTTGCCATTTTCTCTCGCTGCATCCAATCCGGCTAGGACACGTTCACGAATTAATTCAGCCTCCATTTCTGAAAAGGCGCTCATAATCGTAAAGAAGAATCGGCCCATTGGCGTACTGGTATCAATATTGTTTTGGATACTGACGAAATTAATCTTCCTTCTATCGAACTCTTCTAATAAAGCAAGCAGCTGTCGTGTACCGCGTGCGAGACGGTCAAGTTTGAAAATGACTAAGGTATCTCCGGCTCGCAGCTTCTGAAGAACGGTGTTTAACACGCTGCGTGCCGGATTTCTTCCGCTTTCTCGTTCCTTATAAATCTTATCTACTCCATAATGTTTTAATGCCTGCAGCTGTGAATCAAATTTTTGCTGATGGGTACTTACCCGCATATAGCCGATAATAGCCATTTTACCTCACACTCCTCATAAATTCCTGTATGCGGCTGAAATGAAGACTTTAATCAAAAATTATATATATAAAATAGTTATTCTATATAATTGGTATTAAAAAATAGTTTCTTTTTAATTTGATAAAATGCTTCTCTCTTCCGCATCCTATTTCTTCGAATAAGCTGGTGTTACGCCAGTCTAATCATTATCAAGTCAGTTTTTTTCATCCTGTATCCATCAAAAATCATTCACTCCTTTCAAAAATAATTTACAGGATTAAAAAAATATGTTGACGACTCGATATCTTTATAATAAACTAATGTTTTTTAGAAAGTAGAACCACTTGTTATTTAAATTAGGTGGACACACTTGGGAATATGGATAAAAAGGACTTTCCTTTTTGTCCATATTCTTTTTTTTGCATGTTAGTTGCATTTCTCAATATCATTAGTTTTTTAGAAGGTTCTAGTCTGTCAGAACCTTCTATTTCTATTGTTTTTCATCCATAGGAATGTGTAGGAAACTGCAAAAGATAAGTAGTGTTAAATAACAACGTTAGTTGCTTTCTCGATTTCAAACTATTTTCAGGCATGCTGAATCGCATGATTTGGCACGTAACAATTGGTAGCTGGGGGGAATCGTCGTCAATTATGGAACAAGAAAAAAAGCGGAAACAACAAAAAAAACGGCAATTGCAACATCCCAAAAAAAGAAAAACATCAACTACGCTCGCAGAAAGAGAACAGATTGTTGGAAATCCTCAAAAGATTAAGAAGAAAAAAACTGGGTCAACAAATGGGTCAACAAAAAAGAAAAAGAGAAATACTAAAAACACTTCTAATTCAAGAAGGACAACAAAAAAGAAACAAACCAAACAATCCAAAGCAATGTCTTTGCTGTTCAACATTCTCTTTTATGTATTTATCTTGTTTGTAGTTGTCGGTTCGGTTCTATTTGCTACCAGCAGTGATGAAAATAAATCATTTCTCGGCTATCGCTTTTTTGGAGTCTTGACGGACTCGATGGTTCCAAGTGATCCAAAAACACAAAAAGGCGGGTTTCACTCAGGAGACATCATCATTGTAAGAGATATACCAGGTGAGAGTGCAAAAGTGGGAGATATCATAACGTTCCGTCCAAGTATTACCAGTGAAGCCTTTCTAACCCACAGGGTGAAGGAAAAGATGGACAAGCTGGGTGAGACGGAAGGGGTATATTACATTACTCAGGGTGATGCGAATAAAGCAGAAGATGTTCCAATCAGTGCCAAACAGGTAGTCGGGAAAAAAGTGTTTGTTATACCAAAAGTCGGAGGGGTCTTGAATTTTGTTCAGGAGAATGTGGTAGTTTCTGTCGTCTTCATCCTTTCAGTGTTTGGGTTTATAACAATCATACGGTATTACTTTTTGAACAAATAGGTATTTTCTTTTTGAGTAAGAGTGTGACGGCATTTGGGAGCACTTGCTGAGAGTTGTCACAACCTTAAGCAAAGAGTGAATAATATATTAAGAGGGGGAACTCTACAAATGAAAAAAAATCTGAATAACACTCAGAAGAAGAGTCAGAAGAAAAAAGCACTTGCTGCAGCTGGGGCTTTCGCAGCAGTAGCCGCACTATCCGCAACATTCGCTTGGTTTACAAGTGAAGATTCAAAGACCAACCACTTTGAAGGTGAGATTGCAACGGGTAAAGACGTTGAAATCGTGGAAACATTTGAACCGCCGACCGATTGGGAACCGGGTTCAGAAGTAAACAAGGATGTACAAGTAGCCAACGTTGGGAAATACGATGCGTTGATTCGTGTTGGACTGGATGAGTCATTACAATTATTAAATGACCATGTAGCAAAACAAACAACTACTGGTACTGAATTGAATGGTAAAACGGAAAAAGAAGCGTATCTTGTTCCTGGCGAGCTTCCAGCTACTGGATATACAGCATCTAACTTCCCAACTGCACCAACAATCACAATTACCGGTGGAGACTACGCTGGTACGTACACATTGAAAGTTGTAGAAAAATCTGAAACAGATCCTGTTACTGGCGTTATTACTTATACTTATCGTCAAGTATGGTCAGATGGAACAAAAGAATTCCACGCGACAGGTATTAACGGATATGACCGTGATGAAGTGACAGGCGTAATCAGTCTGAAAGCCGGATCAGCAGCTGCAATGTCTTATATCGATTTGACTTACGCAGCAGCAATTACAAGAGATTGGACAGCTCCAACAATTTACAATCCAACTCCTGCATTTGTTGATGGTAACAACGATGTGTTAACTTCACTTATTAATACTGCTGTAACACCAAATGAACAACATCCAATCGAACTGTTGTTCAATAACATTACAACTGCTGCAACTAGCGCAGACAAATGGTTCTTTAACGCAGATGATGGTTACTTCTACTATACAAGCGTTGTTGCTCCAGGTGCATTGACTACTCAATTACTGGATGCTGTAACATTGTTGGGTGCTGCTGATAATTCATACAGCAAACTGCAATATGACTTGACTGTAAACGCTGAAGGTATTTCCGCATTCCAAGGCGCTGTAGACCAATGGTTACCAACACCGGCTGCAGGCTCTGAAAGCGCGAAAATTGCTTCTGCATTGAAAGCAATTACACCGGCAAAATAAGCACTAATTTGATTTGATTACCAACTGAGGGGGAAGTGAAATGAAAATGAAAAGCAAGATTAGAAAGGCGATATATATAGGCGTAGGATTAGTTTTCCTACTCTTGTCACTAGTTATTGCTGATGCAGCGCAAGCTGTAGAACTTCCTCCCGGGATGGTAATTGGAGACGATCAGGGGATAAAGATTGAAGATGATGGCGAATACCTGATTGATGTACGTGATGTCATGCCGGGAAAAGCCTGGTCAGTAAAAATTACTATTAGCAACTTAGAACGAGATATTCCCTACCATTTGACGATGCGTGTCAGTAAACCGACCTTGATTCAAGGAACTTTGGATTTGTCAGAAGCGATTCAAATGAAACTAATCTATGACGGAGAAGTGATTTACTCTGGGCCTCTGTCCGGAGATAACGGCAAAATCAACCTTCAAGATGTCGCATCACCAGTAGACCTGGGAACTTTCAAAAGTGGAGATACCCGGATGCTGGAAGCGTATTTTGAGCTGGATGGGGCGGAATATGGAAATTCAGATTTCTTTGAGAAAAATATTGTAGAAAATATTTGGCATTTCAAGGCTGTAAAAACAAAGCTGCCTGATACTGGAAGCAGCAGTAGTGATGATGTGACAAAACCTGGAACTTCAAGCAGTACGACACCAGGTAAAGATATTTTTAAGTTACCAAACACAGGGGAAGAATGGCGAAATGCGCTGGTCTTTGTCATTATTGGCATGTTCTTGGTCATGTTGGCTTTATTGATTGTCAAACACAAGGTTTTAGATAAAAAGAAATCCTAGTGCGAAATGGGATAACAGGGATGTGCATGACTATATGTATTTCCGGAGAGCGATTAAATGATAAGGGGGAAGCAAATGTCGAAAAGAAAGAAAACGGGTCGTTTGCTAAAGAAGAAACAGAAAAAAAAGCGGAGCTTTTCGTTGAACAGTAACAAGCTTCCAATACTTTTACTGGTTTCCTTTTTTTCCAGTTTGATGGTTCTGGGAAGTACGTATGCTTGGTTCACTTCACAAGATGAAAAAGAAAATAATTTTGTTGGTACACGCTTAGCTGCAGAAATAGATGAAGATTTTGAGGCAAACTATCAATGGCAGCCGGGGCTAAAAACCCAGAAGGTGGTTCGCGTAAAAAATACAGGAAATGTACCGGCACTTATTCGTGTGGCGTTTTATGAGTATCTCCTGCTATTTGAGATTGATGTAACCGATCAAACTGGAAATGGGAACTTGAAGCTTTCTGCATCGGAAATTGCACCAAGTGTCAATAGTAAAAATGTGGCAACGTGGGAGCCGGCTGCATTGGCAGGTGGAACCTATAAGTATGACGAAAAATATTATATAGCGAAAGAGGCAGTGGTACCTGATCGCTCAACAGGAACTGAAATGTTCAAATTTCAGGATGCCGGTCGGGGGAATGGCCCTTTCAAGTGGTTTGACTTGGATATTCCTGGTCATGTTTATACCTCGGCACCGCCGGCAGGTACAACAGACTACTGGTTGTATAGTGATGGCTATTTCTATTACTCTGAATTAGTTGATCCCGGACAATCCACTCAGCCAGTATTAAATAGTATCACGCTCAATGCAAGCGCACCTAATAAATACAAAGGAGCGTTATATCAATTCAATCCAGTGATGGATGCCCATGATGCGACAGAAGTAATTCTGGACGCTTGGGATTTACCTCAGCTAGGTGCTGTTCATGAAATGTACAGAGACTATTTAGAAAAATAAGGAGGAGCCACATTGAAAAAGTTAGAAAAGAAATCGAAAAAAAAGCTGCTTTTGAATAAAATGTCTGTGTTCTTCCTTGCGATAGTTGCTGTTCTTTCTGTGCTTGCCTATAAAGGGCTTCAGCAGACTTATGCAGCATTGACTGATGCGGATGAAAAGCAAAATGAGTTTCGTATCAGTGATTTACGAACAGAAATCGAAGAAGAGTTCGTTCCACCGGGCACCTTTGAACCGGAAAAGGACTACAAAAAAATAGTAACGGTTAAGAATACTGGTGATATGAACAGCTTTGTCCGTGTTCTGGCTTTACCAGTTATTACTAAAACAAGCAGCGGCGGTGCAGTGACGCTATTGCCGGCGACTACTGAAGGTTCAGATGCCGTTTTGACAATCGATTACAATCTTACGGATTGGGTAGATGGAAAAGATGGGTATTTTTATTACAAGAAAAAATTGACTGCCGGTGAAAAAACGGCTCCTCTATTTACTATTGTAAGAATGAATCAGGCGAATATCACTGATGAGTATACAGGGGCAGTCCTTGATTTTGAAATTAAGGTCGAAGGAATTGGTGCAACAAAGTATGCTTACCGTGATGCTTGGTGGAATAGCCAGACACCTTCAGCAAGTCCATTATTGGATGTGGATAACCTGTTGAAAGATCAAACAGATGGAAATTAATCTAACTAAAACAGACACAAAAGGAGGAAGAGAATGAACAAAATAAGAAATCAGAAGGGTGTGTTCAAGCTTGCAGCACTTCTCCTTTTCTTTATCAGTATAATCTTTTTTTCCCAGTCTTTGTTATCAACAAATGCGCCAATCAAGGCGAATGAATCAGAAAAGAGTGCGGCAGCGAGAAATCAATTTGGCTTAGATTATGGTGAGGTTGGTGTCAGTAAAACAGCTGAAGCAGTAGACGGCATGGTGAATCAATGGGATATTACCTTGCGTGTAGAAGCTCGTCACAGCTTCCCACCACCAGCGGCTGAAGTTGTATTGATTGTTGATACCTCTGGCAGTATGTCAGTTGGAGATCGGATGCCGAAGGCTAAAAATGCGGCAAAAAGCTTTGTGGAGCAATTGCTTCAAGACAATTACTTGCACAAGATAGCGTTAATAACGTATGACAGTTCGGTTACGACGCATACATTTCAATATACACCTGGAGGAACGACGGAAACATTTGTAAACAGTGAGAACAGACAGCTATTGTTAGATAAGATTGATGATTTGGAACCGACGATTGAAGGTGCAACATTCACACAGGCTGCACTGAAAGAAGCGACCAAGTTAATTCAAGATTGTACGACAAACAGCAGAAATGTTGTCTTGATTTCAGATGGGGTACCGACGCTTAGCTATTCACCGTTAAGCCCGTACAATAAGTTATCTGGAATGGAATCCTTTACTCATGCATTTTACCCTACTAGGGAAGCTTATCAAACGGTTCAGACAATTCCAAAAGGGTTCTTTGACTATTCCAGCCAGTATGGTACAGGGGATTCTCACTTGAGAGCTGCCCGAGAACCAGAATACGACTTAACTGGAAAAACGGATGATCAATATATGTATGCCAATCACGCGAATAGCACGATTGCTGAAGCAACAATTAGTAAAGCTGAGCTTCTGGCAGCCGGCAGCAGTGAAAAACTGATTACAGATATTTATACGATTGGTTTGGACTTGGATGCCCAGGTTGCTCTTCCGACAATGCCTGCTTCTGAAATTATTCGAACATCAAAAGAAGTAATGGAAAAGGTCGCTTCCTCTCCGGATAAAAGCTATGATGCAACACCCGATGATTTGGAAGAGATTTTGATGGAGATTGCCGGAGAGTTTGTCGGCAATGTGAAAATAGCAAATGTAACAGATCCAATGGGAACTGGCTTTATTGTTAATGGTACGGTGACTGATACGAATGCATCACAGGGTACGGTGACTGTTTCCGGAACACCTGGTTCACAGGTGATTGCATGGGAAATTGGTGAAATGCTGAATCCAATCAGCAGCGATCCGGATGAAGATATCATGTACGCTGAGTTGACCTATCGAGTAAGCGGTACAAATGATGTACTGGCAATTTTGGATGGCAATGGGTTGGCAGAAACGAATGGTCCGACGATTCTTGAATATACAGATGCCTTTGACGATGACCACACGTTGAATTTTGAGGTTCCGAAGGTTAAGCCAACAATCGTTCGCTTGATGAAGAAGCTATTTGATGAAGACGATCAGGAAATTACAGGTTCAACAGAAGAGTTCGATGTCTCCTATGGTAACGACCAGTACACCGTGAATGACGCCTTTAAAATTAAAGCAGATGGTCAATTCCTTGAAACGGTGCACCCGTGGAAAGCTGATACCCAATATGATGTCACCGAGCTATTAACTGCATCGCAAAAATATAGTGTGGACATTGATATCAATGGTAATAATACAACAGGAAGTACAGCAGCCTTTGAGTTTGTTGAAAGCTCCGGTTACGATAATTTGGAAATTATTGTGAACAACAGGAGGGTTTCTAAGGCACTGAATATTCGTCAGGTTGTGCTAAATGCACATGATGAGTTGGTTATTCCGAGTAAGGCATTTTACAATGCGGCGATTAACTCAACCACAGCTGTAATGAATTTGACATCCGGCAGTACAACCAAGAATACGCCGGCAGAAGTAACGGAATCGTTGTTTACAAAATACAAGCTGTCAATTGAAAATCGTGAAGCAAGTATCACCATCGATGATTTAGTTCCTGAATATTATGAATTACATGGCTATATACTAACGACAACAAATGCTGATATAAGCAATAAGCATATCTCGTCCAATACTGCGGATTTAGTCACAACAAACGGTGCGGTATTGACTTATGACATAGACACAGTTGAATACTGGCTGACGATGTTCATTGAACCGAAGCTGGGGAAAGATTCAGGTGGACAGGAAGAAGACTCACCTAGGCCTTATAGTTGGGGCTATGAGGTGAATAAGTTTGGAACACCATAAACCTGAGTAAGCATAAATAAAGGGTCAAGCAGGCGCTTGCCTCACATAGGAATACTAAAAGCTCAATTAAAAAAGTACTGGACATCAACAATCATCCAATAGAGACATGGAGATAAGAAACACGGGTCTTTCTCTTTTAGCGAAAAGCATTTATTAAGAAAATGCTCACAGCTCCTTGTCTTGATTATTGAGCATTGATGTGTCAGTACTTTTTATTATCCAATTTTGATGTCGTTTCGACTGGCTTTTAAGCGATAGAAAAGGAAAAGCCGGTAATAAAATAGATGATTTGAAATCAGTATCTCTGACGATGCTCTTTGGGAGTTGAGTATCTATTGGAAATACGAATGAAGGTGACTTCAAAGGTCGTTTGGCTGCTTTTCATAGCGAGAGCAGAATCAACGAATGGCTTTTTAAGTGAGTTAAATGGTTACACATAAAAGAGGGGAGGAATAGTTGTGCCTACAATTGGAGTATTTAATTTATCCGGTACACTAAAGCAACAGCAAAAAGAACTTTTATCTAAAGAGAATATCAGAATCGTTGAGTTAGAAAAATCAGAAATAGACAAAGCCCTTTCTCTGGATGCAGCAGTAATCGTAGATGAGCATCAAAAAAATGTTAGTGATAGTTGTGTGTTGATTACAAAGCTGCGGGAGAAAAGACATATGCTCCTATGGACATATGGAAATGAGATTTCTGAAGTGAATCGAATGATTTATCTCCAGCTCGGTGTAGATGGAAATATCATTAGCGATCAAGGGCAAGAGTTTTTCTTGATTGTGCGAAATGCATTAACAGGAAGACAAGCATTGCTGGGGAAAGATTTTGAGCATACCTTGGCTAAGAACCAGCGTTCAGATCGTTTAGAACTAAATCCCGATAATCAGAGTGTAATTGTTAATGGAGAAGACGAAATTGGCCTAACAGGGCTGGAGTATCGTGCACTTTCGGTACTAAGCAAGCAACCTAAAAAAACCTTCAAATACGATGAGCTCTACGAAAAATTATGGGGAACCAAACGAGTGAATGGGAAGCCTAGAATAGCGAACATCATTTTTCATTTACGCAGCAAGCTGGAAAATGATCCGGTAAATCTTAGCGTAATTAAAACGGTGAGAAGCAAAGGATACATGTTTGTGCCACCCACTGATAAAGTGGATTAATGAGTAAAGTAAAACCGAGATAAGTAGAAGTATCGGTGCCATTCCTCGTCCCTCTTTTCGTTTATCTTTTGAAAGAATTATATATTTTGTAGTGAAGATATTCGAACTTTGTGTTACTATTGTTAGTGTGTAAAATAGTTAACAAAGAAAGGGGAGCGTGTTTAAGGCACCGATTTTTTCTGATTTTTATCAAGGCGAGTAACAAAATAAGCATGTAAAGGAAGAGTTGAGAGTGAAAAAAAGTATTAGAAGAGTAATTTATCCGGTAATTATGATGATCATGGCACTTGTATTTTTTTCGAATCAAACCATTGAAGTAGAAGCAGCAGGCGACCTTTCAACAGGCGGCGGCTGGAACAGCGCCGTTTCAACTGTGGGTCAGGAAAGCCCAACTGATCCGGCAGCAGCCGTATTAAACGGCGTACAGGCAACATCGGCTAGCTTAAATAGTCGTTGTTTCTTACCGACTTTTGGGGGATATATAGAAATTACGAAATACGACTCTACAACATTTAAAAAACTGGCAGGAGCACAATTTACAATTTATAACAGTGCCGGAAAAGTTGTAGAGGTAATTACATCCAATGCTTACGGAATAGCAAAATCAAGCAAGCTGTCATTGGGCACTTATAAAGTTGTTGAAACAAAGGCTCCAACAGGCTACGAATTAGAAAGTACACCGGCAACAGTGGCATTGAAGGCCTGTGTAACGATTTGTCTGAAAAAATATAATAAACCGGCTTGTGCAACAGGCAGTTTGAATATCAAAAAGGTAGATGAGAGCGGTCGTCCTTTAGCAGGAGCGACATTTGATGTATTCAATTCAGCCGGCACAAAGGTTGGTACGGTGACAACCAATGCAAATGGTGTAGCTCAATTGGGGAATTTGCCATATGGCGTGTACACGTTGGTGGAAACCAAAGCACCGGACGGCTATGAGCTGAATACAACACCAATTAAGGTGACTATTTCTAAAACAACGCCATGTCCAACAGCGGTTGTGACAAACAAAAAGGCCAAGGGCAGCTTGGAAGTCATCAAAGTAGATGAAGCAGGTGCTCGCTTAGAGGGCGCAGTTTTTGATGTGTACAATGCCTCAGGTACAAAGGTAGGAACCATCACAACAAATAGCAATGGTGTAGCTCAATTAGGTGACTTGCCATATGGCGAATACACATTGGTAGAAACCAAAGCACCGAACGGCTATGAACTGATTACAACACCAATCAAGGTAACGATTTCTAAAGACACACCAAAAGCAAGTGTGACAGTAGTCAATAAAAAAGAAGCTAAGGGTGAGTTGGAAGTCATCAAAGAAGATGAAAAGGGCACTCGCTTAGAGGGTGCAGTCTTTGATGTGTACGATGCGAACAATAAGTATATAGCGACGATTACGACGAACAGCAATGGTGTGGCTCAGCTAGGCGACTTGCCATATGGCGAGTATACACTGGTGGAAACAAAAGCACCGGATGGCTACGAACTGGATCCAACACCAATTAAAGTGACGATTTCTAAAGACACACCGAAGGCAAGTGTCAAAGTTGTGAATAAAGAAGTTACGGGTGAGCTGGAAGTCATTAAGGAAGATAAAGAAGGGACTCGTTTAGAGGGTGCAGTCTTTGATGTCTATGATGCAAGTAATAATTACGTAACGACAATTACGACAAACAACCAAGGGATTGCTTGGTTGGGTGATTTGCCATACGGCGAGTATACGTTAGTGGAAACCAAAGCACCGGACGGCTACGAGTTGGATGCAACACCAATTAAAGTGACGATTTCTAAAGACACGCCGAAAGTAAGCGTGAGAGTAGAAAATGTAAAAGAGGAAACAACAGGGGCAATCAAGATAGTTAAGTATGAGAAGGATACTAATCCAGTGGTATATCTGCCAGGTGCAGTATTTGAAATCTACGATGAAAATTATTTGTTGGTAGGAACTTATACTACAAATCAAGATGGAGAGATTTTAGTAGAAGGTTTGGCACCAGGACAGTATTTTATTCTTGAGCATACTGCACCTCCAGGGTATGAAGAAGATACAACGATGTATCCGGTAATTGTGGAAGTAGGGAAAGTAGTAGAAGTACATCATCCAAATAGCAAATTGCCAGATCCTGACACAGGGAACTTAACAATCATCAAATATGCAAATGATGAAGCTGGAGATCCGACTACCACTACTTTACCAGGCGCAGTTTTTGAGATTACGAGACCAGATAATACAACTTTCCAAGCGACAACAGATGAAAACGGTAGAATCGACTTGACGAACCTTCCGATTGGCTCATATTCAGTGAAAGAAATACAAGCACCAGATGGCTATAAGCTGGATATCGTTACTACAAGACCGGCAGAAGTTGTCAAAGACGATACTGTGACACTTAAATTTTATAACGATCCTAAGCCAACCCCAGTTTATGAAGGAAGAGCCGTGATTTTTGTTTATTCAACTTCTCTTGACGTGAAGGGGCAAAAATTCTGGATGGTTGACAGCAAGAACAATATCTCAGTTGTAGAAACTAATACCTTTGGTCAAATTAGTACGTATCTTCCAGTTGGAGATTACAAATTAATCCATGCTTCTACAGATGCAATGACGATGGAAGCTGTCAACTTGAACTTCGACGAAGTAGCAGATGCAGCAGCGTTCAAAGTCCAAAAAGATAAGCTGACAATTGTCAACCTGAACATTTAAAAACAAGTTTATCATTGGTTTAAAATAGCCGTTCAGGCGGCTATTTTAAATATATGAATCCAACTAAATACGCTGTACAGACTAGAAAGACGGTTGCTTCCTTTGGAGGCAATAGCTGCGCGGGATATACGGCACTATTTAGTACGATTCACACTAGAGTATTTATATCAAAAACATGTGTTGTGTGAAGGGAGGAAAAAAAGTGGATAAGCAAGCAGAAAAGAAAGTCGGAAAATCGTTTGAAGAATTGACACCGGAAGAGATGAACAAAGTTCAGGGAAGCTTCTTCGGAATCGGAGGAAGCTGGAGCTGGTCTTCATCATCATCTTCTTCGTCTTCATCATCATCTTCAAGCAACTGTTATTCTTCGAATTGCAGTTATAGCTGTTTTACAAGCCGTTGTTGCGGTTGGCGTTAATTGAATCATAGACTTGCTAGATAAGCAACTGTTCCAGCAGTGCTTATCTAGCACTTATTTTTATAGTAAAAATATACATATTCGAGGATGTTGCTTCACAGGCTGTACCTCGAAAAAACATCATCATGGTGGGTATATCCATCAAAAAAGGGAGTTACTTATGAGAGTTGAACATTTAGCAAAAGCGACATCTATCAAGCAGAGATTTACACTATTGAAAGACTTTTATGCTGGACAAGAAGGTTTATCTACTGACGAACAAGCAGCAAATTTCCAAGCCTGGCGAGCACGCCCGACGTTAGTCACCGACGAGCGGTTTCAATCTATCCTGTCTCATATGAAGCTGACGGAGGAAGACTTTGGTTTCGCTGTTAAAGCGCTGACAGAGGCAGAGCAGGACTATATCTATCATCAGCTGTCACAGGAGGACTGGCTGATTACGACAAACGTCATTTTTGCCTCTGAGGATACCGATCAACGCGATATCAAAGAGCAAATCAATGTAAACTTTACCTACGCGCTGCGTTTGCACATCAATTATTTTGATTCGAAAATACGTGCAGCGGCAAAAGATTTTCCAACAGTTATTATAACAGAACAAGCGTTGAGTAACTACATAGAAGAAGGAATCAACCGTTTCTTAGTCATTAGTCTGCGAACCTTCGTTTATGATCTTCACGATCAAAAACAGGGGCTGGTGTTGACTGGTGAAGACGAAAAGGAACGCTTCAGAGAATACCTGACGCATCGTTTTTATGAGAAGGAAAATCTTTTCCAATTCTTTTATAGCTTTCCGGTACTGACGAGGATGCTGGCTGAAATTATGGGGTATCAGATTGCCAATTTCCGCTCACTGCTGACAGCTTTGGCAGAGAGTAAGACAGAACTGCAGAAAACCTTTGGTATTGGCAAGAGCTTTTGTGTGGAGCGTTTGAGAATGGGGGCGGGTGACTCCCATGATCGAGGGAAAACAGTGGCTATTTTGACCTTTGACGATGGTTCTGAACTAGTCTATAAACCAAAGGATTTGGAAATCAGTGTTCGCTTCGATCAGTTTGTTTCACGTTTGCAGGAAAAAGATGCACGCTTTGATTTCTATTTGACGAAAAAAATTGTGAAGAAGGAGTATACCTTTGAAGAACGGCTGGCCCATAGTGAGTGCGAGTCAACCAAAGACTTGGAGCATTATTATCGTCAGTTCGGACATACAATTGCTTTAGTTTATCTATTGAATGGCAATGATTTCCACTTGGAGAATATACTTGCGCATGGCAAATATCCGGTAATGATTGATCTCGAAACAATTATTCAGAATAACTTTCCGGCGCCGAACAGTGAGAATGCTCTTGTTAAAGCTCAGATGGACAATATGGAATCGGTGATTATGAGTGGGTTGGTTCCAATCTATTTGTTTGAAGAAAAGAGTGACGGAGAGGTAGAAGGAGCGGCTCAAGGGGTTCAATTGAGTGCGTTAAGCGGTGATCAGCAGAAGCTGCCCTATAAGGTGTTGAAGCTGATTAATTTTGATTCGGATAATATGCAGTTTGTTTATGAAGAGCATATGACCGATGCGGCTGAGAATATTCCTCTGTATAAAGGTGAGAAGGTAGATTTTACGCCTTATACGCAGTTAATCCTTGAAGGCTTTAGTGAGTTTGCTGCTTTTGCCAGGGAAAATCGTGCGTTTCTGATTGATAGCGTGACAGAAGCCTTTTCCAATGTTTTGGTTAGAAATGTTATCAAAACGACGCAGAGCTACGGTGATTTGCTGGATTATTCCACGCATCCAAGCTGTATGGTTGATTATATCGAGAGGGAAAAGTTGTTTGAGAATTTATGGATGCACAGCTATTCGAATGAGCAGCCAGTGCCTTTTGAAGTGAGGGATATGCTGCAGCATGATGTCCCAATCTTTTTCAATCGCACCAATGCCTGTCATTTAACGGCCAGTCGTGGCGAGGATGTCGGGAAAATGTACGAGGAGCCGGCGATTACTATAGAAATTGAGAAGCTTCGCCGCTTTAGTTTGCAGGAAGAGGAGCAACAGCTGGACTATCTCTACACCTCCTTTGGCACTTATCATTCAATGGATTTGCAGAAGACTGCAATTACAGTGGAAGAGGAAAAGGAAGAAAATCCTTATTTGACTATGGCTGCGGCAATTGGACAACGATTGATAGATACGGCCTTTGTCGGTGAAGAATCCATTGCTTGGAAGAATGTAGAGGAAACAGCAGCAGAAAATTATATCGTTACTGTTATGAACGAAAATCTGTACGACGGAATTACCGGTCTGTATTTGTATTTCAGTGAGCTTTATCATGCGACGAAGGCTGAGCGGTTTAAGGAAGCGTATCTATTAAGTGAAGCACTGGTTCTTAAACTAAGCGACGAATACATTGAGAGTATCTCAGCCTTCTATGGTTCATTTGCTGCGGTATATCCGTTACTTTATTCCTTCAAGCTGAGCCAGAAAGCAGTTCTGTTGGAGGCGGCGGAACGAATCGCTCAAGCATATATTGAAAACTATCAAGAAGAACAAATAAACAGCTACGATTGGACTGGGGGAACAGCGTCAATTATCAAGGTATTCACTTTGCTGTTTAAGGTGACCGGTAACACACAATACCATCAATTTGCCAAGCAACTGCTTCAAGATTTGAAGCCGGAAACTTTGACACAGGGCGGCTTTGCACACGGCTATTCCGGCGTGATTCACGCAGCGAACAGCGTAAGAAAGCTTGAAGAAAATGACATCAGTGAGCAATTGATTCGCTGGGGATTACAGGAAGAACGTAAGACCTTTGATACAGAGCAAAAGGGATGGCTGGATCTCAGACCGGCATATCCTATTGTCAACGACTTGTGGTGCTACGGTGCAACAGGTATCGGGATGGCGTATTTGGACTTGGTGGAAAGTAATGTAGAAGATTCATTGCTTCATCAGGAGATTTTACTGGCTGCGGATCGGTTGTTAGGGCAAGAGAAGGAAGATGATTGTCTTTGCCATGGAAACTTTGGTGATTTGGAATATCTGCTGAGTGTGAGAACGCATCTCAATCCTGCTCAGCTAGAAAAGCTGCAGGAGAAAATGGACTGGTTGGCACGTAAACAGCAGCAAGCCTATTATCATTTTGAAGGCTTGAAGACAGTACCGAAGTACGGGTTGTTCACCGGGCTTTCTGGAATCGGGCACCAATATCTACGTTTATTTAATCCGAAAATGAGTGCCAATATATTAACATTGGAGCTGCCGGAAGGCTGTTAAGGGGGGAGTTGACTTGAAAAAGAAAGTACCATTTGTCGAACCAAGTGAGCATAGTGAATGTGGTCTTGCCTGTGTGACAATGATTTTGAATTATTATAAGGACCCGGCAACGCTGAATCAGCTTCGAGATATCTACGGTGTGCCTAAAGGCGGTAACACCTTACTGAATCTGAAAGAGATATTGGAAGAACGTGGGATAGAAACCAAAGCGATTCGAGTGTTGGAATTTGACATTTTGATGGAACAGACAGAACCGGTCATCTGCTTTTGGGAGAATCGACACTATGTGGTGTTGGAAAAGCTGACAGAGGATTCAGCGGTTATTTTGGACCCTGCTCTTGGTAAAAGAAAGATATCCTTTGAAGAGTTTGCGGGCTTATTCACGGATTTTGCGTTGCTGATTGAAGAGGAAAATATCAACGTTTCTCAAACTGAGAAAAAGAAAAATGCGGCGTTATCAATTTTTAAACAGATATTCAAAGAACAAAAGCTGAAAGCTTCTGTTTTTATCGGCTTGACGTTATTGATACAGGGCGTCAGTATTTTAGTGCCTCGCTTAACGCAGCTAATTATCGATCGTTCACAGGCGCCGGGGCAGCTGATTACTCAAATTGGCTGGGGAATTGCCTTGCTGTTCATTGCGTATTATTTACTTCAGGTAGCGAGAGGGCTAACCTTGATTGTTTTAGAGCAGCTGTTCGATTTAACCTTGATGAAGGCCTTTATGAAAAAAATTATGCATTTACCACTGCGCTTTTTTGTCAACCGGTCAACCGGTGATTTGATTTTTCGAGCAAATCTAAGTGTGATTATTCAGCAGATTATGAGTCAACGAATGCTGACATTGTTTGTTGATTTTCTGTTTGTATTTATTTACTTAATCTTAATGCTGTCGATTTCGCCGCAAATGACAATGGTTGCGCTAATTGGGGCACTTATCATGGGAGGCATTTCTTTTGTTAATTCAAAGAAGGTGCAGGCAATTACAGATAAAGAGCTGTTGGCGCAGTCGCGTGTACAGCGGATTTTGGTAGAGCTGTTTGAGGGGATGGAGACGGTAAAATCCTCGGGCTCGGAAAAGCAGTTTTATAAAAAATGGCTGACGAACTTTAAACAGCAGATTGATCTTCGTGTAGAGAAGGATCGCTTTTCTACCTGGGTTCGAACGATTCAAACCTCAATCCAGTTTATTTTACCGGTGCTGTTAATCTATATTGGCGTCTTTCAATTAATGAACAACGAGTTAACCTTGGGCCAAATCATCAGCTTCAACTCATTGGCTGGAGCCTTTATCACGCCAATCGTTGTTGTGTTTGATTCTTATACAGAAATTTTACTGCTGCGTTCTTATTTTGGAAAGCTGAACGAAATATTGGATGCAACAGAGACACGGAAAAAGAAGAAAGGAGCTGCAGTTATTGAGGATATCAAGTCTCTTGATATCCAATCAGTATCATTCAAATATAGTCGTTTTGAAGAAAATATTTTAGATGATATTTCATTTAGCGTTCGAGCGGGTGAAAAAATTGCGATTGTCGGAAAGAGCGGTTCCGGAAAAAGTACCTTGTTGAAGCTGTTAGCAGGACTTTATGAACCGACAGAGGGTTCAATTGAAGTGAATCACAAGGATCTCCGAAACGTTCATGAGGAATCGGTTAAACGGGTTACAAGTATTGTCAATCAGAAGCCGACGATATTTAATGCCTCCCTTTTGGAAAACATCGTGATGAATCAGGAGAAGTTTGATGAACGACGACTGGAACGGGCAATCTATGATTCCAGAGTCAGCGAGATTATTCAAAATCTGCCGTTGGGGCTTGAGACCCCAATTTCAGAAGGCGGGATGAACCTTTCCGGAGGGCAGATGCAGCGGATTTCCATTGCTCGTGCACTGGTAAAGGAAACACAGCTGCTGCTAATGGATGAACCAACCAGTTCTCTTGATAATATTTCTGAAAACTTCATCATGAATCAGCTGAAGCATTATGACTTTACATGTATCGTTATCGCTCATCGGTTGAACACCGTAAAGCATTTTGATCGAATCTTGGTTATTGATCAAGGACGAATTGTGGAGGAAGGAACACATGAGTCGCTGATTCAAAAGAGAGGACATTACTATTCGATTTACCACGAGCCGACAGAATCAAGCGTCGAGCGCCCCTTTTTTTCAACTGAGTATTGAGAGACTCACAGACAGACAAAAGAAGGAGGAAGTTGATGGCGGTGATTGGATATATGCGCGTAAGTACGCCACATCAAAAGTTTGATTCCCAGCTGCAGGCATTGGAAGCATATGGGGTAGATAAGATATTTAAGGAGCATGAAAGTGGACGAAAGCTGGAACGGACAGAGCTGAACAAGGCATTGGCTGAACTGCGATCGGGCGACACCTTTGTGATTTTCAAATTGGATCGCTTGGCACGGGGGACGAAACAGCTATTAAGCTTAATGGAAGAATTTGATCGAAACCAGATTCACTTTGTCAGTATCCAGAATAACATTGATACAACAACCGCGACGGGACGTTTTTTCTTTACAATCATGGGGGCTTTTGCAGAGATGGAGGCAGAAATGATTCGAGAACGGGTACTGGCTGGTCTGAGTGCTGCCAAAAGCAATGGTGTCACCTTAGGCCGACCGCCATTAGTCAATCAGGTAAAGGAAGCGTTGAATCTCTATCATAATACGGATATTCCTGCACAAGAGATTTCCAAGCGCTGCGGTATTTCTACTGCAACTATCTACTACCATTTGAAAAAAGACGGTGTTTACCGTACCAAAAGAACAATTTCCAATAACTAGCAGAAAAAATCAGCAGACGGAATGTGTAAGACCTTCCAACTGCTGATTTTCTTGTTTGTAGCTATTAAAGCAGAGATATCTGAAAGTGATGGGTTTCTGATATTTGCTGACTTTCATTGATAAAAGAAGCTGTTTGAACGATAGACCTGTGAAGATAGTTGGATGAGCTGTAGTTCTTCATCTAAGATACCTTGCAGTGGTCTGATTATTGTACGTTCACATCGACTACTTGATAGAAAGCATTTGTTGTATCAGCAACATTCCAGACACCATAAACAATATGGTAACCGGAGCGATTGCTTGGAATCGTAAGTGTGTGATTAACTGTTGAACCAGGAATCGCATTGTTGTCATTCACTTGACCAATCAGCTCAAAGTCGCTCATTTTTAATGGCGCATTTTGATCCCAGCCTTGTTTGGTCATATAGTAATCCCAAGTAGAGGTACGATGACGAGCTGTTAATGTCCATGTAAGCGGCAGATTTCCAGTTGAAATAGTCGTTTTATGCCAACGGATTGCTGTCTGCTCATCCAATGCCTCAAAGCCGCTTACGCCTGCGCTGGCAAGTTTGCCGTCAACGAATACTCCTTTTGTTGCTTCAATACTTTGGGGTTCCCACTCTGCTCGTCCGACGTTTGTGTTGAGCTTGCCGCCTGCCGCACTGCCGAAGTAAGCTCTGCTTCCAGGGCTGGAGATGTAGCCATGGGCTTCTGAAACGGTTGCTGCTGCTGCGGTACCTACTGTAAATAAACCAAGTGCCAAGATCGTTTTCAACAATACTTTCTTCATTGTGTTGCCTCCTAAAGTTTTTTTGTAACGCTTACAATGCTAAAGTAACATGGATTTTCCATCTGTTCAAAAGATATGCTTTTATCTCATTATAATGTTTTGGTGAGAGAAGCTGATTTAGGATTGTTTGCTTTTGTTTCTGAAATTGGACAGCCTTTTATAGGAGGAGGATTGTTTCACTTCGAAAAAAGACTGATTGCAGCTGAAAAAAAAAGCGATGCACGCACATACATATTTCAGACATATGTTATAATTTACAGAAATGGAAAACAATGTTAAATAGTATAAACGAAGGCTGCGCTGCTTTTTCATCTATAGAAAATAAAGTAGTTTGTTGGACCTGTTGCTATGGAGAGAGGAGATTTGTAAATGGGAAAAAGATACACCATGCCCTACGAAGTGGCTTATTATGATGGAGATATCACAAAGAAAATGACCTTGCCATCTATGTTGGCGGTAGTTATTCGTACATCAGAGGAGCAAAGTGCGCTGCTAGGCAGAGGAGCGGATTATATTGCGAGCTTAGGGTTAGGCTGGGTCATTACGAATTATGAGATAACGATTCATCGTTTGCCGAAAGTAGGAGAAAAAATCAATATCACAACGGAAGCGATGTCCTACAATAAATATTTTTGTTACCGTAATTTTTGGATACATGATGAAGAGGGCAATGAATGTGTACTGATTAAGTCAACCTTTGTCTTGATGAATAGAGAAAACCGTAAAATGGGTAGTGTATCGGAAGAAATCATTGCGCCTTATGAAAGTGAAAAAATCAAAAAAATTCAGCGTAGTGAGAAAATTGAGAAGGTGGAAAATGGTCAATCCTGCGACTACAGTGTTCGCTATTTTGATATTGATGGCAACCAGCATGTAAATAATGCGATTTATTTCAATTGGCTGTTGGATGTATTGGGTTATGATTTTCTGTCTGTACATCAACCTGTTCAGGTCAATGTGAAATTCGATAAGGAAGTAGAGTATGGCCATGTAGTGGAGAGTCATTACGACACGGTTGAGGATGAAGCAGGTTTGAAAACAAGACATGAGATTCGTATAGGGGATCAGCTGTATTGCGAAGCAAATATTCGCTGGCAAGAGTGCCAAGAAAAATAGGAAACGACGAATAAGTGTTCAAATTCTATTTTATTGTGTATGATAGTACAACAAAAATGAGGACGAAAGGAAGTGAAGGAATGATTCGTTTAGGTCTGACATCCTTCAATGAGCACGAGACGCTGACCGGAAAGAAGCGAACGACGCTTTATGAATACGCAGGGCATTTACCTTTGGTGGAGATGGATACTGCCTATTACGGCATTCCCAAGCAGGAATCTGTCAAAAATTGGGTGGCAGCTGTCCCTGAAAACTTTCGTTTTGTGATAAAGGTGTATAGCGGCATCAGCTGTCAGGGCGAATGGGAAACCTACTATCAAAGTGAAGAGGAAATGGTTCAGGCCTTTTTACACAGTATGGAGCCGTTAATTCAAAGTGGCAAACTGTTTGCGTTTCTCGTGCAGTTTTCAGCAAGCTTTGGTTGCACAAAGGAAAACGTTGCATATCTAAACAAAATAAGTACGTGGTTTGCAGACTATCCTGTCGCGGTAGAATTAAGAAATGGTACTTGGTACCAGCCGGAACGTGTCAAGCAGACCCTAGGCTATATGAAGCAGCAGCATTTTTCACTTGTGGTAGTAGATGAGCCGCAAATTCCACTGAATCCGGTTCCCTTCTTTCCATTTGTGACGAATTGAGCAGAGCAGTTGAGCAAGCTGCTGAAAAGACACGTGAAATAGGTGTTATTTTCAATAATAATTCCGGCGGTGATGCTGCTGGAAATGCTCTGGATATGAAGGCAAGACTTGCAGTAGAATATGAAAATCTGAATCCGAAGCAAATGGGTTTATTTTAAGGTGATTTATGATAAAAATGATTTTATTCGATATTGATGGAACGTTGGTGAATAAGCACGCACATGCACTGGACTCCACGAAAAAGGCGATTATCGCTGCGCAACAGCAGGGAATTATCTGTGGGGTTGCAACAGGACGTGGGCCAATCCATTTGACGGAGCAGATTGATGCTCTGAATCTGGATGTTTTTGTGACCTATAATGGGCAGCTGGTCTATACGAAGGATGCCACTCTTCATGCGCAGGCTTTTTCAAAGGAAACATTAGAGCGAATTGTTGATTTTGCAGACGCTGGGCACCGTCAGATGATGTTTGGCGGCCGCACTAGGATGGAAGGCAGCTCGCTGATGAAATTTGGGCAGAACAGTAGGGCGAAGCGCTTGGCTCGCTTTATTCCTAAATGGTTTCCTATCTCTTTTGCCAAAAATTTTTTAGTAAAGTTTCGCCCTGGAAAAAAGGAATGCCGCTATCATGAATTGAATATCTTAGATGAAGAAATCTACCAGTGCGTGTTGCTGAGTCCTGTAGAAGAAAAGGATTATTTAGAACAACAGCTGCCGGACTGTACGTTGACTCGTTCTAATCCATATGTTGTTGATATTATTCCTCAGGGTGGTTCTAAACTGCGAGGAATTAAGAAATGTATGGCACATTTTCAACTGAGTTTGAATGAAGTGATGGTGTTTGGAGATAATTGGAATGATATAGAAATGCTAGAGGGGGCAGGAATCGGTGTAGCTATGGGAAATGCCCCAGCGGGTGTGAAGGCTGTCGCTGATTATGTGACTGATTCCAATGAGGAACACGGAATATTTCGCGCACTCGTTCATTATGACATACTCAAGGAGAACGTTGATGAAAATTGATAACCCTTATGAAAAAACAGAGCTGTTTCATAAAACTTTTGACAATCGTCGTCCAAAAGCACCAAAAGCTTTTACTGCGAAAGAAGCTTCTGCAAGGGCAGGTTTCAAAACAGAAGAGCTGGTAGAATTTCTCTACGCAGCAGCTGACAACGATCAAGCGTTATTTCATGAGCTTGTGGACCAGTTGAAGACAGATGTCGATACAGCTGAGAAGAAGATGCTGGCGAAGGAAAAGAAAATTGAAGATACATTAGTGGATCAGGTGGACGCATTGATCGATTTGCTGTATTTTACCTATGGTTCTTTTTCTCTATTAGGCGTTGACCCAACAGAGCTTTTTTCGATTGTGCACGAAGCCAACATGGGAAAGCTTTTCCCGGATGGAAAGCCTCGTTATCATGAGGTAACACACAAAGTGTTAAAGCCTGATGACTGGGAAGAAAAATATGCACCGGAGCCAAAGCTGAAAGCAGAGCTGGAGCGCCAAAAAAAGAGCAGCGACCTTAGAATCGAATGATTCTGAGCTTGCTGCTCTTTTAATGTATAAATATGATGGCTGCCTAACCTTTACTTACTCAGCTTCTTCGCCAAAAAATGTTTCATAAAGGGCGCGAATCGCATGCTTTTCTTCTTCACCACGAATACCAAACATGATGCTGACTTCAGACGAACCTTGGTTAATCATTTCCAGATTGATTTTATTTTTGGCAAGGGCTGCTGTACTATCGGCCGTTACCCCGATGCGACGCTGCATGCCTTCACCCACAATCATAATCATAGATAAGCCATGAGTAATGCGCAGCTCATCCGGCTTCAGCTCGTGTTCCAGTTCATGAATCAAACGTTCTTCAATTTCCGGTGTTAATTGACGTTCACGCAGAACAATGGAAATATCGTCAATTCCTGATGGCATATGCTCGTAACTTAATCCCATATTTTCCAGAATTTCCAGCACTTTGCGCCCGAAACCCAATTCTCTATTCATCAGATATTTACTAATGTAGATGGTTGCGAAATTCTGATCGCTGGCAATTCCTACCACCGGCTCTGCATCAGCTTCACGTTTTGTTGTAATCAGTGTGCCTGGGTGAGACGGATTATTGGTATTTTTGATTACTACCGGAATATGGGCTTTATAGGCCGGCATTAATGCTTCATCATGAAGAACAGCGAAGCCTGCATAAGCCAGCTCACGCATTTCCCGATATGTCAGTTCTTTGATGGTCTTAGGCTGTCGGACGATTCCAGGGTGTGCAACGAAAATACCATCAACATCTGTAAAGTTTTCATATTGCTCCGCTTGAACACCTGCGGCAACGATAGAGCCGGTAATATCCGAACCGCCGCGTGAGAAGGTACAAATTTCTCCTGCTTCTGTATAACCAAAGAAGCCGGGGATGACAAACACTTCTTCTGTATCTTTATATTGTCCAATTTTATCGTAAGAAGAAGGCAGAATTCGGGCATTTCCCGGTTCATCGGTAACAATAATACCTAAATCATGAGGATTTTTATAAACTGCCGGTAGGCCCTGTTCTTTGAAGAAGGCTGCTACCAGCTTGGCATTATTATTTTCACCACTTGCAAGAAACGCATCAAACAGATGCGGATTATTTTCCTTAGGCAGTTGAGCCAATGCCGTGACTGATTGCTGAATATCTGCTAAAACAGTCTTATCCATAGCTAACTCATCCATGATACTTTCATAGCGAGCGATGATTTGCTGAATAAGCTCTTGTGTATTTTCGTTGTTTAGATATTTTTCGTGGTAGCTGATTAATAGATCAGTTACTTTGATATCTTCGTCGGAACGCTTACCAGGAGCGGAAACAACAACGAACTTTCGTGTTGAGTCATCTTTCACGATTTGAACTACTTTTTTCAATTGCTGTGCCGAAGCCAAAGAGCTTCCGCCAAATTTAATAACTTTCACAATTTCCACTCCTTTATATTGTTGAGAAACTCGGTCAGGTGACTGCCCGAGTTCTTCATTTTGGTGGTCCGTTATCCATTACGTCTAGAGGTTCCTACACAAGAGTAATGGTACTCCTTTATATTATTGATGAACTCAGTCAGGTAACTTCCTGAGTTCTTCATTTTGTAGGTCCGATGTCTATTTCCCTAGACTACTTGTAAAAAGGGAAATGGCACTCCTTTATATATTGTTGATGAACTCGTTCAGGTAACTTCCTGAGTTCTTCATTTTGTAGGTCCGATGTCTATTTCCCTAGACTACTTGTAAAAAGGGAAATGGCACTCCTTTATATTGTTGAGGAACTCAGTCAGGTAACTTCCTGAGTTCTTCATTTTGTGGGTCCGATGTCTATTTCCCTAGACTACTTGTAAAAAGGGAAATGGCACTCCTTTATATTGTTGAGGAACTCGGTCAGGTGACTGTCTGAATTCTTCATTGAACGAACGATTAATTTGTATAAAACTGATTTATCTTAACATTGAGATAATTTGTTTGAAAAAACAACTTTTGCATTGTTGTATCAACGAATGCTTGGTGATTCTATTCTATTATATACAGAATAGATGATTTGTGTTGTTTTTCAAGTGATTTCTCTCTTACTGATTAAAATATCAGGAAGAACATCGTTCAGGTTCTCATTGTTTTGTAATGTTAGTAGTATAAAGAATACCGAAATTCTTGTCGAAAAGCAACAGGAAAAAGAGCTTTTCTCACGTATTAAATAAATCACTTCATTTTTAACCAAAATTTTGATAAACTGGAAGCAATGGATTATTCTTGCGGCTAGTATGCGTGAAGATTAAGAGACTCTTAAGAGAAGAACAACATAGAAATGTTTTTTGCGATTTCCTCATTAAATTAGTGCTTGAGGAGCTACTTTGTGATATAATTTTCTACGGTTGTCTTTTTGAAGAGAATGATAAAGAATTTGTTCCAGTCTTTCAAATAATAATCAAGCAATTATTCATTGAGAGAGCTGCCTATTCCTAATTATAGAATGCTGAATAAACGGAGGAAACATTAATGAAGAACAATTTGATTATTATCGTGGTTCTAGTGATAATCATCGTTGCGGCTATCTTATACTTGATTGGTCACTTTATGCGGAGGCAAAATCAATCGAAGCTTAAGGTTCTTGAGAAGAGAAAAGAAGAGCTGTTCGATTTGCCTGTCATTGAAGAAGTAGACGAAATCAAAAAAATGCACATGGTCGGGCAGAGTCAGAATACATTCCGTGAATGGAATCAGCGTTGGGCTGATATTTCGACTCGTTCATTTGCAGAATTAGAAAGCCAAATTTTTGAAGTTGAAGAATTAAATGATTCTTTCCGTTATATGAAAGCAAAACGTGCGGTTACAGAAGCTGAGCAGACGATGGATGAAATGGAATCTGAAGTAGAAGAAATTCGTCGTGGGCTGAAAGAGTTGAGCGACAGCGAAAGCCGGAACTCATTGGAAGTTCAGAAGGCCTTGGACATCTACGAAGAAATCAGCGGCTTGCTGCAAGAAGAGAAAGATGGCTTTGGCCCGGCTTACTCTGAATTGCAGAAGCAAGTGAAAAATATTGAAATTGAGTTCACTCAGTTTGTCACATTGAATACATCCGGTGACCCGGTGGAAGCTAGAGAAGTATTGGAAAGTGCTGAACGTCATACCTATGAGCTTGATGATGTGATGAAACGTATTCCACCACTGCATGATGAACTTAGCAGAGTATTCCCTGATCAAATCAAGGAAATTGAAGAAGGCTACAAACGTCTGAGAGAAGACCATTTTGTATTCCCTGAACAGAACTTTGAAGAAGAATTGAACCGCGTGAAGAAACGTGTGAAAAATTCTTCCGTTGACTTAGAAAAAGCAGAAGTTGCTGCTGTCGAGGTTGCTAACCGTGATACAGCTGCAGCGATTGATGCCTTGTATGAAGTAATGGAAAAAGAAATCAACTCTAAGAAATACGTAGTTAATAACCATAAAACAATTGGTGATTACATTGCTCACGTACTTAGAAACAATCGTCAGTTGATGATTGAATTGGATCATACCTCACAAAGCTACACATTGAACCATAATGAATTAGGACGTTCAAGAGGGTTCCAATCTGAGATTGAAGAGCTGATTCGTCGTTATGAAGATTACCAGCCGAAAATGGCTGAGCATACTGTAGCATATTCAGAAGTGCAGGTTTTCTTTAAAGACTGTTACCGTGTTCTGGCGGATATCGAAAACCAACAAATGGAAATCGATATGTCCTTGAAAGAACTGCGTAAGGGTGAGAAAGAAGCACAGGATAAAGTGGATCAATTTGAATTCCGTTTGCGTAATTTGAAACGTTTTGTAGAGAAGAAACGTTTACCGGGATTGCCTTCAACTTATCTGGAGTTCTTCTTTGTAGCTACTGATCGTATTGAAGAATTAAGTAAAGCGTTGAACCGTATTCGAATCAACATTGATGAGATTAACAAGCTTGCAGATTTATGTGAAGAGGATCTGGAGTTATTAGATAAAAAGACCAACGATTTGGTTAACTCGGCAGCATTGACAGAACAAATGATGCAGTACGCAAACCGCTATCGCCATACAAATGAAGCAATTAGTCAGGCGATGGAAAAAACATTGGATCTTTTCTCTAAAGAGTATCGTTATCAAGATGCTTTGGATGTTATTGGTACAGCACTTGAACGAGTGGAACCGGGAGCATTCAGAAGAATCGAAGATATTTACTTTAAAAACTTAGACGCTGTATAATCAAAAACAGAGCAACTGAACAGGTTGCTCTGTTTTTTTATTATCGGACTGATTCTAAATGAGTAACAATCTTGGTTGATAAGTGTAGAAACAAGATTGATTGAAGAACCCTAGCAAAAAGGATATAATAGTAAAGAATTTTTTAGGAAGAAGGCTGTAAATATGATCTATTTTGATAATAGTGCAACGACCCCAATTTATCCGCAAGTGTTGGATACTTATATAAAAACGAGTCAACGTATCATTGGAAATCCATCGAGTCTGCATGATCTCGGAAATCAGGCGCATCGTTTGTTGGAACAGGCGCGAAACCAGATTGCTGAGCTGTTATCTGTTGAGTCAGGAGAAATCTTTTTTACCTCAGGCGGCACAGAAGGTGACAACTGGGTAATGAAAGGTACAGCAATTGAAAAACGCACATTTGGCAAGCATATCATCATTTCGGGTATTGAGCATCCTGCTGTATCAGAAACTGCTAAACAGCTTGAAAAGCTTGGGTTTGAAATTTCTGTTTTGCCGGTGGATCATCGCGGCTTTGTTCGTGTTGAAGCCTTGAAAGGGTTAATTCGTAAAGAGACGATTTTGGTTTCTGTCATGGCGGTCAATAATGAAATTGGCACCATTCAGCCAATCAGAGCTATTAGCGAGGTCTTAGAAGAATTCCCTACCATTCATTTTCATGTGGATGCTGTCCAAGCGATTGGCAAGATAGCTACAGATGAGTGGCTGACACCACGAGTGGACTTTGCCGTATTTTCAGCACACAAGTTTCATGGACCTAAGGGTGTTGGTTTCATTTATTGGAAGAAAGGGCGTAAGCTGGCAGCGTTGTTAACTGGTGGCGGTCAAGAGGAGAATCAGCGTAGTGGGACTGAAAATATTGCGGGTATTGTAGCGACAGCCAGAGCACTCCGCATGTATAGTGAGAAAAATCAAGAGCGTGAAGGACATGTAGCGCAGCTGCGTAATTACTTAATTGAGCAATTATCTGGTTACGAAAATGTTCGGCTGTTCTCTGAAGCTGCTGCGGACTTCGCACCTCATATTGTTTGCTTTGCATTGCCTGGAATTCGTGGAGAGGTCATGGTTCATGCATTGGAAGAAAAACAGATATTCATTTCAACAACTAGTGCATGCTCCAGTCGAAAAAAATCGGTTGGAAGCACTCTTCATGCGATGCATGTAACAGAAGCAGAGGCAAGTGCTGCGGTACGGGTTAGTTTAGATGAGAGCAATACATTGGCAGAAATTGAGCAGTTCATGATTATCTTCAATCAGCTGCATAAAAAGTTTTTGAAGGTGAATGGATAGGGAATAAAAATAGAAACCAGCTGAATGGTACTTAGCCGTCACAGTCTAAATAAAAGCTTGAAAAATCCTGTTCCTGTGTTATAGTGGAACAGGATTTTAATTCTATCTGAATCATCAAAAGCTGCACAAGCGTGTTCAGCTTTTCTGTTTGTCTAGCTTCAGGAGTCAGCTTTTCTTATGTTTGCAGCAACAGAAACGATTATTTGTGCCATTCATTTTATAAAACTTATCAATTATACATAGTAAGGTACTTCGTAGGATATATCATCATAAAATCATTTGAAAGAGGGTTCCAATTTGAACTATACAGAAATAATGGTTCGCTATGGCGAATTATCAACTAAAGGGAAAAATAGAAAATCATTTATTATGCAGCTGGCAGCGAATGTTAAACAAGCATTGCAGAGCTTCCCAGCTATCAAAATTCATGCGGATCGTGATCGCATGCATCTACTGCTAAACGGTGAGGATAGTGCACAGATTATTCCTAAATTAGAAAAGGTTTTCGGTATCCAAAGCTTTTCTCCGAGTATTCGTGTCGATAGAGAGTTCCCAACTGTTCGTGCTGCGGTACAGGAGATTATCAAGGAAGTGTATCAAGAAGGCATGACCTTTAAGATTACGACAAAGCGTTCCGATCATACCTATGAAATGGATTCAAATGAGCTGAATCGTGAGCTTGGCGGTGCAGTTTTTGAAGTTTACCCGAATATTCAAGTGCAGATGAAGAAATCGGATATCAATATTCGTGTTGAGATTCGTAGAGAAGGCGTCTATTTGTCTTATGAAACTATTTTAGGTGCTGGTGGCTTGCCGGTGGGAACCAGTGGGCGTGGTATGCTGATGCTGTCTGGCGGAATCGATTCACCGGTGGCTGGCTACCTCTCGATGAAACGTGGTGTAGAGGTAGAAGCGGTGCATTTTGCCAGTCCTCCTTACACCAGTGAACAGGCATTGCAAAAAGCAAAGGATTTGGCAGGCAAATTAGCGCCCTATTCAGGAAGTATCCAATTTATCGAAGTCCCTTTTACTGAGATACAGGAAGAAATTAAGCGGGTGGTGCCTCAGGGGTACTTGATGACTGTAACACGTCGCTTGATGCTGCGCCTGACGGATGCGTTAAGAGAACAGCGCAATGGCTTGGTGATTATCAACGGGGAATCTTTGGGTCAGGTTGCTTCTCAAACGCTGCAAAGTATGGTAGCAATCAATGAGGTAACGAATACGCCGATTATTCGGCCAGTTGTTTCGATGGATAAAAATGAAATCATTGAAATTGCGGAGCGGATTGATACCTTTGAATTGGCTATTCAACCATTTGAAGACTGTTGTACAATTTTTGCACCGCCACAACCAAAAACAAGACCGAAATTGGAAAAGGCACAAGCCTATGAAGCGCGACTTGATCTTGCGGGGTTGATGGAACGAGCACTTAATGGAATCAAAGTTAGTGAAATAACTGCAGATAGCCAAAATGAAGCAGAGGATGATTTTTCAGACTTGCTTTAGACGAGTGGCATAAAGAGCTGAGGGGAATATTTCCCCTCAGTTCTTTGTTTTTTTTTAGCAGCTGTAAAGTAGATAAGTTTCACAGTTAATGAGGATTTTTTTAATAAATTACTCTTTTTTGTAAAGAAAATCACTTTTTTTCACAAAGTGATTGCTGTATTCTTTGACGGATGTTACACTAGAATGTGAAATCATTAACAAGGAGAACAGAAGATGGAAATACTGGCGAATGAAAAAAAAATACCTAAAGCAACAGCCAAACGATTACCCTTGTATTTGCGCTATTTGAAAATGCTGGATGACTCGGGTGTTGTCCGAATCAAGTCTAGAGAGTTCAGTGAAATCGTTCAAATTCCGCCTGCGACGATTCGTAGGGATTTCTCTCATCTGGGAGAGCTTGGCAGGAGCGGATATGGCTACGATGTTCCTTATCTGATTGAGGTATTCAGTAATATTTTGAATACACAGGAAGAGAAGCGAATTGCGCTGATTGGCTGTGGAAATCTTGGTCGGGCATTGATTAAAAATAATTTCAGAAGAAACGAAAATCTGAATATTGTCTGTGCCTTTGATATCGATGACAATCTTGTTGGCGAACAAGTAAACGAGATTTGTGTTCAGCCAATGGATCAGCTGACACGTATGATTGAAGAAAACGGCGTGACGGTGGCAATTTCTACGGTCCCGAGCAAGTATGCTCAAAAGGCAATCAATGAGATTGTTGATGCAGGGGTTACCGCAATTCTGAACTTTGCACCGGATCGAGTGACTGTACCTAACCATGTCAATGTGCAGTATATTGATTTGACAACAGAGCTGCAAACACTGATTTATTTTGATACGGCCTTTTCTAAGTAGGCAGTTTCTTTGAGTTCTGAAAATGCTTCCTCTATACTTAATTATATGAAGGCTACAAAAGACAGAATGGATACACGTTACTCCTTTGCTTAAGTAAAGGTCAGTTTTCGTATGATGAAATCTTTTACAGGATCTATCTAGATAAGACCTGTTGTAGCAAGCAATTCTCTATTGTATTTTTGTTGTATCCGATCAAAAAGGCTTTTTCGTGAATTGAGGTATATGATAAGAGTCATGCAGGGATAAATAAAGGAGGAACTTGAAGTGATTGTAACAAGAAAAGGAACAGAATTTGAATTAGTTGGCGAACAGCCTAAAGTAGGAACGGCAGCACCTGATTTTACGCTTAAGAATCTGGAAGATAAAGAGATTCGCTTAGAGGATTTGAAAGGACAGCCTGTCCTAATTAGTGTCGTGCCTGATATTGATACTAGAATTTGTTCTTTGCAGACAAAACGTTTTAATCAAGAAGCGGGAGCTGTAGAGGGCGTAGCGTTTTTAACAATTTCCAATAACAACAAGGAAGAGCAAAGCAACTGGTGTGCCGCTGAAGGCGTGGATATGGAGATGCTTCGTGATGAAGCCAACACATTCGGGGAGGCCTATGGCTTGTTTATTCCGGAAATGGGACGTCTGGCTCGGGCGATATTCGTTGTTGATAAGGCCGGTGTCTTGGCTTATGAACGAATCAGTCAGGAAATTGCAGAAGAACCTGATTATACAGAAGCTTTGGAAAAAGCAAAAGCTTTACGTTAATTCAGTTGAAATTGACAATCGGCCCTCTTCATTGTAAAATGCGTTATAGGAATTTTATGGTTTATCGCAACCTATTTTTACATAGTGTGTGAAGCAGTAACCGTTTAATAAAAATAGACAATGAACAAGAGGAGTACTGTCTGAGGGATTTTAGAGAGAAATCGGCTGGTGAAAGATTTCATGAACCTGACAGGAAGGTAGCTTGTGAGTCAATCATTCGAACCCTTTGTAGTAGAATGATTCGAGTCGTGATCGTTAACTCACGGTGATTAAGAGGTATTTGACGAAGCTCAGATACAAATTAGGTGGTACCGCGTAGTAATTACGTCCTAAAACAGTTGATAAAACTGTTTTAGGGCTTTTTTTTATTATCAAAACACTCAATTAGATGGACGAAGGAAAGAAGGAGAGAAAGATGCCGGAAGAAAACAATTTACCTACAAAATATCAACCGACTGAAATCGAGCAGGGCAGATATCAGAAATGGTTGGAGCAGGACTTATTCAAGCCAAATGGAAATAAGGAAGCAAAGCCATACTCTATCGTAATTCCGCCGCCGAATGTTACCGGGAAGCTGCATTTAGGCCATGCGTGGGATACCGCTCTACAGGATATTATTATTCGTCAGAAAAGAATGCAAGGCTATGATACATTGTGGTTACCGGGAATGGACCATGCGGGAATCGCAACACAGGCAAAGGTGGAAGAAAAATTAGCTGAGCAAGGAATTTCACGCTATGATTTAGGTCGTGAAAAGTTCGTTGAACAGGTTTGGGAATGGAAGGAAGAATATGCTTCTCACATTCGCGAACAATGGGCAAAGCTGGGCTTATCATTAGATTACAGCCGCGAACGCTTTACTTTGGATGATGGGTTATCAGACGCAGTCCGCAAGGTTTTTGTAAAGCTTTACGAAAAAGAATTAATTTATCGTGGAGAATATATTATCAACTGGGACCCGAAAGCAAGAACGGCGTTATCAGATATTGAAGTAATCCATAAAGATATTGAGGGAGCCTTCTATCATATGAGTTATCCGCTGACAGATGGCTCAGGCGTTGTAGAAATCGCAACGACACGTCCGGAGACGATGCTTGGAGATACAGCAGTTGCTGTTCATCCGGATGATGAACGTTATCAGGCGTTAATCGGTCAGACGGTAACACTGCCGTTGGTAGATAAGGAAATACCAATTATTGCGGATGAATACGTAGATATGGAATTTGGTACGGGTGTAGTTAAAATTACGCCGGCTCATGATCCGAATGACTTTGAGGTGGGAAATCGTCATAATCTGCCGCGGGTAAACGTAATGAACGATGATGGTTCAATGAACGAATTAGCCGGTAAATATGCGGGTATGGATCGCTTTGCCGCACGTAAAATGGTCGTTTCTGATTTGAAAGAAATGGGTCGTTTGATTAAGATTGAGAAAATGAATCATAGTGTCGGTCATTCAGAGCGGACAGGTGTAGTTGTTGAGCCTCGTCTGTCTACACAATGGTTCGTGAAGATGCAGCCGTTAGCTGAGGAAGCAATCAAAAATCAACAGTCAGACAATGCGGTTGAATTTTTCCCTGACCGCTTCAACAATACCTTCGTTCGCTGGATGGAGAATGTTCATGACTGGGTTATTTCCCGTCAATTGTGGTGGGGACATCAGATTCCTGCTTGGTATCATAATGAGACTGGGGAAATGTATGTTGGTATGGAAGCACCGGCAGACAGTGAGAACTGGACACAGGATAGCGATGTACTGGATACTTGGTTTAGTTCAGCGTTATGGCCGTTTTCAACAATGGGCTGGCCGGATGAAGCAAGCAGTGATTATCAGCGCTATTTCCCAACCAGTACATTGGTAACAGCTTACGATATTATTTTCTTCTGGGTTAGTCGAATGATTTTCCAAAGCTTGGAGTTCACTGGTGAACGTCCATTCCAGTATGCGTTGATTCATGGGCTGATTCGTGATGAGCAGGGACGTAAGATGAGTAAATCTCTAGGCAATGGTATCGATCCGATGGATGTCATTGAAAAATATGGTGCCGATGCCTTACGCTGGTTCTTGTCTAATGGTTCTGCGCCGGGGCAGGATGTTCGTTTCAGCTATGAAAAAATGGATGCGGCTTGGAACTTTATCAATAAAATTTGGAATGCCAGTCGTTTCGTTATTATGAATATTGAAGGGATGACCGTTGAGGACATTGATTTCAGCGGTAAGAAAACCGTTGCTGATCGTTGGATACTGACACGCTTGAATGAGACGATTGAACGAGTAACGGAATTGTTTGATCGCTTCGAGTTTGGTGAAGCAGGTCGTCAGCTGTATAATTTCATCTGGGATGATTTCTGTGATTGGTACATCGAAATGAGTAAGGAAATTCTTTATGGTGAAGATGAAGTGGCGAAGCAGACCACTAAGAGCATTCTTGTTCATGTACTGGATAACATTTTGCGTCTGCTGCATCCAATCATGCCATTTGTGACAGAAGAGATTTGGGAGAAGATTCCTCATGAAGGTGTTTCTCTCGTAATTGCTGACTATCCGGTGGTTCAACCTGAGAATTCTGACGATCAGGCAGCGCAGGGGATGGAAGTACTGAAGGATGTGATTCGCTCTGTACGAAACATTCGTGCGGAAGTAAATACACCGTTATCTAAACCAATTACCTTGCTAATTAAGACAACTGATCCTTCTATTGATCGTTTCTTGATTGACAATAAGAACTATATTGACCGCTTCTGTAATCCGGAGGAATTGACAATCAGTGGAGAGATTACTCCTCCTGAGCTGGCTATGTCGGCGATTCTGACAGGGGTAGAAATCTATTTGCCGCTTGCCGGATTGATTAATATTGAAGAGGAAATTGCCCGTTTGGAAAAAGAATTAGGGAAATGGGATCAAGAAGTGAAACGAGTACAAGGGAAGCTTTCCAATGAGCGTTTTGTTTCAAATGCGCCGGAGGATGTTGTTCAGGCAGAAAAAGAAAAAGAGAAAGAATATCTGGACAAACAAAAAGCTGTCCGTGAAAGAATTGAACAGCTGAAGACAATCGAGTAAGTTTGTTTTGTCAAAGAATAACTAAAAAGAGCTGGTAGGGAAATTTTCCCCCTACCAGCTCTTTATTTTTTGAACGAAATCAGCATTTTTGTATCTCTCTTCTTTTCTTTACGCGCAGCCAGTATTTGAAAATTAGAAAGCCGACTAGCGTTGAGAGTGTAATTAACCCGCCGGTGTAAAAGCTGATGGACTGATAGACCATAGAAATTGAATGGGTTCCTTCCTTCAAAGGAATGGCCATTAAGTTTCCGGCAACCTTGACCTGTTCAATTTTTTTACCATTCGCTTTAATTAGCCAATTCTCATCGTAAGGAACAGAGAGGTAGAGGAGCTGTTTTTCTTTCTTCACAGAAATATTTCCAAAAAGCTCGCCCTTCTTTGTCCAACGTAAGTCGATGGCTTGTCGTTTTTGAGCGGCAACTAAAGCATCAAAGGTCGTCTGATTCAAGGTAGCCAGTTCCATACTCTGGAGATTCAGCTTGTTTTTACTGGTAAGCACGAGCTGAACCTGTGCTCCTTTCTCAAAATAGCCTAAGTTGAAAAGCTGATTGGTTCGAATGTACATAGTTGGTTTGATTTTTTTGCCATTAACAGTAAAGCTTTCAATCGCCGCCCAATGCATTTTCGGTAAATCAAAATGAAGCTCACCATCAGCGGCAGTTGTTACAGTTAATTCATACTTTTTCTTGTCATCACTGATTTGTTCAGAAACTTTCTTAGTGGGACTAAAATAATTTTCACTGCTTTTTTTGATTGTTTGAAGCAGCTCCTCTTGATTCTTAATAGGTCTATTGGTAGTCAGCGTGACATCAGAAAAGTCTTCGGGCACGAGAAAGCCCATGCCGATGGCTTCGCTATTTTTGTAAACTGTTGTGTTTCCAACAGTATTGATTTTTTCCCTGAAACTATTCTCGGTTGGTGAAAGCTGATAAGGAATATTCAGGAGCAGGTTAACCACTTGAGAATCGTCAACATAACCAATGCGTCGATCATTTTTTTGATAAAGCCCCAGCGCATGTAAGGTATCCTGCGTTTCTGAATGCAGAGTAGAGGTATAGCTTGAGATTCCTGCATAACCGTAAAGAATGGAATCGTTGTACCCATTGTTTTTTTCTGCATAACCGGCATCCTTAGAAACAATTGTTTGCTTAATCCGAAATAGGTCTTCCCCTTCTACAGAAGCGAGCGCCTTCTCCTGCTCTTTGTAGGTGCGCTCAAATGCTTGCTGGTCACCGAACGGAATAGCTTTAAGAGAAATCCAATAATTGACGCCCAACTCGGAAAAGACCAGTAAACAAAGGAAGAGACCGATATATTTTTGCTTTAAAGGTGACTGAAGAGTAGATTGCCTGTGATTGAACAAATAATAGTATAGCCAGATAAGCGCGAGACTAATAATTGCATAGCTATAGGACAATACAAAGACTTGGTAGAACAGACCGAGAAAGAGATAGCCGATTCCCAGACAAAGGGTATAAATCATTGGCGCCTTAATCGGTAGTTTTTCGCCGGATTTCAATCGCAGAAAGGCTTCATAGGCAATTTTGATAACCAAAAAGCTGAAAATGAAGGTATTCCGATAAGGGAAACCGGCCGGACTTTGGAACATGTGCCAGATGGTGTTAATCAGTTCCAGCCAGAAGCTGGCAAATACAAATAAAATTAGAAAAAGCGTTACTTTCTTCTCTTTTTTCGGTATCGATGCCAGCATGAAATAGGCCAGAAACAACAGGATAATCAGAATACCTGAAAAAACGGTCGGTAGATGATTAAGCCGAAGATCAAAGTTAACCGTGCCGATTCCAAATTGAGAAAAAAAGGACGGACCAAATTTTGGGTAAGGAATAAAGGTTATTGGATTAAAATCTGTTTTCTTTGTTTGCAGCATCCCTTCAAGAGCCGGCAGCAAAATAAAGCTGGTCGATATGCCGGATAACAGAGAGGAGATGAAGAACACCTTTCCTTCTCGAATAAAGCCTTTGATTGTTGGTGCAGCGCTTTGCTTGATATACAAGTAGATACTGTAGCCAACAGCGAAGATGCACACCATATAGCCCATGTAGTAGTTGGTGAAAATAGACAGAAACAGGATGATGGCATACAGAGTAACACGCTTTTCATACCAAAGCTTTTGCAACCCTAAGGCCAGTAACGGTAACAAAATCAAAATATCCAGCCACATAAAATTAATGCTGTAGGCAGCTACAAAGCCGCACAAACTAAAAGCTGTTGAAAAAATCCAAGTAAAGCCTGATACTTCAGTGTACGTTCTTTTCAAATAGTAGAACATGGAACCGCCGATGCAGGCAATCTTAAGTGTGATAATCCAGACGATTGCCTGCGGCAGCTGTTCGTAAGAAAAGAACAGAGCCAATATATTGAAGGGGCTCAGTAAATAATAAGAGCTTAGCGGGAAAATCGTATCACCAATCCCGTTCGTAAAGGAATAAAAGGTTAATGTGCCTTCTTCGGCAAATCGTTTGAAATTACTTAAAAAGGGCAGATATTGACTCCCAAAATCACTTGCCAGCAGATTGTTATTACCAAATGGAGCAACGCCCAGAATCAGCCAAATAACAAGCACGATGGCAAATGGGATTAGAAAGCTCCCAATCAGCAAGCCGGTTTTATTTTTTTTCATTGTTTCACCTCTAAATAACCATTTCATCGTTTTCTTCCCAGTTAAGACCTCTTGAGCTGAAGAGGATATTTAATCGTTAATCAAGCAGTAGGAAGTAGTTTTTCCTTTAGTGTATCATGGTACAGAAACTTTCTGCAAAATATAGCGAAATTAGCTGGAAATATTCATTTTATCAATTAGTATCATAAGCATTACGTGAGTTGACACTTGTTATTTTATCATATCAATTTTCAAAAGATAGAAAGACTCAAAGACATTAGGAGTTTTCTTATAGAATTTAACAGATTCTTTAAACTTATTTCTTTTCGGATGGGAACGACTGTTTTGAAAGAAGGGTGTACTGAGAAGGAAAGCTGAAGAAGCTAAAGAGAGTGATGTACCTATCTAGTCGTGTGCCGGCTTTCGTTTTATCCCAAAGGTTTTATGGAATATTCTGTCTTTATTAGTGAAATCAGGGAGGGCATTCGCTATAATAAGAGATGCGAGGTGACGAAGAATGTCAATGAAGGTGGAAGAAGCAATTGAATGGATACACAGCCGCTTACCGTTTGGCTCACGACCGGGACTGGAACGAGTAGTGGCATTATTGAAACGAGTGGACGAACCACAGAAGAAGGTTCCTACGATTCATGTTGCAGGAACGAACGGGAAAGGATCAACGGTCACTTATTTACGGTGTTTACTTGAAGAGGCAGGATTGACTGTCGGTACCTTCACATCTCCATATATAGAAGCCTTTAATGAGCGGATTGCTGTAGATGGGACTGGTATTACAGATGAGGACTTGATCCATTATGTGGAGAAATACCGTCCTTTAGTTGAAGAGATGGACAAGGACGAAGCTGTGAGCGGAATTACAGAGTTTGAGACGCTGACAGCTATGGCGTTCGACTATTTTCTGGATAAGGCTGTAGATGTCGCTATTATTGAAGTCGGTCTGGGTGGACTGATGGATAGCACGAATGTGGTTGAACCATTACTGACAGCAATTACGACGATTGGAATGGATCATACAGATATTCTAGGCGAAACACTTGAAGAAATTGCCTTTCAAAAAGCCGGCATCATCAAGGAAAAGATTCCTGTAGTAACTGGCAAAATTGAAGATGAAGCTCTGACAGTTATCGATAATCAGGCAAAAAAAATGTCGGCTCCTATTTATCATTTTGGTGTGGACTATACTGTGGACTATTTGCATTTTGACAAGGACTGGGGAGAGGTTTTCTCGTTTATCGGAGAAGCAGGCAAAATCGAGAAGCTGAAGACGCCTCTATTGGGGCAGCATCAGACTGAGAATGCCGGACTGGCGGTTGAATTATTTTATGTCTATTGTCAGTTGACAGGACAGCCATTCCAAACTCGAACCGTACGCCAAGGACTGCTGAAAGCACAATGGCCGGCGCGAATGGAAAAAATCAATGACGAGCCGATGATTGTTCTGGATGGTGCGCATAATGATCATGCGGTTCAGAGACTGGCTGATAATTTGAAGAAGGAATTTAAAGGAAGAACGATTCATATTCTGTTCTCCTCGCTTTCGACAAAAAATGTTGATGAAATGATTCTGTTGTTAAAGCAGGTTCCGAATGTCCATCTCTATTTGACCACCTTTGATTATCCGAGAGCTGTTGAGCTTTCGACATTAGCAAAGCACGCGGATAAGAAGACAGAGATTGTTTCATTATGGCAATTTGGATTGGGTGAGATACTGGAAAAAATGAGTAGCGAGGATATGTTGCTGGTTACTGGTTCTTTATATTTTGTTTCCCAAGTAAGGGAGCTATTATTAACAGTAGGAGGAAGTAATGAAAAAATTTGACGGCGTTATTTTTGATATGGATGGTCTTTTGTTTGATACGGAGCTGATTTATTATCAATCCTCTCAGAAGATTGCAGATGATATGGGCTTTCCATATTCTAAGGAGCTGTACCTGCAATTCTTAGGTGTATCTGATGAAGAGGTTCAGGAAAACTATCATCGCATATTCAAGGAATACGGAAAAGAAAGAGTGGAGGAATTCATTCAGCGTTCTTATGCAGATACGATTGAAGCCTTTGAAGCCGGGAAAGTACCCATGAAGCCGGGGGTAGTGGAGCTGTTGGATTATCTGGAGGCGCAGGATATACCTAAAATGGTGGCATCAAGTAATGTCCGTCCTGCAATTGAGCTGTTACTAAAAAGTTCAGGAATCATCACACGCTTTGAGGGAATTGTGTCGGCAGAGGACGTTAGCCGAGCAAAGCCTGATCCGGAAATTTTCCGCAAGGCGGTCAGCTTCTTAAAAACAGTGCCTGAAAAAACATTAGTGCTGGAGGACTCTTCCCATGGTGTTACAGCGGCATATAAAGCTGGAATCCCTGTAATTATGGTTCCGGATTTGCTGCAGCCGGATGATGAGCTGCGCAGTAAAACACTCCATGTCTTTGACAGTCTGATTGATGTACCAGTCTACTTGAGCAATAAATAAAAAAGCTGCTCCTTTGCGTATCTTATCGATGAATACGTAAAGGAGTTTTTGTATGGAGAAAAGAAAACTATTTATCAATGAAGTACCGGAGGATTGTCTGCCTAGAGAACGGCTTGAGCTGTTTGGTGAAAAGGCTCTCTCAAATCAGGAGTTGTTAGCCATATTGCTGCGAACTGGCTCAAGAGAGATGAATGTTATGTATCTGGCATCAACAGTTTTGAATCATTTCCGCAATTTATACGAGTTGAAAAGTGCCACTCTTCATGAGCTGATGCTTCTAAAAGGGATAGGGAAGGTGAAGGCCGTTGAATTGCGGGCGGCCATTGAATTCGGTTATCGACTTCATCAGAGTAGTCAGGTCAAACAGGGAAAGATATCTTCGAGCTTTCAAATTGCTCAAGATTTAATCTATGAAATGAGAGGGTTTCAGCAAGAGCACCTTGTTTGTCTGTATCTGAACACCAAGAATGAAGTGATTCGTCAAGAGACTGTATTCAAAGGTTCGCTGAATCAAAGTATTGCTCATCCTCGTGAAGTCTTTAAAGGAGCCGTGAAATACTCTGCTGCTCGGCTCATCATGGCGCACAATCACCCTTCTGGGTAATAATAGTTACACCTCAATAGATTATAAAAAAATAATATCTATATTTCCGTCGATATCTACAGTAATGCTCCTTATAATAGATCGCCAGACAATCTTTTTGTCAGATTCTAAAAGAGAGCTGTATTGATTTATAAAATCATTTGAAAGGATTTTTTTATATACAGATAAGTCCTTTGGTTGTTCGCTGTTCTCCAATTCAATTTTTTCCAATTCCGAAACAAGAGTAGCACGATCCGTTTTATATTCTTCTAGGTCAATTACTTCGTTTAAGTATGCTTTTTTTAAACGCTCAATTTTGTTCTCTATTTTCTTTGCATAATCGTTTTTCTTACTTATTCTCTTATTTGAGTTTTCAAATGATGCAATATAACTTTTGACACTCTCTTGAACAGTTTCAAGAAGTTGGGCCTCAAGTTTATCCTCAAAATAAATTTTTTTATTTGAGCAGCGTTGGGAATTATTCCGGTGTTGGCTACATCGGTAACATTTCTTAGATGATCGAACGACTAAATTATCACTTTTCCTATAATACTGCTGATAAGTAGATTGTCCTGAAAATGACTTTCCACATTCAGAACATTTAATAAGGCCAGAAAAAAGATAGGTCCGCTTAGTATTACGCTTAACATTCTTTTTGAGTAGTTCTTGAACTCTTTCAAAGTCAGAACGAGTAATTATAGGAGGGCAATATTCTTTGTTATCTCTATGTTCGCCAATATATTTTTTGTTTGTCAGCATATTTTTAACGCTCTGATAATCTCTTTGTATACCTAGTTCATTATCCATATATCGTACCGTTTCCCTCATACTGTTATAGGTAAGATAATGGGAAAAAACTGCTTTTACTATCTCTGCCTGGTCATTTATAACAAGCCTCTTATTCTCAATTGAATAGCCGAGGGGCACTTTGCCAGAAACTACTTCACCCTGTCGAATTTTATTAGCTGCAACAGCCTTTATTCTTTCTGAATCAATTTGTGCTTCTAGCTCTGCAAAGCTCATAACTTGCGCTATGAACGTACGACCATATGCAGTAGAAGTATCATAATATTGTTGAGAAACCGCGTTCCAAGAAACATTGTTCTTTTCTAGTATTTCCTGAGTGTTTAAATAATGTCGAAGATTTCGAAACCAGCGATCCAATTTTGTAAAAAGAATTATATCTATGTTACCGGCGATTACATCATTCATTAACCTGGTGAACTCGTCTCTTTCAAGTTTTTGACCGGAAATACCATCATCGATATATTCAGAAAAAACGGTAATATCATTTTGAGATTTTACATAATCGTTTAATGTGTCTTGTTGTTCACGCAAACTATCTCCGTGCTTGGCCTGTTGATCAGTAGACACTCGCATATATAATGCTGCTTTTTTCATCGTATTCACACTCCTATTTTTGTGATAAAATAGGCTCAGGTAAAAAAAGCCTATTTCAGCAGTTGCACATCCTCGGTTTATCAGGCAGGGGATGTGTTTTTTTGGTTCAGTATTTTTGTTGAATATAACAAGTCTGAAGGAAATCCTATAGCAGATAGAATTTCGCTAGATGGTATCGAACTAATTTTTTTCTAATTATAGAAAGGAAGGGGTCACTTTGTTTTGTATTCATACGCATCTTTGAATAAATCGGTATAACTATTATTTTCATGATACCATTGAATAATCCTCTCTAAATTTTCTTCAGATAGATTTTGTGACGATATAGATTCTTTAGCATAGAATGTCATCATATCCCACACCATAGCAGCTTCTGCAATAGTAAAAGTTCTTCGATTATCCTCAATATTATCTAATATTAATATAGGGCTTCGAATAACATTCTCGGAATCCGAAAGGTAACTATGCAAATCATCCCTTTTTTTCGGATTGAGTGACGAAAAGTAATCTTCCATTGTTTCTGCCGCTACAAGTACATCCTTATATTTATCATCCTGTATAATGTATCCATTCTCTTTAATAGAATTGTTAATATCTGTCATTGTTGAAAAAATCAATTTAGAAGAATTAGCGTATCCAAAAAAATCATTTGCAATCTCATTGGTTAGGCCATACGATTCTAATGTAGTAATAGCTTCTTTTTCTGCTTTCTCTTCTGGGGAAGCACAACCAGAGAATAATAATAAAATAAAGAGGACAGCAATTTTTTTCATAGTAAACCCCATTTCTATGATATAATATTTTTGTCAATACTCATGAAAATGAGGACATTAGGCTAACTGGCATTCGTGGTGCTAGTTAGCTTTTTATCTGTCCTTAATTATAGAAACTATAATATCATCCTTCCTGATTTTCTTATTAGTAGCTATCAGTTGATCCATCTCTTTCTTTAGGAGAGAAGCAATTTTTTGATCGCCTATATCCTTAAGTAATTCAATGAAATGCGAAGCTTTAATCAAGTAGTCGCTATCGCCAGTTTCACAGTAAGTAAGTATGTTCTTTAGAAATTGCAACGAGAACCGATAGTAATAATCTCTTTTTTCTCTATCAACTGTTTCGGCAAGTTGGATATATCGTTGAGCACTTTCGTATCTACGGTCATAAAGTTGTTGGGTGATAAAATTAAGTAGCCCAGTTAAAGCGTACTTTAGAGTATCTGGGTCTCGTAAATTTTCGTCCACAATCGGATACATCTTATTGGTTAACTCTTTTCCTTGTTCAAATGATAGGACTGTTATTACGTTTACATACAAAAGGTACTCGTAGTACCCGTAAAACTTACATTTTATCAAGTGTTCAAAGATGTGTTTTTTTTCTTTTTCTGTTATCTCTTGCAAATTCCACAAACTGGAAAAGTGTATTTTTGTAGAATAATAGTAAGCTAGCTCCTTATTTGAATCAGAAAATTGAAAATTATCCTGATAATATTTTTTCAGGAAATACTCCTTAAGACGCTCATCGGTAGGGCGTTTATTAACTTGGTTAATTCTCGAAGAAAAGTGGTTTTCGTAGTCGCTAAGTGCGGCATAATGGTAAAACTCAAGGTAGTTAGTATTTAAAGAATCAATTATCTCTTCTAATTCTTCAACCCACAACTTCTTCTTTCCGTTCTCGATTTTCGATGCATATGAATTATTTTCCGCTATATCTATTTGTCTAATTTTCCGTCTTTTCCTCAAAGACTTTATTGCGTTTGATATGTTCATAGACCAATCCTTTCTAAATATTCCTGTGAGGAATATTTTTAAATGCTATTTTTTGCTATTTTCTCAAATTTAGAGAGCTGTATTAATGAAATTATTCTAAAAAGTAATTAAATTTTACTTATTGGTAAAATATGTAATTTTGAAATATGCTGTCACAGCAACCTATCAATAAAAAAATATTCCTTGTTATAGAATAGTTTGATATATTCTAGTTAAGGAAAGAAAGGAGGCTGTGACATGGGAGTAGCTATTTTGGTTGTCGTTATCGTACCGCTGATTATTCAGACCGGAGGATAGCATGAAGCGTTATTAAGTAGAAAGTACAAAAAAACAGGAGCTAGCATCCCTGATCACCAATCCCGGATGTTGATGCACTTAGCTAGTGCTGCTCCCGCTAAAAGTAGATATACTCTACAATATAGAAGTATATCAGACTAACCGAAACAAAACATCAGTTTTTTATAATCTCTCATAAATTTAACCAGACCCGTTAATATAAATAGGGAGATGTTTAAAATGGAAGATAAAAAAGTGACTCTTAAAACAAAAGAAGAATATATCGAGAATATCTCAGAATATCTTTTGCAAATCAATAACCTGAAACATTTAAAGGAAATTCGAGAGATAGTTATCTATTACTATAAACAGGCTGATTAATCAGTCTGTTTTTTTGTTTCTTCATTTATTTTGTCTATGATGCTTTCTAATGCAATCCATTCCGATTCATCAAATTTTGCAAATGCTCGAAAGAGATTTTTATGAAATTCGTTATCACCGAAATTTACTTTCCTAAATAAGTCCATGATTATGTCATCAGATTTATTAAACATTTCTCCGACACCAGTTCGGAACCAATCAGGATTCATATTAAACTCTTTGCTCATTAATTTCACTTGATATGAGGGAACTTCAACTACACCGTGCTCCCATTTACTTACGGCGGTCTTACCCACACCCAGAACCTCTCCGAAACTCTCTTGGTTAAGCCCAAGGCTCTTCCTAAGAGTTTTAACTCTCATTTTCTGCATCAAACCCACCACCTTTCAAAAATCAGTATAAATCAAAAAATCCCTTTTAGCAACTTTTTTCTTGACAAAGTAGCTAAAAGCTATTATATTGATGATGTAAGCTACATTCATGCTAAGGAGGTGAGCGTCATGTCACTCGAAACAAAAGAAAAAGTAATGGAGAATACACTCCGCAAGTTCACATCGCTAGAGTATGGCGGCAAACAACTAATTGCGGGCTTTATATTGGCAAAGCTAGGTGACTCCGATGAGGATGAAAAAGAGCGTTTGGAAATCATCAAAGAAGCAACTAGCAAAAAATCAGCATGAGGAGGGAGAAGTATGGATCGGCAAGCGTCAGCAAATAAGAAAATAACCATCCCCATGAAAAACGGAGTATGGGAATGGTCGAAAAAAGGCTTTGGTTTTAAGAAAAATCAAAAGCGAAGCGATTTGGAGAAATCTCTTTTAAAGGATAGTTAGTGTAATAAGAGACAAGACCTTTTTGAATATCTGTGATGGCTAACAATTTCACACCGTTAGGATACTCCATATAACCGCCTTGGCCTTCTTCAGTATCAATCATTTCTTTAGGCATCCATCCATCTTTTTCAGCAAATGGTGTTTCTATGAAATGATTCTGATTGTCAAAATGGTATTCATATTTAAGTTCAGGATACTTTTCAAGCATCATTATTCCTCTCTTTCTATCGTATTTCGACAGACCAGTTGTCGATAAATCAATTATACAGGAAGTGAGAAATAGAAGGAATTAGAAACAGCAAAGAAGCAACCAACAAAAATCAGTGTGAGGAGGAGTAGTAATGGGAATGAGTGAAAAGAACGTTCAAGATTTGTTTGATGCCTTAGCTGGGATTCATTCCCGGCGCTTGGGCGTCGAGATAAAAGCAGTGGTCAAAAAGAAAGATGAAGTTGAAGGTCAGAAGGATAAGCCGGAGAAGGTAGCTAAATGAAAGAAATGTTCATTGCCGTTTCCTTAATCTTTCTTGTGGTAGTAATTGCATATCTGAGGGTTTTTCATTATGCAGCAGCAGTTTTGTATTTAGTAATCTGGCTTCTGTTGTCAATTATCTATAGAAGGGAACTGAAAGAATGAAACAAAAGATAATCCAAGTTTTACCTGATGTGGCTTTGATGTCATTATTAGGACTCTCTTTTAGAGCCTCATTGCTGCTCGGATTTTTATCAGTAGTAGTTTGGACAGTTGTTGCAGTCACTAATAAACCAAACAAAATCAAGGTAAGCGGAAAAGAACGAAAAATAATTAATTGAACGGAGGTGCTTTACATGCAAACAAGTTATTATCCAGACCAGATAAAAAATTACACAGCGGAAGAGCAATTTCAAAAACATAGAGAAGCGCTAAATGCTATCGAAAATTATTACAACGAACGCGGCATGACCACAGGTTATCATGACTTAAGGCAAAAGATGGCCAGCGAACGCAATCTTTTAGAGAAACATTATCGAAGATTCAAAAATAGAAAAAGAAGTGCATGCAATGAATAGCCGCTACAGCAATGAGCAAAAACAAGTAGCAGCAGCATTTTTCTATTCAAATAACGGAATCATCCTAGAAGAAGAGGAAAAACCTTCCGGAAATTATGTGTATCAAGTGAAGATAGATGGATTGAACAAGCGGTTCAAAATAGAAAACAACCGATTGTGGTTGTGGAGAAATTGGGATTGGCGACCAGTCTATGAAGCGAAACTACCGAGACTACAAGGAAACACTAACCGATTAGATACACTCAGAGAAACTTTTTTAGGTCAAATGGAAAAAGCAACATGAGCAGCCACTCATATTGCTTCAAATAAATCATATCACAGTCATTATATCAGAAAGAGAGGGAAACAGGAATGGAGAACATGAAGTTGAATCTGTCAGAAATAAACGATGGAGCCATCCAAGAAAAATTTGATTACGAGATGGAACAAGTCTTTGCAAATATCTTGGATAAGAATACTGAAGCTACTAAGAAAAGACAAGTGACATTAACAATTGATGTCGTACCGGATAAAAAACGTGAACAGGTAACAATTACTTGCATTAGTAAAAGTAAGCTCGTTCCACGTGAAGAAACAGAAACGAAGGTGCTTTTTGGCCGAAATGAAAATACCGGCCATATCGAAGCAGCTGAATTGAAATCAGGTGCCAGAGGACAGATGTTTATGGACCCTGATGATTTAAAAGTAAAAACTGATACAGGCCAGCCTGTAGATGAACTTGAAAAACCAGAATCAGAAACAAAGGAAGTCATTGACTTCCAAAAAAGACAAAGTAATTAGGAGGAAAAAATAATGACAGAAAATATTAAAGAGGCGATTCAGTATGGTGTGGAATTACGTGAGAAGCAAGATGTCATCTTTAAAGAAGATGAGCATACATTTTTCGATAGAGATAAAGCGAACCTTACAGAATTATTTCCTACGCGGTATGCATCCACCTTAGAGGTTTCATCACTTACTGGATTGGTTCAATATCTGAATTCTAAATTTGATCAAGAAATGGTTGATGAACCGGATGAGTTGCTGATTCATGTTGAAAGTCCAACACGAGTGAAGGTATACAGTCAACTAAATGGCGAAAGAAAGCGCGAAAGTCTGATTGAAGCAAACGCAGAACAGAATCGATATCCATACGGCCATTTCTTAGATCAAGAACGATTCAAGATTGATATGATGTCTCTATTTGACCGCACAAAAGATGCAGAAGCAATCATGGAATTTGCCAGTGCTATTCGTTTAGAAGATAGTTCAGATTTACGAGATAACGGAGTGTCACAAGTAGCAACAGTGAGAACAGGAGCATCCACAGTGGATGATGCAAAAGTTCCAAGTCCGGCAGTCTTGAAACCTTATCGAACGTTTCTAGAAGTAGATCAGCCAGAAAGTCAATTTATTTTCCGGATTAACAGTAATGGAGATTGCGCCTTATTTGAAGCAGATGGCGGCTTATGGAAATACCATGCAAAAACAAATATCAAAGAATATTTGGAAACTGAACTGGAAGAGCTAATCAACAGCGAAAAAGTAACAGTTATCGCATAGAAAGACAAAAGAAAAAACCTTGTCTGCCAACAAGGTTCCATCATCTTCACCAAGAGTGATAAAGACAATTATTCATGAGTTAATTATATCATTCTTGGTGATTTTTTTCAATCTGAAACGTTGGAAAATCAGCGTTTCATACGGCTTGTAATAGGTATTAACTTAAGCCGGAAAGAAAATAACCAAGAGTGAGGTAGTTGGAATGTCATTCATTAGGGAACGAACAATAGAAACAGGAAACTATATAGAAATAGATATCATTCCACGAACAGCAGCAGCGGAAATAGCTGTAAAGAAATCAAGGAAGAGGAAGAAGGAAGTTTGCCGACCAGCACAACAAAATTCTAATGATAGAAATAGCCGGCGCCATCTTCTTTGGTTGTTCCAAGGGAATTTTAAAAAAGGGGATATCTATTTAACTCATACTTATAAACCAAAATTTAAGCCATTGTCTATTGAACAATCAAAAAAGGACATGGAGAACTACTTAGAAAAATTACGGTATCAAGTAAAGAAAGAGGAGTTACCGCCTATTAAATATATTTATATAACTGAGTTTTCAATTGATGAAGAAACAGGAAATATAAAAAATATCCATCATCACATGGTTATAAAAAATACGTTACCCATGGCTATATTGGATGATTCGTGGTCCAGAGGCAGAGGAAAAAAGAAAGAATCATTAGGTATTGTTCAAATGTCTCTTATCAAGTCAGGTGATGAAGGTATTGTTGCTCTAGCAAATTACTTTACTAAGCAAAGCAGGTGGAAGAAGGGGAAGCGTAGATGGTCAGCTAGTAGAAACTTGAACAGGCCTTTTTTAACGAAAGATGACCATGATAGAGATTATTCAAAAAGAAAAGTAGAAACATTAGCACTAAGCAACGACGGTGGAGAAGAGTTCTTTCGTCGTAAATATAAAAATTATCGGATCACCCACATTGAGTGTAAATATTATGAACTCACAGGTTGGCATATTTACTTGAGAGCATGGCGTGATTCTGGGGATGATGAAGGAGGGAATAATTAATGACAAAAAAGAAGGACTTAGCTAGAAGCTACAAAAGCAAAATGAATAATGCTCAAGGCTCAGCTTTTGAAAAAATGATATTGGGTGGATGCGCTGCTTATAAGAAAAGAGGTCGCGCTCTGATTGAGAAAACACCGGAACCGTTCAAAATTATTAGGAAAGAAAATGGAGGCCGTGCCATCGTTCAGTTCCAAAAGCATGAGAAGGCTCAATGCGATTTCAAGGGAGTTCTAAATGATAGGCGTGCAATCATCTTTGAATCGAAAGCAACGACAGAAAAAAGAATGAATCAGGACCGTTTATCTGCTACACAACTTGAGCAGTTAACAGAATATGAAAAAATGGGAGCTGTTGCTGGAGTATGCGTGTTAATCAATAAAACTGCTGCTTTTATCCCATTTTCTATTTGGTTACACATGAAAAGTATTTATGGCCGAAAGTATATTACTGAAGAAGAGGCAGAAATTTTTCAAGTAGAGACACCGGGAACGATTCAATTTTTAAATTACGTAGATGTTGACAGAGTAATTGAATTTATTGATCAGCAAGAAGAGGGATTGTTCTATGACTGAGGAAACAACTGAAAGCCTTCTTGCCGGATACTTCGAAAAACACAACTTGATTTTTTATTCAGCACGACCAATAAATGCAAGTGGTGAACGGGTCATGATTATTGAATTTGGATGTGACAAGGGAGTATTTCTGATGAAGCTTCAAAATGACTTACGCCTATTTTGTCAGAATAAAACAAGAAATGGATGGATTCAGATAGATTACTGAATATATGAACTGGAGGAATGAATTTTGAAAATAGGAAATGAGATAAATGAAATAGTAGTAGATAACTTCGCAGGTGGAGGCGGCGCATCTACAGGAATTGAGTTAGCAATAGGAAGGTCAGTTGATGTTGCCATTAATCATGATCCGGATGCGATAGCGATGCATGAAGCTAACCATCCCAATACAAAGCATTATTGTGAGGATGTTTTTGATGTTGATCCAAGAGAAGTGGCTGATGGTCGTCAAGTAGCATTATGCTGGCTTAGCCCTGACTGCAAGCATTTTTCAAAAGCGAAGGGTGGTACACCAGTAAATAAAAACATTCGAGGTTTGGCATGGGTAGCTGTCCGGTGGGCTGCTACTGTAAAGCCAAGAGTAATCATTTTAGAGAACGTAGAAGAGTTCAAGACATGGGGACCATTGATGAAAACCGAAAAAGGTCACATGCCTGATCCAGAGAAAAAGGGAGAAACCTTCAAAGCGTTTGTAAAATCCTTGAAAAAGCATGGTTATCATGTTGAATTTAAGGAACTCAGAGCGTGTGATTATGGAGCGCCCACAACGAGAAAAAGGCTGTTTATGATTGCTCGCTGTGATAGTCAGCCGATTGTATGGCCTGAGCCAACTCATGGCGATCGGCAGAGTTTGGAAGTAGCCGGTGGAATTTTAGAACCCTATAGATCAGCAGCAGAATGTATTGATTGGAACATACCTGGTAAATCTATATTTGGAAGAAAGAAACCTTTGAGTCCTAACACGATGAAACGAATTGCCAGAGGATTGAAAAAGTTTGTTATTGATAATCCTGATCCATTTATAGTGAGTGTGAACCATTCAGGAGAGCAGTTTAGAGGTCAAAGCATTCATGAACCATTAAGCACAGTAACCATGAAGAACGGTTATGGAGTCGTTGCTCCTTATATTGCACGAATTGGACAAACTGGTTTTGGCGGAGATCGTCTTTCCTATTCAATGGATGATCCTCTAACAACAATTACTACTAAGGCAGAGCATTGTCTCATTTCACCTTCTCTTATTCAGATGGGATATGGCGACCCAGATGGAAAAAGAGTGTTGAATTTGGATAAACCGCTAGGAACTATTACAGCCGGAGGGAATAAGTTTGGTTTGGCAGCCGCTTGGATTAAGAAGGACTTTAGCAATTCAACTGGTGATGATGTGTCTGGGCCACTATCTACGATTACCAGCCAAAGCAATCATCATTCATTAATGACTGCATTTATGGCAGTAAATAATACTGGCCATCCGGGAAGTGATGCGAATGATCCGATGTCTACTATCACAACTGGAGGACAACAAATGCTGGCTTCTGCATTTTTAGCCAAAAACTATGGTGGAAATTATCAAGGAGCAGGCATTGACATGAGAAAGCCTACAGATACTATCACACAGGTAGACCATCATTCACTAGTAACAGCATTTGTAAGTAAAACCTATGGAGGACAAACTAGATCGGTAGCAAGTAATTTGGATGATCCTTTGCACACAGTGACTATGAGAAATGGGCATTCAGTTGTTGAAGTGGAGATGGAGTCTGAAGTTGTAGATCGTGATCCGGAAATTCAACTATTCTTTGAAGAGTATTACAACAAACCAGTGTTTGGCGATAAAGAGGCTGCTTTCTTAACTAAATATTATGGATCGGATATTGGTCAGGATATAGATGGACCTATGCATACAATACCTACTAAAGATAGGTTTGGCTTGGTTAGGATAAAGGATCAAAATTATAAAATTGTTGATATTACTTTGAGGATGCTGGAGCCAAAGGAACTGGCTAAAGCTCAAGGTGTTCCGGATAACTATGTACTTGATAAAGATAAAAATGGTAAGAGAATTAGTAAAGCAAAGCAAGTAGCCAGAATTGGAAACATGGTTGTTCCTAATTGTGCTGAGGCACTTGTAAGAGCGAACCTACCGGAAATATGTAGTGACTCACCGTATAACGAACAGGTGGAATTGTTGAATGCTGACTTTGGTTGGAATGGGTAAAACAAAAAAAGAGAGAGACAAGCGCTCTCTTTATCTCTGTTCTTTTGGCTTACTAATTACTTTTTTTGCCTCAGCATAAACTACCTCTTTATCAATTTCAGAAACTAATACATTTATAAATGCTTTGATAGAATTGATATCGTGTTCAGGGTGTTGTCTTGAATAATGAGTTTCATCATTTCCAAGATAAGAGATAGCTTTAGATAAATCTTGAAGTCGTGGGTTTTCAATTTTTGAAATTTTGGTTCCTAAAGTTATTTTAGGATTTGTTAGCCATTCCTCTGTCACACCATCAACAGGATATTGAAGTAAGAAATCTGTAACTAGAAATTCTAAAGCCTTTCGATACCCCATTCCAGCTATTTTATCAAGACTCATTTCTTCCGCTTCTTGCGATTGGTTGTAAATTTCAATAAAGTTACTAAATTTTTCTGATAAAGATTTTGGGAAAACTAAAGGTGTTTCCTTTTCGGAAGGTATGGTCTTAGATGAGATCAGGAATTTTTCAGTTTCATAACCATTAGGATTAGATCGGACCCCTGTATACATGAAATGAATTGTGGTTGATCCGCAATACTGGCAAGCGCAAGTGATAATACCTGGGTATTCATCGTATTTCCCTAAGGTTCCCAGACAAGCTGTAATTAATTGTTTTCCAGTATTTCCACAGTGCATACATTTCCTAGGTTCATTTACTTTGATGGTTTCAGAATAATTTACAGTATTTGCTTCAAGATTATAAAAAGTAATTTTATGTTCTTCCATTGATAATCTATCTCCTTACATTAATTGTTTTGAGTATATTATACATGAAGAGGAGAGTGAAATGATTTAAAAAAAGTTGCGAAGACAGTCGGCTCTGTAAGAAAAATGGAAATAGACTGGCAGCAAATCATTTTAAGACTATTATCATGAGGGAGAGAAGCTAGTATTTTTTTAGCGGTTTGAAAGGAGAATGTCAGATTGACAAAAGTAAAAATAAGTTCGAAAGCTAGGCAACATGTTAGAGACCTACTTAGCAATTATAGTGAGCTAAAGGACGAGATAAAAGAATTGCGTGAAAGTATTATGAATCCTCACCGAGAAGAAATTGATGAAAATATTGGTGGCAGTCGTTCAACCGTTCAAAAATTCGATGTAGAGGACAAGGCCATTAAGTTAGCTAGTCATGAGCAAATAATTTTTAGAGCGAAAGCTGTATCTGTTATTGATAATGTTTTGGCACATTGTTCAGATAAAGCACAACAAATAATTGAATTGAAATATTTCTCGAAAGAGCCACATTCATGGGTGTGGATTTCTCAAAAAATAGAAGGATATAGTGAAGATGGTTGCCGAAAAATAGAAAAGCGGATAGTGGATCAGATTGCAAGTCGGCTAGGCTGGTAAACAAATGTACCGTTTTAAGGATAAAAGTGTACCGTTTCGTAGGGTAAATCGATGTTATTATGCTAGTATCAAATAATTTGAATTTCTCTAGTACAAATACAAATTATTGAAAAGGAAGAGTTATCTATAGATTATTCTACTCACAAAATAAAATAATTGTCTTATAGATGTTTCTCCCTAAGCTTCTGCTGCTATCTGCGGAAACAGAAACAGCAGCGAACGACTCAGCATCGTTATATATTATGCTGCTTGGCTGAGCAAGTAGCATTCAATTACATAAGTTATCAAGAGCACTTAGGCATTCTTTTTTTGTATAGGGAAATTTTATTATGATGAAATATATCCAAGTGAATATTCCAGATATCCCTAACAGCAATAACAAAATATTTGGTATAATAAAAACAAAAAAAGTTAGGAGAAAACATATGAACCCTCAAGAAAATGAGCAATTAGTCCAACTCGCAGTTAGTGTCGGCGAGGTTGCTATTAGAAATAGCGCTGCTACAGTAATGTCAAAAATTAGAGCATTCAAAGAACGAAAAGATGATAAGGCTACAATATCTCAGATGGAAGAGATTATAAATGACTTATTGGCTGATAAAAGTGAATTATTATTGGCAATCAAGGTATATGAAGAGGAGTTTGTTGCTCAGAAAATTACAGAAGAAGACATGGAGTATATTACAAAAAATGTGATACCAGCATTGAAAAATTTAGCTAGTACAATGGAAAATGAGCAAGCTCAAAAGTATTTGGAGTCTATTGATACGCTAAGTAGTTCTTTACTCACGACAGATGTATTGAAAACATTACAAATTTTAGGGTTTAATTTTAAGCAAGGAATTGGATCGCCTTTAACTACGAAATTGAAAAATCTGATTTTAGGTTCAGAAATGGAACAGAATAATCCAGGATTAGCTACAGCGATTGCAGCTAGAGATATTGAATTATATAAAGTTTTACAAGATGAAGATGCATATGAAAGGCTTTTGGAAATTAGAAATCCAAATAACTAAGACCTCCTAACTGGGGTCTTTTTTAGTACAGAAAGAGGGTAGGATAATGGCTAAGAAGAAACCAGAAAATTATAAAAAGATACAGGAGCAACAAGAGCAGTTCATTAAGACTCTTAAGATGTTAAGAGAGGAAAAAGACATTGATTCTATTGTGGAGTTATTTATAAAAGTTGTTACTATATACGGCTTGAGAATGGATGAGGTAGCTGCAGTTACATACTATTTGAACAAGCAAACAATACAAGCTCCACATAATGCTCTTTTCTTAAAAGAAAGATTGAAGTTGGATGTTACTAATCTTAGTGTAGAAGGTTTACTTAAAGTTCAAGAGGCTTTAGTGAATGTGTATGTTGGCGAATTGATTGATGCAAGGAGGAAGAATAATGGTTTATAAACCTAGATATTTAAAGAAAAATGAGACGGAATCTGTTGTTATCTGTGCAGATACAGCACCTTATTTAATAATCGAATTGGGAAATATTGATTCAATCCCAAAAGTATTACTCGAAGGCAAGGAAGTAGATAATATCAAACAGGTGGGCTACTCCTGGGAAACAGCTACTCCTGATTATGATAGTCCAAATAGTTTTATGATTGAACACTACGAACAAATTGATGGCAAACCAAAGGTAATAAAGGAAGGATTTGAATCAGCGTGGTAAGCGCAAGGCAGCGAGATGATATTGATAAACTATATAAGACACCTCGTTGGCGTAAAATTAGGCTAGTCATCATAGCCAGGGATTTTGGTCTATGTCAGGAATGTAAGCGCAGGGGAATCATCACAAAGGGAACCATTGTCCATCACAAGGTGGAAGCAAGGGATGACATTACTATGTTCTGGAATGAGAACAACCTTGAGCTTGCATGTGTTGCGTGCCACAATAAGGAGCATCCGGAACGTAGCGGAGGTACAAAAAAGGCTAAGACAAAAGCTAACGTGGTGAAGTTCTATGCTACTAATGAACGTTAGCGGTAGGGAATGGATACTGGTATTCTACTGAAAGTGGTGAGTAGAGACTACCCCCCTACCCTAAAAAGTTAGTTTGTGGGGCCGCCGGAGAACGGTGCAGTCCTTCCCTCGCAGAATTACCGCTTTTCAACTTTTTTTTAAATGGAAAAAATGATGGAAGAAATTTTTAGTCATTAAGTAGTAGTGAATTTTTGATGAAACAGAAAAACAGAGTAAAAAACAATCAAAAAAAGGCAAAAATTTACATTTTTTTGTCTTTTTCATTTTTAGCAAGAAAGAAGGTGAGATTATGGCTCAAAAAGCTACCAGCGCACGATTGCAATTATTAAATGGGAATCCAAACAAGAAGAATACAAAAGAGCTTGAGCAAAGAGCAGCTGCGGAAGAGCGGCTTAAAATGAAAAGCGATGCAATCAATGCTCCTCCTTGGTTGGATTCATTAGGAAAAAAGACTTTTGAATTTATTAAGGCAGAATTGTTATCAGTTGATCTTATTGAGAACCCTGATTCTATCGCGATTGCAATGTACTGTGATTGGTATTCTCAGTATGTTCAGCTAAATAAGCAACTGAAGAAAATGAGGCTCGCTCATAAAAAAGAGTATAAGCATCAAAAAGAAGATAATAAAACTGCTGGTACTCCAATTACCATTAGCCCTGAACTTTATGGAAATCCTCTTTCAAAGCAAATGGATACTTGCACCAAAAACATGCGAGGTTATGGAGGCGATTTAGGTCTTTCACCAGCTTCAAGAGCAAAACTTGCTATTAAATTAGCAGATGACAGCACAGGCGATGATGAAGATGACTACTAAAAAGAAACCAAAATTAGTCATTGAAATGAATTACACAGAGTTAGATAACTGGTGGAATGATTTTCGAGAAGGAATGTCCAGTTGGGGTGGTTATCTTTTAAAACCATATCCTGAATTATTAACAACTTGGTATGCAGAACGAGTCATTGATTTTGACAATTTAGAGAATCAGTCTGAATGGACTCCTTGGGACCCGATGATGCCAGCAGGCAAATTAGTAATTTTAGCAGCCAAAAGGCATATGCGAGATTTAGAGCGCCAAGGAACTGATGAGTTTCCTTGGATATTTGATGAGGAAAAAGCCCATAGGCCAATTCGCTTCTTAGAAAAGAAGTGTAAACCATCAAAAGGTGATTTTGGGAAAATTGTTGCCCAACCTTGGCAACATTTTGTCATTGGGGGAACATACGGCTGGGTTCATAGAGAAACTGGAGTAAGAAAGTATAGAGAAGTTTTGGAGTTTGTTGGCCGGAAAAATGGGAAAACAACAATGGTTTCTGGTTTATCTAACTATATGCTTGGTGAAGATGGAGAGAACGGAGCAAATGTCTACATTCTAGCCAACTCCCAAAAACAATCGAACATTCTTTTTGAAGAAGCAAAGGCAATGATTGAAGCTTCTCCTTATCTATCCAAGAAATTCAAAGCGATGGCTCGTGAGATAAAGTATCCAGAAAAGAACTGCTCAATGGTGGCCATGTCAGCCGAAAAGAAAAAGGATGGTGAAAACCTTCATTTTGGTTGTTTTGATGAAGTTCATGATTTTGTCAATTACATTCTAATCAATGTTATGAAGAGATCACGTGGTATGAGAAAGCAACCTCTTATCATGTATATCACTACTGCTGGTACGGTATTAGATGGTCCATTAATGGACTTCTATGAAGCCGGCGTGGAATGTTTGGAACATTTAGAAGATGATTTGGATGAACGGATGCTCTATTTCTTAGCTCAATTGGATGATCCAAAAGAAGCAGATAATCCAAACATGTGGATTAAAGCAAATCCAAATCTTTGTTTGATGGATGTCGTTAACCTCGTCACTGACTACAAAAAGGATCGAAATAACCCTCAGGAACTTGCTGATTGGATTACGAAGCAGTTCAATCTGTTCTCCGATATTGATGAATTGTCTTTCCTAGATATGCAGACAATCAACAAAAATAATAAATCTGTAAAATGGGATGATTTTAAACAGAAAGAGTGTATTGCTGGGTTTGATTTATCTGAAACAGAGGATTTCACATCAGCAGATTTAGAGTTTCCAATTTTTGAAACTGGTGAAATTGTTGTAATATCTCATTCTTGGATTTCTAAAGTAAGGTATGACAAAGACAATAATAAACAGCGATTGGATGCATGGAAAAAAGAGGGTTCTTTGACAGTAACACCAGGTTCGTATGTTGATTTCCAATATGTTTATGATTGGTTTGTGGAACGATCGAAAGAATACAAGATATTGAGAATAAGATACGACCGAAGGAACAGTCTCGTTTTGAATCAGCAATTAATTGACTACGGATTCATTATGGAAGAAGCAAGGCAAGGTCATCTCACTTTGGGAGGGCCAATGAAAGACTTAAAAGAAAGATTTTTATCCGGAAAGGTTATTTTCAATAATTCTAAAATGTTTAGATGGTATTTATCTAACGTAAAGCTTGAAAAAGATCGGAATAGCAATTGGATGCCAACTAAACAATCTAAGAGTCGGAAAATCGATGGTTTTGCTGCATTGTTGAACAGTCATGTATCTGTGGTAGAAATGTTTGCCAATAAATCCAAAGGAGATGCAACGGTTACTTATTATTCAGTTGATGACTTGTTAAATATGTAAAGGAGGTGAGAAATTGAAGATAGTTGATCGTATTAAGGCATTTGTTGGAATTAAGGCTACCAATAATTCAAAAAAAGAATTATCTTTGAATGATCCTGATTTAGCTAGGTATTTAATAGGAACAGAAGAGATATCTGAAGGGATTTTTTCAGTAATATCAAGAATGTCTAATGTTTTTGGTTCTTTACCGTTAAAAATGATTGACAAAAATTATAAGCAACCTACTGATTGCGCTGCATTCAATCTATTATCAAATGGACCAAGGTATTTCACAAAATTTGATTTTTTCCGTGATATTGAAGCATTAAGAAATTATCGTGGAAATGCTTATGTCCAAATATTTAGAGATACAAATGGAAAAATTTGTGATTTGGCCTTAATCAAACCTGATGCATGTGTTCCTGTAATTGATAGGGACTCAGGAGAGCTTTATTACCAGGTGACTGCAACAGATAATAGAGATTATTCAAAAATTGCATATGTTCACTACATGGAAATCCTCCATTTTAAACAACCAAGAATTGGCGGTGTTGAAGGAATAGACCCTAGTGAGGTTCTAAAAAATACATTGAACTATGATAAAGAAGTTCGAAAAATTTCTTTAAAGCAGCTCAATGGAACAAACGAAGGGTTGAAAGTCCGTTTTGAATCTAATATGGAAGAGGAAGCCAAAGCTAAGGTAGTTAAAAACATTGCACAATTCTACAAAGACAACGGCGGTTTACTTGTGGAAGAAAATGGAGTGACCATTGACCGTATACAACGCGATTTGGTCGATAGCAAGCTTCTGGATACAGATAAAATTGCTCGTTCAAGAATTGCGATGGTTTATACAGTACCAGAACATTTTGTGGGTAATAGTCAGACAAGCTACTCCTCTCAAGAACAATTGAACACGGAGTATTTAACTTACCGCTTAGTTCCTGATGTTACACAATACGAAGAAGAACTAAATAAAAAAACTCTTTCTCCTGATGAGAAAAAGAAAGGCTATCGCTATAAATTCAATGTTGCCAGTTTGTTGAGGGGAGACACACAATCCAGAGGAGCTTTCTATCAAATCATGAGGCGTGGGGGAGCATATAGTGCCAATGACTTACTTAGATTTGAAGATATGCCACCAAGTAATGAAGCCGGTATGGATGAGCACCATATTTCTGGTGACCTTTATCCAATTGGAATGGATCCGGCAAAAAGAAAAAGTAATTCTAAATCGGACGTAGCATAAGGCTAGGTCTTTTGTTTTTATGTGAAAGGAGGTGATTAGTGAATGATAACTATTAATCTTAAAGGGGATGTTGTAGATGATGATACAGCATGGCTCTATGATTGGTTTGGAATTGATTGCATTTCTCCTAACAAAGTGTCAGCAACGTTGGCTGAAGCGAATGGAGAAGAAATTGAATTGAATATTTCTTCTAATGGTGGCGATGTATTGGCCGCCAGTGAAATTTATACTGCTCTTAGAAGCTATAAGGGAAATGTTTCAGGGAATGTTGTCAGTCTGGCTGCCAGTGCTGCTTCTGTCATTGCTTGTGCATGTGAACCATTAAGAATTTCGCCCACAGCTCATATCATGATTCATAATGCTTGGTTAATATCAAGTGGGAATAAAAGTGATAAGCAGCATGACGTGACATTATTGGAGGGAATTGATGAATCTATTATCAATGCCTATGAAGCAAAAACAGGACAATCAAGAGAAGTTTTAGCGGATTTAATGAACAAGGACAGTTGGTTAAATGCTCAAAAAGCTATGGAAGCAGGATTTGCCGATGAAATTATGTTTGAAGAAAAGGTTGAAGTCAATAATTCTTCAAGCCAAGTTATTCCGAAGGCGGCAGTTAGCAAACTGAAAAATTTATTAGTAAAAAACGGTACAACACAAACAGCAGAGATGAGTTTAACTCAAAAAAAATTAAATGCTCTACATGGAGGGAAAAACGAATGAACTTAGAACAATTAAAAAATGCTTGGGTAGAAGCTGGCTCAAAAGTATCAGATTTGAATGCGGCATTGAACAATGCATTAATTGATGATTCAAAAGGTGAAGAGGATGTTCTGTCTATTCAAGCAGAATTGAAAACAGCTCGTGCTAAGAGGGACGGCTTGAAAGAACAAGTTGTAAACATGGAAGCAGAACAGGTGGAGAGTGTTAAGGATAAACCATTAGACAAATCAGAAAAAAATCTTAAGAACACATTTATCAAAGATTTTAAAGCGATGATCAATGGGGAACCGCAAATTGTGGCTGCTCTAAACTCTGATAAAGATGAAGCGGGTAATGCAATTGGATTAACCATTCCAGAAGACATTCGAACAACAATTAATACATTGGTTCGTCAATTTGATTCACTACAAGAGTATGTGAATGTCGAGCGTGTAACAACAAGCAGCGGTTCGCGTGTGTATGAAAAATGGTCAGAAGTTACACCATTGACGGAATTGGACAATGAGGATGACGCTATTCCAGAAATGGATGATCCTAAACTTACACTAATCAAATACCTAATCAAGCGGTATGCAGGTATTTCAACAGTAACCAATTCATTGTTAAAAGATACGGCCGAAAATATTATGGCTTGGCTGGCTAAATGGATTTCTAAAAAAGTCGTTGTTACTCGCAATAAAAAAATTCTGGATGCTATCGATGGTATTAAAGCAGCGCAGAAGAAAGAAATTACTTCTGTAGATGACATCAAGGATATCAAGAATGTTCAATTAGATCCAGCTATTGAGGCTACTTCAATGTTTTTGACTAACCAATCAGGATACAATGTTTTGGATAAAGTAAAACGTTCTGATGGTAGTTATCTTTTGCAAAAAGATGTCACTTCACCAACCGGATATACCTTCTTGGGAAGACCAATTAAAATGGCTGGTGATCGTTGGCTTCCAAACAAAGGAACACAGGCGAACCCTAAGTTTCCGCTTTATATTGGTGACTTAAAAGAAGCAGTTACTTTATATGATCGGGAGCAAATGAGCTTGCTTACTACTAACATTGGTGGAGGAGCATTTGAAACGGATACGACAAAAGTTCGTGTAATTGACCGATTTGATGTCAAATTAGTTGATGATGAAGCCCTTGTAATTGCAACATTTACTGCAATTGCTGATGAAAAGCCAATTGAACCTTAATAGTAAGGTGTGAATAATATGATTTTGAATGCAAAAAGTGATTTAGAAGAAATAAAAATCGCCTTAAAAATTGATACCGATGATGATGATATCGAGGTGAAGAGAGCTGTTATGGCGGCAATTGCATATATTAAGGGGGCTATCGGTAATGATAAGCCTTCTTTTTATTTACAGGATAATGAAGAAATAGAGCTGATTAACCTATCCATTATTATGCTTGCTGATCATTACTATAAATCAAGGTCTGCCACAGTAGAATCCATGACTGCGAATGGAACTTTACGAGAATACGATCTTGGATTTACAAGTATTATTCTCCAACTAAAAGGGAAATATGCACTTTTTGAGGAGGATATAGTAAATGGTAGTGAGTAGAACTGGAAAACTGACGAAAAGAATCTCGTTCAAAAAGAGTATTGGCTATGTAAATGGACCGAATGGAACGAAAATTTCCAATTACAAAGAAATGATCAATCCTTGGTTTGGATATAAGAAAAAATATCTTTCCGAAGTTAAAAATGAGGATACTTCTTATAAGAACACAATAAATATCATCATCCGTCAAAAGCAAAAAGAAGAGATTCAACCAGACTGGATAGGAGAAATAAATGGGAAAAATTTTGAAATTGTAGAAATGAATCCTGATACTGAGGATCAAGATTTTATGTTGCTGGTCCTAAAGGCGGTGGAATAATGGACGTGAAAGTTGATTGGGGAGATGCTGAAAAAAACATTTCTCAATGTATTGCAGATGTAGAAGGACCAATCCGGAGAAAAGCAGGGAAAACGGCTGCTGCAAAAGTTGGTGAGGCATTGGAAAAAAACACCCCAGTTGACCCTTCAACCGGAAAAGTTTTGCTTGAAGAAACGGTTACTGTAAGTGCTGTTCGTGAAGACGGTGAAGTAGATATTGGCTATGGGAAACAAGCCTACTTCCGCGCTCACGTAGTCAATATGGGCACTGAATCTCAGCAAGGGCAACACTTTATCGAAAAAACAGTTGAAACAGAAGGTGAAACGGCTATCCGAACATATATGGATGAACTGAAAAAGGGGTTGAAACTATGACACCAGTTGCAGAAGTGGCCACAGTTATTCTTCCGATGCTATTTCCAGAACTTAAGAAAGAACCTTTTTTTCCGTACACTGTTCCTGAAAGGTACCAAAGTTTTAAAGAAGTCCCTTATTTCAAGATAGAAAGTATCAGTGATCAAAATACTGCTCATGGATCAGATAAATATCATTCAAGAAGCTATCGCCTACAGGTGATGGCCTTTATTGATTTAGAAAAAACTGATATCGAAGAGCTTACTGATACTTTGGATCGTGGAATGGAAGAATCTGGTTTTATTCAGACTTACGGCGAAGACAAGCCTCACACAGAAAACAAAAAAATTCATGTTGTCATTAGACAATATATCACTTCAAGGAGGAAGTAATTATGACATTTATGGGCTTTAAACGAGCAAAAATTAAAGTTGCCGGTGAAGATGAAATCATCACTATCGAAGGTAATGCAAGGGAAGGTGCTACAGTAAATGCGGAGATCACAGGAGTTTCAAAAGAACCAGTTCGTGTTTGGGGTTCAGACATTCCTTATTTTGTTGTCCAAACAGGTGCTGGAGAGATTGCAGTAAATGTGGGAATTATCGACGCGCTGGAAGCTGCTAGCGATAAAATTCTTGGGTATAAAACCAATGAGAAGAAATTTACATTTATTGGTGGAAGTACCAATCCGCCAGATTGCTCTTTGCTATTAGAAACTGCTGATTTGGATGGAACATCTGCCTTTATTGGATTTCCAAAAGGGAAGTTTTCAAAAGATGCAATCAATTTGAATACAAAAACTGGGCAAAACAATGAGCCGGAAGCAGACGCTTATGGATTCACTCCGAGTGCAAGTGACCGTGATGATGAAACAAAAGAAGAAACAATGATGAAGTACATCGGAACAGAACACGCTGAAGAATTCGAAAAACTTGTTTTTGGTATTAAGACCACTCCCTGAGTCGCCCCGAAACCTGAATGTTCGTGATGTTAACAAAAGTGGTGCAACTTTTGAATGGTCGGGGGGTTCCGGGGATATTGTATCTAATGACTTGATAATTGCTAAAGGAGTATCGTCTCCATATACTGCTGATGATTTAAAGAGCAACACTGAATATACTGTAAAAGTAGTCAATTTTGGCGGTGAATCCAATACAGTCGCTTTTAAGACAAAGGAAATTACCTATAAAGAAGTAACCATTATTTGTGATTTTGTCAATAAAACTTATGATAGTTTGCTTGAAAATTCGAATGTTGCCAAAATGCAAGCTTCAACAAATTTGCTTCTTCCTGATGCGTCAAACTTTTATGAGCTTGATCAATCAAGGTACAACGGAATTATGGAAATGAACGATGGCAAGCTTTACTCTGTTACAAATACTACGAAAAACAATAGGCTCCAGGTCGTTCTTTACTACAATGTAGTTGAAGCGATTGAGCAATTTGACTCGAACTATTTCTTTGAAAAAGGTGCAAATACGGATGAAGAGAAGGCAGCCATGGTAAATCAAGAAGTACTGTCAGCAGAGTCTAATGTTTACGGTTTTGGATCAGCTTTGGACTCGACAGCATTTAGAACGGCCGTGTTCATTGATAATGGTTGGGGAAATAAAACCGTAACGAATGGCATGGAAATTCAGCGAAATGTAATCAGTTTGGACGGTATATCAATTGGAACAGATGGATTACTTCCTGTTTTGGTTTATGCAGACGCTAGTGGCGGAACAACAGAAACAGCAAGTGCATTAAGGATAGACTATGCCAACTTAGAACTGAAAATATTACAAGAAGAAGATTAGCGATTGCTAGTCTTTTTCTTTTTGGAGGAAGCATGATGTTAAAAGAAGAAAACGGAGAGTTAAGGTTAGAGATTACCGGGAAAAATAATAAGCCGAAAATTTATATTCAGAGAAAAGTGCCCTTAAGAAAGGCTATTGAATACACAGATGGGGTAATTGTTCTTCATGAAGATGCGAAAAAAGCGGGATTACCAGGAACAAATGAGCGTGATTTGCTGGACTATCAAGTTGGGTTTATCGCAAATCTCTTTGACGATGAAGATGTTACCGCCGAACTGCTCTATGAAAATTTGGATACAAATGAGCGAAAGTCTATTGAAGACATAATTATTTATCGAGTTTTAGGAAATATACGTGAAGAAAGTGATCAAAGTGAGTCCCCAAAGTAACTGAGGGGAGTGGAGGGATAGTTGCATGGAAGGGAATAAAGGATTTGCAGATTGGCATGGTCAAAAATATCATTTCTGTTTTTCCTTCATGGACTATCGATGATGTCTTGGAGACAGATACACGAATGCTCTATGAAATTCTGTTTACTAAGAAAAAAGACATTCCTGATACACAAGATTCCTTCAACTTCATTAAATCATTGTAGAAAGGAGGGAAATACTTGGTACAGAATGGACGCCCATTAGGACAAATGATGATTACTCTTGGCCTGGATACTACAGCATTTTCTAGTAGCTTGACTGGTGCAACAAGAGCAACGAAAACAGCTGTCAAGGAAATGCAAACAGGATTCAAAATTGTTGATGCTGGTGGAAACAAAGTAGATGCATTGGCATTTAAGCAGCAGGCGTTGAATAAAGTAATCAATGCTCAAAAGAATGAGCTAGGTTATCTAAGAACAGCCTATGAAAATACTTTGGATGCTCAAGGAAATGCAACTTCAAGGACAGCTCAAGCAGCGCAAAGATATAACGATGCTCAGGCAAGGCTGGCATCCTATAATGCACAGTTAGTTGACACGAGTAGACAGTTAGCGGAAATGCAAGTCAGAACTACAGGAGTTACTGGTGCAATATATTCTGGAAGCGAAAAGATGATTAGTGCCGGCAAGAAAATGGAATCCGCGGGTGCTGCATTAACCAAAGGATTGACGGTGCCTCTTGTTGCTGGTGTTACTGCTGTAACTACGGCTGCTATATCTTGGGAGTCAGCATTTGCTGGTGTTCTAAAAACCAATGATGAAATAGTAGATTCAACCGGAAATGTTGTATACTCCTACAAAGATTTGGAAGATGGTCTACGTGGATTAGCAAAAGAATTGCCTTCTTCTCATCAGGAAATTGCAGCAGTTGCCGAGGCTGCTGGACAGCTAGGCATTCAGACAGATAATGTTGTTAGTTTTACTAAGACGATGATCGACCTTGGCGAGTCAACAAATATGGGCGCTGAAACAGCAGCAACCACATTAGCTAGGTTTGCCAATATCACTCAAATGTCTCAGAAAGACTTTGATCGCTTAGGATCGGTAATTGTAGATTTAGGAAACAACTTTGCCACAACTGAATCTGAAATTTCTGAAATGGGCCTTCGTTTAGCCGGAGCCGGAAAACAGATTGGTATGAGTGAAGGCGAAATCCTTGGATTCGCTGCTGCTCTCTCATCAGTAGGTGTTGAGGCAGAAGCCGGTGGTTCTGCATTTTCTAAGGTTATGGTACAAATGCAGTTAGCGGTAGAAAAAGGAACTGGATCATTTGAAGAATTAAAAGAACATGCTGCTGATCAAGGGGTAGCATGGGAAACTCTTGTTTTAGCTATTCGAGATGGTGGAAAATCACTTAAAGCAGTTTCGAAGCAAATGGGATTCACAAGCTCTGACCTAAAAAAAATGTATAAAGAGGCAGATAAGTCTAAAACGTCATTAGAAAATTTTTCAGATGTTGCTGGTATGACTAGTGAAGAGTTTTCCAATATGTTTAAATCTGATCCTTCTAAAGCCATTATGAAATTTGTTGAAGGATTGTCTAAGGCAGAAGAACAAGGAACTTCGGCTATCAAAGTGCTTGATGATATGGACATTAAGGAAGTTCGCTTACGTGACAGCCTTTTGAGAGCAGCGAACGCTTCCGGAGTATTTGAGGGAGCCGTGAAATCAGGGAATAAAGCTTGGAGTGAGAATACTGCTCTAACTGAAGAAGCCAATAAACGATACGAAACTACAGAATCAAAACTAAAAATGCTCAAGAACGAAGCTGTAGATGCCGCTATTGAACTAGGTGGTCCTTTTGTTGATGCTTTGAGAGATGGCCTGAAATCAGCAAAACCTCTCATAAAAGGTCTTGGTGACTTAGCAAAAGCATTTAGTGATGCTGATCCCGAAACTCAAAAAATGATTATGGGAATAATTGCGGCTACTGCGGCAGCCGGTCCATTGCTTTCGATTACTGGTAAAGTGACGAAAGGCATTGGTCTTTTAGGAAAAGGTTTCGTTGACCTATCAGCTACTTTGGCTGGAAGAAGTGCAGTTGCTCAGGTCACTCAACAATTGACAGCTGGAGCAACAGCTACAACTGGCTTTACTTCTGCTTTAGCCGGAGGAACCGGAACTGTAGCTAGTTTTGGTTCAGCCGCCGGAACGGCTGCCGGCTCAACTGGATTAGGTGCTATGGTAGCTACTTTGGGACCACTTGGACCTGCAATCTTGGGAATTGTTGGTGTCGGTGGTGCTTTAGCAATTGGCTATGGCGCTTGGAAGCTTTTTGGAGAAGAGGCATGGAATTCAAGTGAGCGTGTAAAGCGTTGGGGTGTAGATGTTGGAGCAGTTACGGATGAAACATTAATCAAACTTCAAACCAACACACAATCAGCCTCTGGGCAGTTTGGATTAATGGCAGATGGATTTACAGCAAATAGCGATAAAATGGTCGAAAATTTTACTAAAATTGGCGATACTATTGAGCAAAGTTTGATTAAGAAGGTAGAAGGATTGGATCAGCTGATTAAAGAACTTCCAGCATCTATCAATAGCTCAATGGTAGAAATGATAGAGGATGAGAAGAAGGAAGCGGAAAAGGCGCTAGAAATAGTTCAGCAAAATTCTGAACGGATTAGTGAAATTAAAAAGAATGCATCTAATAACGATAGAGATCTGAGTGTCTCTGAAGCGAAAATAATAAAAGACCTTGCTGTTGATACAACTAGAGCATATGTAGAAACTTTGGATGTTTCCGCTGCTGAAAAGAAAAAAATACTGACAGCTATGACAGCCGATGTAGAAAATGCAACACAAGAAGAAGCTAAGCTTTGGATTCAATCGTTAGGTAAACAGCGAGCCGCAGCAACAGCGCATATGGCAGCGAGTAGGAAAGAGAAAGAAAAATATCTTGAAGAATTGGGTTACAATTTGGATGGAGAATTTGCTCAAAAGTTCCTTGCAGCATGGGATGAAATTAATCAAACAACAGTGGATGGTTTTGATGTTCAAATAAAGACTATCATGGATAAGTACCCAGAATTGATGAATCAAGTTGCTGTTGCAAACGGTCAGTTAATTAATTCTACAGATCAGATGTCCCAAGGTTTTATTCAGAGTAATGAACAGATAATGCAAAGGGCAGATTACCTTACAACTCAGATTGCTAGAAGCGCAAAGGAAAACGCTGAACAGTTGGGGTGGCAAGCGGAAGAAATGGGGACTTCAGGGAAGAAAGCAGCACGCATGTGGAATGAATTAGTTTTTGATTCAAAAACAGGAGAAGTAAAATCGAATGTTCGGGAAGTTGTTACTGAGGCTTTGAAAGATACGAAATCTTGGAACGAAATGAAAATTTTGATTCATGATGCTAATTTAGATTCGAATGCAAAGAAAGTCATAGGTGAAGCTGCAATCGCAAATAATTGGTGGGATGGAATGGCATTTGAAGATAAAACAGCCATTTTAGAAGATCAATTTTCAATTACCATGTTTGAAGCATTAAGAAGTGCGGGACAATGGGATGAACTGTCTTTGGAACAAAAGACAGCTTTTCTATATTCCAACACTCCTGAAACAATGGCTCAAACCATGTTGGAATTGGGCTTATGGCAAGAGTTTGAACCCCATTTGAAAGAATTGAAAGCAGATAATTTTAATGTTTTATCCAAAATTGCTGCTTCTGAAGGAGCACTCAATATTTACAACCAGCTGACTCCGGAAGAAAAAACACTTTATGTTGATAATTACGAAGTATTAACAAAAATTAATGCTTCAGCTGAACAAATTAAAGCATATGACAAACTAACTCCACTTCAAAAGAGGTTACTTGCCAATAAAGATGATTTAGAAAATAAAGTTCAATCATCAACTGCAACATGGAACGCTTGGACAGGGATACCCGATTCTGTGAAATCCATTTTTGTTAGTGCTGATGTTTCTGGGGCTTGGAGCGCAGCGGCAGCCATTGCTGATGTACCTAATTACTCTCTGAAAGAAATTGAGGTACATACTAGGTATACGGCATCTGGCGATCCATATGTTCAAGCAAAAGGCGGTAAGCAATACGCCACAGGCACTAATTATCATTTGGGTGGTGCTGCTATCGTAAATGATCAAAAGGGGCCGCTCTTCAAAGAGTTAATTTTACCTAAAGGTGGAGTTCCGTTTATTGCTGAAGGTCGAGATGTTCTCTTACCAAATCTGCCACGAGGCTCAAAAGTATTGAATGCCAGAAAAACTAAGGATTTAATTCCTCACTATGCGAATGGCGTTGGGGTGCCAGAAAGTTCTAGCCTTGTGAGAAATTTAAGAAATTTTGTCGCACAGAAAGAAACTGTTATTGTAAAAGATAATAGCACCGGCTTGATTCAAGCAATTAATGATTTGAAAAATGTCATCCTAAATCAAAAGAATTCTGATGGCCCAATCAACATAAATTTAAAATTGGGACCTGATGAGTTCAAAGCATATATTGACAGTATTTCAGAAGCACAGGGAAAGGAAGCAGCACTAAAGATGATGTTTTAGGAGGTGATAGCAGTGTTTGATTTTCGTTCAACAATTGAGTCAATGGAATTGCCACCAAAAGCAATGAGATACGCTGATCGCTACTTAGAAAACTATATTCAAGGCTATTTAACTCTGGATGTGTATGGACGAGAAGCTTTAGAACTAAGTATTCAAAATGAGGAGGTATATGTAGGATCAATTATTGCAAAACAGCAGATTAAGAGCCGTGTACTAACAATTGAGTATGGAATTTTAACAGAAGGATTTGAAGATGGCCAGAAAAAATTTAATAAGCTGAAGCAATACTTGTTTCGATTGGATGATGTTCCCATCTCTTTTAAAGATGAAGACACGATTATTTTTTATGGTCGATTATCCAATATTACACAGCCTGAGTATCATACAAGGGATTTTGCGACAGGAAAAATCGAAATATTTTGTCAGGACCCATTAAAGTATTCGCGATTAAAAGAAAGTGGTAATGAGATTACAATTAATAGTCCGGTTGAAACAACACCTCGAAAAATAGAAGTAAAGATGATTGGCAGTTCTAGTCTACAGATAAAAAATACAACTACTGGGAAATTGATTAAGATAACTGGTGCGAGTATTTATTCAGGGAATACTGTCACATTTGATTTTGATAAGGGAAAGGTGTTTGTGAATGATGTTGATCGGACCACAATCCTTGACTTAGAAAGTGATTTTGAAAACTTCTATATTCATCGCGGAGACAAATTGACCTGCAGCAATGGAACCATGAAAATTTATGGAAGTGAGGTGTATCTATGAAACCAACTAGCTCTGTTTATTTTTTTGATGAAAAGCAACAGTTTATTAGAATGGTTACGAGAAAATATCTTACTCAAAACAAACAGGAAAAAGAAATTACTGCTGATAAATCAGAATTGTTAAATGACCAGTTAACAGTTTCTACTGTATTTGATAAAGAAATCGAAGGTGCAGCATACATGGCTGTAAAAGAAACAGATGGTTCCTTTTCAATGTACGAAATTCAAAATGCTGGTGATCCGGATGATCGGAATAATTTTGTTGGTGTCAATTTTGCAGTTACAGAGTTGGCTGGGTATATTGTGAAAGATATCCGGCCGACGAATCGAACCGTAAATTATGTTGCTAATCAGATATTAGGCTTTACAGATGGAGAGTGGCGCTTGGGTTATGTGAAACCTAATTTGCCAATTATTACAGATACATTCTATTATTTATCAGTAAAGGACTCTTTGAAGCAGCTACAGACTCATGGAGTTGAAATTCTCTTTAAATGTAAAATAGAAGGGAGAAAAATAACTGATAAATGGATAGAGATTTACGATAAAATAGGCACTGCTTCAAATAAACGATTTGTTTATGGGGGGAGTGCCTTATCTATTGTAAAAGAACAAGATCGTTCTCAACTTTATACTTCTCTGATAGGGAGGGGGAAAGGTGAAGAAGTTGGCGATGGGTATGGTCGAAGGATAGAATTCACTGATGTTGTTTGGAGAAAGACTTCTGGAAAACAAGTTTTTAAGCCGGCTGGTCAAAATTGGGTAGAACTCCCAGAAATGACTGAAAAGTATGGTATTCCATTAAAGAGTGGAGGGATGAGAAAACGTGAAGGTGTTGTGGTATTTGACGATATTGAAGATCCGGAAACGTTGCTGCTAAATACATACAATGCCTTAGTTGAAATCAGTCGGCCTTTAGTTCACTTCAAAACAGAAATCTTATCCGGTGATGAAGTAGGAAATACAATTCAAGTTCATCGCTATGATAGAGACTATCATTATAGGGCTAGAATTTTTAAAGTTGCCGTAGATCGATTAACTGGATTAGTTACCTCCGAAGTTGGAGATAACTTAGCAAAAAAATCTAGTGTGAAATCATCATCGGAGATTCAATTAAATCTCGAAAGGATTGATGAAGAAAAGGCTTCTTTTTATACATCTGAGCAAATTGCTCAGTATCAAAGCGATATCATTCGAGGTGCAAGAGGGGGTTCATTCCTCATACTGAACGAATGGGATTTGGGTATTTCTGATAACAGAGAGCCTTTCTGTTCAGTGTGGATGAATGGAAAATCATTAGAAACTTCTGATCACTTTTTTGTCGTTAATTCAGAAGGAGCGGGATTTATTGACGGAGATTTCAACCTAAATAATTTCCACACGGCTTGGACGATAGACGGCGTATTTAACGCTCGCTTTATTCAAACTGGAATTCTTGCAGGACCTAACTTCTACCTTGACCTTGATACAGGGGTTTGTACTTTTGCTAAAGGGAAGATAACTAGTTTAGATGGTAAGAGTGAGTGGAATCTGACCTCGAATTATTTTAAGTTGGATAATGGCCAAGCTATTAGACTTGATCCTGGTAAAGTTGCAATTTATAACGGAACAAATAAAATTGCCCAGTTTGACAGTCGAGGGAATGGTTTCTGGCGTGATAGCAAAGAGATTGGGTATATAGGAACAAGCAGCTGGTCAGGCAAGCCAAGTGTTAGAGGGTTAGCCTTCAATCTTGAAAATGAAGGCGGCGACTATATGACATGGTCATATAGGACAAGTTCAACATCAGATGTTTACACAACAATGTTGACAGTTGACCCTAAGGGACAGACTGGATATAACAGGGCTGGAATTTTCGCAGATTTAGACTTGTATGTAAGTGGAAGTAAAGGTGTCTTTACTAACCTGCTAGGTACAAGAGATCGTTCAAAAGAAATGAAGATTATGGAATATACTATATCCGGTAATCCTGGAATCGGCTTAATCTATGGTAATGCAGGGGTTATTATTACTAGCAGTGATGTCTTTATTAAAACGAGTAGTGGCATCTATTCATTCCAACAATGGGTGGTGAACAGTTAATGTCAAGACTAGATATTCCGGTACAACAAATTAGGAGAGTGAAAACAAAATCAGTAGAAGCTGAGGCCACCCCTGTACCGACGTGGAGAAAAGAAAGAAATAAATTGGTGAAGGAGATTATTGAAAATGAACGAACAAGCATATCAACAGAAGCTGAATGAAAACTTAGCTCTCCAAATAGGCCAGCTAACAATGCAGCTTGCTCAATATCAAACAAAAATAGAACTGCAGGAATATGAAAACAAAGCATTGAAAGATGAGCTTGAAAAACTGCAAAATAAGAAGTAGGTGAATGTTATGATTTACGATGAGATTTGGATTGATGTGAATAAGTTTCAGTCTGGCTATGCTATTGCAGCACGTAGAAATGAAGAACAGGCACAAATCAAAATTATTGTCACTAATGAAGGAAAGAAAATTAACAATAGTGCCTATACCCTGAAATTTGTAGGGAATAACCCTGTCGGTGATTTAACGAATGGTACAGCTGCTAGGATAACTGGGGAAGAAGGTGCTTACCTTTATACTTTTACTAAAGAAAACTTAGCTGTTTCTGGAAAATTCAAACTGGCCTACTTTGAATTGTACGATTCTTCAAACAAAAAAATTACTTCTTCTGATGTTCAGTTTCGTGTCATTGAAGAAGCTGATATGACTGCTGATCAAGCGACCATTCATGTCACATTGCTTGATGAAATGCTAAATAAGCATGACAAAGAACTTAGCAGCCAAAAACAAGAATTCGATGATTATTCAAATCAACAGAAAGATGAATGGGGAAATTTTGTAGATTCAAACAGAGAAATTCTTGAAAGTGCTGACCCAGGGGGAATCATCCTAACAGAACTGATTGATTCGCGAGCTGACACAGATGGAGAAGTCCATAAGCAATTGAGCTCAAGATTAGAGAGTGATACTCTAAAAACGATTGAGCGTGAAAAGTTCAAAGCAAATAGTGCGTTAGTCAGAAAAATTCAGGCTGATACACACAATGCGTTTTCAGATATCTGCTGGTCAGAGAGGAACAAGGAATATCTTTTGGTCTTTAGAGGCGGAGAACGTCATGTTGAAGGTCGAAATGGTGAGATTTACTTGAGCCGTTCTGCTGATGGTGAGAATTGGGAAGAACCAGAGCTAATTATCACTAATAGCGAGTATGACTTAAGAGATAGCTCAATTATAGAACTAACGAATGGGAAACTTTTGTTATCCCTATTTTTATATAGCTCTTCTCCAAAATTTGGAGAGACTTGGGTCTATTCATCTATAGATGGTGGTAAGACTTGGCAATCACCGGTCAAAGTAACAGAGGAACCATTGACATTCACTACCGACAAGATTGTCGAATTGAATAATAAAACGTTACTGATTCCGACCTATCAGGATGTTGGAGGAGCAATTGTAACGATATTCAAATCGAATGATGAAGGAAAAACGTGGCAAAGGTTAGCTTATGTTGGTGGTAGTACAGGTTGGAACTGCAGCGAGCCGATTCTTTATCAGTTAGAAAGTGGCAGGCTTGTTTGTCTTATTCGTACTGGAAATCTCTCTCTACCTCCCGAAATCAAAATAGCATACTCTGATGATAATGGTGTTACCTGGTCAGAAGTACAAACTTTGACTGAAGGTGAGAATGTTGTAAGAGGTCACGCTTCGGGAATGATTGAACACGGAGATTATCTTTATACTGGCTTAAGATATAGTACAGAGTCATGGAACTGGTTTGGCTTAGTAAAAATTGTCAAAATCGATAAAGAGACACTGACAGTCGTAGAACAATTTGTTTTGGATAAAGCCGGCCATAAAGATTGCGGATACACATCGTTTGCTACAAATCATGTAAATGATGAGCTTCTAATCACGTACTACATCAATGAACAAGCCTTTGAGGGACAAGTGGAAATCAAGGTATTAAAAAGTAATTTCTCTGTTTTCGAAAGTGAAACAAAAGCGATGATTCCGAATATTTCTACAGCTGATTTAAAAGCGCCCCATGTGTTGATGGATGATAAGCAAGGATTAGCTGTATTAAGCTTGTACCAGTTAAACAAGTTAGGAAGATACTTGCAGATGTTTGATCACAATTTTCAAAAAGCGTTTGAAATTGGTCTCACAGAAAACACTGCAGGAGTTTCCCATGTTCAGCTATATACTGGTGCGCCAGAAAGTACACTATGGCTACAGCCGCCCGGAAGAAATGGTGGAGTCAAGTTGATTTATGGTGATAACTGGCTTGAGATAAATGCTTTAGGAACAACAGTCTTTAGAAAAAGTATTGACTCTCGTTCAGGAGCAAACTTCTATAGTGCTTCAGCTCTGAGAATTCCGAATAATGTAAGCAGCGGCTATGTACCACTAGCAGTCCGTGAGGCAGGGACCACTGAGCAACGTCCGGAAGCTGTAAATACAGGCTATCTATACACAGATACGACCTTAAACAAACTCATTCAACGAATTGGAAGCAGCTGGTATGACGCTATGGGAAACAAGGTATGACATGTGTGGTTTAAAATAGAGAAAAGGTGGTAACAATGGAAATGTTTGATTATTTAGAAAGATTTATTATAGATGCGGATCATAAGGCGATTTATGTTCTAGCCTTAATTTGTGTAGCAATGGTAATTGATTTTCTTAGTGGAACTTTGGCGGCAAAAATTAATCCGAAAATCGAATTTGAAAGCAAGTTAGGTATAAATGGAATTTTGAGGAAAGTAGCAAGCATTGTCTTGTTACTTTTTTTCATTCCTTTAGCTCCACTAATTCCCGCAGGTGTTGGTGTTGGGTTAGTATATGTTCTCTATGTAGGGTACCTGTTGATGGAATTGAAATCAATTCTGGAAAACTATAAAAAAATGGGTGTAGCTACAGAATTATTCGAAGACTTTATCAATAAAATAAAGAGTAAGGATGATGAATAATGGCAAACATTGAAACTTCAATTAAATGGTTCTCAGACCGTTTGGGAAAAGTCACTTACTCAATGAATAGCCGACTTGGGCCTTCAAGCTATGACTGCAGTTCAGCTGTTTATTTTGCATTAAGAGCTGGCGGGTTTCTTTCTGACGGTGTAATGGGAAATACAGACTCACTTTTTGGGCATTTAGAAGCGGCAGGCTGGAAGAAGGTAGTTGCGAATAGTGACGGTAGTTTTACAGTCAAGCGTGGAGATATTTTCATTTGGGGCGTTCGTGGACAAAGTGGAGGCGCAGCAGGACATACAGGGATTTTCCTTGATAGTGCAGACAACATTATTCATTGCAATTTTGGTTATAATGGAATTACTGTGAATAATCATGATGTGATTTGGGGTTACAATGGAAAGCCTGCCGTGACAATCTATCGGTATAACGGTTCAGGAGAAACGACAGTTCCGGATGGTGAAACAAATACACAACCGAATACATCGATTCCATCGAATAATAAAGTCTATCGAGTAGATGACCTTCAATATGTGAACAGCATTTGGCAAGTGCGCTGTAACGAACTTGCACCAGTTGATTTTGACTGGACACAGAATGGCATAGCCTGTGCTGATATCACACTTACTGACAGCAAAGGAAATGTTCTTGCTAACCAAGTGACAACCAAAGGAAGCTACTTTGTCATTCCTGAAATCAATGTGAACGATGTTGGATTAGCGCAAAAGGGTAGCGGTAACTACTACTGGTTACCAGTTCAATTTAGAAATGGCGGTAGAGTGTGGCTCAGTGCTTGGAACAAAAAACATCTATTAAAAGGTTAAGAAAAGCCCTGTTACTCATGTAGTTTGAGTTTCGGGGCCTTTTTTTATGGAATATTATAGCTATTTTTTCTTACTTTTGATAGGATTGAGTAAAAAGGGATTGATAAAAATCGAAGAAAATAGATATCGAAAGATTTATGTCTTAAAGTTGGAAAATAAAGGATTTGAGTACTATGTTGGACATACCTCAAAAACCATGGAAAATATTTTTAAGGAACATCTTAATGGTGGCAGAGCACTAACCAGGAATAATCAGCCTGTTGAGATTGTGGAAGTTTCTGAGATTGGATTGACTGATAGACTTAAGGCGGATAATCTCACAACCAATAAAGCTGTAGAATGTATGGGGAGATATGGGATAGAAAACGTTAGAGGTGGTCGCTTTACTTCTAAGAATAAAGAATACCATTTGCAAGATGTAGCGATTCACATTAGCTTAGATGAAGATTTAGCATTTCTTGCTCCAGAAATGAGAGCGCTGTGTAAAAAGGATAAAACTGGATTAGTAAATAGATATGAAAAAAATTTACCCTCGTAATGGTTTACTATCTTTGTAGTTAGTATTGTATTTTTTAAGCAAATGACTGCAAATTTACATGAAGATATGCGGGAAATATACGCTTAAAAGTCATTCAATTATAAAGTAACTTTTATATACGAGTTGTTTACGGATAAAAATCAGATTTTTGAGTCATTGAAAAGGTCATTCCCTTTTGGGTGGCTTTTTTTAGAATGAAAAATTACGAACGCTAACCGAATTTTTAAAACTATTTTTCATATATAATTTGAGTATAAGGTTAATAGTACGATTTTGAACGTAGCGTGAATTGTAGATATATAGTAAAATAATATAAACGGAAAATATTTTATATTATACTTGAAAAGGCGATGACGTCAATTTCTTGTTTACAATTAAAAATAGTGTGATAATATAGTATATATTGACACTATATATGGTGCGTGGTGGATTATATGGTTAAAAATGATAAATTATATGACAAAATCAAGAGAAGTCCAAATAATACATCTTTTATAGATTTAAAAAAACTACTGGAGTATTATGGTTTTATTGTAAAAAATAGAACTGGAGGATCACATTATACTGTGACACATCCAAAGATAGATTTTCCTATCAAACCATTGGCAAAACATTCACCAGTGAAAAGACCATATGTAAAAGATTTCTTGAATTGGATAGATGAAGTGAAGGAGGATTAAGTCTTATGAAAACATTAGATGAGTATATGGAGTTGGATTATAGAATGTTGGTTGAGACTGTTCATGATGAAGGTGATACCTATTATGCTATTTCCTATCCAGACCTTCCGGGATTAATCATTTATTCCGATGATAAGTTAGAAGGTCTAGAAGAAATAGAAGAAGCAAAAAAAGAATGGTTTGCTGCAGCTTTAGATACGAAAGTTAGAATACCAGAGCCTGTTAAAGAAAGTGATTGTTCTGGGAGAATCACTTTGAGAATTCCTAAACAATTACATGAAGAAATTAGAACTAAAGCATCAATAAATGGCATTAGCCTAAATTTATATGTAAATCATTTGATTGAGCAAGGACTAAGAGGCTTTGATTTGAAAACTATTGAGAATCAAGTTAAACAGATGATGAGAGGGGTTTCCTCTAGTGTTGAAAATATTTCAACAACAATTTCATCTGAGCTAAAAAAAGAAGAGGTTCATTTTCACATTACTGAGAATCAATTTGGTAAGAGTCTATATAATATTAATACTAGTAAAAGTGTAATTTCTCAAACGGTTCAAGATGATAAAAAAGTAGTAACATTTAGGACATCCGCTAAAACATCTGTAGTTTGAGTTAACGGAGGTATAGAAAATGAAGATTGGAATAGCATACACTTCAATAAAAAAATTAAGTTTTGAAACTTTAAAAAATAAGCATGAAGAAGGAAGTAATGGAGGAGGATCCCTATCTTTTACTTTCCCTGAGGATATAAGGAATCAAAAAGGTGAAAAGTTTGAGTTTCAAGCACAATTAGAAAATAAGTTCATTGAGGAAAATTACACTATAGAAACTGTAGTGGAAGGTTCTTTTGAAATGTACAAACAGGAGTTCATTGATACAGAAATTGAGCTAGTTGCAGAGGAAGTGTCAACTGTATTATTGGGAAAAATTAAACTATATATAGGGTTGTTATCTCAAGAAACCCAAAACTTTGTGACAATTCCTGATATGGTAATGGAATTCTCTGAGAGGGAAAAGACTTCTGAATAGAGGTCTTTTTCTATAGTAATTTGTAAAAAATGAAAAGTAATATGATGTTGAGATGAAAAAGAAAAAATATTTTAGAATTATGATTTTAATTCTTCAAGCTTGGCACAAATATAAATTATCATATTGACAATAAAAAAAGAGGACAGCTAAATTGCTAGTCCTCTTTCTTATAGTATTCATTTTCTGAAGCGTTTAAGTAGAAAATAAACTTCTCAATACCTACTTCGTTAATTAACCGTTGACCACAGCCCCATATTAGCTCATGAAACTCCTCGTAACTAATTAAATGAGCCTCATATTCATCTACTAAGTTCATCCAGCAATCATTTTGAGCGGATTACTCACGAATTCCCTAATAAAACTATTTGGATTTCTTACAGCGAATTTTTCAATAATTAACTGGTTTCTACTATTATAATGTCCGAACACTGACAACTCGAAAGTATTATCATCTAAGAACATAATCAAGTTTGCAAGGTCCCGGCGAGCGATAAAGCAATTAATATCCTCATTTCGTGTGTGTAGTGTGAATCTTACGAGCATCTCAGGGAATGCAGAAACTAATCTAATCTTATCAGCAATTCCAGTAGCGCCTCTTTTATTCATATGAAATCCCCTCTCTCTTGAATAATTCTTCTCTTAAATCACTATATCGCATAATTTTTTTAGTTGAAAAATCTGATAGCTTACTTTCCTTTTTAAAGAGTTGTGTGTGTCCTGTCTCCTCAATAGCTAATTCGAAAATATGAAAGTGTTCAGCATTTGAAACAGGGAAAGCAGCAATGTAATTTCGTTCTGTTTTAGAATTGAATGTCCAAATTTGATAGTATTCATCATCTATCTTAATTCTCTCAGAAGACAGTCTCCTAAAAGGATGAACTTTCATTCTATAGAAATATGTGTAAGCAGTTGTTGTTTTTTTGAGATGAACAGTTTTTACATATCTCATAAAATCACCTTAAAACGATTATACGAACTAACGTTCGATTTGTCGAGAATTAAAGGGGTAACTATTTGAAAAGAAAATCCATCATTCACTTACTAGAATTTAATCAAGGTTTAAACGATAGTTTCCGTCTGGAAATCCTACGCCCTCACAGAGTGACATCAGATTTACTTTGAGAATGCAGGAATGTGGAGAGATGATGGGAATTGAGGTGCTGGATCATATTATTATCGGTCAGGAGAGCTATGTCAGTATGCGAGAGGAAAACTTTTTGAGCGGTGAGAATTAGATTTCTTGCAAAAATAAAGGGTCGCGTGTAAAATGGATTTGTAATCTTGTTTGGGACAGTATAGAAGATTTGGTTAAGTATTAACCCTCTATCGTACACGGGCAAAGTTACAATTATTTCAGTGCTTAAGCACGAGGAGGAACAGTAATGGAACAAGGAACAGTAAAATGGTTTAACGCAGAAAAAGGGTTTGGATTTATCTCTCGTGAAGATGGAAGCGACGTTTTTGTACACTTCTCAGCAATTCAAGGAGACGGCTTCAAAACATTAGAAGAAGGTCAAGCTGTAACTTTTGATGTAGAAGATTCAGATCGTGGTCCTCAAGCGACAAACGTTGAAAAACAATAATTAGCCCATTCGAAACACCTGACTATTCGTCGGGTGTTTTTTTGTTTGCGAAAAATAATTATCAGCGAGGACTAAAGTACACGAGAAAGAGATGAACAGAAGTAGTTCGAGCTATAGCACTTTACAAGGCCAATTTATTTTTTTTAATCTATTTTGTGTGAAGAAAATAAAAATATAGATATTTCAATCATATGGAAGGCATGATAGAATGGTGTTAAGTCTTATGTACAATAAGATGATTAAAAATTGTATGTTGTTTCAAGCATAATTTAAAAGGAGGGAATTTATGAAGAAGAAACAAATTGTTAGTCTATTGGGGCTAAGTCTTTTTTTGGCAGGAAGTATTAACGGTACAACTATTGCCAGTGGAGAAGAAAACAAAGTTGAGAATGAAATCACTGAACAATTGGAGCAGGATGAGAGCTCGGAGACAGTCTCCAAGGCTGCACCGAAAATGGCACGTCAACGCGCTGCTGGTACAATGCTGTCAGCGGAGGATTATCAAAAGGTTCTTCAGCTGCAAGCAGAGTATAAGACAATTTATGATAATTTGCCGACAGGAGAAAAATTTATTACGGCACCACTGGTATCGGCAGTGAATGGGTATGCATTAGGCACCTTCAAGAATGAACAAACAGAAAGTATAGACGATATTGTAAACTTTTACCGCAGACTAGCCGGAGTCGATGAGATTCCTTATTCAAGCACGGCAGAAACAGTTGCTCAACAAGCATCAATTGGAATGGCAGCTGTTCAAACACAGTCTCACTATATTTATGATAATTTTTCTAAACCGGCTGGAATGACAGATGAGTTTTGGCTTGCAGCAGGAGATGGGGCAAAATATTCCAATATTCATTCCTCGTTAGCAGAACAAACAATCGAATATCATGCCAACAGTTTTATGGTAGATTATGGTTCCGGAAACAAGCAAGCGGGTCACAGAAGAGGAATCTTAGGATTGACAGCAGCCGATTTTGGTGTCGGCTATGCAAAGGCTGAGCAGGTAAAAACGGAAGGGTCGAATTTCTTTACAGCTCTCTATGTAAATAGCACGTGGGGAGCCTTCAGCAAATATAGTACAGATACCGTCAGTCATTGGCCGGCAGAGGGAATGTTCCCTTATGAAATGTACAATGCAGAGAATCCGTATAATACAGACTACTATAAAAACAATACAAATGCTTCAATAAAAGCGAGATACGAAAAAAATATGCGCTGGAGTGTCTTTATGCACCAGAATAACCAATATTTACCGGCAGATTCGGTGAAGGTCTATCTGACAGATAATGATACCGGTGTTACAACAGAGATAAAGAATGATACGAATGGCGGAGAGCTGACTGTTGTTGATGTAACCTCAAGTGGTGCAGTCAACAGAGGGTATGATACGATTGTTTTCCGACCAAATAATTCCTATGAAGTGAAGAAGGATACGGTCTATACGGTCAAAGTTACAGGAATTGAACGCAATGGACAACCCACAGAATATCAATACGATACCCGTTTTGTTGGGATGTACGATCAATACCAAGGGGAACAGGTAGCAGTGACAGGTGTGGAAGTGACAGCTTCTATGGCAGAAATGATGATTGGTGAATCACAGCAATTGACTGCAACTGTCAAGCCGGAGCTTGCGAGTAATAAAACAGTGAACTGGACTAGCTCGAATACAGAAGTAGCAAGTGTGTCAGCTACTGGTGTGGTAACGGCTAAGAAAAAAGGGTCAGTTGTTATAACTGCTACAACGGAAGATGGCGGAAAAACAGCTCAGACAACGCTCAATGTTCTTGAAACTTATCCGGACATTACCAAGATTACGATTACAAGACCTGAGAAAAATATCATCTACTTGAATGGTACGATGCAGTTGGAGGCAACACTTGAGCCGGCAAACGCAAATAGAAATGACCTTGTATGGGAAAGTGCCAATGCACAGGTGGCGACTGTTGCGAATGGTTTAGTAACAGGGAAAAAGAACGGGATTGTAACCATTACGGCAAAATCTGCTAAAAACGGTGCAATCAAGGACAGCTATCAAGTGGTTGTGACAAACAAAGACAACAAGACCTATTTAACAAAGACTGTAGGACAAACGATTACTGACACCTTTGATTATGGTGCTGCTTCAGAACACTTTAGCTGGAATGAAGAACTGCTTTATGGCTCGCATTCAAGCACAGGAAGCAAAGGGATGTATCGAATGACTGCGCCGGAAGCCGGAACCTATCGTATCAAGATGAATGTTGATTTAGATAATCCGGATACAGCGGCGTACGAGCGGGAATATGGCGTGTATAATGAATTTTTTGAGATGTTTGCTAAGGACCCCGATGGGAGTCTGACGCAGCTGAACAGCATTTACTATAGTGTAAATATCGATTATTATACGGCAGCAAAAGGCTGGACATCAAATCGAAAAGTGCTGAAATACAATCCGGAAGACACTGTGATCGAGCTGGCTAAAAACGAAACAATCCATTTCCAAGTGTATGCTCGCTCACGCGTGCTAGATGATACATTCTGGATTAGTAATGGTAAATTGAATTATGAACATGGTGTATATATGGGAACTTCCTTTGAAATGACTATGACGAAGGAATAATTTCCTGAGTTATTATTGAAACTGAATGGATGCTGTAGTACACAGCGTCGATTCAGTTTTTTGCTTTGGATAATGAATATTTTGGACAACAAAAAAGCATGAGGCTATTTCTGCCTCATGCTTTTAGTAGTTAATTAACTGTCATAATCATTGGTAAAATCATCGGATGACGTTCAGTTTTTTCAAACAGATACGGTTGAAGTGTCGCAGTGATTGCTTCGCACAGCTTCGCTTCAGTACAATTTTCATCCTTTAGAGCATCACGCATTGCATGGAACAGCAAGCGTTGTCCTTCGTTAATCATGTCACCGGATTCTCGCATATAAACAAAACCACGAGAAAGAATATCTGGTCCGGCCTGAATTTCCTTGTTTTTGATATCTACTGTAGCTACAGCTAAAACAAGACCTTCCTCTGATAGAATTCTACGATCACGCAGAACGATATTTCCGATATCACCAACACCGTTACCATCAACATACACATCGCTGGCATTGAAATGACCGGCTGAACGAGCACTGTCTGCAGTTAGGGCAAGAACATCGCCGTTCTCCATGATGAAACAGTTTTCTTCCGGTACACCAACATCATTTGCTAAAGATGCGTGAATTTTCAGCATACGGAATTCTCCGTGTACTGGAACAAAGTATTTAGGCTTCATCAGACGAAGCATCAGCTTTTGTTCTTCCTGTCCACCATGTCCTGATGTATGGATATTATTAATTTTTCCATGAATGACTTCTGCACCGGCTTCTGACAACAGGTTAATAAGACGATTGACACTCGTTGTATTCCCTGGAATCGGAGAGCTTGAGAAGACGACAGTATCACCGGGCTGCACAGATATTTGTCTGTGTGTACCGTTAGCAATACGGCTTAAAGCAGCCATCGGTTCTCCTTGAGAGCCTGTACATAAAATCATCACTTCATTTGCCGGTAGTTGATTCAGCTGTGAAGCATCAACAAAAGTTCCTTTTGGTACGTTGATATAGCCTAGGCGTTCGCCGTTAACAATCGCATTTTCCATACTGCGTCCAAAAACGGCGATTTTTCTGCCGGAATGAACAGCTGCTTCAGCAGCCTGCTGTAATCTGAAGATGTTTGAAGCAAAGCTGGCGAAGATAATTCTACCGTCTATTTTTTCAAAAATCTTCTTAATTGAAGCGCCGATTGTTTTTTCTGATTTTGTAAATGTGGGAATTTCAGCATTGGTACTGTCTGAAAGCAGACATAATACCCCTTCTTCACCAATTTTTGCCATCCGATGAAGGTTCGCCGGTTCACCAACAGGAGTAAAGTCAAACTTGAAGTCGCCGGTTGCGACAACATTTCCGGAAGGTGTTTTTACAACAACCCCTAATGCATCGGGAATACTATGCGTTGTTCTGAAGAAGCTTACAACGGTTTTTCTAAAACGAATTACTGTATCTTCATTGATTTCATGGAGCTCAGCATCTCGCAGTAAACCGTGTTCATCCAGCTTATTTGTAATCAAAGCAAGTGCTAATGGTCCCGCATAAATTGGAATATTTGCCTGACGCAACAAGTAAGGAACGCCACCGATATGGTCCTCGTGACCATGGGTGATGACTAACGCCTTAACTTTTTGTAGATTTTGAATGATGTAGCTGTAATCAGGAATCACATAATCGATTCCCAACAGGTCATCCTCAGGGAATTTGATTCCCGCATCAATCAGGATGATTTCATCCTGAAATTGGACACCATATGTGTTTTTACCGATTTCGCCCAGTCCGCCAATACCGAAAACGCCGGTTTCATTATTTTTTATATTTACCTTCATATTAAAACTCCGTTAATTTGAAATCCGCATGCTCCTGCTCATAAGCTAGGTGATTTCCATCAAGCAATTGGACGTATTCGATATTGTAAGGTGTGTTTTCTTCGACTAGTTGGCGAACAGCGACATCACTTTCACCTTCAACATAGATAGACTGTGTGTCTTCTCTTTTGGGATTTCTGACTTTTGTTTCTTGATAATAAACCTTGTAGATCATATTAGATTATCTCCTTCTATATGCTTGCGCAATTTTATTGATTTTCTTTTTAAAATTTGTACACAACAAAATGAGGTGGTCCGCCACCCTGAAAAGTATTTGCCACCAAGAACACGGAGTTGATGGTGAATGAAGCCTAGTCATTACTTCATTTTATTATGTGCATGATGTGAAAAAAATTCAACCGTCCTGTTTGTTGCTTCTACAACAATTAGTGCTATTTTATCATAGAATAATTCAGAAGTATAGAAAGGACTACTATTATTTATTAGGATCTTTAGAAATGAAAAGGGAGCAGCAAAAGCAATTCGTCCAGTCCATTCTCTGGACGAAAAAACCAGTCTGACTCTTGATTGACCGGTCTGGAATAATAGCTATGTCCTTTTTAGGTGATTTATCAGACTTATACCGAGAGTTTCTTGCATATTTTTATAGATGAAAAGAATCATTTTTTCTGTTTCAGAACATTTACCATCGTATTAGTTTTATGCTATAGTGGAAGCACTGGACTAAATTTTGAAGAAGGAGATGATTACTTGAAATTGATGTGGCATTACACGATGAGATACAAGAAATTATTGCTTGCAGATTTCATTTGTGTATTTGGGTTTATATTGATTGAATTGGGGCTGCCGACAATTTTGGCACGTATGATTGATCAGGGGATCCAACAAAATGACTACGAATATGTCAAACAGCAGGGGATAGTGATGATTGTTATTACGATTATCGGTGTTATTATGAATATCATGCTGGGTTATTTTGGGGCAAGGATCACAACGCATATCGTTCAGGACATTCGGAATGACCTGTTTGAAAAAGTACAGACATTTTCTCATCATGAGTATGAATCGCTGGGCGTTTCTTCATTGATTACTCGTACAACAAACGATGCTTATCAAATTATGCTGTTTATGGGAAATGTGTTGAGAACAGGATTTATGACCCCTATGATGTTTATTGTCAGCTTAGTAATGGTTGTCCGAACCAGTCCGTTTCTGGGATTGTTTGTTTTAGGGGCATTACCAATTTTACTTGTCGCAGTGGTACTGATTGCAAAAATATCAGAGCCTTTATCAAATAAGCAGCAGAAAAATCTTGATGGTATTAATGGTATCTTAAGAGAAAACCTGTCAGGCTTACGTGTCATTCGGGCATTTGTAAATGAAAAATTTGAAGAATCACGTTTTAAGAAAGTCAATGATGACTATACAAGCAGCTCTAAAAGTCTGTTTCGTTTAATGGCTGCAGCACAGCCAGGCTTTTTCTTCCTATTCAATATCGTGATGGTGTTGATTATTTGGAACGGAACCTTGCAGATTGATGCCGGCAATTTAGCGGTCGGAGATTTGATTGCGTTTATTGAATATATTTTTCATGCACTGTTCTCATTTATGTTATTTGCGAGTATGTTCATGATGTACCCTCGTGCGGCAGTTTCTGCTCGACGGATTCAGGAAGCTTTCGACATGCAACCGGACATCAAAGAAAACGAGCAAGGCGTAACAGAAACAGAGAAGAAAGGGTATTTGGAGTTTAAAAATGTAACCTTCGCCTACCCGGGGCATGCGCAAAGTCCTGTTGTCAGAAATGTGAATTTTACAGCATCACCAGGAGAAACAGTTGCCTTTATCGGAAGTACAGGAAGCGGAAAATCAACACTGATTCAGTTAATTCCAAGATTCTACGATACATCTGAAGGACAGGTGCTGGTGGATGGTGTCGATGTTCGAGACTACAAGCTAAGTGCATTACGTGAAAAAATTGGTTATATTCCGCAAAAGGCGTTGTTGTTTACCGGAACAATTGCAGATAATCTACGTTACGGAAAAGAAGATGCAACGATGGAGGAAATGGAGCGTGCAGCAGATATCGCACAAGCCTCCGAGTTCATTTCGCAAAAACCAGCGGGCTTCGATGAACTGCTCTCAGAAGGCGGAGCAAATTTCTCCGGCGGACAAAAGCAACGACTATCAATTGCTCGTGCAGTCATCAGAGATCCGGAAATCTATATTTTTGACGATAGTTTTTCTGCCTTGGATTATCAAACCGATGCCAAGCTTCGTGCACGATTGAAAAAGGAAACAGGGAATTCTACTGTACTGATTGTGGCACAGCGCGTGGGAACGATTATGCATGCTGACAAGATTGTTGTTTTGAACGAAGGGAACATCGTCGGAATGGGAACACATAGAGAATTACTTGAGAGCTGTCCGGTCTACTATGACATTGCGGCTTCTCAATTGTCAGAGGAGGAATTAGCATGAAAAACGGGCTTTCTTCCATTAAACGTCTAGGACAATACATCAAACCTTATAAAAAGACGTTTATTCTAGTTATTATTTTTACCGTCCTGACGGTTGCGTTGAATGCAGCGATGCCTTATGTATCTGGACTTCCAACAACTGAAATCGCAAAGAATCTTTCGCGTGGGGAATCAATTAACTTCTCCTATATTTTACAGTGTCTGATTTGGATTTTGCTTGTAGGACTTGGCTATTGTGCCGCACAGTTTTTATCGGGCTATATGATGACAACTGTTGTACAAGACTCAATGAAGGATTTACGTAGAGACATTGATGAAAAAATCAACCGTTTGCCGGTTTCTTATTTTGATAGAAACCAGCAGGGGAATATTCTTTCCAGAGTAACCAATGATGTGGATGCAGTGAGCAATGCGCTCCAACAAAGCTTTATCAATATTGTTTCTGCCGTTCTAGGTATCTTGATGGCAGCGGGTATGATGTTTTATATCAACATTCGCTTGGCATTGATTTCTATGATTATGATTCCGGTGTCTATCTTCATTTCACAGACGATTGTTAAAATCTCACAAAAATATTTTCAAGGCATGCAAAATGCTTTAGGTGACTTGAATGGTTATGTACAGGAAAACATGACTGGTTTCAGTATTCTGAAGCTGTATGGACGCGAAAAGCAAACGTTAGACGGATTCAAGCAAGTCAATCAAAACCTGCAGGATTATGGATTTAGAGCATCCTTCATTTCCGGATTGATGATGCCGTTAGTTCAATTGACTGCTTATGCTACGTATATTGTGATTGCTGTCTTAGGTAGTAGAGATGTTATCTATGAGGTGATTGCCGTTGGTCAGTTACAGGCGATGATTCAGTATATCTGGCAAATCAGTCAGCCAATGGGGAATATCACACAGTTGTCGGCTGCTTTACAAAGTGCATCCGCAGCGACAAAACGTGTCTTCGAAATTCTGGATGAGCCGGAAGAAGAAATCAATGAAAAGGATATCTTATTGCCTGAACCGATAGAAGGAAATGTTCAATTTGAGCATGTCAGCTTCAGCTATGATCCGAAAAAACCGCTTATCCGAGACTTGAATTTTGAAGTAAAAGCCGGTCAAACAGTGGCGATTGTCGGTCCTACCGGAGCTGGAAAGACGACCTTGATTAACTTGCTGATGCGTTTCTATGATGTGAGTGATGGGGCAATTAAAGTTGATGGTGTCGATACGAAGCAGATGAATCGAAGCGATGTGCGTTCTATTTTTGGGATGGTTCTCCAAGATGCTTGGCTGTATCAGGGAACGATTGCTGATAATATCCGTTTCGGGAAGCTGGATGCAACAGATTATGAAGTTGTTGATGCAGCTGAAACAGCCAATGTGGATCATTTTATTCGAACAATGCCTGATGGGTACGAGATGGAGATTAACGCAGAAGGAGATAATGTCTCTCTTGGGCAAAAGCAGTTATTGACGATTGCTCGTGCGGTGATTTCTGATCCGAAAATCTTAATTTTGGATGAGGCGACCAGCTCTGTAGATACGAGGTTGGAAGCATTAATTCAAAAAGCAATGGATAAAGTGATGCAAGGGCGTACCAGCTTTGTTATCGCTCACCGTTTGTCAACAATTAGAGAAGCAGACCTGATTCTAGTGATGAATCAAGGTGAAATCATTGAAAAGGGCACACATAATGAACTCCTTGAGCAAGGCGGCTTTTATGAGAAATTGTATAATAGCCAATTTGCTGAAGACGGCGATTATGATTAATTGAAATAGCTGCTGAAAAAATATAAAAAGCTGCTCAGGATCAGGTTTTCTGATTGCTGACCAGCTTTTTTGTTTATTCTTATTTAGTAGGTTTGCTATACTTTAGTGAGAAAAGAGGGAGTAGTCATGAACGAAAAAAATAGATTTATAGCTAACAGTGCTGATGTATGCGGAATGGTCGAGCTTGCAGATGAGACCAGTGTCTGGTATCAGGCTGTTTTGAGAGGTGACAATCAGACAATTAAGGTCGGAAGAGGGAGTAATATTCAGGATGGAACAATCATTCACGTAGATACTCATGCGCCGGTTCAAATCGGTGAGTACGTAACGGTTGGGCATCAATGTATGCTTCATGGCTGCGAAATCAAAGATGGTGCATTGATTGGTATGAGCAGTATTCTATTGAACGGCTCAAGTATTGGCGAAAATGCGATGATTGGTGCTGGTTCGCTGGTAACAGAAGGTACGGTCATTCCCGCCGGAGTCTTGGCATTCGGTAGACCGGCAAAGGTTATTCGTCCATTGACAGAGGAGGAAATACGTAAGAATAGAAAAAATGCAGAGCACTATATCGCACTTTCCAAAAAGCATAGAGCCGGCGATTTCTCTAAACTGGAGCGGTAAAATGACCGTGCGGATTAATCGGATTTTTCTTGATAAAGTGCTAGAATCATAGACAGAGAGGGGCGAGGTTTATGTATTTGAAGATTACAGATAAAGCGCAGGAAAAACTGTTGACGTACAATGAGGAAGGCGCAGTCATCGTTTTAGACTTGGATGATGGGGTTGGCGAATATTCTAAGGTCGGTATTTGTTCTCTAGACACTAGCTTTCGCTTGCTGATACTGGATAAATCCCAATCTCGTAAAGACTATGCGGAATCTTTGGAGAATAATATTGGAGATATCTATATCAAGGATTATTCAAAACGTTACTTGGACGAAGCGATGACCTTGGATTTTGATGAACGACTCCATGCTTTACAGTTGAATGGACCAAGTGGTGTATTGGATGGCAATGTGCCTATTGTTGATTTACGACCTGAAAAGACAATTGGCTAAAAGGGAATTGATAGGTTGTAAAAAGGAATGGCAAGCATAGTTAATATAGAAAGAGTTTGGACAGAAATAAACGTTCGACTCTATTTACCCTAAAATCCGAATGAACGGCGGGACAAAAGCAACTCCTTCGGAATTAAGCCAAACTATCCTGAAAATATGAGGAGCTATTTTCGGATAGTTTGGCTTAATTCTCGGAGCTGACCGCTTTTGTCACGACCTCTATTTCGGTCGTTCTATGTCTATGATATTGCTGATATGAGCATAACTGCTGCCGGCAAGTCGAGCAACAGGCTGAAGTGATTCCGGAAGAATATATTCTTTTTCGAGGTCAAAAATATCTTCGTTAAAATAGAAATCTGTCACTTCAGCAATGATTAAGTCAGTAACAACTGCTCCTTCATGATTCGTTATAGGGACATGCTGGTGGAGTGTTGCTTCCATGCGCAGTTTTGCCTGCTTGATTCCCGGTACACGAACAGAACGACTGGACACTGTTTCAATTTGATTTAACAAAATCTCACTTTCATCTTCTGGCAGAGAAGTAGCAGTTTGATTCATTGCAGTAAGAACCGCATCATCAACCAGGTGGATAACAAGCTCTTGGTTTTGCAGAATATTTCTGGCTGTATCTTTCATCTGTCCCTGTCTTCTAAGAATTGCCAAAGTAATCAAAGGCAGTTCAGAAGAGGCGGCGCTAAAGAAGCTGAAAGGTGCGGCATTAACCACCTTGGAATCCTCATCCATCGTTGTAACCCAGGCAATTGGCCGAGGAATAATGCTGCCGGATAGAAATTTATACTGTTGTTTTTTGGAAAGCATATCGCTTGAGTAGTGCAGCATAAGAGCCTCCTTTAGCGTACTTGGTTTGCATCAGAAGTATCAAAAGGTCGAACAAAACCTTCGATTTCTTCACGTTTAGGTTCTAAGAATGGTGGTAATGAAAGCTTTTCTCCTGCATGCTCATAGGTTTCATCTTCAAGGAATCCCGGACCATCGGTTGCCAATTCGAATAGTACGTGAGGAGCAGCCATAAAGTATTCGGATTCGAAATAGAAGCGTTCGACAAAGCCGGAATTCGGAAATTCCAGTTGATCTATTTTGTTAATCCAAAAGCGCAGTGCTTCTTGGTCAGCCACACGTAAAGCTAAATGGTGGACATTACCAAAGCCTTCCATTGCTTGCGGGATATCATCGCGATGAACAACGATAATGCTGGCGCCATTTCCGCCTTCGCCAATTTCAAATAGATGGTAACTGCCTTCTGCATCCACTAAATGGAAGCCGAGTACTTCTGTTAAGACCAATTGCATATGTTCAAAGTTTGCAACAGTCACAAAAACAGGTCCTAAGCCAATGATGGCATGTTCAGCAGGGACATTTGAGTTTTTCCATGGTGTACCACCTGCAACCCCTGTGTTGTTTTCATCTGAAATCAATTGATAGTGCTGCTCGTCAAAATCTTCAAATTCTACATATTTTTTCCCAAAACGTTCTGTGATTTCCCCGTGAGAAATATTATGTTCATTGAAGCGTTCAATCCAGTACATCAAAGAGGCGTCATCTTTTACACGGAAAGAAGTTCTTGAGATAGAATCCGTTCCTTTGGTTCCTTTAGGAATTCCAGGAAAATCGAAGAAAGTCATATCGGTTCCGGCACTGCCTAAATCATCTGTGAAATATAAATGATAGGTTTCGATATCGTCTTGATTGACGGTTTTTTTTATGAGACGAAGCCCTAAAATGTCAGTGAAAAAGCGGTAAATTTTTTCAGCACTTGAAGTCATTGCTGTTACGTGGTGTAGTCCTCTGATATTTGTATCCATAATTAAGCCCTCCAAATTTATACGACTGGAACAAGCTCGATAACACAAAAGTGACGAACTAATTGATAAAACTAAACATGATCGCTGCATTTTCGCATAAGAGATTGTTTTTCTCAATCCGTATAAAATTCTATTTTTATTTAACTTACTAAAAGTAAGTATATAGTGCTGTTAAAATAAAAGCAACTAATCTGTCTCTTTCATTATCGTGTATCTTAAAGAAATATGCTAGGATAGTGATGGAGGAGAAAACGATGAACTATAACACACTACTTTTTGATTTAGACGGCACAATTACAGATTCCGGCCCTGGTATTTTGAACTCGGTTCAATATGCGCTGAAAAAAATGGCTTTACCGATTCCGGAAATCGAGCAGCTCTACTCATTTATTGGTCCGCCGTTGAAAGACTCTTTTATGACTGGCTATCAGCTGGATGAAGCAACTGCAAATCAGGCGGTTGCATATTATCGGGAATACTACGTAGAAAAAGGGATGTATGAGAACATCGTTTATGATGGGATTCCAGAGCTTCTGAAGGAAATGAATGAAGCCAGGCTGAAGCTTTATATTGCTACTTCGAAGCCGGAGGTTTTTGCCAAACAGATTTTGGAACATTTTGACTTGGCGCATTACTTTGAAGGAATTTATGGTGCCAGCCTAGATAATAGCCGATCAAGTAAGGGCGCAGTGATTCGCTATGCGATGAAAGAAGGAGAGATTCCTATTGCTGCCAGCTTAATGATTGGTGATCGAGAACACGATGTTTTAGGAGCAAAAGAAAATCAGCTGGACTGTCTGGGTGTTCTTTATGGATATGGAGATAGAATAGAGCTGGAAACTGCCGGGGCATTGTATTTAGCGGAGACACCAAAAATGATTCGTGAGTTTATTCTAAATAAATAATAAAAGAACGGACAATCATCGTCGATTGTCCGTTCTTTCATTCTCTTTTATAGTAATGCTTTGTCCAATGCGTCATTTAGGCGTTTCATTTGGTCTTTATCGAAAACAAGCGGGCCGTTTTCTCTCAGCGCATCAGCTTCTTCTGATGTGAATAAATCTGGATTGAGCTCAATTTGTTCAATTAAATCATCTAGGTATTCATCCATATATGAATCATCGCCATATAAATCCTGATAATCATCCAGATCCACTTCTTCTTCCTCTTCTTCGGCAAAAATCGAATCCATGATTACTTGGAATCTCTCTTCACTTAGAATGTCTCGTTTGCCGGGAACCTTAATTTCTCCGCTCTTTTTCTGAGGTGTAATCTTAATCTTTAAGACTAAATCCATCCCCATATCAGTCGTATCATCCTGATAACCCATTGTAACTGTACTTGTAACCTTATTGGTTTTTGTGTTGACACTGACTTTTATTTTCAGTGTGTCAAAGCTGCTTTTCAGAGCAGTAATGCCTTCTTGGAAAGTTTTCTGTGATTCTTTGTCTTTTGCTTCTTTTGCATAATCCTTCAACGCTTCCATAACAGCAAGGATTTCCTTTTTTGTAAAGGTATGAGAAATCACATCGTCCTTCTTAGTGAAAGAATCCTTATCAAAAATGTCCATGATTTCCTTCATCTTTTTGATTAAAGCCAAATCGAAGCCGCCGTCGTTATCTTTATCGTCGTCTTCTTTTTCTGAATCGTCGTCAAACTGATTCGTGATGTAGTCGATGTTGATGAATTTTCCTTCTAATTTATCAAGGTCAGACTGACTGATAGTTGCAGGGTATTGAAATGCTTCAGCGATATCCAATGCACCGGTAACAAAACTGGTAGACAAGTACATGTTTTCCTTTTCTGTAACGAATTGGAATGGGATAGATTCGCCGTACATGTTTAACTTAAGCTCTGTTTCAGAAACTTCTTTTTCCTCGTCAGAAGCAAAAGAGCCATCCAGGGTAATTCCCTTTATTTGACTGGCAAGCATTCCCATATACAGATTACTGCTTGCATCATTGCTTGTGTAGTCGAAATCATCAACACTCAATTCAAATTTTGAAGCTTCAGCTGCACTACTCCCTACATTAGAGAGTGCTTCGATAAATTCTGTTCGGGGATCATTCCAACAGCCGCTCAGCAGAAAAACTGATACGGTACTAAGAACACCCAGCCCCCATTTTTTCAATTTCATTTCTAGTTCCTCCTTCAACAATATATAAACCCTATACAAAATTTATATATTCCTATTCTACTAGCAAATAAGGAAAAATTATATCCTTTTTTTGAAATTTATTTTTTACATTGGTGAGAGACACTTTAAAAGCTTGTTAAATCAATCATTAGTTTGAAAATTCTCAATTTTTTTTAGAAAATTTGGATATTTTGAGAAAAGAAATCCTTTTCATCGGGTATAATAAAATAATACCAACGAAAGATGAATGGAGGAATTTTTTAATGTCAAAAACAGTTATTGTCGGTACTAATCACGCTGGTATCGCAGCAGCAAACACATTGTTAGATAACTACAAAGATCAAGAAGTGGTCATGATCGACAGAAATACCAACCTTAGTTATCTTGGCTGTGGAACAGCACTTTGGGTAGGTCGTCAAATTGATTCCTATGAGAACCTTTTCTACACGAAAAAAGAAGATTTTGAAGCAAAAGGTGCAACAATTCACATGGAAACTTCAGTGGATAGTATCGATTTCGACAAGAAAGTCGTTCACTGCAAAAAGAAAGATGGTTCAGATTTCACTGAAACATATGATAAGTTGATTTTGGCAACCGGCTCAGCTCCGATTGCTCCAAATATTCCAGGAAAAGATTTGAAAAATGTTGAATTCTTGAAATTATTCCAAGATGGACAAGCAGTAGATGCTGCAATGGCTCAACCAGGAGTAGAAACTGTTGCGGTTATCGGTGCCGGTTATATCGGTGTGGAAATTGCCGAAGCAGCAAAACGTCGTGGCAAAAATGTTCTGTTGTTTGATGCGGCAGAGCGTTGTTTACCAAATTACTATGACAAATGGTTTACAGATGACATGGATAAAGTGCTATCTGACAATGGTATTGAGCTTCATTACAATGAATTGGCAAAAGAGTACAAGGGAACAGACAAGGTTGAAGCGATTGTTACTGACAAAGGCGAATACCCTGTTGATTTAGTAATTAATGCCATTGGTTTTAAACCAAACAATCAATTAGGTAAAGACCATTTGAAATTGTTCGCAAATGGTGCATATTTGGTAGACAGCCATCAACAAACTAGTGATCCCGATGTTTACGCAGTAGGAGACTGTGCAACAATCTTCTCAAATGCTGTTCAAACAACAACTTACATTGCTTTGGCAACGAATGCTGTTCGTTCAGGAATTGTTGGTGCACACAACGTTGCCGGTACAGCGCTTGAATCAATCGGGGTTCAAGGATCAAATGGTATTTCCATTTTCGGCTACAACATGGTATCGACTGGTCTGACTGTTCAGGAAGCTGAAAAAGCAGGCTTTAAAGTGAAGTATACGCAATTTGAGGATACACAAAAACCTGGCTTCATGAAAGACAATCACAAAGTGAAGATTCGTATCGTTTACGATGAAGATACACGCCGAGTAGTAGGGGCTCAACTTGCTTCTTATGAAGACATCTCAATGGGTATTCACATGTTCTCACTGGCAATTGAAGAGAGTGTAACGATTGATAAGCTTAAATTATTAGATATCTTCTTCCTGCCGCACTTCAATCAGCCGTATAACTACATTACAATGGCTGCTTTAAGCGCTGAATAGAAGTAACACAAAACTAGTACAGACACTCTTCGTCATCTCGTAGAATAAGAGATGACGAAGAGCGTTTTTTTCTAGAAAAACAGTAAAATATTGTTAATATCTGAGACATTTTTCTAAAAAAGTTTAATTTTCGAAGACTTTCATGTATAATAGTTGGAGTTATAGACGTTAATTAGAGAGCAAGGAGGATTAATTTTGGCAAACGATAACCAAAATAATCAAGATCATTCTGATTCTTCTTTCAAAGATCAGGTAATGCGTTCATTGAGAGGGGATAATGTCGGAGATGATCAGGCATCTTCTTCTGAAAATAACTATCAACATGATAATCTGGATTCACAGACGGATTATTCCGGTTCATCGAACTGGACATCCGAACAACAGGAATCATCTGATAATTTTTCAAGAACATCTGATTCTCATGAGGATGAACAGTGGACAGTAGGGGAGCAGCAGGAGCCTGCTGATGGTGAACGTTCCTCTCGTGTTACAGAGAGTAGAGCGGATGCGAAAGAGACATTGAAACGAAACCGTGGCAAAGAAGACCGGATAGTGAATAAAATTGTGCTATTAGTTATTTCTGTATTAATTCTGGTCATCGCAGTTTTTGGTTTCACTTTTTATAAATATGTCAATGATGGGCTTCAGCCTTTAGACGAGAAGGATTCCAGTCTGGTACAGGTACACGTGCCGGAGGGGTCATCTAACAAACAGATTGCTTCGATTTTGGAAGAAAGCAAAGTGATTAAGAGCGGTATGGTATTCAATTACTATATCAAATTTAAGAACCTGACTGATTTTCAGGCAGGGTATTACCAAATGTCGCCTGATATGACGCTTGATGAAATCGGCGCAATGCTGAAGGCCGGTGGAACCGCTGAGCCGACACAGATTGCCGATGGAAAAGTAACAATTCCGGAAGGCTATGATATCGACAAGATTGGCGACGCCATCGAAGAGAATACAGACTTCAAGAAAGCAGACTTTATTGCTTTGATGCAAAATGCAGACTATTTCAATGCGATGCATGCAAAATATCCTGATTTATTAGGAAGTGCAGCGACAGCAGAAGGTGTGCGGTATCGTTTGGAGGGCTACTTATTCCCTGCAACCTATGATTACTATAAAGAGACTTCTCTGCAGGACTTTGTCGAGCAGATGATTGTCAAAACCAACAGTGTGATTGAACCGTATGTTCCGGCGATTCATGCAAGAGGAATGACGATTCAAGATGTTCTTTCTCTGGCTGCCTTGGTTGAAAAAGAAGGTGTCGAAGAGAGCGATCGGAAGAAAATTGCTCAGGTCTTCTTCAACCGTTTAGAAATCGATATGCCATTACAATCTGATATTTCTATCTTGTACGCGTTAGGCGAGCATAAAGAAAAAGTTTATAATAAAGACTTGGACGTTGATTCGCCATACAACCTGTATAAGAATACCGGCTATGGACCAGGTCCGGTTGACAGCCCAAGTGAGCAGGCAATTTCAGCAGTGCTGAATCCGGAAGAAAACAACTATCTTTATTTTGTGGCTGATATCACGACTGGAAAAGTGTACTTTGCTGAAACCTATGAAGAGCATTTAGCACTGGTTGAGCAGTATGTAAACAACACGGACGAGTAAGCCAAAAAAATAATTTGCGAATGATTTTGAGTACTATTTTACGAGCCAAGCTGTCATGGTGAGGCTCGTTTCGCTTTGATAAATTTATGAAAGCGTTAGATTTTTTATTTAGGCCTCCGGTTAAGGGGAAGATGGCACTTGATGACACGATACTTTTTACTGTAATACAAGTGAAAACAGAACGTTAGCGACAGGAATAAAGTATAGTCGGAGTTGAGCACCACTCTTTTTAACAGGATTTGTATCAATGAAAGATTAAAATTAAGTGAATCTTATTTACAATTTTTAGAAAGCATGGTAATCTTTTGTGGATTACAAATACCCTGTATTTTAGAAAAAAGTACATAACAAATTGTAGTAAGTTAAGTAAGGGAGAATTATTATGGTAGAAAAAGTATTTCCTATGACACTTGAAGGAAAAGAAAAATTAGAACAGGAATTAGAAGAATTAAAGACAGTTAAACGAAAAGAGATTGTTGAGCGAATCAAGATCGCACGCAGTTTTGGAGACTTGTCTGAGAACTCGGAATACGAATCAGCTAAGGATGAGCAAGCCTTTGTTGAAGGTCGAATCACAACCTTGGAAAATATGATCCGTTTTGCAACGATCATTGATAATAATGGAGTAGACTCCGATGAGGTATCTATTGGTAAAACTGTCACTTTCATGGAGCTTCCTGATGGAGACGAAGAAGAATATACGATTGTCGGAAGTGCAGAAGCAGATCCATTTTCCGGGAAAATCTCAAATGACTCACCAATTGCTCAAGCGCTAATTGGTAAATACCTAGGCGATGAAGTAGCAATTGCAACACCTGGTGGAGACATGCAGGTTAAAATTACAAAAGTAGGCTAATTATTCAGTCGATTGAGGATGGGAACAGAGTGTCCTGTCCTCTTTTGTTGAAAATTCAGGCTTAAGACCTATAGCAAAATACTGCCAAAGCAACTAATATTAGTATGGGAATTAAAGTATACTGTATATATAAATCTTGTTTGGCCAATTAGGCTGTATCAACTATTTTCGAGAGGAAATTTTAGAGGAAATAATTGGACAGGAACTATATAGTAAAAAAGGGGGAATCGAAATGAACAGTCCATGGAGATTTTTTATCATTGTGGAAGCATTGCTTTTCATCTTTGCTTTATGGCAAATCATACATAATACACCTCTTCTCATCTTGTTGATTATCGGCATTTTGAGCGTGATTTTTGCTCTTAAGAATAGAAGAAGCAGCTTTGGGAATTTTATGCTGGTTATGGGCATCATATTAATTGTTATCGGTGTCATTAACAGTCCGGCAGTTTGGCTGATGATGGTTTTTGGTATCCTTTTTGTCGGACTTAAAGGAGTCGAAATATCAGGAGTCGACCTTACTCAAAGAGCGCCTTGGAAAAAGAAACAGATGATGATTATTGAAACAACGAATGTCGAAAGTAAAAATGGCAGAAAATTCAAGCGTCCTTGGTTTGCCAATGAACGTATTGGCAGCAATGTCTATGAATGGGATGATATCAATATCGATATTCTTTCCGGCGATACAATCATTGATTTGGGGAACACACTGCTACCGAAAGATGACAATGTGATTATTGTCAGAAAAGGCTTCGGACGTACACGCATCTTAGTTCCTTTAGGTGTTGCCGTCTTGTTGGAGCATTCTACTTTCTACGGAAACGTGACATTTGAAAATGAAAAGTATCATTTGAAAAACGAATCATTGAAGATATACAGTGACAGTTATGACAGCAATCCTAGAAGATTGAAGATTATAACAAATACTCTTTTAGGAGATGTTGAGGTGATCCGAGTATGATAGCTGGGAAGATATCCCGACCAATGCTTGCCCTATATGCCGCGTTCAGCACCTTTTTAGTGGTGCTGTTTACGCTGTTCTCATATTTTCATTCAATCAAGCAAAAAGACTGGCTGTTAGAGCTTTTCCGACGAAAAGTTTTCTACATACCTTTCTTTTTTCATATTCTACTACTTTCTATGTTGGCAGGACTACTGACTTTCCTACTGATATCTATTGTGCAAAAAGCACAATATGGTAGAATTGAAGAAAAGTTACGTTTGTTGGCTGCCGGAAACTATGACAGCCCTTTACTTGGAAAGAAAATTCCTCATCCGGATAATGATGTGTACATTAATGATATCGATGCAGATATTAGCGCAGTGCGCAGCAGACTCATGGAAATGTCCAAGGAGTTGCAAATTTTAAATAGTCGACCTCAAGTCTTTGATGGGGAGACGAGAGAAGAAATTCTTGAGGAGGAGCGACATCGCCTGGCAAGAGAGCTTCACGACTCTGTCAGTCAGCAGTTGTTTGGCGCGATGATGATGATTTCGGCATTAAATGAACAAGCACAAAAATCAGAAACCTCAGACATGTTTAAAAAGCAGCTGGCAATTGTTGGTGACGTCATCAATGCTTCTCAGTCTGAAATGCGGGCGCTATTGCTGCATTTACGACCTGTAAGTCTTGAAGGCAAGAGCCTGAAAAAAGGGATAGAGCAGCTATTAAAAGAGCTTAAAACAAAAATAAAGATCGAATTGACTTGGGATGTAGAGGATGTATGCTTAAGCAACAGCATTGAAGATCATCTGTTTCGAATTGTTCAAGAACTTTTGTCCAATACATTGAGACATGCAAAGGCAAATGAATTAGAAGTTTATTTGCATCAGGTCGGTGAAAATGTTCTTTTACGTCTAGTTGATGATGGTGTTGGTTTTGACATGAATGAAAACGAAAATAAAGCCGGCAGCTATGGCTTGAAAAACATTCGTGAGCGAGTTGCCGGAATGGGCGGTTCGATTAAAATCATCAGCTTCAAGGGACAGGGAACAAGCGTAGAAATCAAAGTACCCGTAATAAAGGAGGAACAAACAGATGATCAAAGTAATGCTGGTGGATGACCATGAAATGGTTCGCTTAGGCGTTTCTTCTTATTTATCTATTCAAGATGATATTGAAGTGGTTGGCGAGGCTGAAAATGGTAAAATAGGTTACGAAAAAGCATTAGAATTACGTCCGGATGTCATTTTAATGGATTTAGTGATGGACGAAATGGATGGAATCGAATCGACTAAAGCGATTCTTAAAGACTGGTCAGAGGCCAAAATAATTATTGTCACAAGCTTTATTGATGATGAAAAGGTATATCCTGCGATTGAAGCAGGAGCGGCTGGCTATTTATTGAAAACATCAACTGCCCATGAGATTGCTGATGCAATCCGTGCAACCTTCAGGGGAGAGCGTGTACTTGAACCGGAAGTAACGACGAAAATGATGGAGCGTTTGACGAAGAAGCAAGAGCCTGTTTTGCATGATGATTTGACGAATAGAGAATTTGAGATTCTATTGTTGATTTCGAAAGGAAAGAGCAATCAGGAAATTGCGGATGAGCTGTTTATTACATTGAAAACAGTGAAAACACATGTCTCTAATATTTTGGCTAAATTGGACGTCGACGATCGAACGCAGGCGACCATTTACGCATTTAAGCATAAGCTGGTAAAATAAATCATTTTATTTTGAGATGAAATCTTAAATAAATAGTAGGAGCAGAAAGAAAGTATGAAACAGAATTTTGCCATTATCGGTTTAGGAAGATTCGGCGGCAGTATTTGTCAGACATTGATTGAAGCAGGTCAGGAAGTTCTGGCAATTGACAGCAACGAAGACAAAGTAAATGAGTATATGAATATTGCAACTCATGCGGTTGTAGCAAACGCACAGGATGAGATGACTCTTCGCTCGTTAGGGATTCGTAACTTCGATCATGTGGTTGTTGCGATTGGTGAGGATATCCAAGCCAGCATCCTTGTTACCTTGATGGTAAAAGAGATGGGCGTGCCTAATGTTTTGGCTAAGGCGGTCAATTCCTATCATGCTCGTGTGCTTGAAAAAATTGGGGCAGATGCAGTTGTCCATCCGGAACGGGATATGGGAATTAGAGTTGCCCATAAGCTGGTGTCTAAAAATATTCTGGATTATATTGATTTGTCCAATGAGTTCTCATTGGCAGAGATTCGCGTGTCGAATCCTAAATTTTATAACAAGACGCTGAGTGAGTTGAACTTTCGTCAACGCTTCGGCCTGACGGTTGTTGCCATTCGCCGTTCGAAAACAGAAGTCATCGCTTCACCGGCGGCAGAGGAGATTGTCAGAGAGAATGATAATCTGCTGGTTATCGGAAATACCGATGATGTCGATTTGTTGGATAACAAGATGAGTCAATAAGCAAGTTAGACATGAAAGTCCCCTCTTATATGCTACAATATGATGGTAGGGAGGGATGATGAATGAAATTAGAAATCACACCGCTTGCACAGCAGTGGTTTAGCCAAGAACTTCAGGTAGCTCCTGGAATGGGCGTTCGCTTTTACGGAAAGGTTTATGGAAATACGAATGTTCATGAAGGCTTTTCTGTAGGGATGTCTGTAGATACACCTGAGAAACCGCTGATTCAAACAGAGGTAGACGGACAGACTTATTTTATAGAGGAAAATGATGAATGGTTTTTTACCGGCTACGATTTACTGGTTGACTATGATGCAGCTTTGGATGAACCAAGCTATTTATTTGAAAAAAACGCTGAATATACAAAATAGAAGAGTAGAACAAACGAGATGAAAGTTTGTTCTGCTCTTCTATTTTAAGTGTCCAAACAAGCGGATGGAAAGCAGGGGAGGTTGCCTTCCACTTTTCATTATTATCCGGCGATAAAGCTGTCCGCTTTTTCGGCATATTTTTCTTGTAGAGTAGAAAAAAGGATTGTTTGGTAGTGTTCTATCTCAGTCAATGTAATCAATTTGAAATTTCCCTTTCGCCGTACGCTTTTTGGAAGCAGGAGAGGGGAGGTGGCGATATAATAGTCATAATCCTTTTTCTCGAAGGAGGTAATCAGCTCGGCTTCAACAAAAGGAATCTTGCCTAGGTATTCAAAGAGCGACTGAGAAACAATCGCATTTTGAAAGAGAATAACTCCTACGCGCAATTGATGATTTTCTTTTGCTCGTTCAAAGAATGGCAGTAAAAATACTGTACAGCTGAATACCAGATGATCCAGACAATTGAGAATCCAATGGTACTGCTTTGCCTGAGCTGTTTTTTTCAGGAATATCTGAACATCATGAAACAGTGGTTCGAATAGAGGATGGTGCCCCTTGAATAAATCATAGGAAAAGTCAACAGCCAGTGGAAGTCTATCTTCTCTTATCGCGTGATTGAGAAAAGTTGTGAAGATATTGATATGTAGTAGTTCTTTTTCATCTTCAGTAAGAGAATTCTCACCAAGTGCATGTATGTAAAAGCTTTGGAAATGTTCAATCAAATTACCTAAAGGATGATTCTTGCTGAGCATGTAAGATTTGACATAAGGAATCCGCGGATCATCAGAGTGGAAATACGGTATCCAGTAAAAGAGCATATAGGAAAGAAAATCTGTTTCTCTTGAACGATATTTTTGTGAAATGCCCATATGTTTCAATTCATCGAAAAAGGATAGGTTTGATTCAGGATAAACCAGTTGGTCAAAAGGTGTCTCAGCCAAAAAGTGCCCTTTTTCTAATCGTAGTCTATTGATTGATGTAAGAAGAAACCACTGTCTGGGTTCTACATACTTCATCCATTGTTTGTCATTGAAATCAAATAATTCAGGGCCGCGTTTATTTTCTCCTAAGGACAAGAAAAAATCTTCACCAAAGGAAGTTAGCCAGAAAAAGTTGAAATAGACAATCCGGATGATTGCTTCATTTCCGGTAATTCTCATTTTGGAACAATTTATCTGTATGTCGAATTTCTTCAAATAGCTGATTATCGGCTGGAGCCTTCTTAAAACAGAAGCTCTGCTTATGTAATTTTCTTCACAAAAATCTTCAAGTCGGTAATTTTTTTCCAAAATGGAAGCTAATAGAAATTTATAAGAGATGCTTTCCTGGAACAGGTACTGTTGGTAGGGGACACTGATAAGTTGTTCTTTCTTGAGGATGAGCTTACCATCTTCTGTAAGTAACGGGGTATCAATCTGTTGAATCAGATCATCATTCATTTCTGAAAACAGGGAAACTAGACGGGCGTGAGAGAAATCTGTGAACTGCTTAAAGTATCTGGGTGAATAGGTTCCATCATCACACTCTAAGAACTTGTGAAACATATCTAATTTTTTTTGTGCAAAGTCGTCTAATATGATTGTCTCAAGCATAATTATCTCCTTCTTTTAGTAAGCGTTTTAATAAGGTGATTCTTTAACTATCTCTATTACATAATACCCATGGAAACGGATAATTACAAGAGGGATTGTTATAAAAAAAGTTTTTTTTATCAAAAAAACTGATATAAACACCTGTTATTAAAAACAAATATCAAAAATCTTAACTTTAATTTAACGGTACGCTTGTTATTTAATTTTCGAGAGATTTCATTTTTATTGTATGTTATAATGGATACACAGATTTGTGCATAGGAGGAAATGTAAACATGTTATCGATTGTAGTTCCTTGTTATAATGAAGAGGAATCCATACCCATTTTTTTTAATGAGGTAGAAAAGGTTAGCCAGCTGATTAAACACGACGTAGAATATGTGTTTGTTAATGATGGTTCGAAGGATAATACATTATCTTGTTTAAGAGATTTACATAAGCAGCATCCTGATAAAGTGCGGTATTTATCGTTCTCAAGAAACTTTGGAAAAGAAGCTGGTCTATATGCAGGCCTTCAAGCTGCTACAGGAGACCTGGTGACTGTTATGGATGCCGATTTACAGGACCCTCCGGAACTGCTTCCGCAGATGATTGAGATGATTGAGACAGAAGATATTGATTGTGTGGGAACAAGAAGAACGACTAGAGATGGTGAGCCTGTTATCCGCAGCTTCTTTGCACGAATGTTTTATAAGCTGATTAACAAGATTGGTGAAACAGAGATGGTTGATGGCGCAAGAGATTTTCGCTTGATGACGCGTCAGATGGTCGACAGTATTCTTGAATTGACGGAATACAATCGTTTTTCAAAAGGAATTTTCAGTTGGGTAGGCTTTGACACAAAATACTTATCTTATGAGAATCGAGAACGTGTTGCCGGAGAAACATCATGGTCGTTTTGGAGTTTGTTCAGCTATTCGTTAGATGGAATTATTAATTTTTCTGAAGCACCATTAAATTTTGCCTCATATATAGGAGCACTATCCTGTGTAGGCTCTGTTCTTGCGATGCTGGTTATTCTGTTTAGAACAGTAATATACGGAGATCCGACAAGTGGTTGGCCATCCATGGTCGTCATTTTTCTTTTTGTTGGCGGACTGCAGCTGCTCTGCTTGGGAATCATTGGAAAATATATCGGCAAGATATTTATGGAGACAAAGAACCGTCCGGTCTATCTGGTAAAAGAGACTGAGAAGGATAATGTTAAATAGTATAGTTAAAAAGGACAGCGTTCAACGCTGTCCTTTTTTGTAGATTTTTATAGAATGAGCCTGGGACATAAAGAAATTCCCAGTCCTCCAGTGCCACTATATCCGAATAAACGGTGGACCAGCAGTAGCACCTTCGACAATAAGTCGAAATTGTTGAGAATCACTATTTTGTTCACAAAATAGATGATGAACAATACCTACTTGGTTAGCAAAAATTTGTAAAACACCGAGTAGGAATCAATCAACATCGGAATGGAACATTCCGTGTTTCTTGTCATTTTCGTAAATTCCGTCTTATTGCTTAGAATCACTGTGATTGCTCTTTTGAGCAGAGGAGATGATGAAAAGTACCTACTTGGTGCTTGAAGCTAACCACTTCTGGCCCGACCTCTGAGATTAATACCCGCGATCAAGATTCACTTGATTTCGTGTCAACTGTGCTTCAGTAATAAAGCTCTCTAAATTTGTAAGGAAAATTGACAGCAGTTTTTCCTTGAAGCCATCAGTCATTCCAGAAATATGCGGAGTAATCAAAACATTCTCCATTGTCCAAAGTGGTGAATCCTGTGATAAGGGTTCTTCCTCAAAGACATCTAACGCAGCAAAGCTGATTTGCCCATTTTCCAAGGCTTGAATCAAATCATCTGTTTTGACTGAGCGACCTCGCCCGACGTTGATAAAGACACTGCCTTTTTTCATGGCATGAAACATTTCTTCGTTATATAAATAATATGTTTCATCGGTTAATGGGAGGATGTTGACAACAATATCCATATCCTTAATCACTCGGCTCATATTTTTCTGAGAATAGCATTCTAAGAAGCCTGGTGAGGGATGCCCACTGGAATTGATGCCGTATGTTCGTATCTTCAGACCTTGCGCAAAGGAAGCCAGCTGTTGTCCGATATTTCCAGTTCCGACAATCAGCATACTCTGCTCGGACAATTGTTGATAGGTAATAGAAGAGTCCTTCCATTGTTTATCTTGCTGCGCTACAGCTGCTTGAAGGATGCCTCGGTATTTTGCCAGAAGCACACCTAATACATGCTCAGTGATGGAAATTGTATGGATACCGCTCCCATTTGAGAGTAAGATATCTCTTTTTTTGAATGCTGCCAGGTCGTAAGAATCCACACCAGCTGAGATAGATTGGACCCATTTCAGCTTGCTGTTCGGATTTTCGAGCAGCTTGGGATCATGCTTTTTATTCCATCCTAACATGATAACAATATCTTCTTCACGATAATTTTGGGACGGGTCAGCAGCATCAATGACCTCATAATCGTTAGCTGCGGCTTTGATTCGTTCAATTTGTTCAGGTTTGAAATGTTCCTGTAGTAAAATGATTGGTTTTGCCAACGGTGTTCACTTCCTTTTCTGTGATTGCCAATCGATCGTTTACTGACGACTAAAAAATCGATAATTGTACTTTGGCCAATTTCATTTAGCAACCACCATTCGTTAATTCAGTAAATAGGTATTGGCTAAGGGGATGTCCGCGTTTAAAACGCTGCATAAGTCAATTGTACCAAAAAAACGGTAAAACAAAAAAGGTTGGGGCTTATGCCTAGACATAAGCTCCAACCTGTTGATTAAATTTGTTCGCCTCTGGCATAAGCTTCAGCTAGAAGGTCTACTTCCTTTTTCAGCTCATCAACCATGATTTCTTCCGGAACAGTTCGAATGATTTTTCCTTTTTTGAAAAGCATACCTTTACCTTGGCCTCCGGCAATACCGATGTCGGCTTCTCTTGCTTCTCCGGGGCCATTAACGGCACAGCCTAATACAGCGACCTTGATAGGTGCTTTGATTTTCTCGATGTATTCTTCAATCTCATTTGCAATAGGAATCAAATCGATTTCTATTCTTCCGCATGTCGGGCAGGAAATTAATGAAGCAGCATTGCTGGCTAAACCAAAAGCCTTTAATACTTCCTTTGCTACCTTAATTTCTTCAACCGGGTCTGCAGATAGGGAGACACGACAGGTGTTTCCGATGCCTCTTGAAAGCAAGGCTCCTAAGCCGGCTGCAGATTTAATTCCTCCGGAAAATTTCGTTCCGGCTTCGGTAATTCCTAAATGTAAAGGATAGTCAAAGCTTTCAGCGGCTAAGGAATAGGCTTCGATAGCTAAGTTAACGTCACTGGCCTTCAAGGAAACGATGATATCGTAAAAGTCCAGATCCTCCAAAATCTTTATATGCTCCATGGCACTGGCTACCATTGCCTCAGCAGTCGGGTACCCATATTGTTGTAGGAATTTCTTTTCCAATGAACCGGCATTGACGCCAATTCTAATCGGAATACCTTTTTCTTTGCAGGCAGTAACAACTTTTTCCACACGGTCTTTTCGTCCGATATTGCCTGGGTTGATTCTGATTTTATCTACGCCTTGCTCAATCGCTTTTAATGCTAAACGATAGTCAAAATGTATATCCGCAACTAAAGGAATGTGAATTTGTTCCTTGATTGCTCTCAAAGCGTTGGCTGCCTCTTCATCAGGTACAGCGACACGAACGATTTGGCATCCGGCTTCTTCCAGCTCAAGGATTTGGGCAACTGTCTCTTCTATATGATGTGTTTTGGTTGTACACATGCTTTGAATAAACAGCTCGTTGCTGCCACCAATAGTTAGTCCGCCAACATTTACAGGACGAGTATCTTTGCGGTGGGTCATCTTGCTCATGGGTGTTTCTCTCCTTTGTCATTCAATCTGAAAGCCACCATGCTTTGCATTGACAGCAATAGCAAAATGGGCTCTTTTCTTATGCTTAGTATTGATTCCAAGTCAGGGAAGCAATAGCAGCATGAGTGATGTACCTGCTGCCAATCCTGAGAATTAGCAAACAAGCTGGTTTATGTCTGTCAGTCAGAAGACGGCTCTTCATTTAAGGAACAGCAGTCTTTAAAAATGCAATGGTTCAGTCTCAATGCTCAATAACCTATACTACCATATTCCGAGAAAAGAAGAACCTAAAAAATGTTTAAAATTGTGCTAAGAGGCTAAATGACAGAGAAATGCAGTGATACGTACATAATGAGTATAGCGAGAAATGGATAAGAAAAAGATGAGAACAACAATAAAAAATTATAGGCAATTATTTTGAAGGTTGCTTTCAAGTCTGGTATTCTTAGTATGTATAGAATTTAAAACACAATTTTGGAGGAGATTTACGATGACTTATACTTTACCTGATTTACCTTATGCTTATGACGCATTAGAACCTTATATCGATTCAGAAACAATGCACTTACACCATGATAAACATCATAACACGTACGTAACCAACTTAAATGCAGCAATTGAGAAACATCCTGAGCTTGGTGAAAAATCAGTGGAAGACCTGATTTCCGATATGGATAGTATTCCGGAAGATATTCGCACAGCAGTAAGAAACAATGGTGGCGGACATGCAAACCATACATTTTTCTGGGGTGTAATGGGTCCAAACGCCGGTGGTGAACCAACTGGTGAAATCAAAGCAGCAATCGATGAAGCGTTTGGCAGCTTTGATAATATGAAGGAAGAATTCAAAACTGCTGCAACTGGCCGTTTCGGCTCTGGTTGGGCTTGGTTGGTTGTGAACAATGGTAAGCTGGAAATCACTTCAACAGCAAACCAAGATTCTCCATTAATGGAAGGAAAGAAACCTGTTTTGGGTCTAGATGTATGGGAACATGCGTACTATTTGAAATATAAAAATGTTCGTCCGGACTATATTTCTGCTTTCTGGAATGTTGTAAATTGGGATGTTGTAAACGAATATTTTGCTAAAGCTAAATAATTTATATAAAAAAGAGGAGTTCAGCAAAAATAGCTGTTCTCTTCTTTTTTTTTGTGGCATACTAGTACTTAGAGTGTCATGGAGAGAGGGGCTTCTAAAATGGAGATAACTTTGCAGAAAGTACATGGATCTGAGAACGATTTTTTTGTTTTAGATGAGACTTTACTGGCAGAACCGTTAACTCAAGTAGAGATAGAACAATTGCGAAAAAGCTTATGCAATCGACAGTCGGGTCTACTGGGTGGCGCAGATGGGATTCTTCTTGTAGAAAATACAGAGCAGGGAACCAGCCTGGCAAAAATGAGAGTAATCAATAGCGACGGAACTGAAGCAAGCATGTGCGGCAATGGATTAAGAACCGTTGCAAGGTATCTGTCTGAAAAGTATAATGAAGAGTTTTTTACTGTAGAAACAATGTTTGCGGATTTGAAGGTAAGGAAAACAACTGATTTTATTTCGGGGGTACCTGCCTACCAAGTAGAGATATCGCCGGTAAGCTTTGATAAAGAAGCTGTACCGATGAACTATTCCCAGCAAACAGTTATCAATGAGAGGATTCCGGAGCTTTCTGAGTCGTTGAAATTTTCCGTTGTTTCAGTACCGAATCCGCACCTGATTGCATTTGTCGATCATGAGGGATTGTTTGATGGAGAGCTGGAGCGAATTGCCGGTTATGTCAACAGTGAAAATCCGCTTTTTCCAGATGGAATCAATGTAAGCTTTGTTGAAATACTGAGTGAAAATGAATTGTTTGTCCGGACCTTTGAACGAGGTGTAGGTCTAACGAGCGCTTGTGGAACAGCGATGTGTGCAAGTAGCCTAATGTATACGTTGCTGTATACGAAGCAATTTTATGAGAAAATCACTGTTCGCAATGTTGGCGGGCTGGTTCAGACGGTTGTTCACGAAAGCGGAGATGGCAGCTACTGGATGGAGCTAATTGGAAACGCGACAGTTACATATACGATACAAGGCTCGATGGCAACACTTATTGCCGGAGATTTTTCTGCACTGATAATCAAAGAAACAGACGAGCAGGCGGCTTATGCTGCGTTTGTTAAACAAGAAAATGGTTAGGACTATCCATAATGTTAACAATAAGAGTATATAATTGCGTTAGTAAGTTATATAATATATAAAGTAAGGATTATTATCAGGAGGTAACAATGGAAGAGACAATAGGTTTACAGGATATAGTTAGGATTTTGAAGAAACGATTTGCGTTATTAATCTTTTGCATGATTCTTGGGGTTAGTGCAGCAGGTGTCATGACTTTTTTTGTTATAACACCAAAATACAGCTCCCAATCACAATTAATCGTGAAGTTGCCGCAAAGTGAAACGGCGAATGTGAATGATATCAATGCCAACTTGCAGATGATTAACACCTATAAGGATTTAATCACAAGTGATACTGTACTGAGTGTTGTGCAGCAAAAGATGAAGGATGAGTATAATCAAAACATTGAGATAGAAGAACTGAAAAACAGCTTAACTGTCGATCAATCTCAGAATTCACAAATGTTTTCAATCAGTTCAACCACAACAGACCCTATATTGTCTGAACGTATCGCAAATAAAACGACAGCCGTTTTCCAGGAAACTGCTCAGCAGACACTTAGTGTAGATAAGATTACAGTTATCTCAAACGCGTCTGCAAACATGGTAGCTGTTTCGCCAAATAACAAGCTGAATTTGATTATTGGTTTTGCCAGCGGATTGATGCTGGGTATTTTACTTGCATTTGTATTGGAATTGTTTGACCGATCACTGAAAAGTGAAGAGTTCATTTCGGAAGAGCTGGAGTTGCCGATTCTTGGTGCAGTACCTAATATGACTGCCAAAGAGCTAAACGTGAAAATTACTCGAACACCATCTGAAATGCAGGACACCCTTGACCAGCATGAGGGTGATGATTCTGATGATGATCAAGGACCTGTTCGTAGAACAAGAACAAGGATATAAAGGAGAACTAGCATGCCAAATTATTTGAAAAATCAAGAGAGTGCTAAGGGCGTCAGCCTGATTACTTTAGCAGATAAGGCGTCGCCGGTATCTGAACAATATCGGACGATTCGTACAAATATACAATATTCTATGGTCGATTATGACTTGCGCACATTGGTTATCACGTCTTCCGGTCCGGGAGAAGGAAAGTCAACAACTGCCGCAAACTTAGCAGTTGTCTTTGCCAACTCCGGGAAAAAGGTATTACTGGTAGATGCAGATTTGAGAAAACCGACCGTAGCGAAGACCTTTAGTCTTTCAAACACAAATGGGTTAAGCAGTATTTTAGGGAATCGACAAGTGTATTTGGATCAGGCGATTCAAGAATCAGGAGTCGATAATCTGAGTGTATTAACGAGTGGACCCAAACCGCCCAACCCTTCAGAGCTGTTAGGCTCTCAGCGGATGGAGCGCTTAATTGAAGAATTAGGCAAGAGATATGATTTGATTATCTTTGATATGCCGCCGGTTGTGACGGTTACCGATGCACAGATACTTTCTTCAAAAGTAAATGGTACGATACTTGTCGTTCGGGAAGGTGTTTCTAAAAGAGAATCATTGAAAAAGGCGAAAAGTCTGCTTGAGTATGTAGGTGCCAATGTTCTGGGTGTCGTGTACAACGGGGCTAAAAACCTTGTGGATCAAAATTACTATTATGGATAAAAAATTAAACTGAGGAGGATAGAAATGATCGATTTACATTGTCATATTTTGCCGAATGTCGATGATGGAGCACAGAGTGTGGAAGATGCCATTGCCATGGCAGAGACAGCAGTTGCTCAAGGGATCGAACATATTCTTTGTACACCTCATCACAACAATGGCAGCTACAGTAATCCGGCAAGTGAAGTGATTTTGAAGGTGCAGGAGCTGCAGCGGGAGCTGGATAGCAGAAATATCCCTTTGAATTTATATGAGGGTCAGGAGGTTCGGATCAGTGAGGACTTGTTGGAGAAAATTGAGACAGGTGAAATTTTATTCGCTGATCTGAACAACAAATATATTTTAATTGAGTTTCCTTTCGAAGAAATTCCGGTTTATGCAGAACAGGTACTATTCAATTTGGTACAGCATGGACATCGTCCAATTATTGTCCATCCGGAAAGAAATCGAGGATTTATAGATGATCCCAATCGTCTGATTCCCTTCATTGAATTTGGTTCGTTGGCACAAGTGACAGCACCAAGCTATGTGGGCGTGTTCGGTAAGGAGATTGAAGCAACGGCAAAGGAATTGGTAGCCTGCAACTTGGTTCATATGATTGCTTCTGATGCGCACAATATTAAGCGTCGGAATTTCTTTATGAAGCGAGCGTTTGATTCAATTATCCAGAATCATGGGAAAAGAAAAGCAACGGCCTTGGAGTATTGTGCAAGAGATGTATTAAATGGGGATGAAACTGAGATTTTGCCGTTTAAGGAAGTTAAAAGGAAGAAATTCCGATTGTTTTAGAAAGAGTGGCTAGTGGTATGTCGAGAAGACAAAAATTATTCGTGCTGCTGATGTTGGATTCTCTAATCATCATCGGAGCAAATGTATTTTCATATTTTTATATGGTTCCATATATTCATGTGTCAACAGATTTTGTGGTTCAAACAACTGTTTTACAGTTAGTGATTTACATAGTTCTTGGGTTCATTTTTAAAATATTTACACGAATTAATCGATTTACAAATTTGAGAGAAATGGTGGCAATCTTTTCTGCTACAAGCATTACGGTGCTTTTTGAAGGGCTTATTCTATTTTATGGAAGCCGTCGTTTTCTTCTGCTGACGTATTTGCTAACTACGTTTCTAATCATTTCAAGCCGTCTGATTTGGCGCTTGACTGTGGAGTGGCGTAACGGGAAACGTTATGGTCACGCCAGAGCAAAGAAAACTTTGATTATTGGTGCCGGAGAAGCCGGACGTATTTTGTTATCCAGCTTGAGTACTTCAACAACAAGTGATATTCAGGTCGTTGGCTTCATTGATGATGCCTTGGATAAACAAAGAATGTACCTTGGCGGTGTAAAAGTACTGGGGAACACATCGAGAATTCCTGAGCTTGTTGAAGAGCATGGTATTGAGATGTTGACGATTGCGATTCCGTCATTGAAAAGAGAGGAACTTCAACGGATACTGGACATTATCACTCCGTTAGGACTTCCTGTGAATGCAATGCCGGCTTTGGAAGAAGTTGCATCTGGCAATATTACTATTTCTCGCCTGAAACAAATTGACGTTGTTGATCTGCTTGGAAGAGAAGAGGTACGTCTGGATGTCGGTCAGCTGAAGGATAAGTTGACGAATAAGGTAATATTAGTGACTGGGGCAGGCGGTTCGATAGGCTCTGAGATTTGCCGTCAGCTGATTCGTTTTAATCCTAAGCAGTTGCTTTTAGTTGGTCATGGAGAGAATTCAATCTATTTGATTCATCGAGAATTGATGGAAAAATATGGAAATAAAGTAACTGAGATGATTCCGATTATTGCGGATATTCAAGATAAAAATCGCATGGTAGATATAATGAAGCAATATCAGCCGGATACTGTTTATCATGCGGCAGCTCACAAGCATGTTCCACTGATGGAGTACAATCCAACAGAAGCTGTGAAAAATAACGTGTTTGGTACAAAAAATGTGGCTGAAGCAGCTAAAGAACAAAACGTTGAGAACTTCGTCATGATATCAACCGATAAAGCAGTCAATCCTCCTAATGTAATGGGGGCAACAAAACGAATTGCTGAAATGATTGTCACTGGCATGAACGAAGAAGGCAAAACGAAATTCTGTGCTGTGCGTTTTGGGAATGTCCTAGGTAGTCGAGGTAGTGTCATTCCGGTATTTGAAGAACAAATTCGCCAAGGAGGACCAGTAACGATTACGGATTTCCGAATGACTCGTTATTTCATGACGATTCCGGAAGCCAGTCGTTTGGTTATTCAAGCGGGGGCGCTTGCCGGAGGTGGAGAAATCTTTATTCTGGATATGGGCGAGCCGGTTAGAATTTACGATTTGGCAAAGAATATGATTCAATTGTGCGGGTACCAAGAAAACGAAATTGAAATTATTGAGACTGGGATTCGTCCCGGAGAGAAATTATACGAAGAGCTGTTGGTAAGTAAAGAAAAGAATTCTAAACAGGTGTTTGATAAGATATTCATTGGTAGTGTCAACGGCTTTCCAATTGACGAGGTTATGAGCTTTGTCAATCATTTGCCTAAAGACACAGATAAGATGAGCAAAGAATTAGTAAGATTTGCGAATGAATCAAGTAAGTGAGGAGATTATTAATGAGAAATATACCATTTTCACCCCCTGATATTACACAGGAAGAAATAGATGCAGTGACTGAGGTGTTGAAATCAGGCTGGATTACTACGGGTCCAAAAACAAAACAGCTTGAACGGGAAATTTCAGAATATTGTGGTACGGAAAAGACCATTTGCTTAAATTCGGCAACAGCTTGTATGGAGATGTGTTTACGTTTGCTAGGCGTGGGTCCTGGCGATGAAGTAATAACCTCTGCCTATACCTATACAGCTTCTGCGAGTGTGATTGATCATGTGGGTGCAGATATTGTATTGGTTGATACGGAAAAAGATTCCTTTGAATTATCTTATGAAGCACTGGCAAAGGCAATCACGCCAAAAACAAAGGTAATTATTCCAGTTGATATTGCCGGTGTAATGTGTGATTATGACAAGATTTTTGATATTGTGAAAAGTAAGCAGGAGCTGTTTCAGCCAACAAATGAACTGCAAGAGCAATTTGGTCGAGTGATTGTTTTAGCAGACGCAGCGCATTCTTTTGGTGCTGTGCGTAAAGGTCAGAAAAGCGGCGCTGTAGCAGACTTCACAAGTTTTTCTTTTCATGCTGTGAAGAACCTGACCACTGCAGAAGGCGGTGCTCTGACTTGGCGTTCATTAGGAGAGACGGCGGATGAAATGATTTATTCAACTGTCAATAGACTATCATTGCATGGTCAAACAAAGGATGCATTATCAAAAACAAAATCCGGTTCTTGGGAGTACGACATTGTTTCTCCGGCATATAAATGTAACATGACAGATGTTCATGCAGCTATCGGATTGGTGCAGTTGAAACGTTATGCGACACTTTTGGAAAAAAGAAAACAGTTAGTAAAAAGATACGAACAACAGCTGGCTGGGTCAAATTTGGATTTCATTACGCATTATGATGAAGAAAATCAATCTAGTGGACACCTTTTCCTTGTTTCTCTAACAGGCTTTTCGGAAGCGGATAGAAATAAAGTCATCCAGTTGTTGGAAGAAAAAGGAATTTCAACCAATGTTCACTATAAACCATTGCCATTACTGACTGCGTATAAGAATTTAGGCTTCAAAATAGAAGCATATCCGCAGGCGTTTGCCATGTACTCAAATGAAATAACATTGCCGTTGAATTCATTGATGGAATTGGACGATGTTGATTATGTTGTAGAAAATTTATTAGAAGTGATTAAGGATATAAAAAAATGATGAAATTTATTAATGACTCTTCTTTAGAAGAGCTGGTTATGCAAAGTGACAAAACGGGTTTGGGGTATAGACTAGTGAAGCGGCTCATTGATCTTCTCTTTTCAGGGATTTTACTCATTTTTCTATCTCCCGTGATGCTGATTATTGCGATACTGATTAGAGTTGACTCAAAGGGTGAGATTGTTTTCACTCAAAAACGGGTAGGAAGAAATCAAAAGACGTTCACTACATTTAAGTTTAGAACGATGTATAAAGATTCTTCTATCGATAATTATGCGGCTCCTAAGAGCGGGGATGCCAGAGTAACCAAAATAGGAAAAGTACTTAGAAAGCTAAGTGTCGATGAATTGCCTCAATTATTGAATGTGTTTTTAGGTCAAATGAGCTTGATTGGTCCTCGTGCTGTTCCGGCAAAAGAACTGGAGCTTCGAGAAGAAAAGCTGAATATTGATGGTAATCCGGAGATTAACAAGCGTGCAATGGAAGTCCGTTCAGAAGCCACACCGGGGATAACAGGGATGGCTCAGGCCTATGGTCGAAGCAGCTTAACGACATTGGAAGCGACAAAGCTTGATGTTTACTACGTACGAAATACCAGTTTTGTATTAGATTGCAAAATATTTGTTAAATCACTTGAGACTGTACTATTGAAAAAAGGAGTTAACTAAGAAATATGAAGAAAAAAGTTCTATTTTTAGCCTATGGCGGCGGGCACGTAAACACGTTGATTCCCATTGTATCGAAAGTAATCGCTGAGAAAAAATTTGATTATACGTGTATAGGAATTAACTTGGCTGCTGAAGCCTTCAAAAAAGCAGATATCCCATGCAAGACGTTATCTGATTACGCAGACAGCGAGATTATGCGCAAAGGAATGCCTTATGCAGACCAGTTTCACGACTTCTCGTCTGTTGTTTCCTATGTAGATTCTTCTGCTTATTATGGCTTCTCAGTTAGAGATTTGGAAAAAGAAGTTGGGGAAGAGTTTGCTGAAGAGATTTTTAAGGTATACGACAGAAGACTGTTCTTACCTGTTGATGCAATGAAAGAGATTCTTAAAAAAGAAAAACCGGATTTAGTCGTTGTTACAACGATGCACAGATTTGAAGCAGCAACCGTGATTGCCGCGAATGAGCTGGGTATCTTATCATTGAGAGTGGAAGATTTACTAGGTAAGGTAAATAGACCATTTCCTGATAAAATTCTTGTTCAAAATGAAAAAGAAAAACAAGAGTACATAAAAAATGGCGTAAGTGCCAAAAAAATCGTTCTATCTTCTGAGCTGAAAAATGATCACTTGGAAGAATTCGCAGATGAAATTTTTTCTATTTACTTGAATTTACAAGCAACCAAGTTCGCTGTATTTTCAGAGTATACAAAAGAAAATCTTATGAAGCGAGATATCCCAGAAGAGAAAATCGAAATAACCGGACAACCTGCCTTTGATCAGCTAAAGGACTATATGTCTTCTGATAAAAAGCTGAAGCAAGAGTTGGGGATTCCTGAGAATAGTCATGTGCTAGTCTATCTATCGCAGCCATTACTGGAGATGCCTAAAGTATTTGAAAGTATTGTTAAGGCTGTTTCAGCACTGGAAAATGTACACCTTGTTGTGAAGCTTCATCCAAATGAAGATGGGAAAGTACAAAGTCAGATTCTTGAAGCCTATGAAATTCCGGCCTCTATTGTCAAGAGTCATAAGGCACCGGAAGTAATCAATATCGCCGATATCGCGATGACCATTTCATCGACAACAGGTATTGAGAGCGCGTTGATGGATAAGCCAGTCATTTATTTCAATTACACAGATGAGGAAGACTTTATTCCTTTTGATAAAATGGGGATTGGTGTCAGAATTGGAAATGAGGACGAGTCTAAGCAACAGGAGCAGTTAATTGAAAAAATTGGTCAGCTGTTGGTAGAGAGTGACTTGAGTCAGAAACTAGTTGAAGGAAGAGCGCAGATGATTCAGAAGGAAAATGCGTCTGATAATATTGCTGCGTTAATCCAACAAATGCTGGGAGAATAGAGAAATGAATGTACATGCTTTTATTCAGGCGAGAAGCACCTCAACCAGACTTGCAGGGAAAGTAACCATGACGATTGCCGGTAAAACAATTATTGAGCACATCTACGAGAAGCTTAACAGCATGGATGTGATTGACCAGGTTGTAGTGGTTACACCGGCAAATGAATCAAATGCGGGCTTGATTAATTTCTTATCCAAAAAAGAGCTTTTTGTTTTTTGCGGAGACGAACAAAATGTTTTGAGTCGCTATATTGAAGCCGGTAAGTTCTATCAGTCCGATATTATCATTCGAGCGACTGGGGATAACCCTTTGATTGAAGAATCATTGATTAATAAATTGATTCAAAGTCATATTGAAAACAAAAATGATTATACCTATTGCAGTGATGCACCTCTAGGCACCTCGATAGAGGTAGTTAATTGGGCGACATTGGCCCGGTTGTCGGAAATGGAAATCACAGAAGCGCATAAAGAACATGTAACGTTGTTTATAAAGGATAATCCGGAACAATTTAAAATTGGAAAACTATCTGCAGAGACAAAACTGACTCATTCAAATGTGCGGTTAACCGTGGATACAAAAGAAGATTTTGAATTAATGGAACAGTTAGGCAAAGAGTTTCCTGCGTTTCCATATCTCTCATTTCAGGAGTTGGAACGATTTTATGAAGAACAGCCGGAACTGTTTAAAATTAATAGCCATATAATCCAAAGGTAGTGTTTGAATGAATATTCTTTTCAGATTTGATGGGAACAATATTAAAGGTTTGGGTCATGTTTTTCGATCCATTCATTTGATTGACAATATCATCCAAAGAAATGAAGGACATAAGTGTATATGTATCATTTCTCATAACGAAGAAGTAGAATCACTCTTAAAAAATAAAAAGATTGATTATTATGTTTTAAAAAATCAACAGGCTTCAGAGATTCTTGAAGTCAATGACGTAGTAAAAAAGCAGAAGATAGACACAATCGTATTAGACAAGCTGGATAACGAATCTGACTATGTAGCCAATCTGTGTGAACAAAAAATCAATGTGGTTATTTTGGACGATCATGGAAGCTATGAAGAGATGCCGGTGAAAGTAATTAATGCGATTATCGATTTGACGACGGATAAGAAGAACTCCGAGAATTACGTAACCGGGGTTCCATACATGGTTTTGAACGATCAGGTAACGGCGATGGCCGCAAAAGAAAAAGAGATAAATCCTACCTTGAAAAATGTTTTATTGACATTTGGAGGGTCAGATCCTCGTAATTTTTCGGAAGAAGTGGTCGAACAGCTGCATTCATTGAAAGCTATTCAATTTGATGTGGTATTAGGACCGGCCTATGCACACAAGGAGCATTTGTACGAAAAATTTGGGCAGCTTAAAAACATCGACATCCACACGGCTGTTGATGATTTGCCTCAAAGAATGTACCAAGCAGACCTTTGTTTTTGTTCAGGAGGCATCACACTTTTTGAAAGCTTGGCGATTGGTGTACCGACAGTCGTGTTATGTCAAGTTCCTCACCAGTATCAAACAGCACAAACCTTATCAGAAAAGGGACTATGCTGGAACCTGGGATTGGAGCCAATAAAGGATTACAATCTCGTTGAACTCTTACATAAGCTAGAAACAGATGGAGAGGCGAGAGAAGCATTGTCGAAGAATGGAAAAACGTTCGTTGATTGTAAAGGTGTTAAGAGAGTGACCGATATTATTTTAGGAGTGGAATAAGTAATGAAAGAATTGACAATAAGTGGAAAAACAGTTTCAAAAGATTCACCTGTTTTAATCATAGCAGAAGCCGGAATAAATCATGATGGCAGCTACGAACAAGCGTTAAAGCTGATTGATGCTGCAGTAGACGCAAAAGCGGATATTGTTAAATTCCAGCTGTTTCGTTCAGAAAAAATGTACAACGTGAAAGCAGGAAACTTTGTAACTGCCAAAGGTGAAACAACCGATATAAACAAATTGCTTAAATCTGTCGAGCTGCCAACCGAATGGATTCCGGAGCTGATGGAGTATTGCGATCAAAAAGGAATTGGCTTTTTGTGTACAACCTGTGATGAAGAATCAAGCGACAGCTTAGAAAAACTGGGTGTCGATTCTTACAAACTAGCTTCTTACGGTATTACTCATATTCCTTTATTGAAGCATACAGCGAAGAAACAGCTGCCAATCGTTTTTTCTTCCGGTGCAGCAACTCTTTCAGAAGTAGACGACGCGGTTCGAGCAATTACTGATCAAGGAAATACGAAAATTGCGCTATTGCATTGTGTAGCGAAATACCCGGCACCATTGAGTTCTTGTAATATGAATATCTTGGATACTTTCCTGTCAGCTTATCCGGATGCTGTTATTGGTTATTCAGATCACACGGAAGATCCTGTCAAAGCACCTGTTGTTGCTGTTTACAAAGGGGCAAAGATAATCGAGAAGCATTTTACAATAGATAAAAACTTGCCTGGAGCAGACCATAGCTTTGCGTTAAATCCGGAGCAGCTGAAAATGATGGTCGATGCAATTCGTCAAGTTGAAAAAGAAAAAAGCCTGGATTCATTCGATATTCCTGAGCTTTCCGAGATTCTTGGCTCATCTGAGAAGCGAGTGGCGGATGTAGAAGAGCATTTGAGAGAATATGCGTTCCGCGCGTTATATGCAACGAAGAATATTAGTAAAGGTGAAGCCATTGATAAATCCAATATGGCTGTTCTAAGACCCGGAGAAAATGTTCGTGGGATTGCACCGAAATATATGGAATTACTTATTGAAAACGAAGTAAAAGCGAATAGAGATATAGAAGAGGGCGAACCAATTCTGTGGAAGGATGTTCTAAACCAATGACATCAAAAGAAGAAGTTGCTCGTCTAAGCTGGGACAGCAGCTTTTTCGGCAAAGAATGCGGATCAGTAGAGTTGACGACTGAAGACAGCTTGACTGACGAGCTGCTAAAGAGTTTTACACAGTATGATTTTGTGAAGCTGGTAAATGAAAATAACCTGAGTAGTATCAATACTTGGATTGGTGAGCAAACAACCGCCTATCTAACGGATATGAATGTTATATTTTCCTATGACTTGACAAGGCAGTCGCAGCAAGTGCGCAAGCAAAGCTTTTCTGCCATTTGTCAGCCTCTGGATGCAGACAATGTACAGGAGCTGACAGCAGTTAAGGAGATGGCTAAATCAAGCTTTACACATACCAGATTTTTTAACGATAAGAAGTTTTCACGAGAACAAGTGGAAAAGGTGTATGAAAATTGGGTTGGCAATGCGATTGCTGATTCTTCCAAAGAGCTATCTGTTTTGAAAGAAGCGGGCGTAGTAGTTGGCTTTATCGTGCTTAAAAAGGAAGAGGCAGCGAAGCAATTGACCATCGAACTGATTGCTGTAAAGGAAGGTAGTCGCGGCCGCGGCTACGGCAGTCAGCTGATGGATTTCAGTAAGGAAACAGCTGAAAAAAACGAGCTGAAAAGAATTATCGTGGGGACACAAATTGATAACTTGCAGGGAATGAATCTGTATATTAAAAACGGCTTTTTTGTGAATAAAAAGCGGAGCATTTATCATTTGTGGCATGCATAAACTAATTTAGGATGGAGAGTTGAAATGAACGTTAAATATCTGATTATCGGTGGTGGAGTAAGCGGTCTGACTTTTGCGAATCAAGTGAAGACAGATGATTATTTGATCGTCGAAAAAGAAAGCGAACTAGGTGGATTTTGCCGAACAATCAAGAGAAATGGCTTTGTTTGGGATTATGCAGGTCACTTTTTCCATTTTGCAAATGAAGAAATCAAAAGCTTTTTTGAAAAAGAAATGGACAAGGAAGCTCTTGTTTTCCATAAGAAAAATACGAAAATTTGGTATGCCGATAAAATGATTGACTATCCTTTTCAAAAGAACATACATCAGCTTCCTCAAGAAGAGTTTATTGATTGTTTGTATGACTTATATTTTAAGGACTCAAAAGAAGCCTATACAGACTTTGAAGATATGTTGTACGGCAAGTTTGGCGAGTCGATTACCAACAAATTCTTGAAGCCGTATAATGAAAAGCTGTATGCAACGAGATTGAACAACTTGGATGTTGATGCAATGGGGCGTTTCTTCCCTTATGCAGACTTTGAGGAAGTCATGAAGAACATGAAAGCTCAGGAGAACAGCTCTTACAATGATATGTTCTCGTATCCTAAAGATGGCGCACAAATGTTTATTGAAATCCTGACTTCTAAACTGGATAAAGATAAAATTCTTTTGAACTCAGAAGTGACGAGCATTGACTATGATAAGAAGATTGCTTATGTGAACGGTACTGAGATTCACTATGAAGAGTTGATTAATACAATCCCGTTGACTCAGCTGGTTGATCGAGCAAACCTGACAAAACAATTTGATACACAGGCGTTTACGTACAACAAAGTGTTGGTGTTAAATCTTGGGTTTGATGCGAAATCAAAATATGATGATATCCATTGGGTTTATTTCCCTGATAAAGCCACTAATTTCTATAGAATCGGCTTCTATGACAATATTTTGAACTCAGATCGTTTGAGTTTGTATGTAGAAATCGGCTATTCTTCGGATGATGAAATTCTGGTGGAAGAGCAGCTGCAGGCAACGTTGGATAACTTAAAAGCGATTGGTGTCATCGATGACCAAAAGCTGGTTGACTGGGAGCCGATCGTCATGACACCTGCGTATGTACATGTGTCTGAAAAGTCCAATGAACTTAAGAAAAATATTATTGAGTTTTTGAAAGCGAAAAATATACACAGCATCGGCAGATACGGCGATTGGAAATATTGCTCAATTGAAGATTCAATGATTGATGCAATAAAGCTTGCAAAACAAATATAGAGATGTGGGGTAGAAAAAGATTATGGTTAATACAGAACTGAACATCACTTTCTTTAGCCAGCATCGCAACTTAATAATCGTTATAGGGATTCTGGTTTATCTGTTGATTCAGTTGACTAGCCGAATGAAGTTTAATCCTGTGGTAGCACTTTTTACCATAGGATTGATTCTTCCTTCAGAAGGCTTCATTCTTTTGTGTGTTTACGGTCTCTTTTATCTTCTGGTTAGAAAAAGCAGTATAAAGATCGTTTTCTCAGTATTGTTAATATTTTTCTTCCTCTATCTTTTTATAACGAATTATTGGTTGTACTACTCGACTCAAGGGCTAGAGAGTCTCGAGTCGGTTTTTGATATACTGGTAGGTATGTTGGTTGCAATCATTGTTGCATCGGTCATAAAGACAGAAGAGCTTTATAGAAATGTGTTCGATCAGATTTTCAGATTTTCGTTACTTATCAATATGATTGCCATTGTTGAATTTTCAACAAATTGGCTGTCCACACACACGATTATGCGTGTAAGCTCAGTTTTTACTAATCCAATCACCTTCAGTGTTTATGCAGGAATTATGCTGCTGTACGGGATCAGTAAGAAATCACGTGGTGATTTTTCCAAGTGGGATTCACTCCTGTTGCTGCTCAATAGTGTGAATATCATTATGACGATGTCACGCGCGGTATGGTTTGCCTTGGTTTTTGTAGGCTTCGTCTATTTTATAAGAAGTGCCGTTTCAAAAAAAATGAAGCTTCTGGCGCTGGCGTTATTCTTGCCGCTGCTGTTTTTGGTTATCGCACCGAACGAGCTGCTGACAAGCTTGTTGGATCGCTTGTTTACAGCATTTGATTTATCTGACCCGTCAACAAACTATCGCTACCTGCTTCTTATTGCGACCGGACAAATCATCCGAGACAACCTATTATTTGGGGTCGGCTTCTCATCCTTCCAGCATGAGATTTTGAAGTATAATCCGATGCTCTACAGTACTAAAATTACTCATCCCCATAACACCTATCTGGAGCTTTTAGCAACAGTTGGCTTAGTTGGCTCTGTTCTAATGCTTACTCTGATTGTGTATAGTGTGAATAGGTATCACCGAAAAAGATATACTTACCCACAGCATTTCAGAGAGTTTCTATTTAATACAGGAATGTTTTTCTTGTTTTTCGGACTGTTTGATAGAATATTGACTTCTTTCTATACAGCTATCTTCTTTTGGTGCTGGCTGGGTCTCATGAATATTACGTTTAGAAATAAGGAGGGAAGAATTTGAAACTTTCCATAATTGTACCTGTCTATAATGCATCTGATTTTTTAGCACGCTGTCTGGACTCATTAGTGAACCAAACCCTGGAAAGCGACTATGAGATTGTTCTTGTCGATGATGCCTCTACCGATAACTCCTATGAGCTGTGTAAAGCCTATCAAGAAAAGTATCCTGAGTTGATAAAGGTGGAGCAGCATGCTCAGAATAAAAAGCAGGGAGCAGCAAGAAATACTGGCTTGGCGGTAGCAAAAGGTGAATATATAGCCTTTGTTGACGCGGATGACTATGTAAGTCTAAGTATGTATGAGAAATTACTTACTCTGGCTTTTCAGGAAAATGCAGATATCGTAGATAGTGATTACTACCAAGTTTCCTTTACCGGAGAAAAAGAAATGAACAGAAGCATTGCTCCGGAACTTTTATCCTTAGAGGGTGCTGCCCGCAAGAAACAATTGATTATGAGTCATGGAAGAATGTGGACAAAGATTTTTAAACGAAGTCTGTTGGCAGATAATGACATTCGATTTATAGAGAAATTGTTCTATGAAGACAATGAGTTTTTACCGATAGTGATGTGCTATTCGGAACGAGTGGTAAAGGTTGATGAACCATTATACTTCTATATGACCAATAGCGAATCTACCTCTAATTCCTTGAACAACTATGCTCACTTTGATCGATTGAGCACGGCTAAGAAAATGATAGAAAATGCAAAGAGCCGCAAGATTTATGACGAGTATAAAGAAGAGTTTGATTATAAATTTATTGAGCTGTTCTATATCAATACGATTATTTTCTGTCTAACAAGATTTAATCCTGTCGAGACAGACAAGATAAGGGAAATAAGAGCGTACATGAAAAAAGAATATCCGGACTACAAAAAAAATCAGTATTTTTCAAAAAGAAAGTTGAGCTACGGCTATATTTTAGGATCAAGTGTGGATGTAGCGCCAAAGGCTACTGTCTCTATCTATAAGTTAGGGAAACGAATCGTCCTTTCTAAAAGAGTGAAAATACTTTTGAAAAAGAGGGCGAGATAAGTATGCAAAAAGTAAATATGAAGAAGATGGCCTTTTTATTGATGATCATCACTTTGTTGTCTAAAGTGTTTGGCTTCTGTCGAGACCTGGTTCTATCTTATTATTACGGTGTAAGTGAGATTTCAGATGCGTATCTGGTTTCTCAAACAATTCCAACCGTTATTTTCGATTTTTTGGCGATAGGAATTTCTACCGCCTTTATTCCTATATATACGAAGATTTTAAAACATGAAAATAAAAAGAGTGCGGATAAGTTTACAAATTTATTGCTAAAACTGGCAATGATGTTTTGTCTGGTTATGGTTGTGCTCGTTTTGATTTTTACCAAACAAATCGTTTCTGTTTTTGCTTCCGGGTTTGATGAAAGTACATTGGAAATTGCTGTCAGGTTTACCAGAATCAGTATATTCGGTATATTTTTTACAGCACTTATCTCCATCTTCACTCCCTATCTGCAAGTGAACAATAAGTTTATTGGACCGGCTGTTGCAACGATTCCGCTGAACATTATTGTTATGCTGTCGATTGTACTCAGCCATTTTGCAACATTGGAAACCATGGTTATCGGGACCGTTTTTGCAAGCTTTGTTCAATTTTTCATCATCAGAAGGTCAGTGAAAAGTACGGACTTTACTGTGAGTCTATCCGGGAGTCTAAATAATACGTACATAAAAGAATTTTCATTAGCTGCTTTTCCGGTCATCCTGGGAACCTCAGTCAATCAGCTGAATATACTGATTGATCAAACCTTGGCTTCTCAGGTGTCTGTTGGTGGGATATCGGCCTTAAACTATTCAAACCGCCTTATTGGATTCATTCAGGGAATCTTTGTGTTATCTATAACGACAGCGGTATTTCCAATGTTTTCAAAACTGTATCTTCAAAATAAAATTGCCGAATATAAAAAATCGATTATTGATTCTACCGGCCTAATCATTTTTATGGTTTTGCCTATATCGTTGATTTTTATGTTTTTCTCGACAGAAATTGTCACTATCTTATTTGGCAGAGGGCAGTTCGAGCTTGAAGCAGTAACCTTAACCTCTGAAACCCTTCATTTCTTTAGTATCGGTTTGCTAGGATTTGGTTTAAGAGAAGTATTTTCAAGAGCGTTTTACGCACTGGGGGATACTAGAACACCGATGATAAATGCGACATTGGGGATTGTGGTTAAGATTATGCTGAACTTTGTGTTCATTCAATTTTTCGGTATTGGCGGCTTAGCTTTAGCTACCAGTATCTCAGCCATTTTTACAACATTACTGCTGATTTTCTTTTTAAGAAAGAAAATAGGGAGCTTGGAAGCCAAAAGCTTTGCGGGTGTCTTTACCAAAATAGTGGGGATATCAATCGCTATGGTGGTCATAACTAAATTCTCGTACAGTTTCATTCTTACTATTGTAACGGCGAAAACTTTGGTTGCTTTTGCTCTTACGTTAATAGTAGGTGTAATTTTCTATCTTATTGCCAGCTTATTGCTGAAGGTTCCGTACGTAAAGGATTTAACGAATTTACTGAAAAGATAGCGCTTATGCAGCTGATAATTACAAAAAATAACCACCTTTTCTTCATGATGATTATCTGGGAGCTTGCTGCTTTCGTTTGTGAGAAAAGGTCAGTTAAAAATGAACTAGTGGGGGATTTTAATTTATGCAAACAATTTTAGTCACAGGTGGTGCCGGTTTTATTGGATCGAATTTGGCCAATTCCTATCTGGAACAAAACAAAGTCGTTGTGATCGATGACTTATCTATGGGAAATAAGGACAATTTAAAGAGCAGTGATAATCTTACTTTTATCGAGGGAGATGTCAGCGATGAAGCGCTGATGGAGAATGTCTTGCAGAAGTATCAGTTCGATTATATTTTTCACTTGGCAGCAATTGCCAGTGTTGCAGATTCTGTTGAACGACCAATAGAGACACATGAAATAAACTTTAGAAGCGTGCTAAATTTACTTGAGTTAATAAAAGCCAAGCAGCCATCGCTAAAAAGATTGGTCTTTGCTTCGTCTGCCGCGGTTTATGGAGATGAACCAACCCTACCCAAACAGGAGGAGTCAGTGATTCGTCCTCTAACCCCTTACGCTGTAGATAAGTTTGCTGCTGAAAAGTATGTAACGGATTATCAGCATTTGTATGGTGTTCCCACAGCAGCAGTTCGCTTTTTCAATGTCTACGGACCTGGACAGAATCCTTCTTCTCCATACTCAGGAGTTATTTCTATCTTAATGGATAAGTATAAACAGGTAATGGCGGGACAAGATGCAGGCTTCACTCTTTTCGGTGAAGGGGATCAATCAAGAGACTTTGTATTTGTCAAAGATGTTGTTAATGCACTGAAATTAGTAGCCGAGTCTCCGGCAGCTTTAGGTGAAGTCTATAATGTTGGGACGGGAACAGAAGTCACGTTGAAAGAGCTGATAACGGTCTTTGATTCTTTACTGGGTATCACATTGCCCATTATCAACGAAGAAGAGCGTTTGGGAGATATCAAGTTCTCCAAAGCATCTATCGACAAAATCACCGGGTTAGGATACTCTCCTAAATTCAATGTTCAAGAGGGATTAAGAGAGTATATCGACTATGAACTATCAACGAAGTAGAAGGTTTTAGTTAATTGGATTCGCAGCTCATCAGGTAATCTGCAATCTTAAGTAATAATCGAGCCTTATTTTACAATTATGTTAAGAAATGATGCCATTTTTTCAAATTTATTGCTACTGTACAAAAACTGTGAGAAAATGGTTAAGTATAACGATTCTTGCGTAAATGAGGAAGTGTCTTATGAATTTATGGAAAAAGCTGGTGCTGTCTTTCCTTGGACTGGTCTTTGTACTGGTTGCAGGGATATGTGCCTATGGTCTCAGAATGTATTCTGATGCCAACGATACAATAACAGATGTATATGAGTCTATTGAGAGAGTCTCTTCTAAAAGAGAGACGGCTGTAAATATTGATGCTCAAGAACCGTTTTCTGTCCTATTAATGGGGATTGATAATGGTGATTTGGGAAGAGCAGAAGAAGATGGTGGACGTTCAGATACTGTAATGGTTGTTACGATCAATCCAAAAGAAAATAAGTCAACAATGCTTAGCCTAAGTCGAGACACTCTGACAGAACTTGTTGGAAATGGAACAGAAGATAAGCTGAACCATGCCTATGCATATGGTGGAGCAAAAATGACGATTGATACAGTGGATAACTTACTGGATATCCCTATTGATAACTATGTTTCTATCAATATGAAGGGCTTGAAGGATCTGATTGATGCTGTTGGCGGTATCGAGGTAGACAATCCCTACGAAACAGAACTGGATGGCATTGAACTGCCTAAAGGACACTTAACATTGACCGGAGAAACCGGCTTGGCGTATGCCCGTTACCGTTATGATGATCCGGAAGGAGATATCGGACGGCAAAAACGTCAAAGAGAAGTTGTAGAAAAAATCGTTCGTAAGGTACTTAGTCTTAGCGGTGTTACACAGTATAAGAGTATTTTGAATGCTGTTAAGGACAACGTAAAAACAGATTTGACCTGGGATGATATGATTGATATTCAAAAGAAATATTCATCTGCGTTTCAAAATATTGAGTCATTGCAGTTGGAAACCTCTGATGCGATGATTAACGGTGTTTCTTATCAAATTTTGAATGCTGAGAATTTATTTGATGTTCAGACCAAGCTGCGTGCCCAACTAGGTTTGGCACAGAATGATGCGATGTTGGCTGAGCTGACAAGTCGTCTGGCTGGTTATGCATCTTATACAGGAACAAGCTCTGGTTATACCGGAGATTCGACCTATTATGATCCAAATGCTTATACTAATACAGATACTTATACGCAAAACTACGATCAAGGTTATAATCAGGGATATACTGATCAGCAGCCGGCCTATGTTGAACCCACGCCGGCAGATACAACCCCTGTTTATGAGAATAACGGTGTGGCAACGGATACGCCTGATACGGTTGGAGAACCAGCTGACGTACAGGATGCATCATAAATAAGTATGAAATGAAACAGAAGCCTTCAACAGAAGCCGCTTCTGTTTTTTTTTGAGCCAGGAGCACAATTAGGTGGAAAAAAATGTGTTATTTTGCATCCTTTTGGGTAGAAAATAGAAAAGAATAATGCTATAATTGGACTATACCAAAACTTGTGAGATGTAAAGGAGAAATAACTGATGAAAATCATTCGCGTAGCAAATGCAGAAGAAGGCGGAAAAAAAGCTTTTGAATTAATCAAAGAAGGCATGGCAGCTGGGGCTGGAGTTCTAGGTCTTGCAACAGGAAGTACACCGGAAACATTATATAAAGAAATGGTGGAAAGTGATTTAGACTTCTCTAATATGGTCTCTATCAACCTGGATGAATACGTTGGCTTGGGCGGAAGTGACGAACAAAGCTACCGTCATTTTATGAACGAGAAGCTTTTCAACAAGAAACCTTTCAAAGATACGTATGTTCCTAATGGTAAAGCAGAAGACTTAACTGCTGAATGCAAACGTTATGAAGACATCATCGACAACCATACAGTAGATATTCAAATTTTAGGAATTGGTCAAAATGGACACATCGGTTTTAACGAACCTGGCACACCACTTGACAGCTTGACACATGTCGTTGAATTGACAGAATCAACAATCAATGCCAACAAGCGCTATTTCGACAAAGTAGAAGATGTACCGACAACTGCAGTTTCAATGGGTATCGGTTCTATCCTAAAAGGCAAGAAAATGATCTTAATGGCTTATGGAGAAGCAAAGGCTGATGCCATCAAAGGAATGGTGGACGGTCCTGTAACGACAGATATGCCTGCAAGTGCGTTGCAAAATCATGATGATGTTGTTGTCATCATTGACGAAGCTGCTGCATCAAAATTATAATCAAATGAACAGGAAGCAGAATCTGCTTCCTGTTTTTTTATATGAACTTACTATGCTACTTTATATAAGATTAATGATATGAAAAATGGATGAAAAAGCTATTTAATATGGTTTTTATACAATTCAATAGATTTGAAATATATTCCTTTTTGAACGAAAGAAAGGGTTACAATATTAGCTCTTTGTTATATAATGGATGTAATTCGAAGAAAAGGAGTGGAAGTATGTAATGAAAAAGATAGTAAAAGTTGGTATGGGTTCAATCTTTCTATTTTCGATGTTATTGGGTCAAAATGCATTTGCGGAAGATATTGCTCATGAAGTAAAACAGGTACCCGCAGTTGAAGGATCGGGAATTATTGATGAGGATAAGCCGATTATTCAACAGACAGCTGAACCGGGTATTACCCCCTATTCAGTATTGCCATCAAAGTTTGATTTCAATTCTGGAAATGTGAAGACACTTATGAGGAATCAAGGTGAGCTTGGGCTTTGTTGGGCATTCTCGGCGGTAGATGTTATTACTGCATCGAATAAGAAGGAGTTTGGCGTAGAGTACACACTTTCTCCAAATTATTTTAATTATTATTCTGCCAGAAATGCGTTTACAGATGCTGTAAACCCCTATGGTACAAGAACACTTAATGATGGCGGCAACTCCGGGTCAGTTTTGATACAGAGTACGTTGAATGATAACGGTGTACTGGAAGAAAATTTTGTAACACCCTATGCGCTCAGTCAAAGTAAACCAATGATGATAAGTGCATTTAAAGAGAAACAGGCAATGAAATCTCCGGTTTTTGTTGAAGGCATGGAGAAAATTCATGGTATTTCATATAATTATTATACAAAAGAGGGTCAGCAGCAAAAAGTAATGCAAATGAAAGAGAAGCTTTATGAGTATGGTGCATTGACTTTCTCTTATAGCACCGTTGCTTCACATAATAAAAAATATTTTAATTCTGCTACAAAAGCAAGTTATGTACCTATTGCTGATGTTGGGACAGAGTTGGTTACTAAATATGGAACGGATTGGGTTAAAACCGATCATGGGATTGTTATTGTTGGTTGGGATGATAATTTCAGTAAGGATAATTTTGTTGAAACACCTGAAAAAGATGGTGCCTTTCTAGTAAAAAATTCATGGGGAGAATCATCAAATAGTAACGGTGTTGGCTATTTCTACATGAGTTATGAAGATGTTTACATGCTTTGTTCTGATAATTATGCTGTTGATACGAAAATGGAACAATATGATAATGTGAATACGTATGTCAATACAACCAGAACCCACTATGTGAATTGGAGTTCAAGCAATAATGACATGTATTTGGGGAACGTTTACTCAACAAAAGATACGAGAGAAACGTTGAATGCTGTGTCATTTTATAGTGAACAGAAAAATATTGGTTACGAAGTATACTATTCAGCCAGTGCAATTCAAAGTGGACAAACGGTCATAAACCAAAAAGATATGAAAAAAATTGCTTCAGGAACAGTAGCAACTCCTGGAATGAAAGAAATACCAACTGAAATTGTTGAAATTGACAAAAACCAGGAGTATTCAATCATTATTAAAGTCAACTATCCTAAAGATGTGGGGCATTTTCATACAGTATTGCAAGAAGTTCGAGATGCCGAGAAAGGAAATTTCCCTGACTTAAAAGAAGGAAAATCATTTGTAAGTACAGATGATCGCTCAAATGTGATTTATTGGAGAGGTGTTTCCAACGGTGATACCTTTGGTGGCGGTTTTAAGGGGAATCTATTTGTTAATGCATTTACTGATAATGTAGTCGATGTAACTGAGATAGAGCTTACCCCTAATAAAAAAGAATTGCTGATAGGTGAAACAGCTCAACTGACAGCAAAAGCTTTGCCGGAAGAAGCACCTGATAAGACAATTGTATGGTCATCTACCGACAGTACAATTGTTTCAGTAGATGATAATGGAAAAATTACTAGTCACCAAGCAGGAGATGCAAAGATTATCGCCACTAGCAAGCGTGGTGATGTTTCAGCGGAATGTGAGGTTACGGTTGAAGACAAACATTTTTCTGTTGATGATATCGTTATAGGAAAAAATATGAGTGTGTTGGTTGGCGAGGAGAAACAGCCTGAGTTTTCCTTGGTACCGGAAAATGCTGATTCAAGCCGCTTAACATGGGAAATCAAAGACACTTCAATAGCTACGGTTGATGAGAATGGTATTATCACCGGTAAAAAATTGGGGTATACTACGCTAGTTGTAGCAACAAATGACAAGAAAGTAACAAAAGAGCTTGTGGTTCATGTGAATTCCTTGTATCTTGGAAAAACTCAGGCTGAGGCAAAAGAATTCAGCCTGTCATTCAACGATAAAGGACAATCAGAAAATATCTATACAGATGAAGCCGGTTGGTTGAAATTCAAAATAGACACCACTGCAATGTATACTGTATCTGGTGTAACAAAAGGGAATTTCAAACCAGGACAAAAGGTAGAGATGGGCTTCCATAATTCAGAAGAGAGCCGCAGATTAGGTTTATTCGGCTGGGATCAACGATCAACTTCGTATGGTGTGTCTTGGACGGAAGCGCCGGTTTACTATCAAAAAGGTGACTATGTCTATATCAAGACGGGGATTGTCAGCTTTAAGGATGGGGAAACGCAGTTTTACTTCTCACTAAAACGTGATACAACGAACCCGCAACCAATTTATACAAAGAAAGTGACTATCAATAACAAGAAAGACATCACGTTATTGAAAGAACAAACTCAGAGCTTCACCTACACGGTTGATAACTACACAACGAAACCAAACAAGATAGAATTAGTATCAGATGATTCGAATGTAGCGGAAGTAGTGGAAGATGGAACGAAGCAGTTCAAAATCATTGCTAAGAATCCTGGTAAAACAACCATCCGTGTGAAAGAAACCAGTGGAAGCAATAAGGAAGATTCGTTGGAAGTGACGGTTCCAGATATGTTTAGGTTGGGACAGACGAAAGAAGAGGCTCCGGAGATTACGATGGTGTTCGATTCAAAAGGTCTTTCAACTACAAAAATTTACACAGATCATTCAGGCTGGGTGAAATTCAAATCAGATGAGACAGCGATGTATATGGCTAATGGCGTGGTACAAGGGACCTTCCAACCTGGTCAAAAGGTAGAAGTAGGATTCTCGAATGAAGAGGATGGAAATCATCGCCAAGCCGTATTTGGCTGGGATCAACGAACGCAAACCTCAGGTGTATCATGGAATACATCCAAAGCTTATTACCAGGCAGGAGAATATATCTATGTCTGGGTTTATACGGTAAAGATTGAAGATGGAAATGCTCAGTTTAATTTTGGCTTTAAGCGGGACTTGAACAATCCACAACCTGTTTACACAAAAAATGTAACGATTAACAATAAAAAGAACCTGACGATGTTAATAGGCGATACGCAAAGCTTTACCTACGCAGTAGATGGCTATATTACAAAGCCAAATAAAATCGAGTTGATATCAGATGATCCGAATGTCGCAGAGATAGTCAGTGATGGGGCAAAACAGTTTAAAGTTGTAGCCAAAGGACCTGGTAAAACAACCATTCGTGTGAAAGAAACTAGCGGCAGTAACAAGGAAGATTCATTGGAAGTAAATGTTCCCGGGATGCTTGAGCTAGGAAAAACACAGGATACAGCAAAAGAGATTACATTGAAGTTTGATGAGAAAGGCCAATCAGAAAACGTTTATACAGATGCTGCTGGATGGCTGAAGTTTAAAGTAGACACAACCGCAATGTATACCGTATCCGGCGTAACAAAAGGGAACTTCAAACCGGGACAGAAGGTAGAGATGGGCTTCCATAATGCAGAGGAAAGTCGCAGATTAGGCTTGTTTGGCTGGGATCAACGAACAGCGACATATGGTGTATCATGGACAGAAGCACCGGTGTACTATCAGGCTGGAGATTATATCTATATAAAAACAGGAATTGTGAGTTTTAAGGATGGAGAAACACAGTTCTATTTCTCCTTAAAACGTGATATAGCAAATCCACAGCCAATCTATACGAAGAAAGTAACCATCAATAATAAGAAAGACATGACCTTGTTAAAAGATCAAACCCAAACATTTACCTATGCTGTAGACAATTACACAACAAAACCAAATCAAATTGAATTGGTATCAGATGATTCGAATGTTGCAGAAGTAGTGGACGATGGAACGAAGCAGTTCAAAATCATTGCTAAGAATCCTGGTAAAACAACGATTCGAGTGAAAGAAACGAGCGGCAGTAATAAAGAAGATTCATTGGAAGTGACAGTACCTGATATGCTACAGGTAAGTCAAACAAAAGAAGGGGCACCTGAAATTAATCTTACATTTGACTCAAATGGTGTATCGACAACAAAAATTTATGCAGATCAGGCTGGCTGGCTAAAATTTAAAGCAGATGAAACAGCGATGTATTTTGCAAGTGGTACTGTTCAAGGAAACTTCAAAATGGGGCAAAAAGTAGAAGTCGCCTTTATGAATGAACAGTATGAAAATAATAAGCAAGCTGTATTTGGCTGGGATCAAAGGACGGCAACTTCAGGGGTTTCATGGAATACCTCAAAGGCGTATTATCAAGAAGGTGAATATATCTATATTAATCTTTACACAATTAATATTGTAGATGGGAATACCCAGTTCCATTTCTCTCTGAAGAAAGATACAGCAAATCCACAACCAATCTATACAAAAGCTGTGACCATCACCAATAAACAAAACATCACACTAAAAGCTGATGCAACCAAATCATTCTCATATGTAGTTGATAATTACTGTATCAAAAAGATGGAATTGGTATCAGATGATCCAACGATTGCGGAAGTAGTTAGTGAAGGCGGACGTAATTTTAAGATTATTGCTAAAAATCCCGGGAAAACAACAATTCGCGTAAAGGATGTTAGCGGCAGTAATAAGGAAGATTCATTGGAAGTAACGGTTACTCCTTAAAAAGAAAAAATGAAAAAATGTAAAAGCTTCAATTGAGGCTTTTACATTTTTTTGTTGTCAGGCATCTCCAAATAAGTGCTATAATAAAGACAACGATTATTTTTAATGTAAAGGTGATGAAAAAAAGTGACAGAGTTGACGTTGACTGTACCAGAAATCGTTTTGCGCCTGTCTCTTTCGATGATTATTGGTGGTACAATTGGGTTTGAACGGCAATATAAGAATCGTCCGGCGGGGATGCGAACCCATATCCTTGTTTGTATGGGAGCGACGGTCATTGCGTTGATACAGGATGAGATTGCTCTTTCAGCCTTAAGGGATGCGATGGCCTATCCGGAAATGACCGGTGTGATTCGTTCAGATCAGGGGCGTTTGATTGCACAGGTTGTCAGTGGTATTGGTTTTTTAGGTGCCGGAACGATTATCGTAACGAAGCGTTCTGTTACAGGCTTGACTACAGCTGCTTCATTATGGGCAGTTGCAGGACTCGGCATTGCGATTGGAATGGGGTACTATGCCATTGCGCTCACCAGTTTTATTGGTGTTTTTATTGCCCTGACCTTAATTAAACGGATTATTCATGTTCCGACAATTAAGAAGCTGGAAATCCGCTATGTCCATAAGCAGGAAACCAAAGAATTCATCAATCAGTATTTTGAGCAGCATAAGATAGAGATAGAGGATGTAAATTTTGATGTTGATTTGAGTGGTGACACAAGAATCTACACGAATATTTATACAATCGAGCTTCCGAGAGGCATGACCTATGCTGATGTAATAGAGGAGCTTTCGATTCATGAAAATATCACTAAACTACGTTTAGTCAGTATATAAGGAGGAATTATGAATTTAGCGAATTTTAGAGAATTAGGCGGAATCAAGACCACTGATGGGAAAACAGTCAAACACAATCGACTGTTGCGTTCCGGTGAAGTGTACCAATTAAATGAAAAAAGCTTGGATGCTCTTCACAACCATGAACTGGTTAAAATTATTGACTTGCGGGGAGAGAAGGAAATCTCGACGCGTCCGGATGATCAGCTGGCGAATGTAGCTTATGAGTGGATTGATATCATGAAAGAAGTTCATCATGATGCAAGTATGGAGGATTTATTCGATGTTTCAGATATCGGAGCGGTAGATCGTCATATGATGGAAATTTATGAGAATCTGATTCTTAACACGGGTGCTCAACAGGGCTATCGACAATATTTTCATGAGCTTCTTTCAACTGAAAAGGGAAGTGTATTATTCCATTGTTTTGCGGGAAAAGACCGAACAGGTGTAGCAGCAGCTCTGACATTAGAGCTTTTGGAAGTACCAAAAGACGTAATCTACAAAGATTATCTGGAAACAAATATTCAACGTCAAAAGCCAAACGAGCTATTTTTGGCTGAAGCAGCTGCAAAAGGAATGACTCCGGAACAGCTAGCCGGCATCAAGGTTGCGATGGAAGTGAAAAAAGAGTATCTAGACTATGCGTATCGTTTGGTAGACCAGAACTTTGGCGGTGTTGAGAAATATACGCAGGATATTTTGAAGTTGAGTCGTGGTGATATTGAGCTGCTGCGGCAGATGTATGCGGAATAATAAAACAGAACGAGCGGACGAATCTAAAGAAGGTTGTCTGCTCTTCTTTAGGTAGTAGCAGCATTGCAAAGTGATAGCTGCCTTTTCGTAAGAAATCATAAATTTTTATAAACAGTGCTGAAAATATATTAGAAGGCGTATTTTATAACAGCGTATAATGATAGAATGAAGCTACATGAATTGTTGGAACACGAAGTCTATCTGTTGCGACAGACCGGAGAATGGTTCACCGTTCAATTCGTCCATCGTATTCATCTATCATGGTATGAGAAGGGTTTGGTTAAATGGGTTCTTTGTTCAAGCAGTCCAAGCTATTGTTTTGGACCGTGGAAATAGTTTTAACGATTATTGGCGTGTTCTTTTTAATGAGAATGCCGAATATTTTTGCGCCGGTGATTGGTATGGTATCGGCTTTATTTTTACCGTTACTTATAGCGGGATTTTTCTATTATATGTTTGATCCAATTGTTGTATTCTTAGAGAAGCGTAAGGTACCGCGGTTAGTTGGCTTCTTTATTACGTTGATTGTTTTGATTATTTTAGTGGCTTTGATTGTTATGAATGTTGTTCCACAGCTAGTCAATCAATTTCTGGAGTTAAGCGAATCAATTCCAATGTATGCTGAAGGCATCAATAAATGGCTGATTGATTTAAGCCAGCGGGAAGAGCTGAGAAGCTTCAATCTTCAGGAAGAGCTGTCACAGGCAAATATTACAATCAGCAATATCTTAAATCTTGCAATTGTCGGCGTGACGAACAGTCTATCAACTATTGTCGGCGCATTGATGAAATTCTTTGTATTGCTGTTTACCGTTCCGTTCATTCTCTTCTTCATGTTTAAGGATGGGCACAAATTCCTTGATGCAGTATCCAAGTTCTTTCCGAAGACGATTCGAACAGAACTGCGTGAAACAGTACAGGAGATGAATCAGACGTTGTCTGCTTATATCAGCAGTACAATTTTGGATGCATTGATTATTGGTGTAATGAGTTTTATTGCTTTATCGCTGCTGAATCAACCCTATAGTCTGCTTCTGGCGGTATTCTGCGGAGTAACCAATATTATTCCTTATGTGGGTCCGTTTATCGGTGCTGTCCCGGTTATTTTGGTGGGCATCTTTGTTTCACCATTACAGGCTTTGTATGGTGCGATTGCGATATTGGTCATTCAACAACTGGATGGAAATCTGATTAAGCCGTTATTGATGGGTAAGTCACTAAGCATTCATCCCTTGACAATTATTTTAGTATTGATTGCGGCGGGGAGCATCGGCGGAATTATTGGTATGCTGATATGTATTCCGGTATACGCAGTTATCAAGACACTGGTACTAAATATCCGTAAAATATATCTATTGAGGAAAGAAAGCTCGATAGAAATAGAAAAATAGAAAAGCCCTATATCTGATTTTGAACAAAAAGGAAAATGTAGGGAAATAAAAAAGCAGTATTTGGAATAACTTCCAAATACTGCTTTTTTAATTTGAAGTTAAGCTAGCCTATCGACCTCGCTCTGCTTTTCTATTTGTCTAGCTGCACGAGGTAGCTCCTCTCAACAATAAGTCAAAAAGTGTCTTGTGGTAAAAGGCACCACCTGCCATTTTTGTCTTATTGTTCGGGAGCTGACCGACCTCGCTCCGCTTTTCTATTTGTCTAGCTGCACAGAGCAACTTCTTCGACAATAAGATAACTTGTCTTCGATGATAAAAAGCATCATCGATTCAAGTTCCTATATTGCTTAGAAGTTACCGCTCTGTTTAGCTTTTCTAGTCATCCAAGCCAATCAGGTAGTCTTCGTCTCTCATGGCTTCTACTTGCCCAAGCAGGTAACCATTACCGACTTGTGAGAAGAAATCGTGATTGCTGGTACCTGTAGATAAACCGTTCATAACAATTGGATTGACATCGTTAGCGGTATCTCCAAACATTGGGTCCATACCAAGGTTCATCAAGGCTTTGTTGGCATTGTAACGCAAGAAGGTTTTTACTTCCTCCGTCCAACCAAGGTCATCATACAATTCTTCCGTGTAGCGCTCTTCATTTTCATATAGCTCATAAAGCAAATCATACATCCATGCTTTCATTGCTTCCTGTTCTTCTTCGGGAAGCTCATTGAAGCCCAATTGGAATTTATAACCAATATACGTACCATGAACCGATTCGTCACGAATAATCAGCTTAATGATTTCTGCAACGTTTGCCAGCTTATTATTTCCTAAATAATACAAGGGTGTATAAAAACCGGAATAGAATAAGAAGGTTTCCAAGAAGACACTGGCAATTTTTTTCTCTAGTGGTGTTCCATTTTTATAGATTTCATTGATGCGTTCTGCTTTTTTCTGCAAGTAGACATTTGTGTTTGTCCATTCAAAAATTTCTTCGATTTCTTTTTTTGTATTCAGTGTACTAAAGATAGAAGAATAACTTTTTGCGTGAACGGATTCCATGAATTGGATATTATTCAAGACAGCTTCTTCATGAGGTGTCCGCACGTCTTTTCGCAGCTGATCCATTCCGCTTTCTGATTGAACGGTATCCAGCAGGGTTAATCCGCCAAATACGTAGCCGACTGTCTGCTTTTCTAAGTCAGACAGTGTCCGCCAGTCGTCTAAGTCATTAGAAAGGGGGATACGTGTGTCCAGCCAAAATTGCTCCGTTAATTTTTCCCAAGTGGATTTATCGATGATATCTTCGATAGCATTCCAGTTAATCGCTTCATAATAAGTTGCCATTTATTTTCTTCCTTTCTTCTCAGAGGTGTGATAAGTGAAGGGCTGTGGCAGAAGACCCATGCAGTGAATGACTCTCTGCAGAGCGTGCAATACCACAGCCTTTAGACGTTAAATCACGCAGCTTTCACATTGATTACTTCCGATTTCTTCGGAATCCTCTGTAAAGGTCCGTACATAATAGATTGACTTAACTCCTTTATGGAAAGCGTAATGACGCAGGATATTCAAATCTCTAGTTGTTTGCTTGGTGCCATCTTTCCATTCATAAAGGCCTTCCGGAATTTCTGAACGCATAAACAATGTCAAGCTCATTCCTTGGTCAACGTGTTGTTGAGCTGTTGCATACACATCAATGACTTTACGCATGTCCATATCATAAGCAGAAGTATAATAAGGAATCGTATCATTTGCTAAATAAGCAGCAGGATAGTAAATCTTCCCGATTTTCTTCTCTTGACGTTCTTCAATCATTCGTGTGATTGGGTGGATACTTGCACTTGTATCGTTGATATAAGAGATTGAGCCGTTTGGTGCAACCGCTAAACGATTTTGATGGTACAAACCGTCTGTCATTACTGCATCACGCAGTTGTTTCCAGTCTTCAGCAGTTGGAATAAAGATATCTCCAAACAATTCTTTCACCTTATCAAACTGAGGAACAAAGCTTCCATCCGTATATTTATCAAAGTAAGTACCATCCGCGTAAGCAGATTTTTCAAAGTTGTGGAAGGATTTCTTGTATTCTTTCGCAATGTTGTTGCTTTCTACTAGTGTCCAATAGTTCAATAGCATAAAGTAGATATTTGTGAAATCCAAAGATTCCTCTGAACCATACATCATATGGTTTTTTGCAAAGAATGTGTGCAGCCCCATAGCACCTAAACCGATTGTATGGCTCAGTTTATTTCCGTTTTGAATCGTTGGCACAACATCAATTTCAGATGAATCTGTAACGAATGTTAGTGCACGTGTCATTGCACGAACGGACTTACCGAAATCTGGACTGTCCATCAGATTAACGATGTTTGTTGATCCCAGGTTACAGCTGATATCTGTTCCAAGCACTTCATATTCCTGTCTTCCGTTGATAACAGAAGGTGTTTGTACTTGTAGAATTTCTGAACATAAGTTACTCATGATGATTTTACCGTCAATAGGGTTTTGTTTATTTGCTGTATCAATATTAACGATATAAGGGTAGCCGGATTCTTGCTGCAGCTTAGAAATTTCATTTTCAAGGTCACGAGCTTTGATTTTCTTCTTACGGATATTTGGGTTGGCAACTAGGTTGTCATACTCAGCAGTAATATCAACATAAGAGAAAGGTACACCGTATTCTTTTTCCACACTGTATGGGCTGAATAGGTACATTTCTTCATTTTTGCGTGCCAGTTCATAGAATTTATCCGGAACAAGCACACCTAGAGAAAGTGTTTTAACACGGATTTTTTCATCCGCATTTTCTTTTTTAGTTGATAAGAACATTTCAATATCTGGATGGAACACGTTCAGATAAACCACACCGGCACCTTGACGTTGTCCAAGCTGATTCGAGTAGCTAAAGCTATCTTCAAAAAGCTTCATAACAGGAACCACACCGCTGGCAGCTCCTTCATAGCCCTTAATTGGTGCGCCGCCCTCACGTAAATTGGAAAGAGTGATACCAACACCGCCGCCAATTCGTGAAAGCTGTAATGCAGAGTTGATGGAACGGCCGATGCTGTTCATGTCATCTGTTACTTGAATCAGAAAACAAGAAACTAATTCCCCACGGCGTTGTCTGCCAGCATTCAGGAAAGAAGGTGTTGCCGGTTGGTAGCGCTGATGAATCATTTCATCCGCTAGGGTCAAAGCCAGCTCTTCATTGCCATCGGCAAAATACAACGCATTAAAAGCGACACGGTCTTCGTAAGTTTCAAGATACTCTGTTCCTGCATTGTTTTTCAATGCATATTGAGAGTAGAACTTGTAAGCTGCCATAAATGACTTGAATTGGAAATTCTGCTCATCAAGGAATTGATACAGGCGTTCAATAAATGTAGTAGAATATTTTTGAATAAATGGCTTTTCAATATAATCATTCTCAGTTAAATATTGAATTTTTTCTGCAGCGCTCGCAAATTTCTTTGTATTAGGCAGAACATTTTCATTAAAAAAAGCCGTCAAGGCTTCTTGATCCTTGTTCAGCGGAATCTGTCCATTGACCGGACGATTGATTTCATTATTTAATTTGAAATAGCTGACATCTTTAATTTCTTTCAGACTCAATTTCACTCACTACTTTCTTAAAGGATTCGACATCTTCGGATGTACCGCTGAACTCAAAAGAGAACACAAGAGGTACATGATAATCTCTGGCAATATCTTTCGCCGTGTAGACAAACAGTTCAGCAAAATTTCGATTGCCGCCGCCTGCTACTGCACAAAGATATTCTTTGTTGCTTTTATAATCTAGGAAATCGTTCACGACTTCTGTAATCTCTATATCATACGTAGGAACAACTAGAACAAACGGCTCATTTATCTCAAAAAAAGGATTCGCAGGCTCAATTTCATAAGCTGGCAAATCCAATTTTTTTATAAAGCGTCTTGTTTGTCCGGTCACACTAAAATAGACTATTTTCATGATTAGTTCGCCAATTGTTTTAATTGATCCGGACGGAATCCGACAACTGTCGTTGCATCAGAAGTAATGACGGGTACGCTTTGGAAGCCTTGCTCTTTTAGCCAATCAATCATTTCAGGTTGACTATCGATATTAACTTCCTCGTAAGGAATGTGATTTTCATTTAAAAAGCGTTTCGCCATGTTGCATTGGATACAGTTATTTTTAGAAAAGATTTTTACGTTCATTGTTTTTGCCCCCTCGTTTAATCTACATTCACTAGTATAAATCTCTTTAGAAAAATGTCAACACTTAGGCACTACATATTGTGGTCGATTTTCACCTCAGGCACTATGTTTTGTGTTTTTTTAACTTTTGTGAAAACCAATAACTACAAGAGTTTGTACAGGAAATCAATGGATTTTCAGTTTATAATTAGCAAAAATAAATTTTTTTTTAGAACAATTTTCGCTGTTAGGAATACAAGATATAGTGCTTCAATTTTATTCAGACACAATTATTTGAAGCGATTCGCACTTTCCTCTGTTTTTCGCCGGAAATAGCATTGACAACCCTGTATTCTAGGAGTATTCTTATTGATAATGATTCTCATTTTCGTTTCGGAACAGGTTGAAACTTTTTCACAAGTTTGGTGTTACGAGGATGAATCTTAACGTTCAGAAAAAAGAACTATTATATAGAAGAAACAAGTAAATATTTATCTCCATAGAAAAAGAAGGAGGCTACTTATGATTGCTTTAACAGGTGCAGAACTAAACAAGGTATACACAGTAAAAACGATGGATATGCCGGAAGAGACCAAACGACATTTGAACGATTTAGGCTTGCTGGTTGGTACAAAGGTTGCATTGGCAAGCTATGCTAAGGGAAATGGTATTGTTGTTTTGCATAATACTCGATTGGCGCTGGATAGTGCCATTTTGAAGCAAATTATGGTCAGTGAAGAAGCGAATGTTGAAGAGAGCTGGCTTTCTTTGGATCTTTTGGAGGTTGGGGAACGAGCAAAGGTAGTCAGTGTCTATGGCAAAGGAGCCGTTCGCCGTCGCCTGATGGATATGGGCTTGACGAGGAATGCAGAGCTGTTGGTTCGAAAGCGGGCACCTCTGGGAGACCCTATCGAGATTAATCTTAGGGGCTATGAGCTGACACTTAGAAAAAATGAAGCGGAATTAGTATTGGTGAAGAAAGAGGGGTAAGGTATGGGATGTAAAGTTGCATTAGCAGGAAATCCTAACAGCGGGAAAACAACTGCCTTCAATGGTCTGACAGGTGCCAATCAATATGTAGGGAACTGGCCGGGAGTGACTGTTGAACGAAAAGAAGGCAAGTGGAAAAAAGATAAAGAGATTCTCATTCAAGATTTACCTGGAATCTATTCATTATCTCCCTATACACCGGAAGAAGTTATTGCTCGTGATTTTTTACTGGAGGAGCAGCCGGAGGTACTTTTAAATATTATTGATGCGACAAATCTTGAACGCAATCTCTATTTGACAACGCAACTGATAGAGTCGGGGATACCAACTGTCTTGTGTCTGAATATGATGGATATTGTTGAGAAAAATGGGAAGCAGATTAATCTTGAGAAGCTGGCGTACAGCTTGGACACCGAGGCAATTGGGATTAGCGCAATCAAAAAACGGAATTTAGACGAAGCAGTAGAAAAAGCGATTCACTTAAAGAATAATAGAAGAGATGCCCATTATCCACAATATGATAAGCGGTTGGAAACGGCATTAAGTGAAATTAGTGAAGTGATAGGATTTATTGTACCGAAGAACCAAACGAGGTTTTATAGCATTAAGCTCTTCGAACGAGACATACACATTACTGAAAAGCTGGCATTGAGTACAGAACAGAAAAAAGAAATAGAAGAAATCATTCAAATCACTGAAAAGATTTTTGGTGATGACAGTGAGACAATCGTTATTAATGAACGCTATGAGTTTATTGCTCGCTTAATTGCTTTATGTGCAATAGAAAAGGATGAAATCACGCTAAAATTCAGCGATAAAATCGATCGAATTGTGACGAATCGCTGGTTGGCGCTGCCAATTTTTGCCTTAATCATGTGGTTCGTTTATTATCTTTCAATTCAAACCGTCGGGGTGATGATGACAGATTGGGTTAATGAAGAGCTGTTTGGTGACATCATTCCTTCAGCGGTGGAATCTCTGCTTGAAAGCTGGCAGGTTGCCGGATGGATGCAAAGTCTGATTCTTGATGGAATCATCGCAGGAGTGGGTGCCGTTCTTGGGTTTCTACCGCAATTAGCTGTGTTGTTCCTCTGTCTTGGTTTCTTAGAAGACTGCGGCTACATGGCGCGGATTGCTTTTGTGATGGATCGTATTTTTAGAAAATTTGGACTATCAGGAAAATCATTTATCCCAATGTTGATTGCTACCGGCTGTGGAGTACCTGGTGTTATGGCTAGTCGAACAATTGAAAATGAGAAGGACCGTCATATGACCATCATGGTGACAACCTTTATGCCTTGTTCGGCGAAGCTACCAATCATCGCTTTAATTGCAGGGGCATTTTTCCCCAATAGCAGCTGGGTATCACCCTCTGCCTATTTCTTGGGGATTGGCTCAATTGTTCTTTCAGGGATTGCACTAAAGAAAACCAAGATTTTTTCAGGAGACCCGGCGCCCTTCATTATGGAGCTGCCTGCTTACCACATGCCGCATGTGAAAAGTGTCCTGCGCTATTCTTATGATAGAAGTAAGGCCTTTGCCAAAAAGGCGGGAACAATTATTTTTGTTTCAAGTATTATCATTTGGTTTACTTCAACCTACACGCTGAGCATGCAGGAGGCTGATGGTGAGAACAGTATCCTTGCCGGTCTTGGCCGAATGATTGCACCGATATTTGCTCCGTTAGGCTGGGGCAACTGGCGTGGTGCAGTAGCAACAATCACTGGTTTAGTTGCTAAAGAAAATGTTATCGGAACATTTGGTATTATATTTGGAAATCTTGAAGAGGTATCTGAAAATGGACATGAGTATTGGAGTGCCTTGCAGACAGCTTTTACACCTGTAGCTGCCTATTCATTCTTGGCCTTCAACTTATTGTGCGCACCATGCTTTGCTGCCATCGGGGCAATTCGCAGAGAGCTGCCTGATATGAAATGGCTGGCAGGTGCAATTGGCTATCAATGTGGATTGGCTTATGTTGTCAGCTTCATTGTTTACCAAATCGGTCATGTTGTATTCGAACAAGGAACCTTTGGCTTTGGCACAGCGCTTGCAATAGCGTTGGTTGCAGGAATTATTTACATGCTTGTGCGTAAACCAAAAGGGATAGATCAAGAACTGCCGGTTCTTACGGCAATAGAAAGAGGATAAATCAAATGGCAACAATTATTTTAGGAATCATCATCTTTGGAAGTGCAGGCTACATTGTTTATTCTCGGATTAAAAAAGGACAGGACTGTTCTGATTGTCACACAACGTGCCCTGTTAAAAAGGAACAGGAATCTTAATAAACAAACATCAGTCTGAATAGATTTTAAGCGGTGCACCAGAGGCGTAAATCCGAGCTTCTGCTGCACCGTTTAAATGATATGAATGGGGATTGAAGAGAGAATAAGTGAAGAATAGAGAATGAAAAGTTATCGATGGGAATCGTAGTAAGTCGCTCTTTATATGGGTGTGACTGTGTTTCTGAGAGTAATCAATAACGATTTTTATTCTTGTTGTATATTTCGTCATTTTCATGTAATATTTCTCTTGAATAAGTAAGACTGTGGTGCTACAATAGTAAAGTATTGTTTGGGACGTTAGCTCAGTTGGTAGAGCAGCTGACTCTTAATCAGCGGGTCGCGGGTTCGAGCCCCTCACGTCCCATTGGGTGCCAAACCCACGAGAATGGTATTCTGTCGGCGTCTTCGGACGTTTCGAAGACGGAATGCGCATTCTCTTTTTTTGTTTTTGGGAGAACAGTAACTTTTGTTTTTTAAGTAAGGAAAAACTATACGCACCTGTTTAATACGTTCATTCCAAGTATATGATTTTATGAAAAAGACTGACAAGTAAGAGAGACAGTAAAATTTTGGCTACTCCTTTTGACTTTCTGAATTGAAATCAGAAGTGGGATATAACAGGAAAGGGTTTCCCCAGAGGTGCTACATTCCTTCAGTCGTGGTAAAATGAAACTATAAAGACAGGAGGGATACTCATGGAAGAAACGATTTTCTTTAATCTCGGAAATGCGATAGCTGCGAGTAAGGATGAAAAGGAATTAATGAGAATGGCCCAAATTGAACACGACAATCGAAAGCTGAAAGGCCAACTGATTATTGTGGAGGATCCGGAGAATGGTGAGCATCTACTGTTTGATCTATCAGATGCAGAAGAGCACTCAGCAGAAGGAACAGCGTATATTGTAAAGAAAGCATTGGATGTAGATAAATAACTTATAACATTGAGTAAAAAAATATAACAATGGGAATAGATAGAGGGAAGAATTTTTCCTTCTATCTATTTTTATGTGGGGAGTATAATCAAAAAACAAGTCGAAAAGATAAAATCAGATACTAAGAAGGTGGACTTTTAAAGAAAGAATACTGAAAACTTCTTACAGAATGTTTTCTGAGAATGCAGTAACTATCATTCCTTTTATGCTATCATAGTAGTGAAAAAGGTTTATGGGAGGAACTATGTGGATTATCTATGCAGCACTTTCTGCCCTATTTGCAGGGGTAACAGCTATACTGGCAAAATCAGGAATTAAAGAAACCAATTCTACTTTAGCCACAGCACTGCGAACGATTGTTGTTTTGTTGTTATCGTGGCTGATGGTTTTTATTGTCGGATCACAACACACCTTGTCTACACTGACTTTACGCACGTGGGTTTTTCTTATCTTTTCCGGTGTTGCAACGGGAGCGTCTTGGCTATGCTATTTTAAAGCACTGCAATTGGGAGAGGTTAACAAGGTAGCAGTTGTTGATAAATCAAGTATCATACTGACGTTAGTATTTGCATTTGTCTTTTTAGACGAACAAATGACCGGACTGAAATTTGGAGCAATTGCTCTTATCGCTGTGGGTACATGGCTGATGATTCAGAAACAACCGGTTCAAAATAAAGCGATTCAGAAGTCTTGGATTATCTATGCAGGGTTATCTTCGGTATTTGCCAGCTTGACGACGATTTTAGGCAAAGTCGGAATTGATGGCGTAGAATCAAATATGGGAACAGCGATACGCACAACTGTTGTGCTGATTATGTCGTGGTTGATGGTTTTTCTTACTCAAAAAGACGTACAGCTGAAACGAACAAATAAACGAGAGCTTCTTTTCATTTTATTATCCGGTCTTGCAACAGGAGCCTCATGGTTATTTTATTATCGAGCGTTACAGGATGGACAAACAAGTGCGGTTGTTGCGATAGATAAGCTGAGTATCGTCGTTACTGTAATATTTGCTTACTTGGTTTTTAAAGAAAAACTGACAGTTAAAGCCTTGTTTGGGCTATTGTTAATTGTGGGCGGCACTTTTTTCATGGTATTCGGCTGAAGAACCTAGGTCTCAAAAATAGTATATATCGAAAAAGTGCTACTGAATTTGTATGGAAATCATACATTCAGTAGCGCTTTTTTATTTTGGCGATTTTGAGGGGAAATCAGTAAATAAAAATGAAGATAGATAAAATTTGAGTACATTATTAACGAGAGGAGATTTTACTGCAAATGACCTGTAATCATTGTTAGGAAAATATGTATCTTATCGCTTAATAACGAAACAGGACAAAGAATTACTATGGATTAAAGAGACATAAAAAAGGAGGAAATAGTGTGAGTATAAAAAATAGACTTTATCAGATTTTTATCGGACTAATCCTACTGCTGGGAATAGTTGTAGGGGGTGAAATAGCGAATGCAGCATCTATTTTTGATGCACCCAATGTTTCGATTCCGACAAATGGGGAAGCCGTCTCCGGAAAATACAGCTTTATTGCAAAGTATACAAAGGGGATAACAAAGATTAGTACCTTCGGGGAAGGCTGGAGTACTACTAAAAATATTTGGGGAGATGGAACAGAAGAGGCCTATTATTCTTTGCGTCCTCAGAGTAATCAAAAAGGAAATAACGGGGTCATTTACTCGAGTGTCGGCAACTACAATGGAAAGACCATCGATTTGAAAATCACTCTCAAGGATTGGCAGCAGTTCTCAAAATATCAAGGCTACATTTCCTATTCAAAGGAAAATATCAGTCACTTTGCTCAAGGGTATGACTATGTGGATCAATCATGGGAGTTCATCGATCAAGCAACAGGAATGCCGGTTAAGGTATCCGGCTTCATGACGATTAATGATATTGATGGCGGTCAGGGCGTACAATTTTCCAAAGAAACGTCTACTGCTATTGATAAAATTTATGTCTCTGGCGCTGACAATTGGATTAACTATGAGAATATCAATGGGGAATACAGGTTTTTTGACACCACAGGAACAAGCTCTGCCAATGAGGACCTATTTGCAACATTTACATTTTTGTTCAGTGAGCAAAGCTCTTTTCGTTTCAAATGGTGTGTCAATAAATCATTACTGGGCTGGGATTATAACACCTTGAATTTTGAAAAAGACCATGTGGGCGATGCTGGCTATCAAGGGGCATACTTCGGTTATATTGCAAAAAAACCATTGAAGACAGAGACGCTATCACCTGTAAAGAAGAATAGCGACTCGAATGAAGTGTTAGTTGATAAAAATACACTAATTGATCGTGAGGAGCTGCAAACCTATACTATTGTCCATCAAGTACCTGATGAGTATGAAGATTTTTACTATAAGAGCTATACATTTCAAGATACGCTTGATTCTGTATTTGACATTCAACATGTGACGATTGCCAATGAAGCTGGAACGGATTGCACTGGTCTTTTTGATATGACGCTTGCGAATCATACAGTAACCTACACAGCTAAAGCAGCCACACTAAAAAATTCGGACTTCTATAATCATTATTATACGACAGTTATTCAGGCGAAAATTCGTAAAGAGGCGGAGCTTTCTTTTTCTAATGGTGTCGCAGTGTTGAAGAATACTGCAACAGTGACAATTGATGGAATATCCAAAAACTCGAACACAACAGTAACAGAGATTCCTCAGCTGGAGCTGCCACCTCCGGTCAAAAGAGTTGTTGATGAATCCGGTAAGGATATGAATAAAAAAGATGTTTCACCTGGAGAAGTACTGGTGTATGAAATCGATCAGACTGTCAATGAACTGAACAAAGATGTTTCGTCAAAATATACAGAGTTTTCAATTAGTGACAAGCTACCACCACAGGTCTCATTCGTATCGGCGAAGATATTAAAAGACGGTAAAGCGAGTGATGCTGAAAAAATCAACTATGACAAAGAGAAGCATAATGTGAGCTTTGTCGGAGATTCGACGTTCCTAAAAAACATGACGATGAAAAATGAGACGTACACCCTTCAAATCAAAACACAGGTTATTGATGCTGTCGGAGACAAAGAAAAAATTGAAAATAGTGGAGCGACCTCAATTAATAAGCAGCCACAGAAGACAAATCAAGTAGAGAACACAACAAAATTAATTACAGGCACAATCACAGTCAATAAAACGACGAATCAGTTAACGGGATTTAAAGAAGCGGAAGAAAAGGAAGAGGCAGCCAGAGAAAATGAATTGATTTGGCAAAAGCTTCCACAGCAAGGCGTTACTTATCAGGTAAAAGCACATAAAGATATTGTCTTTCCAAATGGTAAAGTAGTGGCAAAAGCAGGATACGATTACGGAAAAATTACGACAGATGAAACAGGCAAAGCTATAATCAAAAATCTCTATGAAGGAGAGTATGCGCTAGTTGAGATTGAAGCCCCTTTTGGCATTCAGTTGGCTGCTGCGCCGATTATTGTGACTCTCAAGTTGGGCAAAGAGAATGAGTTGAAAACAGAAGTTAATTTGGAAAATGATCTGCAACAAGTGAAGCTGGTTGTTAACAAGGTTTTTGAACAGGGGAATGGTGAGTTTAAGGCTTCAGATGGTGCTGTTTTTGGATTGTATCATGGGAAGGATTACGAACTGAAGAATCAGACAATCACTGCAGATACACTGGCAGCAGAAATCGAAATAAAGAACGGAATCGGAGAATACCAAGGTCCGCTGATTGTTGGTCAAAAATATTATATACAGGAGATTTCTACTAAGGATGGTTACCAGCTCAATACAAGTAAATTTCACTTCATCTATAAACCAGTTTCCAATAAACCGATGCATGAAATTGAGCTATTCGAAAATGGATATATAGAAAACGCTCAGAACAAAAGCTATCTAACGAAAGAAGCTGCCAATGAGGAGCTTTCCGATGACATAAAAATGTCTCCAATAAAAAATCGGAGAATGACTGAAAATAGTATTGTTAAATCAATTGTTAAAGAAAATGGGCAGGAGGTTGAGCATTACGATCTGCTGAAAGCAGAGGAGCAGGTTACCTTCAAAGGTGTAGCTTTTATTGGGGATAATGAGAATAGGAATCCGTTACAAATAATCGATCACTTACCGACTGGCTTCATGTATAAAAGCTCAAAAGTCTATGATGAAGCGGGCCAAGAGATTACAGAAAAGAGTGCTGTGTCAGTTAAGGGGCAGCAAGTAGTCCTGACGATAGCTCCGGAGTACGCAGAACAGCTTGAGAGAAGCACTGTTTGTTGGATGATTACAACTACTTATACGTATAGTGATAATCATCAAAATCAAGTCTTTAAAAATCAATTACAGTTACTTGTTAATGAACAGGAGATACCTTCCAATATTGTCACGCTAAAGCCGCCATCAATTACAGCGAAACCGTTTGGCAAGCTGCCGGAGACTGGTGAGCTTCTTGGCTACAGCAGTGTTATCGGTGCAGCCTTATTACTGTTTGCCGTTGCTTATAAGTATACGAAAAAAGAAAACGCCAAAGAACATGACCCTAATGAAACTCACTAATCATCATGACCTTCGGAAAGTGAGGAATAGATTTGACCGTACAATTATTACTGACAGCCGGTTTGTTTCTTCTGTTTATTGGATACATGAGTGTAGTGTTTGTTTTGAAGCAGAAAAAGAGAAGCAAGCAGGCTCAGCAAAGAGATGACAATAATGTTCAGACTGAAGCTAAGCTTCAAGAAGCTATTCATGAATGGAATGAAGAACTATTTTTAGAAAAGGGAGACCGAACGAGCTGGTATAAGCTGACATTTTTCTTTGAAAAGGATGAACCAAGAGAATATGATTTTTATTCTTATAACGATACTTTAACGAAAGAGTTCATTTTGAATGATCGTTTTTATGTGAATGACCATGAGCTGCTGATTATTGATGAAGCAGGTGAGCACTATATCAACCGGAAGAACATCAGTCAAATTGATTTTCTTCAAAGAAAGATTTTGGCAGCTGCCTCAAAGGAAGAAAAAGAGGAAGCAGACCCACTAAGCTTTAAGCAGGATTTGAATTCAGCAGAACAGCAGGTATCTGTAGAAATCGAGTCAACACCAAGCGCTTCTTCTAAAGCGGAGTTAGGTAATGGAGAGAAAGCATCAAAAGAAATGAAGCAACGTCCGAAGTTTTCCAAGATAAAAAAGACGAAACGTCCATCCATTAAAAGAATGGAGGCAAAAACATTTAATCGATTGTTTTTACTGGTGTTGCTTATCATTTTGGCAAGTGGTGTACTTGCGTTGATTCGCACCGTTGTTTTTGACGGTAGACTTGTACGACTGGAAGCCGGTCAAAAGGCCGCTGCAATGGAAAATATTGAAAGAGAAGTAGTTGTCAAGGACTATCCTTATGAGCTGAACTTATTCATGCAGACTTTCATTGATCAATATATATCTTTATCCAATGATAGTTCACAAATGGATGAACGAGCTGAGAAGCTGAACACGTTTTTTTCAGAAGAAGTATCAGTAGAGCGAGAAATTTCGGCAGTAAAACGACTGCTCATCTCTAGCGAGCTTGCAGAAGTCAATGATGGGGAACGTTTTTCTACAGTGTATTATAAAGTGATTTATTCCTTGGAGATGCCGGTAGAGCAAAGTGGTGAACTGAATGAAACAGGTACTGCAGAGACCTATGTCGCTTATCAAACAAAAGAACATACAGCATTTCTGGCTATTGATTTTATTCAGAAGGATAACGGATTTTCAATTATTTCACCCCCATATTTCACTGAACGGAAAATCAATCACCTTGAAGGAACCACAATTAAAAAGCAAGAAGAAGCCGGTTTAGCTGTTAATAACGAAAAGCTTGAAGATATTCGTCGTTTTCTCGTGATTTTCTTTGAGAAATATGCTGGCGGAAGTAAAGAAGAGCTATCGTATTTGATGGCAGATGTAGAATCAATGGGTGAGAGATATTTATTGAAGGAGATTGAATCAGTGGATGCCTATTTTAGTGGAGAGGCAATTATTGTTTATACAGAAGTTAGCTTCAGTGAGAAAGAATCTGGAGTCACCCACACAGAAGCATTTTCTGTGAAGCTGATAGAAGAAACGAATCAATTCAGAGCCAGTGAGCTGGTGCATAATTTAGGAGGATTTTAAATAATGAGTAACAGTATACAAAATATAGGGAAACAGCTGGTACTCGGCGCATTGCCAAGCTTGTCGGGATTAAGTAATTATTTTACAGCGGAGGTTCAAATCGGCATCGGACTGGTTACTTTGGTTCTATGTATTATACTCGCTGCAAAGCAACAGATAGGTCCGTTAGTTGGTGTGATTGTTGTTGCCGCGTTTATCTTTTTTATGGCGAATGATCCTGCTGCCATATTCAATGGTATTGGTGAAATGTTCAGAAAAATTTTTGGCGGATAAGGAGCGGCAGCATGCGGAACAAACAGTTATATAACTACAAAAAAGCATTGGTGCTGCCCTTCATGATACAGAAGCTTTGGCGTGGCTTTACATTGGAAAACCCCGTTGAACTGACAAAAATTCTTGTGTTTGGTGGAACGCTGTTTCTTCTATTTACAGTTTTCCGTCCAATAATGTGGCTATTTGGAATGGTAAAAGGCTTGAAATTTGCCAGCTATTTATTGATACCAACCGGTGCAGTGATGCTTTGGGAGCAAGTAGAGCCAGATGGTTTGAAAATTCCGATATACGTCATTGATTACCTTTTCTATATGATTCATTTTAAATTTAGAAACAAGGTCATCAATCAGAATCAGACCGTTAAAATCATTGATGAGCTGGTTGTTTTTGATAAGGTTCACACGGGGAAAATACTGATCTTTTCTCATCTGAAAAATCAAGGAGTACAAAAATGAAATTACGATTTCCATTAAAAAATATCAGTAATAATATGATGTATACAGATAACCATGAGGTCTGGGCATACTATAGGATACGTTCAGTTAGTGTGCCCCCGACTTCGGACCGAAAAAAAGAAGAACTAAAGGTGAAATTTCAACACTTGTTGAATGAGTTGAAGGAATACCTGAATATCGACATCCTGATGATACCAAAAGAAATGAGTCTGGAAGAACGCTTCAAAGAGCTTTCTAAGTCATTCAGCAGCGATTGTCTGGAAACCGCAAAACACTATGCGGAACAGACTACGAATATTCTCAGAACAGAGATGAAAATGATCTATTCCTATGAATGGATTATAGGCGTTCCTTTAAGAGCCCATTTTGAAGTGGAGTCAATTTATGAAGGAATTAAGCAATCTTATAGAGGCGTCCAGAGACATGTTATGAGCAGACTCGGCTATCAGTTGAATGATAGTGAGGAGGCTTTTGCATCTGCCAAGGAATTGCAAGAACTGGTTTTAGGAAAAATGAGCTTGTTTCAGGGAGAGTGTCTATCGGAACAGGAAATGTACTATTTAAATCGTCTGAACTTTATTCGGAATATGCCGCATTCCTCGAAAGAAGACTCAGTTTTCACCCTTGAAAATATGACAGATTGTATTGTTGATCCCAGTTCTAAAGCAGGAATGCTGACACTGCACAGTATCGAAGGGAAGAGTACAGTTGCTTTTCTTCCAATTGCAGATACCCCGTTGGACGTCACTGGATTACATATTGCAGAGGCTGTTCAAGCTTTGCCGTTTCCAGTAGAGCTTAGATACAAATTGAGAGCGCAGCGCTTAAAGGGCAGCTTGGGGATGGAGGGAAAAGCACGCCGTTCTGCCTTACGCCTAAAAAATGTTGTAAATGAAACAAGAGCAATCGGTAATTCAGAAGGAAGTGAGGTTGCACAAAGTCGAGTAGTTATAGAGGATTTGAAGGAGCAGGTCAATGGAGAAAGAGCCATTGTCAATTGGTTAGGGTGCATCGTTGTTTATGCTGAGAACGAAAAGCAATGCAGGCAACGAATTCATACAGTGCTTTCGCTTTTAAAGTCTAAAAAAATCCATCTATCCATGGCTCACTCACAGCAGGTCTATCTGTTTTACAAAAATCTTCCAGGTGTTTCTTTAGAAGCAAGTGATACCAAATGGATACAGACAACCACAATAGAAGGATTTTGTGAAAATTTCTTAGCTGTAAATCAACGAATCGGCTTTCGTACTGGCTGGTATATCGGACGTGTTGATCCTCATATATCCGGAGCAAGAAGTCTGGAAAGTGCAGTTTACTCCAGCCATAACATTGTTCTATCTAATCCATTCACTGCAAATAAATGGAATGAGGAGATGGGGACAGCCAGTCCGCATATTGCAGTGACTGGCGAGACCGGGATGGGCAAGACCTACCTTGTAAGCTTACTGTTTACATTTGTCTCTATGTTAAACGTAAAAGGGTTATTCATTGATCCGAAAACTGAAAAAATCAAACAATATAAAGAGTTTCTTGCTGACAAAGATAATCAAGAAAAATACCCGTATTATTATAATCTCATTTCTCAGTTTCATTTAATTACTTTTGATCCTGAAAAAAATGATAACTGGGGTGTGCTTGATCCGATTACATTTCTTTCGGGAACAGATGCTAAAGACACGGCAGAAGCAATGGTTCACCAAATCATAAATATCGAAGATACGCGGTTGGGACAGTCGGAAGTATCTAAGGCTATCAGGCGAGTTGTTGAACGCAGAGCAAATGGTGAAGCCGTTGGTATGCTTCATGTGATTGAGCTGTTGAAAACGCACAAAGAAAAAGAGGTAAGCGAGATTGGAAATCTGCTAAATGAAAAGATTAAGGGAAGTGTTCTGCGACTTGGCTTCAGCGATGGCAGAAATAAAGGCTTGAGCTTTGATAAAAGAATTACAGTTATCGGAGTTTTAGGTCTTTCGATTCCGAAAGAAAGTGACGACCCTAATTACTATTCACAGAGTGAAAGGAAAAGTCTGGCTTTGATGATTCCTTTAGGGAAATTTTGTGAGAAATTCGGCTCAATGGATGATGAGCAGGAAACCTTTGAAGTGTTTGAGGAAGCTTGGATTTTTAATACATCCTCTGTAGGGAAAAAGATATTGAATGCCATAAAAAGAGTAGGACGCAGTCAAAACAACATGCTCATTTATTCAACACAATCTGTTTCTGATGTAACAGCAGAGGACGATCATGGGAATTTTGGTACAATTTTTGCATTTAATGAGCCGGCAGAAGAGGACAAAATTTTGAAGCATGTTGGCGTAGATGTCATGGAAAAGAATCGAGAATGGCTTTCCGGAATGAAAAAGGGGCAATGTCTTATGCTGGACCCTTATAAAAATGTTCAAAAAATCAGTATCCATTGTCTGTTTCCTGAAATCAGCAAAACCTTTGATACAGTGAAAGAAACAAGTGGAAGCAAAGCTGAGTCGATGTTTAATTAAGGAGGACTATCAATGAATAATTTTTCCATCCATTCTTATGTTTCTCTGATTGATACGGAAGGGAAATGGCGTGCAATCGGCAGTGAAGAAATGTATCAGTTAGTCAACTTTTTAATTAACACCGGCATGGTTATAAATCAATGGATTTATCAGGTTGTTGATTTGAGTCTGCAAATTCTTTTGAGTAATACTGTTTTTGAAGATACCGTTGGTCGAGTGTTTAAAACAGCAATCAGCCTGTATCATTCATTATTTGATACAGTAGGAACCGTGCTGTTCTTGTTTGCTTTAATTGTTATTTTCTTCATCTACATTTTTAAGAGTCCACAAGAATCCTTCAAAAAAATGATTACTCTATTTGTTGTAATTGGTATGAATTTTGTCATTTACACAAGTGGAGAGGAATATTTGAAAGATGTAAATACTCTTTTCGATGAAGCAGAAACCGTGCTGCTTCAAAGTGTAGTGTTGCCTTCTGAGGAACAAATGCCGTCGGAAGGTGCAGCTTCAGAGAAAAGCTTACAAAAAATCAGAAAAGCTTATTTTGACCTGACTCTACGTCAAGCCTTTGCGATGGTTAATTTTGGGACACCTATTTATGAAGAGCGATTTGATCAATTCTTGTATACAGATACAGAGGAGAATAACGAAAGCTCCAAGGATGAGCTGATAAAAAAGATAGAGGAAGAAAGTAAAGAAAATCGGTATATGACTCCGGATGGTTCTTTAGATAAGTGGTTTTTGTCTATCTATGCATGGATGAATAACTTATTTGTAGGTGTTCCCTTATTGCTGATGGCTATGCTGAAATTTTTGCTTAAGGTGCTCATTTTGTGTATGGTTTTTGGATTGCCGACAGTTAGCCTCCTTAGTTTATTACCTAAGTTTTCCAATATTTTATTTAACCTTCTTGGAAAGATGATGCTTTTCTTTTTTATTGGTATTTTTATGACATTGGCTGTATACATATTTTTCTTTGTAATGACATTGATTGATGGTTCAATTCATACGATGACCGGTAACAACTCACTGATAAGCAGTGTTTTAGGCGCTGTGAATAAGGCAGTGTTGATTTTATTCATCCTAAAAGGGAAAGGGAGAATTATTCATCTGATTACTGCCGGAAATGTGACTCGGATAGAATCAGGTGTTTACCGATACCTAAGGCAGGTAAAGAAAAATCAAGGGAAGCAAAATGGCCGTTTGTTATCCAATGAAAAACTTTTTTTTGAGCAAGGAACTGATAACAGTGAAGTAGAAACTAATATTGATTTTAGAGATATTCTCGTTATGAATAAACATCAAAAAAATATGCCCGACATCATTGAAAGCATGTCTGAAGTAAAGAGGCAATCGAAGCTGTCTGAACAGAAAAAAACTGTTATAATGCCCGAAATAAGTCTGGCAAGTCAAGATGCAAGTCATATGACTGCTGTACAGGAAGAACCTTTTAAGGAAGGAATAAATGAGCGATTAGTCAATATCAGAACAGCAAAAATACCTTTAGATAGAACAGGCCACAAACAAGAAAGCATAAGAACCTCACTATCATTCGAAACATCCAGTGATAGTGAACTAGACGATTTCTATACTCCTGACGAGATAGGAAACCAAGAAGTATTTTATCAATTGCTGGAAGAGTTGAGAACATGTTGAAAATTGTCAATAGTATCATCGCAATAGTGTTGTTGTTTTCCTTTGGGGTGCTTCTATTAGGAGGGAGCATTCTGCATAAAGCAGAAGTGGTGCCGGACTCTGCTTTCTCTCAATCGGAGCAAAATGCTTGGCGTATATGGACTCTTTTAGAAAAGAAGAATTATACCAAAGAAGCGATAGCCGGGCTTCTTGGAAATATTGATCAAGAAACCGGAGGAACTTTTGAAGCTGCTATTGATGAAGATGGAGGAATTGGCTATGGCTTGATACAGTGGACACCGAAATCGGTTTTGTTGGAGCAACTGGAGCGGTCTGGGATTATTGGTGCCTCTGATGATTTGGAAACGCAGGTCGAGGTGATTGATTGGGAGCTGAGCGGGCATGGTCGAGGCTATATTCCAACCAAAAGCTATCCTTTTTCGGGAGAAGAATTCAAGCAATTAGACGACCTCAAATTAGCAGCACGTGTCTATGAAAAAAATCGTGAACGACCAAGGGATGACCATCCGGAAAGACAAGAGCTGGCACAGAAATGGTTTGATTTGTTTTCAGGAAAAGTTGCTGGAAACACTGGCAATCGTATTAACTCTCTAGCTGAGATTGCTTTGAACGAGCTAGGTAACAAAGGTGGGAAAAAGTTTTGGTTATGGTATGGCTATACTTATCGTGTTGAATGGTGTGCCGTATTTGTTTCCTGGTGCGGAAATCAAGCTGGCCAAAGCTTTGAGCGATTTGCTTATTGCCCGACCGGAATTAATATGTTTAAAGCCAGAAACAAGTGGCTGTCTGCTGGGAAGATACCTAAATCAGGTATGATTATTTTTTTTGATTGGGAATCAGATGGCATCAGCGACCATGTTGGTTTAGTAACGAGGTATGAGGATGGGGTTGTGTACACTATTGAAGGAAATAGTAATGATGAAGTAAAGGAGCAAAAGTATGCAGTTAGTTCGTCTGTGATTGTCGGATACGGAATAACCGAATGAATAGGCTTATTCTTTTTAAAGGTGATGAAATCTATTTTATTAGTAATCTCTAAAATATCTATAATTTCCAATTTTTTATGTGGGCTATTTTATCAATTTATACTATACTATAAAGAGTTATCATATTTGATAAAATAACTCGTAAGGCTTCTTTTTATTTGTTTCTGTCCTCTTGGCATTTGTTTTTGAACAATGTATTCCGCAACAAGTGCAGCTGTTTTTACAGATTTGTTTAGAGAGTAAAAGAGGGAAAATAAAAAATACGAAGTTCTGAGGGAAAGAAAAGAAATGACTTTACTGCTAAGAAATATGAGGTTTCATCATGGAAGAAAATAAACAGAAAAAGCGACAAGAAGATAAAAGTAGGACGAAACAACGCAAAGGTAAAAAAAGAAAATGGATCAAACCGATAGCTGTTATCTTGGGCATCGTCATAGTTGGTATTGGTGCGGGTTACTGGTTCTATTTTAATTTGGATTATCAGAAAAATATAGATTTTTCTTCTTATGAAGGATATGAATTTTCACAGGTGGATTATTTATCACGAAGAAATCCGATTGTTGATGAACAGGTGCAAGAAGATTCCGCTAATTCAGAAATTCAAACAAATTCTGATTTCAGTAACATTGCTCTATATAATGAAAAATGGAGCAGCAGCGTTAGAGAGTTGTTAATGACTCCAAAAAATCGACCATTTTTTTACATGATGGATGTTTTTGGCAAACAGACGATTTATAAGGCCATAGCAGATTTGTCCAGTATCAACCAGATTGAACGTGTTCAATTTCCTGTTTGGGGAGAAAAGGACGGCAAGGGTGATATAAAGCTTTATGAAGGAATCTATGACGCTATCACCAATACATGGCAGGCGGAAATTCTAATTAATGAGCATCAGGAAAGCGGTCGTTATCAAGCTGACCTTTTAGTAACGAAACAAAGTGGAAAAGTAGAGCAGGTAAGTCTTGGAGAGTTTACTGTATCTGAGCCAACAATTGTGGCGTCAATAGATGAATCGCGAGCAAATAAGGGGCAATTTGAGGTTAATATAGCTGTCAATAGTAAGGCTGATGTAGAAAAGCTTTCCATCCCTATTTGGTCTAAGGAAGACCAAAGTGATTTGAAATGGTATGACGCTGTACACCAAAGTGGAAGTAACTATAAAGTTCATGTAGACTATGAAGATTTTGATTATGGTAATGGATTGTATACAGCGGCAGCCTATTTTACAGGTGCTAATGGCTTGACCGCTCACAGTGCTGCCGGAACTGCAGAAATCAATATGAGTCATCCTGTGCGTATCCGCGTATTGAATAACACAGCTCTTTATAAAGACAGACAGCTGACTGAAAAAGTGAAAGATATTTCAGCGAATAGTATGGCTTACATTGAAGCGATTGTTTTCAACTCAGATCAAAAGGTCTATAAAACAAGTGAAGGCTATGTTTCTTCTGAGAATATTGATGTTAGTGAAATGTCTGAGGATATTAAATATGTTTCTCATAGGGGAAATCACCAGGAGGCACCGGAAAATTCTATTCCTGCATTCCAAAGGGCAACTGCTTGGGGAATAGAGACTGATATCTGGTTGACCAAAGATAAAAAATGGGTTGTCATGCATGATGAAACAGTTGACCGAATGACAAACGGAACTGGTAAAATCAGTGATATGACATTAGAGCAGATTAGAAAACTGCGTATTGATTCAGGAGCAAATAAGTCTTCCTATGATCAAAGCCAACTGGTTATTCCGACATTGGAGGAGTATCTGGGGATTATGGCGAACAAACAAAGTGTACCGTTTATTGAAATCAAAGCGACGAATGTAGCTGGGAGCGACTATGACAATTTAATTAGTTTGATTGGTCAGTACGGTCTTTCACAGACTGCAGTAGTTATCTCGTTTGACTATCAAAATCTGGTAGAAGTAAAAAAACGGGCACCTCAGATGCAGGTCCAACTGTTGGGCGAGGTACTAAATGATGATGTAATCAATAAGGCTAGTAGTCTTGGTACTAATGTAGGATTGGATATCAAGTATAACGGAGCTGTTTCCAATGTGGCTATGATAGCCAAAGCGCAGCTGAAAGGGCTCAAGGTTCATTTGTGGGGAGTTCCGCAAAGTGAATTTACACGAATGACTGCTTTGGGTATTGATAACCTGACAACTGACTTTGATTAATCCTTGATTATCAGGTAATGTAAGGGTAAATCTGCTTCAAAGAGAAAATTTCTATTTCTAAATAGTTTAAAGATGAGTCAGCCTGACTTACAGGCTGACTCATCTTTTGTGTAACACAAGCAATTTTTTCATCAGCTTTCTCTATTTAAGATTGTTTTAAGATAACAATTGTACGGTTAAATAAGAAATTTTACTGAAGATTGGAGAACTGAATGAAGAAAGCTTTATTTACTGCGAGTATTTTTCTTACAATGCAATTGCTGACAGGGTGCAGCAATAAGGAGGCTGTTGTTGTGAGCCTGACGGAAAGGGAAGACTATCATGATATTTCTATACAGTCGGAGATTCGTGGGGAGATTGAGGAACTAACGGCTGAGAGTGAATACAGCTTAGACAATCCACTAATGATTTGGAATCCATATGGTACCTTATCTCAAGGGTTATATATTTATTTTGAATCTGAAACGGCTGCCCAGTTATCTTATAAAATAGAAGTTGAGGGCTATGATGATTTTGCTCGAACGATGAGTGTCTCACAGGCAACAAAAGAGACATTTTCAGTTATGCATGAGCATGTTTTGATTGGTTTTATACCTGAAAAGGAGAATACGGTCACAATTATCTTGACAGATGACGATGGTAAAAAACAACAGCAAGTGTTTACAATCATGCCCCCGGCTATCGGCGAGGATTTGCCTATAGCTTTAGAAAAGAGTGGAGGAACTAGTACCTCGGAGCTGACAGATGGATTGTATGCAATGGTTGGTATGCTTGATACACATACATTTTTGATTGATAACGAAGGGGTTGTTCGAGGCGATATAAGAACGAGTGCATATCGAATGGATCGGATAGTCGAATATGGTGATACACTACTATTTTCCAATTCCCGTACAGAGATTGCCAAGATGAATGCCTTGGGTGAGTTGGAAGAGATATACGAGTTGGATGGTTATAGCTTGCATCATGATCTTGTTCTAACTGATCATGATACTTTATTGCTGCTCGCAACAGAAACCGAAAATGATAGTATCGAAGATGTGATTGTTGAATTAGATTTGGCTACCGGTACAGTAGAAAAAATTGTAGATATGAGTGATTTGCTTAGTGAATATAAAGCTCAAACCAATAAACTTACAGAGGATACGTCGTGGACTTGGATGGTAGGAGATTGGGATTGGATTCATTTGAATACGATACAATTCATCAATGAAAACGAAGTAATATTGAGTTCACGTGAAACCTCAACCATTATCAAGCTTAGCAACATTTACGATGAACCGACTTTAGATTATCTGATTGGTGAAGAAGATGTGTGGGAAGAAACAAGCTATAAAGACCAATTACTAACTCAACTTGGTGAGTTTTCCAATACAGGCGGACAGCATAGTGTGACCTATGAAAAATCTGAGGAGTTGGAGGAAGGGCAATATTACCTGTATCTTTACAATAACAATTCTTGGATTTTTGATAGTAATCTTGATTATTCAGGCTCAGTCCCAGAAGGCACAGGGGTGTTTAACAATGGAGAAAAATCCATGTATTACGAGTATCTCATAGACGAAAATAAAGGAACATATGAGTTGGTTCAATCATTTGATCTTCCATACTCCAGTATTGTATCTAATGTTCAAAAACTAGAAGACAACTTGATTATTAACAGTGGGTATGAAGCAAAGGTTATAGAAGAGTACGATTCAAATGGAAATAGGATTGCGACATTCACCTATGAATCTTTAGAAAATGTTCCATTTACCTATAGGGGCTTTAAGTACACCTACGAAGGCTTTTGGTTTGATTAGAAATAAAAAAGGCGCAGCGCTTTTCCGCTAAGGAAGGAGCTGCGCCTTTTTCCTATTAAGTTCCTTTCTTTTTATAAAAAAATCATTCTGTGCTATGCTTCAGATGTAGATAAATCATACGAACGGCATGTAATGAAAGGCTTCGTTTGTTCCTATTAGAGGGAGGAAATTAATTTTCTTGTATAGAAGCACTCCATGCGATTTATAGAAATAAAGAGGAGGAAGGGATATGGATAGCCGTTTCCGGTTTGAAAACAAAAACGAAGATTTTCCTTTTTACAATAATCAACCTGAGAAAGTCTCCGGCCGAAAATGGCTAATAATGCTAGTATTCCCATTCATTGGTTTTTTATTTCTCACGAAGGTGTATATTCCTTTTTTTTCACTTTATATCAATGAGCTGCTAAGTGGTATCGTTCTATTAGTATTTTCTTTATTGGGCTTGCGTTTAACAGTCGGACAGAACTGGCGGCTAATGTTCAGAAAAATTCATCAGAAAGATATTCTCCTGGTTATTGGCTATGTGGTTGGAGCAATTATCGTGGCTTCTGCTATCGGAGGAATCATTGAATTTTTCCGGGGAGCTTTGACAGATAATCCGACGGCGACAACTGCGAATGACCCAGATGCTTGGGTTACCTATTTGCAGCTGCGGTTTCAAGAATTATTTCAATTGCTTGGTGAGGAATTTTTAGCCATCCTGCCATTTTTAGCTGTGCTTCATATTTCTACAGTGAAGTTTGGCTGGGAACGAAGAAGGGGGATTCTGATTGGATGGATAGCATCCTCTATCCTATTTGGTTTACTGCATTTGCCAACGTATGATTGGAACTGGCTTCAATGTATTTTTGTGATTGGCGGTAGTCGGATGATCCTAACGTTGCCGTATATCCAAACAAAAAATTTATGGATTTCTTATTTTGTTCATTATTTATATGATATGCTTATTTTCACCGTTGCATTTCTAAGTTAATAAGGTAGAATCAACAGGTTTTAGGAGGGAAAGTCATGAAAAAGAAATATATACCATTGGGACTTTTAATACTGACCATCGGGGTGCTTACAGGATGTAACAATGGTTCAGAAAATACTACAGAATCAACATCTAAAAGTAGCAGTGAGACAACAGTCATCAGCAGCAGCTCGAAGGAATCAACTTCTACACCAGTGTCATCAACAACCGTGGAGAGTTCTAAGACACCAGAATCTACAACGACTTCTTCTGTCGCTACAACGACACCAGCGAGTCAAGCGGAACAGGTGCTAAATGAATTGACAAGTATGTTTCCATCTGAAGCTTTGCCCAATTCAATTCTAACTGGCTCAACGAAGAATTATATTAGTGCTGCTACTACGTCAGCTGGTGATCAGGCGAATTTCAATATTTTGTATTATGCAGAAGAGCAACCAATTCAGGTGAACAATACAGCATTAAACGAGCTGAAGCCAATCGCGTCTATGGAAAAAATTACCTTTGCTACAGAAGAGGAAGCAAAAAATGAAGTCGGAAAAATCGAAGACTATGCCGGCAATACGGTAGACCTTGGCTATGGACTTACTGGATACACACAAGGAGCAGCTGGTTCCAGCTACTTGACTTGGCCGGAGGGAAATTGGAATGTGACGATTAAAGCATCGAATATAGATGGAGAAGATGCTGTTCCTCTTGGTAAAGAGGTCGTCGCATATTTGGAAGAAAATATGCTGCCAATTCCTGAACCGGATGGCAATATCCAATTAGAGATTGGAGAAAATGGAGACTATCAAACCAATGCTGTTATCTGGCAGAAGAAAAACGTGGTCTACAAGGTTCATCACTTTAATGCTATGCAAGCAGTGAAAATGGCTACATCAACAAATGGATAAATAGAAAAACGATGCTGTATCCTTTAAGGATGGCATCGTTTTTCGCTTAATACCCCATTTTTATTGAGTGATTCTGCTTTTATCAGGTTGAGAATGTGCCAGTCTGCTGGCTGCTGAGGCTGCAATAGCTCCGACAATGTCATCTAAGAACGTATGAACGGACTTCCCATCGTGGGAATTCAGCTCAGCTAAGATACCGGGTTTTACTTTATCAATATAGCCATAATTAGTAAAACCGATTGAGCCGTAGACATTGACAATCGATAATGCCAGAATTTCATCAATACCATATAGGCCTTCATCATCGCTTAATATCTGTTGAAGCGGCTGAAGCAGCTTTCCTTCCTCAGCAAGTATATCAAGTTGGATGCCGGTGATAATCGTATTGTGGACTTCTCTTTTCGTTAATACTGCCTCAACGTTTTCAATACATGTCTCCATATCAAGCTGATCGACATATTTTTCTTGCAGAAACATAACTAACTCGGCAATATCCTTAATCTCTACACCACGTTGTTTCAATAACGCACGAGCTGTTTGTTCTAATGTATCTCCCTGAATAACCATATTATTTCCTCCAAAACAAAATTTTTACTATAATAGGTCAATGGTATAATAAATGTATAAGAAAAAGCAAGGAAGAAAAGAAATGAATCCTTTAATTGAATGCTGTGAACAAAATTTATCAAAAGGGAATTTTGCTCTTTCCGATGATGCATATATACAGGAAAATGGTGATTTAGTCACCTATTCGTGCATGAATGAATGTGCTTTGTGCGCGCAAACCTTTTACGCACTAGTTGAAGGTGAGCGAATAACAGGGGCGACACCGGAAGAGCTGATTGCTAAGGTTAAAGTAGCGATAAATCGCTGGCAGAACGAGATGCTATAAAAAAAAGATAGTCTGAAGCGAAAAGATGCTTCAGACTATCTTTTTATTTTTACAATACTTGTTGCGGTGCTGCTTTCTCAAAAAGGCTTGTACTATGCATTGGTTGTGTACGGATGTCGGGTTGAACAAAGTGAAGTGCGTTATTCACTGCAGTCGGTGCTTCACCAAATCCGGTAGCAATCAATTTGACTTTTCCTTTATAAACAGAGATATCACCAATCGCATAGACCCCGGGAATATTTGTCGACATATCTGAGTCAACAATGATGGAATGGCGTGAAACCTCCAGCCCCCAATCCTTCAGGTGACTGAGGGAAGACGTGAAGCCGTAGTTTACGATTAAGGAGTCTGCCTGTATTAACTGACGTTCTTCTTCTTTCGTATGCTTAATCTGAACTCCTTCAAATGCCTCATTTACAACATGAAGCTGTTCAATCATGAAAGGTGTAAGCACCTGAACCGTTGATTCTTTTAGCTTTTCCACACTGTGCTCGTGTCCGCGAAATTCCGGTCTGCGATGAATAATGGAAACCTCCGCGGCTACTTGTTCAAGCATAAGTGCCCAGTCAATTGCGGAATCCCCTCCACCAGCAATAACAACTTTTTTATCTGCAAAATCCTGCATATCTTTTACGAAGTAGTGAATATTTTTATCTTCAAACTGCTCTGCGCCATCAAGCGTTAAGCGCCGAGGCTGAAATGAACCATTTCCAATAGCGAAAATGACAGCTTTTGAATAATGGGTACCTTTGTTTGTTTCCAATACTAAGTAGTCTTCTTTTTTCGTAAGGTTAATTACTTCCTCCTCTAAAAGGATATCGTGATTGAACGAAGCCAATTGCTCTTCAAGGTTTGCAACCAAGTCGGCTGCCTTAATAGCAGGATATCCAGGAGCATCGTAGATAAATTTCTCAGGATAAAGTGTAGCAAGCTGTCCGCCTAATTGAGGCAGACTATCGATAATTTTCGTTTTCGCCTTTCGCATTCCTGCGTAAAAGGCGGCAAAAAGCCCTACAGGCCCACCGCCAATTATCGTTATGTCATATAATTCATTTGTATGCGGCATTTCATTTCCTCCAAATTTCTTCTATAAATCTATTAGATAAACTAAAAAGTAAAAAGCAAGCATTTTTCACAAAATAGCATTTGTAGCTGAAAAAAGCAAGCGATAGTTTGTGAAGAAACAAAAGTTTTAGAGAATCTAAGAAAAGAAAATAGCATTTTCTTTCATTATTCGGTATGATAAATAAAGTAACGATTGTTAAGGAGGAACTATTTGTGAGTGAATTTCCACAGTTAAACTTAGAAGAAGTAAAAGGACCCAAAGCAATAATTAAAACAAACCGAGGCGATATCAAAGTTCAACTTTTCCCGGAGCAGGCACCAAAAACTGTTCAGAATTTTGTTGAACTTGCGAAAAAAGGCTATTATGATGGTGTGATTTTTCACCGTGTAATTCCTGATTTCATGATTCAAGGAGGCGATCCAACCGGAACTGGTATGGGTGGAGAAAGCATTTATGGAGAAAAGTTTGAAGATGAGTTTTCAAAAGATGTCTTCAATCTTCGTGGTGCTCTGTCAATGGCCAATGCCGGACCTAACACAAATGGCAGTCAGTTCTTTATCGTGAATAAGCTGGACGTACCTGCTAACATGTTGGGACAGTTGGAAGGTGCCGGATTTCCTGCAGAAATTATTGAAGCCTATAAAGGCGGCGGAACACCTTGGCTTGATTTCCGTCATACTGTCTTCGGTCATGTCATCGAAGGTCTGTCAGTCGTTGATGAGATTGCCGGCGTACAGCGTGATGCACAAGATCGACCAACATTTGATGTTGTCATCGATGGCGTAGAAATCACAGAATAATTTTAAAAGATAAAAGCACCTTTCCACTTACTGGAAAGGTGCTTTTTTTAGCTCTCAAGAGCAGCTTGTATTCTGTTAAGACCTTCAAGTAAGGTTTCGCGAGGGCAGGCAATATTTAAGCGCATATGCTGGCTGCCTGATGGGCCGAAGGAAATACCTGTATTCATCACAATTTTTCCTTTATGAAGGAAGTTATTTTCCAACTGTTTATCTGATAATCCGTACTTAGAAAAATCAAGCCAGATTAAATAAGTCCCTTCCGGCTTCATCATTTTAACCAGTGGCAGTTTCTCGTTTAGGAAGCTTGTTACAGCTTCAATATTATTCTGCAAATATATCAGTAGCTCATCAAGCCATTCGTCCCCATAATTATAGGCTGCTTCGGTTCCGATTAAGCCCAGTGTGTTGATTTCATTTTGCTGATTCATTTCCTGAACCGCAACAAACTTTCTTCTTAATGCAGCATCATGAATGAAAATCATTGAATTTTTGATACCGGCTAAATTAAATGTCTTTGTCGCCGCTGTCATAATAATCGAAAAATCTTTAAAGGAAGGGTCTGCATTAGTAAACGTCGTGAAAGTATTTGGTGAGAAGACTAAGTCTTGGTGAATCTCATCACTGATAACAAGGACGTTGTATTTTTTGCATAGCTGTCCGATTTGAATAAGTTCTTCCTTTTCCCAAACTCGTCCGCCCGGATTGTGAGGGTTGCAGAGAATAAACAGTTTTACCTGATTTTCTTGGAAAAGTCTTTCCATCTCTTCAAAATCAATCAAAAATTTACCTTCTTCTTCATATAGAGAGCTGCGGACAACTTCTCGTTGATTCATTTTTATTACTTTAGCAAATGGATGATAAACAGGATCATGGATCATAACCGAATCACCTGGCTGAGTGTAGGCCTGTATCGCTAAAGCAACGCTAGGAACAACACCGCTATTGAATAAGATTGCTTCTTTTTCTACTATATAATTGTGTTTTCTTTTTTGCCATTCTTGAATAGCCGTATATAAACTATCCGGTGTTACCGCATACCCTAAAATTCCTTGAGCAATATATTCTGACATGGCATCCAAAATAGGTTGATGAACCTTGAAATCCATATCGGCTACCCACAATGGAAGTAAATCATCTTCTTTGTACATCTGTTCAACTGCGTCCCATTTCACGCAATTTGTTTGTTTTCTATTGTATACATGATCAAAATTACCCATCTCATTACTCCTTCGCTGTCTATTTGATAAGTGCTATATATTGCAGTATAGAATAGATTTAGGGAAAGATAAATGAAAAAGAGCAGAAAAGCCGAATAAAAAATCTATTCATAAATTAGCGGACATGATATGATTTATATGAGATGACATAGAGAATGGCGGGGAGCAGATGAGATACAAAATAGGAATGATAATAGAAGGAACAGTTACAGGGCTGCAGCCCTATGGTGCATTTGTTTCTTTAGGAGAGAATACACAAGGCTTGATCCATGTATCTGAGATTCAGGTAGGGTATACCAAGAATATCAACAGTATATTAAATGTGGGCGATAAAGTAGATGTGCAAGTTATTGATATTGATGAATATTCGAAGAAAATCAGTCTGTCGCTTAGAACGTTAAAAAGTATTCCTCAACCTAATGGATTTAGAAGAAAAAAATACTTCACCAACAAGAATAAGAAAATTGGCTTTGCAAGCTTGGAAAAGAAGCTGCCTCAATGGATTGACACAGCACTGGACGATTTGAGTTTGAAATAAAACTGTTTTTTTTCAGAAAATGTGTTACAATTTTCCTGTATTCATGAAAACAAAAATCAATTGAGGTGGAAGTTTTGTCTAACAAAAGAGTGGCCGGTACGATTATGTTGAACTTGCAGGATGGCACTAAGAAGTTTCTTGTTCATCCAACAGAAAATCAAGCGGAATTTATTGTTGCGGAAGTTTCAGAAGAGATGACAGGATTAGCCAGTATTTTACAATTCTTTAAAAGCAACATTCAATTAGATGTAACTTCGATCAGCTTAGTTGAATTGACGAATGCACATAGCGAAACAGAAGACCTCCCTTTATTTGTATTTGAAATGGAGGAAGGCGATGCTGCGGTGTTGACGACTGATACATACATATGGGAAACTCCCTCAAGTCTGAAAGGACTCTTGTCCACTTATGACATGGCGGGCATGCCAATGTTCTAAACAACTAAAAATGGAAACGTAAAGAAGCAGGGAGCGACTTGCTTCTTTTTGCTATAATCATATACATAAAATCGGGAGGTTAAGAAGCATGGAAATTAAGCAGGCAGTTCAAGCAGATAATGATATTGTCATGGGATTGTTGAAAGATACGGCACTGTGGCTAAAAGAAAGAGGAAGCAGCCAATGGGGTGATGTGCTGGAGGGAACGGATAAACACAATCTATTGGGCGCTGTTCAAAAGGGAGATGTCTATCTATTTAGTAAGAAGCATGAAGTCGTTGGAATGGCAGCAATTTGGGAAACGCCGTCAGCCTGGGATGAAGAATTATGGAAAGAGGTCGGTTTCTCTGGCAAAGCCTATTATATTCACCGCTTGATTGTTCATCCCAAATATAGAGGAAAAGGCTATGGCAGTGAGATATTAACAACGATAAAAGAGCAGTTTGCTAAATCAGCTTATGAATTAAGGCTAGATTGCATTTCAAGTAATCCCAGTCTTATTACTTTATATAGTAAGAATGACTTCATAAATCAAGGTTCAGTAAAAGAAAGTAAAGGAGGGCAATTTGAGCTATTTTCTTATCGAATAAACCAGTAAAAAAATAATCGAAAAAAATATAAAAAAAGAGTTGACCTGAGATGATAATCTTGGTATATTATTACATGTCGCTGAGACACGGCAACATCTTTTAAACAGCACAATAGAATAACAGCTGAGTGAAAGAAAAAACTTATTTTATCAATAAAAAAGTTGTTGACAAATAACAAGATTGTTGATAAGATATAAAAGTTGTTATGAAACAAAACGACAACAGCCAAGCAGAAAAAAACTTCAACTTCTTCAAAAAAAGAGTTGACATCAAATCAGAACTTTGATATGATATAAAAGTTGCTGCAAGGTAAACAAGTAGACCTTTGAAAACTGAACAAAGTAAGACAAACCAAATGTGTAGTATGTCTTGATTCATTCAAGACAACAACATGATTTAACAAGCAAGCAATATGCTAGCAAACAAATTGAGCGTAACAGTCGCAAGACTGTCAAGTTTAAACTTTTTATGAGAGTTTGATCCTGGCTCAGGACGAACG